>NZ_CP034683.1:262500-1462500 GCF_003990335.1 Rheinheimera mangrovi | reverse complement strand
CCTGCATGTCTTCGGCGTATTCAGCCGCGAAAAAATGAATGATTTCGGTCACAGAACCCGGCGACATATAGGCTTCAAACAGCTTTTGCACTTTGTCTACTTTGTAGCCGGTCTCTTCTTCGGCTTCTCGCTTAATGCAGTCTTCCGGATTATCCTGCTCCAGTAATCCAGCGCAGGTTTCAATGAGTAAACCATCGGCATTACCATTGATATAAGTAGGTAAACGGAACTGACGGGTTAAAATTACAGTGCCTTTAGCGCTGTTGTACAACAAAATAGTAGCGCCATTGCCACGGTCATAGGCTTCACGGTGCTGTTGTTGCCATACCCCCTGGTGATTCTGATAGTCAAAACTAAATTTATTCAGGGTGTACCAGTTATCCGACAGCAGGGTTTTCTGAATATTTCTGATTTTAGTGCTCATTTAAAACGACCTGTCCATTTAAATCCATACATCATTTTCGGCTTTTAGCTCGCTTGTGGCGTCGCCAGTATTGACCACACCTTTGGGTTCTACCAGCAGTACTTTGCACTCCTGCACAGCCCTGGGTTTGTGTTTCACGCCTTTAGGCACCACAAACATTTCTCCGGCGGCTAAAGTGACTTTTCCATCTTCAAATTCGATGTCCAACACCCCGTCCATCACAATAAAAACTTCATCGGTGTCAGGATGATCGTGCCAGACAAAATCTCCAGCCACTTTTACCAGTTTAAACTGGTAGTCATTCATTTCTGCGATAACACGGGGTGACCAGTGATTATCGAACTTCGCAAATTTATCTTTAAAATTAATAGCCTGATAACTCATATGATCTTTGGCTCCACCTTTATATCAACTCAAATGCTGTTTAAAAAATTCGATTGTGCGGCCCCACGCCAGCTCTGCTGCCGCCTGAGCATAACGTGGCGTGGTGTCGTTATGAAACCCATGCTGAGTGTCAGGATAGATATAACTTTGGGCATTTTTGCCTGCAGCTTTTAGCGCTTCATCATAAGCTTGAGCTCCGGCATTCACCCGCTCATCGTCACTGGCGTAGTGAATAAGCAAAGGCGCCTGAATAGCCGCCACTTTGTTTAAATCAGCTTGTCGGCCATAAAATGGCACTGCCGCAGCTAAGTCAGGTAACTCAGTTGCAAGGAAGTTCGACATGCCGCCGCCATAACAAAAACCGACCACACCAACTTTGCCATTGCCTTGCGGCAGTTTTTGCAAAATCGCTACGCTGGCAATAAAGTCTTGCCGGGTTTTATCCTGATCCAACAAGGCAAACATGGCGCGGGCTTTGTCTTCATCTCCTGGATAACCACCCAGAGGAAAGAGTGCATCTGGCGCAAATGCAATAAAACCAGCCAAGGCCAGACGGCGTGCCACATCTTCAATATGAGGGTTTAACCCCCGATTTTCATGCACCACCAGCACCAGCGGTAATTTTCCCGTCACTGCCTTGGGTTTAACCAGATAACCCCGTAAATCACCGTAACCTTTTGGGCTTGGCCAGGTCAGATACTCAGAGTCCAGTTGCGGGTCGTCGGGTTGAATTTGCTGGCCCATCGCATAATTTGGCGTCAATGCCTGCAATATAGTCAGGGCGGTCATGCCAGCCACGGCAAACTTTGCAGCCCCTGCCAAAAAGTCGCGGCGACTAATATCTCCATGCACATATTTATCAAATAAACGCAGAGTTTCGGGGTGAAAATCTTTGGCAGTTTTACGATCAGACATAACCACTCCTGGGTTGGCCATTCACTCAGCTCTTTAGATAAAGCTATGTTTTGGGGGCAATTTACATACTGCACCCGACAGCGCTACGGGCACAACCTTTAATTTATCTGCACCACAGCTCTCAGACCAAAACCACAACGAACGGAGAAAGTTGCAAAGTTAATCGCAAAAAAGTGACGCTTTATCGCCTTTTGAAAAAACAAAAACGTCTTATTATGGTTGCTGTACTCTGCGCACTACCAGTTAACAAAGCCGCAGAACACCTTTACAAAAAGCAGCACAAATCACTCATAGGTGCATGATTTTCAATAAATTTACTACGTTCAACAACATTACGAAAAATGAAATCGGTTACATATCAAAAGCCGCAGCCGCAAAATGATGCAACCTTTTCATTGCACTTTGCTTACAACAAAACCCTGACAGCGGTTGTGCATTGAAATAAAAGCATCATAGTTGCTCTGTAATCTCGCCCGTCGTTGAGCACGGCCACTACACTCAGCCAATAAAATAGTGTGGTCGCAAAAAAACAATGACATCAGCTAAGGGTTTGGGAATGAAAAATCAGAGTCAATACCGTCGTCATATTGCATCAAAACGCACTGCATTAAGCCTGGCTATTGGTCAGCTGCTGCTGGGTACAGCCATCAGCTTACCTGCTTACGCACAAGACAAGCAGACTGAACAGAAAGTCGAAGTCATCGCAGTAAAAGGCACTTATAGCAAAAGTCTGGAACAAGCCGTTGATATGAAAAAAGAGAATATTGGTTTCTCTGATTCTATCGTAGCTACAGATATCGCCGATTTCCCGGAGCAAAACCTGGCAGAAGCTCTGCAACGTATGCCTGGTGTCACTATAGAGCGTAACAAAGGCCTGGGCAGCAAAGTCAACGTGCGAAGCCTCCCTTCTGAATTTACTCATGTGTCGATCAATAACCTGGCTACGGCATCAGGCAGTGGTGGCCGTGATGTGGAATTTGATATTTTTGCCTCTGAAATCATCCAAAGCGTTACAGTACAAAAATCTCCTACCGCTGCAGATGAAGAAGGCGGTATCGCAGGTTCAGTACAGATTGGTACAGCTAAACCTTTCGATTACAGCGAAGCTCAATTTGTTGTATCCGCTGAAGGTGCCCATAACTCGATTTCAGAAAAAACCGACCCTAAATTCTCCTTCCTTACCAGCGACACCTGGGGTGACTGGGGCGCTTTAGTGTCTTTCTCTAAAGCAGAACGTAGCAACAGAACTGATTCAAACTCTGGCATCAACTTCCGTCCTATGGGCCGTTTCCTTGAAGCGTCAGCACCACGCTCTACTCAGGCTGCGGCAGTTCTGGAGCGTGACGCAGGCGTGATCGTCAGCAATTTCAAAGATAAAGACGAAACCAGCCGTATTATTTTCCAGGATAAAGTGGGCGACCGTGTTTTCCAAAGCGAGCAGGACAAATGGGGTGGCACGGCTTCATTACAATACAAACCCAGTTCAAGCTTCAGCCTGACTTTTGACGCCATGTTAGGTGGTTATGACAACACCGAAGACGAGTACGATGCTGCCGCCTATTCCGCATCAAGCCGCAGTACCTTAGAGACTATCCACGCTTATGACGATACCACGCTGGCCGACTATGGCATGGTCGTGCTGACAGACGTGTCTTACACAGCCACTCAGCATGAATTTTTAAGCAAAGAACGTATCAATGAAACAGACTTCACTCAATACAGCGCCACTATGGATTGGCTGGTTAACGGGTGGGATATTAATGCTTTAGTCGGGTATTCAGGCGCTGAGAAAACTGCAGACTACGCCAACCTGAAACATGTGGCTTATGCTCCGTCCCGTACCCGCTGGACTGCGAATGGTGGTGAAACCATTAAGAGTGACAACCCGGCCAGTATCGATATGTACAATGCTGCCGACAAATACCTGTTTGAAGCTTATGAAACTCAACTGGAAGAAGTGCAGGACGACAAATACGCTGCTCAGCTCGACTTTAAGAAAGAGCTGGAATGGTCTCTGTTGCCAGCTCTGAGCAGTGTGCAGTTTGGTGTGCGTTACACTGACAAATCCAAAGAACGTAATTACGGTGAAATCAAAATTCAGGGGCCCAAAGCTGGCGACAGTTCATACGTGAACAAACGCACTTTAAAAGACAGTGAGTTAGGTTATGTCACTGATATTGCTTCCGGCGGTGCTTATCAGGCCAAAAACCTGAACTGGATGCAGGTATCGAACGACTATGCCCGCCGCACTTTCCGTTACGAAGGTTTCTTTACTCCATTCCAGGTGAACCAGTACTACCGTGTTGACGAAGCAGTAACTGCTTTATACGCCATGACCAATTTTGATTTCGAAATTGGCAGCTTACCAAGCAAGTTAAACGCCGGTGTGCGTGCAGTGGACACTGACGTAACCTCTTTTGGCTACCACCCAATCCAAAATGAAGATGGCACTACTGGTTATACCAAAGATCCAGTGTCTGCAGATGGCAGCTACAACGATGTATTACCAAGCTTTAACCTGACAGTTGAAGTTGCTGAAGATGTCATTTGGCGTACTGCTGCGTCAGAAACCCTGATGCGTCCGGCCTTAGGCGACATCGCCTACAAACGTACAGTCAGCTGGAACGAATTCCGCTTTAAGGACGGAAACCCGGGTCTGAAGCCAACCAAAGCCAAACAGTGGGAAACCGGTGTTGAATGGTATATGGAAAATGGCGGTATTCTGGCGGCATCTTACTTCTGGAAAGATATCGAAGGTGTAGTACGTGAAGAAATGACCGGCATAGTGAAAGATGTAGAAAAGCGTAATGCAGACGGCTCACTGGATGGTTATTACGACTTTGAAGTGTTCCAACCTGTCAATGCTGAAGGTTCTTACAAAGTTACAGGTCTGGAATTAATAGCCCAGTTACCTCTGACTATGCTGAGCGAATCACTGGACGGTTTTGGTATTAATGCTAACTACACCATGCTGGACAATACCTTAACAGGTGCGTCGGATTTAGATATTCCAACCCCACCTGAAGGTTTAGCAGACAAAACTTACAACTTTACGCTGTACTACGAAAACGATAGCTTTGATGCTCGTGTGTCTTACAACTACAAAGACAAGTACGTAGAGTACATTCACCTGAATATGTACCCGGTATACCGTGACGCCTACGGTCAAACGGATATCGCCTTAGGCTACCAATTGACTGACAACGTCAAGCTGAGCTTAAAAGGCATCAATATGACAGACGAAGAAACCTCAGGTTACACCATGAACCCAGCTTTCCCTGTGATGTATGAGTTTTCTGGCAGACGTGTAAGTTTAGGTCTGCGTGCAGATTTCTAATCCTGTTCTTCAGATTGTTTAAGTGATAAAACTTAGTAAGGCCACAGTATCCCTGTGGCTTTTTTTATTCGGATTACAAGGACAGCTTTACTGATGAAAACTCATTTCTTTGGCACTGTATTGGCTTTATTCTGTCTGCCTGCATTAGCTGCCAAACCAAGCCAGCCGCTTCAAATCGCCTTTTTACCAGACGTACACTTTCACGATGTCTATGCACAATTTTCTGATGACAGCTTTAAAGGCCTTACAAGTAAAAGCACAGGCAAAGCGGCCACTATCCGCACTATGGCCGCTCAGCTGCAATCCACCCGGCTTTTTAACGAAAACTACTTTGCGCTACGCGCAGCTTTAGATGATTTGGTACGTCGCAAGGTCAAACTGGTGGTGCTGCCCGGTGACTTTAGTGACGATGGTCAGACAGTACATATCCGTGGTTTAAAACAGCTTTTGCAGCACTACAGCGCCACTTATGGCCTGAAGTTTTTACTGACGTTGGGCAATCACGACCCGGTACGGCCTTATGCCCAGCCGGCCGGCAAACCCGACTACTTAGGAACAGATGGTCGACCTCTGGCTATCTTTAGTCCGGGTTCAGAGCCTTGCACCAGCTCAGATAAAGCAGTGGTTTGCACCGAAGAAGTAAAAGAGCTGGGGTACGCAGAATTAACAGCCGAACTTGCCGATTTTGGTTTTTACCCCAAAGCCGAAGATTTGTATTGGGAAACACCCTACAGCAACTACGCTCAGGCTCAATACAACTACAGCGAAGCTTTGGCCCAGTCTGATTTAACTCAACGTCAGTTTGAAATTTGTCAGCAAGGTGCCGGCGGCGCTTATAAAAAACCAGGCTACAGCAATTGTCATATTATTCCTGACGCCAGTTATCTGGTGGAACCAGTGCAAGGACTATGGTTATTGGCCATAGACGCCAATGTCTACAAACCTAAAGCCTCCTCACCCAACACAAGCACAGGCAAAGCCAATCAAGCCGCGGACTTTGAAGGCTCAGGCAATGCTGGTTACAACGCTATGTTTGACTACAAGCCGCAAGTGATAGCCTGGGTGAAGCAAGTGGCAGAGCGGGCCAAAATTCAGGGTAAAACCCTTATCACTTTTAGCCATTATCCGATGATCGAGTTTTATCAGGGCCAAACCCAACCTATTGCTGCTTTATTAGGTGAAGAGCGTGGACAATTGTCACGCAGCCCACACCAACAAATCAGCCACAGCTTAGCCGACTTAGGAGTCAAGCTGCATATTGGTGGCCATATGCATCTGAATAATACCGCCGTCGTTCATTCAGACAACGGCAATAGTCTGGTTAATATTCAGGCGCCCTCTTTAGCCGCTTATGTGCCAGCCTATAAATTACTGACGCTGACAAGCAAAGATCAAGTGAAGGTTCAAACCATAGTGCTGGAGCAGGTACCGGGCTTTGATCAGCTGTTTGAGCATTATCAAAAGGAATGGCAGCAACTGAAGCAAGACCAGCTGCCGTTATGGGATGCCCGTATTTTGCAGGCCAAAAACTATCGGGAATTTGCTAATGGCCACTTACGCGAGCTAACCCGTTTACGCTTCTTACCCAAAGACTGGCCGGACGAACTGCGGCACTTGTTGCTTGCTTTAAATGCTGAGCAAATGCTGGTGCTCTCTCAGTTAAACAGCGACGTCAAGCTCAAAGAGTTTACCCCCGAGCTCTTGCAGCAACTGAGCCAAAGCCCTGAATGGCAGCATGCCAGAACAAAGGCTATAGCTCAAACCTCAGCTGCAGGGTTACGCCTGGAGGATTTAGCCAGCTGGACAGGTTTTGATTTAGTCTTCGACTTTTACAGGCTGCAAAACGCAGGCGAACTGGCTCTGCCTGACATTACTGCACAGCGCCTGAAACAATATGGCTTTTTTACGTCAGTCTGGCAGCAACCGGCCACAGCAGCAAAAGTTCAGCATTGGCAAAACTGGACTCTGACACAGTACAGCCAGTACCAGTTTTCAGCTTTGTTTCACATCATTGATGGCTTTTTGCGAGGTCAGCCTAATGCTGATTTTATGCTGAATATGCAGACAGGCGAACTAAAGGCGCTGCACAACATTCAGGCCAGATAACGTCTGAATGTTGCGCTCTATAGTGCGAGAGAGCGAAATACGAAGCTCACTGAGGCAGTTGTTCTATCTGGCTCAGCTGAGCTTTTAATCTGTTGATCTCACTGCTGGTCTCCTCCAGCTTTTGCCGGTATTTCACTACTTTGTCTTTTTTACCGTCCAGCTCTGCCTGCTGTAAATCAGCCTGATACCGCACCAACTTTTTATTGGCGTCAGCCAGTTTCTCCGTCAATCCCTCTTTTAATCTATTGTCACTGCAATTTGTTCTGGCGTTATCCAGCGCCATTTGTAAACCGGCAAGCTTATTGGTGTCGCCAGTTTGTTTTGCCATAGTGAGTTGAACTTCCATTTCACAGAATTTCTGTTCACAACCTTTCAACGCACTGCAGCTGGCCTGCGTCTGAGCCAGCGAAGGAGTTGCTGCGGCCAGGGCGGCCAGACATAAAGCGACAACAAGCGGACCTGAAAAAATAGTTGGTGTGGGCATCATTTCAATTTCCTTGTTAAAGACGTTAATTGCGACTACATGCCACAATATGCTTTAAAGCTAGCAGCTGATACTGAACTCAAACTTAAGTTCTGCTATCTGTTTTTCTGTCCGTCCTTGCAAACACCTTCCTGATGCCGGAATTTTTTTCGTAAACTTGTGTGTAACATGTAACTACAATCTACCACCACGATCACTGGCTGCTTACCACCCCGTTGCACTTTCACGTAACCACCAGTTTCAGCAGTCATCCAGTTTATTAATCTTCAGCTATGAGCGAATAGCGGACATTAACGCCCCGCGCATGCGCGCGAACTTGTGAGCGTCGCAGGGGCCGCAGGCCCCGAATGACGCGGATTGTTAAGTATCACTTTTTATCCGTAATTGCAGTTAACCCTTTAACTTGGAACCACTTCTTAGCTGGCAGCAAATGAGATGAAAATCTGTTCCCTGCCTTGCCAACTTTAACGCAGGATTTAATTAAATTATCCATAGCAACATCGATACCTACATCTTTGTATGCTATTGACGGAGATCCTTCAGTGAAGCAATTAACTTTAGGGTGTTTTATTGCTTCAAGATAATCATCAAAAGTATCACGAGCTACAGACATACCGTAAATACGCCAAGCATATTTTTTACCCAAATAATGACCATCATTGGCGCTATGCGATACTCTTGTGTCAGATTTCTCTGTCTCTACTTTGCGCAGTTGTTCACCAAGAGTTCTTGCAAAGTAATGACTCACAGATGGATTCACTTCATCAGCTTTTGCGGTTGCTGAAATATCAACCCAATTAATACCCGCAATTACTTCGTAGCCAATGTTGTAGCGTTCACCATGAATCGACCAGACTTTCTTAGACAGTTTGTTGCCTCATAAAGTACTGCTTTTCAAATACAGCAGGAGGCAGATCACCACTGTACCCATGTTTGCGTTTGATGTTATAGAACATTTCGATGTAATTAAAGATATCCGACTTCGCTTCTTCTCTGGTTACATACACTTTTCGCCTGACCCGCTCTCGCTTTAACAACTGGAAAAAGCTTTCTGCAC
Organism: Rheinheimera mangrovi; assembly: GCF_003990335.1. Classification (NCBI taxonomy): domain Bacteria; kingdom Pseudomonadati; phylum Pseudomonadota; class Gammaproteobacteria; order Chromatiales; family Chromatiaceae; genus Rheinheimera; species Rheinheimera mangrovi. The sequence goes on along the minus strand of NZ_CP034683.1, from coordinate 1,453,793 downwards.
ACGCATTGTCATGGCAATTACCGCGACGACTCATACTGGCTTTGAGGTTGTGTTCTTTTAAAAAGCCTTGCCATTCGTAGCCAGTAAACTGGCTGCCTTGGTCGGAATGAACAAGGACTTCCTGCTTGGGTTTTCTGCGCCAGATCGCCATTAGTAACGCTTTGAGCACCACATCCGCATCCATTCTCGGCTGCATCGACCAACCAACAACCTGACGCGAGAACAAGTCCAGTACGACCGCCAGATACAGAAAGCCTTCATGGGTTTTGATGTAAGTTATATCGGTGACCCAAACCCGATTCGGTTCTGTGACATCAAACTCGCGTTGCAACACATTCTGCGCCACCACCGCAGGCTTGCCATGGTAGTGGCCTTTCCGTCTGCGGTATCCCACTTGCGCACTCAGCGTTTCCTGCTTCATCAGCCTGGCCACGCGGTTTTTACTGCATCGTTCGCCTAAATCTTTCAAATCGCTGGTGACTTTGCGATAGCCATAAACACAGCCACTTTCCAGCCACGAATGCTTAATTAACCCTAACAAGCGGTTGTCTTCCAAGGTCCGGCCAGAATGTGGCTGTTTTAACCATGCATACAACCCGCTGCGCTGAATATTCAGCACCTGACACATCAGTTGCACCGGATAGTGAGCCAGTCTGGATTTTATGAACGTGTACTTTTCTTTGACTCCACGGCAAAGTACACGGCGGCCTCCTTTAATATATCGCGTTCCATCGTCACCCGTTTCAGTTGTTTCTCTAACTCACGGATCTTGGCTTCCTGCTCAGAAACCTGTTGATAATGTTCGCTGTTGCTGCCGTATTTTTTAAGCCACAGGTAAAGACTGTTTGTAGAGATGTCTAAACGCTTCGCAACGCTCGCCACAGAATGGCCGCGCTCCGTAATTTGCTTGACTGCTTCAATCTTAAATTCTTCTGGAAACCGTTTTGTCGTCATTTGTCCCCCTTAACACACTGCATTGTAATGCTATTTTGTGTCTAGGAAACTCTGGTCGATTCATCCGTTTTCAAAGGCAGCAGGCCCGCAAGTCGAACATTTTTCTGCCTTCTTTCATGATTTTTTCTCATGCCAAACTAACGCTGATGTACCTCTATTTCAACCGATTTTTCTGAAATCAGTAAATTTGCGTGCAACAAAATTTATACAAGCAATACGCTAGTTGTTCTTAAATTTACTCAAGCTAGATATATGGGATTTTAACCAGTGGTTTGGGCTAATAAAGGGAGAGATGAATAGAGATTGACTAGAAAGCCCAATATCGGCTTCCGGCACAAAGCCACTATTCGATACAGTCGCGCTATTTAGTGAAATAGGCGGTGCTGTCAGTTTGCAACGGGTAGTGCAATTGACTTGCAAATAGGTGGTGTATTAAATGAAATTAACCATTGTGCTTACAACCCCTGAGCTGAACGCTGGATCGCCGCTTCAATAGCTGCCAAAGCCTGCGGGCTGTTTTTCCAACAACTGGTTCTGAGCATAGCGGCTACCCGCTCCGCAATTTCAGCGGCACTGTGACTGGCTAGTTTCTCAAAGGAGTCCAGCCCAATTTGTTCAAAACGCTGTATCACTGTAGGCCCAACACCTTTGAGCTGTAATAAAGCGGTTTTTTCCTGTTCAGTAAAAGCCATCGCAACCTCATGCTGGATCGTTGTTTACAGCGTTATAACATGAAAGTACAAGAAGCGGGAACGCAGCAGGACGAACTGACTACCAGCAGCGGCAGCAGTAGATGAATACGATGAAGAAAAGGATCCGGCCTGATGGCCAGATCCAGCACTGAGGGGGCTGTAGCTAATAGTTAGAAGCTAACACCGTAGTTAGCATCGACTAACTCACTCACCTGCAATTGATCCACTGTAGGCAGAGCTTTAAACCACTCTGTGATCACTGTGATATCGTCCTGCGTGGCAGAACCATAACGGTGCGCTGACCAGATAAAAGCTTCAAACTGAGTTTTATCACCACCACCGGCCATCACCAGATCGCGGCTTTCAATCAAACTGATGAATTGGTCCAGTAATTTGCTGAAATCCTGATCAGACTCCAGGCCTAATGAGCAGGACAACATAAAACCGTATTCAGTAAATTCGCCCATGTAGAGCTTTTTCTGTAAACGACGGCTTTTAGGTTTAGACATGAGATCTCCTCGACGCACCTACCGGAAATTCGGCCTGATGCTTAGTTAACACACTAGGGTATTGCTATAGGATCTCGTTATCAGGGCCTGATAAGCAAGCTTTTTTAGAAAAGAAACGAAATAACAACGTTCAACTCCTTGCTAAGCTTCGCAAAACCAGCGAACTGATATATGATGCGCGGCCGAAAATTTGACCACACCAACCAGCCTATGCACTCTTCAAATGCGCTTTACACAGACCTATCCGGTTATTACGACCTGATGTGTGCTGACATTGACTATCAGGCGCAAAGCCAGAGCGCGCGCAGGTTGCATCAATTTTTTGGTGGTGATGGCAGAACTCATCTGGATTTAGCTTGTGGTACCGGCCCACATATCCGGCATTTTTTGGATGCCGGTTATCAAAGCAGTGGGCTGGATTTAAATCAGCCTATGCTGGATAAAGCCCAGCAGCGTTGCCCTGAAGCCAGCTTTATGTTGCAAAACATGTGTGATTTTCAACTGGAACAGCAGGTTGATCTAATTACTTGCTTTTTATACTCCATTCACTACAGCGCCAGTATTCAAAACCTCAAATCCTGTATTGATAGCGTATTTAAAGCACTAAAACCAGGTGGCGTGTTTTGTTTTAACGCGGTAGATAAAGACAAAATCGACAATAACTCTTATGTTCGACACAGCGCAGTGCTGGACAAGGATCACTTTGTGTTTGAATCTGGCTGGAATTACAGCGGTACAGGTGAGAGACAAACCCTCAATCTGAGTATCGAAAAAACCACAGCTGATTTAAAACAGCTGTGGCAAGACCAACACCCTATGGTTGCTGTTAGTTTTGCCGAGCTGGAATTGTTACTTAGCACTTACTTCGAAGTGCATATTCTTGAACATGATTACGAGAAAATTGCGGCCTGGGACAAAAATTCAGGAAACGCGCTTTTTGTCTGTATCAAAAGCTAAAACCGCTTTAAATCACAGTCAAACACAACAGCACTAAGGCCACGGCAGCTGGCAGCGCCTGCACATATAGTATTTTTTTCCCTACAGTCATAGCACCATACAGGCCGGCGATCAGCACACATAACAGGAAAAACACTTTCACATCAAAGCCGGCCTCGCCCTGATACAAGCCCCACAACAAACCCGCGGACAAAAAGCCATTGTATAACCCCTGATTGGCAGCCATCACTTTGGTGATAGCGGCTTTTTCCGGTGTCAGGCCAAACACCTTCATGCCTTTAGGCTTGTCCCATAAAAACATTTCCAGTACCAGAAAATACAGATGCAGTAATGCCACCAGAAGTATCAGCAGGTTTGCGATCAACGCCATCTCTTTGTCCTCATCAGCGCAATAAGTTTTATCCTACATCAGCAGCTTAGCCCTAAACTACTGATTTTTCTGCTGCAAAAGCTTAAACAGCCATCAATAGGCAAAAGGTCAGTTTTATTCAATACAACAGTGATGGGAAAGCTCATAGTCAGCGCTTTGTTGAATCAATACAGGAGCACCACTATGACTTTATCCCTTATGACCTCTATGGCGTTATTCGCCTTTGCCGCATCATTTTCACCAGGCCCGGTGAATCTGGTCTCCGTCAGTAATGGTGCCCGTTATGGCCTTGGCAAAGGGCTGAGCTTTATCACTGGTGCAACTCTGGGGTTTATCCTGTTGTTTTTCGTCATAGGTTTTGGCTTGCATCATGTACTGGCGGCTTTGCCTTTGCTGACTCAGGTACTGCAATGGCTTGGCATCGCTTTTTTGCTGTATCTGAGTTATCAGTTATTCAGTGACAATGGCGAGCTTTCTGACAATTCAGAGGCGAAGGCGCCGAATTTTATAACAGGTGCCTTAATGCAATGGCTGAACCCCAAGGCCTGGCTGGCCTCTTTGTCTGGTATAGCCGTTTATATTCCGCAAGCTCATACCGATCAATTGCTGATATTTGCGGGTCTTTATCTGCCTATTTGCTGGTTGTCGCTGGCGGCATGGCTTTGGGCTGGTATTGTGTTACGTCATTATTTGCAAAGTCCGGCCAGAATGCGCATGCTGAATAAAACGCTGGCGTTGTTACTTGCTGCCAGTTGTATCCTGATCCTGCTCTAATCCTGTTCAGATACTGAGCGGCGATACTGATCCGGTGTCGCTGCAACCCGTTGTTTAAATACCCGCTGAAAGTGCGCCTGATCACTAAAGCCTGTAGTTTGAGCCACAGCTGAAATAGCCTGCCCCAGTTTTAATGCCTGCTGCCCCAGCTGCACCCGCCGGTTTAACCTGTAGGCATGAGGTGTCATATTAAAATGGCGTTTAAAGGCCCGAACCAGATAGCCTGCACTGTAACCAAATTCAGCGCTGATACTGTCTATTGCCCTGTCTTCCTGACAATGTTCACTCAGATAGGCAGCCACCTTATACAGAGGGTTGGCGGGTAACAGATCCTCAGTGCTCTGGTTTTGCTGATCCAGCTGTAAAAACAACCTGGCCAGGTAAGCCTTTAGCTTTTGTTCTTTTTCCGCAGAGCTATACTGCGCCGACATCAGAAGTTCAGCCAAAACCACAAAGCTCTCAAACAATGCTGTTTCACAAAGCGTGTCGACTTTGGTATCACGCCACAAAGCGCTGGTTCTGATGCCTGCTTGTTGTAAAAAGTCCGCTAACCAGTTTTTATCCAGATGCATCATGTAATAAGCCCATGGCGAATTCTGGCGTGGGTTGCAGGCATGCACTTGATCCGGGTTCATCACCACCAATGCCCCCTGCTCCACATAATGCAGCCGGTCGGCACAAAGAAACTCACTTTGCCCAGCCAGAATTGCGCCAACAGACCACTGCTGATGTGAATGAGGTGCATAAGTTACCTTACGTCCATCCTGGACCAAACGTAGCTCCAGATAAGGTAAGCTTGGGTTGCGCCAAAACAGCGGGTGAGTTGAGGGAGTCATTTAGTTGTCTGCCTGTCCTTTTGTAAGATTTGCTAAGGGGATCCGGATCTGATCCGCATCAGCAATTGCTGATAAACACCGGATTTTTTCAGTTCAGTGATACCTGCATCCAGAGCTGCTGCTCTTTTACTACTTTGGGGATTCTCTTTGCTAAATGCCAGATAAATTTCGCTACGATAGTTCAGCTTACCGCGTTGAATATTGTTTTCCTTGCTCCCTTCTTGTTGCAGGTAATAACGCAGTACGTCATCAAAAAATATCGCCAAATCCAGCTTACCACCATTGAGCAAACCAATCAGCTGGCTGTGAGTGGACACCTGAACCAATTGAAATCGGTGTTTATGCTGCTCGTATAAATCCCCATACTCATAACCTAGTATCACTCCCACTACAGTACCATTTGGGATTTGCGCTGCAGAATCATAGGGCTGGGGTGTGCGATAGTAATAAAAGGACGAATCGGCGGTAAATAACGGAATTTTATGCAGGGTAAATTCCTGCTCTGTGTTTTGCTGGCGGGTTACATTCCAGCAAGCATCAGTCGTGCCCTGACGGGTAGAATGCAAAGCGCGGGCATAAGGCACAACTACAGTGCTGATCTGATAACCCTGAGTGGCAAAAGCAGCTTTGACCAACTGTTCAGAAAGCCCCTGCCCCTGATGATCAGAAAATGGTGGCCAGTTATCCTCCGCCGCAATACGGATAGGCATGGTTGGCTCAGCAGACAGAGGCTCATCCTGACTTAGCGCAGAAACAGACCAGATGATGAGCCAGAAGAACAGGTGGAATCGCAAATGACAAACTCTGTAAACTACTGTTGCAGTAAAGATAAACCAGATCAAAACAAGCCACCAGCGGCCGCTTTGATCTGAAACATTATTCGTTGAACAATTCCCGGATGAACTCCCGTCACTTCGCTGTAAAACCTACCACCATACAGCGTGCTACACTGAATCGCTGATATGCATCACACCGCATAACTTCACAGGTACAAGTTACTCTATGTACAAAGTACAACTGTTAGCGGCTTCAAGGATACTTATGCAATTTATCAAGCGCGGCTTAATCAAACACAAAAACCTGCTGTTGTTTATTGCAGTGACTGGCATTTTAGCCGGCTGTGCCACACAACCTCTGTCAGGCCATAGCGAAACAGAACCAGTGAGTTTCGTCACTGGGCTTATTCATGGTTTCTGTATCGTATTTAGCTTAGTTGGCAGCTACTTTACCGACGTGCGTATCTACGCCTTCCCGAACTCGGGCGGCTGGTACGATATTGGTTATGTAATAGGCGCAGCCATGTTTCTCGGCGGAAGCGGCGCCAGCGCACGCTAACAAAGCCAGATCCCACCAGGTTCCAACCCGGCAAATAGCTAGCCTGTGTGCCGGGGTGATCAGGTTCAAGCGACACCACTCTGCTTTCAGTCGGTTCAGGTTTTAACTAACTGAATTATTTCATCAGCTTAACCAGCAAATATTACCTTCGGTCGCAATTTAAGCAGATCACCATCTGGCTCTGTATGCTTTTTACGCAGCTTTGCTATTGTTGCTTTTGGTGCTGACAAGTCATCACTGCGCGGTGCAGAACTGCCAGACAATAAAACGAACCCTTGATGCAACAAAGGGAAATCTGCTTCCACTTCCAGAGACAATAAAAAATGAAAAATACCACCTCTGTACCACAGTTTAAAGCCACGCGGCTTTCGGTGTTTAAGGCTGCCCTGCTTCCGGCGGGTTTGCTGTGCTGCCTAATGGGAGCCAGTGCAGTTCAAGCCGCTGTGCTGATGAAACCTACTGCAGCTGCAGCTCTGAATTACCCACAGGCGCTGACACCGGAAAAGGTCAATCCAGCCATTACGCCACCAGAAAAAGTATTAGGTTTTCCTGTAGGTCAGCGCACCGCCACACCAGAACAAATTAATGAATTAATCAAACTTTGGGCCAAAGAGAGTGACCGTATTTCTTATCAACAATACGCCACCAGTTATGAAGGCCGGCCACTGCATTTATTAGCTATTTCTACGCCAAAAAACCTTGCCGCTTTGCCGGATATTCAGCAAAAAGTGCAATTGCTGGCACAACCTCAAGGCAAATCGTCAGGGCAGATTGAGCAGGCCATTAAAGAGTTACCTGCCATAGCCTGGATGGCCTATTCCATTCACGGCAATGAATCCTCAGGTGCAGACGCCGCTTTGGCTTTAATTTATCAATTGATCGCAGCCGACGATGCAGAAGTAAGCGCACTGCTTGAGAATATGGTCGTGCTGGTTGACCCCATGATGAACCCGGACGGCCGCGCCCGTTTTACCAAAATGCTGGAACAACACAGAGGCACTGCACCTAATGTCGATGGCCAGTCCATGTTGCATACAGGGGTTTGGCCTTTTGGCCGCTCTAACCACTATTACTACGACTTAAACCGCGACTTTTATTTCCTGCAGGCACCTGAAACCCGCGGCCGAGTTGCCTTGATTAACCAGTGGTACCCGCAATTGATGATCGACGGCCATGAAATGGGCAGCGATGACACTTTCCTGTTTGGTCCGTCCCGCGAACCGATCAACAGCAATATTCCACAGAGTAAACATAAGTGGGGCAAAACTTTTGCGGTCGATCAGGCTGCAGCTTTTGATCAGAATAAGTGGACCTATTACACAGGCGAATGGTTTGAAAACCTCTATCCGGGTTACTCCAACTATGCCGAATACCGTGGTGCTGTGCATATTTTGTATGAGCAGGCCCGCACTGCAGAAGATGGTATTCAACTGAATAATGGCGTCATCCGCACTTATCAGCAGTCAGTACATCACCAGTTAGTCAGCTCCATAGCCAACCTGAAAACTCTGGCCGCCAACAGCAAAGCCATGTACCGGGATTTTGTTGACGACCGGAAGTTAGTCACCTCAGGCGACAGCCCTTATGCCAACAAAAGTTATGTGGTACTGCCTACGGCTAACCGCAAGCGGCTGGAGCATTTTGTCTCCTTGTTACAGGCACAAAATATTGAAGTTCAGCAACTGACTGCGCCTACCTCTGTCAGCCGGGTTACTGATCAACTGGGACAAACATTCACCCAAAAAAACCTGCCCAAAGGCGCTGTGGTGATTAACGCCCGCCAGCCGGAAGCCCGTTTACTGAACGCTATTCTGGAGTTTAATGCCAACATTAAAGATGAAGTACTGCTGGAAGAATACCAGCGTACTTTACGCGACGGCAGTTCCCTGATGTATGACAACACAGCCTGGAATATGACCATGATGCAGGGCTTAACAGCGCTGGAAGTAGGCGAAGAAATTACCGACAATCTAAAAGCTTACGAAGCAGCCCCACTGCTAAGTGCAGCAAAAGATGAAAACCTTGGCTGGCTGGTAAATGGCGACGATGATGCATCTGTAGCTTTTGCAGCGCGGCTGATGGAGCAAGGTGTGCAAGTGCGGTTAATCGACAAAGCAGGTCAGCTGGGCAGCTTGGTATTTAACCGCGGCACTGTGACAGTGCTTCGCAGTGACAATCCACAACATGCTGATTTAGCAGAAAAGGTAGCCATTGCAGCTAAAGATGTTCATACCGACTTACAAAGCCTGACTCAGGGCTTAGGGGATGGCGATTTACCTGATATTGGCGGCGCACATTTCCGTTTATTACAGGCACCTAAACTGGCGATTGTAGGCCAGAGTGGCGTCAGCCAGCTGGATTTTGGTGCTATCTGGCATATGGTGGATACCCACCTGGGCATTCGCCATAGCCATCTGGATCTGAATGCATTAACCAGAGCGGATTTACGTCAGTACAACGTTATTGTGCTGCCTCATATGACGGCAAAGCTGGACCCATCCGCTATTGCTGCGTTAAAAAGCTGGGTTGAAGCTGGAGGTACCTTAATCAGCGTGGACGGGGCTACAGCGCAAGTAATGGCCGGTGGTTTATCAGCTGTTAAACCATTGGCAAACGCCATTGAAGAGGCCGCAAAATATGATTTATCGCTGCAACGCGAATGGCTGGCCAGTCAAACTGTGTTAGCCAACAAAGCCGCCATCAATAGTTATCTGGTGCCAGAGCGCATCAGCCTGCCGTGGCTTGCCGATGAAAAAATCAAAGGGCTCGACAAAGATCAGCTAAAAATCTGGGAACAATGGTCCGCACACTTTATGCCATCTGGCGCTATTCTGGCCGGACGGGTGGATCAAAAACACTGGCTTACCTTTGGTAGTGAAAACCAGCTGCCTTTGCTGTTCAGTAACCATCCGCTACTGATGTCGGACGATACCTCTGAAGCTGCAGTACGTATTGGTGTGATGACAGAAAACAAAATGGTGTCATCCCGTAAACTGGGTTGGTCGACTTTGCCAGCTGGTCAGGATGTGCGGGTACGGATGAGTGGTTTGTTATGGCCTGAAGCGGCGCAGCGGGTTACCAACACAGCTTATCTGACCCGCGAAAGCAAAGGCAATGGTCAAGTCATTCTGTTTGCCGGTCAGCCGGTCGTTCGTGGCGCCACCAAAGGCACTGAACGTTTACTGCTGAATGCCATTGTTTATGGTCCGGGTTTAGGTGCTTCCACCCCTGTAAAACTCTGAATTGATGGGCCATGTTTAATTTTTAACAGCATGGCCCGCAATTATCGCTGAATTTATCCCTTTAAACCTATTCAGTTGCAGCCTGCCCTGCACCTTGCCATAGTACTTTACAGCCTATGCAACATAACAAAAAATAAGGAAAAACCATGCGTATTCTGCCTTTTATCGGCACAGCTTTATTACTGGCGCTGGCTGGTCAGCCAGCAGCTGCAGAAGCTGCAACCGCAGAACGAACCCCATCAGCATCAGAGCGAGACAGAGGCGAAGGCCCGTATAAACGGTTGATTTTGCGTGGTGGTACTTATATCAGCGGTGAAGGCGCACCTCCTGTTGGGCCTGTCGATATTGTTATAGAACAGGATCGCATTACAGAAATCACCGCTGTAGGCAATCCTGGCGTTCCGGTGTTGCCACAAGGCAGGCCTAAAGCCCAGGCAGGTGATCAGGAAATGGATCTCAGCGGCATGTATATTCTGCCGGGTTTTATTGATATGCATGGCCATATTGGTGGCTCGGCCAACGGCACTCCGGCCGACTATGTATTTAAGCTCTGGCTGGCCCATGGCATTACCACAGTGCGTGAACCCGGCAGTTTTAATGGCGTCGACTGGACCATGCGCCATGTCAAAGCCTCAGAGAAAAACAGCATAGTAGCGCCTCGTATCGTGCCTTATATCGGCTTTGGTCAAGGCCTGAGTAAACCAGTGTTCAGCCCGGAACAAGCGAGAGATTGGGTGCGGGATATTAAAAAATCCGGAGCTTCGGGTATTAAATTTTTTGGTTCTACCCCGGCTATTATTTCAGCCGCTTTGGATGAAGCAAAAAAGCAAAAGCTCGGCACTATGATGCACCATGCTCAGCTCAACGTGATGGGCACCAATGCACTGGACAGCGCTCGTATGGGTTTAACCTCGATGGAGCATTGGTATGGTTTACCTGAAGCGCTGTTTACCGGCCAGGTGATCCAGAATTACCCTGCTAATTACAACTATCAGAATGAGCAGGACAGATTCGCCAACGCTGGCAATTTATGGAAACAAGCAGCAGCGCCTGGTTCAGAAAAATGGAATGCAGTGCGCGATGAACTGATCACACTGGACTTTACCATCAACCCTACTCTGACCATTTATGAAGCGACACGGGATGCCAGCGCCCAGCGCAATGCCGAATGGCATCAGGACTACACCCTGCCAACTTTAGCTAACTTTTTTAAGCCAAACCGTTATGCCCATGGTTCTTTCTGGTTTGACTGGACTACTGATCAGGAAATCGCCTGGCGCGAAAACTACCGCATCTGGTTTCAGTTTTTAAATGACTACAAAAATCACGGTGGCCGGGTGACTGCAGGGTCTGACGCGGGTTATATCTATAAAATTTATGGTTTTGCTTATATTCAGGAACTGGAACTGCTGCGTGAAGCAGGCTTTAATCCGCTGGAAGTGATACAAGTCGCGACCTTAAATGGCGCTCAGGCTTTAGGTATGGAGAAAGACATCGGCAGCTTAGTGCCGGGCAAAAAAGCCGATATGGTCATAGTGGCTGAAAACCCGCTGGCCAACTTTAAAGTGCTGTATGGCACAGGCCATTATCGCTTAAACGACAATAATGAACCGGAGCGCAGCAAAGGTGTGCGTTACACCATCAAAGACGGTGTGGTGTACGACGCGCAGCAACTGCTAAAAGATGTGCGCGATATGGTTCAAAACGCAAAAAAATAACCGTAGGGGCGGGCCTTGTGCCCGCCCGACTAATGATACCGCGGTGCAAATGGAAGTGCCGGGACAAGCCCAATAAAGATTTATTGGAACTCAAGACGGGCGGGGACAAGCCCCGCCCCTACACCGCCCTTCTATTCGATAAACGCAAAACCAGACAAAACCATGCCCTTCAATCTACTCTAGAATTGCTACCCCAGCCACTTCAGTGACGGTTTTGGCACCTGAACGCTCAATAATTTTGACCAGTACAGACTGAATTGCCTCACCCTGACGCACATATTCTGTAGCAGAGAATTTCTGCTCCTGCGCAGCAACCCCTTCTTCCAACACAAAGGTCACCACTACTTCGCTGGCCTTATCAGCGGTTTCACCAAAATAAGCCAGCGAAACGCCTGGATAACCTTCAAAGCCTTTGGTCAGCTGTTTTGAAAGGAGTTTTTTCGCTTTATCTAAATGCTTAATTGTTTCATCAAAGGGATATTCAGCAAGACTTTACAGCGCCAACGCTTGCCCTGCAGTTATTTCTCCTTCAGCCTGCTTCAGTGCCGCAATTCCAGCACAGTTCAAATGAAGCCGCATTTTCTTCGGCGCATTGACTGCAGTGCCAGTCTTCAGCCTTACTGTCCAGCTCCAGGTTCTGCAATATTCTGCTGGCCAGAGCAAAATCGTCTTCGTCCACCAACCATAACTCCAGCCAGCTATCAAAAGCCGATACTTCACCTATCATACTGACCGCATGTTCGTTTTTAACAAAAACCTCAAAACCTCGGCGTTGCAGAATGTTTTTAATATTACTGACAATCAGCCTGTTTTCATGGGTATAAATCATTTTCATGTCGGTGTCACTCCAGCCGCCCCACTGCATTTCATTCAGCAGACTCAGAACTTAGTATGACGAAGCAACAGGATACCGCCAATAGCTTTGGCTGAGCGGACAAAAATCAGCCCGCTCATTACGCAATTCCGGCCAAGCTGCAGTGCTGATCCGACATGGCAGCTTAACCGGCACAAAGAAATGAACTGACAAAGAGGAGTTACATCAGCTACCAGTGCAACCACAGACTGAACCAGCGCTGGCATTAAGGTTCGTCCAGTTGCCGTTCCATTTCAGGTAAGGTGCTGCTTTTTTACATACCCCCGGGTTCTCTTTTGTGCCATTGCCAGCACAAACACCAGCCGCCATACTGTTGGAGCTGATCACGCTGGGTGCCGTTACATCAATATTTTCGCCTTTGCCAATTTTAATATCTTTAAAAATATGGCTTAGTGCCTGTGAGGTCATATTGTTATTTACTGGTAAGCCTGAACCTTTGTAGTTATGACAACCAAAGCAATTACTGGCAAAACTTGAATTTAAATCAACATGTTGATAATCCGTTTCAGCCACTGTATTCGCCAGACGTAACGACCCTCTTTCGTTTGGCACGCCAGCACCACCCGAGCTTTTGCCGGTATCGCTAACCCACAATGCGCCAACAGTGAAGTAATTTGCCAATACCTTCATCGCAGGATCTATCCCAGGTTTCGATAATAAGGCAATTAATTCATTATTTTGCTGCGTAATGTCCGCAACATTTTCTGCAGCCTTGTTGTCGTTGCTGTCTGTCCCATTGGGGAAAACCCGACAAATATTAGTGGGTATTCCTGTGGGTTTACTGTCAGTGCCAGTGGTTTTCGGATCATTAAATTGGCAGGCATTTTTTGGATCTGAACTGGCCGGTAAAGCTGCGGTACAGCTGGCGCTGGCAAAGGTCCAGCCTGAACTTGGCTGAGGCTTTTGCGGGGTACAATCGGGCGTATTGTTTTTATGTTCGTAGGTACTCCAGATCATTTCAGGATGATCCTTGGTGGTGCTCACCATATGCATTCCAGCCAGACCCAGAGTGACAGCTTTACCATTAATACTTTGTTTTTGAGTGACAAAACTATTGGCTGCAATTTCGCTGTCTGACAGTACTTTCCAGCCAAATTTCATCTCCATAGTCCCAGCCGGAAAATTCGTGATATTTTTCTTTTGCAACTCCACTGCACTGGCAGATAAATCGCACAAAGCCCGGCTAAAACGCACATCGTAATACACCACATTGCCATCCTGCGCATAAATGGTAGAAGAGCCACCAGCCTGCCCTGTCCCCATCGACGTACCGCCATCCACTTTAGTTAAGCTGCTGCGTAAAATTGGCCCGGTAATAGTGCTGTCACACGAATTGGCTGGTGTTTTAGCGTCAGCCTGATACTCCAGCACAGGATAGTTCGCCTGCACCTGAAAATTGCGCAACCCATTGCTATTTTGTGACATCAGATACAAAAAGGTTTGAGTCGAAAACTGATAAAAGTCACAGAAGTCAGAGCTACCATCTGAACCACTTTTTTTAACTTCAGTTGGCAAAGAGGGATTTTTTAGCCAGTTAGGGTCAACAGGGCAAGCTGATGCAGCATCTGCGCTGGCATAAGCCTGATTGGCCTGCACCATCAGCGGCAACAACGAGCCTAAAACAAAACTGCTGACCACTAGTTTTTTTAAGGTATTCATCTGCGATATTCCTTCCTTTGGGATTGTTTTCACTTTGAGCAACAGGATGTAATGGTTTTGCCATTTTTTACCTGTTTCGAATACTTTAGTTTCTAAATAAGAAAATGAAAGCGGTTCTAAAAAAGAAACTGAATTGATGTACTGATGCGGCAAAAAGTCAGCGCAAAAGCATGACTTCCGGACTTGAGCTTGGTTTCCAAGAAAACCATTTGATTGTCAGGGGAATAACCAGGTGGACAAAGCACCAATCGACAGTATCGGCCAGGTGTTTAATGCATCGCAGCAAGGACACACTTTTTCTCATCTCCAAAGCATCAATCAATGCGGCATGAATACTTTGTGTTTTAGTGTATAAAGTACGCAAAGCCAGCCATTCTGTGACCGTCACGCCATGCTCTGGCAGTGATCTTTCAAAACGGCCAGAGACCAGATACAAGGTTTGTTTTAACAATTAGAATTTATTTAACTTGTACTGAATCAGAGCACAAAAGGTTGATTTTACCTTAGCTGATGAAGCAGCAACTCACCTTATTGCGCTCCAACAATACACAGCTCAAAGCTAATTGGATCTATTTATTGACATACCTATCTTAGGTCTTTAGATTGGTTTTTAACCAGCAGCAATAGTATCAGTACAGAGTTGTCTGGGATAACAACCTGTTATTAGCGGAAAGAACTCTAGGGAGTGGCGTATGAATCGTACTGTTATTGCTTTGCTTGTTTTTTGTTCAGCCTCGGTGCTGGCTGATGATGGCATTTATATGGATCTAAGCTCCACCTTTCACCCTAAAGCTGATACTCAAATTTCTGATACTGTTGATTCTTTCTGGGAAACTGGTGTTGGCTTAGGCTACAAAGAGCCATTGTCTGCAGCCTGGAATGCTGATTATGCTTTAGGTGTCACTACCGCCAAACCAGACTACTCAGGTGCTGGCGATGAGCGAACTCATGGTATCTACACCAGAGTTCTTTTCGAATACAACGAACTTTCTGATAGTGTTAAACCTTTTGCAGGTGTTGGCCTGCAGAAAACTTATGCATCAACTGGTAACTACACTGATGTGAAAAAGTCTGTGGGTTTAAACTTCTACCCTGAGCAAAAAGACTACAGCATCAGTCTGAGGGTATCGCACTCTGATTAATTGAATCAGCCAGCTGCTAGCCCACTAAACTGTGGGCTTTTTCCTGATATTTTGCTGCACTGATACCCTCAAAGCCTAAGACTTCAGCAGTTGTATTCTCACTGTTGCCCATCCACACAAACCCTGTTGCGGCCTGAAACCTTAGCCTGAATCATGGCTTTATCTGCGGCATGCAGCAAATTTTCCAGCATAGTTTGGGGTTCAAACTCGCCTTTGCATTCAGCTAAATTGGCACTGGCAATACCAAAACTGGCGGTACAGCTGATTTCACCGCCCTCAATCGCTATTTTGTGTTGTTCAAAACCCGCGCGCATCCGCTCAGCCAGTTGCTTGGCTTGCTCTGCATCCGTATCAGGCAACACCACCGCAAACTCTTCGCCACCGACGCGAGCCAGCACATCAGAACCGCGCACTATGCTTTGCGCCAAAGCAGAAATATTCACCAACACAGCGTCACCGGCAGCATGGCTCCACTGATCGTTTACCTGCTTAAAATGGTCCAAATCGAACATCACCACCGCCAGCATTTGCCCGGCACGATGTACCTGATGAGTTAGCTGTCGGCTGATATTAAAAAATGCTCTGCGGTTATACAACTGAGTGAGTTCGTCCGTATTAGCTTGTCGCTCAGCCAGTGCTTTGGCTGTGGCCAGTTGCTGCTCCATCTCTTTGCGCTCGGTAATATCTATAGCAATTTCAATACGCACCAGTCGGCCATCTACCCAATAAATGGCCTGATCGCGGCACTGATACCAGCGGCCATTCAGCGTATTCTGAAATTCCCAGACATAAACAGCAGCTGGCTTTCCTTCTGCATTCAGCAACCTGTTATTGGTGCAAAAATGGCAAGGTGAGTCTTGCCCTACCTGCAGCACCTGAAAACACTTCCGGCCAGCTATAGGCCCCCACTCCACCGTGCCATAGTCGTTGATATACAACAAATCGTAAGTTTGCATATCCGACACATACACCAACGCATCAAGACTATTCAAAATAGTTTTGATGGCCTGATAGCTATGGTTTTCATCCATAACAACAGATTTTGTCGCAGCTTCAGACACAACCGTAGAACCAGCAGAAATTGATATCATGACAAGCCAACCATCTGATAAAAATGAAACAAACAAAACAAATGAACATTAACATAAATGAATGTAACTGTGTTAATTTCAACCTGCCTGGCCCAGTCATCGTTCGACCTATTCATCTGCAGAAGTTCTTGTCATCTGCTGCGTTACAAGATAGAACAGAAGAAACCCATCAAGGAGTTAGTTATGGTTTATCGTTTTTCTCCCACTGCTTTGTTACTTAGCCTCTTTATGTGCTTCAGCCCTTTACAGGCCACAGAAACTGCAGCTCTACCCCAAAGTATCAAACAGGGCGCGGTAGCATCTCCTGATCAATACGGCGCTTTAGTGGCCGAGAAAATTTTGCGCAAAGGCGGTAATGCAGTAGACGCAGCCATAGCCACAGCTTTTACGCTGGCAGTCACATACCCTGAAGCTGGCAATATAGGCGGCGGTGGTTTTATGTTGGTCTGGTTTGACGGCAAACCTTATTTCCTTGATTACCGCGAAACAGCACCAGCAGCAGCCCATAAAGATATGTTTTTAAATGCCGACAAGCAGGTGATTGAAAACTTAAGCTTAATAGGCCATAAAGCCAGCGGTGTGCCTGGCACAGTGATGGGATTATGGCTGGCTCATAAAAAGTTCGGCTCCTTGCCATGGCAAGACTTGGTCGCTCCGGCCATTTATTACGCCAGCACTGGCTTTACTGTGGCGGAAAACCAGTATCAGTACCGCGCCGACTTATTACAGCAACTGGCGGGGAAAACCAATTTCGCGCAGTATTTTGCTGCAATGAAAGCAGGTGAAAACTTCAAACAACCAGAGCTTGCCGAAACCTTAAAACGTATAGCTGCACAAGGCCCGGACGATTTTTACAAAGGCAAAACCGCAGAGCTTCTGGTGGCAGAAATGCAGCGGGGCAAAGGCCTGATCACTATGGCCGATTTAGCCGCTTACCGCGCAGGTTGGCGTGAGGCTTTAGTCACTCCATGGCGTGACAAACAGCTGATTAGCGCACCACCACCAAGTTCAGGTGGCATAGCGCTGGCACAATTATTGGGTTTAAAACAGCGTCGCAGCAGCGATTTTACCGACCTAACACACAATAGCAGCCAGTATGTACATTTGGTGGCAGAACTGGAAAAACGGGTTTATGCTGACCGGGCAGAATATTTAGGTGACCCTGGTTTTGTCACAGTGCCGCAGCAGCAATTGCTCGACAGTACCTATCTGGATAAACGCGCCAAAGAAATTAATCCGTCAGCTATCTCTGAAACTAAAACTATAAAGCCAGGCCTTGAGGGCTATCACACCACTCACTTCTCCATTTTGGATAAACACGGCAATGCGGTATCAAACACCTATACGCTGAATCTGGATTTTGGCAGCGGTGTGGTGGTTCAAGGCGCAGGCTTTTTATTGAATAACGAAATGGATGATTTCTCTTCCAAACCTGGTGTACCCAACGTTTTTGGTGTTGTGGGTAACGATGCCAATGCAATAGCACCGGGCAAACGTATGTTGTCATCCATGACCCCCAGCATTTTGGTGCAGGACAACAAAGTTCAGTTGGTCGTTGGTACACCGGGCGGTTCAACCATCATCACCTCTATTTTTCAGGTGATCACCAACCTGTTCGACTTTGACATGCCATTGCAAAATGCCGTAGCAGCACCACGTTTTCACCACCAGTTATTGCCCAAAGATCAAATCACTATGGAGCCCTACGCCCCACTCCCTGCTGAAGTACAGCAACAGCTGACGAAAAAAGGCTACACACTGTATACCCAAGACTGGAATTTAGGTGACGTGCAGGCGATACAAGTGACAGCAAAAGAGGTTAAAGCCGCAGCCGACCCTCGTTCCCGCGGTGTGGCGAAGGTCATTGAGTATTAAGTTGAGTATGAAGTCGAGTAGTATTGAGTAGTAGAGTGAGATTTAACATTCTCGGGGCGGGATAAACCCGCCCCCTACAGTTTTATTGTTGTTTTGCAAACTTAAGATTAATAACATGAGCCCAACTTACCAGGCTGATGTTATGAAAATTCTTCAGCTCGTTAATTGTGACTTTTACTGATGCCCTTGCTGCAACACCACATAATCACGTTCAATATTGGGATAAAAACTTTTCGGTAATAAAGCCCAGTCGTGTACATCGACCAAAATTGGCAAAGTACTTTGCTGCAGTGCTTCCTGTAGTTCACACCAATCGCTTTGAGTAAGTTCAAGGTCCGCCGTGTTACGCAGCACTATATCAAGATCGCTGCCCTGATGCGCATTGCCATTAACTCTGCTGCCATAAGCCCATACTTCAGCCGTCGGAACATACTGCGCCAATAACTGCTTTAGCAAATTCAGGTGTCTTGGCTCTAGCTGCAGTGTGGAAATATCATTGCTGGGCATCAAATAATTCCTGAGTAGCCAAGGCTAAATCACGCACATCCTTTAAAAAATCAGGAAGAATTTTCAGCGTTTCGTTAGCAAAACCTTCGCCATAGTCGTGCGCTGTGGTATTGCGGTTAGCCCTGTAATTAATCCAGCGTTCAACCCCAGCAATATCCAGCAGACCATGTTTGCCTGCATGGCGTAGCACATCATTAAATACCAGCTTGTCCACTTCACGCGGACTGCCGCCATATAACTTCAGCGCTTTACGCAGCAACTTTCCGGTAGTTTCCAACGAGAGTTCAAAGCTTTTTATGGCCGCGTTGCGGTACAAATCGTACAACACATCACCTGAATCTACTTCAGCCAACCGAAGAATAGCTTGTTCCAGAGTGTCGGCAGTTCGTCTCAAATGCTCAACGTTCAAAGACATGAACCTTACTCCTTAAAAGTGTTACAGACTTAAGAATCTGTTCGCTGCAGCAATGTTAACAGAAGAGCAACTCAGCAGCTATTTGAATGTAGGGATGCAGCTTACGGCTCCGGAGTTAACAGATTCAGCCTATCATTTTAAACAATACAACCACCACGCCATACACAGCCACACCTGTGCAGACAGGCCAGCCTAAAGAACGGGTGCGCCGCCAAACCAGAATAGTGCAAAGCCCACCCAGCACTGTGGCCAACCAGGAACTCAACACCGCATTTGCAGGCGCTAACGACACACCAAACATAGCGGCAACCATAGTAGGCGCCAGCACGGTCAGCCAGACAGGCATGGTCTGACTGCTATTGTTGACACTGCGACGTACCAAATGTCGTTGCATCCAAAGCAAAGGCAAAGCCCGCAGTAAATAGGTCCCCAAAGCGCAGGCCAGCAGTAACAACCAGAGTGATTTATCCATGGATTTTCCCCTCTGCTTTTAGTTTGGCCTGCAGCAGATAAAACAGCGACACACCGCATATTGCCGCCAGCGGAATAGCTGAATTGGTCATGCCCATCAGCTTCAGCAGCAAGGCCGCCACTATGGTGATCAGCATGGTTAAGGACCACTGCACAGAGGTAAAACGTGGTGCCAATAACACCAAAAAAAGCGCTGGTAAGGCAAAGGGCATCACTTCGCCTAATAAAGGCCAGCGTTCAGTAATTTCAGCTCCGGCTATAGCACCCACTGCGGTGCCAACAATCCAGCTTCCCCATGCAATCAAAGCAGCGCTGATGTACCACCCCATTCGATCTTTTTCTGCCAACTGCGGCAATCTTGTATGGGCCAACGCAAAAATCTGATCAGTTAAGCCATGCATCAGTACTGGCCACCAACGGCTATTTGATAAATAAGGCGCAAGATTAGGCCCATACACTGCATGCCTGGCGTTAATCAGCAAGGTCATCACCAACACTAACAACAGCGGCGCGCCAGAAGCAACCATAGCGATAAACAAAAACTGCGAGGCCCCCGCATAGATAAGGGCTGAAATAAGTACAGCTTCCAGTGCAGTAAAACCCGATTGCACTGCAATCAAACCAAAAGAAATAGCCACCGGAATATAACCGCCCAAAAGCGGCAAAGCATCACGCGCGCCCTGCAACCATGGTGGGCTTTTTAGGGGGGCAACTGAGCTCATAGCCCCTCCCCACTTGGGTGATACACAATGGTCAAAAGCGCCGTAGCCCAGTTTTCGCCTGTGCGATACAAATGCGGCTCGTCAGCAGAAAAGCTATGGCTTTGCCCGGCAACTAAGGTTTTGGTATTCCCTTCAATACCCACTTCAAGCTGACCACTAAGCAAAGTAATAGATTCAACAGTGCCCATGGTATGAGCCTCTGCCTTGCGTTCTGTGTGTGGCGCACAGGACATCCAATAGGCATCGACAGGAGGATTGTCTTTGCCTTGATCGATCAGCCGCACCTGCACACCACTATCTCCGACCAGCGCACTAACAGGCGCTATCAAATTGCCAAAAGGCACTTGCAGCTGCAAAGACAAACGCCAGATGGTGTCCAGTGTTGGATTGCCATTGCCCTGCTCCAGTCGTGACAAATTAGATTTAGCAATACCGGCATCCGCAGCCAGCTGTGACAAAGACAAGCCCCGTGCTATCCGCAAACTTTGAATATGCCGCCCCAGCGTATCCAGTGTAGCTTTATCCATTACAACCTCTAATCGTTCTCTATACAGAACGTTCTATATAAGGAACGGCCGCTTGTCAATGTCCTGAACTGGAATTCTGTGCCTGAGCCTTGCATTTAATTCGAAACCAGAAGAGCCCAAGCTACGATAAAATTAGCCGGGAAAAGTAGCAAAACCCTTCACCTGGTCTAAAGTTTATCGGCTTGGCAGAACACCACTATCATGGTGATAGTGGGTGCCGTATTCCGCCAGCCAGAACCAAGGACATGTTATGAAACTATCTTTTTTATCTTGTCTGGTATTTTCTGCTGTGGTCTGTAGCGATCTTCAGGCGGTGGAAGAATCACATCATGCTGTTAGCGACGATGTGATTGCCCAGCAAAATGCCAAATTGGCAGCGGCCACCAAAGACAAAGGCTACGGCCCCCAGTCGCCTCGTGATATCGACATGAAAGCCGGCAGTGACCAGCGTATATTCGCTTTGGCTCCTTCGTATGAAAAGATGAACCTGTGCAATATTCATATGCACGTCAGCGCTGAACACAAAGGCGGTGAGTTCACCACTTATGCGGGCAACGGCGACGGAAAAGGCATGGGCTCGGGTTATAAATACAATGGCAAACTCAGCAAAGCCGAGTTAACCCCGGTCAAAGAGCCAGTATGTGCTGGTGAGCATGGTAGTTTGCATTCAGGTGACACCATCGAAGTGCATTATGTCCACACCAGCGCCATGGCTGCACCTGGTGCAACTTTAAATTCCTGTATGAGTGAAGCTATTAAAAACCCTGAACTGCGGGTAGAAGCTCAGGTTTTTGTGCTGGTGAATGACCCCAAAGCATTGGATTTCACCCAACTTGCCGCTGTCGGCATGGATGATGGCTACCATCAGGCGCTGAATATACCGGAGAACACAGGCGATCCTGTCGAGTATGCAGGCTCAACCACAGGCCCGGATTACAATGAAATCGCCTCGCCTTTTCAGGTCAGTTGGGGCGTTCGTCCTAAAGTGGCGAAGGTTAATATTGCCACAGTAGGTCAATGGTGTAAGGCCAACCCCTTTAAAGAATCCGAAGCGCACGCAGTACGTAACCTGGTAACCAACCCGGATCTATTGTCGAAAATAGACGAATAGCAAATCTGTTTCATGCAATAACACCAACTGCTTTTTAAATAAAAGCAGTTGGTGTTTTTCGTTGTGCGGGCAACTCCTGCTGCAATTTGCTTTGCCACTAGCGTAACTGCAGCACAGAAATAGACTAACTGTGCCCCTTTTTCCGTAGCTAGATCCTTTTCCACTGATAGTATTTTTCATCGGCTAACGCCAGTAATTCACGATCTTCTTTGGTGTCACCGTATGCATAAATTCGGTCGAAGTGGCTTAGTTTCAGTAAAGCCTTCACCCTGTTTGCTTTTTCTTCACCACAGCAATCAGGCCCGTTGTAATAACCTGTTAGCCTGTCTCCTTCAGCCTCAAGGCTGGCTGACAACAACTCAATACCCATGTGGTCGCACCATGGTTTGAGATAAAGATCCAAAGAGGCAGAAACCAGCACCACTCTGTCGCCTGCTGCTAAGTGCCATTGCAACTTTTTCATCGCCAAAGGCCGGATCACTGTAGGTAAAAACTTAGTGGCGTGTTGCCGCCCTAGTTGTTCCAGTTCCATTTTTGAGCGTCCGGTTAACGCCAGTTTGACCAGTAACCTGCGCATTCGGGAAGAAGACACCATGCCAATACGATAGGCAGCTATAACAGGTAGCAATAGCAAACGCCCCCAAAACAGCCGTGCTGGCGATATCACCTGTTTGATAAAAGGCGTAAAGGTGTCGCAGCTTGTAACTGTGCCATCGAAGTCGAATAAAGCCAGATCGGTAAATACCAGCTCGGGGTTATTAGGCACATAGCCCGGGTTTTCTGCCGCAAAGGCCAATAAATACTCCTGCTGCTTTTGTAGCTTGTCTTGCGCTTCATACTTTGCGGCCTGTTCGAGAATAAAAGTTCGGAACTTATCAGCCCCCCAGCTGTGTAAACCCGGAGGCACATCGGCTAGCGCCATAAGTTCGTATTCTGTCCATTCATGGGGCTGTTTTGGCACTGTGCTTTGGTCTGACATCAACGAATTCCTTTTCTTAACAACTAAATGCAGCGGCGGCTATTTAAAGCTGGATTGTAATTTTTTTAGCTAACACCTCTAAAAAATGAAGGCGCAGCACCTATTCAATGCTAAGTTAATTGCGTTACTTCGCCTGGGGCGTTCGCTGCTGATGTGTTGGCATTGTTGCATCGGCATACAAACAGGGGCGGATAGCCAAAATCTGCGAAGTCAGTTGCGCATAGACTTCGAAGTAACGGCCAGTTTGTGTTAAAGCTACTTTGGTCAATCTGTCCCGACAGTCTTAATAAGTTTCATACAGTCATACGCCCCTGAACTATCAGCTTTGCTGACGGCGAACCAGTAACTTACCCGGGTAACCTTGCGCTTCAGCTTACTTTGCAACAGCCCTGCCCCACACAATGTCCTCAGCATGTTCTGTAGTAAAACCACTGTCGTTACACACTATGTACCCAATCACCATGACACCATGGTCTGTATTCAAAGCTTCGATTCCAGCGCCAAGTAATCCGCCGGTTAAACCACCTAAAACGCCGCCAGTGACAGCCGCCGTACCCGAAGAAGAGCTGCCGCCGCCCTGCACTTCAGATGCAAAAACGTCAAACTCCTGATATCCGGATGGGCATAAGCGGGTTGCTTCTTTATTCCACTCTTGAGGTATGAGTTTTCCATCTTTATTGACAGCTTTTAGCTGGAAAATACTGTCATGAAATCTGACATAGCTGACTTCATTCACCAGAGAGCCACTGCTTGCACAGCCTTGAAGTAGCAAAAACACAGGGAACCCATAGCCCCATCGATTCAAAAATCTATTAAGCATAAATAATTCAAACTCCGTAAAACTGTGCAGTGATCATGTCTAACCAACTTTCCTGGAACACTCAGTCAATGAGCCTTTAGGTTGGTTTTTCACAATGAATTTCGACTCGTTTATCTCCATGATTTCGACGACTTCAATTATCTCAGACAATTCCGGGGGAGCTACTTCTTCAGATGTTTGTTCTATGGAATTGCTGCTTTGTTGCTGCATTGTGATAGTTCCGGTACTTGTTAACTGGTTCCCATCCAGAGCCCAGGTACCAGTGGCAGTGAATAAATATCTAGTAGCTGCCTTCTCAGCAGTAAGTGGGATCTTAAATACCGCAACCGAATTGATCCTTCCGTTGCTGGTATAAGTGTTCTCAATGCGACCCGATGCACTCACGCCGGTTATATCTGTAGTGAAGTCACAGACCCAGGTTCCGGGTAGATAGTGTTCGATAGTTTGTTGCTCGATCTGCAACATTTGAGCTAGTGCAACAAAGGGGGTGAATGACAAAAGGAAAATAAAAGCGCTATTTTTCATAAACATCCATATCTATCATCAAGTTATAACAGTGAAGTGAAAGTAACCAGATACCAAGCTATCAACTAAAACTAAGGTTATCAACTTTACTGGCCCGCTTCAGTTCAATTAGCCCGCCATCTGTATCAGCAAAAGCTTCACCAGTTAAACCTCAGGGACAAACCTATTTCCATCAAGGTCCGCCCGCCCCCACCATCAGGGCATAACCTGTACCTTGAAACAGACAACCAACCCAACATGAAGATCCTTCATACAGCAGATGAAATAAAACCATTTTTCTTCATCCAGCCATCCGCGTATAACAGACACATAAACTTTAGACATCCAGACTTCTTAATGGATACTCGAGCCGCACAATGGGGTACAGATACAATGAACAACTTCAAATTCAGCATCAAAAGCATTGGTTTTGATGAAAATTATCAACCAGCGGACAATACCCGTATCACCACCAACTTTGCTAATTTGGCTCGCGGTGAGCGCCGTCAGCAGAATCTTCGCAACACCTTAGCCATGATCAACAACCGTTTTAATAGCCTGGTGTTTTGGGATAACCCAAACTCAGATCGTTATTCGGTGCAGCTGGATATTATTTCTGTGGCTATCCAGATAGAAGGCGCTGTATCAAACACGGAAGAGAACAATGGACACAACTTCCCGGCCATTGAAGTATTAAAAACCACTATTATCGACGGCAAAACCAATCAGCGCATTGAAGGCATTGTTGGCAATAACTTTTCCTCTTATGTGCGGGATTATGATTTCAGCCTGGTGCTGCCGGAACATAACAAAAACCAGCCTAGCTTCAGCATTCCGGAGCAGTTTGGTGATTTGCATGGCAAGCTGTTTCAATACTTCGTCAATTCAGAAGCTTATCAGCAACACTTTAACAAACCACCAGTGATCTGCCTGAGTGTGTCCGATAACAAAACCTATCAGCGCACCAGCAATCAGCATCCAGTGTTAGGGGTTGAATACCAGCCCAATGAAACCTCTTTAACCGAGCAGTACTTCAAAAAAATGGGCTTAGAGGTTCGCTACTTTATGCCTGCTGGCAGCGCCGCGCCTTTGGCGTTTTACTTCTTTGGCGATTTGCTGAACGACTACAGCAACCTGGAGCTGGCCAGCACCATCAGTACCATGGAAACCTTTCAACGCATTTACCGGCCTGAAATTTACAACGCCCATGCCGCCGCCGGAGAGCGTTATCAGCCGAACTTAAAAAACCGCGATCACGCATTAACAGACATTGTGTACGACAGAGAAGAGCGCAGCCGCTTAGCGGTAGAACAAGGCAAGTTTGCACACGAACACTTTATCAAGCCGCACCATGCCCTGTTAAGCCGCGTGCTGGCACAAAGCTCTGCTGACAAAGCAGCACAGCAACAGTAAATCCGGCAATGAATTCAATTAAACC
Source organism: Rheinheimera mangrovi (assembly GCF_003990335.1). NCBI lineage: Bacteria > Pseudomonadati > Pseudomonadota > Gammaproteobacteria > Chromatiales > Chromatiaceae > Rheinheimera > Rheinheimera mangrovi. The sequence continues at coordinate 1,428,271 of NZ_CP034683.1, read as the reverse complement.
AAAGAGCGACCTATTGATGAAAAAATTACTCCCTACCTCAACGGCAGGCAGCTTACCTAAACCTTCATGGCTGGCCCAACCTGAAACCTTATGGTCGCCGTGGAAATTGCAGGGCGAGGAATTAACAGACGGCAAACAGGACGCTTTGCGTTTGTCGTTGCACGAACAAGAGCTGGCTGGCATTGATATCGTCAGTGACGGCGAACAATCGCGCCAACACTTTGTCACCACCTTCATTGAGCATCTGGACGGCGTAGATTTTCAAAAACGCGAAACAGTGCGTATCCGCAACCGCTACGACGCCAGCGTGCCTACAGTAGTTGGCCCTGTCAGTCGGCAAAAACCGGTGTTTGTGGAGGACGCCAAATTTTTACGCCAGCAAACCAACCAACGCATTAAATGGGCGCTGCCTGGCCCTATGACCATGATAGACACGCTGTACGATGCGCATTACAAAAGCCGCGAAAAGCTGGCCTTTGAGTTTGCCAAAATACTGAATCAGGAAGCCAAAGAACTGGTTGAGGCTGGTGTGGATATTATCCAGTTTGATGAGCCAGCCTTTAATGTGTTTTTTGATGAAGTAAACGACTGGGGTATTGCCGCTTTAGAACAAGCCGCTGACGGTCTTAAAGAGCTGCAATGCGAAACCGCAGTGCATATCTGTTATGGCTATGGCATTAAAGCCAACACCGACTGGAAACAAACTCTGGGCAGCGAGTGGCGCCAATACGAAGCCGTATTCCCTAAGCTGCAACAATCCAGCATCGATATCATCTCACTGGAATGCCACAACTCACGGGTTCCAATGGAGCTGCTGGAACTAATTCGCGGTAAAAAAGTGATGGTCGGCGCTATAGATGTCGCCAACCACAATATTGAAACGCCGGACGAAGTGGCCGCCACGCTGCGCAAAGCCCTGCAGTTTGTCGACGCCCACCACCTCTACCCTTGCACTAACTGCGGCATGGCTCCGTTACCGCGCCATATTGCACGAGGCAAACTGAATGCATTAGCAGCAGGTGCTGAGATAGTGCGTAGGGAATTGGCGGGCAAATAGCCACGGATTGAACGCAGTGTCACAAGGGTAGTGTTTTGCGGATTTTCCGTTGCGGTTTGATTGGAATAAATAGCCATTCAAACCGCCGCCCTTCCCCCTGAAATAACGGCAAGACCAAGTCGAAACCAGCTCATAGCCCATCCGCTAAATATAAACGCTGAGCTGCACCAATCTCCGCCACCAACCTTGCCATGCCGTCAAAATCTTTTAACCCTGCAAGCTCAGCGTAGTGTGGCCACCTGGACACAGCACCCACCACCTGCTTCACGATTTTTTTTGCTTTTGCCAGACTCAAATCGCCATGCCTGGCCACCTTCATCAAGTCATCAAACTCTATGTCTTTCGCTTTGCCATTTATGGTCATCTGGTGACGACTTGTCCAGCCTACACCATTACTGTAGGTGATGTCATACGCAGGTGACAGCGACCACTTGCCCTTCTGATCCATCAAAAATGCAATGTTCTTAGTATGATCATCCTGGTTAACGGCCACCACGTTAAACACCATTCTGAGGTAAAACTGCTCAATCTCTTTGGCCGATAATCCAAGCTGGCGTAAAACCCCAATCGCCTGTTCATAGGAGTAAGCACCAGACTCATTAAAATCATAATGCGCCAGGCCACACAAAGATTGCATATGCAACTTGTCGCCACCGGCTAACCTGTCAAAACGTTTGGTCATGAAATGTGAGCGGCCATTTTCTTTAAACAACCGACACTCACTCATCAGTACGCCAGCATCCAGCGCCATTAAGTAATAGGCATACTCCAGTAAACCAAATCCCTTCGGATCAGCCAGTAGCTCTTTATCTTTGTTTTCTGTGACGCCGTCGAACTTCAGTAGGTAATAGTCAAAACCCTCACCCGCAGGCGCCTGACCTGTCTTGATCACATTAGTATCTTTATTCCAGGCAATCACCGCCTTGGCCCTGGCACCACCAGCAGAGGTTCCAACCTGGATAATTTGCTCAACCACCTGTTGTTTATTCTGGTCGTCGGATCCATGCAGTTGAGTATCCAGTTCAACCTTTTCTTGCAGCGCCTGGTTCGCTAACTCAACCAGATCTGCTAATTGCACTTCTGAAGTGGATGTACTGATTGCGCCAATGCTCGGCCGAAATTCTAATCCTCCCATGCCACGAGAACCTATATAACATAAGCGCTCAATGGGGCTGAACGACTGTGGCGTGCGGTTATTACGTTCTAACCATTGATCAATCAGTCTATTACCAAACTTGTCCGGTAAGCTGTCCGCCAGTAATCCGGGAAGCCGCTTAAAGCTTTGTTCGGACAGTTCACTAAATGCATAGACTTTGTTGCTGAGCGGCATTTTAATGGGCGACAACTCGATACCTGAACGTTGAAAATTCCGATCGTATTCAAAGTAGCCTAAGTCATTTTGCCAAATAACTGAGCCAACTTTTGTATCCCACAGATACACCTCAGCTCTCTCGATTGCCCCTGCCATACAGCCCCCTTTTAGTCGCCGCTTGCAGCTATGGATTTATTCCATTGAAATGGCTCCGTATCCTGCTTGTCTTCTTTGCGCTTACTGACCCGTTTTCTGACCTGATTCTTATTGGTAAGCAATGAAGCCGATCGCACCGGAGGTTTTGGCATAAAGTTGTCTAATTCATGCAACTTATCCAGCGCCCGCAGTATCGCGATGATTTTTTCCAGACCAACACTGCGCTTACCGTTTTCTAAACTCTGCACCGTACTCACGTTAACACCAGCTTTTTCCGCCAGTTCAATTTGTTCTAAGCCTTCATTGAGCCGTGCTTGTAAAAAACGCTCACCAAGCATCACCAAAATGGCTTGATTACTCATTCGACTGATTTCCATAATATGGCTTATCCGCACTATTAACCTGTAATAGATATAAGTATAGTGCTTAATTCCAACATTAAACAATATTAAATAAAAGTGCTTTTATTCACTATAAACGCAGAAAACAACCACAACAGTGCTTTTATTAATTATTAATATAAGTTACTGAACTTAGCCTGCCACTTTACCATGACAACCAGATCAAAGTAGTTGTAGCCGCTGCAAAAGAGAACTTCGGGCATAGCTGCTTACACTTCGAAGCGCTGTTTGCAGTGCTGGCCCAGCTGAATTTATTGCAGCCCATCACGGATGAAGTGGTGCAACAATTGGCTTCTTTTGCTTCGCAGTAGTTAACAATTTGGCGCAAGCTTGCTGGCTTTGTCTCTGCTGCAGCAGGCTTTTTACTGCACACCCAAATTACTATACCGGCCAGTTCATTAATTACTTTTCAAGCCCTCAAAAATTTACTAGACTGCCGAGTCTATTAAATAAAGAGGAGTAAAATTGTGCAAGATTTAGTGATAGCTGTACTTCAACACCCAGTGGCTTTGCTGGTGGCAAAGCTTGTGCTTACCTTTGTGTTTTGGATGGCCGGGCTTTTTGGTGTGTTTAATTTCAAAGTGATTGTGCAGGAAATGGTCGATGTAAATTTGCCTAATCCGCGCTTTTTTGCACTTGCTACCATATTCACTCAGTTAGCTGGCTCCTTGCTCATCATCACCAACCTGGGAGGATATGGCTGGTTAGGTGCAGGCTGGTTAGCGGTGTTTCTGCTGCTCACTATCCCGCTTGGCCATCCATTCTGGAAATTTGACGAGCCCAAACGCACCCATGAATTCCATATAGCGCTGGAACATGTCACCGTAGTCGGCGGACTTATGCTGGCCGCTATACTGTCAGTAGTGCCACTGTCCTAACCTGTCGGCTTTACTCAACAGCCAGTAATTCAACAGTAAGCAGGTCGGTTCTGAAAAACAAAGTGGAAAGCACCTTACTTCAGAATCGACACTTTAGAGCGGCCAACAACGCCATAGCCCGAAACCTGAGTTGTTCATTAAAGGAAAAGTCTTTGAAATTACAGGCTAAGTCCGATTTAATACGCAAAGTTCAACACTAAGTAAGCTTCGCTGACCATACCAAAGGCGGTGGAGCTTCACGCCAATACACTTTTTTATTAATTGTGCCGGTTCGGAGCAAGAGTGGATTTAGTTAAAAAACAACGCGGCAGACCCCAGGATAACTCCAAGACAGTGGCCATCCTCGACAGTGCCCGCAGTTTATTTTTGTCCAAAGGGCCAAATGTAACCTTGGATGAAATTGCAGCTGCTTCCGGAGTGGCAAAAGCCACGCTTTACGCCAAATTCAAAGATAAAAAAGCCATCATTGAGGCGGTCATTCTAAGAGAAGCCGATCTGACGGTTACAGAAGAACAATTCCTTCAATTTACCCAACGCCCTGTGTCTGAAGCACTCTACGAATTTGGCTTGCAATATCTTGCCTTTATCAACAACAGGGACCTGCTAAATTGGGACCGCCTAATCTCCGCTCTGGAATTACAGGAAACCGATCTGCCCAACCACTTTTTTAATTTAGGCCCAGGCCGCGGGCAACAATTTCTTACCCGCTTAATAGCTCAGGCCATGGAAACAGGCCAGTTAGCAGTCAGCGATCCAGTTCAGGCAGCCGATATTTTGACAGGCTTATGGCTTGGTTTTGTAAATCTTGAAATTAAACTAGGGGTGCGACCACCGCTAACAAAAGCTGAAATGGAAGACCGTGTAAATCTGGGTATAAAACATTTTCTTAAAATTCATGGGGCTTAAGCCCATTGCTGTCATCTTTCGCAGTGTTTTATATAACAGTCATAACAAGCTCTAACATTTCAGCTTAGAGCTCACTCTTGTCGACCTTTATATCTGGCTGACCAGCCTTTCAGCCACTAGAGCCGCCAGCTCCTGACAGTTCTAGGGATTAATCTACAGGTTTTAGTGTAATACCATTTATAGGTTTTGATGTATTTCAATCTATAGGCTTTGAAGTGTTTTGATCTGATTATGAGTTATGAAGAAGGGTGTTGGCAGATATGTGAATCGCCACTAATTTCCTAGACACCTTTCAGTTAGATAAACTAACTCAAAGAGAGGTGCCTATGAGCAGTAAACGTTACCCCGAAGAATTCAGAATCGAAGCAGTTAAGCAGGTCGTTGATCGCGGCCATTCAGTTGCGGATGTTGCCAAACGGCTCGATATCACCACGCACAGCCTGTACGCCTGGATTAAAAAGTACGGTCCTGACAAACAACAGCATAATGATTTGGCTGACGCTCAGGCCGAGATTAAGCGACTGCAAAAAGAGCTGAAGCGAGCCACCGAAGAGCGCGACATTCTAAAAAAAGCCGCGGCGTACTTCGCAAAGCTGTCCGACTAAGATACGCCTTCATTAAAGAACACTGCGACAGCTGGCCGGTGCGCTGGCTTTGTAACATGTTGGATGTGCATCCCAGTGGATACTATGCGTGGAGTAAGGCATCGCTGTCGAAACGCGATAAAGCAAACCGGCGGCTGACAGGATTAATAAAACAGTTTTGGCTGGAGTCTGGTTGTGTGTATGGCTACCGTAAAATTCATTCTGATTTACGTGATTTCGGCGAGTCTTGCGGCATTAACCGGGTATACCGGTTGATGCAATCCGAAGGGCTTAAAGCACAGGTTGGATATCGCAAACCCAGATCACGTAAGGGGGACAGCCATATCATTACGCCGAACCGCTTGCAGCGGCAGTTTAATCCGTTAGTGCCTGACGAGGTATGGGTAACTGATATCACGTACATCCGCACGCATGAGGGGTGGCTGTATTTGGCTGTGGTTGTGGATTTGTTCTCGCGCAAGGTTGTTGGCTGGTCGATGCATTCCCAAATCAGCAAAGATATTGTGCTGAACGCATTGCTGATGGCCGTGTGGCGACGTCAGCCTAAAAAACAGGTGATGGTTCACTCCGACCAAGGGAGCCAATACACCAGCCATGACTGGCAGGCATTCCTGAAAACTCATGGCTTACAAGGCAGCATGAGCAGACGCGGAAACTGTCATGACAATGCAGTGGCAGAAAGCTTCTTCCAGTTGTTAAAGCGAGAGCGGATCAAGCGGAAAGTCTACACGACGCGTGATGAGGCCAGAAGTGATGTGTTTGATTACATTGAAATGTTTTACAACAGTAAACGGAAACATGGTTCCAATAATCTGCTGTCACCGGTAGAGTATGAAAACCGTTACCAAGAACGGCTGGGAAGTGTCTAGTTTATTGGTGGCGATTCAATGAAGACTAAATAACAAACCTAATTGGGGAGTGGCAATCAGGTAGAGTGAGACACTTCCGCTCTATTCAGCGCTCTTCTCTTGTATGCCAAAGCCGCAATATATAAATGGTCTGCTGCTGGAGTTCGTAGCGCATCTCAAAATGCCCTACTAATAATCGCCTCACTTCTCGCGGTAAAAACTCGAATAACTGCTCGCCTATACGCGGATTAGTCAGTAATAGTGTGGGTGCTTTGATCAAACTTAGTACTGTTTTGGCGGCCGCCTGTTTATTTTCCGGAGCCAGAAATTCGTAAAGTCGGGCTAAATCCGACAATGCTTTACTGGTCCACTTCAATTCCATTAGCCTGGCACCGCTAACGGGTTATCTGTGCCTAAGCTTTCGGCCCATGCCTGCACAGCCTGATGATCGATCACCTGCCCTGCATCTACATCTGCCAAAGCTTCACGAGTTAAGCGTTCGCGCTCTTCTTCCTGTTCCAGCCAGGCAGATAAAGCTTGTTTCATAATCCAACCGCGGGAGCGCTCTAAGCGTTCAGCCATTTGGTCAACTTTTTCAGCCAACGGCAACGGGATATGTGCGGTTAACACTTTAGTTCCGGCTTGTGCCACAGCGATGCTCCTGATGTAAAGTGATTCAAAATTAATCATACTGATTAAACCCCATTCCAGCAAGGCGCACGGCTGATACCTTAATTTTTGGCACTGGGATTTTTGTTTTTAACCGCTATTCAGTTTCTGCGTCGTTGTTGCGGTTCTGGCAATAACGCAGCACTTCGTAACTAAGCACTTCGACGACAACCAACCCCAATATTGCTTTTGGAAACAAGCGTTGTTATGGTAGTTTTTTAACCATCGCCGCAATTAGAAATAAATAACCAGCAGACAACAAAGGCGATGGGTATTCAAGCAGACCGGAGATGGATTTTATGGTTGTTGAGCAGCAGTTGGAACGTGCGCGTCTTGAATTACTTGATATGGGTCTTCGATCCAACCCCCAATTAAATTACCGCAGTGGCAGCAAATCCCTCGACATTATTGATGAACAATCTGCCAAGATTTTTCAGATGCTGGTTGAGCAGGAAAACACCCTTAGCTTTTTGCCGCTGCCAGAAGCTTATCAACAAAAAATTGCCGACAACGAAGATGAAGGAAGCTTCTTTCAGTCGGACGACGACTCCGAATTACCACCGCTTGATTTGTATCTGGAACAAAAGAAAGGCGCTGCACGCTTTAGCGATAAATACCTGCAAACTGGGCTGATACCAGCAAAGCTGGATAAAGCACTGCTGAAACTCGAAACTGAAGCGCACACCATGCTGCAGGAACAAGGTGTTGAGGTTCTGTATCTGGCTCTTGGTTTTTTACAGTGGAACGAGCCAACCAACTCATCAGTTTCAAGGTATGCGCCGTTAATTCTGATCCCTGTCGAACTTACCCGCTCTTCTGCACGCGACAGTTTTAAGTTGCGTTATACAGGCGAAGATCTGGGCTCAAACCTGACTTTAGCGGCAAAGCTCAGAACAGAATTTAAGTTATTGCTGCCAACCTACTCAGATGACATGACGGTTTCTGATTACTATCAGGCGGTGACAGATGCAATTGCAGCACAACCTTCATGGCGGGTGCATCAGGACAAAATAGGTTTAGGGCTGTTCTCATTTGGCAAGTTTCAGATGTATATGGACCTTGACCCGTCCGGCTGGCCTGAAGGAAAAAAACCATCCCAATTGCCTTTGATTGGCCGCTTATTCCGGGATGGTTTTGATCACAATGTCGAGATTAACCAGGATGATCTGAATCATCCGGAAAAACTCCACTTGGTAAAAGACGCCGACTCCAGCCAGATTGAAGCCATCCTCGCCATGAAGTCTGGTGCAGACTTAATCATTCAAGGCCCGCCAGGTACAGGCAAATCCCAAACCATCACCAACATCATTGCCGAAGCTGTTGCTTTGGGTAAAAAAGTGCTTTTTGTGGCGCAAAAAATGGCAGCACTTGAGGTAGTGAAAAAGCGCCTTGATGAAACTCATATGGGCTTTGCCGTACTGGAACTGCACAGCCACAAAAGTACCAAAAAAGCTGTGCTGGAATCTATCGCTGAATCACTGGAACAAGGGCGGCCACAAACCGGAAATCGCCAGCAAGAGCTGTCGGATTTGGCAGAATCAAAAGCTTCACTGGATGCTTATGTGCATGCCATTCGCGCCCCTGTTTTGCGCAGTAGCCTTAATTATATTGAAGCTTTAGGCTCTCTGTTGCAGCTGAAAACAAAAGATCCCGAAAGTTCTTTGCCAACTTTGCCTTTTAGCTGCTTTGAACAATGGACAGCCGAGCAATACAGCAATGCCAGAAAGCTGGTGGCAGAATTAGTGCAGCAACTGGAACGTGTTGGTGTGCCTGCAGCACATCCTTTTGCGATGTCTGGCCGTACTGACTTTTCTCCTGCCTTGCAACAAGCGCTAACCTCAGCTTTGGCAGAAATAAGCCAGCTACTTAGCCAACTTGATGCACAAACTCAAACCGTCAGCGCATTTCTGAAGCTTGAAAAACCACAAAGCTTGCAACAAGTTACCCCGCTGATCGCAACAACAAGCTGGCTATCCGAAGTGCCAGATCTTAAACAGGTTAAAGTAAATAACCCTTTATGGGCTGTTGAACAAAAACGGATCGATAATGGTCTGGCTTGTTTAGCCACTTTCTTAACTCTTAAAACCAGCTGCGAACAACACTTTATAGCTCAAGCGCTGGATGCCGATTTATTGAGTATCCGCCAGGGCTTGATTGGTAAAACAGATAAATGGTGGCGTTTCCTGTCATCCAGCTATCGACAAGCAAAAGCTAACTTAGCAGGGCTTTGGCGTGGCACTCTGCCAGCATCGTCCGCTGACTGGCTCACTGCATTAGATACTGCTTTAGCCTATCAAAGCGCGAAAAAAGAGCTGACCAGCTACCACGCTATTTTGTCTGAAGTCTTTGGCGCTCAGTGGCAAGGCGAGTTTTCAGAGCATACTGAATTAACTCAAATCCATAGCTGGATCAGCACCTTTTATACCAAAGTAAATCGTCTTGAATTGTCGCAGTCATTGGCTGAACTGATTGATACAGGAGTTGATAAAAAGCTGCTGCGTGATCAGGCGAACTCACTAACAACGCTTTGTAACGCCATTGCAGTGCAAGCTCAAACGCTGAAAGAGCTGATACAAATCCCTAACAGCAATCCAAACCACGATTTAGCGGCCATGCAATTTCCCCAGCTCAATGCTTTATTAGAAGGCTGGAAAAACTCTGCCCTGCTTTACGATTTCGCGCGCTACAACCAGATTATTCAGGCCTTTGAGCCTTATAAAATCAAAACTTTCACTGAACTGGCGTACTCATGGCATACAGCCCCAGACCTGCTAATGACAGTATTCGAGCTTAGTTATTTCCGTGGTTTGGTTGATCATGCCTACGACAGCTCGGAAGCCATACGGCGCTTTGACCGCAATAAACATGAGCAAAGCCTGCGCGACTTTAAACGTATCGACGGCAACAGTTTGTTTTTCGCCCAGGAGCTGTTGGTGAACACCTTGTACGAGCGCTTACCGAAGAAATCAGCGAAAGGTGAAATGGAATTAGTGCTGCGCGAAATGGGTAAGAAAAAGCGCCATATTCCTATCCGAAAACTGCTGGCTGAAGCCGGTCACGTGATCCAGCAAATAAAACCTATTTTTATGATGAGCCCCATGTCCATCGCCACCTACCTGAAACAAGGAGCTTTGGATTTTGACTTAGTGATCTTTGATGAAGCCAGCCAAATTCCTGCCCCTGATGCCTTGGGCGCTATGCTGCGTGGGCGGCAGGTGATAGTGGTGGGTGACAGTAAGCAAATGCCACCAAGCAACTTGTTTGGTAAAGCCGTTGAACTGGAAGAAGAAGAGCTGGAAAGCAGCGCCACTGCAGAAATGGAAAGTATTTTGGCACTGATGGAAGCACGTGGCGCGGCCAGCAAAATGCTGCGCTGGCACTATCGCTCCCGCCACGATTCACTGATTGCAGTATCCAACGACCAGTTTTATAAAAACAAGTTAGTGGCCTTCCCAAGCCCGGGTTTTCACCCCGATGCAACAGGGCTGAAGTTTCATCATTTACCGGAAACTCATTACGACAAAGGCGGTTCACGCACTAATCCGGGCGAAGTAAAAGCTGTAGTAGCGGCCGTGTTAAACCATGCGTTAAGCAAACCTCACCTGTCCTTGGGTGTTGTAGCCTTTAGCCTTTCGCAGCGTGATGCCATCTTGCTTGAGCTGGAAAAAGAGCGCCGCTTACACCCAGAAACCGACGAATTCTTTGCACGACATGCGGGTGGCGATGAGTTTTTTGTAAAAAATCTGGAGAACGTGCAGGGCGACGAGCGCGACGTTATTTATATCAGTATTTGTTATGGCAAAACCAGCACAGGCCAACTGAGCCAGAATTTTGGCCTGCTGAATAAACCCGGTGGTGAACGGCGCTTAAACGTGCTGATCTCACGCGCACGGCTGGCGATGGAAGTCTTTGCCAACTTCAAAGGTGATGAATTAAAAGTTGAAGCAGACAGCCCTTTTGGTGTGCGTTCGCTGCAAATCTTTTTGCAATTTGCCGAATCAGGCCAGTTGAACAAAGCCCATGAAAAAGAGCAGGAACAAAACTTTGCTTTTGGTGCTCTGCTGCATCAGGCAATACAGCGATTAGGTTATCAGGTAGCCACCCGGGTCGGCAGTCAGGGTTACTATATCGACTTAGCTATCAAGCATCCTGAAGACCCCAGTAAATTTGTATTAGCGCTGGAATATGACGGTGCAGGTTATTACCAGGCCGCTTCAGCCCGCGACCGCGAACGGCTGCGGCAAAGTGTGCTGGAAGGCCTTGGCTGGAGCTTTGAGCGCATTTGGTCCACCGACTGGTTTCGCGATCCAGAGGCTGAGTTACATCGCCTGAAAGTATTGATAGATAAAGCCATAACACAGCATAACGAACTGATGGTATCGATGGCGGCACAAGCCACTAGCACCAGACAAGTGAAACACCAGGTTGCTGCGCCAGAGCTTGTTGCAGCGCCTATATTGCAGGTAGAGGAAGAACAACCAGAGTTTGAAGCCTGCACTACGCCCTATAAAAAAGCTGATGTGTCTAAGCTAAATATCCCTCATGTCGATGATTTCAGTGCCATTCCTTTAAGTATGTTGGTGCATGCGGTGGAGCGTATTGTTGAAACCGAATACCCAATATTCGCCAGCTTAATGGCCACACGCTTAGCCAACGCCGCTGGCCTGACACGAGTTGGTGCCAAAATTAAACGCACTGTCGATCAAGCCATTGAAAGCGCCGTTGCCAAAGGGCTGATCCAGTTAGATAAAGACGAAGTGTTATGGCCGCAAGGCCGCAGCACAGTCAAACTCAGAAACTGGAACAGCGCCGACACAGCCACCCGCAAGCTCGAAAACGTCTGTGATGCCGAACTGACCAATGCCCTATTACTTACAGTGCAAGACGCACACGCTATCAGTGTAACGGATGCAGCATCCGCAGCTTTGGGTCTGTTAGGGTTTCAGCGCGCAACGGCACAGGCTGCGGAACGAATGGCGAAGTTGGCTCAGGTACAGTGTGATAAAGGTGTATTGGTTTGTGAGAATGAGCGGTTGAAGATTGCGGTCAAAATTTAGCTCCTCAACACAAGGAGCATGTTCTGACACGAAAATTTTCATTTAGAAAGATGGAGCTTAGTATCGAATGATTAACAAAAAAAATATCTTAATCAACAATAGATCATTTAAAGATGGAAGTTTATATCTTCGACTTCATGATTCATCACGAACAAAAACAATGTTAAATGGCAAAAATATATTCGAAATAATATTATCAGTAATAGTCGAGGGGCGACACATGGAGCACGGCCCTCACGAAACACCAAACCAGATAACAATGCTACTTATTGGTTATAGTAAAAATGAGAGCGATTTGTATGAAGAACTATCTCACGGGAACATATCTTTACATCAAATAATTCACAACTGGAAATGCGACTACGTAAGCCAAGCATCGGAAGATGCATACAGGTATATAAATAGTAACCTCTCGAACGAAGAGGCTAGAAAGTTTTTCATTTTATTAAACGACTACGCTTATAATTATAAGAAAAATAGAAACACTAAATTCATTAAAAAATACCCAACAGAATCAATAGGAAAAACACTCCTCAGACAGTCATCTATTAGATATTCATTTGAGCATGGTTACAAGCAGCTAGACGATGGGCAAGACGTAACATACCACATGCATAGACCTTCCTACATAAATTTAGTAACTGAGAGAAAAGAAAGTCACAAATTACATTTTGAAAATTCGGCGAATATAGATATACCATTTCACACTTTAATTGGAAAGAATGGAAGTGGAAAAACATACTTACTCAATGATATGATAAGAAATTATCTAAGCAGCAGAGCGATTTCTGAAACACTATTCAATCGAATTATAACACTATCAAACACAATAAATGACAACTGTTACAAACCATCAGCGCTAATTAGAAACACAAAAAGCATAGAGCAATATCATTTCATATCACTAACGTCTCAGTGGCACTACAGCAGCAGCAATCGAAGAGGAACAAGGATAAATTTATTATCCATGATAGAGAGCGTGAACTACAGAGACAGAAGAAAAAGAGGAATGTTCAGGCAAGTAGATTTAATTGACAAGGTAACAAACAAAGTAATTCCTGGATTTTCCTTCTCAATAAAAACGAATGCGGGAAATAAACTTTATAGTAATTTCACTCAACTAGTAGAAGAAGAAAATGATTTAGTTTTAAGGTGGAGAGGAATGCTCCCTCACTCCTCAGAGATTGAATATGTCCTACCAAATGAGGATATTAACTTCTACAGGGAAGGCACAGAAATAACTCTTAGTTCAGGGCAATTTTCTTTCCTTGTTTCTATGTATTCATTAATATCAACTATAGAGACAAACAGCCTAATTATTATTGAGGAACCTGAAAATTATCTTCACCCAAATTTATTAACTCACTTCATTAATTCATTAACTCTTGTACTAAGAGATACAAATTCAGTCGCCTTAATTGCGACGCATTCTGCTCTTGTTTTAAGAGAAACCCCTTCAGAGCAAGTAACAATTCTTACAAGAAACACAAGCATTACCAAGCTTAACAAACCCAATATAGAGACTTTCGGAGCTGACACTCACCAAATAATGATTGATGTATTTGGAGACTTAAATTCAAATTCTATTTTCAGGGAAGAAGTAGCAAAAATAGCAAAAAATAAAAATATAGATGAAGCTATTAGAGATTACTCAAATTTTTCACCTGAGCTATTAAGTAAGATAATTGTGGAGATGCTTAATTAATGATTCAGTTAAAAAAGCCTGCAGAAGCTGAAGAAATAGAGAAAAAAATCGAATTACATGAGACTTTAAACAAAATATTTTCTCAAACCGCGCCTGAAAACATCAGCAAATTAAATGGAAGGCGAAGAGATTTAGAGATCGAGATGACAAACTACCATTATGAAATGGCGCAGAATGGCTCACTCAATCACAACAAAAGAAAGAATTTGTCTCAGTTCAAAGATATTTTTGAATGGTTATATGATAACCCAAGTAAGTTACGCGGCACAGATTTTATAGATAAAATCCGAGATGCATACGTTTCAAATGGAATAATTTGTCCATATTGTGGGATTTCTCCTTGCCGAACATTGGATCATTATTACAACAAGGCTTTGCTTCCGCAATTCTCTTTCCTTCCTGAAAATTTAATACCATGTTGTGGCGACTGCAACAAAGATAAAGGGTCAAAAACTCAATTTAGTAGATACAAGAGAACGGTAAACCCATTTTATGATGACTATCCTAATCTAATAACTGGTGAACCATCGTTATACATCGCGTTTATAGAAAGTCCACTTCCTAATGTCGATTTTAATTATTTTATAACGCCCAATAGAAAACTTGAACACTACACCAAGAAACATATTCATTATCATTTAATTTCATTTAAGATAAAGAAAATTCATCAGGAGGCCATTAGAAATTCATTTTGGAGAAACGCAAGAACCCTTAGGGAGTATTGCGACATGCTTTCAAATAACATAATTGACGATAATGTACATCGCACGCTCATTGATAATTTTTCAAAAAAAATATTAATATGATTTATGACTGGGAATACATTATAAGATTTTCTTTAGTACATTTAAAATGCAATAACTGGATTTACACAAGTAACAACAGAAAATTCACCTAACAGAAGACGTTTAGATATCCACTAATTTTGCAATGTATATTGTCACGCAACTATAGAATAGTTTTTATTTTTGAACCCGCCTCAAAAGGCGGGTTCAAAGCAAATAAATAATTAACCATCTACCATCTGCTAAACCTGAGCACAGTTAGCAAACTGCTGAAAGAGCTAAAACCTTACTCTATTGAAGAGTTAAGTCATTCCGCTAAGCGCTGAGGATGCGGGCGGGGACAAGCCATACAGTTGAATATCAACAGGTAATAAAAAAACCCGCCGGGTGGCGGGTTTCTTTTATTACCGATAATCTTCCGGACTAGGGCAAGCACACATCAGGTTGCGGTCGCCGTATACGTCGTCGATACGGGTGACTGTTGGCCAGAATTTGTTTTCTGCCACGTACTGTGCAGGGAATGCAGCGTACTGACGCTCGTATGGGCGGTCCCAGCTTGGGTCGAAAATATCTTCCATAGTGTGAGGTGCGAAGTGCAGAGGGTTATTGTCTGCAGTCCACTCCCCTGCTTCTACCCTGGCAATTTCATTGCGGATAGAAGTCATGGCGGTGATAAATTTGTCCAGTTCCACTTTGCTTTCAGACTCAGTAGGCTCGATCATCAGCGTGCCGGCTACCGGGAAAGACATAGTTGGGGCGTGGAAGCCGTAGTCCATTAAACGTTTGGCGATGTCCATTTCGGTGACGCCGGTTTTTTCTTTCAGTGGACGCATGTCGATAATACATTCGTGCGCTACGCGGCCGTTGGTGCCTACGTACAGTACCGGGAAGTGTTCGCCCAGTTTTTTCGCCATGTAGTTGGCGTTTAAAATCGCCATTTCAGTGGCCTGACGTAAACCTTCGCCGCCCATCATTTTGATGTACATCCAGCTGATTGGCAGAATGCCTGCGCTACCAAATGGAGCAGCAGATACTGCGCCGTTGTTTGCGCCAGTGCCTTCAATTTTGACAACAGCGTGGTTTGGCATAAAGGGAGCCAACTGTTTTTTCACACCAATTGGACCCATGCCCGGGCCGCCACCGCCATGAGGAATACAGAAGGTTTTGTGCAGGTTTAAATGCGATACGTCAGCACCGATAAAGCCAGGAGAAGTAATACCTACCTGAGCGTTCATGTTGGCGCCGTCCATATAGACCTGGCCACCGTGGGCGTGGATGATGTCACACAGCTCGCGGATAGACTCTTCGAATACACCGTGGGTCGACGGGTAAGTCACCATAATGGCGGCTAACTTGTCGGATACGGCTTCAGCTTTGGCTTTTAAATCGGCCATGTCGATGTTACCGCTCTTGTCGCAATCTACCAGTACCACTTCAAAGCAGGCCATAGCTGCGGTTGCAGGGTTAGTACCGTGTGCAGACACAGGGATTAAACAGACGTTACGGTGTGAATCGCCGCGGCTTTCGTGGTATTTACGAATAGCGATCATACCGGCGTATTCGCCCTGAGCACCTGAGTTGGGCTGCATAGACACAGCGTCGTAGCCTGTGATGTCGACTAACCAGTTGGCCAGCTCGCCAATCATGTCGTAGTAACCTTCAGCCTGGTCGCGTGGCACGAAGGGGTGCAGTGAACCAAATTCTGGCCAGGTCACAGGGATCATTTCGGCTGTAGCGTTTAACTTCATGGTGCACGAACCTAAAGAAATCATTGAGTGGTTCAGTGCTAAGTCTTTGTTTTCCAACTTTTTGATATAACGCAGCATTTCTGTTTCAGAATGGTACTGGTTAAATACCGGGTGCGTTAAGTACTTAGAAGTACGAACTAAATCAGCAGGAATAGAGTTTGAGCCTTTAGCAACGATCTCAGCATCCAGCTTAGTTACATCTAAGCCATGGCCAGCACCTAATACGATATCGAACAGCTGAGCTATATCAGCAGCAGAGGTCATTTCGTGGAAGCTCACGCTTAAGCTATCGGCGATATCAGTACGTAAGTTCACTTCAGCGGCGATAGCGCGAGCTACAACAGAGGCGCGGTCAGCCACTTTAAAAGTAACAGTGTCGAACCAGGTGTTGTGTACTAAAGACACGCCTTTGGCTTGAAGGCCAGCTGCAAATACGTCAGCAGAACGGTGAATACGTTCAGCGATGTTTTTCAGGCCTTCAGGGCCGTGGTACACAGCGAAGAAAGACGCCATGTTGGCCAGTAACACCTGAGCTGTACAAATGTTTGAGTTAGCTTTTTCACGACGGATATGCTGTTCACGGGTTTGCATTGCCATACGCAGTGCCTGATTACCACGACGGTCTTTCGACACACCTATGATACGGCCTGGCATAGAACGTTTGTAATCGTCACGGGTAGCGAAAAACGCTGAGTGTGGGCCACCAAAAGCCATAGGCACACCAAAACGCTGGGCAGAACCTAATACGACGTCTGCACCTAATTCGCCTGGCGATTTTAATAACAGTAAACTCATCATGTCGGCTGCTACTGCAACTACGGCTTTTTTCGCCTGCAGTGCTGCAATCAGGCCGCTGTCGTCACGCACTTCACCAGTCGTTGAAGGGTACTGTAATAAAGCACCAAAGACGTCGTGGTTCACTGCGTCAGTGGCTTTGCCAATGATTACGTCAAAACCAAACATTTCCGCACGGGTACGCACTACGTCAATAGTTTGTGGGTGCACGTCGTCAGCGATGAAGTAAGTGTTAGCTTTGCTTTTTGCCACACGTTTAGCCAGCGCCATAGCTTCAGCAGCTGCAGTGGCTTCGTCCAGTAATGAAGCCGATGCCAGCTCCATACCTGTTAAATCTAAAGAAATTTGTTGGAAGTTCAGCAGAGCTTCTAAACGGCCCTGAGCAATTTCCGGTTGGTATGGGGTGTACGCAGTGTACCAGCCCGGGTTTTCTAACACGTTACGTAAAATCACATTTGGTGTCAGTGTTGGGTGGTAGCCCATACCAATGTAGCTTTTGAACATTTTGTTTTTGTTCGCAGCAGCTTTTAAGTACGCCAGAGCGTCCGCTTCAGTTGTGGCTTCACCAGTTGCCAGTGGCTTTGGCAGGCGAATGGAAGCAGGCACAGTTTGTGCGATCAGCTCTTCCATGCTGCTTACGCCTAATTCAGCCAGCATAGCTGCTGTTTCGTTAGCGTCCGGGCCTATATGGCGTTGTATAAATTCCTGGTGGTTCGCAAGTTGCGACAGGGTTTTCACAGCTGAAGTGGTCATGCCTTGAAGTTCCTAAATGGTCTTAACAATATGCTGGAGATTACGCACAGTTCTGGGTTTTGGCCCAGCTGTTGGTAAAATCCCTGTTGGGGTCAGCACGGGCGGGGGTAAACCCCGCTCCTACAAAACCCGTTTATTTATTCATTACCCCAACCTATGACGGTTGGCACGCCTCTGTCTTTATATCGACATCTGCGGTTTTGTCTGGGCTCGTTGCGGGCGGGGGTAAACCCCGCCCCTACAATGCCCGTTTATTTATTCGTTCTAACCCAACCTTTTACGGTTGGACCGCCTATGTCTATCTATCGACATCTGCGGTTTTGTCTGGGCTCGTTGCGGGCGGGGGTAAACCCCGCCCCTACAATGCCCGTTTATTTATTCGTTCTAACCCAACCTTTTACGGTTGGACCACACACGTCTATCTATCGACATCTGCGGTTTTGTCGGGTCTGTCACGGGCGGGGGTAAACCCCGCCCCTACAATGCCCGTTTATTTATTCGTTCTAACCCAACCTTTTACGGTTGGACCACACACGTCTATCTATCGACATCTGCGGTTTTGTCGGGTCTGTCACGGGCGGGGTAAACCCCGCCCCTACAAAACCCGTTTATTTATTCGATCTAACCCAAACCGTGTTTTCGGTTGGACCGCCTATGTCTATCTATCGACATCTGTGGTTTTGTTGGGTCTGTTGCGGGCGGGGGTAAACCCCGCCCCTACAATGCCCGTTTATTTATTCGTTCTAACCCAAACCGTGTTTTCGGTTGGACCGCCTATGTCTATCTATCGACATCTGCGGTTTTGTTGGGTCTGTCACGGGCGGGGATAAACCCCGCCCCTACAAAACCCGTTTATTTATTCGATCTAACCCAAACCGTGTTTTCGGTTGGACCGCCTATGTCTATCTATCGACATCTGCGGTTTTGTCGGGTCTGTCACGGGCGGGGGTAAACCCCGCCCCTACAAAACTCATTTATATCAGCGCGTTATCAGATATCCGTAGGGGCGAGGCTTGTCCTCGCCCGTCTATTCGGTTTAATCCGATGTTCGGGCGGGGGTAAACCCCGCCCCTACAATTTCTGCCTAACCTTTATCTACAAATTAAAAGCCCTGTGCGAACAGGGCTTTACAATTGTTTTGAATCTACTTATTCAGAGTCAACAACGCTCTGGTAACCAGCGGCGTCTAATAAGCCTGCCAGTTCAGATTCGTCAGAAATCTTGATTTTGAACATCCAGCCGTCACCGTATGGTGCGCTGTTTACCAGCTCTGGAGAATCGTTTAATGCATCGTTTACTGCAACGATTTCGCCAGATACCGGAGCGTAGATGTCTGATGCTGCTTTTACAGACTCAGCTACAGCTACGTCGTCGCCCTGAGCTACAACATCACCAACGTCTGGTAATTCAACAAATACCATGTCACCTAACAGGTCCTGAGCGTGCTCAGAGATACCTACGGTGAAAACGCCATTACCTTCGTCACGAACCCATTCGTGTGACGGAGCGTACTTTAATTCGTTAGGGATGTTGCTCATGTTCAATTCCTTAAATCAGACCTTGGTGGCTTTTTGTTTATCTGCTAGTTAGACCGCAGCCAGTCTACTGACTGACTCTGGCAAACAACATAGCGAAGCTATGCTTTTGCCGCAAGCTTAAGGCGGCTCACCTTGTCTGTTTATTTCTTAGACAAAAACGTTTCAGACAAAGCAAGCCACTGTATTTAAATCAGATTACTTTTTTACCCATACGCACAAAGTTAGGCTTCACTACTTTTACCTGAACCAGTTTGCCACGGATATCTACTTCGGCAGTGTCGCCAGTCGAAGCTGGTACACGGGCCATAGCGATACTGAAACCTAAAGTAGGAGAGAAAGTACCAGAAGTAATTTCGCCTTCGCCGCCTTCAGTCACAACTTTTTGGCCGTGACGTAATACGCCTTTTTGTTCCATCACTAAACCCACCAGCTTCATGGTGCCAGCCGCTTTTTGCTGTTCCAGTGCTGCGCGGCCGATAAAATTACGGTCACTTGGTTCCCAGGCGATAGTCCAGCCCATGTTGGCGGCCAGTGGCGATACAGTTTCGTCCATATCCTGACCGTACAGGTTCATACCTGCTTCTAAACGTAAAGTATCACGGGCGCCTAAACCTGCTGGTTTTACACCAGCGTCCAGCAGTTTTTGCCAGAAGTCAGCGGCTTCTTCGTTAGGTAAAGAGATTTCGTAACCGTCTTCGCCTGTGTAGCCAGTAGTTGCAATAAACAAGGAACCGGCCTGCACACCAAAAAATGGCTTCATACCAGCAACAGCAGCTTTTTGCTCTTCAGTTAATAAGGTGGCTACTTTGGCTTTAGCTTGTGGGCCTTGCACTGCGATCATGGCGAACTCTGGACGTTCGGTCACAGTGACGTTATAGGCTGCAGCTTGCTGGTTGATCCAGGCTAAATCTTTTTCGCGGGTGGCAGAGTTCACTACTAAGCGGAAGAAGTCTTCAGTCAGGAAATACACTATTAAGTCGTCAATCACGCCACCGGCTTCGTTTAACATGCCGCTGTATAAGGCTTTGCCTGATACGGTCAGTTTGTTAACGTCGTTGGCTAATAAATAACGCAGGAAGTTGCGGGTGTTTGGCCCTTTCAGGTCAACGATAGTCATGTGAGAGACGTCGAACATACCAGCGTCCTGACGGACATTGTGGTGTTCTTCAATTTGTGAACCGTAGTTCAGCGGCATATCCCAGCCGTGAAAGTCCACCATTTTTGCGCCACATTCTACATGCTTTGCGAATAATACTGTTTTTTGGGCCATCTGTTTTTCCCCAGTTTTTTACCCGCTGTAACTTCAAGCTACTTAGGTAATTATGCTGCCGAAGCAGACAATAAATTCTGGCCTGCGCTGCTGGAGCTTTTCAGGCCGCGTGAACAACAGGAACTTGTCATCAAATATTCACAGAAATCTGCTTATAACCGAATGACATTTTAAGATGAACTGGATTATAACCGATGGGGCCAGAGGCCAACAGCCCCTTTTGGATTAGATTTAATAATGCGAATAGCGGAGCTATTGCAAATAACCCTGCTATTTTAGTCCTTTGAACAGCCCGTCACTTGGCTGTAGGCCTTGCCCTTATTGGGAGATCGCCAGAATCACCTAAAGCCGCAGCCATTATTTTTTGTTTTACGAAAGGCAGTTTATCAGTCAGCGACATTCCCACACCACGCACTAATTTAAGCACGGGGTTTTGCCGGCCAAAGCCTTGTTTAAAGGCTTCCATAGCAGCGATCAGAGTTTGCGCTTCAGCTTTGCGCCAGCGTTCATAATTTCGCAGCATTCGTTGTTCATTAATCGGCTTTTGCGCCTTAATTTGCTGATCTATTAGTTCTGCTAATGCGGCAACGTCCATTAAACCCAGGTTCATACCCTGCCCCGCCAGCGGGTGAATGGTGTGGGCAGCGTCGGCCACCAGCACAGTTTTATTCAGCACCCATTCGCTGGCATAACGCATTTTTAGCGGGTAGCTGTTAAGTGCTGACTCAAGCTGCAACAGGCCTAATACCGAATTGCTGGCTGCTGTTAAGGCTTTATTAAACTGATCAGCGGGCATTGCTTGCAGTTCTGCTGCTTGCTCAGGGCTGGTACTCCAGACAATAGAAACTAAATGCGGGTCGGCCAATGGCAATAACGCCAGCGGACCAGTAGGTAAAAACACCTGCCGGGCGCAGCTTTGATGAGGTTCAGCAGTGCGGATTTGTGCTACTAAAGCCTGATGCTGGTAATCCCAAAAGGCGATAGGCATGTGCAGTTGCTGACGCACAAAAGAGTTAGCACCATCAGCAGCCACCAACAGTTTGCACAGGATCGGGCTTTGATCAGCAATAGTCAGCAGGTTTTGTTGCTCGCTATTGCTGATATTTAAAATAGTGCTTTGAAACTGGCAACTGACATTGGTTTTGCTTTGCAGTTTGCTGTACAGCACTGCACGCAGCTGTTCGTTATCCACTATAAAGCCCAGCTCGTCACAACCTTGTTCCAGCGCAGAAAACTCAATGCGGCCAAAACTGTCAGCCTCCCAGACTTTCATATCTGTGTAAGGCGCGGCTGACGTTAAGTCCTGCCAAACGCCAAGCTGACTCAACAAGCGTTTTGACGCCTGATTCAGCGCACTAACCCGTTTTAAGCTGGGAGCGACAAGCGCAGGCGCTGGCTCTTTATCCAGCACGGCAATTTTAAGCGGTGAGTCGGCCAGTAAAAGGGCAAGCGTTAAACCTGCACTGCCTGCGCCAACGATACAAATATCATTTTCGATCATCTGCGATCTCTTTTTTCAGGCTGAGGTTTAACTCAGCAGCGCCTTTAACTGGCGAATAGAATTGAGCCCCATGGCCTGGTTAGCCACAGCTTGTTTTAAATCAGGGCACAGGTTTAAGGCGAATAAACCTGTATTACGGCCAAGCGCCATCAGGCGCGATGAATTGGAAAATAGCCGTACTAGCGAGTCGGTATACATAATCACTTGCTGCATATCTGGCAAACGCGCCTGCTGATAGGCTTTGGTTAATGAATAACAACCAACATCTGTCTGATGTTTTTGCAGCAATAAACTTAAACTAAAAATATCGCGGATAGCCAGATTAAAACCCTGACCTGCTATAGGGTGCAGGTTATGCAAACTATTACCAAGCAGCACAGTGCGATGGCGCGAAGCTTCGGTGGCCCGCTTTAAACTCAGCGGGTACACCACGCGCTGACCTACAGTTTTAAATACACCAGCCCTGTGGCCTGCAGACTGTTGCAATGCGGCTAAAAACTCTTGCTCTGGTTGCTTTACATGATGCGCAGCTTGTTCAGGCGTTAAAGTCCAGACCAGCGAATAACGCTGCCTTGTTAAAGGCAACAAAGCCAAAGGCCCGGTGGGAGTAAAACGCTCAAAGGCTTTGTGTTGATGCGAGTCGGCCAAACCTATATTGGCGATCAGCGCATGCTGCTGATAATCATCAGATTTCAGTTCAAAACCCGCTAAGCTGCGACTGGGTGATAAGCCGCCTTCAGCAATAACCAGTAACTTAGTCTGCAGCACAGCGCCACTTTTCAGGCTGACCTGCTGAAGCTCGGCGCTGGGCGTTATGGCGCTAATGGCATCCTGATAAAACCAATGCAAGCGGCCTTGTGCTGTATAAGTTTTCAGTTTTTGCCACAGTACTTCGCCTATGGCTTCAACTTCAATCACCTGGCCTAAAGCCGCCAACTGATGATCGGCGGCATTTAAATAGGTTTTACCAAAATGGCCACGATCAGAGATATGGATATGTTTAATAGCACAGCCACTTTGTTGCAGCTCCTGCCACAGGCCCCATTGTTTGAGCAGCTCTACACTGCCATGGGCCAGGGCTATGCTGCGGCTGTCAAAGCTGGCTTTGGACGGCTCTTTATCTGAGCTTTGTTCAACAATAGCCAGCTTTAATGCAGGATTTTGACTGAGCAGCACATAAGCCAGCAGAGATCCGGCCATACCACCGCCTGCGATCAGCAGATCCAGAGGTTGTTCTGTACTGTAAGTCTCTGACATCAATTCATCCTGTGTTTAGCTGTGGCTTTGCGCCATTAAGGCTTCAATTTCGGCGATCTCTTTTGGCACTAAGTCGGTCAGGTTGTCATGGCCTTCAGCTGTTACCAGCAAATTGTCTTCAATCCGTACCGCCAGACCCCACCACTTAGAATCACAAGGCGAGCCTGTTGGGATATATAAACCCGGTTCTATGGTTAAAATCATGCCAGGTGCAAAAGGCCGCTCTTCGCCAGCAAGTTTGTAAGCACCAACATCATGCACATCCAGCCCCAGCCAATGGCCTAAACCATGGATAAAATAGGCTTTGCAGGCATTGTCTTTCAAAAGCTGTTCCAGCTCGCCTTGCAAAATACCTAAATCCAATAAGCCTTTAGTCAGTTCTAAACACGCAGCGTCCAGCGCATCTTTAAATTTGTTGCCAGGTTTAACCTGAGCACAAGCAGCGTACTGAGCATTTAACACCACCTGATACACAGCGGCCTGTTCCGGGCTGAATTTGCCACTGGCCGGGAAAGTACGGGTAATATCCGCCGTATAGCCCTGGTACTCGCTACCTGCATCAATCAGCACTAAATCACCGTCTTTCAGCTGACTGCTGTTATCGGTGTAATGCAAAATACAGCCGTTTTCACCAGCTCCTACTATGCAGTTGTAGCCCGGATGGCGGGCACCATGCATGGCAAACTCATGCAGAATATGGGCTTCGAGCTGATATTCCCACACACCGGCTTTAGCGGCTTGCATGGCTCTTTTATGCGCTTTGGCACTGATATAACCGGCCTGGCGCATTTGATGAATTTCCTCTTCATCTTTAAACAAGCGCATTTCAGCCGTCACAGGCCGTAGATCCTGTTGCACTGTAGGTGCTACGTAACCACGCTTAGGATAAAGCCTTAAGGTGGCTAAAGTGGCTGCAACTTTGGCGTCAAATTCAGCATAAGTACCCTGCGCATACCAAAGCGTAGTTTTTTGGTTCAATGCTTTAAGTAGTTCGTTATCCAGCTCTACAATAGGCAACGCATCTAAACCCAATGCGGCTTTGGCTTGCTCCGGCCCTAAACGACGACCTTGCCAGACCTCAGCCAGCTGGTCTTTCGGCCGGCACAGCAACAGACTAGCAGTGTTGCCGGAATTATCTTTGCTCAGGATCAAAAGCGCGTCAGGTTCATTAAAACCCGTCAGATAAAAGAAGTCGCTGTCCTGACGAAAAGGGTATTCAGTGTCGCGGCTGCGGGTTAACTCCACAGCAGCTGGTACTAAAACTACGCTGTTGTTAGGTACTGATGTAAGCAAGCGCTCACGTCTGTTTTGATGGATACTCAAATTCATTGCCAAAGACTCTTAATGCAAAGTTTTATTCTGAACGTCGTTTTTGCTGAATTTCAGCCCTACTTCGTTAAAGCAAGTCAGCACCAGTAAACGAATATGCTCCAGCACCAGGAAGTAGGACTCTTCGTTACTTTCTGCGCTGTTGTCGTCTATAGCAAATACGTCAATTTTGGTGATTTCGGTCAGTTCTTCTATTGCGTCTTTCACATCGGCTGAACAAAGCGATAAATCGTTCTGTTGAATGGCAAAACCCACTAAAAAAGACTGGGTCCATTCGACCATAGCTTCAAGGCGTTCAGGCAAGGAATCGTCGTCACCTGGCAGCAATAATGCAAAGGAATAGTCGGTCTGTGCCAAAGATTCGGACGTTTGCATAATTAAGTCGGAAATATCTGCTTTAACAGGGGCAGATAAGGCTTGCCCGTCATTTAAGAAGTCATGCAGAACTGGTAAAATCTTCGCCGGTTCTGCGCTCACACCGGCACTTAGTAAGCCTGCGATCAAGCCATGTACTTCGGCGGCCGACGCCATCAGGTAAGATTGATCCAGCAAACTGGTCCAGTGATCGTAAGATTTAAAAGATTCTGTCGTCATAATTTTTTCGGCCCAAGCGACTTTTCAAGGCAGCTATCCTACCATTTGCTGGTTCTACCCGCCAACAGATGGACGCCCCAATCGCAGGCCCAGAGGTATCAATCATGCATTTACGTAAATTTCGCCCTGTTGACCCTCCACCAGCTGAAGCCGTGGTGAAAAAACCTGTCTCCAAACCTGTAGCCAGTACAAAACCTAAGCAACTGACCATCTCTGTTTTAGGCCGGGTACTCAAAGTGTCCTGCCCTTTGGGCGAAGAACAACGGCTACAAGATGCCATTGATGAATTAGAACAAAGGGTTGCCAGTACAAAATTCAAACCAGGTGTGCACATGAATGAGGATGTTTTACTGATGATTGCGCTAAATTTGTGCAATGAGCTCGTAGAAGTAAAAAAGAAGGCGGAATAATCAAAAAGCTGGTGTTATACTTACGGCGTTCTCTGAGTTGTCAGTGATTAGGTAGATGTCCCTGAGCCGATAATTGTTTTACTTTAGGGGCTCCTTCTTGTTGCTTTTGTGCAGGCTCGGCTCGTACCGAGAAGCCTACGGTGACAAACTGACTCCCGCCTTGAACCTTAGGTTCAAGGGCTGATACTTGACACGGCAATTCGGAGAACCTTTTATCCTTCGTACTTGAAGCCGCAGCTTTGTCATTTTCTCTCCATTCCCACGCATTGATTTAAACACCCGACGGACGAGGCAAGCCTCGCCACTACAAATACTCATCACGCTGCAAATCAAATTCCTTGCCCAACTTTAGATTCATTCTGGATATAAATTGTAGGGGCGGGTCTTGTACCCGCCCGAAAACGGCATCAAATACGACAACAAGTATTGGATGACAACCACGGGCGACCATAAAGGTCGCCCCTACAATAAATCACCTAGCCAACAAGGTTCCCCAGACGCAGGGGTTGTCCCCGCAAACAGATCAGAACGCCAAACACCAGACGGGTATTGTTTAAAAACCATGACCACATTGTAGGGGCGGGTCTTGTACCCGCCCGAAAGCGGCATCAAATACGACAACAAGTATTGGATGACAACCACGGGCGACCATAAAGGTCGCCCCTACAATAAATCACCTAGCCAACAAGGTTTCCCAAGCGCAGGGTTTGTCCCCGCACGCAGATCCGAACGCCAAAACCCAGACGGGTATTGTTTAAAAACCATGACCATATTGTAGGGGCGGGTCTTGTACCCGTCCGTTTAAAATTCAAAACCTTTGCAGCTAACCCTTTCTGTTTTATAGTCCGCTTATCTTTGATTTTCAGGTTTACTGTTTTGACTTCACGCCAACAGCTTCGCAGCCATATTCGTGCTTTGCGCCGGTCTTTATCCACAGAACAGCAGCACCAGGCCAGTCTGGATTTAGTGCAGCAGCTATTGCCCCGGCCTGAAGTACAACAAGCTCAGCACATCGCTTTATACCTGACCAATGATGGTGAACTGGATACAACTCCGCTTATTCAGGCTTTATGGCAACAAGGCAAAAGCTTATACCTGCCGTTACTGCATCCTGTCGTACCTGGTTATCTGGTGTTTCAGCTTTATACTCCGGATACTTTACTAACTCCCAATCAGTTTGGCATAGGCGAACCAGAGCTCAATTGCAGCTTGTTACGCCCTGTCAGCCAACTGGATCTGATGTTTACACCTTTGGTTGCTTTTGACTCTCAAGGTCAACGTTTGGGCATGGGCGGCGGTTTTTATGACAGAACCTTAAGCCAACTGGATTCTACTGCCAGAAAGCCGCAACTGATTGGCTTAGCTCATGATTGCCAGCACGTCGAAACAGTGCCAGTCGAAGCCTGGGACATTCCGCTTCCGGCTATCTGTACTCCCAGCCGTTTTTGTACTTTTAGTGAACAATAAGTAAAAACTGAAATTCTTTCCGCTCTTTTACCTTTTGCCCCTTTTGCCCGATCCCCCTTTTCGGCTACTATCCATCTGTATGGCTAAACGTGGCTCAAAAACTTTCCGGTAGACCTATGACTCAAGATCAGATGAAAAAAAATGCCGCCTGGGCAGCATTGGATTATGTAGCGCCTCAGACTATTGTCGGTGTGGGCACTGGCTCAACTGTCAATCACTTTATTGACGCGCTGGCCACTATCAAAGATCAGATCAAAGGTGCAGTGTCCAGTTCAGTGCAATCCACTGAAAAAATGCGTGCTTTAGGTATTACAGTGCTGGACTTAAACGATGTGGAAAGTTTTGGGGTGTACGTCGATGGTGCTGACGAAATTAACCCGCAAAACCATATGATTAAAGGCGGTGGCGCAGCGCTTACCCGCGAAAAAATTGTCGCAGCTGTGGCTGAAAAGTTTGTTTGTATTGTTGATCAAACCAAACAAGTGAATGTACTCGGCAAATTTCCTTTACCTGTTGAAGTGATCCCTATGGCCCGTGCTTATGTCACTCGTGAGCTGGAAAAATTAGGTGGTCGCCCCGTCTGGCGTGAAAATGTAGTGACAGACAACGGCAATATTATTTTAGATGTGCATGGCCTTAGCATTGCTAAGCCAGAAGAATTAGAACAACAAATAAACAACCTGGTCGGCGTAGTAACAAACGGTATTTTTGCCCGTCGCGCGGCAGATATAGTTCTGGTCGGTACTGCCGAAGGCACAAAAATCTTAAACTGAGCTCGTCGTACTTGAAGCCGCAGCAGAAAAAACGGGCAGGGATAAACCCAGCCCCTACTCGTAGCGCTGCAACTCCAATTACTTAGAGCTGGGATGAAATGAATCGAATTTAAATTGCAACAAGTTAAAGAGAAGTAAAATGGAAAAATTTTCGCTGCCCAAAGACAAGATCAAGATCCTGTTACTGGAAGGTTTGCACCAAAGTGCGGTGCAGAGCTTTAAGAATCAAGGCTACAGCAACATTGAGTATCTGAAGACCTCTTTGGATGAAGCTGAACTGATTGAAAAAATCCGTGACGTGCATTTTATTGGTATTCGTTCACGCACCCAACTGACCGAAAAAGTGCTGGACGCAGCCTCTAAACTAGCTGCGGTTGGTTGCTTCTGTATTGGTACCAATCAGGTGGATTTAGACGCTGCGTTGATGCGTGGTATTCCGGTATTCAACGCGCCGTTTTCCAATACCCGCTCTGTGGCTGAACTGGTGTTAGGCCAAATCATTATGCTGCTGCGTGGTATTCCGGAGCGTAATGCGGCGGCGCACCGCGGTGTCTGGCAAAAAACTGCAACTCAGTCGTTTGAAGCCCGTGGTAAAACCTTAGGCATTATTGGTTACGGCCATATCGGTACTCAGCTGAGCATCATGGCGGAAAACATCGGTATGCGTGTGCAGTTTTACGATATCGAAGACAAGCTGGTATTAGGTAATGCCACACAAGTCGATTTTGGCACTTTGCTGAAAACTTCAGATGTGGTGACTTTGCATGTGCCTGAAACAGCTCAGACGAAAAATATGATCGGCGAAGCTGAACTGGACTTGATGAAACAAGGCAGCATTCTGATCAACGCTTCACGCGGCACTGTGGTCGACATCGATGCATTAGCTGCAGTGATGAAAGCGAAAAAACTGGCCGGTGCTGCCATTGACGTATTCCCGGTGGAACCGACCAGCAATGATGAAGAGTTTGTATCGCCGCTGCGCGAATTCGACAATGTGATCCTGACGCCACATATTGGTGGTTCTACGCAGGAAGCGCAGGAAAATATCGGCTTTGAAGTAGCTGGTAAGATGGTGAAATACAGTGACAACGGTTCTACCTTGTCAGCGGTGAATTTCCCTGAAGTCTCCTTGCCAGAACACAGAGGCCGCTCACGTTTACTGCATATCCACAAAAACCAACCAGGTATGCTGACCAAAATCAACGAAGCCTTTGCTAAACACGGCATCAACATTTCGGGTCAGTATCTGCAAACCAATGCAGAAATTGGTTATGTAGTCATCGACATCGATTCACTGGACCACGAACTGGCCCTGAATGAGTTGAAGGCGATTCCAGGGACTTTACGCGCCCGGGTCTTACACTAATTCAGCCGTCGTACTTGAAGCTGCAGCTTTGTTGACTGCAGGTTCTCGCCCCAGTCGCATAGGCAACTATGCTCCTGGGGTCTCAATCCTTTGTCGTCGCGCTGCAACTCCAATTACTTAGGCTGATACCCGTCGTCGTACTTGAAGCTGCAGCTTTGTTGACTGCAGGTTCTCGCCCCAGTCGCATAGGCAACTATGCTCCTGGGGTCTCAATCCTTTGTCGTCGCGCTGCAACTCCAATTACTTAGGCTGATACCCGTCGTCGTACTTGAAGCTGCAGCTTTGTTGACTGCATGTTCTCGCCCCAGTCGCATAGGCAACTATGCTCCTGGGGTCTCAATCCTTTGTCGTCGCGCTGCAACTCCAATTACTTAGGCTGTTCAACAAAAGGGATCAGAGCAGACCCCCTTTTTCTTTAGAATGAATAAACGATAGAAGCGGCTGTTTCAGAGTCAGTGCTTTTCTTATCCACACCTACATCTGAGTCGTACTTAATATTCAGGCTTAAACGCAGAGCCAGCTGATTGTTGATTTGCGCTGTTACCGCACTACGGCTGGTGTAACTGGTGTTATGACCATCTAACGAAATGGCGTATTCCAGCGTTTGTTTAAACTTACTGGTTTCTGAGAAGTGATACTCAAAGTTACCCGCAGCGTACCAAATCATACCTGAGTTACTTTCGCCTTCGGATGGTCTGTCATACGCCATACCCGGACCTGTTTCGAAGTCTAAGTAGTTCTGACCGTCTTCGTACAAGCGGTTGGCATAACCCACTGCTACAGAGGATTGTTCACGGAAGGCACCAAAACGGTCATTCAAATAAGCGGCACGACCGAACAAGCTGCTGTCTGAGCGGAAAAATTTATAGTTACTTTGCGCTGTGACACCTACCCGCTGACCTGTGGTTTTATCTTCTTTTTCACCTGTAGCGCTGTTGGTTTGGGTATTTCGTTGCAACAAAGTCTGGATAAAGTATTTGTTACGGAAATCCTCCAGCTCGTGTTTTAATTCAGCATTGGTCCGTACAGCTGTGGCTTCTGTGTTACCACGACTCAGCACTACCCCTACTTCTACGTCACCACCCCAAGGTGGAACAGTGGTTTCTTCTTCACCATGTTTTTTTTGAAATTCCTGTGCCTGAACAGAGACTGCGGAACATAACAGTACTGCTGACAATGCGACTACTAAACGCATGTTGTATAACCCTTCTTATAAAATGAAAATGATTTTGACAACTGCAAATGAATGCAGCCTTGCTGAAGCAAATTTTGACGCGAATCGAGCGATTTAAGGGGCGCAGCCCTTTCCATTCGACATCGATGCGCCATTTAGACGGGCGGGTACAAGACCCGCCCCTACGAATGATTATTCAGCTCTGTTGCTGATGTATTCCAGCGCCATGCTGATGCGCTTTAATACACGATCTTTGCCAATCAGTGCCAGTGTTGCGTCTAAAGCGGGTGAGTTACCACCACCTGTGACAGCCACACGTAAAGGCATACCTACTTTGCCCATGCCTAAACCTAAGCTTTCAGCGGCATCGTTAATGGCTTGATGTAAAGCTTCCACTGACCAATCATTCAGCTCAGCCAGTTTGGTCTGAACAGCAACCAGCGGCTCTGCGGCTACAGGACGTAAGTGTTTTTTCGCAGCGTTTTCTTCAAACTCACTGAAGTCTTCGTAGAAATAACGGCTTACTTCAACCAGTTCTTTTAAGGTTTTCACCCGCTCAGCCTGCACTTTTACCAGCTCTGTCAGCGCCGGGCCAGTGCTGATATCCAGCTTCTGATCGGCCACATGCCAGGCTAAATGTTTAGCTACGTACTCTGGCGCCAGAGTTTTCATGTAGTGCTGGTTTAACCAAACAAGCTTGTCGGTGTTAAAGGCCGAAGGCGCACGGTTACAGTCGCTTAAGTCAAACAGCTGGACCAGTTCTTCTTTGCTGAAAATTTCCTGATCGCCATGAGACCAGCCTAAACGCACTAAATAGTTGATCAGCGCTTCTGGCAGGAAACCGTTGTCACGGTATTGCATGACGCCAACAGCACCATGACGTTTTGACAGACGTTTGCCATCGTCACCTAAAATCATAGGCACGTGCGCGTATTTAGGCAGTTCTGCGCCTAAAGCGGCCAGAATATTCATCTGACGTGGAGTGTTGTTGACATGGTCATCACCACGGATAACGTGAGTGATGCCCATTTTCCAGTCATCAACCACAACAGTCAGGTTATAAGTTGGAGTGCCGTCACTACGGGCAATGATTAAATCGTCCAGCTCGGCATTGGCAATTTCAATGCGGCCTTTGATTAAATCGTCAATCACCACTACGCCATCCAGCGGGTTTTTAAAACGAATGGTATAAGGCTTGTCGGTTGGGTGGTCGGTGCGATCACGCCACATACCGTTGTATTTTGGTTTTTCGCCGGCAGCCATTTGCGCTTCGCGCATTGCATCGACTTCTTCAACAGTACAGAAGCACTTGTAAGCTTTGCCTTCAGCCAGCAGCTGAGCAACTACTTCTTTATATAAATCAAAACGTTTGGTTTGATAATAAGGGCCGTCGTCATAATCCAGGCCTAACCATTCCATACCTTCTAGAATGGCATCCACAGATTCCTGAGTTGAACGTTCTAAATCTGTATCTTCAATACGAAGGATAAAAGTACCGCCGGTTTTACGTGCATGTAACCAGCTGTATAAGGCTGTGCGGGCGCCACCAACGTGCAGGTAACCTGTAGGGCTTGGCGCGAAACGAGTAACTATAGACATAATGAATCCACTGAAGGCCAAAAAATTGGGCGCTATTGTATCAATGCAAGGCAGTGATTGCACGGCCGAAGCAGCTATGCGGAAAAAGATTTAACTGCTTACTTTTAAAGCATACAGTTCACAAAGCTAAAAATATTATTGACACAAAAACCGAGCCCCCTATAATGACGGCCGACCACACGATGGATGCTTAGCTCAGCCGGGAGAGCATCGCCCTTACAAGGCGGGGGTCACTGGTTCGATCCCAGTAGCATCCACCATCTTTTAAAGTGAAATATCTGAAAGATAAATCGTGTAGTTCAATTGTTATGCCCAGGATGCTTAGCTCAGCTGGGAGAGCATCGCCCTTACAAGGCGGGGGTCACTGGTTCGAACCCAGTAGCATCCACCATCTTCTTCAGTAAAATGAAGGACAGATAAAAATTTAGAAATCCCAGGACGCTTAGCTCAGCTGGGAGAGCATCGCCCTTACAAGGCGGGGGTCACTGGTTCGAACCCAGTAGCGTCCACCATCTTCTTAAAGAGCGCATCGCCGCACTTTATAAAGAACAGGCTGTGACCGGATTAAACCCAGTAGCGTCCACCATCTTCTTAAAGAGCGCATCGCCGCACTTTATAAAGAACAGGCTGTGACCGGATTAAACCCAGTAGCGTCCACCATCTTTTTAGATGTCAATGTGTAACAAAAAGTAGCCCCAGGATGCTTAGCTCAGCTGGGAGAGCATCGCCCTTACAAGGCGAGGGTCACTGGTTCGATCCCAGTAGCATCCACCATCCCCTTTAAAGAAAAACATCGCTCTCTTTACAAAACCCAAGCCGAACTGGTTCGATCCCAGTAGCATCCACCATCCCCTTTAAAGAAAAACATCGCTCTCTTTACACAAGACCAAGGCGAACTGGTTTGAACCCAGTAGCATCCACCATCCCCTTTAAAGAAAATCATCGCTCTCTTTACAAAATCCAAGCCGAACTGGTTCGATCCCAGTAGCATCCACCATCCCCTTTAAAGAAAAACATCGCTCTCTTTACACAAGACCAAGGCGAACTGGTTTGAACCCAGTAGCATCCACCATCCCCTTTAAAGAAAATCATCGCTCTCTTTACAAAATCCAAGCCGAACTGGTTCGATCCCAGTAGCATCCACCATCCCCTTTTCCCCTTAAAGAAAAACATCGCTCTCTTTACACAAGACCAAGGCGAACTGGTTTGAACCCAGTAGCATCCACCATCCCCTTTTCCCCTTAAAGAAAAACATCGCTCTCTTTACAAAACCCAAGCCGAACTGGTTCGAACCCAGTAGCATCCACCACACCTTCGATAAAAAAGCATAGCCAGGCCCCAAATTTTAATCTGTACGAATCATCATTGCAGCCTACTCAGAACGCACTGAAACTCCCTAAGTCCTTATTTTTAATCATTCTCCACATTTCGTTTTTACTGTTATTTCACTTATTGTTAATTTTCCCAAATCAGAAAAACATTAACCATTGAATTCATTTAATAAATTTGGAGCTTTTTGTCTTATTAATGGCTATATTTGATAGAAATGATAACAGGTACTTTGTTCATTTATGGTCGTGAAGCTTAATAAGGACATTCAGATACTGGTTGTAGATGAGCAGCCCTTAACTCAGAACTACCTGCGTTATGCGCTTGAGACTTTAGGCTATACCAGTTTCACTTATGCGGAAAACTCCACCGCTGCTATAGCTTTGTGCCGCGACAAAGCTTTTGATTTGATCATCTGCTCCTTTAATTTAAATGGTAAAGACGGTTATCAGCTCTATCAGGAGCTCAAAGTCCGTAATTTATTCCGTCATTGCACAGGTTTTATTTTTATCAGCGCTGAGACAGACCCAAGCCTGGTCCACAGTGTGCTCGAATTACAGCCTGACGAGTTTATGGTTAAGCCCTTTGCCATTAAAGATTTGAAATCCCGCATCGACCGTACCGTGCAGCGCAAAAACCTGTTGCGGCCTTTGTATAGCCTGATGGATCAGAAAAAAACTGACGCAGCGCTCAAGCAGGTTGAGCAATGGCTGGAGCAGGGTTACCAGCCCAAATACGCAACGTTGTTGCTCAAGACCAAAGGTGAGATTTTACAGCAGGCCGGTCGATGGACAGAAGGCGAGCAGTTTTATAGCAGCTTGATCCATGACAACAATCTGCATTGGGTTAAACTGGGGTTGGCCCGCTGCTTAATTCAGCGCGAAAGATACTCCGAAGCCCTGTCCCTGCTGCAACCTTTATTACAAAAAGCCGATTTAAAGCTGGCAACCCTGGATTTATTAGCAGATATCCACCTGCATCAGCAGATGTATAAAAAGGCCCAGACAGAATTGCTGCAAGCCGCTGATATGGCGCCCCGTAATTTATTACGCCAACAAAAACTGATGCATTTATCGCGCTTAACTCACGACTACGAGCATCAATTCAGAGCAGCGAAAGACCTGGTGCGATTTGCCCGTTTTTCTATTTACGAGCAGCCAGATCTCTACTTAAATCTGGCCCGCGCTTCGGTTGATTATGCGTTAAGTGTCGATGAAGAAGAGCAAACCAGTCGTTTGTCCAAAGTCGCCAATGATACCTTGAGCCACATGAGGCAACTTTTCCCGGATAAACAAAAGCAAGAACAACAGGTGGTGGTGCAAGCCAGAATTTATTATCTGAAAGATCAGCTGGAAAAAGCCAAGCAGCTGCTGCTCGAATTGGATCAAAATATGGAATCACAGGGCGCCGAAGATATTTTAGATAAAGCCAAAGCTCTGCATGAGGTGGGTTTATTAAGCAGTTCACGCGACTTGCTCAAAGCACTGACACAGGATGCAAATAAACTGAAAGGTGCGGATCCTGTTTTTCTAACTTACCTAAAACAGGAGCGGAAAGAACGTGAAACTCTGCCCATGGGCCCGAGAGAGTTCAATAACCACGCCGTATTGATGTATGAAAGAGGTCAGTGGCAGCAAGCTCTGGAAGCATTTATTAAAGCCTTTAGCATTATGCCCGGCAATGTAGGGATAGCGCTGAACTTGCTGCAGTCGTTGCGCTCAACAGAGAATATCGATCCCTCTATCCAAACTGAACAACTTCGTTTGCAATGTGAAGTCATACTATCCAAAGCCAAACTGAGTGAAGAACAGCAAAAACGCTGGCAGCAGCTGCAAAGCCAGCAGAAAATAGCGATTTAAGGCTGAATTAAGGCCATTCAGTCACCACCTGTTTCATCACCGGGTTCTTCAGCAGCCACCATAAGCTAAGCAACAGCAGCGCTGGTGATATTAGTAACCAGGGTGCCTTTAGCATCACATAGTTGGGTAAGTGAGTCAGACTATGCACCAGATCTATAGCAACAACTGCCAGCATGATCCAACGGCTTTGACGCCATAATTTAAACCACCCCTGACTCCCCTTGTCCTTGCGCTGACTTAATGCTGCCACAACCAGCAATAAAGGTGCACAAATCAGACAAGCGATTAAGAAGTCACTGCTTTGGGGATAGACGGCGGCCAGTAACTTGTCACCGCCTTCTGGCATCGTCAGCACTAAAATCCACAAAAGATAGGGCCTTAGCACCAACAACAATACAGCGTAAAAGCGAAGGGGGATCCGGGTCAGGCCATACTTATCCAGCAGGGGATAGAAGTCAGACATATCAGTTCAATCCATGCTTTAAAAACAATTCCAGCATCTGTTGCTCTGTCCAGACCGGCACTGACAATTCATTCGCTTTAGCCAGCTTGGAGCCGGCATTATCGCCTGCGATCACCGCATAAGTTTTGGCTGACACAGAGCCTGATACTTTAGCCCCTAAGCGCTGAAGTTTTTCTTTGGCATCGTCGCGTCCCATGCTGGTTAAAGTGCCGGTTAATACCACTGTTAAGCCAGCCAGAGGTTGTTCACCCTGCTGCTGTTTTTCAAGCACTGGCCAGTGAATACCAGCCTCAAGCAGCTGAGCTATCACGGCGGTGTTATGCTCTTCCGCCATAAAGTGCTGAATATTTCCTGCGACCACGGCACCGACATCCGGCACTTCCAACAGCTGTTCTACACTTGCCTGCTGCACTGCATCCAAAGCCGCAAAATGACTAGCTAAATTCAGCGCCGTTGCTTCCCCTACTTCACGAATACCCAAAGCATAAATAAAACGTGGCAAAGTAGTTTTTTTAGAATCATCGATGGATTTTAGTAGTTTAAGCGCCAGCTTTTCGCCCATGCGCTCTAAGCCAACTAAAGCGGGCATATCCAGACGGAAAATATCAGCCGGAGTTTTCACCAGTTGCTGATCCACCAACTGCTCAATAATTTTGTCACCTAAGCCTTCAATATCCATGGCTTTTCGCGACACAAAATGTTTCAGCGCTTCTTTTCGCTGTGCAGCACAGAATAAACCGCCTGTGCAACGCGCTACAGCTTCGCCTTCGACTCGTTCAATGCTGGACTGACAGACAGGGCACGCCGTTGGAAACAGGATATCACGTGCGCTTTCAGGCCGCTCTTCCAGCACTACGGAGACAATTTGTGGGATCACGTCTCCAGCCCTGCGTACTATTACTGTATCGCCTACTTTAACGCCCAGACGGTTAATTTCATCCTGATTATGCAAAGTCGCATTACTGACCGTCACCCCACCTACCAGAACAGGCTCTAATCGTGCGACCGGAGTAATAGAGCCGGTGCGACCGACCTGAAACTCAACATCTAATAAAGTAGTGGTTTTTTCCTGAGCCGGAAATTTAAATGCAATAGCCCAACGTGGCGCGCGGGCAACAAAACCTAAAGCCTGTTGCTGCGCTAAATCGTCGACTTTCAGCACCACACCATCTATTTCATAAGGCAAAGCAGCGCGTTTAGTCAGAATGTTTTGCTGGTAATCCAAAGCAGCCTGCAAGCCAGTGACATGACGGATTTCAGGACAAACAGGCAAGCCCCAGCCTTTGAGTTGCTGCAAACGGGCATGATGGCTTTTGCCGTTTAGTAGCTGAGCTGCGTCTTCCACAGCGCCTACCGCATAGGCATAAAACATTAATGGCCGGGTGGCGGTGATCTTCGGATCCAGCTGTCGTAAGCTGCCCGCCGCCGCATTACGTGGGTTGGCAAACACTTTATCGCCTGCTGCACGAGCTTTGTCATTCATCAGCTCAAAACCTGCCAGCGGCATAAAGACTTCACCCCGAACTTCCAGCACAGCAGGAACTTCGCCTTGTAACTTCAACGGCACAGCACGAATGGTTTTGACGTTGGCAGTAATATCTTCACCGGTAAAACCATCACCTCGGGTCGCGGCTTGAACCAACAGACCTTGCTCGTAACGGATGCTAACGGCTAAGCCATCCAGTTTAGGTTCGGCACAAAATTCAAAGTCACGGCTTGCATCAATACGATCGGCCATACGTTTGTAAAAAGCGGCAAAGTCGTCTGCATCAAAGGCGTTATCCAAGGACAACATAGCGACCTGATGGCTGATTTGGCCAAATTTGCTTAAAGGTGCTGCCCCCACTCGTTGAGTCGGTGAATCCGCAGTCACCAGTTCAGGATGTTGTTGTTCTATCTGCTTTAATTCCTGAAACAGCAGGTCGTAATCGGCGTCGGGAATACTGGGATTATCCAGCACGTAATACTGGTGATTATGATAAGCCAGTTGGTCTTTGAGCTGCTGCAGGCGTTGTTGGATAGCTTGATTCATTTGGGTTACTCAGGCACTTAAAGTCTAAAATCTCAAATTCAAAAATAGAGAAGCCCCGAAAACGGGGCCTCTTTAACAGATCTAATGCATCAACCGTGGATCAGGCGTTGACGCTGGAACTCACGGATTTTTTCCACATAATGCCGCACTGTTTGTACTGTCAGCACTGAACGCTGACCATCCAATACCTGACCACCAAATTCATCGGCCAGTTTTTTCGCAGCACTGTGCATCAGGTTGAAGTTCTGTAAGGCTTCGCCAGGCCCTGGCAAAGTCATAAACAAACTTAAACCACGGGTATTCATTTTTTCCATATCTTCTAAATCGAAGGTGCCAGGATTAAACATATTGGCCAGCGAAAATAATACTTCGCCTGAACCTGCATTGTCCTGGAAACGGTGGAAAATGTTCATTTCACCGTATTTAAAACCCAAGGTCAGCAACGAAGGCAATAATAAAGAACCGTTAATTTCTTCGCCTTCTGGCAGTAATACATACAGGATCAACACTTCGTTAGCCGGAGCCTGAGCTGTTTGATCTTTTTCAGCTTCATAAGCAGCTTGTTGCTCCTGTGCAACGGCTTCTGCATAAGGTTCATCTGTGGCAGAAAAACTGCCCTTATCCAATGAAGGCTCGTTTAATTCAGGTTCACGGCGCACTTTCACTGGTTCACGTAATTTGTTAGCTTTTGGCGGCACTGTTGGTGCAGGTTTTGGTTGTGGCTTTTCGCCTGGTTGTAATACACGCTTACGCCCTATGCCTAGCTCGTCAAAACCATCCCATTTAGGCTCTGAATTTGCAGAAGCGTCTACATCGTATTTGCTAATGTCCCTGTTGTTTTTTCGAACTGTCCACCAGCCGTGTAAAGCTAAAGCGCTGATACCCAAAACACCCAAAACAATCAAGACTAAACGTAATTCCTCAGCCATCTCTTTTACCTTTTAGTTTTTAGGCTTGTGCCATTTTCACGGCATCTTCCACATCTACAGCCACAACTCGTGATACACCGGGCTCCTGCATGGTTACACCCATTAATTGTGCAGCCATTTCCATGGCAATTTTATTGTGACTGATATAAATAAACTGCACAGTTTCAGACATTTCCCGTACCAGATTACAAAATCTGCCGACGTTCGCATCATCCAAAGGTGCATCAACTTCATCCAACATGCAAAAAGGTGCCGGATTTAATCGAAAAATCGAAAACACCAATGATAAAGCGGTTAGCGCTTTTTCACCACCCGAGAGTAAGTGAATTGTACTGTTTTTTTTCCCTGGCGGCCTCGCCATGATAGTTACACCTGTTTCTAACAGATCTTCTTCGGTTAAATCAAGATAGGCACTGCCTCCACCAAACACTTTTGGAAATAACGTTTGCAAGCCTTCATTGACCTGCTCGAAGGTTTCTTTAAATTTCTGCCGGGTTTCTCTGTCAATTTTTCTAATCGCAGTTTCCAGAGTCTCCAACGCTGAAACTAAATCCTGATGCTGCGCATCCAGATACTGTTTACGCTCGTCCTGCTGTTCAAATTCTTCAATAGCTGCCAGGTTAATCGGTCCTAAACGTGACACTGAATCTTGTGTTTTTTCCAGTTGCTGTTGCCATTCTTGTTCGTTCGCTTCAGCGGGTAGCGTTTCACTCAGCTCCTTAAAGTTCACCTGCAGCTCTGTCAGCTGCTCCAACATATTGTTGGCTCGGACTCTGTAGCCCTCAGCGCTTAACTGGAAATCTGCTAATTCTTTTTGCTTTTGCGTTAATAAATGCGCTACGCCCTGATGGCCTCGTTCAGCCTGACGCAGCTTTTCTTCTAACAAATGTAAAGCTTCGGCTTTTTGCTGCACTAAAAGTTCAACTTCAGCCCGTTGCTGCAATAACAACTGTAATGCCTCGTGTTGTTCGCCATCCGGCTCTGTCACTTCGGCCAGTTGGTCCTGCACCAGTTGCAAACGCTGCTGCAGTTGCTGTTGTTGCTGTTGGCTACGTTGTAAATTCTGTTGGCTGAAACTCAGCTGCTTTTGCGCACTTTGTTGTTCCAGCTGCACTTGTTGCAGTTGCTGACGCACTAAATCCTGTTGCTGTTTCAGTTGCTGATGGTGCTGCTGGCATTGTGTCTGTTGTTGCTGCAGCTGCCATTCTTTGGCTTTTTGCGCCTGATACTGCTCATCCAGCGCTTCAGATTGTTGCTCCAGTTCATCAAGCTGCAGGCTTATCAGCTCAAAATCCTGCTGCTGCACTGTTAACTCAGTCGATGCCTGCACGCGTCTTTGCTGCTGCAATTGTTGCTGTTGTTGCAGTAATAAAAGGTCGGTACTGATTTTTTGCAGTTGATCTTTTGTTTGCTGCAGCTGCTGCTGGCTGTGTTGCCACTGCTGCTTGCTCTGTAAGAGTTCAGTATTGGACTGTGCTTCTAGCTGCTGATCTGTCACTAATTGCTGTTCTAGCTGCTGGAGTTGTTCTGCCAATTCCCGCAACTGCTGTTGCCGTGTTAAGTAGTTGTCTGAAGCAGCTTGTCCAGGTACCAGTTGCCAGTTGCTGCCTAGCCAGATGCCTTGCGGACAAATCACGGACTGTTGTGGTTGTAGCTGCTGTTGTTTGGCTTGGGCTTGTTCGATATTGTCAGCCAGCAACACGCTGTGAAATAGATCCGGATAAAGACCTGAGCGGATCACCGCGGCTAAAGTCCCGCTTTGTGCTTTTAACTCTGTAGGCAGCACATAACTTTGCACAGTGTCCTGTTCAATGTTCTGTTTAGCCCCCTGCTCTGCGGTGGCATGCTGCAATTCCCCCAACACCAGACTGACAGCTTTGGCCCATTGAGGCTCAATCTCCAACTGCTTTAACAGTTGTTGCTGCTGTTTATTCACCTGCTGCTGGATCTGGTTGAGTTTGTCCTGCTGCGTCTTCAGTTGCCTTAATTCACTTTGCCGCACCATCTGCTGTTGTTTACGGTCCTGCAGCGCCTGCTGCAACGCCTGATAATGCTGCTCAGCATCTGTACTTTGTTGCTGCAACAACTCAAGTTGCTGCTGTGTTTCTAGCTGCTTGACCATTAAGGGCTCTGCCGCTGTTGAATCAGTCACCGCATCCAGTTGAGATAGTTCTTGCTGTAACTGACTGATACGGTGTAGTAACTGCTGCTGTTGCTGCTGGCTGTGCTGCACCTTTAACTGATTCTGTTGCTGCTGTTGCTGCACTGCAAAAAACTGCTGTTGCCATTGCTGTAAAGCACTCTGCGCACTGAGTAAACGCTCTTCAGCCTGATCGAGTTGTTCGGTCAGGCTTTCAAACTGCTCTTGCTTCAGTTCACTATCAGGTGCTGCGTTTTCCAGCTGCAATTCAAGTTCTGCCAGCTGTTCCTGTTGCTGCGCTATGTAGGAGTCTGCTTCCTGCAAGGTCAGCTGCAAGGAACGCAGTTCGTCGGTCAGACTTTGGCGGCGTTGGCGTTGGTGCAGTTGCTGTTGTTCTAAGCGGGTGATTTGATTACCAACCTGATAATACTGCTGCTGCACTTGCTGCTGTTCAGTACGTAAATCCTGCTGCTGTTCTTTCAGTTGCAACACTAATAGCTGATCGCCAGACTGAGCCGCCTGAAACTGTTCTATTTCGGTGAGTTTGTGCTGAATGTCCAGCTCGCTTTTTTGCAACAAGCCATGAAAGTGTAACCATTTCACACAGGCCAATTCGGCCTTGAGCTTACGCTCCTGCGCTTTGAGTTCTTTAAAACGCGCCGCTGCTGCCGCCTGACGTTTGAGTTTATCCAGGTTTTTACCCAACTCTTCCCGCACATCAGATAAACGGTCCAGGTTTTCACGGGTATGTTTAATGCGGTTTTCAGTTTCGCGCCGGCGTTCTTTGTATTTGGAAATGCCGGCCGCTTCTTCAATAAAAATACGTAAATCAGCAGGCTTGGATTCGATCAGCCGCGAAATCATACCTTGTTCGATAATGGCGTAACTGCGGGGACCTAAGCCTGTGCCAAGGAAAATATCTGTGATGTCACGACGGCGGCATTTAGTGCCATTGAGGAAATAATTCGACTGGCCATCCCTCGTCACTAAACGCTTGATGGCTATTTCACTGCGATCAGCCAGCGTGCCTTGCAAACGACCTTGAGTGTTTTCAAACATCAGCTCAACAGAAGCCTGAGACACGGGTTTGCGCTGCGTTGAGCCGTTAAAAATGACGTCTGTCATCGCATCACCACGCAGGTTTTTCGCCGAGCTTTCGCCCAGCACCCAGCGTACAGCATCAATGACGTTGGATTTACCGCAGCCGTTTGGGCCCACTACAGCTGTCATTGCAGCGGGAAAAGCCACCTGGGTAGGATCAACGAAGGATTTAAAACCCGCTAATTTAATTTGCTTAAGACGCATCTGTCCCTGAACAATAAGGCCGAGGTTTTGTTAACAAAAGTGAATGTAACAGAACTGCGGTGCTGCTGTCACGGCCGCTTTGTATTCCTGCCCTGAAAAAGTTGCTTACGGATTTTATCTTGCAGCTCAATCAGATGGCTTATATGCTCGGCTCATTCGTTCCTGCAGGAGCTCAATGGATGCGTTATTTAATGAAAGGCCTGAACTTAATTCGGGTCAAAGGCTTAAAACGTTATGTGGTAGTGCCACTCTGTATCAACCTGATGCTGTTTGCTTTGGCTTTTGGTTATTTATTTAGTCAGTTAGGTGGCTGGGTCGAACAAGTGGTGGCCACTTTGCCGGACTGGCTGAGTTTTATCGGCTTTTTAGTCTGGCCTCTGGCACTGTTTTCTATCGTAATGGGGTTGGCTTTAACTTTTACCATGGTGGCTAATTTTATCGCCGCGCCTTTTAATGCCTTGCTGGCAGAAAAAACCGAGCTGCACTTAACAGGCCAGCCGCTACCGGATCAGGGCCTGGCAGCATTTTTAAAAGACGTGCCGCGTATGCTGGGTCGAGAATGGCAAAAGTTTGTCTATTGTTTACCGCGCGCCATTGGCTTTTTATTGTTGTTTTTTATATTGCCTGGTATAGGCCAGTTATTATGGTTTTTATTCTGTAGCTGGATGCTGGCGATTCAGTACTGTGACTATCCTTTTGATAACCATAAAGTACCTTTTGATACAATGCGTAGGGCTCTAAAACTGCAGTGGAAGCACAGCTATGCCTTTGGCATCAGTGTTTATGTGCTGAGTTTAGTGCCATTGATTAACTTACTGATTATGCCTGTGGCTGTTTGTGGCGCTACGGCTATGTGGGTAGATAAGTTCAGAGAAGCCTTGCGTTTGCCCGAATAAACCCTTCGTACTTGAAGCTGCAGCTTTGTTGACTTCACGCTCTCGCCCCAGTCACATAGGTAACCTATGCTCCTGGGGTCTCAATCGCTTGTCGCCTCGCTGCAACATCAATTACTTTGGGTTCAAACAAGCAAGACTAGCGGTGATCAGGGTGTCTGCGCCGCCATCTGTTTACCATTTTGTTTTTATCGGCTCTGAACTGATGCTGCACTATGACAGGACGAGACACGATCAGGTTATTGGGATAGACAATCTGCTCGTTGTTTTTGGTCAGCAGTACTGTGCTGAACAAATTGATTTCCACCACCTTGCCTTCGACATGGTTCGCACCATCGATAATTTTTACTTCAGCACCTGGCGCAAAATTACGTTGACCTAACATAATAAAAAAGGCAGTGATGTTGCTCAGCAATGACCAGGCTGCAAATAACGCCACACCTATAACAGCAATCATTGAAGAGGCGAGAACCAGCAAGCCTTTAATGTCGATGCCCCAGACCACACTCAGAATAACAACCAGCAGTAAAAACAGCAGAATATGAAAAACCACTAAAGCACGGCGGTTCATTTCATCCTTTAATACGCTGGCGGCTATAGTGCGATACAAAAATGGGGCAATACGACGACTCAGGACTATATAAATCAAGATAATGACTGCACTTATCACCATCTGCACTATAGCCGGACTAAAACTGGCCATTAACTGTTTGAACTGATGCAAAATCTGCATGGCTTCTTGCACAACCATCACCCTCAAATCAAAAAAACGCTATTTTTAGTTGCCCAACCGAACCGTTACTAAAA
Organism: Rheinheimera mangrovi; assembly: GCF_003990335.1. NCBI lineage: Bacteria > Pseudomonadati > Pseudomonadota > Gammaproteobacteria > Chromatiales > Chromatiaceae > Rheinheimera > Rheinheimera mangrovi. The sequence continues at coordinate 1,384,561 of NZ_CP034683.1, read as the reverse complement.
GGGATTAATCTAAGTCGTTAATAGCCCAGGTCACAATATAATCTTCAAATTTTTCCATATCGACCATGTCTTCAGAAATGGTTTTATTACGCACTGACATTTGCTTTTTATGCATCAGACTTTTTTTGCCGTTGTTTAACAGCGGATGCCAGGACGGTAAACCACGACCTTCATGCAAACGGCGGTAGCTGCAGCTGTTTGGCATAAAAAAGATGTCTTTTAAATTATCCTGAGTCAGTTTGACACAATCCGGCACCAGCTCTGTACGTTTTTCATAGACAGTACAGGCACATTTGTGACTGTCCAGATAACGACAAGCGATATTGGTAAAATGGATTTGCTCGTCCGGCTTAATGTAGTCGGTTGGGCCTTCAGCGTCTTCGTCTTCATCATCAATAAATTTATTCAGACAACATTTAGCACAGCCGTCACAAACGGCTTCCCACTCTTCTGTTGTCATTTGTTCCAGGCTTTTTGTTTCCCAGAATTTTGCTGTTAACACTTCAACCTCTCTGTCAGCGTACTGACGTCTTAATATGTAGCTTGTTAGCCAGAGTTAATTCTAACTGATCGCCGCTATAAAGTGGCCCCACACCTGCTGGTGTGCCGGTCAGCACCAGATCACCTGGTAACAAAGTAAAAAACTGCGACATTTCGCTGATGATTTGAGTGACTGAACGGATCATCATACGAGTATCGCCTTGCTGACGCTGTTCACCATTCACCGTCAGACTAAACTGCAACTGCTGCACATCTCCCAGCTCATTAGCAGCAATAAAACCAGAGACAGGGCAAGCGCCATCAAAACCTTTGGCGATTTCCCAAGGCCGCCCCAACTCTTTTAATTTCTTTTGCTGGTCGCGCAGCGTTAAATCCAGCGCCAGACCATAACCCCAAACCGCGTCCAGCACTTGCTGTGGAGTCACTTTGGTTAAAGGTGCTTTAATCAGCACGGCCAGCTCAGTTTCATTATGCACAGCACCCAGTTGTTGTGGGATAGAGAATGGCTGGTGCATATCCACCACAGCTGTGGAAGGTTTGATAAAAAACAGCGCTTCCGGTGCTGTTTTGCTGTTCATCTCGGCTATATGGTCCTGATAATTCTGACCTATGCAAAGCACTTTGCCTGCAGGCAGGTGAATAACCTGTCCCTGAACATCTTTATGCTGATAACTCATGTTTAATCCTCAGCCACTATTAAATCTGCAAGATAACCTACGCTGGTGACAAAATAATAAGAGCGGTTCCAGTGCATCAGCGTTTGGTAGTTGCTGTACGCCAGATAAACCCTGCCGTGTTCATCATCCGGCATCACCAATGCAGCTTTGATATCTCGTTTGGGCAATGCTTTACCTTCAATGGTGCGAACCCCTAAAGTTTGCCATGCAGCTAAAGAACGTTCAGATTTAGCCCACCACTGCAGCCACTGAGTTCTGTCTTTGCTGCCTTTTGGGATCACGTAAGAGAAATCAAAGTTTTTAGGAACTTTTACTTCCCTGCCCCAGGTTTGGCTATTGTCCCAGCCCCGGGTTTTTAAATAATTGGCAATAGAAGCAAAGGCATCGGTGCGGCTTTGCCAGATATTGATATGACCATCGCCGTCACCATCCTGAGCGTAGGACATAAAAGCACTTGGCATAAACTGGCTTTGGCCCATAGCACCGGCCCATGAGCCTTTCATGTCTGCTAAGTTGACATGGCCTTGTTGCAAAATATCCAGCGCCAGAAAAAATTCCGATTTAAAAAAGGCTTCACGACGGCCGTCATAAGCCATAGTGGCTAGAGCCGAAGGCACTGAGTAGTTGCCCATAAACTTACCGAAGCTACTTTCCAGCCCCCACAAGGCAACAATAAAACGCGGCTGTACACCATATTTCTGGCCTATGGTTTCCAGTTCCTGTTGATGCTCTTTGTAGTATTTACGGGCAAGAGAAATACGCTGTTTACTGATCCGTTTTGGTAAATAAGTATCTAACGTCTCAGTGAATTCAGGCTGTTTTTTATCGGCCACTACAGCAGACTGATAATGCGTTAAACTGGCGAATACGTCATTAACCAGCGCATTGGAATAACCCTTTTGTAAGGCTTCCTGCTTTAACGCAGCGGCGTATTGTTCAAAACTGCCTTTAGTCACAGCAGCTGGCGCAGGCAAGGCCGGAGCAACGTTTTGCGGTTGCGGCTTCGCAGCTACAGTTTTCACCGTTTCACTGGTCGCCTGCGCCTTGCCAGACACAGTGCTGGTACAGGACAACAATAAGCCACTGACCACAATGACTGCGATTTGAGTCAACTTCATCTGTTACTCCTTGTTTTGCTGGCTCTCTTTATGCGCTTTGAGTAAATCTTCAGGCGGCGGAGGCAACTGTAAATAAAACCCCCGCTCTGTCAGTTCGTGTCTGACCTTGTTGATATCTGCATGGGCTAATTTGCTTTTGGTTGCCAGATTAATCAGTGTGACCAGTTGCGGTTGACCAAAGGTTTTAAGTAAGGCTTCAGGTACAGCGCTAAAATCATCGCGGCGCAATACATACAAATAGGTTTGGTCCATCTTAGGACTTTTATAGACAACACATAACATAGGACAAAAACTACTCTTACTAACTTGCCTAACAGGGGCGCAAACTATAACATGAAGCACCAGCCTTGCGTACCAAGCGAATAAAGGCTGACACGAATTTTTGCCGTCATTAAACAAATAATAAAGTGCGCATTTTGAGCTATGTCTGATCATTCCTTTGAATTAAAAGGCAGTTTGTTTCCACTGTCTGTGTTGTATTGTCAGGACCTGTCTGCTGCTGCAGTAAAAACTCAGCTGCAACAAAAACTGGCCCAAGCTCCTGCCTTTTTTTACCGCGCACCTGTGGTGATTAATGTCGAGTCTGTTACTCAAGCTCCTGATTTCGAAGCTATTGCGCAAGTATTTAAAGAACTTGAGCTGGTATTAGTAGGTGTGTGTGGTGCTTCTGCTGAGTTGAAAAAACTGGCCCAGGCCGCTGGTTTAGCCTCATTACAGCTGAGTAAAAGCAAAACACCGGCGAAAGAGCCAAAAGAAAAAGAAGCTAAAACAGAAGCGGCTGTTGCGGCTCCTGTGATGGAAACCAAAGTGGTGGAGCAAAATATTCGCTCTGGCCAACAAATTTATGCCAAAGGTGCAGATTTAGTGATCCGTGGTACTGTAGGTGCAGGCGCTGAAGTTATAGCCGATGGAAATATACATATTTACGGTACACTGCGTGGTAAAGCCATAGCAGGCGCTGCCGGAGATAGTCAAAAACGCGTGTTTTGTCACAAGCTGGAAGCCGAACTGATCTCCATAGCCGGAAGTTACTGGTTGAGTGACAGTCTGCAAGGTGAATATTGGGGTAAGTCGGCTTGCATTGGGTTGCAGGACGATAAGTTGGTTTTAGCAGATTTGCTTTAAGGATATTTTGCGATGGCAAAAATCATTGTTGTTACATCAGGTAAAGGTGGCGTAGGCAAAACTACGTCAAGCGCGGCTATCGGTACAGGCATCGCCATGCGCGGTTTTAAAACCGTGATTATCGATTTTGATATAGGTTTAAGAAACCTGGATTTAATCATGGGCTGCGAGCGTCGTGTGGTATACGACTTCGTCAACGTGATTAACGGTGAAGCCAATTTAAAACAGGCGATGATCAAAGATAAACGTATCGACACCCTGTTTATTCTGCCTGCTTCACAAACCCGTGATAAAGATGCTCTGAGTAAAGAAGGCGTAGAACGTATTCTGAACGAGCTGGCTGAAGAATTTGATTACATTATCTGTGACTCACCTGCTGGTATTGAATCAGGCGCTATGATGGCGTTGTATTTTGCCGATGAAGCCGTGGTTGTGACCAACCCTGAAGTATCATCAGTACGTGATTCAGACCGTATTTTGGGTATGCTCAGCAGCAAGTCACGTCGTGCTGAACAAGGTTTACCAGGCATCAAAGAACACTTGCTGTTAACCCGCTATAACCCTGAGCGTGTAGTCAAAGGTGAGATGTTGAGCGTGGAAGACGTGGGCGAAATTCTGGCGATAAAACTGCTGGGTGTGATCCCTGAATCACAAGCCGTATTAAACGCGTCGAACTCAGGTCAGCCTGTTATTTTGGATCAGGACAGCGATGCAGGTCAGGCCTATTTAGACACGGTCGCCCGCTTGCTTGGCGAAGAAGTGCCTTTCCGTTTCTTGAATGTTGAGAAAAAAGGCTTGCTGAAACGTATATTTGGAGGCTAAGCGAATGTCGTTATTGGATTATTTCCGTTCAACGAAAAAAAATACAGCTTCAACTGCCAAAGAGCGGTTACAAATTATCGTTGCTCATGAACGTAACAGACGCAACAGTCCGGATTATTTACCACAGCTGGAGCGCGATATTCTGGCGGTGATCCGTAAGTATGTTGATATTGCTGACGATCAGGTTTCAGTATCGCTGGAGAAAAGCTCGGACGAGCTGTCTGTACTGGAATTAAACGTTACTTTCCCAGACGATAAGAAGTAATAAACAAAAGAGGCAGAGTCTGTGACTCTGCCTCTTTTTTGCTACTGCACGTTGTTAAAATCATCCAACAGGATCAATCCCAGATCCGCTGTTAAGCCTTCGCCATCCCTTGCTACTGCTGTGTATACGATTTGCATCCAATGTCACTGCCACAGGACCAATGGCGGCTGTTTTGGTACCTGTTGCTGTCACAGTGACAAAATAATCGCCCGCTGGTACCTGGATATACCCAGAATCTGCTTTAAAAGCGACATTGCTCAGCGCCGCAGTGGCAGTTGAAATATCCGAGTTTGCCGTCAGGTAAACATCCACTGGACCTGCCAGGCTGGATCCATGGATCACACGGATTTGTGCAGCTGTCGCAATACGACGTGGATTATCCACGACCACCAAAGGCTCGATGCTGTCTTCGGTTAAAGAGCCGACAGCGTGCACTGTGTAATAAGCATCGGCTTCCAGCTCCAGATCGGCATTAATCACCACCACAGAGTTATCCGCATCTGCTGCTACTTTTACATTGTAGGTGTCCGGAGCCAGTTCAGCGTAACCTGTGATATCAGGGAAAGCTAAAGCGTTGATAGCTTCGGCACCGTCTACGAATACATCGACAGCAGGTGCGTCTGAGACATCATGTACCACCCGAACAGCAGAAACTGAGCCTGTATCTAATAATTCAAGGCTGGTGTCGCCTCCCTGAACTAAAGCTAATAATGAGACTGGTGACGGACCAGCAAATTTACTGTCTAAAGCGGCAATAGTTAAGCTGTGCCTGCAGCAAGAGCTACGGTGCCTGAATCATAGACTACTGTAGTCAGGTTGCCGGCTGGCGTAATACGCACCCTGTAATCACCTGCAGGGACTACGACTTCACCCGTTGCAGCAGAAAACTCAAGAGTAGCAGCCACAGTGCCCGCAGATAAGTTGACGGCAGGAGCTGGTAAGTGCACATCTACTGTTGGGGCAGAAGCCGCAGCGTGAACTACACGCAAGCGCACATTACCGCTACTTACTGCCGTTTGTGGGAAATTAATCACCAGAGGTTCGATGCTGCTATCCGCTGCTTTGCCAATGGCAAATATGACGTAGTCAGTTGCCTGAGCTAAAGATAGGCTGGTTTGCGGAAAAACGGTGGCCAGCCCATTGCCAGATAATTTAGCATCGACAGAAGCACTGAAATTCCCCGGAGTTACAGACACTGGCCCGGAAGCATATCCAAAGGCCAGATTTCCAACCGCAACACTACCTTTCGCATTCACAGCCACTTCAGGAGCATCAGACACGGCGTGCGCAACTTTAATTGTTGCGTTAACTGGCGGCGGTGGAATAACAGGTTCAGGTGCTGGATCGGAATCGTTACAGCCAGCGACAGCAAGCAGAGCGAAACCAAGGACACATTATTTATTTTTCCATCTCATCATCAATCCCCTTTTGATTGTTAATGTTGCAAAAGGGTTACGCCGCTATTTTTGACATCGACCAATAGCTATTTTTGAAAAAAATCAGATGATTTAGCCGAAAAAACGTGTAAAACCAAATAAAAAACGACTCGTATATACGAAGCTCGACTTTAATCAGATCAAATGTTGCACGTGCTGTGGCACAGGCAAAAACTTCACTAACAGCTCACGGCGCCAGCCACGCAAAAACTCTGGAACTGGTAATTGAGCTCTGTCTTCATCACTGACACGCCAGCACCAGTTAAAGTACTCTGTGCTTTGACGACGTACTGCCATAAATTCAGCCGGAATGCCGGATTCTTTAGCTGCGGCTTTAATAGCTTCAGTGATTTTTTGCATTTCTTCTTTAACCCCCTGAAATGCATTAGTGTGGTAAAAAGGTGCCGGACACTGATCCAGTGGTAAAGCTTTGGCCTTTTCAATCAAAGCCAGAACGGCTTTGCCGTGGCGACGCACTTCACGGCCTGGCAATTCAGGGATATTAAACATCGACTCCAGACTACCAGGGCGGCGTTTTGCTATATCCAGTAAATGGTGATCTTTAAAGATAAAACCCAGCGCCATATCATGCTGCAGGGCATAGTCCTGACGCCAAATCACCAGTTCACGCAAAATAGCCAACTCACGCGGCGTCAGCAGATTACTATTTTTCAGTTCCAGGTGGCGAAATGACAAAGGTAAAGCATAAGAGCGACGAGCTATTAAATGTTCGCCTTCAGCAAGCAGCAATTCGTATTGACCCTTTGCCATCAGCTCAGTTTTTAATGCCTGATAGACATCCAATAAATGCTCTACATCTTTGGCAGCATAGTCCAGTTGCAGAGCAGACAAAGGACGCGCTATCCAGTCAGTGCGGGATTCGCTTTTATCCAGCTCAATAGCACAAACTCGTTGCACCAGTTTGGCATAGCCCTGACTTCCGCCCCAACCTGCCAGTTCAGCAGCAAGTTGAGTGTCTATCAGAGGTAATATAGGCAACAGATTTTTAGTGGCTAAGGCTTCTAAATCTTCATTACAGGAATGCACCACTTTGCACACTGCCGGATTAGCAAAGAGTTGCTGCAAGGAACTCCAGTCATCAATAGCTAAAGGGTCAACCAACGCTAGTTGTTTGCCATCAAACAGCTGAATTAAACCAAGCTTTGGGTATAAGGTGGTTTGGCGGACAAATTCAGTATCAACAGCTAACAGGTCCGTACTGGCGGCTTGCGCACAAAAAGCAGCTAAAGCAGATGAGGAAGTTATAAGCTGATACGTCATGTTAAATCCTTGATTGTCTCTTTCTATTTCTTTCGCCAACTTTTGATTGTAAAAAAACCGGCAAAAGCCGGTTTTTTTCTGGATTAACCTTTCAGCTCCCGCCTTAAGATTTTACCCACGTTCGTTTTTGGCAATTCAGTGCGGAATTCTACCAGCTTCGGTACCTTATAGCCCGTCAAACGTTCCTTACAGTGTTGAATTAATTCAGCATCTGTCAGGCTCTGGTCTTTTTTCACAACAAAAATCTTCACCGCTTCGCCAGTAGATTCATTGGGTACACCAATGGCAGCAACTTCAAGGACTTTGTCGTTCATCGCAACCACTTCTTCAATCTCGTTTGGATACACGTTAAAACCTGAGACTAAAATCATGTCTTTTTTGCGATCGACTATGTAGAAGAAGCCCTCGTCATCAACACGGGCTATATCCCCTGTTGCTAACCAGCCATCTGCATTCAGTACCTTTAACGTTTCATCAGGTCTGTTGTAATAGCCTTTCATTACCTGCGGACCTTTGACCCACATTTCACCGGCTTCGCCAGCAGCAGCTTCAACGCCATCATCATTGACCAGCTTGATGTCTGTGGAAGGCGCAGGGAAACCAATGCTGCCATTATACGCAGGCAGGTTATAAGGGCTAACTGTGACCAAAGGCGCACATTCAGTTAAACCATAACCTTCCACCAGACGAGTACTAGTGACTTTCTGCCAGCGCTCGGCCACGGGGCGCTGCACGGCCATACCACCACCCAATGCCAGCTTCATATTGCTAAAATCCAGCTGGGCAAAACCTGGTGTATTCAGTAAGCCATTAAACAGCGTGTTCACACCTGTAATAACTGAAAACGGATACTTCTCCAGCTCTTTGACAAAGTTAGGCATATCCCTTGGGTTGGTGATCAATAGATTTGTACCACCATACTTCATAAAGACCAGGAAATTAGCCGTTAAAGCAAAGATATGATAAAGCGGCAGTGCGGTAACTACGAATTCCTTACCATGAGTCAGCAGAGGACCGATGCAGCCGTCAGCCTGCTCCAGGTTAGCCACCATGTTGCGATGCGTCAGCATAGCGCCTTTGGATACGCCTGTAGTGCCACCTGTGTACTGCAGAAAAGCTAAGTCTTCTCCAACAACCACAGGCTTTTTGTACGCAGCGGCATTACCAGTGGCAATAACCTGCTTGTACGTGACGTATTTTTTCAGATTATGCGCAGGGATCAGCTTTTTAACATGCTTAACGACCAAGTTGACGATAGTGCCTTTGACCAGGCCCAACATATCGCCCATATGGGTCAGGATCACGTGGTTCAGCTTCACTTTATCCTGCACATCAGACAAGGTATGAGCGAAGTTCTCAACAATGACGATAGCTTTGGCTTGTGAGTCGAGTAACTGATGCTCTAATTCACGTGGAGTGTACAGTGGGTTGACGTTCACCACTACGCAACCAGCACGCAGAATACCTAAAATACAGACTGGGTATTGCAGCAGGTTTGGCATCATCACGGCAACAGCATCACCTTTTTTCAGACCTAACTGTTGTTGCAAATAAGCAGCAAACTTTAAGCTCAACTGATCCAGTTCTGCATAAGTAATGCTTTTGCCCATGTTGATATAGGCGGTTTTATCAGCGTAGTCTTTAATACTTTCAGCAAAGACTTCCAATAACGACGCGTAATGATCAGCATTAATATCTGTCGGAACGCCTTCAGGGTAATTTTTTGACCAGACTCGATCCACTGTCCTCTCCTCGTGGTATTTATTATTTTTTAGTTATAGTAGTTATAGTTAGTGCTTTGGCCCTTTGTACAGACATCGAAATAATCTGCTACAAAATGACACTGAGTTTTTACTCTAATCCTGCATCATCCCACAATTGCTTTCATTTAACAATTGTCTGCGGAACCAGCAGTTCTGACCCCGACTATAACAGCATAAAAAATCGTCAGGAACGATTTTTAACGGCTTTAGCTGGCCCGCAAGGGGGCTCTGCAGGGATTGCAGAGCATAAAAAATCGTCAGGAACGATTTTTAACGGCTTTAGCTGGCCCGCAAAGGTGATCTGCAGGATTGCAGAGCATAAAAAATCGTCAGGAACGATTTTTAACAGCTTTAGCTGGCCCCAAAGGGTGCTCTGCAGGATTGCTGAGCATAAAAAATCGTCAGGACAGTAAAAATTGACGAATTGCGTTGGCTGTTGGCTCAGGCTGAGTCATATGACAATGATGACCTCCGCTCAACTCAATCAGCTCCAGTTGCCGATAACAGTGCTGATACTCTTGTCGCGCCTGCTGCATCATCGGCAAGCCATCTTTCGCCAGAATAGCCAATACCGGGCATTGAATGTCGTGGAGCAGTTGCGTGGCCTGTGGCTGCAATAAACGATATGCGGATGATTCACGTAAGCGCATATCTGCAGACCAGGTGAGTCCGCCAGCGCATGCTGTTGTGCCGCGTCTGGTAAGTATGAGTGCAGAACTTAGATCAAAATCACTTTGATTTTGCCTGGCAAGCGCTGCGCTTTGCAGATCGCTGTACACTGGTTTTTGTTTATTTGGACTTTGCCATCTGTGGTTAATTGCGGTGCGAACCTGATGTGTTGTGTTGCTCGCTTCGCCTGTCACTAATCCTATACTGTCAATCAACACCAGTTTACGCACCATCTCTGGCATTACTGCAGCCAGTACAGAGCCAATCATAGCGCCCATTGAATGACCGATAATATCGACCTGCTGCCAACCCGCTATTTTAATCAGCGTAGCCAGATCGTAAATCCAGTCTAAAAAATGATAATGAGCATCGCTACTGCGATGTCCTGACTGACCATGGCCTGGTAAATCAACTGCGACCAGATTCAGTTCTGGCAAATAAGCAGAGAGAGGTAAAAAACTATCGGCGTTGTCCAGCCAACCATGCAAACACAAAGTCACCTTTTGCTGCGCCGGACCTTGTTGCCAGCCCGCTATAGACACAGCGGGCAGAGAAAACGCCACCGCAGGCATTACTCGCTGGCGGCCTTTACAAATTTTAAAGTCATACGATCACTTTCACCAATGGCCAGGTATTTTTCCCGCTCCACTGTCCCCATAGCTAAAGTTGGAGGTAAAGCATAAACACCTTTTGGATAATCTTTGGTGTCTTTTGGGTTGGCGTTAATTTCTGATTTGCCTACCAGTTTAAAGCCAGCCTGCTCTGCAACTGCAATCACATAAGATTCATCAAGATAGCCTTCTACAGCAGAACTGGATATTTCGGATACCCGACTGGCTCTGTGTTCTACTATCCCGAACACACCACCAGGTTTCAGTACATCAAATACTGCGCGGAATACATCCAGCAAATAGCCTTGTTCATTCCAAATGTGAGCATTACGGAAACTCAAAACCATATCGTACTGTTGCGCCAGCCCCAGATACATATAAGCCGGTGGGTCAAATTCTGTTTGTTGAATGGAGCCAAAGTGTTCTTTGTGTTTCAGAATTCGCTGGCTGAGTCTTTCACTGATGCGGCTCCAGAATATTTTTCTGTCGTCTTGCATAGTGCCATCGTCAACCCGGAAATTAGCAATACTCAATTTGCCCTGCCCTTTTAAATAGGGACCAAGAATATCGGTATACCAACCTCGTGCAGGCCAAATCTCCAGCACAGACATAGTCGGCTTAATGCCAAAAAAATTAAGTGTTTCGACCGGATGACGATGTTGATTTCTGGCTTTATCTTCTACGCTGCGGAATGAATGCTCAGCTAAAGCAGACAAATCAGGTGCGGAGGGCGTTTCAGCTACAGCGGCTGCGCTAAAAAGCGCAGCAGAAAGTAGAACTAAATTAAGGTTGCACTTTATTCTGTTTATTATTGTCAACATGAACTGGACCTTGTGTTGTCGATTGTTGTTTTGTAATAGTACGGACACGAATACCAGGACCGTAACCCCAGTAATAAGGGTAAGGACGCATCATGGACCAGGTATCAATAACCTCAACGCGGTCTTCCAGTTTTGGCCACAAATACACTGTTGCATCTTTGATGACAGGATAACGGTATTCATATTCGTCCACTTTACCTATTTCTGAGCGGGTCAGTTCACCCAACACTGTGACTGATTTGCCAGGCTGATACACCATAGGGTCTAAAAAGCCTTTGATATAGGTAACAAAACGACCTTTAGTTTGATCTGAGACTGCAGGACGTCCATTACTGCCCGAAGGAAAATACACAACTTCAAGACGGGTTTGGTTGGCTTTATTACTTACTTGCGCAATGACCCCACTCCAGCGGGCAGTACCAAAATCAATATTTTGTTGAGCCGCATTCTCATAGCTGGTCAATGCAACATTATCAGCAATACGTACCTGTTCCGGATAACTGGCACAACCTGCCAATGCCATCAGACTCAAAGCAACAGCAACAAACTTCTTACTCATGACCTTTTTACCTCGTTAACTACACGGCCTGTTAGATAAGGTGTAGCAGCTTTAGTTCCATTCTTACTCTAAGCCATGCATGATCAGCTCCGCAACACTTATATCTAAAGTTTATTCTTTTACATTTTCAGTCTTGCATTTACGTCTATTGGTCGCGTTTAGACCATTTACAGTTTTGTCATAATTTAATCACTGACGTAAGATAACCTCTCCCTACTGATTCTGGTAGCACCAGATTTTTAGCCATCTACAGAGCTTTCCTATGTTAAAAAAACTAAGTTTAATCAGCATCGCTTGTCTTGCATCTGCTTCTGCAATTGCTGCACCAAAAAATATTATTTATATGATAGGTGACGGTATGGGACCGGCTTATTTAGCTGCATATCGTTATTACATGGATAACCCGGACACCAAAGTAGTGGAACGTACGGTGTTTGACGAGTTATGGATTGGTAACGCCAGCACCTATCCGGATGACGACACAGTAGTCACAGATTCTGCTGCAGCGGCAACAGCACTGTCCAGCACTCATAAAACCTACAATGGTGCTATCGCGGTAGATCACGACCATAAACCTTTAAACACTATGCTGGAAATTGCCAAAGCCAAAGGCATGCAGACAGGTGTGGTGGTGACGGCCCAAATTAACCACGCCACTCCCGCCGGTTTTCTGGCGCATGACAAGAGCCGTCAAAATTACGATCAGATCGCAGATGACTATATCGACAACAAAGTGGACGGCCAGATAGTTGCCGATTTAATGCTCGGTGGCGGCACCAGCTATTTCATCCGCAAAGACCGGAATCTGGTGGAAGAATTTAAACAAGCAGGCTACCAGTACGCGGACAGCTGGGCTGGTTTAAAAACACTAAACAAGTTGCCTGCTCTGGGATTATTTGCACCTAAAGGCTTTTCCAGCGCTTTGGATAATCCAGAACCTCTGCCATTAAAACAAATGACGGAAAAAGCGCTGGAGTTATTGTCTCCGGCTGAAAAAGGTTTTGTGGTGATGATTGAAGGCAGTCAGATTGACTGGTGTGGTCATGCCAACGACATCGCCTGTGCTATGGCAGAAATGCATGATTTTGCTGAAGCGATTAAAGTAGCCAAAGCTTATGTGGATAGTCACCCTGATACTATTCTGGTGGTCACTGCCGATCACGAAACCGGTGGTTTATCTTTGGGTGCCAAAGGCAATTACAGCTGGAAACGCGATGTGATTAAAAAGGTAAAACATTCTGGCGACTACATAGCCGGCCAATTGTTAGCCCTCAAAGATGACAAGGTGTTTTATCAGGCATGGTTAGGTTTAACAGCTCTGGAACTGAGCGCTGAGGAGCAACAGCTGTTAACTAAAGCACGTACTGAAGGTCTGAAACCTTTGGCTGTGGCAGTGAAACAACGTATTGACCATCACTCCACCACAGGCTGGACTAGTGGCGGTCACACAGCTGCCGATGTGCCGGTACTGGCTTATGGTGCAGATAAACAAAGCTTTGCAGGCTTTCAGGACAATACTGAAATTGCCGGAAAACTGATCCAGTTTATTCAACAGAAAAAATGATATGTAGCTGTTAAAAAACAAACCCCACTGCATGCAGTGGGGTTTTTATTTGGTTCAGGGAAACTTCTGTTACCAACAGAAATCTCCCTTCACTTGCTATCAAGTTACATGAACTTGTAGTCCAGACCTAAATAGAAAGTACGGCCATATACGTCTGTGTAACGAGGGTCGAAACCAACCTGGTGACCAGCACCACCTGAACGTAAGGATAATGGCGGAGCACGGTCAGCTAAGTTGTTGATACCGAAGGTCACAGCCAAAGCGTCCATCGCCTGGTACTTAGTCTGATAGTTGATTGTTGCGTAAGACGGAACACTTAACTGAATGTCTACGCCTTCACCGTTTATAGAACCTAAACGAACATATTCGCTATCAGCATACTGTGCCTGATCTTCATACCCACTGCGATAGTTCAGCGTTACACTGTGAGCGAAATCGTCGTGAGTTAAGGTATTGATGAATTTAGCTACAGTTCTGAATACAACTGCATTGTCATCACCAAAACGACCTAAGCTGCTGATCCAGTCATCCGTAGTACCAGGACGAGTGTATTTGCTATCCAATACATAAGTACCAGCCAAAGTAGTGCTTAAACGACCAAAAGATAAGTCATTACCCACCGTTAAGTCCCAGTCAATACCTTTGTTGATTGACTGACCCACGTTGACGCTAGCGAAAATAATAGCAAGCTCTTCCTGACCAGTCGCCTGGTTAGTTTTAGTCGTGAACAGGTCACGGTAACGTCCCGGGTTGTTGACGATCTGAGATTCAGTTACCGAAGTCACCAGGTTGGTCAGTTCAATGTTCCAGTAATCCATACTGAAGCTGAAGTTATTATCAGGCGCATAAACAAAACCTAAAGTGTACTGCTCAGATTCTTCTGGCTTTAACGCTGCGTTGCCCTGACGGAAAGCTTCAAGCTGTTGCGGAGAGGCGCTGCACAATGCTGCTAATGGATCAGTAGTACCCGCAAATGGACATGTATATGGGCTGCTGGTTACACCAAATTCCACTTTAGGCTCTGCCAGAGCAAGCATTGAAGGAGCTTTGAAACCTGTGCCTGTTGAAGCACGCAGCAACAAGTCTTCAGTTGCGTTGTAACGCAGTGCAAGTTTATAGGTGGTGTCATTCATTGAGTCGTTAACTTTGTAACTGCCAGGTCCTGCAACACCATCTGCGTCGTAAACAAAATCAGAGGTCACTTCACCGATATTGTCATAACGCACAGCACCAGTCAGCTCCAGATTTTCTAGAGCCGGAACTATCACTTCAACAAAGCCACCATAATTATCGCGACTTAAATCGTACTCAGCGCTTGGGTTTCCACCTAACAACAGATTGTTTCTGTTGGCATCAGCCAAAGTACTTACAAACTTTGTATTACGGAATTCTGCGCCTGTACCAATATAGATATCGCCAGCAGGTAATTCATACACTGGTGTTGATGCTTTAAAGTCGATACCTTTAACTTCAGTGGTGTCGTTACTCCAATTACCGAAGTACTGAGAATCCTGCAGAGCTTTTAAGCCTTCAGCGCTGATTTTATCCGGAGTTTCAAATACGTTGACCAGCCCTGAACTAACAGCTGCCAAAAACTTCTGACGATTAGGGTAACCACCAGCGACGTTTTCGTCAGTATCATTTTTTGAGTAGGTAAAAGCGGCTGAGTAATCGATAGTGTCAAATACACCTTCAACACCAGTCACGATGTGAGTTGATTTGGTGTTCCACTCAGTAGCACGGCCACCCAATGGTAATGCACGCCATTGAGCTTGTACAGAAGTCACAGAAGCCAAATGCGCCGGATCGATATAAGGAACAATATACTGCTGAGCCAGAGCTGAATCGATGTCCAGAGGGAAGAAGCCTGTCGCGTTAGGAGCGATACGGGTGGTCTGCGAGAAATCAGAATACATTACATCAGCAAAGAATTTTGTGTCTTCGCCAAGAGCAATATCCGTACCTAACATCAATGAATCACGTTTACTCTCTGGTAGAATTTCTATCGTCGTTGTGAAGTCGTACTGACACACAGTTGATGATTTAAAGTTATCTGGTGCACAAGTGCCGTTTAGTTTCTCATAAGGGTTAAACGTAACGTCTTTAGTGGTACCTGTTGCAGCATCCGTATAATAATAACGGGCATTTCCAGGGATAGCGTTCGCAGAACCTGAGACGAAGTAATAATCTTTGTTATTGTGGCTGAACGGAATAATACCTGATTTAGCAAAGTCACGGTCTGTCGCTTTCAGCTGTTCCTGAGTATCACGGCTGTAAGATAACAGTACGTTGTAACCGTCCGTATCAAAATCACCTAAACCACCTGTAATAGAGAAATTGTCGCTGGTACCATTTTTCTCTTCAGGCTTGTTGTAACGGGCAGAAAGGTTCACACCCTGAGCATTATCTTTAGTGATGAAGTTAACCACACCAGCTATAGCGTCAGAACCGTAAAGAGCAGAAGCGCCGTCTGTCAGTACTTCAACACGCTCAATAGCAGCTAATGGGATAGAGTTCAGGTCAATAGTAGAGCCTGAGCCACGTGGTGCCATTCTGCGGCCGTTGATCAAAACCAGAGTGTAGTCAGAACCTAAACCACGTAAAGAAGCGGTTTTCATACCACCGCCGCCACCGCCTACCGAGTCACCATCAGTAGTGAAACCCTGCATAGACGGAATAGACTGGATTAAGTCACCTGCTGTTGCTAAACCTGAACGGTCGATAGCGGCGCGATCAATAGTCTGAACTGGCAATGCACCTTCCATATCAGTACGCTTGATACTTGAACCTGTAACCTGAATACGTTCAACACTATCAGTTTCCTGAGCTTGTACCGAACCAGAAAAAGTGACGCCTGACACAGCGCCAAAAGCGACAGCTAAACCAACTGCTTTTGACAACTTACTACTTACAAACATTTTGTCTCCCTGGACCACTGGGTAGTGGCTTTATTTTTACGGCAATCGACATGGGCGCCGATTGAAGTTACAACACGCCTGATTTGGGACAGCCCCAAAACGGCGGCGGATGATATAGGTTATTTTTTACTGGGGTCAACCGCTTTTAGGGCACAAATCACTGCGTTAATTGGCATCTGCCGCAAAAACTACAGATGTTAAATTTATGATAAAAATCAACAGGATAAAAATTCGAACACAAAATAGACGAGGGAAATTCATTAAAGGCGAGTATAGAAAAAACGGAGAAAAAGCCTATCAAACTGTTTCATAACAACAATTTCAAAAGCAGCCCGCTTTAGAGCCATAAACAGACCGTTGAATAAATAAACAAGACTCAAAGCAGCTGCTGGCTGGCTCACGACTTCAGGTAAATGAAATGAAAATCCGCATAAGCTAAATTAGCGGATACGAGATAAGGCCTGAGCGTTTTTCCAGTTCAGGCATATCCCAGACTAAACAGCGACAGGCGGCGCATTGCAAAAAGGCGATCGGTGAGCTTAAAGTTGCAGTAATTGTCGTCTTAATTTCGGCGCTGAGGTTTTGTCAGACAACCAGATATCTAAGAAAGCAGGACCAAAAGCAGGGTCAGTCACATCGCCCAACAGCTTGTCATTAAAATAAAACTGCACAGTGCTATCAGGCAGTAAAACGCAACTTAACTGGTCCCCTTTTTTCACATCAGTCCAGAGTTTATCCAACTGATTTGCCCAGTCCTTATGTTGACCTGAAACCTTACCTTGCAAATGTTCCCATTGATCGACTGTCGCTTCGATAAAATCAGCTTTACTGATATCCCGCTGATAAGTCAGTTTGAGTACCACAGGGCTGCTTTGCTGGTAATTATTCCAGCTGCCATCTGTGGTATAAAGCTGAGCCTGATATAAATCCCAGAATAAATAACTGAACTGGCCCTGCCCCACCAATTTGATGTTATCTGGCATAGCCTGAGCAGTTAAGCTGCAAAGGAAAGTCGCTATCACTAAAATTTTACGCATAAAATTTTCTGCTCCATCCTGATAACACGCCATAACAGCCCCAACACAACACAAGAACTACATAAGCTTCTGTTGCGCTACTCACCTGCATCTGACCACTTAAGGCAGCTCCCCCCAAATAAGCCATTGGACCAGACACAGCAGCAATAAGTGCCGCCAGCCAGTACTTTTGCAGATAGACTGAAAATACCTGCACGACCACCAAACTAAATGCCAACCATAAGGTCAGCATCCACAGCGGTAGCCAGCCTGAACCTGTGAAACTCAAAACACCACTGTACTGCAGCACTGAATCCAACGTAATGCCCACAGCAGCAAGAGCGAGCCAGGTCAAGCGTTCAGCCTTGCTGCAACGCCACAAGGACCAAAGCACAAACAGCAACACAGGAATAATCAGTAAGTTCTGAAACAACACCAACGCAAACCAGCTTAATTTAAAGCCGATTAATGCAGTCCAGTTCATGCTTGTTATCGTTGTCATGGTTGCCGCATCCCCGCCGCGACTTTGCAGCGCAATGAATAAGGCAACAGGTTCAGCAGATGCAGGCTCCATACCAGCCGTTTTGGAAACCTTATGCGTTGCTGCTGAGCCTGAAGTCCTTGACGGATACGCCCTGCGGCGTCTTCAACCTGCAGCAAAAAAGGCATCTTAAAATCATTCTTTTGTGTTAAAGGGGTATCGACAAATCCTGGTTCAATCAGACAAACCCGCACGCCAGAATCGGCCAGATCAACTCGTAAGCTGTCGGTAAAATAACTCAGCGCAGCTTTACTGGCGCCATAAGCCTGTGCTTTGGTAAAAGGAAATAGATGCGCCAGACTGCTGACGACGGCCAATGTGCCCTGCTCCGACTGTTGCAGCAGCGGTAATAACAGCTTCACAGCCGCCACCTGGGCCTGAAAATTCAGAGCCATAGTGCGGTCGAAAATATCCAGCGGCAGATTGGTGGCGTCAACATAATCACAGCTGCCCGCGTTAAGAATCACTAAGTCCAGAGCAGGGAGCTGCTGACTTAGCTGCTCTACAGCGGTCGAAAACAGTTCTGTATTGGTCAAATCCAAAGGCAAAGCCTGAATGCTGTTGTGCTGGCTGTGCAGCTCATTGAGTGCATTGACAGAACGAGCAACAGCGAGCACCTGCCAGCCTTCGTTAGCGTATTGAATAGCCAGTTCACGGCCTAAACCTGAACTGGCGCCAGTGATTAAACAATAACGGGACATAAATACAGACTCCTGAAAAAGATATCTGTATATACGTATGGTTTGAGTCTTTGGATCCCTTAATGCGATACAGCAAACTGTGGTTGTTCAGCATGCACAACTTTGCGGCTCAGGTTGCGGATCAACAGATAAAAGCCAGTCGACAACACCAGAGTAAACACGCATGCCCAAATCAGCTTATCTACTGACGGGTTGTAACAGAGGAAATACAGCAGCTGAGCAACATTCAGCACAGCGATGGCATACAACATAATTTCTTTATTAATACGATGCAGCACATAAGCACCCAAAGGAGCCATCAGCAGTACCACAGGGTAAGCACATAACCAGGTTTGCACCTGATAGCCCGTTAAGCCCTGATCAACAAAATGCCGGTAGGCATAACCCAGTACGCTGATAGCCGCCATCAGCATAATGCTCATATGAGTGGCCACTTTTTCCTGCATCCGAAAACGGGTCACCAACAAGGTATACAAAATAATATCAGCGCCAGTACCAAATAAACTGGCGCACATGCCACCAGCCACTAGCATCAGCAGCAATAAGACAAAATCCAAAGGTTTATTCAGGTCTAAAGTAGCTTTGCTGCCTCTGTGTTTACCAAAACTGTAGACCACAGCAAAACTGGTGATCAGGCTTAAAAACAGCGCCTGCATTATATACACAGGCAGTTGTTGCAGCAGTTGCATACCAAGTACAAAACCAACAAAGGCGACCGGGATAAACACCAGTAAAGGTTTATAGGTTTTAAGCGAGTTGGCCTTGTGACTTAAGATAAAAATACTGGCGCTGGTCATGCCGATACTTTGGATCATTAAACTAAAATCCCGCGCCATAGTGCGGTCTATATTGAGGAAAATATTTAACACAGGAAAAGCGACTGCTCCACCGCCTTCAGGAGTCACACCAGCAACAAAAGCACCTGCCACCATAATGGCCGGGTAATACCAATGCTCTATTAAAAAACTGAGTTGATTAAACTGATTAAAAAGCACAAACCACACAGCTAAAGCAGCAACAAACCAAAGCCGGAACACCTTGCTTTCAAACATCACTGACATCCATTTTTCTTTTTAGAAAGACAGCATAAATCACAATAAAAACACTTTCATTGGTTTTATTGTTATGAATTTTGAAGTGATTGTTTTGGAGCGATTTTAAGCCTTAAGCGTACAAATCCAGACTAAACATTTGCTGAACTTTTTCGCGTTTTTCCTGATTGGCTAACATTTCGTAGGCATCTAAGGCTTGCTGATGACGCTGTTTGGGCTGATCGTACATAGTGCGTTTTTGCGCTTCCTGTTCATCCAGCATAGACAAAACTTCAGCGCCAGCACGCACACCGGTGCCAGTAGGTACCAGTGTGGCTTTACTCTGCTGTTCAGCCTCAACGGCTTTGCTTTTATTGCCCTGAAATACCAGCCCGACATTGGGGCTTTTGGGTACGTCACGACTGACGGCTATTGTCATAACTGTTGTGATGTCGCCTTCGTTTAGTGCCAGTATAACTTAGCGAAAAATTTCGCCAAGTCGCTTTTGTTAATTCTCATCCCCTACCATTTTAATGCGGTAGGGGCAGGGCTTGTCCCCGCCCGTCCTGAATTCAAAGTCAATATCGCTGGGTTTATCTACCTGGTAGTTTTTGCCAGGTCACTTCGTCCCTCACATAAGTAGGTTCTGCCAGTTCGGCGGCAATAAACTGCCCTTGCCGGAACGGAATTGCCGCCAGACTCAACATATCCTGCGCTGAAGGGTACAGAATCACAGGGCTATGATGAACCACAGCAAGATCCTCTGATCCGCTGTTGCCAGTTTTATGCCAGTCTTCCAGCTGCTGTGGATAGGTTTGCCAGCCAGTCCCTACAGCGCAAATATGGCCTTTTAATACAGGTGCTGGCAAAGCAGTGGGTTTAGCCGCTATTTCAGTGCTTAGCGCCTGCATAATACCCTGCTCATCCAGCTGAAAACTGGCCAGATACACTTCATTCATTCGTGCATCTATAGCAGCAACTACCTGATGCGCCTGATGTAATCTGTGTGCGGCTTGCGCCATAGCAGCCAGGGTTGATACACCGTAAACAGGAAGTTCAGCGCCAAAAGCCAAGCCCTGACATACACCCACACCTATACGTACACCGGTAAAACTACCAGGGCCTTTGCCAAACACCAGACCATCCAGTTGTTGTAGCGTTAAGCCAGCTTCGGACAACAGCTGCTGCACCATAGGCAAAATACGTTTGCTGTGTTGCTGCGGACAAACTTCATCCAAAGCCCAAATTTTGCCATCAACAGTTAAAGCCACTGAACAAGCTTCGGTTGAGGTATCTAATGCCAGTAATTTCAACGGGCGACTCCTTTTAACAATTTTTAGCTTCTCTACTCAAAGTAACTGGAGTTGCACCAAGACAACATAGCTGCAGCTAAATGAGCGAAGAGTATATTATTTGGGTAAATCCTGTAAAAACTTCACCGCCGCCTGCAAATCGCGGCTACGGCGCATTGGTGGTAAGCTTTTTAAAAATACTGAACCATAAGGCCGGGTCACTAATCTGTTGTCACAAATTACCAATACACCCCGGTCTGACACGTCACGGATTAAACGACCAACGCCCTGTTTTAAGGTGATCACAGCTTGGGGCAATTGCACTAAAGCAAAAGGATCCAAGCCTTTCATCTGACAATCCTCGTTCCGCGCCTGCAATAAAGGATCGTCAGGCGATGCAAAAGGCAGTTTGTCGATAATGACACAGCTTAAGGTATCGCCCCGCACATCCACCCCTTCCCAGAAACTACCGGTGCCAAGTAATACGGCGTGTTTGGTTTCAACAAACTGTTCCAACAATAAACGTTTGCTAGTGCTGCCCTGCACCAGCACAGGCAAAGACAAATGCTGTGGCAGCTCATTGGCCATCCACTGCAGCATTCTGTGGCTGGTGAACAGGAAAAAACAGCGGCCCTGATTGGCTTCAATTAAAGGCACCGCCAATTTTAGCAGCGCTTTGCCCATACGTGCGTCATTGGGTTCAGGTAAATAACGCGGCACCAGCAACATAGCTTGTTGTGCATAATCAAAAGGGCTGTCGAGCAGCAGTGTGTCGGCCTGCTGCAGACCCATTTGTTCGATATAGTGAGCAAAGCCCTGATCGACCGACAAGGTTGCTGATGTAAAAATCCAGCTGCGTTTTTCCGCAAACACCAGCTCGCGGAATTTATCGGCAATACTTAAAGGCGTTAAATGCAGACTGATATGTTGTCTGGTGGTTTCATACCAAAAACTGACGCCGGTTTTACTGACATCCTGCAGTTTCTCCAGCTGAGTTTTAGCCAAAGCCAGACGTTCAAAACAGTGATCCACCACTTCGTTGCGACCTAAACTGCCTTTGAGTACCTGATACAACATGCCCATGGCTTCAGACACCCGGGTCAGTGCAAGCTGTACCTCTGGCCTTTTACTACTGTCACGCCAGTTGCCGCGTTCAGGTTCATCGGACCACAGCAGGCGCCAGTCCCGAACTAATGTCGCCAGCTTGTCTGCGGTTTTACTCAACTGCGGATGATCGCGCAATTCAGTTTTGCAAATCAGTTCCAGCTCTTTACAAAGCTCCAGCAAAGTACGGCTGGATAAAGTCTCACCAAAATACTCACTGGCGATATCTGGAATTTGATGCGCTTCATCAAAGATCACTACATCCATATTCGGCAGCAGCTCACCAAAACCAGTGTCTTTTAGTGCCATATCGGCAAAAAACAAATGGTGGTTCACGACCACTAAATCGGCCTGCATCGCCTTTTTACGGGCGCGCAGCAAATAGCAGTCTTCATAAGAAGGACAGTCTTTGCCAAGGCAGTTGTCTGCAGTACTGGTCACTAATGGTAAAGCTTTAGAGTCTTCGGCTATATAAGTCAGCTCGCCGATATCTCCACTTTGGGTTTCGTTCGACCATTTTTTGATCAGGCTTAAATCATTGATCACTGCCGCATCTGCCGTAGGCACATGCTGGTAATGCTGATCTAAACGAAATAAGCACAAATAGTTGGAGCGGCCTTTTAGTAAAGAAGTATCTACCGGCAAAGCCAAAGCTTTGAGTACTGTAGGTAAATCGCGGAAATACAGCTGTTCCTGCAGGTTTTTAGTACCAGTGGATAAAATCACTTTTTTACCCGATAACAAAGCGGGCACTAAATAAGCGTAAGTTTTGCCTGTGCCAGTGCCGGCTTCGACCAATAAAGCGTTGCCGTTTTCAATGGATTTGGTCACAGAAGCTGCCATCAGCTTTTGCGGTTCACGGGCTTTAAAACCTGCAATAGTTTTGGATAAAGCTCCTTGTTCGGCAAAAGCCTGCTGCACTTTTTTTAACATAAGTACACAGAGAAATCAGCGCTGGCAGGTATATAAGCAGAAAATAGCATAAAAAAGGCCCGGCAAGAATTTGCGCTATTATGCCTTGGCTAGACAAAAATATCTAAATGTCCTTCGTCATCCACATGCTGATCTTCTTCAGGTGTGGTTTCAGGTGCAGGTGGATAGTCGTCACGACGGCGTCTGTCCTGACGTTTCTTTTGCTGATCTTTGAGTAAAATGAGGAAACGTTTTTCCTCTTTTTCATAAGCGCTGATTTTGGCATCTTTAAACACAGGCGCAATCATAGGTCCAGGCTGTTCAGCTGGCGTGCCGGGTGGTCGGTACAAATAGGGAAATAAAGCGTCCATAAACCCCTCCTCTGCCTTGTTATCGGCAGTGACACAAATAACTTTATCTATACAACCTGATTATTTTTCACCCATCTTATTAGAGTTGTTTTTTTATAACTTATTCATTTTTTATCGTATACAATTGTATGAAACACAAAATAATCAAATAAAAACAGCAGGATAACAAAATTTCAACTTCAAAACAAAATACAGCTGAAACAAAAAATTCTGTTGTCTGAATGACAAAAATCCGTTAGCTTGTATACATCTTAACGAGGAGTAACTTTCCATGACTATCAACATCCACTGGCATCATCACCATCATTTATCCGACTAGCCGGTCCGTGTTGACATTGGAGGCTAGGTTATAACCAGCCTCTGGTGGAAAAGTGAAAACCAATTCCAACTGAACCCCGGGGCTAAAATCCCGGGGTTTTTGTTTTACGATTTTAAAAGCCCCCGCTTTTATAAGGAACACAATAACATGACAGTCACTACTAACAGATTACGTATCGCCATTCAGAAGTCAGGCCGCCTGTCGCAAGACTCTCAGGCACTTTTAACCAGCTGTGGTTTAAAAATTAACTTACGTGAACAGCGCCTGATCGCCCATGTTGAAAATATGGATATCGACTTGCTGCGAGTGCGGGATGACGATATTCCGGGTTTAGTAATGGACGGTGTCTGCGATTTAGGTTTTGTTGGCGAAAACGTGCTGGAAGAAGAGTCGCTGCAACGTCAGATGGACAATGAAAGCTATGATTACACTGTGTTGGCCCGTTTAGACTTTGGTGATTGCCGCTTATCTATAGCTGTGCCACAGGAAGAAGATTATCAATCCGTCAAAGATTTAGAAGGCCGCACTATTGCCACCACTTACCCACGTTTACTGAATCGCTATTTAAAACAAAACGGCGTCAATTGCCGTATCGTTAATTTAAAAGGTTCGGTTGAAGTGGCACCACGAGCTGGTTTAGCCGACGCCATTTGTGACTTAGTCTCCACAGGCGCCACTTTAGAAGCCAATGGTTTAAAAGAAGTGGAAGTGATTTACCGCTCCAAAGCCGTACTTATTCAGCGCCGTGATTTGGCCGATGAAAAACAACTGAAACTGATTAAAAAACTGATGCCTCGTATTCAGGGCGTGATGCAAGCCAATGAAAGCAAATACATTATGTTGCACGCACCACGGGCTCGTTTACAGGAAGTAATAGCTCTGCTGCCAGGTGCCGAAAACCCAACCTTATTGCCATTGGCTGGCAACGACGATTTAGTGGCCTTGCACGTGGTCAGCAGCGAAACTTTGTTCTGGGAAACCATGGAGCAACTGAAAGGTTTAGGTGCCAGCTCCATTTTAGTACTACCCATTGAAAAGATGATGGAGTAAGGCATGCAGTTTCAGATCAGCAACTGGCAACAACTAGATAAAACTGCGCAGCAGGCTTTATTAGAGCGCCCGCTGCAGCAGGAATCCGACAGTTTAAAACAGACGGTGAAAGATATTATCCGTGCTGTGCGAAGCGAAGGCGATACAGCTTTGCTGCGTTTTAGCCGCGAATTCGACAAGCTGCAAAGCAACCCTTTGCGTTTGTCGGACGAGCAGCAACAAAGCTTGATTGCCTCTTTATCCGATGAGCTCAAAACCGCTATTGAGATAGCGTATCGCAATATCCGTACCTTTCATGCCGCTCAGTTGCCAGAAAATATTCGTATAGAAACTCAGCCTGGTGTGGTCTGTGAACTGAACTACAGTGCTTTGGGTCAAGTCGGTTTGTATGTACCGGGTGGCAGTGCCCCTTTGCCTTCGACTGTACTGATGCTGGGTGTGCCGGCTCAATTGGCTGGTTGTCGCCGCGTAGTGCTTGTTACGCCTCCTGGTCAACCTGAAGCGGGTGATATCGCCGCTGAGATTGTTTATGCGGCCTCACTTTGCGGCATTACCGAGATTTATACTTTAGGCGGTGCTCAGGCTGTGGCTGCTTTGGCTTATGGCACTGAAACCATTGGCAAAGTGGATAAGATTTTTGGCCCTGGCAATAGATTTGTCACTGAAGCAAAACAGCAAGTCAGTCAGGATGCCCGTGGCGCAGCTATTGATATGCCGGCTGGCCCTTCTGAAGTGCTGGTGATTGCAGACGACAACGCTAACCCGGTGTTTGTAGCGGCGGATTTATTATCTCAGGCCGAACACGGCCCGGATTCCCAAGTGGTGCTGGTCAGCCCTTCTGAAGCTTTACTGGTCAATACCATTAGTGAGCTTAAACGTCAGACCGCTTTATTACCGCGTGCTGAAATAGCACAAAAAGCCTTGAGCAACAGCAGATTGATTTTAACGCCGGATTTAGCCACAGCTGCCCAAGTCAGTAACCAATACGCGCCTGAGCATTTAATTATTCAAACTTCTGACGATCAGGCTTTGCTTGGCAAACTGACCAACGCCGCCAGTATTTTTGTTGGCCCTTACACGCCTGAATCAGCAGGTGATTATGCCAGTGGTACTAACCACGTATTGCCCACTTATGGCTATAGCCGTAACCATAGCAGTTTAAGTTTGGCCGACTTTTATCGTCGTTACACAGTGCAAAGCTTAACAGCGGATGGCATGCGCGATTTGGGCCCCACTATTGTCAAACTGGCCAAAGCCGAAGGATTAGATGCACACGCCAATGCAGTTTCCTTTCGGTTAGCAGAGCTTGAGCTTTCAGCAAAAATTTCAGAGGAAAATCGTCAATGAGCCGTATCAGTTCTTTAGCCAGGCAAAAAGTACAACAACTGGTGCCTTATGCTTCAGCCCGCTTAAGCATGAGTGGCGGCTCGGTGTGGCTGAATGCCAACGAAAACTCCTTAGCAACAGACTACGAGCTGTCAGGCCAATACAACAGATACCCGGATTGTCAGCCGAAAGAGCTGATCAGCGCTTATGCAGCTTATGCTGGTGTGGACACCAATCAGGTACTGACCAGTCGTGGCGCAGATGAAGGCATTGAGCTTCTTATTCGTAGCTTCTGTGAACCAGGACAAGATGCCATCAGCATTTGCCCGCCGACTTATGGCATGTACAAAATCAGCGCCGAAAGTCAGCTGGTGGATGTCAACATAGTGCCTTTAACCAAAGATTTAACTTTAGATCTGCCTGCTTTATTTGCGCAAAAAGCCAATGTAAAACTGGTTTTTATTTGTAGCCCAAATAACCCGACCGGCGATTTAATACCTCGTGAGCAAATCGTCGAGGTGCTGGAGTTTTATAAAGACAAAGCTTTAGTAGTAGTCGATGAGGCTTATATTGAGTTTGCACCAGAAGCCTCTGTAGCTGGGTTATTAAGCCAATACAGCAACTTAGTGGTGCTGCGTACTTTATCCAAAGCTTTTGCTTTGGCAGGCCTGCGTTGCGGTTTTACTCTGGCTGCCCCCGAAGTCATTGCCGCTTTACGCCAGATGATAGCGCCCTACCCTGTGCCAGCTCCTGTGGCTGAAGTTGCAGTGCAGGCGTTATCAAGCCAGGGCCAGCAAAAAATGCGCGCCACAGTAGAGCAAATCAACAGCTTACGTGACAGCTTTAGCACTTTTGCCAAAACCCTGAGTTATGTCAGCCGTGTTTTTCCATCTAAAGCCAACTATGTGCTGCTGGCCGTGCCTGATGCTGCGGCGCTGGTGAGTTTTATTGCGGAGCAAGGGGTGCTTATTCGTAACCAATCCAGTCAGCTGGGTTTAGGTCAGGTGGTGCGGGTATCCATTGGTTCACCAGATGAAATGGCGCAGTTACAACAGATTATGTCGTCTTATTCCTACACAGCAAACAAACAAACACAGGAGTCTTTATGAGTGCCAAAGCAATTTTATTTATCGACCGTGACGGCACTATGGTGGAAGAACCTCCAATAGATAAACAACTGGATTCACTGGAAAAACTGGCGTACGAGCCCGATCTGGTGCCTTCATTACTCAAGTTGCAAGCTGCTGGTTACTCCTTAGTGATGGTGACCAATCAGGATGGCCTGGGCACAGATAGTTTCCCGCGCGATACCTTTGATGCACCGCAGGAAAAAATGATGCAACTGCTGAATTCGCAAGGCATTCGTTTTGACGATATTCTGATTTGCCCACACTTTGAGAAAGACAACTGCAGTTGCCGCAAGCCCAAGCTGGGTTTAGTGAAAGACTATCTGCAACAAGGCAAAGTGGATTTCACCAACTCTTTTGTCATTGGCGATCGTTTAACCGACGTGCAACTGGCGGAAAATATGGGACTGCCTTCGTTCCGTTACGACAGAGCCACTTTAGGCTGGAAAGAAATCACTAAGCAGCTGCTCGGTAAAGGCCGTAAAGGCAGCGTCAATCGGGTGACCCGCGAAACTGATATTCAGGTCAATGTCGATTTAGACCAGCAAGGCGGCAATGTGATTGAAACCGGCGTCGGCTTTTTTGACCATATGCTGGATCAAATTGCCACCCACGGTGGTTTTAGCCTGCAGTTAAAAGTAAAAGGCGACTTACACATAGACGATCACCACAGCGTAGAAGATACGGCGCTGGCTTTAGGTCAGGCGCTCAAACAAGCGCTGGGCAATAAAAAAGGCATTACCCGCTTTGGTTTTGTCTTGCCTATGGATGAATGCCGCGCTGAATGTGTGCTGGATTTATCCGGCCGGCCGCTGCTGAAGTTTGATGCTGATTTAGGCCAGGGCTCTGTCGGCACTCTGAACCTTGAAATGGTGCACCACTTCTTCCGCTCTTTAAGCGACGCCATGCTGATGACTCTGCATTTGTCAGTCAGCCCGGGCAATAAACACCATATGGTCGAAGGTTTATTTAAAGCCTTTGGCAGAGCTTTGGGTCAGGCCATTAAAGTATCAGGCGAAGCCCTGCCAAGCAGTAAAGGAGTACTTTAATGTCGCTTGTGATTGTCGATACTGGCTGCGCCAATATCAGTTCTGTCTATTGCGCCTTTAAGCGCTTGGGAGTAGATGCCAAAGTCAGCCGTGATTTAACTGTGATTAAAAACGCCAGCCGTTTATTAGTGCCAGGTGTGGGTGCAGCCCGTCAGGCGATGGCGAACTTAGCTGAACGCGATTTAATAGCCACCATACAACAGGCAGAGCAGCCACTCCTTGGCATTTGCTTGGGCATGCAGCTTTTGACCGATCACAGCGAAGAAGGTAATGTCGATTGTTTAGGCTTAATCCCAGGTCAGGTGAAACGTATGCAGGTCGGTGATTTACGTTTGCCTCATATGGGCTGGAATACCTTGCAGGTAGAAGACAGTGCGCAAAATCATCCGCTGCTTAAAGGCATAGGCGAAAAAGACTATGTGTATTTTGTCCATAGTTTTGCCGTAGCGCCGTCCGATTCCACTTTAGCCCGCTGCCATTACGGCAGTGATTTTGCCGCTGTGATAGGCCAAGGCAATAAGCTCGGTGCGCAATTTCACCCTGAACGTTCAGGTGCTGTCGGCGCTCGTTTATTACAGAATTTTCTGGCTTTTAACGGTTGATTTTGAGCTGTTACCATTTTTTTGATGCGGCTTTGCCGTTACAGGATTAAAAGTGATTATTCCAGCTATAGATTTAATACAAGGTAAAACAGTACGGCTTTATCAGGGCAGCTACGATAAAACCACTGAATATCAACAAACTCCGTTGCAGCTGCGCGACTTATACGCCAAAGCTGGCGCAGGTATTTTGCATCTGGTGGATTTAACAGGGGCAAAAAATGCCGCTGACCGCCAGCTTGAACTGTTAACAACCTTAATGAAAAACGCGCCGCTGCCAGTACAAGTAGGTGGCGGTGTTCGTACTGCCGCCGATGTTGAGCAGTTACTGGCTGCTGGTGCCAGCCGCGTAGTGGTTGGCAGTGTGGCTATTCGTGAGCCAGAAACAGTGCAAGGCTGGTTAAGAACTTATGGCGGCGACAAAATAGTCTTGGCGCTGGATGTGTCTATTAATGCCAAAGGTGACAAAACTCTGCCCAGCCACGGCTGGATTGAAGAGTCCACTATCACCCTTGAGCAAGTGCTGGACGGCTTTATTGCCGCAGGCGCTCAACATGTGCTGTGCACCGACATCAGTAAAGACGGTACTTTGCAGGGCCCTAATGTGGCTTTGTATGCCGAGCTGGTGCAAAAGTACCCACAAATTCAGTGGCAAGCCTCTGGTGGTGTTGGCTCATTGGCAGATATCAAAGCCTTAAAACCCACTGGTGTGGCAGGTGTGATTTTAGGCCGGGCCTTGCTGGAAGGTAAGTTCACTGTTGAGGAGGCCATCCAATGCTGGCAAGACGCATAATTCCTTGTTTAGACGTGCGCGATGGCAAAGTGGTCAAAGGCGTGCAGTTTCGTAATCACGAAATCATTGGCGATATAGTGCCGCTGGCTCAGGCTTATGCCGAGCAAGGCGCAGATGAGCTGGTGTTTTACGATATCACCGCCTCCAGCGATGGCCGTGTAGTGGATAAAAGCTGGGTGCGCCGTATTGCAGAAGTGATCGACATCCCCTTTTGTGTCGCCGGTGGTATTAAATCTGTCGCTGATGCCGGTCTTATTCTGGAAATGGGTGCAGATAAAATCTCTGTCAATAGCCCTGCTTTAGCGCGACCAGAACTCATTAGCGAACTGGAACACAGCTTTGGTCAGCAATGTGTGGTGATAGGCATCGACAGCTTTTTTGATAAAGAAACAGGCCAGTATCAGGTCTATCAGTTCACAGGCGATGAAAGCCGCACCCAAAAAACCCGCTGGCAAACGCTGGACTGGTTAAAGCGGGTGCAAGAGCTTGGCGCTGGTGAAATAGTGCTGAACTGTATGAATCAGGATGGTGTGCGCCAGGGTTATGATTTAACTCAGCTACAACTGATGCGTAAGGAGTGCAAAGTGCCGCTGATTGCCAGTGGCGGTGCGGGTGCTATGCAGCATTTTGCTGATGTGTTTGAACAAGCCGATGTAGACGGCGCTTTAGCCGCTTCGGTGTTCCACAAAGGCATTATTCCAATCCCTGAGCTAAAAACCTTTTTATTAGAACGTAAGCTGGAGATCAGGCCATGAAACTGAATTTAACCAACCTGGACCAGCTGGATTTCAGCAAAGGTGATGGCTTATTGCCGGTCATAGTGCAACATGCCCGCTCCGGCAAAGTGCTGATGCAGGGTTTTGCCAACAAAGAAGCACTGCAAAAAAGCCTGGAAACCGGCGATGTCACTTTTTTTAGCCGCAGTAAAAACCGCTTATGGACCAAAGGCGAAAGCTCAGGCCATACACTGAAATTACAAAGCATGGCAGCAGACTGCGACCAGGATAGTATTCTGGCATTAGCACTACCTATTGGCCCTACATGTCACGTCGGCACCGAAAGTTGTTGGCACGCCGAAGACGCCAACCAACCCGACTTAGCCTTTTTAGATCAATTAGAACAAGTGATCCACAGTCGTTACGGCGCCGACCCAAGCTCAAGCTATACCGCTTCTTTATTTGCCAAAGGCGTCAAACGTATAGCGCAAAAAGTCGGTGAAGAAGGGGTAGAAACTGCTCTGGCAGCTACAGTAGGCGATAGAGAAGAGCTGAAAAACGAAGCGGCAGACTTGATTTATCACTTGCTGGTATTGCTGAAAAGTCAGGATCTGGCTTTGCATGATGTGCTGGAAGTTTTGCGGCAGCGGCATCAGGCGAAGGCTGAATAGCTCTGGCGTTTAAAGCTAGCGGCGCTTATAAAGTGATGCGTAAACTACGTATTTATACTTTATTGAGCGCCAGCCATTTTCACCAGAAACACAGCTAAACCGCCAAATAACAAGATAAAAACTAAAAGCATGACCAAGGAAGTTTTTGATTTCGGCGCTGACTTGTCAAACGCAAAACCAAAAAGCAAAAATGAAAACAACGAAGCATTTGAACTGCTTTCAGTTTTGTTACATTTTTTCATGATCCTCTGCTCTCTTTTAGTAATTTGCGCTGCATTGCAATGCTATACAGCATCTAATCCACTTCCTGAGGTTGAACTCACATCTTTTTTAAACAGCAACACCATCAGATAAACCAGACCAAATAGCGGGATTAAAGATAAAACGGCGCCAAGTAAACCAGCTAAAACTGGATTTTTACTTTTACGACGTCCCAGGTAATAACATAGTAGCCCCATAATTAGCGCAAATATGATCACAAACTGACCGTACAGCGTTGCATTAATATTCAAATGAACTCTCCTTGTTGTTTAGCTGTGGATGACAGTAACCGGTGCCTACCCCAGTTTTGTAACTGCGTGGCTAAATAATTGCAACATGTAGCTAAGTTAGCATCCTTAATTAAAGGTTTGCAATATTTTGCTGGGCTTAATCAAACGAAGGTCCAGATGAGTGCAGAAATACCCGGAACCTCAAAGCCCAACACTTTTTTGTAAATCATTATGTTATGGCTTTGATCCGATGAAAAACTCAGGCAGCATAAGAGCGGTATGAACGATAGGTGACGCAAATCAGGAGCTGCAACAATGAAATATAAAATCAAACAAAAGATATTCAGCCTGACCGACAGCTTTACTATTGAAGATGAAAATGGCGACGCGGCTTTTAGCGCCAAAGGTAAGTTTTTCAGTATCTCCAGCAGTCAGACAATGTTTGATAGCCGCGGGGTTGAGCTTTTAAAAATCAAACGTAAGTACCTGACTCTCATGCCAGCCTGCCGCCTGCTCTGTGCCGATGGCAGTGAGTGGCTTATTCGCAAATGTTTTTGGCCCTTCTGGACCAGTCGTTTTACCATCAGCGGCCCTGCCGGTGAGCTGGAAATGCACGGCAATTTATGGCAACACGAATATAAAATCAGTCAAAACGGCAAAGTATTAGCAGAAGTATCCAAGTCCTGGTTTAGCTGGTCTGATACCTATGGTGTGGATATTTACGAGCCCAAACTAACAGCCCAACTGCTGGCTGCAGTGATAGTGATAGACCGTATCCAGCATTCAGGCAAAAACTCTGTTGTAGATGATGATTAACTGCAGATAAAAAAGAGGTGCCAAGACACCTCTTTTCGCTCGAAATAAAATGCTGCTCGCTTAGAGTGGCAGGTATTTATTTAAGAACTCATCTATAGCTTCAAAGGTCTGCTTCCGATGAGGTAAATAATCCAGATGGTGTGTCCCTTCTTCAATCTCGATGTACTGAAAGACTTTTTTCTGATCCGCCAGTTCCGAAGCCATCAGACGGGCCTGAAGTACTGGCACACTGCGGTCTTCAGTCCCATGCAGCAGCAGCACCGGGATCTTAATTTTATCGACCATATTTACCGGGGAGTTCTCTTCCAGCAAATCCTCATCTTCACCCATCTGCTTTTTGGCCAAATTATAGCTGGTGAAATTCCGGTAGCTGTTGCGCTGCTCTTCCAGATCAGTCACGCCGGCAAAACTAATGGAACATTGATACAAATCAGGGGTGCGCGCGGCGCCTAGCAAGGCAGCATAACCACCGTAACTGGCACCCATAATACAAATCCGCTTTGGATCGGCTATGCCTTTTTGGATCAGGTGCTGTACACCATCAGTGATATCGTCCTGCATCGCCATACCGTATTGCCCCACAGCCTGACTTAAGAATTCATGGCCATAGCCTGTGGAGCCGCGGAAATTAGGTTGAAATACCCGGTAGCCTTTGTTGACCAGATAGGCTGAGAAAATATCAAAGCTATTAGAGTCCTGACTGAAAGGCCCACCGTGAGGCAAAACAATCAAAGCAGAGGGCCCTTCTGTCCCTTTAGGTGTCGACAAAAAGCCTTCAATTTCAAGACCGTCTCTGGCTTTGTAGCTAATACGCTGTTTCGGCACCAGATTGTCTTCATTCAAGCCGGGATAAGTTTCTGTCAATAAAGTTAAAGATTTATCATCCCTGTCACCCAGCAGGTATAAACCTGGCGTTGTCGCATTGGAGGCATAGACCAAATAACTGCGTTCATCTGCACTTAACTGAGTGATGTAATTGACCGTGTCTGGCAGTACTTTATCTAAGCCTGCCTGAAAGTTTTTAAACTCTTGGTCCCAATACAAACTGTTGGATGATTCGTCATTAAAATAAATACCTACAGGCTCCTGACGAGCGGATGAGTAGATCAAATCGCCTGCGATATCATATTTCGGATGGCTGAGGATCAGCTGCCTTGGAAAGTCCGCTTTACTGATATCCACTTTAAACACGGCATCACGACCTTCATGGATAGCTGTGATATACAAATCTTTCGGATCTTTGCCAAAACCCAGGATAGAGATTGCTTTGTCGGAAAACGCAGGCCAACGGGCCAATTCCTGCCAGGACTCAGTGCCTGGAGGTAAAACTTTAATGCTGGTCTCAGTCGATTTAACTTCATAGCCCACACTGGCTCGGGGCTCACCTTGTCTGTCCACCACCCAGGATTTAACGTTAGTACGATATTTTTTATCATACTGGCGTCACCAGTTTTTACATTGATTTTATACAAGCTGTCATGACCGGCCATTTGCCGATCCAAACCGAGCAGGAAATGGTCGTCATCCGGAAATCGAAATTTGACTACATCATCCTGAAATTGACTTTGGTATTCACCTTCTTTGGCCGGTTTGACCATAGGAATAAATTCAGCACCAGCTTTGGCTTCCATGGCGAAAAGTCTGGTTTCATGTGTCTTTGCACCACGACCAATACCAACACTGCGCACAGCACCAAACCGAAAGCTAACCAGCACATGGCTGTTATTGGCCCAACGCACCCAGGCAAATCTGTATTTTTTGTTATCCGTTTTAGCCAGATAAACAGTTTGCCCTGATTCGATATCAATCAGTTGTATAGCGGTAAATTCTTTTAGATTTTTCAGTGCTATCAGGCGCTTGCCGTTCGGAGACAAACTGAGCTGCTCTATACGTTCGCCCCGATAAAAAGTCTCAAGCGGGAGAGGTGCTGTTTTGGTTATTTCAGCCGCCAGACTGATCATAGGCAGAGTGACGCTAAGAAACATGACCAGAGCCATTGAGAACTTCATACATAATCCTTTATATAGAATTGGCTAGCAGCACCAATTTACTTAAAGTGATCTCTGTACACAAGCTGGAAAACGGGAAGATTAGTAGATGTGTGGGTGGCGACCTCACCAGCCGACATCCCGGCACATACGTTATCCGCTTTGGCTGCTTCCTTCCGGATCTGACCAGGTGAACGAATTAGTATTGCGGGAGGACCGATGAGGCCACCATTGAAGTTGCCAGTAAAACTGGTGCGCGCATTATGCTTAAAAGCTTTTAGCTGTGCAAGAACTTAAGCGTTTTCTGGATACTTTGCAGTCATTTGCTGAAAAAATGCGCGCATTTGCGGGAGATCGTCGGCGAAATTTTCGCCAGCGGTAAAGCACGGACCAAACACCAGTTGTTTTTGATGGTAATCCAGCCCCACTAAACACACAGGTACATTGGCTTGTTTAGCAATAAACCAAAAACCTGACCGCCATTGCTGTACTTTTTTACGGCTGCCTTCGGGCGATAAGCCTAATAACAGCGCATCACTCTGTTCGAACTCAGCCACCACTTGCCCTACCACTCCGTGTCGATGGCTACGGTCAACAGCGATCCCACCTAAAGAGATCAACAGCCTTTTCACAGGCCAGACAAAAATACTGTGCTTACCTAAAAAGCGGATTTTAAGATCCAGAGCTAAAGCCGCGGCTATGCCAACAAAAAAATCCTGATTTGAGGTGTGAGGAGCAACAGCAATCACCATCTTTTTATGAGCAGGAAGTTCGCCCTGAATACTCCAGCCGCCCAACAGTTTCAGCAACCAGAGGCCAAGTTTTTGGCCCAGGTTACTGTGACGACGTGGCAAGCTTGCCGGAACTGCAGGTAAAGCTGGCATTAAGGCTGAGCCAGTACCAGTTGATGTGCTTCTAAAACGCGTTTTAAGCGTTTTTGATTGTCAGGCCCTAAGCGGATCATTTGACGTTGTGCCAAAGGCAAAGCTTCTATCTCCGGGTCGGCATAAGTGTAATAGACGTTAGGACGAGCTAATACCATAGGAGGGGCTACTTCAGGAGTTGCCAACAGTACTTTAATAGCTTCCTGCAACCGCACGCGGAACTGAGCATTCGGGTAACCCAACTCAGCATAAGCCTGCTGCATCAGCGGGTAATAGTATTCAAATAAACGTTTTACTTCAGTCACAGAAACGCTTTCCAGCAATTGCAGATAAGGCTCATAGCGTTCAAAGTTGGCCGGGTCCAGCTGCACTGCACCGCCTTCAGCCGGTAAAGTGGCAAACCTGACCGTCATTGGCTGAAACAGCGCCTGATTTTTTGGCAATGTGCCTTGCGCAATGTTATCCACGTTCACCACAAAACGGCGGATCATATCTTCTGTAACAAACAAAGAAGCTAAACCCGCTTTCCAGCGCAAACCTAATAAACCACTTTTTACTTCAGCATCTGAGTTATCCAGGCTAGGTAGTTTCACTGTAGGCTCAACTTCTACCGCATCGTCCAGTGGCGTTTCCTGCAGTGGAGTTTCGTCTTGCGCCTGCAAAGTTAAACTATCCACAGGTTCCTGATTTGCGGTTAACACATCTGCAGGAGCAGCTTGTTGTATTGCAGGTACAGGAGTTGGTTCCGGCTCCGCCACTACAGCGTCCTCTGTCCTGAAGAAAAACCAGGCAATGGCAATCAGGGTTACGGCGACCACAGCTAAACCTATGTAATATTGTTGCTGGCCTGTGCCAGGAGCCTTCTCAGTCATTTCTGTTTTTTCCTTTCACTCATTCGGAGCACTGATATTAAGCCGTTGAAAAACAGGCTATAGCGTTGCATTTATTTTGCTTTTCAGCAATATATAAACAGAGAGTCTCTAAAGAGTTAAGAAGTTTCAGTGACTGATAGCAAAAAAGGTGAAAACACCAATAAAAAAGTTGCTTTACTGCTGACAGGTGGTGGAGCCAGAGCGGCCTATCAGGTCGGTGTGCTCAAAGCGCTGGCCCAGCATTATCCACGCAACAGTAAAATTCCATTTGAAATTATTTGTGGAACCTCAGCAGGCGCCATCAATGCCACAGGGATCGCCTGTTACGCCTCTTGTTTTCATTTGGGTGTTAAAAAAATTGAATGGGTCTGGCGTAATTTTCACACCCACCAGGTGTATTACTCAGATTATTTGCGTCTGGGTTGGCACTTGTTACGAGGTTTTTTAACGGCTTTTCAAACAGATTACGCCAATAAAAGACCGGTCAGTTTGCTGGATAACAAGCCGCTACGTTTGCTGCTGCACAATATTGTTGATTTGCAGCGCATAGACCGCAACATTCAAGGCGGCTATTTATCCAGTGTCTCAGTGACAGCATCAAGTTACAACACAGGCGACTCCATCACCTTTTTCCAGGGCAATGAAGCCAAAGAATGGCGCAGAGCAAAACGTTGCGGCCAAAAGACTTTATTGGGTATTCATCATTTATTGGCGTCCGCAGCTATTCCGCTGGTATTCCCTTCGGTACGGATTAACCAGCATTATTATGGTGACGGTTCTGTCAACCAATTGTCGCCTCTGAGCTCGCCAATTCACTTAGGTGCAGAAAAGATACTGATCATAGGTTTGGAGCAACCCCGTGCCCGCGACCTAGCGAACGCTATGCCGCATCATCCGGGTTTAGCTACAGTCGCAGGTCACCTGCTGGACACTATCTTTTCGGACACGCTCAATGCCGATTTAGAACGAATGAACAGGATCAATAAAACAGTTGATACCTTAAGTGCGCACAATATTCCTACCGATCTGAAGAAAGTTGAAAGCTTTTTAATTAACCCCAGTGTTAATTTTAACGAAATTGCCAGCCAGCACTTTTTGCAGCTCCCTATGGCTGTTCGCAGCTTATTGCGTTTAACAGGTATTACTCAGCACTCAGAGTCGAGCTTAACCAGCTACCTGCTGTTTGAAAAATCCTACACCAAAAGGCTTATTGAAATTGGCTATCAGGATGCGATGCAACAAATGCCGGAAATGCTGGATTTTTTACGCAGTTAACCCATGGCAATTTTTAGCCTGCCCTTGCCGTCAAAAAATCGTCAGCTAAAACTGCATAATTGAAAAAATCAATAATATCATTCACTTATTAAAGTGGCACAATACCTGCAAATTCCAGCTATCTTAGATATGCTCCGGAGTATCGGCAGTGGAATTATTTGGCTTACAAGATATGACATTAAGTGGAACCAGTTATGCTGGCATCACCAGTCAGCCCCACTGGTCTGGTTTGTCCACTGATCCGGCAACTCTGCCAGAACAATTACAAACCAGCTTAGATCTTGCTGATCAGCTACAAATCTATTCAATGGCCGCTGGCAAAGTTTTGCCTCTGCGTTCCATTCAATTACAAACGGCTGTAGGTAAATACCTGGCGCCAGGTTCAGAAGATGGTAATTTTGAGCACCGCAGTGTG
This sequence comes from Rheinheimera mangrovi, assembly GCF_003990335.1. NCBI lineage: Bacteria > Pseudomonadati > Pseudomonadota > Gammaproteobacteria > Chromatiales > Chromatiaceae > Rheinheimera > Rheinheimera mangrovi. The sequence goes on along the minus strand of NZ_CP034683.1, from coordinate 1,347,072 downwards.
TTAATGCTGAACGATCAATGTCTGGCCGAGTTGAGTTACCAGTCCGATCAGGCTTTTACCCCTTTAATCCAGCATCAGTTGTGGCAATTGGAACGGCAATGGCTGTATCCGCTGCGAAATACCTTAGTGGTGGTTCGTTTGCAGCAATTGGCGTTAAAAGACAGTCTGACGGACTTAGGCAACAGACGTAATTTTGACGATCAGTTTGAACGAGCGGTGCAACTGGCCAACAGACGTCAGGAAGCCTGTGCGTTAATTTTGCTGGATTTGGATAACTTTAAACAAACCAACGATAACTTTGGCCATCCTGCCGGTGATGATGTGTTGATTGCAGTAGCAGATGCGATGCGTCAAACCTTAAGAGCCAGTGATTGTTTATTCCGTTTTGGCGGTGATGAATTTGCCATATTACTGACAGCAGATGATGCCTTATCGGCTGAGCTGGTGGCTCATAGGTTAGTGAAAGCTATTAATCAACATCATGTCTGCAATCAGTTTGCTGTGACAGCAAGTGCGGGCTTAGCTCAACTAGCACCTAATCAAAAATCTGAGTTGTTATTCAGCCGTGCCGATGAAGCTTTATCACAAGCTAAACAAGCGGGTAAAAACGCGGTGAAAGTCGCGCTGTTGAATCAGGCCTGACCTAAGTAGTCAAAAGTTTTAGTCGTCGTACATTAGGGCTAAAGGACAGAAGATCCAAAAGCCCTTTTTTTTGCCTGCAATTTTGCTCTAGCCTTTCTGCCAGTCGATAAAGGCAGTAGCGTGCTGTTGCGCGGTGTTAGAGGCTAAGCCAAGCACTGCCACCACCTGATTATTCTGCACCAGCACAGGCAACTGCAGTCGTTGCCATGGCGGAATAGCCCATAACTTCAACCATTGTTTCAACTCTTTGCTTTGCCGCTCGCCTGCTGGTTTAAAAGGCAAACTAAAAAGCCCAAACACCAGATATAAAGGCTCGTCAATTAATAACAAGGCTGTGCCCTTGCCTTCACTATTGAGCAGAAACTGCCCTACAACAGTGTTCAGTTGCTGCCCGGCTTTTAATTCGAGCAAAACCCCTGCCTGCGGAACCTCTGTAACTTGCGTGATATAAGCCTTGTTGGCAAAACGACGGATTTGGTAAACATCCAGCTCCAGCAGAGGCTGAGCATCGGCTTTAGCACCAATCAGCTCCGAAAAGAATCGCTCCAGCCAGTCGGTTGATGGATTAAGCCCTGTTAATGCCAACCAGCGGCGCACCAGCAGCTTTTGTGTGGTTAAGTCTTGTGCTGTTAGTAGTTTTAAATCTAATTCAGCACCATGCATTACAGTGGGTAATAGCTGATCAAGCTGTTTTTCAACAAACTGCTGTTGCTGCTGAATATGAGCCACAGACCTCAGCGCATTTTGCCGGAACGCTGGCCAGCGTTGTTGCAATAAAGGGATCACCTGCAGCCGCAAAAAGTTACGATCAAATCTGCTGTCGTTATTACTTTCATCTTCAATCCACTGCAGCTGTTGCTGCTGAGCAAAAGCTTCCAATTGCTCACGGCTAAAATCTAATAAAGGCCGCGCTAACCAACCAGAAGCAAAAGGCTGCAAAGCTGCAATACCAGATAAACCTGCCGGACCTGCACCACGTTTTAAAGCCAATAATAAAGTTTCGAGTTGATCATCGGCATGATGAGCCGTTAATAAAGCGGTTTGGGGACTATTAATAAATGCAGCTAAAGCTGAGTAACGCGCAGCTCTGGCTTGAGCTTCAATGTTGGCGGTCGGGTTCAGCTGTACTTTTTGCACTTCAAAAGCAATGCCGCGCTTAAGGCATTGCTGCTGACAAAACTCTGCCCACAGATCGGCATTGGCACTTAAGCCATGATGGATATAGACGGCTTTGAGCCCAATACTTGTATCCAGAGCAAGCTGATGGCATAACTCTAGCAACACCATAGAATCCAGCCCACCGGACAACCCCAGCACCAGCTGGTTTAAACCCAACTGTTGGATCGTTAAGCGCAGTGGTGCTGACAAACTATTCAAAGACAATGCCTCAAAACATAAAAAAACCGCCTTACGGCGGCTTGCAGGGCGGTTTTTATCCGCCCTTTACCCAGTATGCCCGCTGATTTTATACAGCTTCAGGCACAACGGCTATATCAGCAATAACCAAAAGACATTAAGCGTTTATACCGTCTGTCCAGTAGCTCGGCAAGGCTAAGTTTCTCCAGCTTGGCTAAATCACGTAACAGGGCTTGCTTTAAGCTTTGCGCCATTTGTTCGTGATTGCGGTGTGCACCACCTAAAGGCTCACTGACGATGTCATCAATCAGATTCAGCTCTTTTAAACGTGGTGCTGTAATGCCCATGGCATCGGCAGCTATTGGCGCTTTATCCGCACTTTTCCACAAAATAGAAGCACAGCCCTCAGGTGAAATCACCGAATAGGTACTGTATTGCAGCATATTGACCTGATCGCCGACACCAATGGCTAAAGCACCACCAGAGCCACCCTCACCGATCACAGTACAGAGCACCGGCACTTTCAGACCTGCCATCACTTTAAGGTTACGGGCTATAGCTTCACTTTGACCACGCTCTTCAGCGCCAACACCAGGGTATGCACCAGGAGTGTCGATAAAAGTGATGATGGGCAAATTAAAACGTTCAGCCATTTCCATCATACGTAATGCTTTACGGTAGCCTTCAGGTTTTGGCATACCAAAGTTACGTTTGATTTTCTCTGAGGTGTCACGGCCTTTTTGATGACCTATCACCATCACAGTTTTGTCACCTAAACGGGCTGTACCACAGACAATGGCCGGATCGTTGGCAAAAGTACGATCACCAGCAAACTCGTCAAAGTCAGTGAAAATATGTTTGATGTAATCCAGCGTGTAAGGACGCAACGGATGACGGGCTAACTGAGCAACCTGCCAGGCACCTAATTCTGCAAAGATCTTTTTGGTCAGAGTTAAGCTTTTTTCCTTCAGCTTGTTTACTTCTTCTTCAAGGCCGAGATCAAACTCGCCATTGCGGCTTACTTTGCGAAGTTCTTCTATTTTGGCTTCAAGTTCCGCAATCGGTTGCTCAAACTCTAAATAATTCAGCATCATCGACTGTCACTACCTAATTAATGAAAATCCAGTTGTATTGTTGCTAATTGTCGCAATTGATGCAACAAAGCATCGGTAGGTGTTACCCACCACTCGGTGCCCAATGCCACTGTGATTTGACCTTCGTCACGCTGGTACACCAGCTTCACAGGCACTGTGCCTAATTTAAATTCGTGCATAGCTTGCTGCAGTTTTTGCAGATAATCCAGTCCCATTTGCTGCTGATGTACAGTTAAGGTCAAGGATTTTAAGCATTTTTCCCGCGCAGCTATAATGTCCACTACTTCGCGGCCGGACATTGTAAGGCCACCACTGAAATCATCAAAGCTGACCTGTCCCGACACCACCAAAATTTTGTCTTTTTGCAGCAAATGCTCGAAGTTTTCGAACTGTTCGGGGAAAAAACGTACATCTAAGCGCGCAGATTTGTCATCCAAAGTGACAATAGCCCAACGTCTGCCCTTTTTATTGATCATAGTGCGCACAGACAAGACTAAACCTGCAGCATGCACCACCTGATCCCGGCGGCCTGGCTGCATATCGACTAAACGGCCAGAACTGTAATGAGGTAACTCCACCAGATACCTGTTGATAGGGTGACCAGTCAGGTATAAACCTAAGGTTTCGCGTTCGCCTTCCAGCCATACTTCGTCCGGCCAAATCGGCACTTGTTTAAAGGCACTGGCTGCGTTTTCTGGCTCTGGAGCCATTAAACCAAATAAATCAGATTGGCCCATAGCTTCGGCTTTGGCCTGCTGCTCTGCGCCTTTCATCGCTTCTTCTAAAGTTGCCATCATAGCAGCACGGTGTGGGCCTAATTGGTCCATAGCGCCGGATAAAATCAGCTTTTCAATCACGCGGCGGTTCAGCTGTTTTAAATCAACTTTATTACAGAAGTCGAACAAATCTGTGAATGTTCCGTGTTTAGCCCGCGCAGCTAAGATAGCCTCAACCGGACCTTCCCCCACACCTTTTATCGCGCCTATGCCATAAACAATATGGCCCTGACGATTTACCGTAAATTTATATTCACCAGAATTCACATCAGGCGGAATAAGTTTGAGCTTCATATGCTCACATTCATCCACCAGAATAACAATTTTGTCGGTGTTATCCATATCGGCAGACATTACAGCGGCCATAAACTCAGCCGGATAATGCGCCTTCATCCACAGCGTCTGGTACGACACCAGCGCGTAAGCCGCGGAGTGAGATTTGTTGAAACCGTAGCCTGCGAACTTCTCTACTAAGTCGAAAATTTTCATCGACAGTTCGGCGTCGACGCCATTGGCCACAGCACCATCACGGAACGTATCGCGCTGTTTGGCCATCTCTTCAGGTTTCTTTTTACCCATAGCACGGCGTAATAAGTCAGCGCCGCCCAGTGAATAACCAGACAAGACCTGCGCGATTTGCATGACCTGTTCCTGGTACAGGATAATGCCGTAGGTCGGCTCCAGGATAGGCTTGAGCGACTCGTGTTGCCAGGTGGAATCCGGATAAGAGATTTCTTCACGGCCGCGTTTTCGGTCGATAAAGTTATCTACCATGCCTGACTGCAAAGGACCAGGACGGAATAAAGCCACAAGGGCTATCATATCTTCGAAGCAGTCGGGTTGCAGACGGCGTATTAAGTCTTTCATACCACGGGATTCAAGCTGGAATACCGCTGTGGTATCTGCTTTCATCAGCACGTCAAAACTCTTGCGGTCGGTCAGCGGAATAGTATTGATATCCACCAGCGGCTTGCCTTCACGGGTCAGACGCTCGTTGGTCATATTCACAGCCCACTGCAAGATAGTCAGTGTGCGTAAACCGAGGAAGTCGAACTTCACCAGACCTGCGTATTCCACATCGTTTTTATCAAACTGAGTGACAGGGTTATTGCCCTCTTCGTCACAGTACACAGGGGCAAAGTCGGTAATTTTAGTCGGCGCTATTACCACACCACCGGCGTGTTTACCGGCGTTTCGGGTTACACCTTCCAGCTGACGCGCCATGTCGATTAGATCTTTGACTTCCTGATCGGCAGCGTACAATTCAGGTAAACGTGGCTCTTCTTTAAAAGCCTGTTCCAGTGTCATGCCTGGTGTTGGCGGTATCAATTTGGAGATGCGGTCAACAAAACCATAAGGATGACCCAGCACCCGGCCTACGTCGCGAATTACCGCTTTGGCCGCCATAGTACCGAAGGTGATAATTTGCGATACAGCTTCTCGGCCGTACATGTCGGAAACGTGTTCTATCACTTCGTCGCGTCTGTCCATACAGAAGTCGACGTCAAAGTCGGGCATTGAGACCCGCTCAGGGTTTAAGAAACGTTCGAACAGCAGATCAAATTCCAGCGGGTCCAGATCGGTAATACTCAGAGCATAAGCCACTAAAGAACCAGCACCAGAACCCCGGCCTGGGCCAACCGGAATATCGTTATCTTTACTCCACTGGATAAATTCCATAACAACAAGGAAGTAACCAGGGAATCCCATCTGGTTGATTACGCCAAGTTCAATGTCTAAACGTTCGTCGTATTCGCCCCTTTTGACCGCACGTACTTCCGGATCCGGGAATAACTGCAGCAAACGTTTTTCCAGACCTTCTTTGGATTTTAATACCAAAAAGTCAGCGTCAGATAAACCACCAGTCGGGAAAGCCGGCAGGAAGTATTCGCCTAATCGTATGGTGACATTACAACGTTTGGCGATTTCAACTGAGTTTTGTAAGGCTTCTGGTATATCGGAAAACAGCTCCAGCATTTCATCTGCCGAGCGCAGGTACTGCTGTTCGCTGTAGTTTTTCGGCCGTCTTTTATCCTCTAAGGTGTAACCATCATGGATAGCCACCCGGATTTCATGGGCCGGAAAATCATCAGGGCTTAACATCACCACTTCGTTCGTGGCAACCACAGGCAACTGTTCACGTTCTGCCAGTTCTACTGCAGCCTGAATATAAGTTTCTTCGTCAGGACGACCGGTGCGAGTCAGTTCAATAAAAAACCGATTTGGGAAATGTTCACGATAAAACTGCACTAAAGCCAAAGCGCTGGGGGCATTGCCTTTGATTAAGGCTTTGCCGAGAGGGCCATCTTTGGCACCTGATAATACAATCAGGCCTTCTTTGTATTCCACCAGCCAGTCGTGGTCTATTTGCGGTTTATGCTGCACATGGCCGCGTAAATAAGCTTTGGACAGCAACATAGTCAGATTCTGATAGCCAGTATTGTCTGAAGCCAGGATCAGTAACCGACAGCCATCGCCCGGAAACAGCGGATGCTGCACCCACAAATCAGCCCCGACAATCGGCTTAATACCAGCTTCATGCGCTGTACTGTAGAAACGCACCAGACCACACATATTCATCTGGTCTGTTAAAGCCAGCGCAGGCATATTCAGCTCTTTCGCCGCTTTGACTATAGGCTTTATTTTTTTGATGCCGTCGACCATCGAAAAGTCGCTGTGCACCCGTAAATGAATAAAACCCGGATCAGCCATGAGCTGCCCCCACAACAGACTCCAATACGTCGCGGACAGGTTTAAAACTACGTCTGTGCTCGTTAATCACACCATGAGTTTTAATTGCAGCTAAGTGCTCTGCGGTCGGATACCCCTTATGACCCGCAAAACCATACTGCGGATAAGCGGCATCCAGTTGCTGCATTTCGTCATCCCGCGCCACTTTAGCCAAAATAGAAGCTGCGCTGATTTCAGGCACTAAAGCATCGCCTTTGACCACAGCACTGGCCTGCACACCTATATCTTTAGGCACACGGTTGCCGTCTATCAAAGCCCATTCGGGTTTGATATGCAGCCCCTGTACAGCACGGGTCATCGCCAGCATAGTAGCGTGTAAGATATTTAAGCTATCAATTTCATGCACTTCAGCCCGGCCTAAACTCCAGCTTAAGGCTTTAGCTTTAATTTCTTCAGCAAGCTGCAGGCGTTTTTTTTCTGACAGTTTTTTCGAATCGTTTAAACCAACAATAGGGTTATTCGGGTCAAGGATCACAGCAGCTGTCACTACAGCGCCAACCAGGGGACCGCGCCCTACTTCGTCAACACCACAAATCAGCTGAACTTGTGGTCTTTGGTAGGTTTCAGCATTCAGAGCTTTCACACTCATACAGGGTTTTCCATCACTTTTGCTATTGCCGCAGCTGCTTGTTCGCTGGCGTTACAACGGATCAGTTGATGCAGCTCTGTAAAAGAGCCCACACATGCTTGCTGCGCATTTTGATCTTGTAATAAAGGTGCCATAGCCATGACTAAGTTCTGCACTGTGACCTGCTCTTGCAGCAGTTCTGTCACTAAAGCTTTATCAGCCAATAAATTCGGTAGGCTGAAGAATTTCAGTTTCACTAAGCGTTTGGCAATTTGGTGCGTCAGCCAGTTCATCTTATAGCCCACCACCATAGCGGTTTTGGCCAGCATGGCTTCTAAAGTGGCCGTGCCTGAGGCGATAAAGACTGCATCAGCCGCCGTTAGCGTCGTTCGGGCTTTGCCTATTTCCAGTTGCACTGCTAGATCAGGGGCAATCTGCTGTTTGATCTGACGGAACAACTCTGCTTTTTGCTCTGTTACCATATTACAAATCAGCTGCAATTCAGGTTGCTGAGCTTTAAGCTCTGCTGCCGCAAGCAGGTAATCTGCAGCTAATAATTTGATTTCATTGGTTCTGCTGCCAGGCATGATCGCCAGCACTGGTGCTTCTGGTTTTAAACCAAGTTCTGTTTTAGCAGCGGCTTTATCTGGCTGCAAAGGCATTTGATCAGCCAGCGTATGGCCAACAAAACTACAAGGCACAGTAAACTTGTCGTAAAAGGCTTTTTCAAAAGGCAATAACGCCAGCACCATGTTGGTCGCTTTGGCTATTTTAAAAATACGTTTTTGCCGCCATGCCCAGACCGAAGGGCTGACATAATGCACAGTTTTAATACCAGCGGCTTTGAGTTTAAGCTCCACCGGAATATTAAAATCCGGCGCATCTATGCCAATAAAGACATCAGGCTGTGTGGCAGTAAGATTAGCTAGCAGCTCTTTGCGCACTTGCAGTAGGCGAGGCAAGCGGCCTAAGACTTCCACTATGCCCATCACCGCCAGCTCTTCCATATCAAACAAAGCCTGAAAGCCTTCCGCTTTCATGCGCTCACCGCCTATGCCGTAAAATTCAGCCTGCGGATACAGCAGCTTTAAAGCACGGATTAAATCAGCACCTAAAATATCGCCGGAGTGTTCCCCGGCGACTAAGGCGATTTTCACTGAACAAGGAGCAACCTTGGATTGCAACTCAACCATCAGCGAATAATGCCACGGCTGGAGTTGGCGATAAAATCAGTGAAGGCTTTGACTTCCGGGAATTCGGCAGATTTTTCTGCCAGAGCATCCAAAGCTTCCTGCACTGTTAAACCTTTACGATAGACTTCTTTGTAAGCCCGACGTACTTCCAAAATAGCATCGCTGCTAAAGCCACGGCGTTTTAAACCTTCAAGGTTTAAACCAGCAGGTACAGCATGTGAGCCGTGCGCCATCAGGTAAGGAGGTACGTCTTTCACCACTATAGAACCACCGCCGATAAAGGCGTGAGCGCCTATATGGCAGAATTGGTGAATACCACTCATGCCACCTAAAATAGCCCAATCGCCAATATGTACATGACCAGCTGACTGAGCACCACTGGCAAAAATCACGTTATCGCCAATCACACAGTCGTGAGCAACGTGGGTATTGTTCATAAAGAGGTTATTCGAGCCAATACGGGTGACGCCTTTATCCTGCACAGTACCACGATGCACAGTACAGTTTTCACGGAACACATTGTTGTCACCAATAATCAGTTCTGTCGGCTCGCCATTATATTTTTTATCCTGGCAATCTTCACCTATGCTGGTGAACTGGTAAAAATGATTGCCTTTGCCCATGACGGTTGGGCCTTTCAGCACCACATGAGATTCAAGCACTGTGTCATCGCCAATCACCACGTTAGCAGCAATATAACAAAATGGTCCAACTTTGACGTTTTGACCAAGTACGGCACCGGGTTCTATCACAGCGGTAGGATGGATCATATTAAAGCTCTCTTCTGGCACACATCAGTTCAGCACTACAAACGACCTGGCCATCCACTTTGGCTTCACCATAAAACTTCCACAAATTACGGCGTTCTTTCAAAAACTTCACTTCCAGCACCAATTGATCGCCAGGAACAACAGGTTTCTTGAAACGAGCTTCGTCGATAGCAGCAAATAAATACAGCTCGTTTTCAGAGCGTTCTGTCACTGTCTTAAAACCTAAAATGCCAGTGGCCTGAGCCAAAGCTTCCAGAATTAATACACCAGGGAAAATTGGCATAGTAGGGAAGTGTCCGGTAAAGATCGGCTCATTGATTGTGACGTTTTTAATAGCAGTTAAAGATTCGCCCGGCGTGTAATCAAGAACCCGGTCGATCATTAAGAATGGATAGCGATGTGGCAGCAAGGCCATGATTTCCTGTATTTCAAGGATATTCAATTGGTTAGCCAAAGTGAACCTCTTTTATATTATTCGTCTTTTGAAGGCGGTAGGGACAAAGCTGCCATTTGCTGCTCAAGTTCCCGTAATTTTTGATACATCTGATCCAGTTGACGAAACCGGACGCTATTTTTCCGCCATTCCAGATTGGTGCTGGCCGGAGTACCGGATGAATAAATACCTTTTTCAGTGATGGATTTAATAATCATCGACATGCCGGTAATTTGCACGCCGTCACAAATTTCCATATGACCATTAATAGCGCAGGCACCACCAATAATACAATAACGGCCAATTTTAGTGCTGCCAGCTACAACTGTACAACCTGCAATGGCTGTGTGATCGCCTATTTGCACGTTATGAGCAATTTGTACCTGATTGTCCAGAATCACGTTTTTACCAATCACTGTATCGCCTAAAGCGCCACGGTCTATGGTGGTATTGGCACCCACTTCGGTATCGTCACCTATGATGACAGTACCAACCTGAGGAATTTTCAGCCAGCGCCCACGTTCGTTAGCAAAACCAAAGCCATCTGCACCTATCACAGCACCGCTGTGTACCAGACAATTTTTACCAAGCTTTACGCCATGATAAAAGGTTACGTTAGGCCAGATTTTACAGCCATCGGCGATTTGAACCCGTTCGCCAATAAAACAACCAGCGCCAATTTGTACATTCTCACCAATGACGGCACCAGCGGAAATCACCACATTGGGGCCTATCACGACTGTATCAGGCACTGTAGCTGAAGGGTCTATCACTATATTCTGCCCCCGCCCATAAGCGGCAGCAGGTGTTGAATCTAATAATTGGGCTATTTTAGCAAAAGCCACATAAGGGTCATTTACCACCAGCGCATTAACCGGACAGTAGCTCACATCATCAGCTTTAATCAGTACAGCACCGGCTTGAGTCGATTGCAAAAACTTGCGGTACTTACTATTAGATAAGAAGCTGATCTGCTGGCTTGTCGCCTCTTCCAAAGTACCAACGGCACTAATCAGTGCCGTGGCGTCTCCAATTAGCTGAGCATTTAACTGCTCAGCTATAAAAGCTAAAGTAAGCTTTGCCATTATTTGGCTTTGCTCACCTGAGCTACAACAGCATTAGAGATGTCATATTCAGGCTTAACAAACACACCAGCCTGAGCATTTAAGATCAGGTCGTAGTTGTCTTTTTTCGCAAGACTGTCGATAGCAGTTTTCACTAACCCCATCAGCTTGTTACGTTCTTCAGCCTGACGGGTGCGATAGTCTTCATCCAAAGGACGAGCTAACTGCTCATAACTGCGCATTTGCTTTTCCATCTCGGCCTGCAGATCTTTTTTCTGCTTGTCGTTCATGGTCGCACCATCACGCTTTAATTTTTCTTGATTGAATGCGATGTCCTTTTCCAGCTTTTGCACTTCAGCAATGCGGCCTTCGAACTCAGCTTTTAATGTATTTTGAATAGTGGTTGTTTGAGGCAACTGGGCAACAATAGCCTGCACGTCTACGATACCAATTTTCATTTCTTTTGCTGCAGCAGTACCGGCCATCAACAGACCAGCCATCAGTACCAATGCAGTTTTTGCTAAGCTTTGCTTAAACATGTGTTTCCCTTTCCCATAAATTTAGAATGTAGTACCAATATTGAAACTAAAGTTTTCTTGATCATCACCCTCTTCTTTCTGGATGATTTTAGCCAAACTAAATGTCAATGGACCCATAGGTGAAATCCATTGTACAGATAAACCTGTCGAAACACGGATCAAACCCGGGTCAGAATAATCCAGCAATGCCGGACTATTGAAATTCTGACTTGATGACGGGTTTAAGCCATTGTAACGACTAAGGTCAAACTCTGTGTCCCAGACGTTACCCGCATCAACAAATAAGCTGGTACGTATCTGGTTCACATAATCCTCACCAACAAAAGGTGTTGGTGTGATTAATTCAAGGGTAGCAATAGCCATGGCATTACCACCCGTTGATCGTGGAGACACTAAATAAGTGTCGAAGCTTGGGTCCGTTGGGTAAGGTCCACCCGAACCTGTTGTTGGATTCGGCAATCCAGGCACTGTGCTAACCTGACGGTAAATCGCATGTGGGCCGATAATACGGGCTTCGAAACCACGTAAGTTCTGACCACCGGCATAAAAGTTTTCGGTAAAGGGTAATGTGTAGTCATAACCGTCTTTATTACCGTAACCGTTACCATAACCTAAATCCAGCTTACTTAAGAAAGACCAGCGATGGTCGTTACTCAGCGGAATATACTTACGGGCTGAAAATGTAGTTTTATAATACTGTAAATCGGAATTTGGTGTGGTCACACGACCACTCAGTACTATTTCATGACCAGCAGTCGGAAACAAACCACGGTTTAATGTGCTTTGAACCCAGCTGGCGATCAGCTCGTAGTTAGTAAACTTGTAACCACCATCCGGATCGTTTTTATCCATTAACACAGCTCTGAAATGACGTAACTGGTCATATTCAGATAATGAATTAATTTCGTTTACCGCATAGTTAGTGCCGAAGTTTAATCTGTTGTATTCGTTGATTGGATAACCAACAGAAGCACCAAAACCATAACGTTTTTGTTTATAAGCTTCTAAGTTCGAAGACAAGCTGGAATAGTCAGTATCTGAATAGAATATCTGGCCACCTAAACTTATCGCATCCAGTGTGAAATATGGGTCGGTCACAGACAATGAAATCTGTTTGTTGTATCTGTTGGTACTTAAGCTGATACCCGCAGAGTTACCTGTACCAAAGAAGTTTTGCTGTTCCACACCAATCTGGAAAGACAGGCCCTGAAAGTCGCCATAAGAAATACCTGCATTAAAGTTACCTGATGGCTGCTCTTTAATTTTGTAGCTGACGTCAACCTTGTCATCTACTCCTGCGACTTCTTTGGTTTCAAATTCAACTTTTTCGACGTAAGGCAAGCGCTGAATACGTTCTTTAGACAGTTCAAGCGCATCGTTAGATAACCATGCACCTTCCATCTGGCGAACTTCACGACGAATAACTTCGTCTTTCGTCGACGCATTACCTGCCACTTCCAGACGACGCACATAAACACGTTTGCCAGGATCAACGCTGATGGTCAAAGCCACTTCTTTGGTATCATCATCGATAGTCGGAATAGTGCGGACTTTCGAGTTGGCATAACCAAAACGTGCCAGTAACTTGGCAATACTTTCTTCTGTATAGGTCACCAGAGCGCCGTTATACAACTGGCCGGCTTTTAAGGGTAACAGTGCCTTGATAAAAGCATCCTGGCCAATCAGATCACCAACAAAGTCAACGCCAGTGATAGTGTATTGTTCACCTTCAGTCACGTTCATTGTGACGTAGACAGAGGTTTTATCCGTACTGACAGAAACCTGGTTGGCATCGATATTAAAACGCAGATAACCACGGTCTAGATAGTAGCTACGGATTTTTTCAAAGTCGCCTTGCAAAGTTTGCTTCTGATACCGGTCTGACGATAAGAAACGCCACCAGGGCAGATCGTACATAGATTCGATATTTTTCAGCAGTTCTTCGTCGCTGAATATTTCGTTACCAACCACGTTGATCTGACGAACAGAAGCGGCATCGCCCTCTTCGAATTCGATTTTCAGATTGACCCTGTTACGAGGTAAATAAGTCACCTTCATTTGAACCGCAGCGTTGTATTTACCCACGCCATGGTAGAACTCAGTTAAACCGTTTTCAACTTCTTTGATCACGGTTTTATCTAAAGGCTCACCAACAATAATTTTCTGGCCTGTCAAACTTTCGTTCAACTGTTCTTCTTTGATGTCTTTATTACCATCAAATTCTATATTGTTAATGGTAGGACGCTCTTTTAAGCGATAAATGACGGTATTGCCGTCACGAAATACCTGAATATTGTCGAAGTGGCCCGCCGCGTACAGACTTTTAATACTGCGCGATAAGGATGCTTCAGTGATGGTATCGCCGATATTAAACGGCAAATTATTTAATGCTGCACCAAGCGCAACACGCTGCAAGCCTTCGACCTGAATGTCTTGCACAGTAAATGATTGTTCAGCGAGCACCGAGTTACTTAAACCAGCAAGTAACATCGCAGCTACTAATCGTTTAATTGTCATTGTTTTGGACTACTTTTGATTAGTTTATTACAAACGAGAAATATCGTTGAGCAGCGCAATTCCCATTAATGTCAGCAGCAACAGAGCTCCGATCCGGAAACCCAGCTCCTGCGCCTTCTCAGAGACAGGTTTGCCGCGTATTAGTTCCAGCACAAGATACATTAAATGGCCACCATCCAAAATAGGCAGGGGCAGTAAATTTATCACCCCAAGGTTGACACTGATCAGTGCTAAAAAGGAAATAAAGGCAATCAAGCCAATATCTGCGCTGCTTCCAGCGCCTTGTGCTATCGAAATTGGACCGCTTAAATGTTTGACAGAAATATCACCAAAAATGAATTTTCCAATCATTGAGAAGCTTAACCGCACCAATTGCCAGGTCTTTTCTACCCCAACCCAGACCGACTGTACAGGGCCATATTGCTGAGTGAACAATAAATGTTCAGGCCAGGGCAATACTTTTGGACTGACACCAAGGTAGCCCTGATGAAAACCATCCGCGGTTTCACGGCTTTGCGGAGTCACCAGAATATCCATAGGCTGGCTGTTACGCTCAATACCAAACAACAGTGGCCGTTCTGCGCTGTTTTGCACTAGCGTCACCACAGCATTCCAGTCGGTGACTGTTTTGCCGTCCACCGAAACTAATTTATCACCTAACTGCAAACCTGCAGCTTCAGCTGCAGAACCTGGCTGGATTTGGCTGATTTCATTCAACACTTCCGGACGCAGTGGTTCTAAGCCTAAGCTGCCAAATACGCTTTGTTTATCCGGATCAAAAACCCAATCTGTTAAATCCAGCTGATAGCTTTGATCGCTACCCTCAAGTTGCTGCACTGTAATATCTACGGCAGGACTGCCGACTTGCTCAACCAGCAATAAGCTAATGGCCCGCCAGTCTTCGGCCGGTTCTCCGTTGATAGCGGTGATCTGCGCCTTAGAAGGAACACCAGCTTTAGCAGCGATGGATTCTGCTGTCACCTGCCCTATCACAGGTTTAATGTTCGGCACGCCTATCAGGTACATGCCCCACAGCAGCAGGATAGCAAACAGGAAATTAGCTATAGGGCCAGCAGCAATAATAGCCATACGCTGCCCTACTGTTTTGCTGTTAAAACTTAAGTCTTTAAACTGCGGTAATACCGGGTCTACCCGCTCATCCAGCATCCGGACATAACCCCCTAACGGGATCATGGCTATGACAAACTCTGTGCCTTGCTTATCACGCCAGCGGTAAATGGCTTTACCAAAACCTATAGAAAAACGTTTCACCAGCACATTGTTTTTTCGCGCCACCCAGAAATGACCAAACTCATGCACAGTGACCAGCAGGCCAATAGCAACCACAAAGCTGATTAAATTCCAAACGAAACCCGACATTAACTCACCTTTTTCAGTTGGTCTTGCATATAAGCTCTGGCTTGTTGATCAAGATCCAGAATGCTTTCTAAATCAGGCGCTTTTATAGTGGCAAAACGCTCCAATGCTTTTTCGTTTAACAGAGCTATATCGGTAAAGCGAATGTGGCCAGCTAAAAAAGCAGCGACCGTTATTTCGTTGGCTGCATTTAGTGCTGTAGTTGCGCCCTGACCATAACCACAAGCTGTTATCGCCAGATATAAATTAGGGTAACGTTGAGGTTCAGGTTTGGAAAAACTAAAGTCTGCCAGCTCAAAAAAATTCAGTGGTTTTACAGTAGTTTGAATACGGTGTGGGTAAGCCAGCGCATGAGCTATTGGAGTGCGCATATCAGGCTGGCCCAACTGTGCCAACACAGAACCGTCAGTGTACTGCACCATTGAATGGATAATGCTTTGCGGATGTATAACCACTTGAATATCGTCTGCAGCACAGTTAAACAACCAGCGTGCTTCAATAAACTCCAAGCCTTTATTCATCATAGTGGCACTGTCGACTGAAATTTTCTGGCCCATCACCCAATTTGGGTGAGCCACTGCCTGAGCTGGTGTGATAGCAGAAAACTCATTCAGGTCTTTCCGTAAAAACGGACCACCACTGCCTGTCAGCAATAGCTTGCTGATACCGTAATCAGATAATTTTTGGGTGGCGGTATTTTGCTGTAAGGCGGAAGGCAGACACTGAAAAATAGCATTATGTTCGCTATCAATAGGTAACAAAGTCGCGCCATGCTGCTGCACTTTATTGATAAACAGCTCACCACTCATCACCAGCGCTTCTTTATTCGCCAGTAAAACAGTTTTGCCTTGTTCTACCGCAGCCAGAGTCGGCAATAAACCTGCAGCGCCAACAATAGCCGCCATTACCATATCTGCATCTGGGTGAGCAGCTAAATCACAAAGCGCCTGAGCACCAGCCCAGACTTCGGTCGGAAGATTGGCCTCTTTTACCAGTTGACGTAATTGGTCTGCGGCTAGCGGGTCTGTCATCACCGCGTAACGTGGTTTAAATTGCTGAATTTGCGCAAAAAGCTTATCGACCTGAGTGGCGCCAGTTAAGCCCAGCACCTGATAGTCATCGGGGTGCATGGCCACAACGTCCAGCGTATTGCAGCCAATTGAGCCTGTAGCACCAAGGATCACTAGAGTCCGCATTACGCGAAGCCCCCAATCAGTGCAACTAATACGGCATAAAGTGGTGCTGTGGCGGTCAGACTGTCGATGCGATCTAAGATACCACCGTGCCCCGGGATAATGCTGCCGCTGTCTTTTAAGCCTGCAACACGCTTAAACATACTTTCACTTAAATCACCAAACACCGATAAAATCGTTAACACCAAAGCAGCCAGATACCATACTGCGGTTTCTTCCGGAAACCCTTGATAATAAGCCACAGCAGTGACCAGCAGCATCACAAAGGCCACGCCGCCAAGCATGCCTTCCAGAGTTTTACCTGGACTGACAGCAGGCAATAATTTGCGTTTACCAAAAGGTTTGCCAATAAAGTAGCCACCAATATCAGCGGCCCAGACAATCCCCAGCAATAAACAAATTAACCAGGCACCTGTGTAACTGGATTGATGAAAATCGACAGAACGAATTAATAATAAGGCTGTCCAGGCTGGCACTAACGTCAGCCAGCCCATTAAAGCACGGCGTAAATGGCCTTTTTCCCAGCTTTGGCTACTACGCGGGTAACTTAATACCAAAAGTACAGCAATCAGCCACCATATAACGCCTATTGCCAACAAGCCGTTGCTCAGCGCATCAAGTTGCACAGGCCAATAAGCGGTGTAAGGCAGTTGCCAGTAAATAAGCGCCATGCTCAGCGCCACAACTGTGACGAAACTATATTGGCTGGACTTCGTTTTGTAGCCACAAAACAAGCTCCATTCCAAGGCGCCAATTAAAAAAGCGGCGGCAATAAAAATAGCAAAATAGTGTAAAGGAAGGAAAAATACTGCGGCTAACGCCAAAGGCGCCATGATCAGGGCTGTAATAACTCGTTGCTTAAACAAATTGGTTATCCTTGTATCGGACGCATTGCCAGCTCACGGATTTGAGCTCCGGTACAACCAAAACGCCTTTCTCTACTGGCGTAGGTTGCCAAAGCTTCCGAAAACACCTGATCATCAAAGTCAGGCCATAAGGTTTCGGTAAACCATAACTCAGCATAAGCAGCTTGCCACAACAAAAAGTTACTGATGCGCACATCACCACCGGTGCGGATCATCAGATCCAATTCCGGCTGGTCATGCATCTGCATGCAACCTGATAACATTTGTTCGTCAATCTGTGCAGCGGTCATCTCACCATTAGCCACTTTCTGAGCTAACTGTTGTGTTGCCTGCACTATGTCCCAGCGTCCGCCATAGTTAGCGGCAACATTCAGGGTCAAAGCTGTATTCTGAGCAGTAAGCTGTTGCGCCTCTTTAATATGTTGTTTTAGTTTGTCGCTAAAAGGAGACAAGTCTCCGATAATATTCAGCCGTACATTGTTCTTATGCAGGGTTTTCACTTCCTGCTGTAATACCAGTAAAAACAGTTGCATCAGCCCGCTAACTTCGTCTTCAGGCCGACGCCAGTTTTCACTGCTAAAGGCAAATAAGGTAAGTGATTTGATACCTAATTTACGGCAAAAGCTTACAGCACGACGCACTGCGTCCACGCCTTTTTTATGGCCCCATACCCGGGGTCTGCCTTGCCGTTCAGCCCAGCGTCCGTTGCCGTCCATGATAATGGCGACATGTTGTGGCAACGCGTTTTGTAACGCGGTTTGCACTTCTGTCATCTGAATCTGACCTTGTCACAATAATAAAAAACGCCGCGAAGTATACCCTACACGGCGCTATTTCCCTAATCAGGGCGAGGTTGATTAAACTTCCATCAACTCTTTTTCTTTGTCCGCTAAAACTTCGTCAACCTTCTTCACAAAGGCATCCGTCAGCTTCTGAACTTCGTCTGCTGCTTTACGTTCATCGTCTTCACCAATTTCTTTATCTTTTAATAAAGTCTTCAGATCAGCGTTAGCGTCACGGCGGATGTTACGTACAGCAACACGCGCACCTTCAGCTTCGTTACGTACAACTTTAACTAAATCACGACGACGCTCTTCAGTCAGTGGAGGCAATGGCACACGAATAGTGGTACCAGCGCTCATTGGGTTTAAACCCAAATCTGACTGCAGAATAGCTTTCTCTACAGGTTGGATCAGAGTTTTATCAAATACGCTGATGGTCAGAGTACGGGCATCTTCTACTGACACGTTGGCCACCTGACGTAACGGTGTGCTGGCACCGTAGTAAGACACTTGAATGCCGTCTAATAAACTTGGGTGAGCACGGCCGGTACGGATTTTGGACAATTGGCCTTTCAGCGCTTCAACGCTTTTTTCCATCCGGGTTTTGCTGTCTTTGAGAATATCGTTAATCACTTTGGCTATCCTTTTTTTGCTACACCAAAAAAGTGGCAGTTAGTTTACTGTAATTTTTCAGCGTGGTCGATTACTGTGCCTTCTTCTTCACCCAGCACCACACGTTTCAGTGCACCTGGCGTATTCATATTGAATACACGAATTTGCATGTTATGGTCACGGGCCAGCGTAAAGGCCGCTAAATCCATGACTTTTAATTCTTTTTCCAATACTTCTGTATAGCTTAACTTGCTGTACAGAGTTGCAGTTGGGTCTTTCACCGGGTCAGCTGAATAGACACCGTCTACTTTAGTAGCTTTTAATACAGCATCGGCTTCAATTTCAATACCACGTAAACAAGCGGCTGAGTCGGTAGTAAAAAACGGGTTACCTGTACCTGCAGAAAAAATCACCACGCGGCCAGATTTTAATAAGCTAATGGCTTCAGCCCAGCTGTAATTGTCACACACACCGTTCAGAGGAATTGCTGACATCAGACGAGCGTTTACAAAAGCGCGGTGCAGCGCATCACGCATGGCCAGACCGTTCATCACTGTCGCCAGCATACCCATATGGTCACCAACCACACGGTTCATACCAGCTTTTGCTAAACCTTCGCCACGGAAAATGTTACCGCCACCTATGACTATGGCGACCTGGATACCTAATTCAACCAGCTCTTTGATTTCCTGAGCCATCCGATCCAGCACTTTAGGGTCTATACCAAAGCCTTCTTCACCCATCAGGGCTTCACCACTGAGTTTTAATAAAATTCTTCTGTAGGCGAGTTTTGGATTGCTCATGAGGTCCTCATTTATCTGGAAGGTATAACCATTACTGTCGATTACTTGCATATTGTCAGGTCATACAGCATGTTGGGTTAACACAATCAGCCGTACTTCCTAAACTGCACACAAAAAAAACCGCGACAGACAAAGGTCAGGTCGCGGTTATTCTAGCTGGTTTCAAAGCATTGCTAAAGCGTAAATTACTTCTTAGCAGCAGCGATTTGAGCAGCGACTTCAGCAGCGAAATCAGTTTCCTGCTTCTCGATGCCTTCACCTACTTCTAAACGGATGTAGCTAACAGCTTTAGCACCGTTTTGTTTCAGGAAATCACCAGTAGTGATTGAAGGATCTTTTACGAACATCTGGCCAGTTAAAGAAACTTCGCCAGTGAACTTGGTCATACGACCAGCAACCATCTTCTCTGCGATTTCTTTTGGCTTGCCGCTGTTGATAGCGATTTCGATCTGGATTTCTTGCTCTTTAGCAACAACTTCAGCTGGTACTGACTCTGGAGTCAGGAATGAAGGGTTGTTAGCAGCAACGTGCATAGCAACGTCTTTAGCGATATCTTCGTTACCGCCTTCCAGTACCACTAACACGCCGATACGGCCTGAGTGAGTGTACTGACCAATCACGTCACCCTGAGCTACAGCGATACGACGGATGTTGATGTTTTCACCGATTTTAGTCACCAGCGTCGCGCGTGCTTCTTCAACAGTGCTGTCGCCCAGTTGAGCTGCAGACAGCTCTTCTACAGTGAACAGTTTGTTGGCGTGAGCCAGATCAGCAGCAGCGTTAGCGAAAGCCAGGAAGCTTGCGTCACGGCCTACGAAATCTGTTTCACAGTTAAATTCGATTGCAACAGCATAACCGTTACCAACGCGAGTGATCACAGTACCTTCAGCGGCGATACGGCCAGCTTTCTTGGCAGCTTTAGCCTGACCATTTTTACGCATTAATTCGATTGCGCCTTCGATGTCACCTGCAGTTTCTTCTAGAGCTTTTTTGCAGTCCATCATGCCAGCGCCAGTGCGCTCGCGTAATTCTTTTACCAAACCGGCAGTTACAGCCATGGGGAGTTCCTCGCAAAATTTTTTCGTGGACAAACAGGGGCAAATGCCCCTGTAAGTTTAAACTTGCTTTATGTAGCCTTGATTACAAGGCTACAGAGACAATGCAATTACTCAGCAGCTACGAAGTTTTCAGATTCAGCCTGAACTTCGATGTTTTTGCTGCGGCCTTCAGTGATGGCCTGATTTACTGCGCCCAGGTATAACTGGATAGCGCGGATAGCGTCATCGTTACCTGGAATCACATAGTCAACACCTTTAGGATCAGAGTTAGTATCAACGATAGATACAACTGGGATACCCAGGTTGTTGGCTTCTTTAATTGCAATGTGTTCGTGGTCGGCATCGATCACAAACAGAACATCAGGCAAGCCGCCCATGTCTTTGATACCGCCTAAGCTTTTTTCTAGCTTGTCCATTTCACGGGTACGGTCTAAAGCTTCTTTTTTAGTCAGCTTGTCGAAAGTACCGTCCTGGCTTTGAGATTCCAGATCTTTTAAACGCTTGATAGACTGGCGAACAGTTTTCCAGTTAGTCAGCATGCCACCTAACCAACGGTGGTTTACATAGTACTGGTCAACTTGAGAAGCAGCTTCTTTGATTGCTTCAGAGGCAGCGCGCTTAGTACCAACAAACAGGATTTTGCCTTTTTTAGCAGCAACAGACTGAATGAAAGCTAAAGCATCGTTCATCATTGGAACAGTTTGTTCCAGGTTGATGATGTGAACACGGTTACGAGCGCCGAAAATGAATGGCTTCATTTTTGGGTTCCAGTAACGTGTTTGGTGACCGAAATGTACGCCCGCCTGGAGCATATCGCGCATAGAAACTTTTGCCATTATAAATATTCCTTAGTAATGGGGTTGGGCCTCCATACATCCCATAAAACCGACCGTAACTCAATGAGTTGCAGCACCCCGGATTATGTGTCGATGTATGTGTGTTGTTTAGTTAATTGCAGTTTTAATCTGCGTTTTGCGTTTTTAGCAGAATCTGATTTGCCAAATCGCGGCGCGCTTTATACCATAAGCACCCTTGAAACACAATGAAATGTGTATTTTTACAGCAGAGAGAGATGGCATGGCCGCGATTATTAAGACAGCAGATCAGATCGAAAAAATGCGTGTGGCAGGCAAATTAGCAGCCGAAGTATTAGAGATGATTGAGCCCTACGTCAAAGCCGGTGTCACCACCGAAGAACTGAACACGATTTGCCACAATTATATTGTAGATGTGCAGCAGGCTATCCCTGCCCCGCTGAATTACCACGGCTTTCCAAAATCCATCTGTACCTCGGTCAATCAGGTAATTTGCCACGGTATCCCTTCAGCAGAGAAGAAACTCAAAGATGGCGACATTATCAATATCGACATCACTGTGATTAAAGATGGTTACCACGGTGATACCTCCAAAATGTTTGTGATTGGCAAGCCAAGCATTATGGCGGACCGTTTAATACGGGTGACACAGGAATGTCTGTATATGGGCATTCGTAAAGTGAAAAACGGTGCCCGTTTAGGTGATATAGGTTTTGTGATTCAGCAGCATGCCGAAAAACACAGCTACTCAGTAGTGCGTGAATACTGTGGCCATGGCATAGGTCAGGTATTCCACGAAGACCCACAGGTACTGCATTATGGCCGCCCTGGCACAGGTGATACCTTAAAAACAGGTATGTGTTTGACTATAGAGCCAATGATCAACGCTGGCGAGCGTCATAGTAAATTGTTAAAAGACGGCTGGACGGTTGTAACTAAAGATCGTAGTTTATCAGCGCAGTTTGAACACACTATTGTCGTCACAGAGACAGGCTGCGAAATTTTAACTCTGAGATCCGACGACACCATAGAACGAATAGTCACGGCCGAGTAAGTCTGCAGACAGACGACGGCCGCTTAAGACCTGAGGTAAAGCAAATGAACATGGCGCTGGCGTTTAACAAGTCTTTACCCGGTTTATGTACTCTGGATAGTTATAAAAAGCATTTTGTTGAGTTTAACGACTGGCTGAAAAATGCCTTCGAACATCAAACCGTTGGCAGTTTAGTTAAAGCCCGGGCCCGTTTTATCGACGAGGTTCTGGTGTCTTTATGGCAGCATTTTGATCTGCATAAACACAAAAAAATCAGCCTGATAGCAGTTGGTGGTTATGGCCGGGGTGAACTGCACCCCTGCTCTGACATCGATTTATTGTTACTGACCGACAGTAAACTCGACGCTCAGCAAAGAGAACAAATCAGCCAATTTATTACCCTGCTGTGGGACTTACGTTTAGAAGTAGGCCACAGCGTGCGTAGCGTGAAAGAGTCTGTGACGCTGGGTAAAGAAGACATCACCATTGCCACCAACCTGATGGAAATGCGCTTGCTGACTGGCAGCAAAGAGCTGTTTGATGAGCTTCAGGTTTTAGTCTGTAAAGATAACTTCTGGACTTCTCAAGCATTTTTTCAGGCCAAACGTGACGAGCAACAACAGCGTCATGCCCAGTACCACGGCACAGCATACAACTTAGAACCGAATTTAAAAGCCAACCCTGGTGGTCTGCGTGATATCCAAACTATAGGTTGGGTGGCGAAAAAACACTTTAATACCAGAACCATGCGCGAACTGGTGGCTTATCAGTACCTGACCGAAGATGAATACCAGGAGCTGATGGAGTGTGAAGCTTATTTATGGCAAATGCGATTTGCTCTGCACGTTGAATCTGGCCGCAACGAAAACCGTATTTTGTTTGACTATCAGCCTGCTGTCGCGAAACGGCTGGGTTTTGGTGATGATGGTAAAGCCTCTGTTGAACGAATGATGAAACGGTTTTTCCAGACAGTGCAACGGGTCGCAGAGCTAAACGATATGTTGCTGCAGCATTTTGACGGCAGTATTCTTAATAGCCAAAGCAAGCTGAAACAGCAAAAGCTGGATGACTTCTTTGAGCTGACCGGTCATTTAATTCGTGCCACAGACAATGCAGTCTTTGCCCGTCGTGAAAATATTCTGCGATTGTTCTGGCATATAGCGAACAACTCCAATATCACCGGCATTCACTCCGATACCATTCGATTATTGCGTTTAGTCCGGCGTCGTCTGATGGGCGATTTACAGGATTATGAAGCCTGCCGTCAGCTTTTTATGAGCATCATCCGCCATCCACGTGGCATGGACAGAGCCATTACGCTAATGCACCGCCACGGTATTCTGGCATCTTACCTGCCGGCATGGCGCAATATTGTCGGTCAAATGCAATTCGATTTATTCCATGCCTACACAGTGGACGAACACACTCACCGTGTGCTGAAAAATTTATACCGCTACTCACAAGCAGGTTTCGAAAACGAGTTTCCACTGTGCACTGATATAGTCAAACGTATGGAAAAACCGGAGATTTTATATCTGGCCGGTATTTTTCACGACATCGCCAAAGGCAGAGGTGGCGATCACTCAGAATTAGGTTCATTGGATGCTCGTGAATTTGGCAAGCTGCATAAGTTGAGTGATTTTGATAGTAAGTTGCTGGCCTGGTTAGTCGAAAGCCACTTATTGATGTCAGTGACAGCACAACGCCGTGATATTCACGACCCGGCAGTCATTGCTGAGTTTGCCGATAAAGTGCGCGACGAAACCCGACTTAACTATTTGTATTGCCTGACCTTGGCTGATATTCGCGCCACCAATGACAACTTATGGAATGACTGGAAAGGTTCGTTATTACGCGAGCTTTATTTAGGCACGCAAAAAGCCTTCCGCCGTGGCCTCGAAAAACCTATGGATTTACGCGATTTAATTCGCGAAAACCAGGCAGAAGCCATGAAGCTACTGCAAAAACAAGGTTTTACCGAACAAGAAGTGCTGCAGTTATGGGGCCGGATTAAAGCGGATTATTTCGCCCGCTATAACCCCAAACAAATTGTCTGGCACTGCGAACACATTCTGCGCCATAAAGACCCGGACGAGCCTTTGGTGCTTGTCGATAAAACCCCCTTCCGTGGCAGTACTCAGGTCTTTGTTTATACACAGGATCAGGACAACTTATTTGCCCATCTAGTGGCAGCTTTGGACAGTAAAAAGGTCAATATCTTTGATGCCCAGATCATGACCAACAAGGATGGTTATGCGATGGATACCTTTGTGGTGCTGGAGCAAAATGGTGAACCAGTGACTTCGCCATCCCGCTTACAAAGCCTCAAACGTGCACTGGAAACTTACATTAGCGGTAAACCGGATCTGGCACGCGGTAAACCCCGTTTATCCCGCCAGATGCGGCCCTTTAATATAGCGCCCAAAGTTGTGTTTATTCCGGGTTCAAACAAACACCGCACTATGGTGGAAATTACGGCTTTGGATATGCCGGGTTTACTGGCTGATATAGGCTCGGTCTTCCAGCAATGTGAAATCAGTATTCACGCCGCCAAAATCACCACCATAGGCGAAAAAGCCGAAGACTTTTTTATGATTTCTACGAGACAGGATCAGGCGCTTGATGCCGATCAACAATCACAGCTGCGCCGTGTTCTTGTCGAACAATTAACTCATGTGACAGAGGGATAAAGTTTTGTCAGATTTAAAATCCATTATCGA
Organism: Rheinheimera mangrovi; assembly: GCF_003990335.1. NCBI lineage: Bacteria > Pseudomonadati > Pseudomonadota > Gammaproteobacteria > Chromatiales > Chromatiaceae > Rheinheimera > Rheinheimera mangrovi. The sequence goes on along the minus strand of NZ_CP034683.1, from coordinate 1,322,110 downwards.
AGCCGCGTTTGAACAGCGTGCATCCATTACTCCATCTACTGTAACAGCTGAAGTCAAAGCTGCTGTGACTGCGGCTATTGAACTGTTGGACAGCGGTAAAGCCCGTGTTGCCGAAAAAGTAGCAGGCGAATGGGTCACTCACCAATGGCTGAAAAAAGCCGTGTTATTGTCTTTCCGTATCAATGACAACCAGGTGATGGACGGCGCTGAAAACCGTTTCTTCGATAAAGTACCAATGAAATTTGCCGACTACACCCACGAGCGTTTTGTCGCTGAAGGTGTACGAGTTGTGCCTCCTGCCGCAGTACGTAAAGGCAGCTTTATTGATAAAAACGTGGTGCTGATGCCTTCATACGTCAATATTGGCGCTTATGTAGGTGAAGGCACTATGGTGGATACATGGGCTACTGTGGGCTCCTGTGCTCAGATTGGTAAAAACGTGCACTTATCAGGTGGCGTAGGTATTGGTGGTGTATTAGAGCCGCTGCAAGCTAACCCAACCATTATTGAAGACAACTGCTTTATCGGCGCCCGCTCTGAAGTAGTGGAAGGTGTGATCATCGAAGAAGGCGCAGTGCTTTCAATGGGTGTTTATATCAGCCAGTCGACCCGTATTTACGACCGTGAAACCGGCGAAATTACTTATGGCCGAGTACCAGCAGGTGCTGTAGTAGTGCCAGGTTCTATTCCATCTAAAGATGGCACACACAGCCTGTACGCCGCTATTATCGTTAAAAAAGTAGATGCCCAGACCCGCGCTAAAGTGGGTATCAACGCTCTGCTGCGTAGCATAGATTAAAGCCGTCGTACTTGAAGCTGCAGCTTTGTTGACCGCACGCTCTCGCTTGATGTTGTGACGGGTAATGTAGGGGCCGCGGCTTGTCCCGGCCCGTCAATGGGCACCTCGGTATCATAAGACGGGCTGAGGCAAGTCCAATAAATATTTATTGGAATTCAAGACGGGCGGGGACAAGTCCAATAAAGATTTCTTGGAATTCAAGACGGGCGGGGACAAGTCCAATAAAGATTTATTGGAATTCAAGACGGGCGGGGACAAGCCCAATAAATATTTATTGGAATTCAAGACGGGCGGGGACAAGCCCCGCCCCTACTAGTTAAACACTGCTTTGGTTAAACCAAAAGCTGCGTCTTGTGAACCTGGTTCCATCTGAGCCAGAATTTGCATACGGTTCCAGAAATTAATCAGGCCTATTGCGTAGGTCAATTCAGAAATTTCCACATCAGAAAAATGTTCTTTGGTTGAACGGTACAGCTCATCGCTGATGCCGATGGCCGGAATATGTGTTAAAGCTTCAGTTAACGCCAAAGCTGCTTTTTCTTTAGCGTTAAACAATGGTGATTCACGCCAAATGGCTACATGGTGTAATCGCAGCTCCCCTTCGCCTTTAATCTTGGCCTGCTTGATATGCATATCCAGACAAAAAGCACAGTTGTTCAACTGAGAGGCTCAGATATCAATCAGACTTTTAATAAGCCCATCAATGGATGTTTTGTAAGATTCCATGCTGGCGTCTATAAGACTTGCTTATAAAGACACTATGGCGCTGCTTAATTAGAATAAAATTAAAACTGCTGCTCTATCCAGGGTAAAGCTAAATCTTCAGCTTGCAGAGTTTCGCCTGCATCAATCTCTAAGGCCGGAGCTAAAGCTGTGCCCTGTAATTCAGCCAATAATTCGGAAAACTGTTTACCAGCACCACAAAAGGTATCGCCATAACCGCTGTCACCTAAACAAATCACAGCGTATTTTTTACCGGTTAACAGCGGGAATCTGTCTTTTACATCGATAAAGAATGGCAACAAATTATCCGGAATATCGCCTTGCCCTGTAGTGGAGGTGATCACCAGCCAGATATCAGGCGCAAAAGCTAATACGTCGTTCAGTTTAGGCTCCAGATTCAGCTGAGTCAGATAACCTTTAGCCTGTAAAATTTTCTCTGCTTCTTCGGCAACAAACTGAGCACCACCGTAAACAGTGCCCACCATAATGGCTACTTTTTTCATACTTCCCCTACTTTATAACTGCGTTAAGCCCGTTAACTCTAACTGATCAAAAAGTTGACTGTACCAGCTGTCTGCTACGGACCAACCCAATGTTGTAAATAACTCTGCTACTTCACCCAGCGGCGCTTCGATCACTAAATCAACACCAGTGACCGGGTGTTTTAACTCCAGCCTTTTGGCTATTAATAATAATCTGTGGCTATTCAAATGCTCTGCAAACAAGCGGTTATGTTTGCCTTCACCATGCGTAGTATCACCCACTATAGGGTGGCGTAAATGCGATAAATGTCGGCGCAGCTGATGTTTTCGCCCTGTTAAAGGTTGCAAAGCCACCAGCGAGTAACGAGCCACCGGATATTTACCTATAGCTATAGGCAGTTCAACTTGTGCCAAAGGCCATAACGCCGTTACCGCTTCTTGCTTTTCTTTGTCCTGACTTGCCTGTTTGTCAGCAATTTTATCCAGCTGCTCTTTCAGCGGATAATCCAAAATACCAGCTTGTTGAACAAAACCACGGCACACCGCCAGATAAAACTTGCGCCAGTGCTGTTCGGTTAACTGCTCTGTCAGTACACGGGCAACGTCCGCAGATAAGGCAAATAACAACACACCAGAGGTTGGCCTGTCGAGCCGGTGTACCGGAAACACATGCTGTCCTAGCTGATTACGCAGGGTTTGCATCACAAATACAGTTTCGTGTCGGTCTAAAAAGGAGCGATGCACCAGCATGCCTGCAGGTTTATCTATCGCCACCAAATAGTCGTCCTGATACAAAATATTCAACACCGGAACTGGCATTAACTCAGGCTCTGGCACTACTTTGCTCACGTTTACCACTTAATAATTCATCCAAATCCGCAATACGATTAATCAGCAACAAAGTGCGATTCTCTAAATGTTTAAAGGCTTCTTCGGCCATAGGACAAACCGCTATTTGCTGCGGTAATGGCAAACGCCCTTCGACTAAAGCACGCATGCGTGGCAAAAATACAAATTGCAGCCAGTTTTCCAAAGGCATAGTGTCGCAAAAAAATGGCGCTGTGCTTTGCATTGCCTCTGCACTTGGTGTGATAAGTGCCCAAAGCTCTGCTGCTTTCAATTCGCTTTCAATTTGATTTAATAAATCTGTGACCTGTAAATACATGCTTATGCCGATCCGATTTAACTGGTGATCCGATTTAACTGGCTCAGATTTTATCACAGGGCGAACCTGAGCTGTCTTGCAAAAACACCAGAGCGTCGCCATTATGCTTATTCATAATAAAGGAGTCGTGATGGATTTTGTCTGGTTATTACTGTTAGGTATGGCTTTTGTCTATGCGTTTTTATTGCAGCGTAAGCAGGATGAAACTGCAATCAAGCTAGCCAAACATCTATGTAAACAACAAGAATTACAGTTTTTGGAATGCGCCAGAGGCAAACATCAGTTTGCAAAAGTGGACAACAGATGGCGCTGGTTTACCAGCTATCAGGTGGATTTTAGCAGCGACGGTGAAAGCCGTTATCAGGCCGAACTGCGTTTATCCGGCCTGCGTTATTTAAGTTTTCAGTTACCGCCTTACCGGATTTAAGGCAGTTTCTGTAGTTTCTGCTCCAGTTGCCCGGTCAGAAAGTCTTTATACATCACCCAATCTGCCGCCAGACTATAAAACGGATATTTAAAGGTGGCGGGTTTGTTATGTTCAAATTTAAAGTGGCCCACCCAGGCAAAGCCATAACCCGCTACTAACATCAGCCACCAATAGCCCCATAAGCCGGTCAGCATCAGGCTAACCAGAATCGCCAGCACTAAAGTTGAGCCAATGTAATGCAAGCGGCGGCAAACGGGGTCTTTATGTTCAGATAAATAATAAGGGTAAAACTCGGAAAAACTATGAAAGCCGGACATCAGTTGCTTACTCCACTAGCGTTAAAGGACTGCTTTGTCTTGGTCTGAACATTAAACTACCTTTGACCTTGCTGAAATTCAACTCTGTCACTTGCTGATAATGATCAGCACTAAAAAAGGCTTTATTTTTCTCCAGCGTGACGAAAACACCTATGCCCAAAGAAGCCGGATTTTGCTCTACGATCGAATCCACCGCATGCATCAGATAATGCCCTAAGCCCAAATGCTGGTACTTAGGTGAAATGGCAATGAAGGCCAGCATATGGTAATGCTGTACCGGCATAGCTGCATGAATACGCTGCTCTTTTTCTAATAATTGCCTGGTAGATACATAGCCTGCTGTCAGTAACATTTTTAAGCGCCAATGCCAGAATCTGTCGCCACTCAATTTAGAACCAGGCTCTGTGACACAAGCCACACCTAATAGCTGCTGCTCAATAAAAATACCTATCACAGGCTGTTCTTCCTGCCAGAATACATTCAGCTCTTCCCGAATAGCAGCTCTTAATCGTTGTTCATAGTCGCTTTTTTCAGCCTGAAAGATATCCATAAACACAGGATCGTCATGATAAGACTGATATAACAGGGAGGCGGCTAATTTCAATTCATCAGGGGTTAACAACTGTGCTTTAAGCTGGTTCAGATCAAGAGCGGGTTGATTTGGCATGATGTATCTCTGTGATTTATTCTAGTTTGAGTATCAACATAGCAGCCAGACCGCAGATTGCCAATGCAGAGACCTGGCCAGACAACTATAGTTAACAGACATAACCCAAGGAGTTTATTATGGATATGACCACACATGACATGGCCACTTTGTTTGCTCAGCTCGGTCTGGACAACAGCCCATCGGCTATCAAAGCTTTTGTCGCTAGTCATAAAATTCCGGCTGACATGTCTTTGGCTCAGGCATCCTTTTGGACTGATGCACAAGCCAGTTTTTTAACAGAGAATTTAAAACAGGATGCAGACTGGTCTGACGTTATTGATCAGCTAAACGTACTGTTGCGATAACAAACTGCTGAATTGTGTTAAAAAAAGGGAGACCTTGCCAATTTGGCAAGGTCTCCCTACTCCAGGGATTGTTACAACTGACGATAGGCCTTATCGCCCCAGCCCGTTAACACGCCATTTTTAAATACCAATGGAGTGCATTCGTCTTTGCTGGTTTCGCCGTCACTGTGCTCATGATGAGTGCGGTAAAACAGCACTACAGTTTCGTTGCCTGCGTCACGGAATGATTCACTGAAATCTGGTGTACCTAACTGGCCACGCACTGAAGCTAATTCCGCGCCCAGATTTAATTGACTAATCACCTGATTATTTAATTTTTGCGCTTTTTTCCATGACGAATTATTGCCGCCGTCATGGTCGTCATTGTCACCTATTGCCACCACACAACCAGATAACGCCATCAAGGCTGTTGCTACTGTTAATACCTTTAAATAATTCATTGCTTTTCCCTTAGAGTTTTAACTTGTTGGTTTTAACTTGTTGATAGCTAAAAGCAAAACTGGGGCCAACTTTTAAAATCGTTAAATAACAATAACTTACAAAATCACACTAGTGGTAGGAACAACTTAGGTGGTAAATTTCACTAAATTTTAGTGAAACTAAAGAAAATGATGGAACAACTCAGCCAACAAGTGGCAAAAATTGCAGCTCAACTGCAACAAGAAGGCAAAGAGCCCAGCTTGGCTCTGGTTAAGGCCCGCTTAGGTACTGCTACTATGAGCCCGGCTTTATTGCAGGCTTATCAGGCATGGCGTAATGGTGCAGTGCCCCTACAATCAGAACCAGCACCTGAATCACAACCTCTACCCGAACCGCAGGTGTCTTCTGATATCAAAGCAGACCTGGCTCGTATCGAAGCCAAACTTGATCTGATCATTAAAAAACTGGGGATCTGATGTTAGTTGCTGAGCTGGAATTTAAAATTATTGCCGATACCAGCTTTGCTGCAGCAGAAAAAGGTATTCGCTATTATCTGGAAAAACTGATTTTTCAGGGCCAGATTTTAGGCCGCGAATTCCCAACTTATCAGGCGAAAGACAGCTTTTTTAGTCGAGTGGTGCTGCCGCAGTCTGATGCTTTAGACAAAAAGTCACACAGCCAAGCTGGGCTCACTGCCTTGGAGCTATTACAACAAGCGGGTTTAAGTTACCCCAGACTCAGCATTCTGGGTGATGATTTGATGTCCAACCATACAGATCCATGCCCCAGTCATCAGGCGTTGATTTTGTTCTGTAGTTTCTCTGCAACCAACTCAGTGCTGTACTGCGCAGAACATTTTGCGCCAGTGCCTTTGTATAAAGTGGGCCGTACCAGCGGTGAAGATTTTGAGTCTTTAGTGCGCTGGCAATTGCAGTATCAGGCTTTGGATGAAATTCAGATGCAGCAAGCAAGGGTGCTGTTTAAAAGTGCCGAACAAAGTGTGCAGGGATTTTACAGTGCTTTAAATCAGCAAGGCTATAAACAGGCCAGAGCTTTAAGTAACGAGCTGAACAAGCCAGTTTATTATTATCTTTACAGCGGCAGCAGCGATAACTGCGAGCTGGATGCAGAGAAAAAATGCCCATCCTGCGGTTCAGACTGGAAACTGGGTCAAAGTTGGCATGGCTTGTTTGATTTTTGCTGTGTACCTTGCCAGCTCTTATCCAATATAGCTTTTGACTGCCAGCCCTGAATCAGCTCAGAAACTTAGCTGCTGTAAAAAGGTGGCTAAGTCAGTTGCCAGCAGCTCTTTGACTTCCATCCCTACTTTCTCCAGATAAACTTCGCCTGTCGCCACTAATACCGAGACTAAATAATCGTCGTGATCAGTGGCAGCAATAAATACAGTGTCGCGCTGCTTTAAGCGTCTTTTCATCAATATATGGGCAATGATATTTTGCTGCAACCGCTCGAAATCAGCCTGATGCCAACTCATCAATAACTCAAGTTCACCTCTTTCATGGCGAACCTTTAATCCGCCACCAAAATGGCTGGTGTAAAACTCAATCAATTGAGGCGGGAACTCAAGTTCCAGCGCCTGTTGGGTTTTGGACAAGTCCAAAGCTGGATCGGCTTTTACTGGATGCCAATGGACTTCTCCGTCCACCACATCCCCATACTGGCAAGGAGAAACTTGTTCAGGGTCGGCCCAACTGAGCAGTTCTGGGTGTTTTTGCTGATAAGACGCTACAAATTGTGCAAATTGCTGATGGAATTGGCCCGGCATGGTGATTCGCTTCTGTGCTAAAATTGCCGCCATTCTAACTTGGTTGCGGCTATATTCCCAAGTCATTGGTGTGACAAGACGTAATCAATATCGCTATAGCTTCCTCTAAGAAGGCTCTATGACAAAAATACAGACAGAGCAATTGGCGGGACTGACCTTAGGTCAGGCCACTGCTTATATTGATCAGTACAGTCCTGAATTATTGCAGGCTGTGCCACGCACTTTAGGCCGTCAGGCTATAGGTTTAGACGCTGAGTTACCTTTTGTTGGACAGGACACCTGGCACGGCTACGAGCTGTCTTGGCTGACACCAAAAGGCAAACCTATGGTGGCGCTCGCTACTTTTGTAGTGCCTTTTGATACACCTAATCTGATCGAGTCCAAGTCCTTTAAACTCTATTTAAACAGTTTAAATCAAAGCAAATTTGCCGATATCAGCCAGCTCTACCGCACTATGAAAACCGATTTATCGGCCTGTGCCGGTGGCCCTGTGCAGGTGACTTTGCATAACGTCAACGAGCTGACCGCCTTTCAGCCCACCTGGTTACCAGGCCGCTGTATTGACGATTTAGATATTGAAGTAGAGCACTACGACTACAAACCAGAGTTGTTGCAACTAAACCCAACAGGGGCTGTGGTCGACGAAAAGCTGCATTCGCATTTGCTCAAATCCAACTGCTTAATCACTTCTCAGCCCGACTGGGCCAGTGTCTATATTCATTACAAAGGCAAAGCTGTGGATCATGCATCTTTGCTGAAGTACCTGATTAGTTTCAGAAGCCACAATGAATTTCACGAGCAATGTGTAGAGCGGATTTATCTGGACTTATGGAATTTGTGTCAGCCCGAATTTCTGATGGTCTACGCCCGCTACACCAGAAGAGGCGGCCTGGATATCAATCCACTGCGTTCCAGTGAACCTTGTGACCAGCCGAATTTACGCTTAACACGGCAGTAATAAGTGGGGGTGAGTTTTATTGCCCCCCAAAGTGACGCAGTAGAGTCAAAGCTTGATTTCCATTCTGTGGCACAAGCTTATTCTTATCGTTCATTATACGGGCTTAGTAGCTAAGGACTGGCAAGCGAAAATAACAATCTTTACAGCCATTTTCTAACTCAAATGTTCATACCGCTAATTATTTCGGTGCTTGTATGAGAAGTCTGTGCTCGAACAGAGACTTTCGAGACTCTTGAGCCAACCAGATGTACTTATCACGTACGGAAACCACTGTAGTTAGCAACAAAACAACGCAAAGGGTCAGGTCTTGCGATGTGCCCCGATGCCTCATTTAGCTCTTTGCAGTCCATCAAAAAAGATCATAATCAACTACTGGCACCAAATACCCATTAGGACGCTGAATTATACTCACTTCGTTCGTACCCCTTCGGGGCCAGCTAAAGCTGTTCAACGCAAGCGTTGTCGCAGCGGCCTGGGGTCGCCTTTTATGAATTACATCCATGTAATTCAACCTGCGGGCTAGCCTTCGGCGGTTAGAAAGTGCTTCCTGCACTTTCTAGCTTTGGATACTTTCTTATGGCGAAGCAAAAGAAAGTACCTCGCCAGCGGCGAAACGCCTTGAATACCAAGCGGGCGGATACAAAACCCGCCCCACTATTTCCCTATAAATCCACACCCAACCAGGCCTTATGCATAGCTTTTTGCTCTCGGCTCGGTTTAGCGACAGGCACTACTTTGCCTGCGCCTTTGGCCTGATCAGCTAAAACGAGAGGTTGATGCTGTAAACGGCCCTGGCGGAAGTAGCTGATTTGTACTTTGTCGCCCGCTTTGAAATCTTTTAAGCGCTCAGCCAAATCGGCTTTTAGTTGTAAACCGTTAACTGCCACTATCAAATCTTCAGAGGTAAAACCAGCCTTCCAGGCCGGACTGTCTCGTTCTACTTTTTTCACCAGCGCAAAACCAGCTTTGTTTTCAGCTGAGACTCCAGAGAAAATTTCGCGCTCTTTGTCTTGTTGCCATTGCAGACCAAAACTGGCTAACAACTTTTCGATGTCAAAGTTCAGCGGCTGTTCTACCTGCTGCTGCCACCATGGGTTTTGGTCTTCGCCGGTCAGTTCAGACGCTATATCAATGACGTCTTTTGCAGTAAAGGCTGTGGTTTTACCAAATCGCTGATACAGCTGATCATGCAGTTCACGGTAGCTGGCTTTGCGGCCCGACTGTTTTAATATCAGCTCATCCATCAGCCAGCTGGCGATATAACCTTCAGAGTAAATGTTCACACCAAAGTTAGTACCATGATCGCCACCTAAACTAATCCAGCTGTCAAAGCTGCTTTCAGATACCGACTGCACTAAACGGCCCGGTGTATGTACGAACTTCTCCAGCCGTTTTGCCAGATCTTTGTAAAACTCTTCTTTGCTCATTAAAGCTGCGCGCAGTAGTAGCTGATTTTGGAAATAACTGGTGGACCCTTCAGAAATCCACAACAACCTGCTGTAGTTTGGATTCAGATAGTCATAAGGGACTAATTCGGACGGACGATAAGCTTTTACGTTCCAGGTATGCACCAGCTCGTGGGAGGCCGTACTTAAAAACGCCAGATAGTCTTCTCTTTTGCCGAAGGTAAACCTGTCTCTTTGGATCACAGTAGAATTCAGATGTTCTGTGGCTCCGCGAGCGCCATCAGTAGCATGCACAATAAAAACATAGCGCTGATAAGGATACCCCTGCCAGATAGCATCCGTTTGCTGCACCAGTTTTTCTAAGTCTTTTTGCATCTGGTTGGCGTTGTAATTGCCTTCGCCCCAAATCACCAACTCATAATCACGGCCATCGGCGCTAAAAGTTAAATGCTGATTTATACCAGTTTCGATTGGAGAGTCAGCCAACACATCATAATTAGCCGCGACAAATTGATGCTGGTTATCCCCTTTAGCCATACCTGAGAATGATCGCCAGCCCTGTGGCACATTTAACTGCACAGACACAGCTTGAGATTTTTGCTCATGGCTGAACATTAAAAATGCGCTGGAGTTGATATAGGCATGAGTTTCATCAATATGGCGGGTACGCTCACCAAGCTCGTTGGCATAAACACTGTATTGCACCAATACTTTGCCCGTTGTTGTTGGCTCTAAAGTCCAACTGCTTTTCTCGGTTTTTTGCCAAGGGATAACTTTACCCTGAGCATCCATAGCGCTGAAGCCGGTCACTCCTTTGGCCAAATCCAGAATTTGATATTTACCGCTGCGCCAGGCTGGCAGCATTAAGGTCAGGGGTTTTGCCTCTGTAACCTGAAACTCAACACGAACTTGTGCCAGATGATGTTGTGGTTCAGTGATACTAATTTGATAATTCACTTGTGCCCAACTGTATGCAGAGCAGCTCATTATGATCAGCACACAAAAAACTTTCAGAAATCTCACGCTGTAACCTCCAGAACCAAAAACGAAAAACAATCATAAATTCAAACAAATAGCGAACAAAACACTACCAACAGCTAAATTAAAGCGACCAGATTTATGTAACTCACTTCGTACTATTACATTTTAACTTTTACTTTCAGATCAAATTCTGTTCTAATGCAAAGCGTCCTGACAGGGACAACCCTATTAACTTCAGACCAAAAGTGAACAAGATGAACTATCTGACCTCTGCTGAAGAACAAAGCTGGTTACCTTACTATTTAACCAAAAAGTAACCACAAAAAAATACCCTACATAATTGCTGATTTTAAGCGGACTTTTGGTCCGCTTTTTTCATTTCATACCAGATTATGCTGTCGCTTTTATCATTATTGCAGATATACTTAGCTCAAACCGAGCGGGTTTTGTACCTGGGGAATGATTCTGGTGGCCGAGCAGCAAAGTGATGTAAAACAACAGCTGGCAAATGCAGTCAAAGCGCGCAAACAGCTGGAAGATACCTACGAAAGTCAGTTTAAAATCCTGTCGCAATTTGTCTCCAGGTTATCGCTGGCCTGTAAGGGTATAGACATTGATCTCGACAATAAACTGGCTCGTTTACGTCAGGAATTTGCCAAGGGTACCGATCTGGAAAAGATCCTGCCTTTAGTAGAAAGCGCTGTTGAAGCATTAAAGAACCTGGAATCGCGTCAGCAAGCTGAACTAAAAAAAGCGCAAAGCACTTTAACCGATGCTGGAAAATTACTGCAAAAACAACGTGGTTTACCAGACCAGTTAAGGCGTGACCTACGCGACCTGCTCAATAAAGTAGAAGAGCCCTCCTCTACTGTTCAGGCATTTTTACCCCATCTGACCCATTTAACAGAGTTATATCAGTCTGCTTTAGCTACTAAACAACAAAGCGAACAAGGTGATGCTGTTGATGACAACAAGTATCAGACTATTTGTCGGCAAATTTCTAATGAATTAACTAATTTATTAAGCGAGCTGGCCTTTGAAGGTAAATATGGCCAGGACATAGAGAGAATCCGCTTAACTTTATTATCCGATGTCAGCATTGAAGCTCTGCTGGAATCCTGCCTACGCACTATTGAAATTATTATTGCCTCAGTGACAGACGAGCGTCAGTCAGCTCAACATTTCCTGCTGAAGTTAAACGAAGCCCTGACCGGGGTTCAGCAAGCAGTTGTCTCATCACTGAACACTTCGCACAATATTAAAGAAAAAATGCTGCTGTTAAACCAGCAAATAGAGCAGCAAATTACCAATTTAACTGCAGACACTAAATCAGCCACCTCACTGGAACAGCTGCAGTCTTTGGTCAGCAACAAACTTGGCGCTATAACTACTTCTTTGCGTGAAAAAGAGCAGCTGGAAAAAGATGAACGTGAACTGATGCTCACCACCTTACGTCATATGGAGTCCCGTCTGGCCGAGCTGGAACAGGAAGCCATGCAGTTTAAAAAACGTCTGGCCGAGCAAAAATTCCGCAGCTTGCAGGATGCCTTAACAGAATTGCCTAACAGAGCAGCTTTTGATGAGCGCTTTGAGCTGGAAATTCGACGAGCTCAGCGTTATGGTAAACCTTTAGCTATAGCCTTGGCAGATGTGGATCACTTTAAACAGATTAACGACAACTATGGCCATAGTGCTGGTGATAAAACCTTAAAAGTGATAGCCCAGGCGTTAAAACAAAGCTTACGTGAAACCGACTTTATCGCCCGTTATGGTGGTGAAGAGTTTATTATTTTGTTCCCGGAAACACATTTAGCTGAACTTAAACAGCCTCTGAATAATCTGAGAGAGAGGATTAAGAAAATCCCGTTTAAATTCAAAGACCAAAACGTTCCCATTTCAATTTCTTTTGGTGCGACAGAACTCAAAACCTCTGACAATAACAGAGCAGCTTTTGACCGTGCAGACGAAGCTTTATACGAAGCAAAACGTGCCGGTAGGGACTTAGTCGTACTAAAAAGCTGAACAACGGCGCAAGCCGGGTCATAAGGAAGTAATCTATGCATGTACAACTGAATCCGTTGGGCGCTATGGCGCTTTTATCTCAACTTGAAGTTGACCGCCTGAAAAACAACACCAGCTCTGACGCCTTTAGCTTATTCCGTAATTGTTGCCTTGCCGTATTAAACGTGGGTAGTCATACCGACAGTTCCAGCGAAATTTATGACCAGTTTAAAAACTTTGATGTGAATTTATTAGCCCGCGAACGTGGCATCAAAATTGAGCTGTTTAATCCACCGGAAAGTGCTTTTGTTGACGGTCAGATTATCCGTGGTATTCAAGAGCATTTATTCGCAGTGTTACGTGACATTCTGTTTTTCCATACTCAGCTGACCCACGCTAACAGACTGGATTTACAAAACAGCGATCATATCACTCATACGGTGTACGACATTTTGCGTAACGCCCGCGTCATAGACTCAGCAGTAGAGCCTAATATGATTGTCTGCTGGGGCGGCCATTCTATTAACGAAGCTGAATACAAATACACCAAAGAAGTAGGTTATCAGTTAGGTTTACGCGGCTTGGATATTTGCACAGGCTGCGGGCCAGGCGCGATGAAAGGCCCAATGAAAGGCGCTACTATTGGCCATGCCAAACAGCGTAATACCAAAGGCCGTTACTTAGGTTTAACTGAACCAAGCATTATTGCTGCCGAGCCGCCAAATCCTATAGTGAACGAACTGGTGATTTTGCCTGATATCGAAAAACGGCTGGAGGCTTTTATCCGTGTGGCTCATGGCATTATTATTTTCCCTGGTGGTGCAGGCACAGCGGAAGAATTGCTGTATTTACTGGGTATCATGCTGCACGAAAAAAACAAAGATCAGAAGCTGCCGGTGATCCTGACTGGACCACAACAAAGCGCGGCTTATTTTGCTGAACTGGCCAGTTTTATTGAACAAACTTTAGGTAAAGAAGCGCTGGATCTGATTGAGATCATCATAGACAACCCGGCCGAAGTGGCTCGTCGTCTGAAACAAGGCTGCGCTGAAGTACGACAATACCGTAAGAGCTGTGGTGATGCTTATCACTTTAACTGGACCTTACATATAGCACCTGATTTCCAGCATCCTTTTGCACCAACTCACCAGAATATGGCGTCTTTGGATCTGCATCTGGAACAGGATAAAGCAAAACTGGCAGCTCATCTGCGCCGGGCTTTTTCAGGCATAGTGGCTGGTAATGTGAAAGATGAAGGGATCAGAGCTATCAAACAACATGGTCCATTTAAGCTGTCAGGTGAACCTGCATTAATGAACCTGATGGATAAGTTGCTGCAAGCTTTTGTTGCTCAGGGCCGGATGAAGTTACCAGGTTCGAAATATGAGCCTTGTTATCAAATTCTGAACTGATATGGCACATTTGTTATTACTCGACGGACTAAACTTAGTCCGTCGCTTATACGCTGCACAGGAAAGACCTTTTCATAACTCCCCTGCCCCATACAGTGAAGCTACAGGCCAGCAACTGCTGCACAATACCGCAGAACAGTTACAACAAATTGCAGTTAAGCTGACGCGGCAATTTAAGCCAAGCCATGTATTGGCTGTATTTGAGGTCACTCATCTTAACTGGCGCACACAGCTCTATCCGGCCTACAAAGCAGACCGGCTGCCCATGCCAGAGCATCTGCAAATCGCTTTGCCTGTGTTGAAGCAAAAACTATCTGATGTTGGTATCCAGAGCTTTCAAATGCCAGATCAGGAAGCTGATGATGTGATTGCAAGTTTAGCCATGACAATGCGCCAACATCAGCAGCAAGTCACTATAGTATCGACGGATAAAGGTTATTTGCCCTTGCTTGCACAAGGAGTGGTGGTGTATGACCATTTTAACCGTCAGCAACACAGCAATGAGACAGTGCAGCAGAAGTTTGGCGTATTACCAGAGCAGTTAGTCCGATATTGGAGCCTGGTAGGAGATAAAACGAATAACATTAGTGGTCTGACAGGTATAGGGCCAAAAACGGCCAGCGAACTGTTAAAGCTGGGGCCAGATATTAAAACGGCTCTGGCACATCCGGATTGTCCGGCCAAACTCAAAGATAAAATTATGGCGTCTCGTGCTGAACTGCAGTTATTTATGCAGATCTTAAGTCTGAAAACTGATTTACAGTTGGGGCTGAATTTACAGCAAGTGCGTTTTACAGCATGCTGAGGCAGATGATGAAAGTAAAAACCCTAGCCTTCCTATTTGCAGGGCTACTGCTGTACGTAGGTTTAACCTGCACTACGTTGCTGTTTTATAAAGATGATCCTGATCAGATGAACTGGCAGGACAGAGAAGCCTTTAACACTAAATATATTTACAAACTGGATTTAACCAAAGCCATCAGCAGAGATCAGGTGATTGATTATCTGGGCGGACCTGATATTACTGAGGCGAAAAACCAACAGCAGCAGATTTATCAGGTTCTGTATTACCGCACTCACAGAACTAAAACCGACGGCATCACCACGCGTGACGAATGCACAGCTATTTTATTTAAGAACCAACAACTTATAGCTATAGGCGAAACCGCAGTAGAGCAATACAACCAACTGGATTGAGATGGCAACTTTGGGATCTTTGACAGCGCTTTATCAGGACTGCGGTATTTTTTATGCAGAGAAACACCTGTTATCTGTAGCACAGCAGCTGGAACTGCTGCAAAAGATCTGCCAGCGAACGGCGCAACTTGCCTGTAAAACTCCCTTTCTGCTGATATCCCAATTATCTCTTACCCCTGCCTCTGGTCTGGTTTCAAGCAAACTATTTATCAAACAAGCAGCCTTGTTAACAGCTATTGCTATGGCGGGCCGTTGGCCTGAAGAGCTGCTGTTTCAGTTGCTAAAATGTTGCTTGTTACAGCCTTTAGCGGTCAGCGTTTTATTGGAAAAGTCTGCAAAAGCAGAGGAGCTCAGTGCTGCAGAACAACAACAACTGAAGTTTCCTGCTGTAGTGACCATAAAACAACATAAAGAGCTGGTGGAAAAAGCAGGAGTACTCAACCTGCTGCGCCAGTGTTATGGCAAAAACAGAGGTTTAGCAACCTGGCAAAGCCCTTATTTTAGCCAACTGATTAGTTTTTGCTGGCAAATAACACGGCTGATGTTACCTGGCACTGGCAAGTTGATCGCATTGGAAAAAATAGCCCCCCAGCTACAGCCACAAGCCACCGGAACGGAACTACAATTCTGGCAGGCACTGTCTTGTTTAAACAGCAGCAGTTATAGCACAGGACGTTTTGTCCGCGATTCTGATGCGAACCTGGCGCTATTGCTTTGTGAACTTCACAGCACAGAGCAGATGCTGCTGTTAGTTCAGCCCTATGACAAAAACACAAAACAACTATTACCAGTACAAACAATAGCTGCGGCAGACTGGCAATTATTAAACCCAAGACAATACAGTCAGGACAACTGGCTTAGTGGTTGGCAACAAGACAACGAGCTTTTGCCGCAATGGCCTGAACCCTATGATTTACCGGCATTAAGCTGGCTACAACAATTGAGCCTGGCAGCCAAAGTAAGTCAGCAAACAGAGCTGATTGAACAACATCCATGGCTGATGCAACAATTGCTGGAAAAGGCTTCGGCACAAAGCAGGCAACAACAAAAGATTCAATCAACCCAACATGCTATTGCCATGCTGGGGCAGGAACAGCTACTGCCTTTATTAAAACAAGCCTGGTTGGAACAACATTGCCAGCAACAACATCAACCCCTGCATGACTGGTTGCTGGAGTTTCGGCGAGTGTTAGCCAAAGCTTTGTTTATGCTAACGCAACCAATAAAATTTTATGCTTTAACACCGCAACAAGCAGAGCTTTTAGCCTGGTGTTTGTGCTGGCCTTTATGGCAACAGTCCGATCTGCGCTTTTTGGCATTGTCTCATCCAACTCAGGCTATAAGCCTTATTAACCAATGGTTAAAGCAGCAGTTATGGCAGAGTGAGCATTATCAGCAACTGGCGGTAAAAACCCTGAAGCATCTGCAGTTTAATCAAAGCTGGCAGGATGCATGCCTGCATTACAGAGCGTTACCTACTTCGAGCCATTCCCATGCTATGGCTTTTGTCTTGGCTTTTGCTTTTGATCTGACCGCTTCGGTGTTTTCAGATAGCGACGATAAAGACAGGCTGACTCACAGCTATAATTTTATCGAACCCTATCTGACTATGCAGCTCTGTTCAGCGTCAGACTGGCAAGCTGAGTTGGTAGAACAAACCCAGCCAGTCACCCAACTGATTGCCAGTTGTAGTTTTATTTCTCCATTTTCTAAAGTTATGCCGCAGGAAGTGACAGATTTGTCGCAGATGTCAGCATAAACTGGAAAATAAACACCAAAACTGGTATATTTTCGGCGTTTTTCCACAAACTCTGGTACAACAGCTGTCATAAGAAGAATGTATAAAATTCAGCTTTGTGTTTAGTACAACCAATCCATGTCGCATTAAAAGTTATAAAGGAACGTTATGAGTTCACAAACTATTACGGTCATCAAAGGTGATGGCATAGGTCCAAGCATAGTCGAAGCCGCTATCCAGGTTCTGGATAAAGTAGGCTGTAACTTTAACTATGAATATGTTGAAGCTGGCTTAACGGCGCTGGAAACTACTGGTGAATTGCTGCCACAGACCACGCTGGACGCTATTGCCCGTAACAAAATCACTTTAAAAGGCCCGTTAACTACGCCTGTAGGCGAAGGTTTCACTTCAATTAACGTGACCTTACGTAAAAAATTCAACCTGTACTCTAACGTACGTCCGGTGATTTCGTTTAAAGGCACTAAAGCCCGCTACGAAAATATCGACATTATTACAGTACGTGAAAACACTGAAGGTATGTACTCAGGTGCTGGCCAAATCGTGAAAAACGAAGGTGAGCTGGCAGAAGCCATGAGCGTAGTAACCCGTGAAGGTTCTGAACGTATTGTTGAGTTCGCCTTTGAACTGGCTCGTCGCGAAAACCGCAAAAAAGTAACTATCGTTCACAAAGCCAACATTCTGAAGTCTACTTCTGGCCTGTTCTTAAAAACTGCCCGTGAAGTAGCATTACGTTACCCTGATATTCAGGCCAGCGAGATGATCGTTGATAACGCTTGTATGCAGCTGGTGATGAACCCACAACAGTTTGATGTAATAGTTACCACCAACCTGTTTGGCGATATTTTATCTGACTTATGTGCTGGTTTAGTCGGTGGTTTAGGTATGGCGCCAGGCGCTAATATCGGCAAAGACTGCGCTATTTTTGAAGCAGTGCACGGCAGCGCGCCAGACATTGCAGGCAAAAACCTGGCCAACCCAAGCTCAGTGATTTTAGCTTCTATCCAGATGCTGGAGTATTTGGGCATGAAAGATAAAGCAGAAAAAATTCTGGCCGCATTAACTGATGTGATTGCATCAGGTGACCGCACCACCCGCGACTTAGGTGGCAGCCACGGCACTACAGACTTTACAGCTGCCATGCTGGAACGTCTGTAAGCACGTTGAAAACCGCCTCAGGGCGGTTTTTTTATATCTGCGACTGGTTCAATTTAGAAAACTGCGCAGAGAGTTCAGCTTAGATTTTGTGATTAACACTTTTTAATTTCGGGGAGTTATATCGATGTACCAGTTGTACTATTCACCAAGCACCGCCAGCATGGCGCCCCATATTCTGTTGGAAGAACTATCTGTACCTTATGAGCTGGTATTAACAGACACAGCAACAGGCTCACATAAAAAAGCTGACTATCTGGCGTTAAACCCTAATGGCACTATTCCAACCTTAGTCGATCAGGGTCAGGTTGTTTTTGAAACTGCAGCTATTTGCCTGCATCTAGTCGACTGCCATCCAGAAAAGAACTTATTCCCAGCCCCCGGCACTCTTCAACGCGCCGAAGCTTACAAATGGCTGATTTGGTTATCTGCCACCTTACAAAGCACTTTAGTAGTGTATTTTTATCCAGAGCGCTGGGTAAGTTCGGAGCAAACCACAGCAGATGTAAAACGTCATGCCCAGCAAAAAGCCCAAGGCTTGCTGGAACAAATGGACAAACATTTAGCCAGCCATTGCAGCCCATGGTTTTTAGGTGAAGAGTTTTCACTAATAGATATTTACGCCATGATGTTATGCCGCTGGACCCGTCACTTCGACGATAAAAAAGCCCGCGATTACCCTTTTATAGCCCTCTGGGTACAAAAAGTATTAGCCCGCCCCGCGGTGCAAAAAGTGATGGATTATGATGGCTTAGTTAAGCCTTATGTTTGATGGGTTATCAGCTTGTTCAGAGAGCAGTGTTTGCACTGCTCTCTGTAATTTGAATTTTAATCAGCTGATTTAAAACTTACGCACATGCACTGTCACTTCCTCGCGGTCGTGGTACAAGTGTTTGGCCTGAAACTCTACATCCAGCCCTGCTTCGTCTAACTTTTGCTGCATCATCTCCAGCACTTCAACCACAGTTTCGTAGCGCTTTTTCATTGGCAGTTTCAGGTTAAAAATACTTTCCTGACACCACTCGTTGATCAGCCAATCACAAACCAACTGCCCCACACGCTGAGGTTTTTCAATCATGTCGCAGACCAGCCAGTACACGTTTTTCTTATCTGGGCTGAATTTAAAACCATCGACCTGAAAGTGTTTGACCTGGCCAGTGTCCATTAAAGACTGCGCCATCATGCCGTTGTCTATAGCAGTCACCATCATACTGCGTTTGACCAACTGATAAGTCCAGCCACCTGGGCAAGCGCCTAAATCCACAGCTCTCATACCAGAGGTTAAACGGCTATCCCATTCGTCTTTTGGAATAAACTGAATAAATGCTTCTTCCAGCTTTAACGTACTACGACTGGGTGCATCAGATGGAAACTTCAGCCGCATAATGCCGTTTTCCAGCGGGCTGTTATTCTCAGGGTAAGAAATACCCAAATAAGCGCTGCTACCGGATAACAGAAATAAATGCAGTACAGCGGCACGGGAGTTTTCTTTTTGCAGTAAGACGCCTGCTTTACGCAACGATTGACGCAGCGGCACTGTGAGCTTACGCGCTAAAGTCGATAAAGTTTTGCCATCATTGGTTTCAGGGTATTCCACTCTGATCTCACCAAAGGCCGATAACTCTGCAGCCAAAGCCGATTCAACCACTGTAGTGATGCGATCAGCCGGGTTTAATTGCAGTAAATCCTCCACCAGCAAAAACCATTGGCGGGCAAAAATTAAGTTCGTAAAGTCATAGTCACGGTAAAACGCAGCCAAAGCATCACTGTCATAGGCTTCAAAAATGACAAAAGCTGCGTCTTTGCTCAGTTTGCAAAAACCAAACACTCCTTGCTGCGACGCTTTATCCTGAATTTCGCCAGCACATTCTTTTTCAAAACCTGAACGGCAATACAACAAAAGTTGCTTCATGTTATTTCCTGATCCAAGGGCTGATGGCTAAAGCCAGCCAGCTTAAAATTAGCAACTGCCCACCCAAAGGCGCCAAAGCTGAAAAATGTAAAGGCAGCTTAAATACACCAGCTACCAGAGTATAAACAAATAACCAAAGCCCTATTTGCATGGCGCAAGCGCAGATGCGGCTTAACCATGGGCTTTGTTGTTGCAGCTTGTCAAAGGCCGATAAGGCCAATAAAGCCACGGCATGAAAAGCTAAAATAAAACCCGCACTTAACAGCACAGCCAGTTGGTCTGTAGCTATAGTGCCACGCCATAAATGCATTAATGCAGCGGCAGAACCGACAGTCACTGCGCCATAAAATGCCGCTAAGCTGCTGTTAATTTTCCAGAATACATTCATTAATAAAGCTCCTGCTGATATTAGCCGCTTGTGCAATAAGCTGCTGTTGGCTAAAACCTGATTTCTTGAGTGGCGAAAAATCATGATCGCCACTTTGTAGCCACTTTATATCTAGCAAAGGCCAGCTTTTTCCTGCCAGCTCATCACTGCTGCCAAAAGGATCACGCTCTCCTTGCAGCACTAATACAGGCCTTTTTAAATCGACAAAATGTTCTGTTCGCCAACTATCTTTTTTCGGCGGATGAAAAGGATAACCAAAAGCTATCCCCGCCTTCACTTGCGTTGGTACCAAGTCAGATGCAGCAAGCAGAGTGGCAACACGGCCGCCCATTGACTTACCTGCAATAACTAAAGGTAAATCTGTTGGCATCAGCTGTATCTGTTCTAGCAGTTCAGCCATTAATACCGGCATTTTTGGTGGCAATTGTCTTGTACCTGCCAGCGTCTTTTGCATATAAGCAAAGTTAAAACCCCAGACTTCGATATGCTGCTTAGCCAGTTGCTCTGCCAAAAGCGTACAAAACTCTGATTGCACCGGAGCACCAGCGCCATGAGATAACAGCAATCTGGCAACAGGCTTGGTGCATAAGGCTAATTGCTCTGGCATCAATTAATCCGGCGTCGAATTATTAAAATGTTGTTCAGCAAAATCCTGCTGATCCAGCTCAACTTGTTTCGCCATCCACTGTCTGAAAGCGACAATTTTACCAAGCTCAGTCTGATTCTCACGGCATACCAGATAATGCGAGTCTTTACTCAGCAATACATGGTGAAACGGCACTATTAATCGGCCTGAGTTAATATCGGGCCTTGCCATTACGTTGTGCGCTAACGCCACACCCTGACCATGTATAGCCGCCTGCAACACCATAGCTGTATGCGAAAAAATGGGCCCCTGATTCACATTAAAGTTTTTAATACCCTGACTAACAAACCAGTCTTTCCAGGCCTGACGTGAACCGTCGTGCAACAGGGTATGGTGGCGTAAATCCGCTACATCTTTTAGTGGTTTGCTGCCGTTTAATAACAAAGGTGAACAGACCGGCAGCAGATATTCAGTGTGCAGTTTGTCGGCATGTAAATTACGCCAGTTGCCACGGCCATAATAAATCGCCACGTCGACATCGTCTGTTAACGAACCTTCGTCTGAGTCGACCGCTTTAATCCGTACATCTATATCGGAATGCTCTTCACTAAATAAACTTAAACGTGGCACCAGCCACTGAATGGCAAAACTTGGCTGCAAGCTTACTGTGAGCGAGCCTTTTGCACCCCGGGCCAATAACTTTTCAGTCGCTTCATGCAGCTGCAAAAAAATTTCTTTAATGTCTAAAAAGAAACTCTGACCTTCTTCAGTTAACAGCAAAGAGCGGTTTTTTCGCATAAACAGCTTTAAGCCTAAATGGTCTTCCAGCGCTTTGATCTGGTGACTAATAGCAGCCTGAGTTACAAACATCTCTTCAGCCGCTTTGGTAAAACTCAAATGACGGGCCGCAGTTTCAAAAGCCTTTAACGCATTTAATGGGGGTAAGCGCCGAGCCATAGTCCGCGACCTCAGAAATGACAGGTATTTAATTAATTTTTCTAATGCGAATTATAAAGAAAGGCAGTGAACTGCACCAGAAGCAGTTCA
The DNA here is from genome assembly GCF_003990335.1 of Rheinheimera mangrovi. Classification (NCBI taxonomy): domain Bacteria; kingdom Pseudomonadati; phylum Pseudomonadota; class Gammaproteobacteria; order Chromatiales; family Chromatiaceae; genus Rheinheimera; species Rheinheimera mangrovi. The sequence continues at coordinate 1,300,178 of NZ_CP034683.1, read as the reverse complement.
CTCTATCCGAAAGATTTAATTGGCTTTAGGTACGTAACCTTCGATCTGTACTTCTTTGCCTTCAAATAAAAATTGCTGCATCTGCTCTTCCAGCAATTTACGATGTTCCAGATTCATCATATTCAGCTTTTTTTCGTTGATCAGCATAATTTGTTTCGACTGCCATAAAGCCCAGGCTTCTTTGCTGATACTGTCGAAGATTTTTTTGCCAAGCTCCCCCGGGTACAGCTGAAAATCTAAACCTGCTGCTTCTTTTTGCAAATAAACACAAAATACCTGACGGGACATTCTTCACCTCAATGCTTAGCTTTTAAAAAGGCCGATATTGTAAACGACTTCATCGCAAGCAGTTAGCTTTTATTCAGCCAGTTTTTTTCAATCCAGCTGCGGATAGGGGCTGGTAAGCCAATCTCCATCACCTGCTCTTTGTTATACCAACTGCTGCCTGCAGGCTCGGATACACCTGACACCGGATGCCAAACCGAAGCATCTAACTTGTAATGCGAAAACACATGTTGAAATTGGCCTTGCAGTTTGGCTTGCGACAAAGCTTCTGCCCTTTCATCTACCTGGGGTAAAGACCATAAATCCGCCCAAATTCCGGAATCCGGCCTTTTTTGCAGCAAGAGTTTATTGTCTTGTTCTATCCACAAAAAATGCCCTGCTTTGGTTGGAGTGGTCTTCTTAGGTTTAGCAGTTGGCAGCTCTGCTACCCTGCCTGTATTAAAAGCCACACACTGTGTTTGAAGCGGGCAACTTAAACAGTCAGCTTGCTTGGGTTTGCAAACCGTAGCGCCTAAGTCCAGCAGAGCCTGAGCAAAACGCCTGTTGTTTTGTTTTGGCGTTAATAAATCGGCCAAAGCCCACAACTTTTTATCCACTGCAGAAGTGGTTGGCACACCTTCTATACCAAATAAACGGCAGAATAAACGTCTTACATTGCCATCCACTATAGGGCCATAAGCATCGTAGGCAAAAGAGCGGATAGCCCCAGCTGTATAACGGCCTATACCAGGAATGGTTAATAAGTCTTTTAATTCAAAAGGAAACTCGCCTAAATCATGCACTATGTATTTAGCGGCTTTATGCAAATTACGGGCTCTGGCGTAATAACCTAAGCCCTGCCATAACGCCATGACAGTGTCGGTGTCCGCTGCAGCTAACGCATGAATATCAGGCAGTTTTTGCATCCAGCGCTGAAAATACGGGATCACTGTAGTGACCTGAGTTTGCTGCAACATCAGTTCGCTGACCATCACTCTGTAAGGGCTGGGGTCTTGTTGCCAGGGCAAGGCATTACGGCCATCGGTTTTTTGCCAGTCGACCACAGTATCAGCAAAAAGATCAGGGCAAGTTAAATACTCAGAAGTTAGCACTGCTATCACTACTCAGGTTCAATAATTCAAAACGATGTATAGCCTAGCATTTTTGCTGTTTTTGTTGAATCAAGATTAGCGGTTGAGCATTAGCGACAGAACAAGGATAATACGCTCCGCATTCGATAGCACTTAATGCAGCAGCAGGCTGCATCACATTTTTTGGAGACCAAGATGACCCACCCGGAACAACCAAACACAGAGCCACAGGACGATGAGCTTCAGGAAAACAAATACCTGCGCCGTATCCGTAGCTTTGTTTTAAGGGAAGGTCGTCTGACCAAAGGCCAGCAGCGCAGTTTAGATTTATTCTGGCCAACTATGGGTCTTGAACATCAGGCCACGCCTTACGATATGAATGCCGTGTTTGGCCGTGAAGCCGACTTAGTGCTGGAAATTGGTTTTGGTATGGGCAAATCTTTAGTGCAAATGGCTAAAGCCGCGCCGGATAAAGACTTTATTGGTATCGAAGTACATAAACCAGGTGTAGGCGCTTGTTTAGGTGAAGCCGAAACTGAAGGCGTTAAAAACCTGCGGGTGTTTGAACACGATGCCATCGAAATTTTAAATGACTCTATTGCCGACAACAGCTTAAGCACAGTACAGCTGTTTTTCCCTGATCCATGGCATAAAAAACGTCACCATAAAAGACGTATAGTGCAGGCTGAGTTTGCCCAGTTATTACGCCGTAAGTTAAAAATCGGTGGCGTATTTCATATGGCAACTGACTGGGAAAACTATGCTGAACATATGCTGGAAGTGATGAAAGTTGCCGAAGGTTACAGCAACCTGTCAGAAACCAATGACTATGTGCCACGCCCTGATCATAGACCTCTGACTAAATTCGAAAACCGTGGTGTCAATTTAGGCCATGGCGTTTGGGATTTAATGTTCAGGAAGGAAAGTTAATATGTTGGACAATACCAGTCAGCTGTTGCTGCGCAATATTGATTTTTTATCAGGCAAAGTGCTACTGGTAGAGCCTGTGGCCGACCGTCTGGCCGCTGAATTAAAACAAAAAGCACCAGAGCTGGAGCTGTTTTGTTTAACCTCAAACATAGCTGTTGCTAATAACTGGCAGCAGCAAAGCAAAAGCCCTTGTTATTTAGGCGATGCTTTGCCAGCAGATTTAACTGTCGACAAAGTGGTGCTGTTTTATCCGAAGAGCAAAGATCAGCTGCAAAGCTCTTTAGCCCAAATTAAAACAGTATTAAACGATAAAACCGAAGTCTATCTGGTTGGCGATAACAAAGGTGGAATTAAGAGCTTAGGGAATCAGGCTGAAAAGCTTGGGTTAAAAGCTTTTAAACATGACAATGCCAAACACTGCTTATGGTTTGAATTGGATGGTTTGTTACAAAGCGAGCTAAAAGCCACTGAGTTTCATCAGTTTAGTATCGAAAAAGCAGGGATTAGCTTAAAGCTGTGTTCACTGCCAGGCGTGTTTAACCATGGCAAACTGGATTTGGGCACTAATTTATTGTTGGAACATTTAGACCATATCCAACAAGGTAAAGTACTGGACTTTGCTTGTGGTGCTGGTTTTATTGGGGCCTTTTTAGTCAAAAAACACCCTGAAATTAAACTGACTGCATCGGACGTCAGCACTTTAGCGGTCAGTTCTACAGCGGCCACTTTAAAAGCCAACAAGCTGCCTGGCGAAACCATAGCTGCTGATGGTATTCCGTCGCGCAGCGCAGCTTATGACCATATTGTCAGCAATCCACCTTTCCATACAGGTTTAAAAACCGACTACCATATTAGTGAGCAGTTTTTCCGTGATGCTTTTAATGAGTTAAAACCAGGTGGTACTTTGACTTTAGTGGCTAACGTACATTTGCCTTATGTGGCTCTGTTAACTGAAATTTTTGGTCAGGTAAAAGAACTTGGTCGTCGTGACGGTTTTGTGGTTTATTATTGTAAAAAGAACCACAAATAAAAGGATGTACTGATGAGACAGTTATGGGTCGTGATAGCTACTTTAACTTTTAGCACCGCAACTCTGGCTGACTGTATTCAATCACCGGAACGTATTCTGGCCTGTCCTCATCAGATCTACCGTTTAGGCCAACTGGACAACATGGCAAAACCTGCCATGTTGTGTATCTGTGTAGCTGATTTTAAAGAGTTTCTGACAGTGCCTGCAGACGCAGATGAAGCGCATAAACAAAAGATAAAACGTCTGAAACTTGAATACGCTTTGGGCCAGAAAATAGAGCCAATACTACAGGTTCTGAAAGACTAGCTGTTGCTATCAGCTCAACACTATCTGGCGTGGATGAAACTCTCCCAAATATTCCTCATCCTGCTGCAATAAGGCCGGCACCAAAAATAACTTACCCTGTTCAACCCAATAAATAGCGTTTTGTTCAAACATAATAGCAAGCTTTACAGCTTTGCTTTTATCACAAAGCACGGCCCAGCTTTTTTCCTGGAACCGCAAATCTGGCGAACACCCCACTATTTCACGGTAAGGAACGTTCATGCTATCGAGGGTATTGGCGAAATGAGTGTCGAGTAATAAATTTCTGGAGGGGGTTTGCAGATGTCCGCAAGGATTTTGTGCACTGATGATAGCAAAGTTAATTTGGTCACCCAGAGGTTGATGGCACAAAAAAACACTCGTTTTGTAGTTATCCCATAAGTCCATGGTTTGTCCTCCGCATCACAAGTGCGACAACTATAAACCTGTTTTATTTTTTTGTCAGTGGCCTCACTGGTGAAAGTTTGCAAATGCGTGTAACTTCAATATTATAGCTTCAATAACAGATTGACGGATGGCGGAAGTATTGATGGGTCCAGCGTTAAAAGCGAGTTCAATCAAAGGTGCGTTGATATGGGTTGTAATGCTGATATGCAGCATCACACTTTGTATTTCATTAACCATAGCCACCTTGCAGGATATTAAAGCTGAGAAGAAAAATCTGTCTGAACAACTGCACTCTTATGCTGCCATTATTGCCTTTAACGCTGTAGGTTCCATCGAAATTGATGACTCAGAAGTAGAAGACAGACGTCTGGCGTCTTTTGCTGCTGAATCACGTCTGCATAACATTCACATTTATAAATTGCAGGAAAACGGCGAATTGAATTTTTTCGCCAGTTACAACAGAAGAGATGTTGGCCCCTATCCCACTCAGTTTAATAAAGTAGAGCAGTATCAAAACGCCACCATAGGAGATGGGGTGATGGAGCTGACTAAAAAAATAGAATCAGATGGTAAATTAATAGGTTATGTCTATATTCGAGCCAGCCTGGATGAACTAAGCCGTTATGTACAAAACCGGGTATTGTTCGATATTTTAATTGCACTCTGTTCTTTAATTGGTGCTTTTATTATCGCCAACAGACTACAACGGCGCTTTACTCAGCCACTGTATAGCTTATTAACACTGGTGCAAAAAGTATCCAAAGAAAAAGACTATCAAATTCGGGTGCCTCCCATGGAAATCACCGAGTTCCATAATCTTGGTCGCGCAGTAAATACCATGCTGGACAGAACTGAGCAGCAAATCACTAAACTACGTAGTGCCGAAAGTGAAATACGCCAGTTGAACCAGGATTTAGAACAAAAAATCAATGACAGGACACAGGCCCTGAAAACCTCAAATCAGGACTTACTCAATACCTTATCTACTTTGCACCAGTATCAGAATCAAATCGTTGAAACCGAAAAAATGGCCAGTTTAGGTCAGATGGTTGCTGGTGTAGCTCATGAAGTGAATACACCTATAGGCCTTGGTGTTACAGCTTCAACCTTAATGCAGGATAAGCTGGCTGAAATACAAAAAGCTTTTGACGACAAGAAGTTAACATCTAATCAGTTGGCAAAGTTTTTGAGTGACAGCGCCGAAAACCTGGGCATTATTTACCGTAATCTTGAGCGTGCCGCTAACCTTATCCGTAGCTTCAAACAAGTTGCAGTCGATCAATCCAACGACAACAGAAGATACTTCAATATGCACCAGTTGCTGAATGAAGTGCTGCTGTCACTGCGCCCGAACCTGAAAAAAACTCAACACCAGGTGGTGCTGCACTGCGATGAACACCTTGAACTGGAGAGTAAACCAGGACCAATCAGTCAGATTTTAATAAACCTTATTATGAACAGCCTTATTCATGCTTTTGAACATATAGAACAAGGCACCATGACTATCAGCGTCACCTTAGCTCATAGCCGCTGTTACCTGCACTATCAGGATAATGGCGCTGGTGTGCCTGAGAATATTAAAAAACGTATATTTGATCCCTTTGTTACTACGAAAAGAGGTGAAGGCGGCAGTGGCCTGGGTATGCATTTAGTCTATAACCTAGTAACTCAGGCTTTAAACGGGAAAATTCAGCTGGAGAGCTCTCTGGATCATGGTATTGATATCCAAATCGATTTTCCTGTGATCCCTAAATAGCATAATGTTTATAAACAACGAGATGTTTTTCAACGACTTACATTAGGCAACACTAATTGTTAACAAATACACTTGTTAACAAAATCTCTGGTCTATATAATTGTGCAGGCAATGACCAAAGGTCACACTCTTTCTAAAAATATACAAATCAAATACTTAACTACGTTCACATAAGGTTTAAGCATAATGCAGACCCCTGTTATTCTGATTGTTGAAGATGAAGAAGTAACACGACTGAATCTGGTCAGCCTGTTTGAAGGCGAAGGCTATGATGTGGTTGAAGCAGTGAATGGTGAAGAAATGAACCAAAAACTGGCTGAACACAAAGTCAATTTGATTGTTATGGATATCAATCTACCTGGTAAAAACGGCCTGATATTGGCACGTGAATTACGCCAGAAAGAAAACGTAGGTCTGATTTTTCTGACCGGACGAGACAGTGAAGTCGATCGCATTTTAGGTCTGGAAATTGGCGCTGACGATTACCTGACCAAACCTTTTAACCCGCGTGAACTGACTATTCGTGCCCGCAACCTGTTAAACCGCACCGTATCTCAACCTGTAGTGGAAGAGCATAAAAGTGTTGTGAAATTTAATGGTTGGGTGTTGGATGAAAACAGCCGCAATCTGACATCTCCTGAAGGAGAATCACGTCGTTTACCTAAAGGTGAATACCGTGCCTTACGTTTAATGCTGGACAGCCCGGGTAAAATCTTCACCCGTGAACAACTGATCCGTCATATGACAGGTCGCGAGCTCAGAGCAAACGACAGAACTGTTGATGTCACCATTCGCCGTATCCGTAAGCATTTTGAATCTGACGTAGAAAGCCCAGAGCTGATCAGCACCATTCACGGTGAAGGTTACCGCTTCGTTGGTAAATTAGAGAAATAATCCCGTAGGGGCGGGTCTTGTACCCGCCCGTCTCAAATTCCAATCCGATGCCGGATAGGGTTTATCGCCGCCCTTCTAATGATACCGCGCTACAGACGGACGGGCAGGGGCAAGCCCCTACAACCTGGCCTTCTATAATTCCAATAAGATGTTTGACGGGTCAAACCCAGGCTTCGATATATTCCTCAAGAGCGGCCAAATGCCGCTCTATTGTTATGTGGAAATTGATTAACTGTTTTTCCATGCCCTGCAGTTCAGTTGCTTGCTCCATTAATTTTGCCTGATGTTGCACCCACAATAATCCGACAGAAGCAGCTGCGCCCTTCAGCTTATGTGCCGCCTCCTGAAACTCATTGATGTCCTGCTGTACTGCCGTTTCCATCATCTTATTGATGTAACCCGGTAACAACTGCACAAACAACTGTACGCTGCGTAACATGGTCACTTTGCCTAGCGATTGCAGATAATCGTCTAGCGTTTGTTGGTCAAGAATTTGCTGATCATGAGCTTTTGCAGCTGAGACCTCTTTCGGCGCCGGAGCACCGAACAACTGGTGTAAAATCTGATCCAGCATGCTGGTATTAATAGGCTTAGCCAGAGCCCCATCCACCCGAACATCTCTTAACTGCTGCTCAGCCTTACGCACGTTTGCACTTAATACCACTATAGGTAGTTTGGCTAACGCAGATTCAGCACGAATAAATCGTGCGACCTGATCGCCAGACATATCCGGGAGCTGCATATCCAAAAGCACCAGATCTATATCGTCTTCAGTATCAAGCAGGGCCAACGCATCTTCGCCTGTTTCCGCCAGAATCACTTGATGCCCCCGTTGCTCAAGCAAATTAATAGCAATTTCAGCATTCAATGGCACATCTTCAACCAGCAAGACAGTTAAAGCTGGATACACAACCTGCGGCACTGCGACAGGAGCGGAGGTCAGTTGTGCAGGCAAAGACACAATAAAAATACTGCCCTTACCCACAGTGCTTTCAAGTTTGATATGACCGGACATCGCTTCAACTAAGGCCCGCGATACAGATAAACCTATGCCCGAGCCAACAATACTTAAACGCCTGCCGTCGCTGGATTTATAGTACATATCAAAAATGCGTTGCTGCTCAGCTTCGATAATACCTATCCCGGTATCAGTGACACTGAAACTAAGTTCTGGTGGATTATCAGTGCTTAAAGAAACCCCAAGCTGCACAGAACCACGGGCTGTGAATTTCACTGCGTTATTAATTAAGTTCCATAACACCTGCCGCACCCTGGTAGGGTCCAGACGAACATACAGCTGATCAGGTACTGCTTCAGGTTCAATAAAGGTTAAACCTTTTTGCTGACAGATTAAGTGGGCAAAATTACAGATATCATGCACAAAGTCGCAAAGCTGTACCGACTGATAAACAATGTCTAAATCTTGTCGGTCAATTTTATCTAAGTCGATAATATCATTAAAAATATTACCTAGCGTTTCAGCACTGCTAAAAATGGTGTTACTCCAGCTCCGCTGCTCTGTCGATAAAGGGCTTTCCAACAGACGCCGGGTTAACCCTACTATGCCGTTTAATGGCGTGCGCAGTTCATGGCTTAAGGTGGCGATAAACTTACCTTTATCCTGATAAGCTTTTTCCAATGCCTGTTCAGCGAGTTTACGGGAGGTGATATCCCGGCCAAACCCAAGCAAGCCAATATAGCGGCCTTGTTTATCAAAAAATGGTACTTTGCGCATTTCAAACCACAACGTGCGGCCATCAGGTGTCTGATAATCCACATCTAATGTCAGTTCTTCACGGCTGGCGGAGATTTCCTGATCGGTTAAAATAGCGATAGGAGTGGATTCAGCATCATAGAGTTCGGCCGGATAATGGCCTATCAACTCTTTCGCCGATTTCCCCATTATGACTTCAAACATCTTATTACAGCTGACAAAGCGACCAGTTTCATCGCGGTAGTAGAATAAATCAGGCGAGCTGTCGACTATAGAACGGATTAATAAACTTTGTTCTTCCAGCTCTTGCTGGGTTTTGCGGCGCTCAGTAATTTCACGCCTTAACTCATCTACAGCACGGCGTTTCGCCTGAAAGGCCTTTTTCCGTTCTTCAATTTCAAAGTTCAGTTGGCGAATGGTTTCCTGCATATTCTGATTCAGCAACTTTTCCTGCCGTATCGAATCCTGCAAATAAAATAGCGCTTCATCCAGATGACGGACTAAATAAAAACCGCTGAGTAAAAAGGCCGGAGTTATAGAGGCAGAAAACAGCAAAGCCCCCAACACCATAGGCCAAAGCACCATATCGTGTAACAACAGGCTATATAAACCGCTAATTACACCGGTGAAGGCCTGTAATAAAATAAAACAAAGGCAAAAACACTGTAACCAGCCCCATTGTTTTAAAAATCCAGCCAGACGCCTGACTAACGGGTGAACACTTCGTTGCATTATCTGCCTTTGGGGATCAATTTATTACAACATGGGCAAAAGCCCAGATTTCAGTGTTGATTACAGTGAAACAAGTCTGCCAGATCCAGACCTTGATTGTCCTGTTAAATTTTGCAGCCTTTAGCACCAAAATAGGTAAAAACAGCCATTCTGAGCACTTTTTAAACAACCATCAGTTTTACTCACGAAGATTGATTGACAGAAGATGGCTGAGCGGTTAAATCTTTAAACAGTCTGAAATTAATCATCAGTAAAGTAATATGCTAAAAAAAGCGGTTTGTCTCGCTACATATTACTACTCGTCCTACTACCTGTCGGAGTGGTTTAACGAGTAGCAAAACCACCAGCTAACTGCTGGGTGTTTTGCTATTTCAAACTAAATCACAATAACTAACAGCCTGCTGAAAATCACTCTGCAACACAGTTGCCGGAGCAGACAGTGCTGTACTGAAGCAACAGGTAATAAAAAATGTTGAAACCATCTATGCTTTCGCTGGCCGTTGCGGCTTGCTGCTTTTCCGTATCTGCTCAAACTGAAACTACAACTGAAAACGATTCAATAGAAAAAATTGAAGTCACAGGCTCCCGTCTCAAGGGCGTTGATTTAGAAGGTGCTCAGCCGCTGGTCGTGATCAGCAGCGAAGATATTAAAAAATCCGGCGCCAATACCATTTTTGATTTATTGAAAGGCATAGGCCAATTGAGAGGCGGTGACGGCACCTTTTCCACCAGTGAAAGTGGCGCAACCTCAACGTCAACTCCAGCAGGACAGGCAGCGGCATCATTGCGAGGTTTAGGCCCGGCTTCTACTTTGACGCTGATTAACGGCCGCCGTGTGGCAGCCAGCTCTTTTGCTGCAGGCACTCAGAACTTTGTTGATGTAAACAGTATTCCTTTAGCTGCTATTGAACGTATTGAAGTTTTAGCCACAGGCGCTTCGGCCATTTACGGTGCAGATGCTGTGGCTGGTGTTATTAACTACATACTGAAAAAAGATTATGAAGGCATTGAGCTTAATGCCTCTTATGGCGACAGTGCGGCGTCCAGTGATGAGAGCCGCCGTAACCTGAATCTGTTGTTTGGTCAGCAAGTCGCTGGAGGTCAACTGACTGTATTCGCTGATTATCTGGACCGTAACGCCTTTAGCGCTCAGGACAGAGAGTTTACCCGCACTCCCCTGCTACAAAGTTCGTATTCTTACCTGCCAAAAAACACACCCAATATTTATTACAACTCTGTCCGTTCAGGCAATGAACTGGCCACACCAGGCTGCGCTACCGAACTTGTCACCACTGAGTTTGGTGAGGAAATTTGTGCTTATTATCCGAATGAAGACGATCAGTTAAACTCAGATTTAACCAGTTATTCCACTGGTGCTGTTTTCCAGAAAGATTTTGGTGATATCAGCTGGTACACCGATGTATTTTTCAGCAACACCAAATCTGTCGCCCTCTCAAGCCCGGCTCCTATTAACCAACTGGATGACAGTGAAGGCCCGTATGTCGATGAAACAGCCTTAGATATTTTTGGCCCGGATATTCGTAACGAGCTGCTGGACCAACTCTATATAGACCCATTTGATACTGTTGCAGGCCGCGAGCTTTATGGTTTTGCTTTTGATGCCCGTTTTGGTACTCCACGCACTGTTGAAGTAGAAACAGACGCTTTGCGTTTAGTCAGTGCTCTGTCAGGTTCTGTTGGCGCCTGGGGCTGGGAATCTGCAGTGATGTACTCCGAATCAAAATCTGATCAACTTGCTACTCAAGGCGTTTACAACAGATATAAATACCACGCCGCTTTAGCAGGCGAGCTATGTTCAAACGGCACTATTGCCAGCTATAAGGCTGATAACGATAGTTTAAGTTGCAGCGGCTCTACAGGCGCTATGTACAACCCTTTCCTGCAAAACGATAGTAGCAACGAAGCTTTGCTGGCGCTTGCGCAGGAAATGCCAAGCCGTAAAGGTAAAAGCACTGTAGTCGGCTGGGATGCGCGTTTTAACGGTGATTTGATGGAATTTAACGATGGTGTCATTAGCTCTGCTTTTGGCCTGGAGATCCGTAAAGAAAAAATCACTGATACCCCCTCTGATAATGCGGTAGCCCGGGCTGAAAATGGTTATCTGGTTGATGTATTTGGTTTTGGTTCCAGTCTGTCAGCTGCAGAACGCACTCAATGGGCTGCATTTTCTGAATTCAACGTACCGCTGGCCAGTACTTTAGATATGCAATTAGCTGCACGTTATGATCACTTTAACGATTTTGGCAGCACATTTAACCCAAAAATTGGCTTTAGCTATCGCCCTGTAGAAGAACTGATTGTCAGAGCCTCCTATGCGACTTCATTCCGTGCGCCTTCCTTAACTCAGGCAGGTGTAAAACTCAGAACCACCACAGCAAACTTTGACTGTAGCGCCAACCAGGCTGTTGCTGATTTATTCTGTGAAGGTTTTGGTGATGAGCGCAGTAATAACGTGCTTGAGTTGGGTAACCCACAATTGCAGGCTGAAGAATCTGACTCCATCAGTTTAGGTTTCGCTTTAAGTATGTCGGAAGACAGTACTTTGACAGTCGATTACTGGCGCTTTGAGCATGAAAATCTGGTTAATACAAACATGACAGGTGTTCTGGCCCGCGCTATTGGAGATGCCTCATTCCGTCATTGTGGTTTAGTGCCTGAAGGCGCACAGGGTATTTCTTTTGATGAAGCCCTTTGTGATGTAACAGACAATGCAGGTCTGACTATTGAGCAAGATGGCGCCAATATGGCAGAAATACTGGATGCATGGGTCGATTACGACGATCCTCGCTTCGCAGAATTACCACTGTTCCGGGACCATATTTTGTTACTGGAAAATACCGGTGAGCAAACAGTCAGCGGTATCGATCTGGCATACGACCACAGCTTTAATACTGAAGTCGGAACTTTTGGCCTGAGTCTGGACGCTACTCATTATTTGTCTTTTGAACGCAACAAGGCAGGTTCAGATGAAATTGAAGAGCTGATTGGCACCTGGCGTTACCCTGAAACTCTGGCTGGTGTGCGCTTTAGCTGGTCTAAAGACAACTTTTTCAGCAGTGTAGCGGCCAATTACACCGACTCTTACGAAGATGATATAGAGGGTCTTCGTGGTCGCGAGCTGGATGAGTTAGATGATCTGGGCGTATTAAACGCAGAAGGTACACGTCAGGTCTCTTCCTGGACTACCTGGCGTCTTAATGTGGGATATGATTTTGCTAAAACAACAATCAGCTTTAATATCGACAACCTGTTTGATCGGGATCCACCAGTAGCTTATGGTTCAAGCCGCGGCTTTGACTCGATTAACCATGATGCTTTAGGCCGTAGCTTCCGTATTGCGCTTAGCCACAAGTTTTAACCGCACGCGAAGCTATTACAAATAAGCCGGGTCCAGGCCCGGCTGCATTTAACAGGTAAATCTCATGCAAGTTACAAGCAAAAAACCGGTCAGCATGCCGGACGCTTTTGTCATACTTTTTTTTGTGATGATAGCGGCAGCTATTGCGTCTCATCTAATCCCGGCTGGTTATTTTCAACTGTTACCGGAGAACGTAAATGCAGCAGGTGAAACGGTTAAAGCCCGTATTGACCCCAATAGTTTTCAGCTGGCAGTTGAACAAAATAAAGCAGTGCCCTTGTTTGGTGAAGGCGGTCAGGTTGGCTTTTTAAACTACGCCTTTGAAGGTCTGGTTTCAGGCGACAAAATGGGTGCAGCTATTGGTGTTATTGCCTTTATTCTGCTGACTGGTGGTGCCTTTGGCATCATTATGAAAACAGGTGCTGTTAATAACGGTATTCTGGCGTTAATAGCTAAAACTAAAGACATAGACTTTCTATTTATCCCTCTGATGTTTCTGCTGTTTTCTTTGGGCGGCGCGGTTTTTGGCATGGGTGAAGAGGCCATTGCCTTTTGTATAGTGCTGCTGCCTTTAATGCTTGCTTTGGGTTACGACGCTATCACCACTGTGCTGGTCACCTATATTGCCACTCAGATTGGTTTTGCCACCTCCTGGATGAACCCTTTTAGCGTGGCTATAGCTCAGGGAATTGCCGGTTTACCTTTAATGTCAGGTGCAGATTACCGTATTGTGCTTTGGCTGCTATTCACCTTATTTGGCATCATCTTTACCATGCGTTACGCTGCCAAAATTAAAAAGAAGCCACAGCTTTCCGTCAGTTTTGAGTCAGACCAAAAACTTCGTGCACAGCAACAAGAACAACAAAGCAGCCATTTTGGCAAATTAGACGCCGCCATCTTATTGCTGTTTGTCGCAGGTATTATTTGGGTGATTTGGGGTGTGGTAGCGCGAGGCTACTATATTCCGGAAATTGCCACGCAGTTTTTTGCTTTAGGTATAGCCACAGCGGTTTTGGCTATAGCCGGAAAACGTATCACGGTGAATGAATCGGCTGATGCCTTTAAACAAGGGGCAGCTGAGTTATTACCAGCCGCCATGATTGTAGGTATGGCCAAAGGCATAGTGTTGCTGTTAGGAGGAGACGACGCAACGGAACCGTCTATACTCAATACTTTATTGCATTACGCTGGCAGTAGCTTTGAAGGCGTATCCAGTTATGTTTCCGCCTGGTTTATGTTGATATTCCAGTCGGTGTTTAACTTCTTTGTCACTTCAGGTTCAGGTCAGGCTGCTTTAACTATGCCTCTGGTTGCGCCTTTGGCCGATATAGTTGGAGTATCCCGCCAAATTGCCGTTTTAGCCTTTCAATTGGGAGATGGTTTAACCAACTGCATAGTGCCTACCTCTGCGTCTTTAATTGGCTGTTTAGGTGTAGTGAGAGTTGACTGGATGTTATGGGCAAAGTTTGCCTGGCGTTTGCAGCTATGGCTTTTTGCCTTTGCAAGCACAGCTGTGCTGGTCGCAGTTGCCATTGGTTATAATTAAGGACAAAGAGTGAGTACAGTAAAACTATTTAAAAATGCCCATCTGATAAGTCCCAAGGATTTGGGCACCATGGATCTGTTAGTTGCAGGCCACCAGATTGCAGCCATACAACAAGGTTTAAACATAGGCAACAGCAATTTACCTGTCGAAATAATAGATGCCAGCCACTGTTATCTGGTACCAGGTTTTGTCGATTCTTTAGTGCATTTTATCGGCGGCGGCGGCGAAGGTGGTTTTGCCAGCCGTACTCCTGAAATGCAGTTAACAGACGCTACTTTAGGTGGAATAACCACAGCCATTGGTGTTTTGGGCACAGACGCGACCACCCGGACTTTAACTAATCTTTTAGCCAAAGCTCATGCGTTGGAAACTGAAGGTATCAGCACTTATTGCCATACTGGCTCTTATGAAATTCCGTGCCGTACTTTAATGGGCACTATCACGGATGACCTGATCCTAATCGACAAGTTTATAGGCGTTGGCGAGATTGCCATCAGTGATTTCCGTTCTTCCCAGCCGACCATTGAAGAACTACGTAAAGTGGCAGCTGCAGCTAAAGTAGGTGGCATTTTGTCCGGCAAAGCCGGTGTAGTCAGTGTACACGTAGGCAGCGGTGAGTCGTTATTACAGCCGCTGTGGCAAGCAGTAGCAGGCACAGAACTGAAATTATCGCAGTTCTACCCTACCCATATAAACCGCAATGAGGCACTGTTTCAGGCAGGTCTTGAGTTTGCTAAAGCCGGAGGCGTGATTGATTTTACCACCAGCACCACAGCTTATGATCTGCAGCATGGCGAAGTGGCAGCAGCAGAAGCTTTAGCCCGGGCTTTGCAAGCCGGAATACCAGCTATGAACCTAACTTTAAGCTCAGACGGTAATGCCAGTTTGCCTGTTTATAACAACGATGGAGTATTAGTTGGGCTTGAAGTTGGCAAAGTACAAACTTTATATCAGGTGGCCCGCCAGGCAGTGTGTGAATTAAAGGTGCCTTTATCAGATGCCATCACTGCTATTACAGCAGCACCAGCCGCAGTACTAGGACTAAAACACAAGGGACGTATTGCCGTAGCAATGGACGCAGACTTAGTACTATTGAATAAAAGTGATTTAACCATTCGTGATGTTTTTGCCAAAGGTCGCCAATTGGTAAAAGACGGCAAGGCAATAGTCAAAGGCACCTTTGAGCAATAACTTCAGTACCAAAGAGTTGAATTTCCGTTTCTGCATCCCAATTTAGCGAATATCCGACAGATTTAGTCGGGTATTCGCTTTTTTCGTTTAAGCTGTTCGAAAAAAATCAGCTTATATTGCACAGATTTTATACCGGCCGCCACGGCAAAATATGGTATAAAGTGCGCCAAATTTTCAGCGGGATCATGTTGCACATGATCTATGCATTTGATGGACATTGGAGTATTCATGCCGACCACTATGCCAGATATAGCTAACCATTCATCCGCCACCACTGAAGGTGTCCTGGAATGGGTTGGCATGAGCAATATTGAACTGCCACTGATGTTGAGTGTGGCGGGAGAAGCACCACGTCAGGTCAGCGCCAAAGTTGAAGCTTTTGTGAACTTAAAAGATCCAAAAGCCAAAGGCATTCATATGTCACGGCTTTATCTGTTGCTGGATCAACTGTCGATTGAATCCAGTTTAAGTTTTGCGACTTTAAGCGAACTGCTGCACGAATTTATCAGCAGCCATGAAGACTTAAGTACTCATGCTTTTGTGAAATTTGACTTTGAACTGCATTTACGCCGCAAAGCGCTGATCACTGAAAAACAAGGCTGGAAAGCTTACCCTGTGACTATCACTGGTCAGTTAAAAGATGGCAAGCTTGGAGTAGAGATGAAGGTCGATGTGCCTTATTCATCTACTTGTCCTTGTTCAGCAGCTTTAGCCCGCCAACTTATTCAGGAAGCTTTTGTGGCTAAGTTTGCCGGTCACGCTCAGGTCAATGCTGAACAAGTGAAAGACTGGTTAGGCACCACTCAGGGCATAGTGGCTACACCACACAGCCAACGTTCTGTGGCTGAAATAAAAGTACAGTTGAACTCAAAAGTCACGGACTTCCCAGTGATTGCATTAATTGATGCCATTGAAGATGCATTGCAGACTCCGGTGCAAGCTGCAGTTAAACGCGCAGACGAGCAGGAGTTTGCCCGCTTAAACGGTCAGAACCTGATGTTCTGTGAAGATGCAGCCCGTCGTTTAAAACACGCATTAAACCAACTGACTGAATTTGACGATTTCTGGCTACGAGTGAATCACTATGAGTCTTTGCATGCTCATGATGCTGTAGCAGTGACAGTCAAAGGTGTTTCAAACGGTTATCACGCATAAGTTTCGCATAAAAATATCTGTTAAATTACAGAAAAAGGCCGCATCCGCGGCCTTTTTTTTCGAGCAAAGCCAGAAAATCCAACAAAAACCTCTTGATTTTGTAATTTTATTACAATATTGCGTTATAACAATCTTCGGCAAAATAGTCAGTTAAATGCGCCAGACTGGTCTTGCAATTTCCGTCCAATCTGGGTATATCTAATTGTCTATTTATGGATAGACGTCTAAACGCCATAAAAACAACTATGCGGACCACCTAACTGACTGAAACAAGAGCTGTTGTTTTCTTTCAGGGATAAAAACGCCAAATAAAAGAATAATAATTCATAAATTTAACATTTTTACCCACGCACAGATGATATTGCAGCGCTGTAACAAGTGATGGAACTTCAGAAACATGGACTTACTGTGTGCTTGAAGTGACCCAGCTGGTTTACAAAGCAGCGGTTTCAAAGGCTCTGGGTATATTTATTTTACAGGACAGGTTGGAGGAAGAGTCATGGCGTTGTATCACCACAGTCAAGCAAGAGAGAACTGTGGCTTTGGTCTGATCGCTCATTTAGAAGGCGTCGCCAGCCACCGTATTGTGCGCACTGCAATTAGCGGTTTAGACCGTATGCAGCACAGAGGTGGAATTTCAGCGGATGGGAAAACAGGTGATGGTTGTGGCCTGTTAATGCAAAAACCCGACAGTTTTTTCCGTGCTATTGCAGAGGAAAAAGGCTGGGTTTTGGGCAAAAAGTATGGGGTGGGCATTTTTTTCTTAAGTCAGGATCCGGTCAAAGCCGAACTGGCTCGCGCTATTATTGAACAGGAAATTACCCGTGAGACACTGACCCTGGTCGGTTGGCGTGATATGCCAACGGACAGCTCTGTGCTGGGCGATTTAGCGTTAAGCTCTATGCCACAAATTCGCCAGGCATTTGTCAGTGCACAGCCGGGCTGGAGCGAACATGATTTAGAGCGTCGCCTTTATATGGTCAGACGCCGTATCGAAAAACAGCTGACAGACGATGCGGATTTTTATATCCCCAGCTTTTCTTGTCTGGTCACCGTATTTAAAGGCCTGATGATGCCGGCAGATTTGCCGCGTTTTTATCTGGACTTAGCAGACGTTCGGATGGAAACCGCTATTTGTGTATTCCACCAGCGCTTCTCTACTAACACTATGCCACGTTGGGCTTTGGCTCAGCCATTCCGCTTTTTAGCGCATAACGGCGAAATTAATACCATTACAGGCAACAGACAATGGGCCCGCGCCCGTCAGTACAAGTTTGCGTCGCCTTTATTACCTGACTTACCAACAGCTGCGCCTTTTGTCAGCCAGTCGGGTTCCGACTCCAGCTCTTTAGATAATATGCTGGAATTGCTGCTGGCCGGTGGTATGGATTTGTTCCGTGCTATGCGCTTGCTGGTGCCGCCAGCATGGCAAGGCAACAAAGTAATGGACGATAACTTAAAGGCCTTCTACGAGTTTAACTCCATGCATATGGAGCCTTGGGATGGTCCTGCCGGTATTGTTATGACCAATGGTCAACATGTGGCCTGTAACTTAGATCGCAACGGCTTGCGCCCTGCCCGCTTTGTTATTACCAAAGACAAATTAATCACGCTGGCTTCTGAAGTTGGCATCTGGGATTACACACCTGATGAAGTGCAGGAAAAAGGCCGCGTTGGCCCGGGCGAAATGCTGGCTGTGGATACGCAGACAGGAAAAATCTGGCGCTCAGAAGAAATTGACCAGGATTTAATGGTTCGCCACCCGTACCGCAAATGGTTGTCCACCAACGTGCAGCGTTTAGTACCTTACGAGCAGTTTGAAACTGACTTAATAGGAAAACGTGTCTTTACTGACGATCAGATGATGGTGTTCCATAAGCTGTTTAACTACAGCTATGAAGAAATTGAACAGGTTGTCACTGTACTGGCAAAAGACGGTCAGGAAGCTGTAGGTTCTATGGGTGACGACACGCCAATGGCTGTGTTGTCGCAAAAAACCCGCACTTTCTACGACTACTTCCGGCAGTTATTTGCGCAGGTGACCAACCCACCTATAGATCCATTACGTGAAGCTCATGTGATGTCGCTGGCGACCAGCATAGGCCGTGAACATAACGTATTCAGTGAAACTGCAGGTTATGCCCGCCGTATTCAGTTTGAATCGCCTGTGATGATGTACAGCGATTTAAAACAGTTAAAAGCAGCCGACGAGAAATACTACAAACACCATATTATTTCACTGAACTTCGATCCTAAAGAGGAAGATCTGGAAACAGCTGTGCGCCGTGTTTGTGCTGAAGCTGTGCGCGTGGTGCGCGAAGATAAAGTCGTGCTGGTGATCTTAACAGACCGCCGTATTGAACAAGGCCTGATCCCTATTCCGGCAGCTATGGCCGTGGGCGCTGTGCATCATGCTTTGGTCGACAACCAGCTGCGCTGCGACTCGAATATTATTATCGAAACCGCAACCACCCGTGACCCACATCACTTTGCTGTATTAGTCGGCTTAGGCGCTACAGGTATCTATCCATTCCTGGCCTATGAGACTATTGAGCAGCTGGTGGAAAAAGGCAGTATCAATTTAACAGCCCGTCAGGCTGTATTGAACTACCGTAAAGGCATTAATAAAGGCCTGTACAAAATCATGTCAAAAATGGGTATTTCGACTGTAGCGAGTTATCGCTGTTCGAACCTGTTTGAGGCTGTGGGTATTAACCAGAACGTGATGAAGCTGTGTTTCCCTGATTTACCTTCCCGTATTCAGGGCGCCGACTTTGCCGACTTCCAGCAAGACGTACAAATCCGCGCTAACAGTGCCTGGTTAAAACGTAAACCGCTGAACCACGGTGGCCAGCTGAAATATGTGCATGACGGCGAATACCATGCTTACAACCCTGATGTAGTGCAAAGCCTGCAAAAAGCTGTTCGCAGCGGCAAATATGCCGATTACAAAGTCTACTCAGACTTCGTTAATCAGCGCCCTGTCGCGCATTTACGCGACTTATTCAGCTTAAACAAAGCCAATGCTACTCCTGTCGATTTGGAGCAAGTGCAGCCTGTTGAGGCTCTGTATCCGCGTTTTGACAGCGCCGCTATGTCTATAGGTGCATTAAGCCCTGAAGCTCATGAAGCTTTGGCTATAGCGATGAACCGTTTAGGTGGCCGTTCTAACTCAGGTGAAGGTGGTGAAGATCCACGCCGTTTTGGTACTGAGAAAAACAGCAAAATTAAGCAGGTGGCCTCAGGTCGTTTTGGTGTGACACCACATTATCTGGTGAACGCTGAAGTGATTCAGATCAAAGTAGCTCAGGGCGCTAAGCCGGGCGAAGGTGGTCAGTTACCTGGCGAAAAAGTCACAGCTGAAATTGCGCGTCTGCGTTATTCAGTGCCAGGTGTGACGCTGATTTCACCACCGCCACATCACGATATTTATTCGATTGAAGATTTGGCTCAGCTGATTTTTGACTTAAAACAAGTCAACCCGGAAGCGCTGATTTCTGTGAAGTTAGTGTCTGAACCAGGTGTTGGTACTATTGCCACAGGTGTGGCTAAAGCCTATGCCGATTTAATTACCGTCTCAGGTTATGACGGTGGCACAGGCGCAAGCCCGCTGACCTCGGTTAAATACGCTGGTTCGCCATGGGAGCTGGGTTTAGCTGAAGTGCATCAGGCTCTGGTTGAAAACGGTTTACGTGACAGGGTTCGGCTGCAAGTGGACGGTGGCTTAAAAACTGGTTTAGACGTGGTCAAAGCCGCTATTTTAGGTGCTGAAAGCTTTGGTTTTGGTACTGGCCCTATGGTGGCTTTAGGCTGTAAATTCTTGCGGATTTGCCACCTGAATAACTGTGCGACAGGCGTAGCAACTCAGGATGCCACTTTACGCCGCGATCACTTCAATGGCTTACCAGAAATGGTAATGAACTACTTTAAGTTCTTATCGCATGAAGTGCGTGAACTGATGGCAGAACTGGGCGTAACCTCGTTAGAGCAACTGATTGGTCGTACCGACTTATTATCAGTTCGTGAGGCAGAAACTCAGAAACAACTGAAACTGGATTTAAGCCCAATCTTATTGGCCTCTGGCGTTAAATCAGATAAATCCTTGTTCTGCGTACAAAACAACGACCCATTTGACGATGGTGCTTTAAACCAGGAACTGGTGAAACGCTGCGCCGATATGGTGAAGTATAAAACAGGTGGTCGCTTAACAGTACCTATCCGCAATACCGACCGCTCAGTGGGCGCCGCTTTGTCTGGTTTTATTGCCCGTCATCATGGCAATCAGGGCATGGCGACCGACCCTATAGTAGTGAACTGTATTGGTACTGCAGGTCAGAGTTTTGGTGTCTGGAACGCTGGTGGTTTGCATTTATCCCTGCAAGGGGATGCCAACGACTATGTAGGTAAAGGCATGACAGGCGGCCAGATTGCGATATTCCCGCCTAAAGGTGTTAGCTACGCCAAAGACGACGCCACTATAGCAGGCAACACCTGTTTATATGGCGCTACTGGCGGGCGTTTCTACGCTGCAGGCCGCGCAGGTGAACGTTTTGCCGTACGTAACTCAGGCGCCATAGTAGTTGTAGAAGGCACAGGCGATAACTGCTGTGAATATATGACTGGTGGTGTGGTACTGGTATTAGGTCAGACAGGCGTCAACTTTGGCGCAGGTATGACAGGTGGTTTTGCTTATTTATTAGATGAACAGGATGACTTATGCCTGCGGGTGAACCCTGAACTGGTGGAAGCGCTGGAGGTCAGCACACCAATTCTGCAGGAACACTTACGTAGCTTGTTGCATCAACACGTTGAAGCGACCGGTAGTGAAAAAGCGCACCGGATCCTTACGGATTTCAACAACTACTTAAGCAAGTTCAAACTGGTAAAACCCAAAACAAGCGACGTCAATACCTTGCTTGGTCACCGCGCACGCTCTTCCGATGAGCTGCGGGTTCAGGCGATGTAAGGGGGCAATAATGGCACAGAATGTTTATCAATTTATCGATGTAAAGCGGGTTGACCCACCAAAGAAGTCACACCGCGAACGGACTATTGAGTTCGTAGAAATTTATCAGCCTATGACAGACACACAAGCCTCAGGTCAGGCTGACCGTTGCCTGGACTGCGGTAACCCTTACTGCGAGTGGAAATGCCCGGTGCATAACTATATTCCGCAGTGGTTAAAACTGGCGAACGAAGGCAAGATTATTGAAGCGGCTGAATTGTCACATAAAACCAATAGCTTACCTGAAGTTTGTGGCCGGGTTTGCCCGCAGGACAGGTTATGCGAAGGCGCCTGTACCCTGAACGAAGGTTTTGGCGCAGTTACCATAGGTTCTATTGAAAAGTACATTAACGACAAAGCCTTTGAAATGGGCTGGCGGCCGGATTTATCGGCCGTGGTCAAAACTGGCTTAAAGGTCGCAGTGATAGGTGCAGGCCCTGCTGGTTTAGCTTGTGCAGACGTGCTGATCCGTAATGGCGTTACCCCTGTGGTATTTGACCGTTATCCGGAAATTGGTGGCTTATTAACCTTTGGTATTCCACCTTTTAAACTGGAAAAAGACGTACTGAAATTACGCCGCGAAATCTTCACAGCTATGGGTATTGAGTTCCGCTTAAATACCACAGTGGGCGTGGATGTCAGCTTTGACAGCCTGCTTGAAGAATACGATTCAGTGTTCTTGGCTTTAGGCACTTACACCCCTATGCAAGGCGGCTTAGTCAACGAAAAAGCTCCAGGTGTGTACGAAGCTCTGCCTTATCTGATTGGTAATATCAACAATCTGATGGGCTGGCAAACCGAACACCAGTATGTGAATCTGGCGGGCAAAAAAGTGGTGGTCTTAGGCGGTGGTGACACCTCGATGGACTGTGTGCGCACTGCGATTCGTCAGGGTGCAAGTAAAGTCACATTAGCTTATCGCCGTGACGAAGCCAGCATGCCGGGCTCACGCAAAGAAGTACAGAACGCCCGTGAAGAAGGTGTGGAATTTATGTTTAACCTGCAGCCGCTCGGCATTAAGTTAAACAACGAAGGCCAGGCCTGCGGAGTTGAAGTAGTCACTACTGCTATGGGTGCTGCCGATGCCAAAGGCCGCCGTAACGCCGAAGTAGTACCTGGTTCAGAGCAGGTACTAGAAGCCGACGCCGTCATCATAGCTTTTGGTTTCCAGCCGAGCCCACCGCAGTGGTTAAAAGATATGGGTGTTGAGCTTGATGACAAAGGCCGCGTCGTGGCCAGCGAAAAAAGCACTTACCCACTTCAAACCAACCAGCAAAAAATCTTTGCTGGTGGCGATATGGTGTTAGGCTCAGATCTGGTCGTTACCGCCATAGCTCAGGGTCGTAAGGCGGCTGAGGGGATATTGGATTACCTTCAGGTCTGATTTTGTAGGGTGCGGGGCTTGTCCCCGCCCGTCCTAAATTCGAATCAATAAAGGGCATCAGCGAACAGTGATGCCCTTTTTGTTTTCTGTTTTGTTTCCTTTTTCACCTACACCTAAAGTCTATGCACCTTAAGTCTTAGTTCGCTTTACATCTTAATTCGCTAAAGTAAGGGGATAAGAAAAGCATAAATCTAACTAAAAACTGACAGGGTACCCTATGACTCCAAACTCATCGCTTTATCAGCTGCATAAGCAGCAGGCCAAAGATGCTCCAGAGCAGTTCTGGGAAGAGCAAGCCAACAAACTGGCCTGGTATCATAAGCCAAAGACCATCTTAAAAAAGCTCGATCAACATCATTATCAATGGTTTAGCGACGGCGTGATGAACACCTGCTATATGGCGCTGGATTATCAGATTGAACAAGGTCGTGGTAATCAAACAGCACTGATTTACGACTCACCAGTTACCGGTACCACAAAAAAATACAGTTACTTGCAGCTGTGGGATCAAGTGACGATGTTTGCGGGCGTACTCAAAGCCAATGGGCTGGAAAAGGGGGATCGGGTAGTAATTTATATGCCGATGATCCCACAAGCTGCCATAGCTATGTTGGCTGTCGCCCGTTTAGGTGCAGTGCACTCTGTTGTTTTTGGTGGTTTTTCGTCGCATGAACTGGCGATGCGTATAGATGATGCAGAGCCCAAACTTATTATCAGCGCTTCCTGTGGCATCGAAATTAACCGCATTATTGCCTACAAACCGATGCTGGATGAAGCTTTGCAAAAAGCCAGTCACAAGGTGCAGTGCAGCATTGTGTACCAGCGTCAGCAGCAGCCTTGTGATTTAGTTGCTGGGCGGGATTTGGATTGGCAACAGCAAATGCAACTGGCAGAACCTGCTGCCTGCGTACCAGTGCTTGGCACAGATCCGCTGTATATTTTGTATACCTCAGGCACTACCGGCAAACCCAAAGGCGTTGTGCGGGACAATGGCGGCCATGCTGTGGCTTTAAGTTACAGCATGCAGGCCGTGTATGATACTAAGCCTGGCGATGTATTCTGGGCGGCCTCAGACGTCGGCTGGGTGGTGGGCCACTCCTATATTGTTTACGCGCCCCTGCTCGCAGGTTGCACTACTGTATTGTACGAAGGCAAACCTGTATTTACACCGGACGCCAGCGCTTTCTGGCGAGTCTGCGCCGAACATCAAGTGAATGTGCTCTTTGCTGCCCCCACCGCATTTCGGGCTATTCGCAAAGAAGATCCGGAAGCTACGCTTCAAACTTATGATTTATCCGCACTAAAGTATATTTTTATGGCGGGAGAGCGGCTTGATCCTGCCACTTACCATTGGGTAGTCGATAAAACAGGCAAACCAGTGATCGACCACTGGTGGCAAACCGAAACCGGTTGGCCTATCAGTGCGAATCCGGCTGGGCTTGAATTAATGAATGCCAAAGCAGGTTCGTCCACAGTGCCTGTACCAGGTTTTAATGTGGAAATTCTGGATGAAAGCGGCTTAACTGTGCCAGCCAATCAGCAAGGCTTTATAGCGCTAAAACTGCCTTTACCCCCTGGCTGCTTAAGCAGTATCTGGGGTAATGACGAACGTTTTGTTGAAGGTTATTTATCGACTTTCCCTGACTATTACGCCAGTGGCGACGGTGGTTACATAGATGACGAGGGGTATTTGTTTGTGATGGGCCGCACTGACGATGTAATAAACGTCGCTGGGCATCGCTTATCCACAGGCGAAATGGAGCAGATAGTCGCCAGCCACCCTGCAGTCGCCGAATGTTGTGTTGTAGGTATTTATGAAGCTATTAAAGGCCAGCAACCTTTGGCTATGGTGTTAGTGAAAAATGGTGTGGATATCAGTGAAAGCCAGCTTGAGGCTGAACTTATTGCTATGGTGCGACAGGAAATAGGTGCTGTAGCCTGTTTTAAAAAAGCTATTATCGTTCAACGTTTACCTAAAACCCGCTCCGGCAAAATATTGCGTAAATTGCTGCGACAAATAGCCACTGGCAGCGACTATACAGTGCCATCCACTATAGACGACCCAGCCTGTTTACCTGAGCTTGCAGAGCTGATGTTGCAAAAGGATTTAATTGGCAGTCAGTGATAGCTTTGCAGTAAAGTAAAACAAAATCTTTATTGCAAAACTTTATGACCACTTATCAGCCACTAGTTACAGCAGCACCATTACAACTTATTCAAACCAATGGCCAACCGGCCCTTGGTTTGTTTGATGCATCCGTCGCTGACTTTAATCTGCAGGATTTTGTTTACCTAAACCTTATGGATAACAAAGCCAGCACACTAGCCCGTTATTTTCACTACAAACAGTTTCAGTTTATTTGTGTCACTGGTTCTGATTGGTTGCTGGCAGTGGCTATTGCTGATATTCGGTATGCCAACTCAGGTTTTGCGTATTTGTATCGCTTTGACACAAAGCAGGCTGTCAGCAAAGGCCTGTTATTACCCGGTGCTTTGGGCTGCCGGATGAGTGACTCCCCTTCAGCAGGCGACGCCAAACAACACTTTGCGGCTTACAAAGTGGTAATAAAAAACAGCCCAACTGACTGGCAATTAACTATTGATACCAAAGAGTTAAAAGCCTGTTTAACCATAGAAAAAGCCAGCCAAATGCCTTTGGCTTTATGTGCAGCTACGGGCTACAACGGCTTTACTTACACCGAAAAATCCAATGCCTTAAAGGTGACTGGCTCACTCGAACTTCAGGGCAAAACGTTGGATTTAACTCAGGCTTTAGCGGGTTATGATTTTTCAGCAGGTTTTATGCGCCGCCAAACCTGTTGGCGCTGGGCCAGTATCAACGCCATGGTCGAAGGTACAGCTTTTGGTTTGAATATGGCAGCTGGTGTCAACGAAACCGGGCTTTGTGAAAATGCGCTCTGGTTTAATGGCCACATTCAGCATTTAAGCCCAGCCACTTTTGTCTTTGATCGCAAAGACGATACCAAAGCATGGCAAGTCAGTAGTCTTTGCGGTGAAGTTCAGCTTGAATTTCAACCTTTGTATTGCCGTCAGGAGAAGGTCAATATTGGCTTACTGGCTAGTAACTTTCGTCAGTATGTTGGGCTTTATACGGGCTTTGTGAAGCTGCAAAATGGCACAAAATTACAACTCAATGCGGTCAAAGGCCTGGCAGAAGATCATTATGCCAAGTGGTGATTTTTCTGGTCCAGTTCGCTATAAGTAACGTAAAAACGGCACTTACCTTTAGTAGAAGTAACAACAGCTTGAGTACTTTTAATACTGAATACAGCCCGGAAGACTTGTCCCATATTATTGAAATGGCGTGGGAAGACAGAACTCCTTTTGAAGCTATTGAAAATTTATATGGTTTAAACCAGCACCAGTTAATTGAGCTAATGCGTAAAGAACTAAAACGCAGCAGCTTTCAGTTATGGCGTAAACGCACCACAGGCCGCACCACCAAACATGTAAAGCTACGATCGCCTGAAATTAACCGAGCTTATTGCCCCAGCCAATACAAGAGATAAATCAACCCCATGGCTTTATTACCCTGGACTCAAATGAGCGCCGAAATCAATACAGATTTAAGTCTGCGCGTAGTGCAACCCCCAGAGCAAGCGCTCTGGTATGAATCTCCTGCCAAAGATATTCACAGAAGACCTTTGGACAGAATAGGCGTAGAAGTCGCCAAAGCCAGCAGCATAGTGCGTTATTTACCTGGCAGTCAGTTTGCTTTACACCAGCATGGTGGCGGTGAAGAAATTCTGGTACTTGAAGGTACTTTTTCTGATGAATATGGCGATTACCCAGTTGGTACTTACTTACGTAACCCACCTGGCACTTCACACGCACCTTTTTCCAAAGAGGGGTGTTTACTACTGGTGAAACTTTGGCAATTCAACCAAGGCGACACAGAGCAGCTTTGTATCAGACCAGAACAACAGCAATGGCTGCCAGGTTTGGTACCGGGCCTACAAGTTTTGCCTTTGCATCAGTTTGATGGCATCAACACTGCCTTAGTGCGCTGGGCACCTAACACCAGATTCCAGTCTCATATTCATGCTGGTGGTGAAGAAATTTATGTACTAGAAGGCGTGTTTCAGGACGAGTTTGGCATTTACCCAAAAGGCAGTTGGTTACGCAGCCCACGCTGGAGTAAACACCAGCCTTTTACCGGCGTTGAGGGTGCGCTGATTTATGTCAAAGTCGGGCATTTGGGCGCAGAGTTGTTGGGAGATCAACTCAGTGCCCAAAGCTAACAACTTAATTCAACACCGCCACTAAATCTGAGCGGATAAAGTCGGACAACACAGGTTGATGCTCACGGGCCCAAATGCTCATAGCACGGCCATCGCCAGTGGTGACTTGTTCGATAAAAGCGCTGGATAAGGCCTGAGTAGCAGCTTTGATCACCTGCTGCTGAGGCGCTGTATCGGAGTCGCGACGCCAGCCTGAAAAAATGTTATGGCTGCCTGAGCTGAATACGGCCAATACTTTGTAGCTGCTTGCCATAGCGTAATACAGCTCGAACCTGTCCGCCGGTGCAGAGTAATACCCTGGCACCTTAATTTCGTCTTCAGTGGTGGTGATATGCAAAGTTGGAATAGTGACTTGTGCCAGCACCTGTTCTAAAGGCTGGTCGTTATAAAAAGGTGGGGCTGAAATTAAAATAGCAGCCTTAATACGGTCATCTTTCAGGCTGATTAAGTTGCCGTTTTGCTCCACTTGTGCGCCACTTAACAGCATGGAGGTATTGGCACCATAAGAATGCCCCGCCATCATAATATTCTGGCTGTCAAAATCTGCTGCGTATTCTGAAGCTAAGATCTGATCCAATGCAAACTTCACATCCTGCACTCTGGCTAAAGCTTCAGTTTCATCTGCTGCGTCCATCAAACGAAATGGCAGTAGCAGTCTGTTGCCACGCCACACTTTGCGGTCGCTGCCATCGTGCTGCACATGCAAACTGGCGTAGCCCTGACTGGCCCAGTATTGCCCCAAATAAGCGTAGCGCTCTTTCGAACCGCCTAAACCATGAGAAAACACTATTAAAGCTTTGGCTTTTTGCTGATGAGCAGGTTTAAACAATAAAGCTGGCACTACGCGGGATCTGCTTTCGTCTAACCAGTCAAAGCTGACTTCATCAATAGTTGCGGCTAAGCTTTGTGCCACTTCCGTTGAATGCTGCACAGAAGGTAAGTTTAATTGCTGCTGCCAAACGACTGAACTTACATTCTGTTTGTGCGAACAACCACTTAAAGACAGCACCAAAGCACCTATCAGTGTGGCAACGCCTAATGCTTTAATCCTAGTGTGAGTTCGCATAAAAAGTCCTCTTCGATGAAACTTACCTTATTAACCCCACTGACTATGACAAAAGTGGCTCAGGGTCTGGTTGCGCTTTTAAATCGGTGTACAGCTCAATTCAGGCTGCAAGTATCAACCTCTGTTGCGCAAATAAAAAGCAATAAAAATTGATGATGCTATTCAATAAATTCGAACAAAGTTTTTGGCTATGGAAATTCTGTTAAATTAATCAATTTGTGCGTTGCATCTGTGATGCAGCCAGCTAAGGTTAAATCAGGTGCCTTCTGTTTGAGTTGTTATGACTGTCCGCCAAAACTCTTTGTTCAAAACTTTATTTTTCCTGATCTTATGCGCCCTGCTGCTGACGATGTTGCTGCTGTTTCATCTGCTGCCGCAGCAAATGTTAAAGCCCCTGAACGATCTACATTATTTTCCCGTTACAGAACAAACCTCAGAGTTGCAACAGCTGCTGTTCCAGCCCGCAGATCAATGGCAACTGTTACCCAGCAATACAGCCAGTCTGGGTTATCAACAGGGAGCGTATTGGTACAAAACACGCCTGACGGCCAGCAGCTCAGAAACAGCCTTGTCAGTGCAGGCGCCTTTTTTGGACAAGCTGGAGCTTTATGTGCTGGATCAGCAATTAAACGTGCTGCAAAGCTATCGATTGGGCGATCAGCAACTTTACAAGCTACGGCCTTTGCCTACGTTGAACTTTGTTATTCCACTTCCGGCCAGCAACGACGATTTATGGCTTTTTGCCAAAGTGAGTAATCAGGGAGCCAATATGTTGCCGCTTGAGCGAAGCAGCATTCAGCAAATGGAACAGCAAGAACATCTGGCCGTGTTTATCCATAGTTTGTTCAGCGGTATTTTTTTGTGCCTGATTGCGCTTTCAGCTGGCCTTTATCTGATTTACCGCCATAGCTATTTTTTAGCCTTCTCCGGTATGTTTTTAACTGTCGTATTAATCCAGCTGGAAATTAACGGTTTATTGTTTGCTTATGTCTGGCCAGATTCGCCTGAGTATAATCTGGTGATTGAATACGGCGCAGTATTTGGGTCCTTGTTTGCGTCAGGTTTTATGTTGTCTTTTTTTCGCAATACCACAAACTGGCTGATCTGGCCTTTTCAGTTGACCCGGCTTTTTGCTGTTTTATTGCTTCTCGCCAGCCCATGGCTTGGGGCCTATTGGCTGAAAAAAACCGGCATTGAGCTGACAGCACTGACAGGCAGTCTAATGTTAGTTGCCAGTTTCTGGCTGCTACATAAACGTCATGCGAATGCATTGTTTTTTTCTATGGCGTTGCTCACCATGCTGACTGGCGTGGCGGTAATTATTCTGCGTAGTAAAGGCTATTTACCTGCAGTGATGCTGACCAATTCAGCGATGGAAATAGGTAACGCTTTATCCGCCTTGTTTTTTGTCTTTGCCATGCTGCAAAACCTGCATTTAGAAAAAAACAAAAAAATTGCCTTTCAGCAGCAAATTCTTGATCAGCAACAACATATTCAAAACATGCAACAAAAAGCACTGCAGCAAGCTTTAACAGAACATATCTCTGATTTACCCAATAAAAGAGCTCTGCTTAACAGGCTTGAACAGCTGAACGAACAACGAGACAGCAATTTTTATCTGGTGATGATTGTACATCAGCGCTTTCGCCAGATAGAGCGGGCTTTAGGGGTGGAAGAAGCCAATCATACCATCACAGGCTTTAGCAAATTGCTGAAACGTTGGAGTGAACAACAACGTCAGACAGAAACGCACTACCCCAGCATATTTGCGCTGGAGCGGGACAGTTATGCCGTGTTAATAGCACCAACAGATTTTCGCTCGCAGTTTGAGCAATTACGCCAACAACTCGATGCTTTACTGAAAGTCGATAATCTGCAACTGGATTTAGGTTCAGTATATAGCTCAGTGCATTACCCAGCAGATTGCGCCAAAGCTTCAGATACACTGGATTTAGCGCTCGCGGCCATAGAACATGCCGATAGAGCTGGTGATTATTTACCTTATGAACCTTTGTATCTGGAGCAAAATCTGGAGCATATCCACTTACTGTCGGAACTGAATATTGCGCTGCAAGACGATTTATTGGAATTGTATGTGCAACCAATACTGGATATGAAGCAGCAAAAAATTCATGCCGCTGAACTATTGATCCGCTGGTATCACCCCAAAATGGGCCAGATCTCACCTTCAGATTTTATTCCTCTGGCTGAACAAACCGGCATGATTAGTCAGGTGACTGAATGGGTATTGGATAAGAGCATAATACTGCAAAAACAACTGACTGATGCTGGAGCTAATCTGCGGCTGTCGATGAACATATCGCCGCTGGATTTAAGAAATGCAGCCTTGATCTCACGAGTGATAGAGGCGGTAAAAAGCACCAGCTATTCTAGTGTGCCACTGCAACTGGAGCTGACTGAAACAGCCTTTGTTGATCTGGTCAATGACTCAGAACAAGCACTTAAACTGCTGGAGCGCTCCAATATTCGTATTTCTCTGGATGATTTTGGTGTGGGGCAATCCTCTTTAGCCCGATTGCAAGGCTTACCTTTGGGTGAACTTAAGATAGACAGGGATTTGCTTTGCCAGGCAGTCAGGCTCAATGACGATACCGTACTAAGATATGCAGTAATGCTGGGTAAATCTCTGCAGCTGTATACTGTGGTAGAAGGCGTGGAGACTTTAAAAGAACTGGAGTTTGTCAGACGCTTGGGGGCAGATGCGGTGCAAGGCTATTTATTGGCTAAACCTATGCCTTTTGCAACCTTTAGCAAGTGGCTGCTTGATTTTGATCAACAAGGTTTTAGATTGAGTTAAAAGCCCGACTGGGCTTCTAACTCAGAATAATGCTGGTTTTACAGCATATTTTTAAGCGTTATTTCGTTTTAACCAGCAGAACGCCAACAGCAGCTGAGCTAATCAGTACAGCCTGACCGGCATCTACTGCAGTTGCTGGGTCATCCGGGTCAAGCCGTACCCGCCATTCCAGACCACAAAACTGAATATGACTGTCGCTGTCTTTATGCGCCTGCTCTGTCAGGATCAGTTCGGTGCCAACGAAGTCCGAGATAGTGCTGTCTTCCTGCAAGCGAATACCGGTTTTTTGCAGTTTACGCAGAGGCTTCCACAGCAGCACTGCTGACAAAGCCGTCAGCATCGCTAAACTTAATAGCACCAGACTGGTGTCTTGCGGTAGCACGCCGCTCCAGATCAACGCTGCACTGACAAAAGCGCCAATAGCTAAAGCCAGTAACACCTCCAGTACGCCCGGTATTGCAAATGGCAATAACGCCAGACATAACAAAGCCAATAACAATAAGCCTGATAGCAGATTCAGTTCCATAGATTCAGTTCCTTAGATAATCCTTAGGATAAAACCCCGGATTTTTGAATAGCAGCCACTACACCCAAAGCTTCGGCTACTGTGTTGCCGGCTGAAGATTTATCGTTATCCATCAACACTACAGTGGACTCACGGGCTATAGCTTTTTTCGCTGCAATAGCTTCAGTGGCTAAATCCAGTAATACGGCAGCCTGACCTTCTGTGGTTGCTGCGGCCTCACCTATCATGGTTAAAGCTCTGGCTTTGGCTTCTGCCACTAAAGTAATAGAACGGGCTTCCCCTTCAGCTTTCAGTACCTGCTGCTCCCGCTCCGCTTCAGCAGCTAATACAGTAGCTTGCTTATCACCTTCAGCTATATTGATGGCAGCCTGACGTTTCCCTTCAGAATCCAGAATAGAAGCGCGTTTTTCCCGCTCAGCCCTCATCTGTTTTTCCATTGCATCTAAGACTGAAGCTGGCGGGTTAATATCTTTAATTTCATAACGCATCACCTGCACACCCCAGGCCGCAGACGCCTGATTAATAGCATGGATAATTTTTACGTTCAGGCTGTCACGTTCTTCAAAAGTTTTATCTAAATCCAGCTTACCAATTTCAGAACGCATCGAAGTTTGTGCCAGTTGGATCACTGCATACACATAGTTATCAATACCGTAAGATGCTTTGTAAGGCTCCATTACTTTGATATACAACACACCGTCTATCGTCAGGCTGATATTGTCTTTGGTAATAGCCGACTGGCTTGGGATATCTATGGCACTTTCTTTTAGCGACACCTTGTAAGCAATACGATCGATAAAAGGAATAACAAACTGCAGACCAGCTGTTTGAGTCTCGTAGTATTTACCAAGACGTTCAATGATATAAGCCATATTTTGCGGCAGTATGATCACTGTTTTGCCAATCAGGATCAACACAGCCAACACCAAAGCACCTGTGACTATTAAATTGGTTTCGAGCATAACTCTTCCTTAAAAATAAACTACGAAATCTAAGTTATAGCTTAACGGATTTCCGCAACCTTTAAAGAATAATATTCAAGTTATTAACAATTATTCTCTGACTGTGCCCAGGCCCAGTGTTAGAACACCAGGTTTTAAGCTACTGGCCCTAAAGCGCCACAACTGCAAACAACTTTTGTCATGGAACAAGGACGCAGTCCGCGCGCGTTGGAAAAAGGCTAATTTTAAGGTTTTGGGGAAGTGAAAATTGGATTGTGAGTTGTCACTTTAGGCCTGTGCCTCAAGTAATGGCCCCCTAACCAGCCATCAATCAGCAGTGAGTCCGATGCTCCGGCAATCCGCAGTTGCACGGCACAAAGTCAAAGACCCGGCTTTGCTACTCAAGTCCAGCCAAGCCAGTTTGCTGATATCTGCCGAGGCGATTCCATTGATTTGCAGTACTTGGTCCCCTACTTTCAGCCCCCCTTGTAACGCCGTATTGAGGTTGTCGCGCACGATAAACCGCCCGTTCTGCAGCTTGCGAAGCTCAAGGCCTGTCAGATGAAACCTCGCCTGAAACGGCTGTTGTGGCAGTGGTTGCAGTAACCAACGCTGTGAAAGATAGTCGAGCACCAACCTGCGCTGCATCAGCACACCGCTACCGACCAGCCACCAGTCATCTTCATCATCGGCCGGCAGAATATTAACTGGTACCTGCGCCATGGTTTGATCGCCGAGCTGCAACGCAGTGATTTTTCCGCGCTGATTAGGATGGCGGCCGCTCATGCCAAAATCAGCACCTTCCCGCAGTTTGCCATCCAGTTGGATGTGTTGATTGTCGAGATAGGCCTGATTGATTTTCAGATAATGCCGGCTACCGGTATCGAGCAGCAGTTCTTTGTCGATGCGGGTTTGACTGTTGAACTGCAACGAACTTTGCACCACCACTTTACGCCAGGAGATGGTAAAAGGTTGCATTTGTTCGTTTTTGGCCGCCTGATCAGGCTGCGGCGACAGGCTAATTTGCCCGGCGTTACGATTAAACACCCAGCTAAAATGCCGCAGCAGATCATGACCAATCACGCCATCATAAGTGGCTTCCTCTGGCGTTAAAAAGTATCCGGTGCTGGCCATTTGGATCATCGCCACCTGTACTTTTTCAAACAAGGCCGGTCCCACTGCAACCGATGCAAGTTCGGTCTGAAAGGCTGCAGAGTCTTGTTGCTGACCAAAACCACCGACTTCAAGCGGATAGCCTTGCTGCAGCTGCAATTGCCGCACTGGCGCAGTGTCCCACAACAATGAGAAACTGGCTCCGGTATCGAGCAAAAGTTTCAGTTCAATTGTGCCATTGACCAAGACCTGGATATAAGGTTTGTAGCCGTTAAATTCAGCTGTGAGTTGTGCTGTGGCCTCGCTGCTGTTCCACTGGGGTTGCAGATCACCATTGGCTTGTCGCAAGCGTAAATTATTGGCAATGCCGCAGCCGGTCACACACAACAGCAACAGCAATAACATCAGTGTCTGCCGGATAAACATCAGAGTCTTTGCCGGAAAAGGCTACAGAAAAAAATCCATCTATTTGCTCCTTATTGCTGTGCCTGTTGCATCTGTTGCTGATTTTTGATCTGTTGGGTTAAGCGCAACAACGAGACACTTTGTGTCCACTCGCCAGCCATGGCGCCAACCAGCGCCATCGTCACGACCAAATTACGTTGTAATGGACCATCTGCCAGCTGTAGTTCGATTTGGCTCTGCGCTGCAGCAAGTCCCTGGCTCTGATGTGTTTGCAGCAATTGCATGGTGCGCTCCTCCGCACTGGCGAGTCGTGGCAATAGTTCTACCCCCAAAGCCCGCACTGTCGCTTCAGCCAGCTGCCACACCGACCAGGGGTTTTGACCTGTGATGAGTTGCCCATCAATGACCAGATTAGGTAAATAACGTGGGCCTTCAGCAAACAACGCGCCTTGTTGTTCAAGTTTGCTTTGTAGTAAAAATGAAAAGCGGTTTTCTGCGTCGCTCATCAGCAGTAATTCTTCAGCATTAGTAAAGCCGGTGACTTTTTTTCCGGTCAGCCAGGGCGTACCGTCGCTATTGGTCAGCAAAGCCAAAGCGGCCGGGCCATGACAGACGGCCACTACCAGTTTTTGCTGCGCCACCATCGCCTGCGCCAACCGGGCAATCTGCGGTTCTTGCGGTAAGTCATACATGGCGCCTTTGCCACCAACAAAATAAATCGCTTGATAATCTTCCGGGTTCACATCCGCCAGTTTGATGGTATTGCGGGCTTTTTGCATCGCTGTGGCATCGTTTAAAAAAGCGTAATCAAACTCCGCCATATCGTCGTCATCCAGTACCCTTGGCGCGTCGCCGCCTTGCGGGCTGGCAATATCTACGGCAAAACCATTGGCCAGTAACACCCAATAAAACCGCGATAGTTCTGTCAGCTCATAGCCGGTTTTTTTAATTTTTCCGTCCACCACTGCAGGTGGATAAAACGCGGTACTGGTGACCACGGCTAATACTCTGCCGCGGGGGTTCGTGCCGGCTTGCGCTGCCAGAGACTGCTGTAAATACGCAATCTGCCCGGCTTGACTGGTACGAACATCGGTTGCCGCCTGACTGGTGTCGATTAAACTCCAGAGCCAGGCTGCTGCGGCAGCAATCAACAGCACCACCACTCCCAATCCGGCTAAAATTTTCTTCCACATGATTGACTTCCATTTTTGCTGAGCGCAGTTATTGAGTTCCGGCACGGTAACCTAGCCGGTGACTGCTGCAATTGAAGGTCAAGTCTGCCAGTTCAAATGTGAAAGCTATGTCAAATTTTGTTGAGCACTGTGATTAAGCAGCGTTGCTGAGAAAAAATAAAAATGGCTTCTCCACCATCCACCTCAACCAACAATTGATATCTGGTCGGATTTCAGTTATTTCTAAACTAAGGTACTTCAGGATCTATGGTTATGCTGCAAGCTACAGAAATAGCTGATCTTATTTTAAAAGGCTTCCGCCGCCATTTTGGCTTGTTTCAAAAAATAACGGCATTTGCACAACAAGGTTATGCTCAGAAAAACTGGCTGGAGTTGCAACACATCAGCTCGGAACGTATTTCTTATTACGATTTAAGGGTAACGGAAACGCTGACCTTACTGCAGCAAAAGCTGACGGGGACAGAGCTAAATGAATGCCTGTGGCAACAGGTGAAGCAGCAATACCAACAGTACTTGTTGTTTCATCCTCAGGCTGAGCTGGCAGAAACCTTTTATAACTCGGTATTTTGTCGTTTGTACGAACGTAAGTATTTTCATAATCAGAATATTTTTGTCGAATCCACCTTAAACAAACAACGTTTACCAGCTCCTATCGCTTCGGTGTATGAAAGTTATTTCCCGGCCCAATATGGCTTGAAGCAAAGCATCAGAGCTATTGTCGCCAGCTTTCATTTGCAAGCACCCTTTGTCGATTTAGAGCGGGATATCCGCTTGTTGGTGCGCACTTTTATCAGCCAGTCCAGTCATGGTCATTTTCCGGTGCACCTGGTGAGGTTTGATATTTTAAAATCGCTGTTTTTCCGTAACAAAGCGGCTTACATAGTTGGACGGGTAGTGACACCTGACGGCCAGCAGCCTTTTATTATTCCGCTGTTGCATCAGGACGATCGGGGTATTTGTATGGATACGCTGATCACCGACCCACAACAAATGACCATCATTTTTGGTTTCTCCCGCGCCTATTTTATGGTGGAAATGACAGTTCCTTCGGCCTTAGTACACTTTCTAAAAGAGCTGCTGCCGCATAAAACTCTGGCCGAACTCTATTCGTCTGTGGGCCTGCATAAACAAGGAAAAACAGAGTTTTACCGCGAGCTGCTCACCCACCTGGATAAATCCAGCGATCAGTTTGTAGCAGCGCCGGGTATACGTGGCATGGTGATGATGGTGTTTACCCTGCCCTCTTTTCCTTATGTGTTTAAAGTCATTCGCGACAAGTTTGCACCGACCAAAGAATTTGGCCGCGACACGGTAAAAGCCCGCTATTTTCTGGTGAAAAAACACGACAGGGTCGGTCGTATGGCAGACACCATGGAGTACTCAGATGTAGCCTTACCACGCAATAGATTCAGCCCGGAATTACTGCAAGAATTGCAGCAAAGCATAGCGGGTTCTATGCAGATTGAAGATGATCTGGTCATTATCAAACATTTGTATATCGAACGACGCATGCTGCCACTGAATTTGTATTTAGAGCAGGCAAGCTATGAGCAAAAAGTGAAGATGATGGCCGATTATGGTCAGGCGCTGAAAGATATGATTGCCGCCAATATTTTTCCTGGTGATATGCTGCTGAAAAACTTTGGTGTGACCCGCCACGGCCGGGTAATTTTTTATGATTACGACGAGGTGCAGTACCTGCTGGATGTCAATTTCCGTTTTATTCCAAAAACGGACAACTATGACGATATGTTAAGTAACGAGCCCTGGTATTCAGTTGGCCCCGGTGATGTATTCCCGGAGCAAATTACCACTTATGTCACGGCGCAAAATGATATCCGCCAAATGCTTATTCAAAGCCACCCAGAACTGATGGATGCAGGCTACTGGCAACAAAAACAACAGCGCATTCGCGATGGCATAGTGGAAGATGTGTTTCCGTATCCACAACACCAGCGTTTTCAGTTTCTGTATCCGGCGGAGTATGCAAAAGAGCAAGGCTTAAGTACAATGCCGCCGCCTGAGCAGACATAGTGTCTGGTGGCAATCAAGGATAAGCTTTGTGTCTCATATCAATTCAGTGATGGCGCTGCGTGAGCGCGAACTGCAAAAAACAGTCAGGGTGTTTAATGCCCGCGGTAGCCGGGTTATTCGCTGTCCTTTGTGTTTATTGCCTGTGCCTGACTGTATTTGCGCCGCCAAACCACAAGCCTCCAGCCGCAGTGCCTTTTGTTTTGTCATGTACAAAGGCGAAGCTTATAAACCCACCAATACAGGGCGATTAATTGCCGATGTAGCACCGGAAAATTTTGCTTTTGTCTGGGACAGAACCCAACCCGACCCGGAGCTTTTAGCATTACTGCAAAACCCCAAATACGCCCCTATAGTGGTATTTCCACAGCAATATGCATCACCGGCGCGTTGTATTGATCAGGTAAACACAGGCGATAAGATCCCACTTTTTGTCATGCTGGATGGTACCTGGCGCGAAGCGAAAAAGATGTTCAGCAAAAGCCCCTATTTGGATGCTTTTCCTGTGCTGGGTATTCAGCCAAAACAAAGCTCTTTGTATCAACTGCGTGAAGCGGCGCATGATCATCAGCTTTGCACTGCAGAAGTAGGTATTGCAGTGCTTGAACTGGCTGGCGATATGCAGGCTAGTCAAGATTTGGCCGATTATTTTGCGGTTTTTCGTAAAAACTATATAGCTGGCAAACCGCATATTACCTTATTGCAAATGGACTGAGGGTTGCCTTTATCCTTATCTGGTCAAGGCACTGCGATATGGGCACGCCAGTTTTTGCAGTCAAGTGTCACGACAAAATGTTTAAGAACATCGTAACCCAGCAACCCTTTAGTGGCGGCACCACTGACAGCACTACGTGAGGATGTACGATAAGAGTCTTTCACATTCATCACAACGCCTTCATCAGGTACTGTCACTAATACGTTCTCCATTTCAAAAGGCCCTACTTTCAGATAAGAAATGTTAAAACTTTCTACATTTCCCGAGTGAACAGCGCCTAAGGCAGAATGTTTTAACAACCCCCTATTGTCCAACCAACCCCGATCTTTTGCGAATTGCCGGCTGACCACTAAGCCTCCCGAATTTCCGGTATCCAGAGTCAACCAGAAACTTTTGCCATCTATCGTTTCAACTTTGATAGCCGGTAAATTTCGATTGCGATTTTTCTTCAGCTCTACATTGGCCAATTTTTTCATATCAAGCAAGGAATGCGGTAAAAACCGCATTTTCTGATGAGGATAATCAAACTGCACAATAAAATTTTGCAGAAAGGGCAAACCGAATAACAAAATGGCATCACCTAATTGCGCAGGAGCCAGAGCGTCCAGTTCAAACCTTTGCCCGAACATCTGCACTGGCACTGCATTAACTAAGGCTTTTGTTTCTTCACCAAACACGCCCTGAAGCCTGATCTTGTCTCCAAAGCTTAGTTTGTCTTTATTTAGATCGACATAAACGGCATTTATCGCATTAATTTCAGAACCGGAATCGATAATAGCTTTACGGGTTTGTCCTTCGAACTCAACATCAATAGTCACTACTCCCGAACGGGATGTAAAAGGCAGCCAACCGTCCTTGTCCACAGGTGAAGCTAAAACTGTGTCTGTTGTTATCAATACAGCAAAAAAAATAAACAACCTGTACAACATCAAATCTATCCTTGAATTTATCGCGGCTTGAAACACGATACCAGTCCAAGCCCTTTGTTCCAAATCGTAAAACTAACTTATCCCGGTGAGCCCGGCAAGTGTGAATAAACAGATTCAAGGGACAAAAACCATGTGAAAAGATGTTGTATCAACCAGTCGGCCTCGTCTATCGCTAAATCATGGCCTGCAGAGGGATGAATATTTAAAGGTGCCTGTAATCTTTGTGCGAGCGCTTTACTGCACATAGATGACACTAGCCTGTCATTCTGACTACTTAACACATTCACAGGGCACAATGGACTTTGCGTTAACCTAAATCTGCTGGCAGCCCACAGTTGGCGTAGCGCATTAACCCGGCTGACTGGTTGCTCGATAGCCCATTGCTGCCATTGCTTTAAAATGTCCGGCTGTAGTGACGAGTTAACTGTCATTTGCCATATCAGCTCTTCGCGCTTTAATGGGCCTGCCAGCAAACACAGCAATACTTTCAGATAGTTACGGGGCTGTAGTCGCTGCCAGAACGGGTTTAACCCTGCACTACTGCTGTTCATCAATACCAGAGATTTCACTTGTTCTGGCGCTGCAAGAGCCCAATCCAGCGCCAACATGCCTCCCATAGAAATAGCGACTAAGTGCACGGCTTGCCCCTGATATTGCGGATAACGTTCAGCCCATTGTTGTTGTAGCTGAGCTCGCATGGCTGGTACTGAAGTGGCCGATCGTTGCAGGTTTAACAGTCCACAACCCGGCAAATCCAACGTAAATACAGGGCGTTTTAATTGTTCACTCAGCAAGAGAGGAAAATTCAGCCAATGCCTGCTTTCCCGCAATAAGCCGCGGATCAGCAGTACAGGTGTATGTGTCGAACTCAGTACCATAGTTCCATCGCCTCCTGCCTGAGCATGCGAGGGAACATAGCTCTGCGCCATTGCTGGTGTGAAGCCGTAGCGGCAATCAGGAAATGAAATAAAGTTAAATGAGTACGCAGCACCCGCTTTACCCTGTGGGGTTTCACCGGATGAAATAAACCTAAACTGGACAATAACTGAAACGGGTTTTTGCGCACCCAGTTCCATGACCCCATTTCCAGAGTTAAAGGTAAAAACAGAGTATTCTGCTGCAACGACTCGTCATACAGATAATCCCATAAATCGCCATGACATAAATAATGCAACGATTGAGGTTCAAACTGATAAGCCTGATGAGGATAGCAGTCAAACAACAGCTGCCGCAGCCGGTATAGTTCAGCCAAATGCGGCAAAGGTTTGCGGCTTTTGGCATAAGGAAACCAGATCCGATCGACCTGACCAAAACCTGAGTGGCAATCCAAAACTAAGCTAAAAGGACTTTGAAATAGCTTTTGCCGCACCAGCTCAAATAAAACCTGACTTTCGGCTTCGGGTTGCTCCGGGTTGCCTCTGTACCAGGGCAAACGGGCGGAATACTGATGCCCACCGACCAAAAATGCAGCTGTGGTTTCACAATTCACTGGGGCGTTACGCATTAAATCCACCCCATTGCCATTGCTTCGCCTGTGATTCGCCATACCGACAGGATTGACCATAGGCAGCACTAAAACATTCAACTGACTTAGCTGATGCTGTAAACCATGATCCCACTCCAGACGCTGCAACAGACTTTCCAGAAAAGCAATCAGCACCGCCGAGCCTATACGCTCCAGCCCATGCACTCCACCTGTCAGCAACAGTGTAGGTTTGGTGGCGTCAAAAGCGGCCAACTCAATTAAGTAACTTGGGTAGGAATGCAGATCGGAGTGAAAACGCGCCAGCTCCGTCGCTTTGACAGTGGCAGGTAAACGCTCAATTAAAGCCTCCAGCCGGATCAGTTCGGGTAACAGAGAGCGGTGTCTTTTGCTTTGCACAGTCAGAGCCAATGAATTGAATTATCAACAGAATAAAAGCTTATACTGAGATTGTTTGGCTTTTTTTGATGAACTTTTAGTGACAAACACTGCCCAAAATCGCCGGGACAAAGCGCTGGTAATCAGGCGTCGCTCCATGCATACTTTTAACAACAACCTAAACAGGAGACTATGATGCGTTTTACCCTTGTACTGCTGCTGGTCTTACTGCAAAGTGCCTGTGCTTACAGTCAAAGAGGTTCAGACGAATGGTGGTACGACAAAATGCAGCGGGATCATCGCTCTCAATGCAATCAGTTACCTGCTCAGGTCAAAGCCCAATGTCTGGAACGTCAGGGTGGAAGTTATGAAGACTTTTTAAAACAACAAAAGAACCAACAACATCAGCCTACAGCACCAACTTCTGAGTCAGAAAGTCGATAAAACAACGCACTCTGGGATTGGCCTCTCCTTCGCTGTAATACACTGCATACACAGGCATCAACACTTGCTCCCTTAAATGTTCAAGCACAGGGACTAAGCGGCCGGCTCTGATGTCTTCCTGCGTCATAAAACCAGATAAGCAGGCGATACCATTGCCATGCAATACTAGCTGACGGACAGTTTCGCCGCTATC
Source organism: Rheinheimera mangrovi (assembly GCF_003990335.1). Taxonomy (NCBI): domain Bacteria; kingdom Pseudomonadati; phylum Pseudomonadota; class Gammaproteobacteria; order Chromatiales; family Chromatiaceae; genus Rheinheimera; species Rheinheimera mangrovi. The sequence goes on along the minus strand of NZ_CP034683.1, from coordinate 1,258,899 downwards.
TGCTGTCAGATAAGGCGTAATTTTATACAGCTCTCCGTCATGATCCCGCAAAGGCCAGCGATTTAAATGTTCAATAGAACTAAAGCCAATACAGCGATGTTTGACTAAGTCAGCCAGGCTTTCAGGGGTGCCAAAACTGGCCAGATAGTTAGGGCTTGCTAATAAACGCCGGAACCCTGCACCTAGTTTTCTGGCCTTTAAACTCGAATCCGTCAGCTCACCAAAACGTATGGCAACATCGACCCGCTTTTCAATCAGATTGATAAAAGATTCAGACGAATCCAGCGTCAGTTCGATTTCCGGATAAAGTGCCAGAAACTCCGCAACCAGTGGCACCAGCTGATGCAAAATAAAGGGTGTGGCTGAATCAACACGCAACTTCCCAGCGGGTTTATGGCTTCTGTCCATTAAAAAATGATCGGCCTGATTCAGCTGACGCAAAATACTGCAGGCTTGCTGATAATACCATTCGCCCTCAGAGGTAAGCCTTAAACTACGGGTCGTGCGCACCAGCAACGCCACGCCAAGGCGCTGCTCCAGCTGCTTTACTCTGCGGCTAACAACTGAAGTGGCCTGACCCAATTGTTCGGCTGCAGCCGTAAAACTGCCGGTTTTCACTACAGTGACAAAAGTGTCCAACTGTTCTGTATGCCCTGCCATTATTGCCCCCATAGCAACAGATATTTGCCATTACATCTATTTTTCACAATAACAAATTCCAGCACACTGACGCCACTTTAATTCACCTGATCATAAACGGAGAACTGTTATGCCACTCGCTTTATGGGCCTTAACCTTAAGCGCCTTTGCCATAGGCACCACTGAATTTGTTATTGTGGGCTTATTACCTGTCATAGCTGCCGATCTGGCAGTGTCTTTACCTTCTGCTGGCCTATTGGTCAGTTTATATGCCTTAGGTGTTGCTGTGGGTGCGCCAGTCTTAACGGCACTGAGTAGCAAATTGCCGCGCAAAACTTTGCTGATAGGCTTGATGGCACTCTTCACACTCGGCAATTTACTGGGAGCTATGGCACCGGATTATTATTCGCTGATGCTGGCCAGGGTGCTAACCGGGATGGCGCACGGGGTATTTTTCTCAATAGGTTCCACTATTGCCACCAGTCTGGTGCCAAAAGAAAAAGCCGCCAGTGCAATAGCCTTAATGTTTACCGGCTTAACTGTGGCGTTAGTAACTGGTGTGCCTTTGGGTACTTTTGTTGGCCAATATCTGGGCTGGCAGGCTGTGTTTTACGCAGTTGCGGCTTTAGGTTTTATTGCCATGATAGGTTCGGCCATTCTGGTGCCAAACCACTTAACACAGCAAAAATCAGCGACTTTTGCTGAGCAACTGCAGGTGCTGACTGAACCCCGTTTACTGATGGTCTATGCCAAAACTGCCTTAGGTTATGGCGGCAGCTTTATCGCCTTTACTTATCTTGCGGCTATCTTGCAGGACGTATCAGGTTTCGACACAGACCATATAGCCCTGCTGATGCTGCTTTATGGCGTATCAGTAGCTGTGGGCAATATCTGGGGCGGGACGCTCGCCGATAAAAAAGGCCCGATAGCCGCGTTGAAACTGATCTTTTTAGGTCTGGCTGCTGTGTTGTTACTGCTAAGCTTTACCGCACCACATCCTGTGTTGGCAGCTTTGACAGTATTGTTATGGGGAGCAGTAGCTTTTGGTAATGTGCCGGGATTACAGCTTTATGTAGTGCGCCAGGCCGAGATTTACACCCCAAAAGCTGTGGATGTGGCCAGTGGCCTGAATATAGCCGCCTTTAACTTAGGCATCGCCTTCGGCGCCTGGGCCGGTGGTGTAGTGGTCAGTCAGTTTGGTCTGATGTATACCCCCTGGATAGGAGCTTTAATTGTATTGCTGGCTTTTGGCCTGACTCATATCAGCGGTAAGCTGGATCAGAAGCAGGTTGCTCAGCCTGTCTGAGCTAACAAGCGAAAAAGCCTGACTTTTAAATAGCAGGCTTTTTCGTTAAATACATACGGTAAAAGTCGACCATTTCATTTTTATCCGGTACCAGCACCTGACCATCCTGTTCAAAACCCAGTTTCTGCAGTAAAGATTTAGAAGGCAGATTAGCAGGAGATACAATGGCTACCACTGTTTTTAAAGCAGTGTGGTCCGCGGCATAAGCTAATACAGCCTGTGCTGCTTCATAGGCGTAACCCATACCAAAAAACTCAGGCAGATAGGCGTAACCTAAATCAGTTTCTGTAAGAAAGTCGCGTTTAATTAAACCACACATTCCAATACTCTGGCCTTGTTGGTTTTCCACCAGCCACATGCCATAACCATGCTGGGCATAACTGGCAATAGCGCCCTGTTGCAGATTGTTTTCGGCATCCTCAACAGTGCGTACGCCTTTGTCACCTATATGGCGCAAGAAGGCCGGATCGCTATATAAACGCAGTGCAAAAGCCGCATCCCTCAGCTGAAGTTCACGTAAGGTTAAACGTAGAGTTTTACAAATCAACTCAGCCTCCTATTCCATCTCTTTAGTTAAAAAAATAAGGAGCCATTTTCAGGCTCCTTATTGATCAGACATCTTTATTTACTTATTTTCTTGTTGCTGTTTTTCCAGCCGTTTTTCCCAGAAAGTTGCATTTTTAATGCCTAATTTCACTGGGTCGAAGTTAATAGGTCCACCACTCTTTTTCTGCTCTTCATAGTCACGTAAGCAGCGCATAGTCGGCTTGTACATAAAGAAGATAACCAATATGCCTATGACGTTGACCCACGCCATAATACCAACACCCAAATCACCAATATTCCAGATATAACCAGCACTGTTCACTGTGCCGTAGGCCACCATAAACATTAACAACAGTTTGAACACCAGTGTTGGTAACTTATTGTTAAATATGCGATTTAAGTAAGCCACATTAGTTTCTGTAATGTAGTAGTAGGCTAAAATGGTGGTAAAAGCGAAGAAGAAAATAGCAAGGCCCGCAAATACCTGACCAAATTGCCCAAACACACTATGCAGGGCCATTTGGGTAAAGGCAGGTGAAGCAACGACTGTGGCGGCGTCAATATTCTGCAGTATCATGGTACCAGTGCCGGCAGCAGCATTAAAATCTTCGGTCTGGATGTTGTATTGCTGAGTGATCAGGATCATTAATGCCGTTGCAGTGCACACAAACAAGGTATCTACATAAACAGAAAATGCCTGCACTAACCCCTGCTGAGCAGGGTGTTCAACCTCTGCAGCTGCGGCTGCATGCGGGCCAGTGCCCTGACCTGCTTCGTTAGAATAAATACCACGTTTCACGCCCCAACCTATTGCTGCGCCAAAACCTGCCTGAGCGGTAAAAGCATCACTGAAAATCAAACTGAATATGGCAGGAACTCTGTCCAGATTCAGAAACACAACAATCAATGCCAGCACTATGTAACCCAAGGCCATAAAAGGCACCACAATTTGGGTAAAGTTAGCGATGCGTTTGATACCACCAAAGATGATAAAAGCTAAAATAATCAGAATAAAAGCCAGCCCAATCAACTTGTTACTACCTACTTCACCAAAACTGGTCACCACTGCAGAGCCCTCACCAAAAACCTGAGTGATAGCATTTCCAACTGCATTGGCTTGTACGCCAGGCAAAAAGATACCGCAGCCAATGATGGCAGAAATAGCAAACAAAATACCCAACCAGCGCCAGCCCAGACAACGTTCGAAATAATAAGCAGGACCACCACGGTACTGACCGTTTTCTTCCACTTTATAAATTTGGCCTAAGGTCGATTCCACATAAGCAGTACTTGCGCCTAAAAAGGCCACTATCCACATCCAGAACACAGCACCAGGTCCACCAAAACCAATGGCGGCAGCGACACCGGCAATATTACCTACACCAACCCGGCCGGATAAAGACACAGCCAAAGCCTGAAATGACGAAATACCTTTCTCGGATTCACTGTTATTAAGCATCAGTTTGCACATTTCTTTGAAATGACGCACCTGAGCAAAGCGGGTTAATATTGAGTAAAACAACCCTGCACCAAGGCAGAGGTAAATCAGCGCCGGGCTCCAGACTATGCTGTTTAGCGTACTAATAAAGCCTTCCATTTCCCTTCCTTATAATTATTCTGAGTTTAACTTTTCAAACGCCGCTTAATTTGCCATATCAAAAGCAGAATAGCTACGCAGCCAGCTGATTTGCCTGAGTTCTGCGTCCATTTGCATGATGCCAGCTCATTTTTATCTGGTGTTTGTTGCACCTTATTACCATAACGCAGGCAAAAGCGTGCGCCTATCGTTATTTTTTCATCTGTCACTGCAAATCCCAACACAATCTAACCAAAGCACTGCAGCTGATAGCCGCTTGTCACAGCTTAGCTTCCTGTGGGCCATTGTTATGGTCGATTTAACTAAGTCTTTGGTTATACTGGCTACATCAACAGCTGCGGGAGCTCTCCTGGTGTTTAATGCGGATATAAAGCCTTTGTTGCGTCACCACAGCCTGTTTTGGCTGATTATCTTTGCACTCAGTGCATTTAGCTGGTGTCTGGATTTTTTTATCTGGCAAAAAGCAGAGGCTCTATATTATTTAGGGATGAATTTTGCCAGTGATGCTGCAGCGTGGATGATCACCGGAGCTTTAGTTGTCTGGTCTCAATATAAAATTAGGCAGCATAGTTTTTCTATTTGGCAATTGACGCTGGCGGCACTGTTGTTGACCTGTATCTATGTGCCATTGGAAAACGCCTTCTGGCTGCTGCCAATGAAAAATGAGCAATTTGATCCTCGCTTCCTGCTAAGCAATCTCGACAGCAATACCCTGGCTTTTTTTGTCTGGACCACTCTTTATCTGGCCTATATTCTGAACCAGCAACGCTTGTTTCGTCTGGCAGAATCAGCTCGTTTAAGTCAGAAAATACAGCAACTTGAATTGCAGGCTTTGCGGCATCAGTTGAATCCGCATTTTACCTTTAATGCACTGAACTCCGTATGCGCTCTTATTGAAGCTGAACGTTTTGACGACGCCGAATTAATGTCTGAGCAACTGGCGTCTTTTTTACGCTACTCCTTGAGCAGCTCTCCGGATAGCCTGGTAAAACTGGCAGATGAACTGGCTGCTATCGAAGCTTATCTGGCCTTACAAAAAACCCGCTTTGGCAACAAACTCAAAGTGGACTGGAAAATTGATCAGGACATAGGTCAGCACCTTATTCCACCTTTGTTGCTGCAACCTTTGGTTGAGAATGCCATTAAATATGCTGTTGCCACTCAACAACAAGGTGCCACTATTACCATTGCCGGACAACAACACAAGGGGAAGCTTTGCTTACAGGTTGAAGACGACGGCCCAGGCAAACACGCAGCGAAACAGTTAACACAAAGCTCAGGCGTTGGTTTAACTAATATTCAAAACCGCTTAAGCCAGCACTTTGGCAGTGCAGCCAGTTTAGTAGTGCAAGCCAGGCAACAAGGCTTTCTGGTTTGTATTCAACTCCCGCTGCAAGGGGTTTCCGGATGAATTCAACTGTGACATGGAGTGTGGACAAAGGCAGATTTTGGTACTGGCATTTAGTCTTTTGGCTGACTTATTTACTGATTAAGTTTATCCATCTGGCCGTGTTAGTCCCGCTGGAGAACAGGACAGTATTTCCTTATCTGGTCATTTACACCCTGATTAGTCTGGTGAACTTTGTGGTGACAGGTTATCTGGGTCAGAAGGAGCTGACACAAAACATCAGCATTAAACAACAGGCGATGCGGCTAGCCTGGTGGCTGATCCCATTGTGGCTGATATTAACTCCTGTACGTCAATATCTGATGATGAATTATGCTTTGCTGCCCTCAGAAACCGATTCCCTACTGCGGTATGCGTTGGCTTTTAATTTGGTGCTGCTGCCCATAGCTGGCTGGTTTGCGTTGTTTTTAGTGTATAAAGCCAACCTGTTAAACAGAGCAGAGTTCAGGCAACAACAGGAATTGGCCCGCCAGGCCCGTATTGCCCGCTTAAAAGTGTTACGTTATCAGCTTAATCCTCATTTTATGTTTAACACCTTAAATGCCCTGAATTCTTTAATAGTGCAACACAAAGGCATGGATGCTGAAAATCTGATCCTGCAGCTATCTACTTTCTTACGGCACTCGCTGAAAAACCATACTGAACATTTAATTCCACTGAAAGAGGAACTGGACGCCTTAGCGTCTTATCTGGCGATTCAACAGGTTCGTTTTGGTGATCGGCTGGACATAAACTGGCAGTTAGACGAGCAGGCCATGTTGCAAAAAGTACCGCCGCTTTTGCTGCAGCCTTTAGCAGAAAATGCCATAAAGTATGCAGTATCTGAAATTAAAGGCCATGCCTGTATTAATGTAGAAGTGACTCAACAGTCTGCAGTTTTAGTGCTAAAGCTTTCAGATAATGGCCCTGGCACTGAATTGGCTGCAGGTTGGCCAAAACAAGCCAGTTTTGGCAGTCTGCACAATCTGGCGGAACGCCTGAGCTTGCTGTTTGACGGTAAAGCCAGCTTAAGTTTCAGTCAGGAACCTAATAAATTCACCGGGCAAATATCTTTACCTCTGGAGTTACTGCATGCAGCAGATTAAAACTGTGATAGCTGACGATGAGCCGCTGGCCATCAGTAATTTAAAAGCTAAGCTGGCTACATATCCCAATATTCAAATTGATGCCTGTTTTGATAACGGTGACGAAACACTGGCCTATTTACAGACCACTGCTGTGGATCTGGTATTTTTAGATATTCAAATGCCAGGGCTTAAAGGCATTGAAGTACTAAAGCAGCTGAATAAATCCTCAGCTATGGCAGCACCACTCATTATTCTGGTCACGGCTTATGACAACTATGCCTTTTCAGCCTATGAGCATTTTGCTTTTGACTACCTGCTTAAACCAGTATCACGCCAAAGATTGGCGCAAACACTGCTGGATGCCAAAACGGCCTTGGATAAACAACAGGATATGCCAGTCCCGGCACCACAAAGTAAGCTGACATTTAAAACCGGGACTTCAACCTTGTTGCTGGATGATATTGATGTACTGATGATTGAGGCCGCAGGCAACTACATGTGTGTCTATACCTTAAGTGAAAACCTGATCATCCGAGAAACCATAAAAGAGCTAATGCACCGTTTACCTGTGCAGTTTGCGCAGGTACACCGCTCAACTATTGTAAACTTGCATCACGTACATAAGGTTCAGCCTCACAACAACGATTACCAGTTGTTGCTGTCAAATGGCCAGACAGTAGCTGCATCCAGACGCTTTAAAGCGGATTGGTCGTCGCAATTACTTCCGGGAAAATAGCCAGTCCTCTTTAGTATCGCGAAGCAATTAGCCCGCCAAAGTTCAAAATCTGGCGGGCTTTTTTGTGTCTTTTTTACGCTAAAAGTAACCAAAAGCAAGGCCTGTCCTCTGGTCACTTTTGCCGTTCCTCTGGTCACAGAAGGTAGGAAAATCAAGGCTTTCAGCGCCAAAATACAGTCATGGCAAAAGCCATACATCAAAATACAGAGGGCTATCAAATGAACACAAAACTAATTTTTGCCGCAGTTGTATTTACTTTATCCGCCACCGCCAGTGCTCAAAACGCTATGGATCCGATGATCGAAAATGTAGTAGTTGAGACCTGCACCCATGCGCAGGATGATGATCGAATCAGTCTGAACAAAACACTCAAAGCCAACCGCTTATCCAAACAAAGGGCGGTAGATAAAGTAGTCTGTAACGGCAAAACCTTAGTGAACTTTGCTCGCAGTGCAAAGGCTGACAAAGTTGTTGCTATGCTTGAACCTTACGAACAACGTTCAAAAGGTAAAGTCTCCATTTCTGATATCGTTGCACCTTAATAAACGCAATCTGGAGCCTATAGCTTGAATTGTGACACCCTAGCGCTTAATTGGTCAGCCAGTTCAGTCATAGACTGCGCGGCCTGACCAATTTGCCTGTTGCCGGTTAACACCTGATCCCCCAACAGCCTGAACTGCTGCACTTGTCCTCTGATATGAGCCACATCTTGCTGAGCGTCACTGGCAATAGTAGCTGACTGCTGGCTGACATCGGCAAGTTGCAAAATGACAGTGCGGCTTTGCTGTAAAGTGTCTACCAAGGCCAAAGACAACTCAACAGACTGGGCAGCTTGTTGTTGATTCGAGTCCATAGTGCAGACGGCCGACTGAATTGCCCCTACTATCCTTTCCAGCATGCTGTTAATTTCGACTGTTGATTGATGAGTACGGGTGGCCAACGTTCTGACTTCATCTGCAACCACAGCAAAACCCCGGCCTGATTCACCGGCCCGCGCCGCTTCAATGGCTGCATTTAACGCCAATAAGTTTGTTTGCGCTGCGATATCCGCAATAGTTTTAACCACAGTAGAAACCTGATCCCCGGCTACTTTCAGGGTTAACAGCATTGAAGCCGTTGTTTCTATATCCTGAGCTAAGGTATGAATACTGTCAGAACTTTGTTTCACCTCAAGCTGAGCCTGTGCCAATTGTTTAGCGCCTTGCTGGGCCTGGGTTGCAGCGGAGGCCGAACATTCGACACTTTGCAGCATGTGCTGCTCTAAATGCTGCATCAGAGTCACTAAACGCACTATATCCTGCTGCAAAAGTTGCACTGAATGGGCTGATCCGTCTGTGCTGCTGCGTAGCTCAGCCACCGCAGAGCCAATGCGGCTTATCGCAGTTCGGACATCATGCATACCGGCGCTGAACATCTGCAATAATGTGGTCAGACTGCCGGACATTTGCCCTATTTCGCCTTGTTGCTCTGAGTTAAACTGCACTGTTAAATCACGTTGTTGTGCCAGTTGATTAATTTGTCCGGACAATTGCTGTATCGGAACGGCGATTTGGCGCTGAGCCATGATAAAAGCACCCAGCGCGACCAAAACCAACAGAGAGATTAAACTTAAGATCACCACCAGACTTAAAGACAATTGTTGCGCTATTGCCATGGAACCAGCATTAGCTTCCGCTGCGACTTCGCTGCGCAACTCATCCAAACGTTTTGCCAAAACTGCAGCGTGCCGCGTTAAATCAGTCAAACGTTCACGGGCTAAATCCCAGTTAACATCAGATTGTGCCATTACTGCACTCAGGTCATTGACGGCCTGTTGGAAAGCGGACAACTCCGGGTCCAGAGAAAGCTGTAATTGCTGACTTAACTGCTGGTTAGCCTGCTGTAAATTCTGTTCGAGTTGCTGTTGCCTGTCAGCAAAACCAGCGCTGTCCAAAGTCGTGCCATACAGAGAATAACTTGCCAACACCAGCTCCTTGCTATTGGACAGCAACATATCCAACTGAGCTAAAACAGGTAAAGTCGTTCCGGTAAAATTATCGACCCGCTGCCGGATTTGCTGATTATTGCTCAGCAGCACTGCAGCTGACACCAGAGCAACGATCAATACAGCCGCATAGCCTGCAATAATTTTATGACGTATAGAGTGAAGCATCAGGGCCATAGGCTCCTCCGGTAGATAAAATAAATCGATGCAAACTCATCCGATCGAATGAGCATTTTTCTAAAGACCGACCTTACCGGTTTAAACTTTCTTAAACTCCTCGTCAAAGCTTGAAATTAATGCAAAAAGCCGCTGATCTTCATGAAGATCAAGCGGCTTTTTTATTCGCGGGAAAAACTTTAAAAACGTGGTTCAGAGCTGGTCGATTTTTTTAGTGTAATGCCAGGCTATTGCGATCAGAAAAAGTCCGCCAAACAGTAGCGGAAAAAACGCAGGAGACTGCAACAGGCCGGCCTCTGTGCTAAAACTGGCAGCTAAAGCTACACCTAAAGCTGTACCAAACAAAACCCCTACTAATGTCAAAGCAATAACAACAAACTTTAAAGTGTTTTTTAAGTCTTTACGTTTTGCGTTTTGTACTGCGCTTGTCACTTATTCAAACTCCCTTTTTATCAATCAAACCCCATTTAGCCACAAACTATTTTTTCTTCTCCCATATGGTAGACATTGTTAATGGCGACACAAGTTCCTGAAACTATGCCGGAAACAGGTAGGAGGATCAAGCCGCTGATCGAGTAGTAACTGTTGGTACCTTTGCTTGCGTCTATCACTTATAAGGTTTTACGGTCACTGAACATTTCACACTTATTGGTATAAGTCTGATCTTTTTCCGGCATCACCATACAACCGCCAATAAGGGTGATACAACTGATCACGAGTAAAAAGTATTTCAAACAAACCTCCCGTACCAAAGCTTTTACCTGCAGCCTTCAACTCAAGGCGTTTTATGAAACATTATTGTTAAAGCAACGTAATTACAATATAAAAGTGGAATAAAAAAGGCAGCCTCACGGCTGCCAATGTCAGTGTAACCCGACCACGTAAATCAACAATTTCGAAGGGAATATACGTCTAAGCCTTTCAGTTCTTTGATATACCCAAAGTAATTGGAGTTGCAGCGAGGCGACAAGGGCGTGAGACCCCAGGAGCATAGTTCACCTATGTGACTGGGGCGAGAGCACGAAGTCAACAAAGCTGCAGCTTCAAGTACGAAGGGGATCAGTTGGTTAGGAGAACTGATTCATAGTGTTGTCTTTCCCTGAAGCCTTCAGCGCAGCTTCTCCAGAGAAGTACTCTTTATGATCATCGCCAATGTCAGAGCCAGACATATTCTGGTGTTTAACACAGGCAATGCCCTGACGAATTTCTTTGCGTTGTACACCAGCCACATAACCCAACATACCTGCAGCACCAAAGTACTCTTTCGCCAGATTGTCGGTCGACAATGCAGCAGTATGGTAAGTAGGCAAAGTGATCAGGTGGTGGAAAATGCCAGCTTCACGGGCAGCATCAGCCTGGAAGGTCTGGATACGGTTGTCTGCTTCCAGCGCTAATTCTGTGGTGTCGTAATCTGCACTCATCAGTTTGGCTCTGTCGTAAGCAGATACATCTTTACCCGCTGTGTTCCAGGCATCAAATACCTGCTGGCGGAAGTTCAGCGTCCAGTTAAAAGACGGACTGTTGTTGTAGACCAGCTTGGCATTAGGTACTACTTCGCGAATACGGTTGACCATCTCTGCGATTTGGCCGACATGAGGTTTTTCCGTTTCAATCCACAGTAAATCGGCACCGTGCTGAAGCGATGTAATACAGTCCAACACCACACGATCGACACCACTGCCCTGCTTAAACTGGAATAAACCACTGGCTAAACGTTTTGGTTTTAACAACTTGCCGTTGGCTTTTACTACCACATCGCCGTTTTGAATATCAGAGGCGCTTTGAATGTAATCACCATCTAAAAAGCTGTTGTATAAATCGCCTAAATCACCAGCTTCGTTGGTAACAGCAATTTGTTTAGTTAAACCTGCACCTAAGGAGTCAGTACGGGCCACAATAATGCCGTTTTCAATGCCTAATTCTAAAAAGGCGTAACGCACTGCATTAATTTTTGCTAAAAAATCCGCGTGTGGCACTGTGACTTTACCGTCCTGGTGACCACATTGTTTTTCATCCGACACCTGATTTTCAATCTGAATGGCACAGGCACCAGCTTCAATCATCTTTTTCGCCAGCAAATACGTGGCTTCGGCATTACCAAAACCTGCATCAATGTCGGCGATAATTGGCACTACATGAGTTTCAAAATTGTCGATTTTATTCAGCACTTCGGCCGCTTTGGCTTGATCATCTTTGGCACGGGCGTCGTCCAGCTCACGGAATAAACCACCTAACTCACGAGCATCGGCTTGTTTTAAGAAGGTATATAACTCTTCGATTAAAGCTGGCACTGCAGTTTTTTCGTGCATCGACTGATCAGGCTGAGGACCAAATTCAGAACGCAGCGCTGCAATCATCCAACCGGACAAATACAGGTATTTTCGTTTAGTGCTGCCAAAATGTTTCTTAATGGCGATCAGTTTTTGTTGGCCGATAAAGCCATGCCAGCAGCCTAACGACTGAGTGTACTGACTGCTGTCGGCATCATAGGCCGCCATATCTGCACGCATAATGTCGGCTGTGTATTGTGCTATATCCAAACCTGTTTTAAAGCGGTTTTGTAGCTGCATACGGGCAGCCGACTCAGCATTTATAGCGGCCCAGCCTGTTCCTTGTGCTTTGCAGCTCTGTTCCAGTTGTTTAATCGTCTGTTGATAAGCTGACATAATGCATCCTCTATGGTGTTGTCTTTTGTTTGTCAGGCATTTGGTAACTGCCCCTGTTGACATCCACTATAGGTTTCAAAACAAGAATTCATGTAGCTGATTTTTTTGATTCTCGTCATTCATTGTGTGAATATAGAAAGCCTTAAATCAGCGCTTAATCGGCACCTCAGTAGCCATAAGAAGTGAAAGCAGATGAATATCAGTAAAATCGACCTGAATTTGTTGGTGTACCTGGATGTGTTGTTACGGGAAAAAAATGTCACCCGTGCTGCTAATCAGCTCAATATCACTCAGCCAGCTATGAGTAATGGCTTAAAACGGCTGCGGGATTTGCTAAACGACCCTATTCTGGTGCGCACTTCTGACGGTATGGTGCCGACAGAACGAGCCAAAGAATTAGCACCTGTAGTACGGGGTATTTTGCTGACGTTGGAAGAAACCCTACAGCCAAATAAAGATTTTGAGCCAGAACACAGTCATCGCGTATTTCGTATTATGGCCAGCGATTATGCGGCTTCTACTCTTATTCCTGCTTTGCTGAAAAAGCTGCGGGCTCAGGCGCCAGGCACTTCGCTGGATATTATGACGCCGTCTGACGTGACATTTCATGATGTAGAAAACGGCAAAGTGGATATGGCGATTAACCGTTTTGATCAGCTACCACAATCTTTTCACCAGAAGACTATTTGGCGTGATAGTTTCGCCTGTCTGGTCAACAGCTTAAATCCAATTCTTGGCAACTTTAATTTAGACACTTACTTAAAAGCCCAGCATATCTGGGTCAGTAAAACTGGTTTTGGTGTAGGTGTGGGTATGGATCCGGCCGATGTACAAAAACTCGGTTGGGTGGATGAAGCCTTAGCTAAGTTCGGCAAACAGCGCAGCATCAGCGTATTTACCCGTAACTATCATGTGGCTATGCATTTAGCAGTGGAAACAGATTTGATTGCGACTTTGCCTTTACGGGCCGCGCTTTTGTATCAGAATGACGCGACGATGAAAGTACTGGATCCGCCTTTTCCAATTCCGTCTATCGAGCTGAAAATGATCTGGAGTCCGTTATTGCATCAGGATGCCAGTCATATCTGGCTGCGGCGCTTAATTACCGAAGTGGCAGACGAGCTGCATCTTTAACAGAACACACGAAGTAAAAAGGCCACAACTGTGGCCTTTATTATCCGGTTTGCCTGACGATCAGGCGGTTAATAACTCATAAGCTGGCAGGGTCAGGAAATCAACCAGTTGATCCGCTGTGGTAATTTGCAAAAGTAGTGCCTGAGCCCGCTCAAACTGCTGCTGTTGCCACAACGCCTCTCCTACTTCTTCTCGCACCACAGCGGCTTCTTGCTGCAGCATTTGAGCAAACAAGTCTTTGGTGACCAACTGGCCATTGTTTAAGCTTTTACCGTGTTTAATCCACTGCCAAATAGAAGTACGGCAAATTTCCGCCGTCGCCGCATCTTCCATCAGGCCATAAATAGGCACACAACCTTTGCCGCTGATCCAAGCTGCTATGTACTGTAAAGCTACGCGGATATTGATGCGCATACCGGCTTCAGTGCGCTCACCAGCGCTTGGCGCCAATAAATCGGCGGCAGTCACAGGTGCATCGTCAGAGCGGCTGATATGCAGTTGATTGGTTTTACCACCCGTCAGGTATTTATTAAACACTTCATTAGCTGTCGCAGCTAAACCCGGATGCGCCACCCAGGTGCCGTCATGACCATTGCTGGCTTCGCGCTCTTTATCGGCCGTTACTTTGGTTAAAATCGCCTGGTTCGCAACAGGGTCTTTTGCCGGAATAAAAGCCGCCATACCGCCCATAGCCAAAGCCCCGCGCTTGTGGCAGGTTTTAATCAGCAGTTTGGAATAGGCCGATAAAAACGGCTGGTCCATAGTAACCACCTGACGATCCGGCAGTACACGGTCAGCATGATTCTTTAAGGTTTTGATATAACTAAAAATATAGTCCCAACGGCCACAGTTCAACGCCACAATATGCTCACGCAGCGCATACAGAATTTCGTCCATTTCAAACACAGCTGGCAAGGTTTCAATCAGTACAGTAGCGCGGATAGTACCAACAGGCTGGTTGAATTTGGCCTGAGTAAATCTAAATACTGCATCCCACCAGGCGGCTTCTTTGTAACTTTGCAGCTTCGGCAGGTAATAATAAACACCAGAACCTTTGGCTAAACGGGTTTGGTAGTTATGGAAAAAATACAAGGCAAAATCAACCAAAGAGCCAGGTACAGCCTCGCCATCTACTTCTAAATGTTTTTCCCACAAGTGCAAACCACGAACCCGTGCTATCAATAACGCCTGCTTATCCCGCAGCGCATATTGTTTGCCTGATTGTGGGTCGCTGTAGCTGATAGTGCCTAAATTAGCATCACGTAAGTTGATCTGACCTTCGATCACACCATCCCAGCTGGGTGCCTGCGAGTCCTCAAAGTCGGCCATAAAGACTTTTACGTCAGCATTTAAGGCGTTAATGATCATTTTGCGATCCACTGGACCGGTAATTTCTACCCTTCTGTCCTGCAGGTCAGCCGGAATTGCCGCCACTTTCCAGTCACCGCTACGAATATCAGTTGTGTCAGCACGGAAATCCGGCAAAGCGCCTGCATCATAATGCGCTTGTTCGACGCTACGCTGTTGCAACAATTGCTTTAAAGGGGCACGAAACTCGCGGGTCAGCTCTACAATTAGACGGCACGCTTCTGGCGTTAATATGTGTTGAAATTCTGCCGGCAGGCGGCCTTTGATCTCTAATCCTGCAGTGTTGCTGCTTGTCATTCTGGTGATCCTTGTCTGTAGCAATAAGAGTTCTTTTCACTATAAGCCGAACCCAGCCCAATCCCCACCATTTCAGCCATCAATAGTCTATATGGCAAACATTCAGCAAATTTATACCAATTAGAGCATTTAATCTAACTTATTGGCACAGCTTATGCTTTAACCCCTATGCAGCCACCTCACCTGAGCTGCAAGAGTCAAAAGTTTGTCGGAGGTCATTAATGGAAGTTTTAATTTTAGTATTAGCCGTGTTGGTTGTGGTTGCAGCTTTTTTAGCCAGCCGCTTTATGAGCCATGGCAATCCTTTTCCATTTAGTAAGAAAAGCAGCCTTTTTACTCAGGTCGAACGTTCTTACCTGAACATGCTGGAACAAGCGGTGAAAGGAAAGTACAAAGTAATGAACAGAGTGAAAATGGCCGACATTCTGGAACTAAAAAACAATGTAGACGCCAAGTCCCGTATCGCTGCTTCAGTCAAACTGAATGCCAAGTATCTGGATTTTGTCCTTTGCGATCCAGCCGATATGAGCATTGTTGCTGTGGTTGATCTGGTGAATAACAACAGTAAAGACGGTCATAAAGCAGTACCTGACTGGTTTGTCAGCGGTGCTTTTGAAGCAGCAGGCATTCCTTACGTTCGGATGAAAATTAAAACTGGCTATACCATAGCGGATATTCAACAAGGTTTAGCAGCTAAAATTGGTCAAAGTGGTTTAAAACCAGAACCTTTATTAAAAGGCACTGTGAAGAAAAGCCCAACCCGGCCGATACGCCCTTTAGAACCAGTGGTGCAGGCCAATACTTTACCTTCGATTATTCCGGAGCGTAGCATTCGTTCTCAATCAACGGCCATTATCCACTAGCAGAAACACTGCTGCAAAGAGTTCAACAACTTCAGGCATTTGGAACATAAGTCACTCCGCTCGCCTAAAGACCGAAGCCGCTCGCTGCAACGAGCGGCTTCATTTTTTTCCGATCCTGAAAATAATTCTAAAGTCCGCGATCCTTTTGCCGATATGTTGTATGGAAACATGGCATGGGAGTGACTATGACACAATCCGTAGGCTCAGCTGCAGTCAGCCAGAGCTATGAACTACTGGGTGCCAGTCTGGCAAAATCCCAGCAAAAACAGGAAGGGAGACAAACTATGCAGTTGCTGGAAAGCGCTGTAACTTCGTCTCCGGCATTGCAGTCGCCAAGTCCGGGTCCTGTCGGCAACCTGGGTCAGAATATTGACATCTCAGTATAAAAAATCGTCAGGAACGATTTTTAACACTGCGAAGCAGTGGCCCAAAGGGTGAGCGCCATGGATGGCTGCAAATAAAAAAGGGCTAACGAAAGTTAGCCCTTTTTATTTTCGAAGAAAACATCATTAGTCCCACTCTTGTGCTGTAGGTAAAGCAGCAAAAGCACCATATTTCTGACAAGTTAACGAGCCTGCCTTAATGGCTTTTTCAATCATTTGCCGGCGCAGTTCTTTGTGGTTGAGTACATTAGCAAAGTTGAGCCCCTGCGTCAGTTGCATAGCCACCTGATTCAACCAGGCGCCAACAAAAGCATCGCCTGCTGCGGTTGTATCCAACACAGGAACTGAGGAAACTGGCACAGAAAACGAATCTATGTTGCTGTAACTTTGTACTTCATTAGCACCAGCTGTCACTACCAGCCAGGCCGGGCGAAACGCCAGAATATGCTGCAACCAGTTCTCTGTACTTTGGCCATCGGCAAGATATTCCAGCTCGTCTTCACTTAATTTCACTAGATCAGCCATTTCCAGCAATTGGATCACCAACTCTCTGCAGGCTTTGCCTTCACTCCATAAGTTGTGACGTAAATTAGCGTCCACCGAAACCAGCCAGCCATGTTGTTGCGCCAGTCGTACCAAAGCAAAACTAGTTTGCGCTATATCAGGTTCGGTCAGACTGTTAGAGCATAAATGCAGAATGCCTTTTTGCAGCCAAAGATCGCTTGGGCAATGCTCTACTTTATAAAGTAAATCTGCGGCTGGCGGTCGGTAAAAAGAAAAACTGCGATCGCCGTGATCATTTAAAGCCACAAAAGCAAGAGCGGTTTTAGCATCCAGAGTTTGACGCACTGCGCTGCAATCGACACCGTAACTTTGCAGCTCCTGCAACAAAAAATCACCGAACATGTCCTTGCCCAACATGCCAATAAATTTGCTATGTCCGCCTAATCTGGCAACAGCTACAGCCACATTGGCAGGAGCACCACCAGCAAAACGATGAAACAAGCCAGGCTGGGCTTTGTCCTGCAAAAAGTCGATCAGTACTTCACCAAAACAACACACAGGTGTCTGCTTCATCTGCATTATTCCTTTTGAGTGAGACCAGAAAATATCATCACATTCTAAAACGTTTCAGTTCGATTCTAGCTATTTAACACCCCGGTGTAAATGTTCAACACAAAATTTAAACATTTCGCCGCTAAAAGCCTTGCCAAAATATGAAAAATGAAGTTTTATTAAGCATATCACACTGCAGTCGCGGAACAGTTCACATGCAAAAAACTACAGCACAGTTACTGGATAATCCAAAGCTGTTGCAATTTGAAAGCAAAAAAACACTTAAACGATTAAGTCAATCTTTAAAAGCTGCAGCAAAAGACAGCTGGCCAGAACTGCATAACAGGCTGGAACAGCAACTGCCCGCTTTGCTTGAGCTTTATCTGAGTTTATATGCTGATCATTACGACTGCTATTATCATCTGGAACAGCTTTTAAAACTGCTGGCTAAAAGTGCAGCTCAGCGTCCGGTTTATTTACGTAAGGAAGATGCTGAACCACAGAACTGGCACAAAGACGCCACTGTTTTAGGCGCAGCTTGTTATGTCGACTTATTTGCTAAAGACTTTCAGGGCCTTTCAGAACGTATTCCCTATTTAAAGCAAAGTGGCATTAACTATCTGCACCTGATGCCACTATTTAAAGCCCCGGAGCCAAACAGCGACGGTGGTTATGCCGTCTCTGATTATCGCAGCACCATGCCTCAACTTGGCTCGATGCAGCAGTTAGCCGATTTGATGCAGCAGTTACATCAACAAGGCATTAAGCCGGTATTGGATTTTGTTTTTAACCATACATCCGACGAACACCGCTGGGCGGAAAAAGCCAAAGCTGGTGATGCAGAGTACCGCGACTTCTACTTTTTCCTAACCGAACAGGAACGTGACCTGTTTGCACCAAGCTTACGTGAGATTTTCCCGGAAATTCGCCGTGGTAGCTTTACTCAGGATAAAGCCTCTGGTTTATGGGTCTGGACTACCTTTAACAGCTTTCAATGGGACTTAAACTACGCCAATCCGGCGGTATTTAATGCCATGGCGGAAGAAATGTTATTTCTGGCCAATCAGGGCGCTTCGGTACTGCGCTTGGATGCGCTGGCTTTTGTCTGGAAACAAGCAGGCACAAACTGCGAAAATCTGCCTAAAGCCCACACCTTAATCAAAGCTTTTAATGCTGTAGCCCGCATCGCGGCTCCGGCTTTGCAATTTAAATCTGAAGCTATAGTGCACCCGGATGAAGTGGTGAAATACATAGCGCCGGAGGAATGTCAGCTGTCGTACAACCCGCTGCTGATGGCACTGCTGTGGGATAGTTTAGCCACCCGCAAAACCAACTTATTAACTGCATCCTTAAGTAAACGTTTTGCAATTCACCCTCACTGCAGCTGGGTGAATTACATCCGTTGCCATGACGATATCGGCTGGACATTCGATGACAGTATTGCCTGGCAACTGGGTATTAATCCGGATCATCACCGCCAGTTTTTAAATCAGTTTTATACGGGTCAGTTCGAAGGCAGTTTTGCTGCTGGTGTGCCTTTTCAGCAAAACCCTGTCACAGGTGATTGCCGGGTAGCTGGTATGTTGTCATCGTTGGCTGGGGTGGAAAAAGCTGAAATAGACAAAAATCCACTGTATCTGGAGCATGCGCTACAGCGGATTTACCTGCTCAATTCAGTCATTTTAAGTATCGGCGGTTTGCCGCTGCTGTATATGGGTGACGAACTGGGCTTAAAAAACGATTACAGCTATGTGCTTGATCCTGCGAAAAAAGACGATAGCCGTTGGGTAAATAGAGTTGCGGTATCAGAATCTCAACTGGCACTGGCGAATACAGCAGACTCGTTATCTGGCCGTATTTATCAGCAATTACAGCACTTGATCCAAACCAGGGCACAGTTACCACTGCTAGGTTCAGGCAGCACAGAAATACTACGGGATGACAATCCACATCTGTTTTTATACCAACGTCAACTGGACGGAAAACGCCTGTTGGCTGTGGTGAATTTTTCTGAACATATGCAGCTTTGCAGCTCATTGGCAGGCCAGTTATGGTTCGACGAACTGACAGCTCAGAAGCTGCCAGCTGGTCAGTTGCAGCTTTTACCTTATCAGGTGCTGTGGTTAACACCAACACACTAAGAGCCGATTCCCTGATAACACCTCCCCGGGTGTTTGACTTTTGAAGCCCCTGCAAAGGGGCTATTTTTCTGGCTACAGCCTTTGTAATAGACAGCTCCTTTCGCCCAATACGACCCGCTATCCAGCCGTAGGTGCTCTGGTCCCGGCTATACCTGGCATAGCTTCACGGATCAGCTGTAAAAATTTACGAAGCCGGGCCGGATAATAACTGGCGTAAGGGTACATCAAATACACAGGTAAAGGCGCGGCACACCACTGGGGCAACAAATGCACCAGCTTGCCTTGGGTTATATCGTCCTGCACTATCCAGGCTGAGCAAACCCCTACTCCCAAACCGGATAAAATTGTGTTGCGCAGCGCAAACAAGCTGTCGGTGCTGAATTTTGGCTGAAACTCCAGCTGATGGCTGGCATTGAGCTGACTACTTTTTAACAGGATATGGCTGCGGTAAAAACTACTCAGCGCCAGCCAAGGCAAAGTGGCAAGCTGCTCTACCCTACTGATCTGTGGATAGCGAGCCAGCAGCTCTGGTGATGCAACAACAAAACGTGGCACCTCGGCTAATAAAACCGCCACCATAGAGGTATCGGTAATTTCTCCGACGTGAATAGCGCAGTCTATGCCATCGTGAATAAAGTTGGGCGAATGGTCATTCAACTGCCAGTCGACACTCATCTGTGGGTATTGATCCAAATAACGCACCAAAGGCTCAATCAACTGCTGTTGACCAAAAGCATGAGGCGCCCTTACTTTCAAAGTCCCGACAGGTTCATCTGACGCTTGTTTTAAATCGTCTTCCAGTTCATTCCAACAGTTGATCAGTGTTTTGGCATGTTGATAACAACGCTGGCCATCGTCCGTTAACTTCATTGCATGAGTAGTGCGCAGCAGCAGTTTTACCCCAAGCAGGCTTTCCAGCGTCTGTAAGCGCCGGCTGATGGTTGGTTGTGTCGTATGCAGCTGAGTAGCTGCTGCAGATAAGCTGCCGCTTTCCACTATACGCACAAAGCTTTGCATCAGGTCTATACGATCGATGCCAGAATTTTTAAAAGTGCTCATACGCTATACGTATATCAGTTTTACTTTGGCTGTGGCTACCACTTGTTATCCCTATGCTGAAAAATACTCGCTCAGAACAATATTCCTCCAGCAAATCTGGATTTTGAGGTTGAGTGATGTCAGCACAAGACGTATTACACAGCGCAGAAATAAAGCCCTTGTCCCGTCAGACTATTTTTACTCTGGCGACAGGCGCAGGTTTAAGCGTCGCGACTATTTATTACAATCAGCCGTTGCTTGGGTTGATGGCTCAGGACTTACAGGCCAGTGTCAGTCGCACTGGGTTTGTCCCCACTTTCACCCAAATAGGCTATGCGCTGGGGATTCTGCTGTTGGTGCCTTTAGGCGATAAATTCAACAGACGATACATTATTTTGCTCAAAAGCCTGTTGTTGAGCTTAGCCCTGTTGATTTGCTCGCTGATGCCAGCTGTTGAAGGTCTGCTACTGGCCAGCCTCGCTATAGGTATTCTGGCCACTATGGCACAGGATATAGTGCCTGCCACTGCAGCTTTAGCCCCAGCTGAACATAGAGGTCGAACTGTAGGCACAGTGATGACCGGATTATTAACCGGCATTTTATTGTCCAGAGTATTAAGTGGCACTGTTGGCGAGTATTACGGCTGGCGTTTTATGTACGAACTGGCAGCTCTGAGTATTCTGCTGATTGGTTTTCGGCTCTGGTGGTTATTGCCTGATTTTGCTGCCGACACCCAACTGAGTTATCCGGCGCTGTTGAAATCTATGGCCGGGCTCTGGACCAAATATACCAATTTGCGCCGTGCTGCTTTATCCCAGGGTTTATTGTCTGTCGCCTTCAGCGCTTTTTGGTCAACTTTGGCGGTGATGCTACACACAGACTTCCAATTTGGCAGCGCAGTGGCTGGTGCCTTTGGTTTAGCAGGAGCTGCAGGGGCTTTAGCTGCGCCTTTGGCTGGTGCTATCGCTGATAAACAGGGGCCGGAGCGTGTCACTCAATTTGCAGCGGCTTTGGTGGCTTTATCTTTCGCTGCTATGTTTTTACTACCACTTCTGCCAGTGATTGGCCAGATCGCCTTGATCCTGCTGAGCGCTATAGGTTTTGATTTAGGTGTACAGGCTGCACTTATCGCTAATCAAACTCTGGTGTATGGACTGGAGCCTCCGGCCCGAGGCCGCTTAAATGCGCTGTTGTTTACCTCTGTATTTATTGGTATGGCTGCAGGTTCAGCACTTGGCAGTACAGCACTTTCGCAGTTTGGCTGGACTGGCGTCATCAGCCTGGCCACTGCAGCTGCACTAGCCAGTTTACTGGTCAGATTAAAGGCTAAATCCGGTTAATTTTATGCATTGGGCTGCATTACTGCAGCCCATTTATTTCATCCAGTAGTTTAATCCGCCAAGAACCTGCCAACTAACGCATTTAGCATTGATCTATAAGCTAAAATCAAGCACTCTGAAACCGCTTCCAATGACAATAAAAAGGACAGGGTTATGCTTTTTTTAAAGAAAAAACTGACAAAAACCGCACAGGTACTCAGCCTGATTTTAGCAAGCACTGCGGCAGGCTTCAGCTATGCCGATACAGCGCCAGTTTCTGCCACAACACCTCAATTGAGTGTGCAGTTATGGTCAGTCAAAGATGCGATGCAAGCCGACTTTGAAGGCACACTAACTAAACTCGCCGCTATGGGTTTTGATGGTGTTGAGTTTGCAGGCTTTTTTGGCAAATATGCCAATGACCCTGCTGGTTTAAAAGCTTTTTTAAACACACTTGGCTTAAAAGCTTCAGGCGCTCATGTGCCTTTTGAAAAGCTTAGCCCGGAGCAACTTGACGCCACAGTGGCTTTTTACAAAGCCATAGATTGCCATTATTTAATTATTCCAATGGATCAGCGTGCTTTTACCGTCGAAGGTGCCAAAGCTGTGGCCGCTGATTTAGCCGCAGTGCAGGAAAAACTGACGCCACATGGCATGCATGTCGGTTATCACAACCACAAACCTGAAATGCTCGGTGAAATGGGCAAAACCCCATGGGATGTAATTGGCAAAAACACCAATAGCAAAGTGATTTTGCAGCAAGATGTCGGCTGGACTGAAGTAGCAGGCAAAGATCCGGTGGATTTTGTCAAAGCTTATCCGGGCCGTACTATCACCACTCACTACAAAGCTTCGGCGCCAGAGCCAGGTAATACTGAAGATCCAATTATTGGCAAAGACACAACTGACTGGAAAGCCTTAATCACCGCCAATAAAACTATAGGTGGCACTCAATGGCTGGTGGTGGAACAGGAATCTTACCCTCAAGGTATGACACCGATGCAAAGTGTGGAAGCTTCACTGAAAGGCTTGCAGGCTATTATTGCGGATATGAAGTAACAACAGGTTTTGCTCATAAAAAAGGCTGGTATCAACCAGCCTTTTGTCATAAAGACACAATTAGTCCAGCTTACGAACCCAGATATTGCGGAAACTGACACTGTCGCCATGATCCTGCAATTTCAGTGGCAAGCAGCCATGCGCTTTGACTTGCGGCGCACCTATCCATTCTGTGGTGCCAGCAATTTCAGTATGGTTTTGCAACAACACACCATTGTGCAGCACTGTGACATAACCAGGCGATAAGCGTTTTTCACCGTCAAAACGTGGCGCTTTGTAGATAATGTCGTATTCCTGCCACTCGCCCGACGGACGGGTTGCATTGGCTAATGGAATAGTCTGTTTGTAGACAGCACCAGCCTGACCATTGGGATAGGTTTTATTCTGGTAGGAATCTAAAATCTGGATTTCGTACATTTCCTGTAAAAAGATACCGCTGTTGTTACGCAGCTGGCCTTCTTTATCCATCCGGTCTTTACCAACACGCCATTCCAGATGCAGCTGAATATCGCAAAACGACTCCTTGCTGCGGATATCGCCGGTACCAGGTTTTACCGTTAACACACCGTCCGTCATAGTCCACTGAGCTGCGGCACCAGTATTGACTGAGGTCCACTGTGACAGGTTTTTATCCAGCAGTTGTATCGCATCTGAAGGCGCCTGGCCTTCTGCTGCAGTGACTACAGGCGGCACTGGAGTCCAGACTTCAGTTTTAGCAGCTAAGGCATGACGCTCGGCATCTGTTAACTTGCTCAGATCCGTGGCGGCCATCACAGCTGTGCTTAAGGATAAAGCGGCGCCAATCCATACATATTTCATCATAGTTACCTTTAAAAAAGGCGGACTAAGCCGCCTGATTAAACACAGGAAAAAGCGAAGCCGGATCAGGTCGCCCAGGCGCGATCGCCTTTTTTATACGGCATATTGCCGTCATAACGGCCTGGTACTGCGACATAACGCAGCACTTCAGTGGCTCCGACTTTAGAGGTGAAAAACACCATCAGTGTCAGCTGTTTTACCAAGATAAAATAATGAGGTGCCGGGCCTGAAGCTTGTTTGGCTTCCTGATCCAGCTTCGACAGTAATTCATGTTTCTGCGCCGCAGTCAGTTGCATAAAGTCTTTGCCAAACTGCTTTTTCGCTAAGGCTTTAATGCTTTTTAAGCCTTCAAAGAAAATAGTTTGTTGCGGCAAATCGTAACAATCAGCCACCATCACCGCCATTGCAGCACCACAGCCCGCCTCTTTGGCACCTGGCGTGTCGGTTTTTGGCAAAATGGTTTCGGCAATTTCATCCAAAAAGGCGATATCTGACTGGGTAAACAGTGCTTTACCCGCATCCGCTGATTTCTGATCTGCAGCCCATAAATCGCCGCCAACCATAGCCATACCGGTTGCGGCCGCTATCATTTTCAAAAGGTCGCGTCTGTCCATATTACAGGTCTCCTTTTTTCAGCGCGTCTACAGCATAAGCCGCAGCACGGGCTGTCAGCGCCATATAGGTTAAAGACGGGTTCACACAAGAAGCTGAGGTCATAGCAGCACCATCTGTGATAAAGACGTTGGGTGCATCCCACACCTGGTTAAAGCCATTCAATACCGAGGTCTTAGGATCGCGACCCATACGTGCAGTGCCCATTTCATGGATACCTTTGCCCGGATGGCATTCACCATTAAAACCCTGAACGTTTTTAGCGCCGCCAGCGGTAAGGATATCGATACCATCCTGCATCATATCTTTACGCATCTTGATTTCGTTGGCTTTCAGTTCAGCGTCCATTGCCAGCACTGGTAAACCCCATTTGTCTTTGACAGTACGGTCTAACGAAATTTTATTGCTGTGATCCGGTAAAATCTCACCAAAACCACTCATACCTATAGTCCAGGTACCAGGTTCAGCTAAAGCGTTTTTCAGATCGGCACCTATGCCCATCTCAGCCACGTTTCTTTGCCAGCCCTGACGACTGGCTGCGCCCTGATAACCAAAACCACGTAAATAATCACGTTTATCACCGCCCCAGTTACGGAAGCGTGGGATATAAAAACCTGTAGGACGACGGCCAAAATAGTATTTGTCGTCAAAACCTTCGATTTCACCAAAAGCACCAGCATTTAAGTGGTGGTCCATCACGTTGTGACCCAGCTCTCCGCTGCTGCTACCCAGACCACCTTCCCAGATATCCGTGGCTGAGTTCATCAGCACCCAGGTCGAGTTAAAGGCGGACGCATTCAGAAATACTATTTTGCTGGTGAACTCGTAAGTCTGCATAGTTTCGCTATCCAGCACTTCCACACCACGGGCGCGTTTTTTGTCTTTGTCATACAACACTTGAGTGACGATAGAAAATGGACGCACTGTTAAATTGCCGGTTTTCATCGCCACAGGCAAAGTCGAAGACTGAGTACTGAAATAAGCACCAAAAGGACAACCCAACCAGCATTTATTGCGGTATTGGCAATTAACGCGGTTTTGTTCAGGTTTAGGCTGCGAAATGTTGGCTGTACGGCCACAGATCAAATGTCGGGTGCCACCAAAAGCTTTTTTCAGTCGTTCAGACACAGACTGTTCCACTATGTTCAGAGGAAAAGCAGGCAGGTACTGACCATCAGGTAATACGTCCAGACCATCCCTATTGCCTGAAATACCAGCAAAACGCTCGACATAGTCATACCAGGGCGCCAGATCCTTGTAACGGATAGGCCAGTCGACCGCTATGCCTTCTTTTAAATTGGCTTCAAAATCAGCTTCGTTTAAGCGGTAACTCTGGCGACCCCATAACAAAGAGCGTCCGCCCATATGATAACCACGGAACCAGTCGAAGCGCTTTTTCTCGACATAAGGCGAATCCTGATCGCTGGCCCACATGCCGTAAGTGCTTTCGTTGAGCGGATAATCCCGCTTTAACACCGGATGCAGTTCCTTCATTTTTACTGTGGCTTTGTCGCGATGCGGGTAGTCCCAGGCCTCTTTAAAAGCATTGGTGTAATCTTTGATGTGTTCAATATCGCGGCCACGTTCTAACAATAAAACTTTCAGGCCTTTTTCGGTCAGCTCTTTGGCGGCCCAGCCACCGCTGATGCCAGACCCGACCACTATGGCGTCGTAATGATTCTGCGCAACTGTCATCTGTTGTCCCCTGTTGGGCGGGTTTTGTACCAGTCATCTCTGAATGACTTTAGCTACATGCCCTGTTTTCATTATGATTGGCGAAGCGGTCAGGCCGCTTCGTCTCGGTTTAAACGTCACAAATACGAATAGCCTGAGCCAATGACTGCGCCCTGCCTTCTTTGGTTTTTGGTGTTGGTACAAATTCCTGCGCCAGATAGCCGGTAAAGCCTATGTCACGAATAGCGCTCGCTATAGCAACATAGTTCAGCTCCTGCGAGTCATCAATTTCATGGCGGCCCGGCACGCCTGCAGTGTGATAGTGGCCAAAATATTGATGGTTATCTTTGATAGTGCGGATAATGTCACCTTCCATAATCTGCATATGGTAGATGTCATATAAAAGCTTAAAGTTCGGCGAGTTCAATCGTTTGCAAAGCTCAATAGCCCAGGCTGTGCCATCGGCCAGATAATCAGGGTGATCGACTTTGCTGTTAAACAGCTCCATTTGCAGCACCACACCCCGCTTTTCAGCATGAGGTAAAATCTGTTTTAAACCAGTGACTGCATTTTGTAAGGCGATTTCTCTGTCCATACCACGGGCATTGCCGCTAAAGCAGATCAGGTTTTTGTAGCCTGCCTCTGCCACTAAATCTATGTGTTTTAAGTAGCGTTTAATCAGCTCTGGGTGAAACTTAGGATCGGACCAGCCATCGACCAGATTCAGCTCTGCGCCATTGCACATGGAGCTGTCCACGCCATGTTTTTTCAACACAGGCCAGTCTTCAGGACCCACTAAGTCTATCGCATTAAAACCTAAAGACTTCACCAGCAAGCAAAGCTCTTCAATGGATAAGTCACCATAAGTCCAGCGGCTGACTGAATGACGGATATTGCCTTTCAGTGTGCCGGCTGTCGCAGGCGCCGCAGCTGCAGCACCTGACAGTAATAAACCTGAACCTAAGACCGAAGCACCAATAGCACCAGCAGCCAGTTGTTTTAACAACTCACGACGTGGAAGTTGTGGCTTCATGGCTGTTTGTCCTCGGCTTGCTGCAATGGCTCGTTTTTGAAAATCAGCGCAAACAGCACCAGCACAACACCAGCAAAAGCAGCTGGGAATAACCAGATGGAAGTCCAGTCTGTGGCTTCAGCACTGGTGTAAGCCTGAGTGATTTGACCTGCCACGCTAAAGCCTATCAGCATACCTATACCGTAAGTCGCTAAAGTGATCAGGCCCTGTGCAGCACTGCGAATTTTAACGCCCGCTTTGCTGTTGGTATAAATCTGGCCCGAGACAAAAAAGAAGTCATAACAAATACCATGCAGTGCTATACCAATGACCAGCAACCACACTCCTTGACCTGCATCACCATAAGCAAACAGCACATAACGTAAAACCCAGGCCGCCATGCCTAATAATAAGGTCCAGCGAATACCAAAACGATTCAGAAAGACAGGTAAAGCCAGCATAAATAACACTTCAGACACTTGCCCTAAGGTCATTTTACCTGTGGCGTTTTCAACACCAATTCCGGTCAGGAAAGGGTTGGCATTCTGGTAATAAAAAGCCAGCGGAATACAAATTAGCACTGAGGCTAAAAAGAACAAGGCGAAGTTACGGTCTTTCAGCAACGCTAACGCATCCAGCCCCAGCAACTCACCTAATTTTAATTGTTGGCCACGACCCGCAGGTGGTGTTGCAGGTAAAGTAAAGCTATATACACCCAACACCAAGGACGCCACAGCACACATCAGGAAGGTATTTTTCAGCGCGCCATCAGCTATAGCCTGCTGAGCATCCCAGCCAAAGGCATAACTGATCACCAAACCAGCAGCTATCCAGCCAATAGTGCCCCAAACCCGGATTTGACCAAACTCCAGTTCAGGTTGTTTTAATTGACCAAAAGAGACTGAGTTCACCAGTGCCAACGTTGGCATATAGGCCAGCATGTAGCCTAAAACCAGTGGATAAAAGGTTGTAAAATCAGCGGCCTGATACATCAGGTACATCAGCACAGCGCCTACCAGGTGCAAAATACCCAATAAACGTTCAGCGTTAAAAAAACGGTCGGCAATTAAACCTACGATAAAGGGCGCAATAATGGCCCCCCAGGATTGAGTCGAAAAGGCCATGCCTGTTTGTGGACCAGTGGCCTGCAGGTTCTGGCTTAAAAAAGTACCTAAAGTGACAAACCAGCCACCCCAGATAAAAAACTGTAAAAACATCATGCTGCACAAGCGTATTTTTATGCTGTTCATTCTATTCGTCTTCCCCGTTATGTAAGAGCGGTGCTTATTGTTTTTATGCGATTACGGCTTTAACCCCAAGATCCGACGATTACGCGCCTCGTCTGTTTTAGCGCCAGCGAAGTCATCAAAGGCTCTGCCAGCTTTTTCAATCAGGTGAGACGCGATAAATGGAGCCCCTTCGCGCGCGCCCTGGGTTGAATCTTTTAAACAACATTCCCATTCCAGCACGGCCCAACCATCGAAATCATATTGAGTTAACTTGCTGAAAATACTTTTAAAATCAACCTGACCGTCACCTAAAGAACGGAAACGTCCTGGTCTGTTGACCCAATCCTGATAGCCGCCATAGACACCGCTGCGACCATTAGGACGGAACTCAGCATCTTTGACATGAAACATTTTGATTCTGCTGTGATAGCGGTCGATAAAATCTAAATAGTCCAATTGTTGCAACACAAAATGACTTGGGTCGAACAAAATATTAGCGCGCGGATGGTTATTGGTGGCGGCTAAAAACATCTCAAAGGTAGCGCCGTCGTGTAAATCTTCTCCCGGGTGAATTTCATAACAGACATCCACACCAGCTTCGTCAAAGGCATCAAGAATTGGCAACCAGCGCTTGGCAAGTTCTGCAAAACCCTGCTCTACCAAACCCGCAGGACGTTGTGGCCATGGATAAACCAAATGCCACAATAAAGCGCCGGAAAAAGTAGCGTGAGCTTTTAGGCCTAAATTCTGACTGGCTTTGGCGGCAAGTTTCAGTTGTTGCACTGCCCATTCGGTGCGCTCTGCAGGTTTACCACGTAAAGCTTCGGGTGCAAAGTTATCAAACAGCTCGTCATAAGCAGGATGCACAGCGACAAGTTGGCCCTGTAAATGAGTCGACAGTTCAGTGATTTCAACACCAGCAGCGCGGCACTGAGCCTGAATATCGTCACAATAAGCCTGACTGGTCGCCGCTAATTCCAAATCAAAAAAGGCCGGATTATTAGTCGGCACCTGAATGCCTTTGTAGCCTAAATCTGCAGCCCATTTGGCCATGCTGACCACGTGGTTAAATGGTGCTTCGTCGCCCATAAACTGTGCCAAAAATATGGCAGGCCCTTTCATTTTACTCATCTGTAGTCCTAGAGCCAGCACACTGGCTAATCAAAAAATTGAACACTGCTTTGCACTCGCGAGCGGCTTAATCTATCGCAGGAATGGACAGCCATTTTTCTTCGCTGTGCTGACTGCTACTGACAGTTTCAATAAATGCCATACCCCGCATACCGGCTTTAATACCAGGCACACCAGTTGGAGTCCCTTTTTCTCCAGAGCGGATAGCTGCGGCAAAATCACGGTATAAATTACCCATAGCTTCCAGATAACCTTCAGGATGACCAGCAGGTAAACGACAACGACGTGAAGCTTCTGCACCTAAACCCGGCTGACCTGCTCCGGCACGCAATAGCTGCACAGGAGCGCCATGAGGTTTAACAAGCAGTGTATTAGGTTCCATCTGGTGCCATTCCAGCCCGCCTTTATCACCATAAATACGGATTTTTAGTGCGTTTTCTTCACCGGCACAAATTTGGCTTGCGAGTAGCACACCACTGGCACCGCCGTTTGTACGGAACAAAGCTGCACCATCATCATCAAGACGGCGGCCAGGCACATGGCTTTTGAGTTCAGCACAAAGCTCGGTGATATGCTGGCCACTGATAAATTCCGCCATACCAAAAGCATGGGTACCAATATCGGCCATACAACCACTGGCCCCTGCCTGAGCAGGATCAGTACGCCAGCTGGCCTGTTTGTTCTGACTGCTTTCTAAATCATCGGTCAGCCAGCCTTGTGGGTATTCAACAAAAATTTTACGAATAGTGCCCAAAGTACCGTTTTGTACCAACTCTTTGGCTTGCCACACCATAGGGTAACCAAGGTAGGTATGAGCCAGACCATATAGACTGTTGCTGGCAATTAGATCCACCGCCAGTTGCTGAGTTTCAGCTAGCGTGACACCAGCTGGTTTTTCACAAAACACATGAAAACCCGCAGCTATAGCAGCACGGCTGATAGGCACATGTAGCTGATTTGGCGTCACTATCACTAAAAGCTGCATCCGCTTATCTTCCGGCAATGCAGCTTCTTTTTGTAGTAACTCTTGCCAGCTGCTGTACAGACGATTCGGATCAACACACAAATCGTCACCAGTACGCTGATTATTGCCGGCATCACGGCTAAAAGCGCCGCATACCAGTTCAATCTGGCCATCTAAAGCTGCAGCATGACGATGTACAGCACCAATAAAGGCGCCTTCTCCGCCGCCGACCATACCCATACGGATTTTTTGCTTGCCTGGGGTTTTCATGGTTTTTCCTTGTGGTTTACAGACACAAACAGACAGTGACTGTAGAACAAAAATTTAAGCTGTAAAAAATGTAACGGATTACATTTTGTGTCGTCAATAGAAAATCCGTTGTTTGTCGCAAATCCTGCACTTTAATTACACAAAAGCTAAAAATGAGCGCACCAAATAAGAGCAATTGCACTAAACCGGATAAGTGCTTTTGTCAAAATCATCTTCACTTTTATAAAAAAGTACTTTATAAATGATATCGGTTACATCCGTATTGAAATAAAGCAACCCGCTGAAGATAAGCGGGTTAAACAGATGCACGGTGTTGAATATACAGATAAAATCCGGAGCAAATCCATAAAATGAAATGCATTCATGTCCAACATTCGTGACGTAGCACAGCTGGCTGGAGTATCAGTAGCCACAGTGTCTCGTGCTTTGCAGCAACCTGATTTGGTGTCGCTGAAAACCCGCACTAAAGTGCTGTCCGCGGTGAAACAGGTAGGTTACAAGCCCAATCTGATGGCTGTGAAATTTCGCTCAGGCAAAACCCGCAATCTGGTCGTGCTTGTGCCTACTGTCGCCAACGTGTTTTTTGCCAGGGTGATCAGTGGTATGCAACAAGCTGCTCACGACAAAGGTTATTCATTGCTGTTATGTAACACGCTAGCCGATGAAGAGATGGAACAAAGTTATGCCCGCATGGTGCATACCTCACAAGCGGACGGTTTAATTCAACTGAGGGCAAATAATCCTTTTGCCCAGTTGGAGATGAAAGCAGGCTCAGTGTTACCTATGGTCAATGCCTGTGAAGTATTAGATCGTATCGCCTGCCCTACGGTGTTATTGGACAACAGAGCTGCAGCCAGTGCTATGACCGAACATTTACTACAGCTGGGTCACAAGCGTATTGCAATGATAAAAGGCCCGGCCCGCAGTCCTTTGACCCGCGACAGGGTGGCGGGTTATCGTGATGCTTTAGATGCAGCTGGTGTCACTTTTGATGAAAGCTTGCTTTATCCTGGTGATTTTACTTTGCAGTCTGGCCATAAAGCTGCCACTGAACTGCTGAACTTACCCAATCCACCTACTGCCATGTTTTGTGAAAACGATGAAATGGCGATAGGCGCTATACAAGGCATAAAACAAAAAGGTTTTGCCGTACCTGGCGATATATCGGTAGCAGGCTTTGATGATATTTCATTTGCAGCCTTTGCCGATCCGCCACTGACCACCATAGCTCAGCCCGCTGAAGAGTTTGGTAGTACAGCAGTTACTTTATTAATAGATTTACTCGAAGGTCGTTTGGGTAAAGCACCTAAAGTCATTTTACCTTTTGACCTTATTCAACGTGCCAGCACAGGTCCTGCTCCGGCAGGGTTAGGCTGACCTTAATCACAGAGCCATCGCAGGAGCAAGCCATGCCATACGACCATTCGACCATAAAACAACAGCCGGAGTTGCTGGATCAGCAGCGGCGACAATTTCTGAAGCTCAGCGCTTTGGGCTTAGGCGTGGCAGGTTTAGGTATGGCATCCCTGCCATTATCTGCAGAACCTACAACCTCAACCGCTAGAGTAGTACCGGGTTTACAGCTCTATACGCTGCGGGATCTGATGGCTCAAAGTGTGGCCGACACTTTAAAACTGGTGGCTGGTGTAGGTTATACCCAGCTTGAATTTGCCGGTTATTACGAACAAAGCGCCACTGAGTTAAAAAAGATTATGGACAGCGAAGGACTCAATGCTCCATCCGCTCATGTCCCTCTGGATGTGATGCAAAAAGATCTGGATAAGGTGATTGAACAGGCTTTAATCATGGGGCACAGCTATCTGGTGTTACCTTATCTGATGGACACAGACCGAAAAACTATTGACCAATACAAAGCCTTAGCGGCGTTTTTAAACAAAGCAGGCGAGAAAATTCGCTCTGCTGGTATGCAACTGACTTATCACAACCACGACTTTGAGTTTGTGAAGTTGTCTGATCAAGTCCCTTACGATGTGCTGCTGAATGAGACAGACGCCAAACTGGTGCAAATGGAGCTGGATTTATACTGGGTGGTCAAAGCAGGCTTAAGCCCACTGGAGTTGTTCGCCAGACAACCTGGCCGTTTCCCACTCTGGCATGTCAAAGACATGGACAAAGCTGGTGGTTTTGCTGATGTCGGCAAAGGTGTGATTGATTTCAAACCTATTTTTGCCAAGGCACAAGCAGCTGGTTTACGCCACGCTTTTGTTGAGCGCGACCAAACCGACAACAGAATAGAAACTATTCGTCAGGGTTTTAGTGCTTTAGGTAAATTATTAAGCTGATGCCACCTTCACACTCATAAAAACAACCGGGCTTTTAGGCCCGGTTATTTTTTATCTGCATTTATTTTTTTACAGTCTTATCTGTCCTCTAGCTGATTATTTTCTGGTCAGACTTGACAGCAGTCAAATTCAGAAGTAAAACGATTAAGAGATGAATTAAAAAACGTCATCCAACGATTTAAAAAAGCAACTCTATAGCCTAACAGCCGACAGTTGCTTTTTTAAAAAGAATAAACTTAATCGATTAAGCTAGTTCGCCAAGTGGTCATCAAAATTGGACCAAAGGCACAGAGCCCTGAACGATTAATGCAACTAAAGCATAGATTACCGTACAGATAATAAAAAAAATTTTGATGCACCATAAATTGACAACAGGATAATTGGATATGAACAGACAAATATTTAAACCAGCTTTGTTATCTTTAGCCGTCTCCTCAGCTCTGTGCTCAGGGCAGGTATTGGCGCAGGACACAGACAAAACTGCTGATAAGGTCGAGGTTATTGAAGTTAAAGGTATTCGTGGCTCTTTAATCCGTGCTCAGGCGGAAAAGATGGGTAATTCATCTATAGTGGAATCCATCTCAGCTGAAGACATAGGTAAATTACCAGACTCATCTATCGCCGAATCTTTGTCGCGTTTACCAGGTTTGTCTGGTGAACGTGTTGGCGGCCGAACTTCAGGTATTTCAGTACGTGGCTTCAAGGAAGACTTTACAGGTACATCGCTGAACGGCCGTGAGCTGATTGGTATAGGCGATAACCGTGGTGTGGAATACGATTTATACCCGTCAGAAATTATGACTGGCGCCACCATCTTCAAAACCACTGACGCCACACTAATGGTACAAGGCATAGGCGGTACTGTAGATTTACGCACAGTGCGTCCGCTGCAAGCCAAAGAAACTTTAACCGTCAATGGCACTTATGAGGCCAATCAGAGCGACTCTGATAACCCTGAATTCGACAACAAAGGTAAACGCCTGGCTTTATCATTCGTTGAGAAGTTTGCTGACGACACCATAGGTCTGGCTTTTGCCGCTGCGACCACTGAATCCCCTAACAACCAACGTAAATACGGTGTATGGGGTTACAGTGAAAATGCTGACGGCCAAATACTGCCAACAGGTCTGGACACTCAATCCATCAGCACCGAATTAGAGCGTGACACTATCTCTGCCGTCTTAGAATTCCGTCCTAACGATAAGCTGGATATTACGCTCGATGCTTTGGATATCGACTACTCAGACTCAGGCGTATTACGTGGTTTTATCGAACCCTTCTCTTCCGCTAACGTAACAGGCTCAGGTGCTAATTCCACAGGCACTCAAATCAATGCCAATCCAGTACTGCGTACAGATCCACTGCAAAAAGACGGCAAGCTGCAGGTCTTTGGACTGAATCTGGAGTATCAACTGAATGACAACTGGTCTGTTGAATTAGATGTCGCGTCCAGTGAATCAGAAAAACACGATTCTCGTGGCGAGTCGTATTCAGGCTTGGCCCGCTCTGGTGCATTGGATTCTTCACAATTAGGTAGCCGTGATTTTGTCATGACTCCTGATGGTATTTTCTTTACCGGCTCTTCAGGCCTGGAAGCCTTTGCCGATCCAGCCTTGTTACAACTGACTGGTCCTCAGGTCTGGGGTGGTGGTATGGCGAATCTTGCCGACCAGTTTACCACTGGCGAATTACAGGCTAACGGCGAGCCATTCAGCTACTTTAATGCGCAGGACGGCTTCCTGAACTATGCCGACTTTACTGAAGAGTTAAAAACCTATCGCTTTGAAACTGTCGGTATTATCGATAGCCCCTTCTTTAACAAAGTGACTTTAGGTGTTAACTACAGCGACCGTTACAAAGATAAGGAAAACAAAGGCTTTTTCGCAACAGCTGAGTCTTATCCATTCTCCAGCGCTATACCTTCTGCCTATGTCTATGGTCTGGCAGATTTAACCTGGGCTGGCTTTGGTCAGGTAGTAGCTTATGATGGTTTTGCCCCTTACAGAGATGGCACCTACACCTTAAATGACGCGGGTTTATTAGAACCAGATCGTTTAGGTGATACCTACAGTGTCGATGAAGAAGTCAGCACTGTTTACGTAAAAGGTGATTTTGAAAACGAAGTTGGCGGTATTCCTTACACAGGTAATATTGGCTTGCAGTATGTCAAAACTGACCAATCATCCAGCGGTTATGTCGGCATAGTAGGTGCTAACTTCGCGGTCTGTGACGCTAACAACGACAAAGCCATAGATACAGATTGTAACGTTACACAAGGCTCCAGCTATAGCCATGTATTACCCAGCTTAAACATCAGCTTTGAAGTGGGTGACAACAAGTATGTTCGTGCTGCGGCCAATAAAACTATCAGTCGTGCCCGTATTGACCAAATGAAAGCTTCTGGTTTTGTGAAGTTCGACCAAAACATCGATTTAATTGCCATTCCTAACACAGTGGCCGATGTCGAAAAATACGGTACTCCCTGGTCTAAATTTGCCGGTAACCCATTGCTAAAACCACTGGAATCCAACAACTTTGACTTGTCCTTTGAAAACTACTTTGAAACTGACGGTTATGTTTCTATGGCATTGTTCTACAAAGATCTGGTGAACTGGACTCGTGACGGCAACAGCTTAATTAACTTCCGTAATGACGAAACCAACGGTGGCGCTGATTACTTTATCCCAGGCTTCCATGACCGTATTATCGATCAGGACGGCACTTATGGTCCTGCCGATATTGCCTACTCCACAGGTGATTTGGTGACACCACCAGATTATGGCTACTACTCTTTCTTCCAGGATGGCTTAAAAGGCAAAGTGAAAGGTCTGGAGTTCACAGCCAACACGCCATTGAGCATGGTACATGACAGTCTGGAAGGTTTTGGTATAGCCGCCTCAGCCACACTGATAGACGCAGAACTGGAAGACGGCAGCCGTATTCCAGGCCAGTCTGACCGCGTGTACTCCTTAACCGCCTACTATGAAATGGAAGGTTTTGAATTCAGGGTAGCAGCGACAGACCGCTCAGACTTCAGCACCTACCAACGTGGTGGCTCGAACAAAATTGAGACAGCTTCACGCAACGGTGTACGTTTAGTGGATGCCCAAATCAGCTATGACTTCACTCAAAGCCCATGGGATATGCTTGAAGGTCTGCGGGTGTCACTGCAAGGCACTAACCTGACCGACGTGGATGAAGAAACTGTGGATGGCAACGGCATTGTCACTACCCGCCGTCAGTTTGGCCCTTCTTATATGCTGAACTTTAACTACTCTTTCTATTAAGAGTAGCTAGACGATATAAGCCCCTGAACTATCTAATGATTGTCAGGGGCTTTTTTATAGCCATACTAGAGAAGTCCGATGACCAAACTCTGGCAATCCGAAATTACCGGATGCGACCAGAAGCGCACAAATGACAAAGTTGCAGCTGCACATAAAACGGGCAGACATAAAACAAAGATTTTTCCAAGGAATAGCGCATGCAAACAGCAGTTCAGAAACTGGTGATAGCAGGAGGTGGTACAGCTGGCTGGATGGCAGCGGCTCTGCTAAAAAAGGTCTTTGCCGATACACTGGTCATAGAACTGGTTGAATCCGAAGACATTGGCATTATTGGTGTGGGTGAAGCAACAATTCCGCCTATACAGATCTTTAATCAGTATCTGGGGCTGGACGAAAAAGAATTTCTGCGCGAAACCAAAGCAACGATCAAATTGGCGATCAAATTCGAAAACTGGCGGGTGCAAGGCGAAAGTTATTACCATACCTTTGGTGCACCGGGCGCCACAATGGGCGTGACCAATTTCCAGCACTATTGGCTTAGGGGCAAAGAGCTGGGTTTAGCGGAGTCCTTATGGGACTTTGACTTAAATTACCTTTGCTGCGAGCAAGGCAAATTTAACAAAATCAAAACCCCTAACCCTGTCTACGACATGCCTTATGCCTATCATTTTGACTCAGCCCTGTACGGCAAATACCTACGCAAACTGGCAGAACAGGCGGGCGTTGTCCGCACTGAAGGTTTGATAGAGCATGTAAGACAAAATCCTGAAACCGGCTTTGTTCAGGCTTTGCAGCTGAAAGATGGCCGTGAAATCGCAGGGGATTTATTTATCGACTGCACCGGCTTACGTGGCCTGTTAATTCGTAAGACTTTGGGTGTGCCCTATGAACACTGGGACCACTATTTACCCGCCAACAGCGCTTTGGCTGTGCCGACAGAACGTTTTGAGCAAACCCTGCCCTACACCCGCAGCATAGCGCACAGCGCAGGCTGGCAATGGCGCATTCCGCTGACGCACCGCAATGGCAACGGCATTGTTTATAGCTCCAACTATTTAAGCGACGACCAGGCCTATCAAACGCTGATGAATAATCTCGACTCCAAAGCTTTGGCTGAACCGAAAAAAATCAGCTTTGAAACAGGCCGTACTACAGAGCAATGGCATAAAAACGTGGTGGCTGTTGGCTTAGCCAGCGGTTTTCTGGAGCCACTGGAATCCACCAGTATTCATCTGATCCAATCAGCCATAGTGCGGCTGATGAAAATGTTCCCCAACCGCGGCATCAGCGAGGCGCAAGTGAAGGCGTACAACGCTGAATCCAAAGATGAATTTGAAACCATCCGCGACTTTATTATTCTGCATTATCACGTCAACCAACGCGACGACTCCGATTTTTGGCGGGATATGCGCCAGATGGCGATACCTCACCGGCTGGAGCAAAAGCTGGCCTTGTTTAAAGAAACAGCCGCTATTTTTAACGACGCCAATGATATTTTCCGCGACTCATCCTGGCTGCAGGTGATGTTAGGCCAGGGCATAGTGCCGACGGATTATCATGCAGCAGCCCGCTCTTACCCCAAAGAGCTGTTACTGGACATGATGCAAAACATCCGCAAGGCCAAGCAGCAACCCTTGCAAAAATTAACCGGCCACGACGAATTTTTGGATCTGTACACAAGGGCCTAAGATGCAGCAAAACCATTCCATACTGATTGCAGGTGGCGGCACAGCAGGCTGGATGACAGCCTGTTTAATGGCCCAAGCCTGGCCTGATGCACAGATTAGCCTGATTGAATCGCCTGATATCGGCATTATTGGTGTAGGTGAAGGTTCAACCCCCAGCCTGAAAGCTTTTTTCCATCAGCTAAATATCCCGGACAGCGAATGGATGAGCGCCTGCAACGCCACTTATAAAACCAATATTCGTTTTATCAACTGGAGCCCTGCGTCAGGCAACCAAAGTTATAGTCACCCTTTTATTTCGCAGCTCGATACTTTTAGTGAAAAAGCCTTTTACTCCAACTGCTTTAGCAGGCGTATGGGGTTGGATTTTGAAACCAGCCCGGACAAGTTTTTCTTTAATAGTTATCTGGCCAAGGCCGGAAAAGCCCCTATTACACCTGCGAATTTTCCGTTTCGCATTGAGTACGGCTACCACTTTGACTCGGCTTTGCTGGGCCAGTTTTTAAAAACGAAAGCGCTGCAACTTGGTGTGACGCATTGGCCACTGACCATAGAGAGCGTAACTCAAGAGCCGGATGGCCGCATTAAAGCGCTGATTTGTAATGATGGCCGCGTGTTGAGTGCCGACTTATTTGTCGACTGCACAGGCTTTAGCAGTCTGCTGATGCAAAAAACTCTGGCTGTGCCCTTTCAGTCCTTTGCCAGCAATTTGTTTAACGATGCGGCAGTGGTCTTGCCCACAGCAGCTTTAGCTGACTTGCCAGTCGAAACTACAGCCACAGCCTTGTCTAATGGCTGGGCCTGGCAAATTCCGTTGCAGCACAGAACAGGCAATGGTTATGTCTATAGCTCAGCCTTTATCAGTGCCGATCAGGCAGAGCTGGAGCTTCGCACTGAACTGGGGTTAGTAGATTCAAAAGTTCAGGCCCGGCATTTAAAGATGAAGGTGGGTCAGCTGCAGCAGCATTGGTACAAAAACTGTTTAGCCGTGGGCTTATCTCAGGGTTTTATTGAGCCTTTAGAAGCCACAGCTTTGCATCTGGTACAAACCTCGGTGCAGATTTTTATCGACCAGTACCAGTTCAGCCAAGCAACAGCCCTGCAACAACAGCACTACAACCAACAGATTTGCGAGCGATTTGAGCGGGTACGCGACTATATAGTGGCGCATTACAAACTCAACAGCCGCGACGATAGCGACTACTGGCGTGCCAACAGAGCCAATACCCAGCTATCGGATTCCTTGCTACAGATCCTCGACTGCTGGTATCGCCGGCATGATCTGGACCAGGAAATCAAACGCCAGCAATTAAGCTCACATTTTGGCACCAGTTCCTGGCATTGCCTGCTGTCGGGCTATGGCGTTTATCCGGCTTTGGTTGCAACGCAAGATCAGCTGGAAAAACGTCCGGATCCTTACCAGACCTTACAGCTGGACGCATTTTTTACCGCTTGCCAGCTGAATTTTATGCCGCAACACGACTTACTTACTATTTATCAAGGAACCTAATATGAAGTGGAGCATAGTTTTAATCCTGAGCTCTGTGCTTAGCCTGCAGGCTATAGCGAAAGAGCCTGCTGACGAGCAAAGCTGGCAGCTGCAATCGCCGGATCAGCAAATCAGTTTAAAGCTCAGTTTGTCGGATAAAAGCTTAAGTTACAGCGTCGACTATAAAAACAAAGCTGTGCTTAAGCCCTCCGCTTTAGGTTTTGCTTTTAAGGATCAGCCGCAGCTGCAAGCCAACTTAAAGGCCAACAAAGTGCAAAAACAAAGCCACAACAGCAGTTGGCAGCCGGTCTGGGGCCAGCGCGCCACCATAGTGGACAACTACAATGAAATCAGTCTGGATTTAAGCGAACAAGGCGACAAAGCCCGGCAAATGCAGCTGGTATTCCGGGTTTACAACGACGGCGTCGCCTTTCGCTATCTGCTGCCTAAACAGCCGCACCTAAACAAAGTGGTGATCAGCGACGAGCTGACCGAATTTGCCTTTGCCCGTAACTTTTCCGCCTGGTGGATCCAAGCTTATCAGGATCAGCGTTTTGAATACCAGTATCTGAATTCGGCGTTAAGCTCGGTCAATGTGGCCCATACGCCTTTAACTTTGCTGGATAACGGCATCGCCATTTCGGTGCATGAAGCGGCTTTAGTCAATTACGCTTCGATGACGCTGCGTCATATCACCGACAACCATATCACGCTCAAAGCCGACTTAGTGCCCTGGGCCAATGGCGATAAGGTCTACACCGAAACGCCTTTTCAAACGCCTTGGCGCACTATTCAAATTGCGGATTCTGAAGTGGCGTTGCTGAACTCAGATCTTATTCTGAATTTAAATGAGCCAGCCGCCAAAGACACAGATGTCAGCTATATCAAACCCGGCAAATACATGGGTATTTGGTGGGAAATGCATATAGGCGAAAAAGACTGGTCACCAGGCCCGAAACAAGGCGCCACCACAGAGCGCGCCATGCAATACATCGACTTTGCCAGCCAGCACAATATCGACAGCGTGTTGATAGAAGGCTGGAACAAAGGCTGGGAAGGCGACTGGTGGCAAAGGCCGCCCACTTTTAGTTTTACTGAAGCGGTCAAAGGTTTTGACATCGAAAAAGTAAATAACTACGCCAAAAGCAAAGGAGTGACTTTAGCTGGTCATCACGAAACAGCGGCTGGCATTAGCTACTACGAAAAACAGATGAAACAAGGTTTTGCTTATTACCAGAAGCTGGGCATTCCGTCAGTCAAAATGGGTTATGTCGGCACCCGAGTTGAGCAAAAAGAGTGGCATCATGGCCAGTTTATGGTGAATCATTTTCAAAAAGTGACAGAAACAGCAGCCCGCCACAAAGTGATGGTAAACGCCCATGAAACAGTAAAAGACACCGGCTTAAGCCGCACTTACCCCAACCTGATGACCCGTGAGTCGGTGCGCGGCATGGAATACAATGGCGGCAGCCCGGATACCGGTAACTTGCCCAACCATACAGTGATTATTCCTTTTACCCGAGGTTTATCCGGCCCTATCGACTTTACCCCTGGCATTTTTAACTTCGACTACCAAAAATACCGGCCCAACAACAGAGTGCCCAGCACTTTAGCCAATCAGCTCGCTTTGTATGTCACTTTGTACAGCCCGCTGCAAATGGTGGCGGATTTACCGGAAAACTATCAGGGCCACCCGGCTTTTGCCTTTATCGACGCTGTGCCCACCGACTGGCAGCAAAGCCAGGCGCTGCAAGGCAAAATAGGCCAGTATCTGGTGATAGCACGGCAGGATAAGCATTCTGACAACTGGTACTTAGGTGCCACCAGCAACGAAGAAGCCCGTACGCTGCAACAGCCGTTAAGCTTTCTAAAAGCTGGTGTGCGTTACCAGATGATTGCCTATACAGACGCCGCCGATTCGCACTGGGAAACCAAGCCGGAAGCCTATGCCATCAAACGCAGTGAAGTCACAGCCAAAGATACCATTCCCCTGGTAATGCAGCCTGGCGGCGGCGCAGCCATTGAGTTTATTCCACTGAAATAAAGTAAGCTCTGACACAGAAACGACAAAGGCAGCCAAGGCTGCCTTTGTTATATCTAAAATATTTATAGCTTAATCATGTCCAAGCGCTAAGCGTCTGGCCGCAGGCTGCACTAAGTGATTCCACCACAGCCCCAGCATCAGCAGACAAGCAAAACCAGTAGCCAGATAAAAACCATAACGCACATCGCCCAAAGCATCGCCGACTAAACCCATCAGTAAAGGCCCTAAGGCAGCCGCTAAGGCGGTAAAAGCCAGAATTAAACCTGCAGCTGCGCCATGCTGCTGCCGCGGGAAACAACTAATGCCTTTGGAATTCAGCGTTGGGTACATCATCGACATAAAAAGCCCTGACAGCGGCATTAGCCATAAGGCCAGAGCTACACCGTAAAACATACTTAGGGCAAAACAGACAAAAATGGCGCTGCCAAACCAGGCCAATAAAACTGTCCAGCTAAATCTCAGCAGTAACCATTCCGCCAGAAAACGGCCAGCGGTACGCAGAATAAAAAATACGGTAATGGCATGAGTGGCCAGCACAGTGTAATTGCCATCGTAACTTTGCAATAAGGTTGGCAACCAGACAAAAATAGCCACTTCGGTCGCCACATAACAGGCGATGGCCAGCGAAAAACCCAGCGCGTATTTGTCTTTCACCAACACCAGACTTTGCCAGATTGAGCTATGTTGCTGTGGCTGGTAAGCCGGATAATCCAGAAAGGACGCCATCATCAGCAACACGGCACAAATCAGCCCAGCCAGCAGATAAAGTTGAGTCCAATCGAGTGATGCAGCTAATAACAACCCCACTAAAGCCGGGCCAAAAATAGCACCTAAACCAAAAAAGCCTTCGACTCTGTTCATCAATCGGGTGTGGCTCTGACAGTCAGCACTAACATCGCCTACTAAGGCCAAAGCACCGGTTTTAAATAAACCAATACTCAAACCACTAACCCCCAACAGTAGCAGGTAATACAGAAAACTTTCGCCAAAAATAAAAGCCACACAAGCCACAGCGTACAAAGCCAAGCCCGCCAATATCACCTTTTTCCGGCCAAAACGGTCGGCATAGCGGCCCAAAAACAAACCGGACAAACCGATAAACAGCATGGGCACATAATGAAAGGCGGCGGCTTCGGTCAGGCTCAACTGAAACTGCGCTACGACCTGTGGAATAATGACGCCGACCGCATCTGTGGTCATGGCAAATACAAAAAACATCAGGCAGGTCATCCACTTCACCTGAGTAAAAGCGCTGGGCGACAGCGCTGCACTACTGATAGCTGGTGAACCAGCAGAAGTTGGTGAACTGGTATTTAAAGAGTGAACTTGTTGCATAGGTCTACCCTGTCGTGGTGCGCTTTAGCAGCGCTGTTTTTTATCAGGATCTTTGGTCTTATTCACCTTAGCGGTTTATACGGCAAGATCCATAAAAACCGGCGCGTTTTCACCCTCCCCAGGGCACTAGAACAACGTTTCCGGTTGGTCAGATTCTGTTCATCTGTTCCTGCGTTAAAACTACATCTTAATCGTTTAAGTGGCAATAAAAAACTTCAAGTATCAGGTAAATTTATTTCAGCTGGGTTTTGGTTGGAGTTGGTTTGTTTATAAGGAGTTTTGTTGAGGCTTGGTGGTGGGGCTTTTGAATGAAGGGGTGGTAGGAGCGAATAGCGGTTGCTCATCGGGTGGGAAATTTCAGTGTGCCACTACAGTCATGGTTTTCTCGATGGACATTGAGGTCTAGAGGTCATCAAGTTATCGAGAAAAGAACCCAATATCCATCTTTTTGTTCAGGATTTCATGGAGTTCGCCCAGTGGACGTCTAGCTGTACCTTAAAGTCTATGCTCCAAGTATTTAATCACACGATATACTAGAGACAAGTTTAGGGAGATATTCACAGATGAAACAATTTAATAAAAAGGGATTCCTTGCTTTGAGCTATCGAAGCAATCTAAAAAAGGTAAAGGAAGAAGTTGAGAAAACCCTTACAGAATTCTTAATAATAATAACAGAGAGGGGCTGGCAACTTCAGTTTGACCTCGAGATCGATCCATCTAACCTGACTCAACTACATTCCGTTACTTTGTATGCACGCATACTAAACTCAATTCAAGCCTCGCATCTACTAGCGGTATATGGTCTGGGAGCACAAAGCTCGAATCAATGTAGGGCAGGACTAGAGTGCCTATTTCAATTAGCTGCGTTAAACAACAACACAGCACTGATGGATGGACTTGTAAGCCAGAGTTTTAAGGATACGCTAACTTATCTAAACAGTTACAAAAGTTATCATTCCCAAAATCCGAATATTGGGCCTGACCGCATTAAAGCATTGGAGGATAAAATTGCTGAGCTGCAAGAACGTCAAAATGTTTTAAATTCCTTGTCTATTGAATCTATAGGAAAGTTAGAGAGGTTGGCAAAGGAGGCC
Organism: Rheinheimera mangrovi; assembly: GCF_003990335.1. NCBI lineage: Bacteria > Pseudomonadati > Pseudomonadota > Gammaproteobacteria > Chromatiales > Chromatiaceae > Rheinheimera > Rheinheimera mangrovi. The sequence continues at coordinate 1,215,167 of NZ_CP034683.1, read as the reverse complement.
AATATGCAATCTTGGTACGACTTGCTTTATAGACCTCTGAGCAAGGCCACACATTCATCACTGGGCAGTTTACAGGAGCACTTAAAAATCGCTGACGACTTTACACAGGCAAACTTTGTAAATCCCCAGAACTTCAAGCATTACTCGAGTAATACCTATTGTGGAATAAAGATTTTAAATCGCGCCATTGAGGAGGTTTACAAAGCCCTTGGTGAGAAACCTCCGTCCGAGGTGGTCGATTATAATAAGCAGCTTGAAGCACTTCGGTTTGACGAATTTATATTCGAGGACATCAGTTCCTTGAAATAGCCAATCTTCGTAGACCACTTTCGTAGACCTAACGAAACCAGAAACCCATCAAATATTGGATTTAAAGGCTTCCGACACTGAACAGCATAACCTCCCCCCAGCTCCACCATAATGTGAAATCCTAACCCTTATCCGGTTAAGATTTTTTTACTCGTTTCTTAAATGTTTCCAGTTGCACGCCGCCTGCCGGTTTCGGCAGTTGATAGGTGGGGGATTACCGGTTCTCGAAATTTTAGAGCCCCTTGGTTTATTGATTTTCAGTAATGTCTGATTTCAGTGAAAAGCGCTGATTAATCAAATTTCAGTGAATTTCCTCTTTTGGCACAAAACTGAACTTTGCCAAAGCGAGGATGGGCGTAGTGCTAAGCAGACCGTGTTTCGCAGGGATAGCGAAACGCGAGCCCCCAAGGACGGGTTTACGGCGTGTCTGCGTGGACTATGCCCATTCCGCTGCAACCTTACTTGCTACGCCAAAGTAGACTACTCAACTCGTCAACTAAGTCCCTAAGGCAACTGAACTTTATAGCTCTTCATATGCTTTAAATAAGCCACTAAGTGGTCAATATCTTCTGCGCTAAACTGCGGAAAAGTGGGCATTTTGCTTTTGTATCTGTAGCCGGAGGCGTTGGGGATAAAGGCTTTTAGGTGATCGTCAGTCCAGTATTCGGTAACGTTTTTCGGAGCGTTAAGCTCAGGGCCCAGCTCGCCACCTTGCAGGTTGATGGAATGGCAGCTGATGCAGCTTTGTTTAAACAGCAAAAAGCCCTGATATGCCGCTGAGTTTTGTGTTGCGTTGGTTGGATAGAGTTTGGGGTAACGTTGCTGGAAACTAACCAGCTCTAACTTTACTAATTGATAAGGCCAGGGTCTGGTTTTTTCCACCGCTTTGCCTTGTTTCCACACCAGATAAAAGGGTGCAGGTGACACCATAGCTTTGCCCTGGGCGACTAACGCAAAGTCAAAATCCTTTTTGCCGCTTTCAGCAAAGACCAATACAGCCTGATCATCCAGCAAAAACTCCAGTGGCATACTAGGGGCATAGCCGTCAGAGGCGGTTAACACCACTTCATCAGCTGCCTGACCGGACTTGTAACCTGCAGCTTTTAACAGCTGCAGTAAAGACACACCTGCAAAGCTTTTGTCGCTGTTATAGACAGGGTCAAACAGCTTGATCTGCTGCACTGGTACTTTTTGTTTAATCTCGGCCAGCGTCCAGCTTAGCTTCTGATCAGGCAGCTGAATGTCCAGGCTCTGAGCATAAAGCGCTGTAGATAAAACGCCACAAAACAAAAACAACACCGCTGCCAAACCTCTGTTCATAGCTGCTCCTGCCTTTTCTATTGATAACGGCCTGCTCTGCCTTTAAAAGATAATGTGCTGGATTTTCCGAGTTCAGTCTAGCTCTACTACAGCCACCAGCGCCTCATGATCCGAAGGATACATACCGTTGTATCTTCTGTTGTCCACCTGATAACTGCTGACCTGCAGGTTTTTACTTACAAAAATAAAATCTATGGTTTGGCTTGGGCTATTGGACTCGCGGCCAAAACCGTTAAAAGTACCGGCATTTTTGGATAGCTTTTGTTTAGCAACCAAAGCACTGTCGTTTAAGCTTTTGCTCAGCGCTTTGTAGGGCTCGCTGCCGGGCTCGACATTAAAATCGCCGGTCAGTAGCACTTTGCTGTTGGCTGCTAACTTTTCCGCCTCGGCTTTCAGTAACAAGGCACTTTGCAGCTGCGCCTGCTGGCCCATATGGTCAAAATGGGTATTCAAAAAATAAAAGCTTTGGCCGGATTTCAGCGTTTTAAACTGAGTTTTAGTAAAAGTGCGGTTTAAGGCGGCATCCCAGCCTTTGGAGACTTGTTCAGGCGTTTCCGATAACCATAAAGTTTTGGCTGATAACAGCTGCAGTTTGCCTTTACGGTAAAGAACAGCTGTACTTTCGCCCTTGGTTTTGCCATCGTCACGGCCTTTTGCATACCACTGGTACTGCGGCAACATAGCAATTAAATCATGCACCTGAAAGAGTTCAGCTTCCTGCAGGCCAATTAAATCCGGTTGCTGGGTTTGAATTAAATGCGCCAGCAGAAACTTACGCTCTGGCCAGTACTGAGGCGTACCTTCGGCTTCGCATAAACCACAACGAATGTTGTAGCTCATTAGTTTGAGTGATTCGGCATGCGCCCGTTGTGGCAAAACCAGTTGCGGCAAAACCAGCAGAGATAAAAGAAGCAGTAAAAGTTTCATACACTGAGCCTGTTTAAGCAAAAAGAAGCAACCAGACTAACCTAACAACTTTGCCGTATTATTAATTCAGATGGCATTAAAAGGTCAGCGCCTAACTCGCCCGACAACAAGATACGGGCTGCAGTGCGGCCTTTTTCATCGCTATGCTGGGCAATAGTGGTCAGGCTGGGATAAGCGCGTTCAGCTTCATCAATGCCGTCGAAACCAACCACCACTAAATCATCTGGAATATTGATGTCGAGCTCACGGGCCACTGCCATAGCAGCCAGGGCTATACGGTCGCTCATGCACAGCAGTACTTGAGGCCGTGGATATTGAGTTAAAGCTTCACGAGCTGCTATCAAAGCAAAATGGTGGGTATTGACCGGAATATGCCAGACGGCATCGGCAGGTAAATCGCGGCCTTGCTCCTGCACTGCGGCTAAATAACCATCTAAACGGCGGCGCGAAATAGCTTGTTCTGTGCTGTATAGCTCATGCGGCTGAATACGACAAACCCGGTCTGATTCTATTAAACGCAGCCCCAACACCGCCACTTTACCCGGCATTTTTTTCAAGGCGTGTTCGGCAATACGATGGGCAGCCGCATAGTTGTCGACGTTCACCGACATCACATGGTCCAGGTTGCAGTCCACTGTGATCAAAGGCTTACCACTTTTGATAATACGTTGCAGCTGTTCCGGGTTACTGGGCGCGCCATACAAAATAAAAGCATCGGGCACAGCTTCAGCGCTACTGCTGCTGGTATCGTGACGACCAGACAACAACAGCATGTCCATGCCCTGCTCTTGCAGCACCTCAGCCACACCTTTAATAAACTGGTTAGCAACAGGGTCGCTGACTGAATACTCCAGCGTGTCTGACAGCAATATGGCCACTATGCCGGAGCGACCAGTCCGCAAACTGCGGGCTGCAGCGTTTGGGCCGTCGTAACCTAACTCAGTGCATTGCTGCAAAATACGCTGGCGTAATTCAGGGGAAAGTTGGTCGGGTCTATTGTAGGCATTAGAGACAGTTGCGACCGATACACCTAAGTAGGAGGCGACAGTTTTTAAATTCAGTTTTTTTGGTTTTTCAGTTGCCGACACAGCCATAACACCCTGTTTTAGTTCAGGCTTTATCATGCCTGTTCAGCAGCGGAATTGCCAGCGCCTGAAGCCGGTAATGTAAGGCCTACCAAAAGCCCCGCGCCCTGATTTTGCAGGCTTAAACTACCACCATGGGCTTCAGCTATATCACGGCATAAGGTTAAGCCTATGCCAGAGCCATTCTCCTTGCTGGTGTAAAAAGGCACCATGGCATGAGCTAAAGCTTCGCTAGTCATACCGCCACCAGCGTCCTGCAAACGAATAAGCAACTGATCTGGCAGTTCGGTAAAACTAAGCTGAATTTGTTCTGGATCCGAGCCCGATTCATGGGCGTTTTTTAATAGATTTAACAGCAACTGCGACAACTGCAACGAGTCGGCCAACCAGACACGGCGTGGCAAATCACCTTCCAGTTCAAACTCATACTGATCCTGCAATTGGTTAATCAGCCGCGCCCATTGCACTGGAGCCAATACCGGCGTCGGTAGTTTGGCAAACTGAATATAAGACTGTAAAAACTGATTTAAATGCCGCTGACGCTCACTGATGGTCTGGAAAATTTGTTGCAACTGTTTGTGCTGCAGCTCCGTAGCGACCAACTGGCCTGAGTAAGCCAGTGAAGACAAAGGTGCCAGCGTATTATTTAATTCGTGCCCTATCACCCGCAGCAGTTTTTTCCAGGCTTTAACTTCTTCACGGTGAATTTCGCGAGTCATAGGTTTGAGCAAATACAGCTGATGTGGTTTTTGATTCAGCGAAAACGAACTTACCGACAAATGCCAAATCGATACAGGTTCGCCTAAATGCAGCAAACCTTGTTGCCCGCTTTGAATTGCCAAGGCCAGTTCAGGTAGTTTTGCCGTTAATTCAGCAAACAGCAGTCCTTCAAACTTCAGGCCCTGATGCAGTAAAACCCGGGCTGCCGGATTAGTCATCAGCACCCGACCAGTCTGATCTGTTAACACCATAGCACTGGGGCTGGATTGCAATACGGTATCGAGCAGTAATTCACGCTGATACAAAGTGGCGCGTTCCTGCCGCAATTGTGCCGACATTTGCTGCAATACTTCAGCTAAAGGTCTTAATTCACGCAGCAGCTGACGATTGGCGTCGACATTAAAACTACCATCCTGCAGGTTTTGCGCATGTAAATTCAGCGCTTCAATTTCCTGCAGTAAAGGGTTTAACGCCAGGTGCAGTACCAGCAAAATCAGCAGAGTAAAGCCAACAAAAATTCCGAACCAAAACGGTTCCGCCTTCAGATAAGACAAAAGGCCAAAAACCGGCACTAATAAAGCCAGCACCAGCACATAAACACGGCGGATCAGCTGCATAAGAAATTACACTGGTTCAATGCCATAAAACTCCATGCGCCTGTACAAGGCCTGACGGCTAATGCCCAATTGTTTAGCAGCTCTTGCTACTACCCCCTGAGCCTGTTGCAAGGCCTGTTCTATCTGCTCTTTGTCCAAATCATCCAGGGCTTTTTTCGCTGAGTTGTGCTCTTGTGGTAAAGCTAAATCAGCGGCGCTAATTTCATCGGCCAAAGTCAGCAATAAAGCGCGTTGACATAAATTTTGCAGTTCACGTACATTGCCAGGCCAGCTGTACTGCTGGAGTGCCTGTTCAGCAGCTTTGGTCAGGCTTTTTTGTCCTGCTAAAAAATGCCGCGCCAGAGGCACTATGTCATCCACTCTGTCTTTCAAAGCAGGCAAATGCAGCTGTACTACGTTGATGCGGTAATACAAATCCTGACGAAAACCACCTGCAGCTATGGCTTTGGTTAAATCGGCATTGGTGGCGCTGATAATACGGACATCCACTTTACGGGTCTGACTGGAGCCTAAACGCTCAAACTCACCGGTTTGTAATACCCGCAGTAACTTCATCTGGCCTGATAACGACAGGTTGCCAATTTCATCCAGAAATAAAGTGCCGCCATCTGCAGCTTCAAAACGGCCTATCCGGGTTTTGCTGGCACCGCTGTAAGCACCCGCTTCAGCACCGAACAGCTCAGCTTCCATTAAATCGGCAGGCAATGCGCCCATATTTACTTTAATTAAAGGCTGTTGTTTACGACTGGAATTGGCATGCAGCACCTGAGCTATACCCTCTTTGCCTGCGCCGTTTTCACCTGTGATCAGCACAGCGGCATTGCTGGGAGCCAGTTGCAAGGCCATTTGCAGCAGTTGTTCCATGGCTGTGCTGGCAAACACTAAGCCGCATAAGTCTTTACCGGCAAAAAGGCCTAACCTTTCCTGCTGCTTGCGCTCGGCTTTTAAGTTTTGTTCGGTCAGTTGTTTGATTTTCAGTGCGTTCGCCACTGTGGTTAATAAACGCTGGTCATCCCATGGTTTGGCGATATAGTCGGTAGCACCGGCTTTCACCAGCTCCACTACCATATCCAAATGAGTCCAGGCCGTCAGCAGCACCACCGGAATGGCCGGGTAATCAGAGCGCAGCTGATAAAACAGTGCTTTGCCCTGGGCACCACTCATTTCGCCTTGGGCAAAGTTCATATCCTGCAAAATCAGATCTATAGCTTGCTGCTGCAAAATGCTTTTGGCCAGAGCCGGATGCTGCGCAATAAACACCTGATAACCCTGCAACTGAAACAGGGTCATCAGGGCGGTGCACACCGCCTCGTTATCGTCGATGACCAGTATTTTTTTCATCTTATAACCTGAAGTCGGGATAATGAGTGTCGACATTTCAATTTAACAAATAAAATCAATGAGATAAACCATTCAACTTATGAAGATAACTCAGCATTTGACTGAACGTGCAAATTTTTGCGGATCTCAAGGCGCTCTTTCGTACGCCATAGTGAACTATGGCTAGAAAGAGCAACGCAGAGAGGCACAAAAAGATGCCTGTTCAGTGGCGCTGCTTATCCCGAGTTCAGGTTATTTACAGTGTCTTAGTTGCTGTTGCTGGTGAAATTCTGGTTGCTATTCTGGCAGGATACCATGTGGCCAGTGTGACACAAAGCAGCAATAAAACCAGTGTCAGCAGCGGCAGCCAGACTGGTACTGCAGGTATGCTAATCACTTTGGCCAGACTGATATTGAGAGCATAACAAACCAGAATACCAAAACCCGCACCTATGGCTGTGGTCAGCCAGCTTTCACTTAATACATCCAACAACACCCGCGCTTTACTGGCACCCAAAGCCCGTTTTATGCCTACTTCTTTTTGCATTTGCAGCGCGTGGAAATGGGCGTGGCTGTAGGCAGAAATCATAGCCACCAGCAGCATCAGACCACTTAATACGGCGAGTAAAGTGGCTAAACCAATTTCAGAGCGGAATACTTCATCACGATTTTCATCCATCCGCATTACAGTGCCAATATCCATCTCTGGTTCGGCATTTCTGATCACATCTGTGAGTTGCTGACGCACTGCTTCAGATTGACCAGGGGCGACACGGATGATCAGCTGATAGCCCATTTCCGCCCTTGCCATAGGCACAAAATTGATTGCGCCGAACAAAGGATCACTGGCATATCGTTGCGAATAAAAGTCAGACACTACGCCAACCACAGTGCCCTGATTGGTGGATTTTCCCACAGGGTTTTGCTCTGCAAACAGCTGCTTCGCCAGCTTTTCAGTCAGAATAATATTTTGAGTGCCTTTATCCAGCTCGGTCAGCTCTCTGCCTGCGACTAACTGAGTGCCAAGCACCTGAAAAATCTGACTACCCGTATTGTAATATGGCACTGAATCGACATTACTTTCGTCCTGACGGTCCGTTTCAAAGATATTGGAATTTGAGCCGCCCTGCCGTAAAGGGATCTGATTGGTGTATTCAGCAGCTTCAACACCTGGGATAAGTCGCACTGCGGCTAATTGCCGACTGATCACTTCGGATAATGCAGGCTCAACCCGCATCGCTGTACTGGTCGGTTTCACCCTCACAGTCAGAATTTGTTCCAGCGCTAAACCTGTTGGTTGATCCACCAAGTCTTTAGCTGCACTGGCCAACAGCAAGGAATTCACCACTAAACCTAAGGTGACAGCCAGCTGCAGCAGCAATAAAGCTGTCACCACTTTACGGCGTAATAAGGATTTAATAATTAAAAATACCGACATGATGATCTCCTTATTGTTTTAACTGCTGATTCAACGGGCTGAATGAGGTTTTTAAGGCTGGATACAAGGTCACCAGGTAGCTGATTAGCAGCACAAAGAGCGCCATGACGCCTAACATCTGCCAGTCCCAGCTAGCTAAAGCGCGGGTTCCTGGCAATAAGGAGTTAATGGTCCATAAGCCCAGCTGCGCAAAGAATAAAGCTGCGGCAAAAGCTAAAGCTGAACTTAATAACACATCCGCCATAATCTGGCTTTGTAACTGCCAGCGGCTGGCACCTAAAGCCCGGCGCAAACTGAATTCATATTGATTCGCCATATAACGGTTTAACGATAAGTGACCTGCGTTCACTACACAGACCAGCAAGAATAATGAAGCCACTAAAGCAAAAGCATCCAGTTGATCATTGGTTGCACGCAGTGCCTTCTGTACGTTCAGAATATTATCCAGCTTATTGCTTTCTGGACGCTGATGACGGCCAGCAGCTTTTTCGTCAGCCACCAGATTTTTCAGAAATTGTTGGTACTGCTGCACTTTTTCCGGGCTATCTAATTGCACCCAAAACTGCAGCTGATTAGCAAAATTGTTTCTGGCCATTTGTGGGTAAGTGGCCATATTGCCATCCCAGTCCACATCAAAATAAGAATTTTGAGTATTGGACTGAATTGCCAGATCGTAAGCAGTCTCTAATGGGATATAGATATCTTCAGCGGGTTCAGCAGAGCGACGACCATTGACGTCATACAAACGCGGCAACATAGCCCAGTCATTCAGCACGCCTATGACTTTATACAGCTTGTCATCAATCAGCATCTCCTGCCCTACCACATCAGTGCGGCTAAAAAACTTCAACGCGGTATTTTTGCTGATCACTACTTCCATTCGCGCTTTATTATCAGGCCAGGTTTCACCATGTAAAAAAGGCACATTAAACAGCTTAAAAAAATCACGCTGGGTAATACGCAATTCCACCTGACTGGGTGTAGCTTGCTGATTTTCTACAGTTTTAGCATAAGCATCGCTGGAAAACATCGCCGCTTCGGCTGAAGTAATACCGCTGCCACTCATCTTTTGCATATCCATGTAACTCATGACCCGGGGCGGATCAAAACAATCGGTGCAATCTCCTGGTACTGAGTTAATGCGAGCCATAAACAGAGTGGCGCTTTTTTCCGGAATAGGGTCGCGGTTCATCCAGTAATACAAAGTGGCATTACTGAAAAAAGTGCCTAACCCTAAACTTAAAATCAGTAAGGTTAAAGCATAAGGCAAAGGGGCTCTTTTAATGCTGTACCAGCTTAGCTTCAGGTTATGAATTAAGGCTTCCATCTTAAGCTCCTGCGACTAAAGGTTCGTACCCAAGAGGTTCATATAATGTCGCGTCATTCAGCTGTCCATCAACAATCTGAATATGACGGTTGGCACGACGGGCCTGATCCGGATCGTGTGTCACCATTAGAATGGTGCAACCTTGCTGGTTAATTTTTTCCAACAGCTCCATCACCTGACGCGCCATCAGTGAGTCCAGATTCCCTGTAGGTTCATCCGCCAGCAGAATGCGTGGCTCACCGGCAATAGCCCGGGCTATAGCGACACGTTGCTGCTGACCACCAGACAGCTGGCTTGGGTGATAATCACGGCGCGCCGCTAAACCCACAGTTTCCAGCGCCTGTTCCACCCGGCGTTTACGCTCAGCTGCACTAAAACCACGGTAACGCAGCGGCAGCTCGATATTGTCGAACAAGCTGAAATCTTTAATCAGGTTAAAGCCCTGAAAAATAAAACCTATTTTTTCATTGCGAAGTGCTGACAGTTCCCGGTCCGACAAGCCTTTGACAGAGCGGCCGTCCAGTAAATAATCGCCCTGATCAAAACTTTCTAAAGTGCCAAGCACATTCAGCAAGGTAGATTTACCGGAACCAGACGGGCCAGTTAAAGCGGCAAATTCGCCTTCGTTCACCTGCAGATTAATCTGACGCAGGGCATGAGTTTCAATTAAGTCGGTTCGGAAAATTTTGCTCAGGTTATTAATTTTAATCATGATTTTCTCCTTTAGGGCTCAAGCCCAAGATTCCTGTGAAAGCCTTAGTTCAGTTGAACTCTGTCTTGTTGCTTAAATTCATCCAGATTAGAAATGACCCATTGGTCACCTTCTTTGGCACCTTGTAATATTTCGACGTACTGCACGGACGATGCACCTAACACCACCGGGGTTTTCACCGCCAGATTATTCGTCACCTGATAAGCAATACGGCTGGCACCAGAGCCAACAAAGTCGCCACGTTTAATGCGAAGTACATTGTCTTTTTGCTCAATAATGACGCGGGCTGATAAACGCTGGTTTTGACGTAAGCTGGTGCTGTCGTTCTGAGAAAAACGGACACGGGCTGTGACTAAGTTGTCTTTGACTTCAGGCGCTATATGGCTCAGCTCACCTTTGAGTTGCTGATTGCCCAAATTCACTTCAACTAACATACCTACAGCTAAATCGCGGATATAACTTTCCTGCACCGACAGCTCGGCCTCGTAACGGCTTAAGTCGATAACAGTCAATAACCCAGTGCCCGCCACTACATGGCTTTGCTGCTCGACCAGCCAGTTGCCGACCTGACCCGTGACAGGTGCTTTAATTTGTAATGCCGCCAGTTTCCGATCCAGTTCAGCAACCACCAAAGCCTGACGAGCTAAGGCGGACTGACCAGACTTTTTTTCGAAACTCAATTTATCAGTGGCCAATGCGACCTTGCGTTTGGCATGATCAAATTCCAGCTCAGCCTGTAATAATTTGTCTTTGGCGACGTCGTAATCCAGTTGGCGAATCACCCCCATTTTGATCGATTGTTCAGCCCGGGCCAGCTCACGTTTCGCAGCCACTAAATTCACCTGAGCTGTGTTTTGCACTTGTTCCATATCCAGTTGCAGTTCACGGGCTAATAAAGCTGAACGCTCAAAATCGGATTCCATACTGGCGAGCAAAGCCCGTTGTTGTTCCAACTCGTTATCTAAAGCCGGACTGGAGACCACTGCCAGCAAATCGCCTAATTGCACAGCTTCACCAGGTTGCTTCAAGTACTGTACCTGGCCTGCTTCCTGACTAAATAAGGTTGGAGCATTGGCTGCTACGACCCTACCCTGCACTGATAAGTCGCGGGTAAAGCTGCCTCGTTCTACTATAGCCAGTTGCACCTGATCTTTTGGCAAGACTAAAGAAGCCTGAGCCGAGCTGGCCGCCATCAGGCTATAACTGATATAACTAACGCCTGCCATAAACAAAATTGCCACTACAGGGCGACGCCACTGCCTGGTTTTGTTCGGTTGGATTTGAATATCCTGATTTTCTGTACCCTGGATCATCACTGTTCTCCATCATCTGATTAACCAGATATAGCAGGGAACGTGCCATCGCAAAAAATTGGTGTAAGCTATTGTTTTATATTTAAATGATGAAAAACCACTGACTAATTAAAACTGTCCGCGGACAGATAAAGTGTCCGCACAAATCAAGCGGACAGCGGACATAAAGAAACGAAGGAGTAACAATGCATTATTTATTGCAGTATCAAACCTCAGCCGATTATCTGGAAAAACGGGTGTTGTTTCGTGCCGAACATTTGCAATTGGCCTGGTTGGCCGCAGAGCGCGGAGAATTGGTATTAGGCGGAGCAGTTGGCGAGCCCATCGAAAGCGCTCTGCTGCTGTTTAATGTTGCAGATCCGGCGCAGGTTCAAGCCTTTGCAGAATCGGATCCCTACGTGATTAACGGCTTGGTCAGCAGCTACCGTATCCTGCCATGGCATACAGTAGTGGGTGAGCAAGCCGCGAATCCGGTTCGTTAATTATTTTTTCTGCCACTGGCCGTTCAGATAAATAAACTGGCCGGGGTCGGTTTTTTCAATGGCTTTTTTACCTGCAATAGCTTCGACATCAGCTAACTGAATGCCGTTTTTAGCGGCCAGTTTTTGATACTCAGCTTTGCGGGCTTTGTTAATTAATTCCGCTATTTCTTTGGCTTGAGCTGATGAGCCCACTACGCCCAAGTAACCGTTTGGTTGTTCACCAACCAAGCCCTGAGTTTTTGCCGCGCCTAAGGCCGACATAGCTTGTTGTAAATCCATGGACATTACAGGCAAACTGATAGCAAATACAGCTGAAAGGGCTAATTTAGTTAAAGTTTTCATATCTTGGCTTCCTTAAAATAAACCGCTGGAATCACTGATTAATTCGTCCAGTTCTTTGTCCACTTTAATCAAAATTTCATGCTGAATTTTGACATTCAAATTGATATTAATGGGCTCATTTGGCATAGCCACCTGCACTGTGGGTGTACAGGCTGTGGTTACTAAAATGGCCAAACAAAGGCTCAGGCCTTGCTTTACAAGCCTCCCCTGACCTAGAGCCAGCGGCTGTGAACATGGTTTTTCCTGCCAATTTCGCATCATTACTCCTTGCGGGCGTCTTTGGCTTTTTGGGCGGCCAGACGCTGTTGAACCCGTTTTTTAACTACGTCGCTGACCTGACCACTTAACTGTAGGCTGGTGATCATAGCCGGTAAATTCTCTTCTAAATTAATACTGAAATTCACAGCCCGGCCTTTTTCGAAATCCGGGTTATTGCCTTCCAGTTTAAGCGCCAGTACTAACTGACCTTCTTTGCTGTAACTGATTCCAGCCGACAGCACTGAAAAATGAAAATTCTGCAGCGCCTGCATCACAATCTTCATGCCCTGATTCGATGCGGCCATGGCCTGGGCTTTCTCAGACTGATAGGCAATTTGGCCACCAGGCTCTAAAGCCGCCACAGAGCCCTGAGCGACCGTCAGCTTGCCTTGTTCTATGCTCAGAGGCAAAGTTCCGGACAGAGTTCCCTGCCCGGAGATATCGGCGCTTGGATGCTGCTTCAATAACTCTGCCAATTGCAGTTTATCCAGCTGCAGCAGCACTTTAGCATCTTTACTTAAATCAATCTGCTGCCCGGTGCCTCGAACCTGTCCGCCAAATAAAGCCAGTTGCAGCTGCTTCAGATCTAACTTCCCTTTGAACCAATCCGGTGCTGTTGTTTGGTACACCGCATTCAGCTCCAAAGGCCCCATCACCAAACCATGATTGACCTGTTGCAGCTTGAGATCACCAGTCTGAACTGTCCAGACCGCACCTTCGCTGAACAACTTCAGTGTGGTGGTTAAACCACTAAATACAGTTCTGTCGTAAATACCGCTCAAATCCCGCAGCACCAGTTCTGTTTGCTGTTTGGTCAGTGCCATGCTGCCAAGGTCAAACTCCAGCTGGCCTTTGCCTGAGGCTTTACCTTTTTGCAATGTCAGCAGTTCTGGCCAAAAAGGCCCAATTTGTAGCGGGTTTCCAGCCAGAAAAAACAGCTCTGGCAAGGCCCAGCTGACACTGATGTTTTGCTCCGCCAGTTGTACTTTATGCTCAAGCGCCAAAGATAAACTGTTCTCTAACCGACCTTCGATTTGTGCTTGATGCTGCTGGTACAAGGCCGAACCAGCCCAGTTCCAGTCCAGTGTCTTTAGCATCGGATGCTGCAGTTGCGTCAGCTCAAGTTTCAGATCGCTTTTCAGCTGTGCATTTGCCAATTGCGTTGGGTCCAGCTCCAGCTGCAGTGACTGCGCATTCACTACCAACTGTTGGATCTGCAGTTGTGGCTGCTGATAACCGGCTTTCAGATGCAGCGGATTTGTGGTTTCAAATTGCAGCTGATTGTTTTGCCAGACAGCGCGACCACTCAACTTTAGATCCAAATCAGACAGCTGATGCTGCTGCCACTGCAACTTGCTGCTTGTAAGGCTCAGTTCAAACTGTGGAATGTTCAGCTGTTCGGCTGTTGGTGTGATCAAAGCTTTGAGCGCCAACTTTGCATCACCCACACCTTCAATAAATACGGCTTGTTGATTTGCCAGTTGCAGCTGTATTTGCTGGTTTTGTTCGCTGTAGGTTAATGAACCTGTCAGTTGGCAGTCAGCCTTGTCAGTACCGCTGCTATTGCTGAGTTTAGTATTTAAACGGGCACAAGGCAGCGAGACTTCTAACTGTTCAAAGGACAACACCTTCGGCAACCAAAGCGGCAAAGTAGGCACTGACAAGGTCGCGTCAGGCTCTGCTGCTGTGGATGCCTCTAATTGTAAATCCAACTGAGCTTTAAGTGATGTAGCCACAACCCGGTCTAAAGGCCAGGGCAAGCCAGTCCAGCCGAGCTCCAGCTGTTCCAGTTGCACCTGCTGATGACCGGAAAACGGCAACTGTAAGGACAACAGCTCAACACGGGCCGAGCCCCATGACAAGTCCAGGCCTTGCCATTTGGGATTCAATTGAGTCCACCAGAATTGCAACTGGATAAAAGCGAACAAAGCGCCTGCCAGCAACAGTAACAACAGGTTCCACTTTAACCAGGAACTTGATTTCTTCACGCCTGACCCCGTCTTCGCCACGTCATGCCCTTTTTGCTTATTCAAACCTTAAGTCATCAGACTGAACAGTAAGTGAATTTTTACCCTAGTCTGGCGTTAAACTGCGCAGTGGGCCAGTACATTTGAACCTGCTCCAACGGCATTGTATCGTTTTGTTACATAGTTGTATCTTTTTAACCCAAAAGAAACGTGCTTTAATCAGGCGGTTAACAAGGAGGAACATATGAACAAATCTAAACTGGCAATTGCCGTCGCTTTTGCCGTGACCTTAGCAGCCTGTGGCACTCAGACTCAGACTCAAACCCAATCGAACTTACCTGCTGGTGTAAAACTAATAGAACAGTCAGCACCTTCGCAAGGTATTCATATCCCATACAAAAAGTATCAGTTGGACAATGGTTTAACTGTTATTGTTCATGAAGACAACTCAGACCCACTGGTGCATGTTGATGTCACTTATCACGTTGGTTCAGCCCGCGAAGAATTAGGTAAATCAGGTTTTGCCCACTTTTTTGAACACATGATGTTTCAGGGTTCAGAAAACGTTGGTGACGAACAGCACTTCAAAATTATTACAGAAGCTGGCGGTACTTTAAACGGCACCACCAACTCAGACCGCACTAACTACTTTGAAACAGTACCAGTGAATCAGGTCGAAAAAATGCTGTGGTTAGAAGCCGATCGTATGGGTTTTTTACTGGATGCAGTGACAGAGAAGAAATTTGAAGTACAACGCGAAACTGTGAAAAACGAACGCGGCCAGCGTGTCGACAACCAGCCGTACGGCCGCTTAAATGAGCGGGTATCTCAGGCTTTGTATCCTGATGGCCATCCGTATTCCTGGCCAGTGATTGGTTATATGGACGATTTAAACCGCGCTAACGTCAATGACGTAAAAGCCTTCTTCCTGCGTTGGTACGGCCCGAATAACGCAACTTTAACTGTAGGTGGTGCTGTCAAAGCCGAAGATATTTTACCTATGGTACAAAAATACTTTGGCTCTATTCCACGTGGTCCTGAAGTCACGGATGCAACCAAGTCCCTGGTGAAACTGCCGGAAACCCGTTATATATCAATGGAAGACAATGTGCATTTGCCGCTGGTGTATATCGCTTACCCAACAGCTTATGCCAATCACAAAGACGAAGCTGCTTTAGATATCTTGTCGGAAATTTTAGGTGGCGGTAATAATTCGCTGTTGTATAAAAATCTGGTGAAAAATCAGCTGGCCGTTCAGGCTTCCGTTTCACACCCGTGCCGCGAGTTGGCCTGTGAGTTTTCTTTGTATGCATTGGCTCACCCGGCTTCAGGTAAAAACCTGGCTGATATCGAGCAGATCATCCGTGCCAGTCTGACTGAGTTTGAACAACGCGGCGTGACAGACGACGACTTGTTAAAAGTAAAAGCCAAGATAGAAGCAGATAGCATTTTTGGCCTGCAAAGCGTAGCAGGAAAAGTCAGTCAACTGGCAGCCAGCCAAACCTTCCAGGGCAAACCAGACACCATTGGTGACGACATAGCCCGTTATAACGCAGTCACCAAAGAAGATGTAATGCGGGTATACAACACCTACATTAAAAATCAAAACTCAGTGGTGATGAGTGTAGTACCAAAGGGTAAGAAACAACTTATTGCCAAAGCTGATAACTTTACACCTGTAAAACATGATTTTGGTGGCCCGTCGACGACCAAAGCTGAAGATTTGCAAGTGCGTAAAGCGACAGATACTTTTGATCGCAGCAAACAACCTATGGCGGGTATGAACCCTGCAGTTGAATTGCCGGCAACATGGACTACAGATCTCGGTAACGGTATTAAAGTGCTGGGTAGTCAAAGTACTGAAACTCCAACCACCTCTTTATTGTTAAAAATTCCGGTGGGCCGTTATTACGAAACTGCTGATAAAGCGGGTATATCCGCAATGCTGGCTTCCATTCTGAATGAAAGTACTCAAAATTACAGCACAGAACAAATGAGTCTGGAGCTGGAAAAACTGGGTAGCAATATCAGCATTAGCTCAGGTGACAGTTACATTAATGTATTTGTTTCAAGCTTAAGTAAAAACCTGCCACAAACCTTAGTGCTGCTGGAAGAGAAATTACGTAGCCCTGCTTTTAAAGCTGAAGACTTCAACCGCCTGCAACAACAAACCCTGCAGGGTATTCAGCACAGCGCGACGAACCCAGCTTATATAGCAGCAACAACTTACAACAAAATGATGTACGACGGCAGTATTGCTGCGCTGCCAGGCGCCGGTACTCTGGACTCTGTCAGCAAGTTGACACTGGACGATGTGAAGAACTGGTATCAAACCTACTTCAAACCAGCAGGTGGTCAGTTGATTGTAGTGTCCGACTTAACACAGGACAAAGTGGCTACAGAGCTGAAAAACCAATTGTCTGACTGGCAAGGTAAAGGCCCGGATGTGCAGGTCAATACAGGTAAAATGACGGCCAAACCAGGCACTATTTATCTGTTGGATAAACCTGATGCGCCACAGTCAGAAATCCGCATTGGTAAGCGTTCACTGACACAAGATATCACCGGCGAATTTTATAAGGCTGGCCTGATGAACTTTGTATTGGGAGGTACTTTTAATAGTCGTATTAACCTTAATCTGCGTGAAGATAAAGGCTATACCTATGGTGCCCGCGCCAGCTTTAATGCCGACAAGTTTGCGGGTACTTACACCGCATCTGCCGCAGTACGTGCTGACGCAACAGCCGACTCTATCCGTCAATTTATCAATGAAATGAATACCTATCAGCAAAACGGTATTCAGGATGATGAGCTGGCCTTTATGCGCCTGGCTATTAATCAATCTGATGCATTGAAATACGAAACGCCTAACGCAAAATTAGGTTTTATGGCACAAATTCTGGAATTTGATTTAACTCCGGACTTTGTACGTGAACGTAATCAGATAGTTTCAACCATCAGCAAAGAGCAACTCAATGCTTTAGCCGCCAAACACCTGAATACCAAAGAAATGACAATTTTGGTGGTTGGCGATGCAAAAAGCTTAACGCCTGAACTGGAAAAACTGGGTTATCCGGTAGAAAAAATCAGCCTGTAATTCAGGCGAAACCTGATGAGGCCGCCGCCTGGCGGCCTCATTTTTAATTAGGTCTCTGAGCGCGTCCGTCAGCTCAATTGCTATTTGTTAAATTCCCTGCAATTTGGTTACAAATATTTCCGACTATCCCATAGGTGAAACCAGTTTTGCTCGTTACACTATAGCTGTCTTTTTTCTGAGCATTGTTGCTGTTCAAAACAGATAAAACCTACGGAAAAACAGACGCAGGCTTACACAAATCCAGGAGCTTCAGCTTCATCTTTCTTAAATTTTTATTAAGTTATGACTAATCGTCACAATTTTTAATAAAACGTGGCACACTAGCTTGCCCGCTAAACCTGATTGCGGCTGTTCAATAATAAAAAGCTCACTCGGGCTGACTTTTTCCGCACTGCGAATCCGAAAGTGCTGCTAAGTCGTATTCTCAAGACTGAAACTCTTGGGTCAATATTAACTTTTAATCTGGTTACTGTTATGAAAAGATTTAAATCCATACTATTCGCTATTCTTGGCTTGCTCTGTGTGTTTGCGTTACTTGCCGGGATAAAGTTTGACCAGATTTTGACCATGATCAAATCGGGCGAAACCTTTGTCCCTCCTCCTGCCTATGTCAGCACTTTTAGTGTCGAACAACAAAGCTGGCCCAATACCTATAATGCTATTGGCACAGTGCTGGCAGACGAAGGTATTGTGGTAGCTGCCGAAGTACCGGGCCGGGTGAAAAAAATAAGCTTTAGCAATGGCCAGCAAGTGAAAGCTGGTACTGTGTTGATTGAACAGGACGTGACAAACGAGCAAGCTCAGTTGCGTTCAGCCGAAGCCAGCTTCAAGTTGGCAAAAACCAGTTATGAGCGCTTAGTGCAGTTACGCCGCACCAACATTGCCACTCAAAGTGAATTAGACAACGCCAAACAACAACTCGACAGCGCTTTAGCTCAGGTCGACAACTTAAAAGCAACCTTACAGAAAAAAGTCATTCGCGCACCTTTTGATGGTCGTATTGGTATTCGTCAGGTTGACTTAGGTACAGATTTACAGGCTGGTACTGCCATAGTGTCATTACAAGCCACCAACAAAGTACGGGTAAACTTCCCCGTGCCGCAAAACTGGCTGACTCAGATCACTAAAGGTTTACCTGTTGAAGTGTCAGTAGGAGATGGTGCTGTAATAGTCAAAGGTGAAATCAGTGCTATTGGCGCCGAAATTAATACCAGTACCCGTAATGTCATAGTGCAGTCTATTTTAGACAACAGCACTAACGTGTTAATACCAGGTATGGCCGTATCGAGCACTGTGACCTTAACAGAGCCGCATCAGTTGCTGGTGGTGCCAAGCACAGCCATTATTTACGCTCCTTTTGGTGACACTGTATTTGTAGTGGAAAAAGATGACAAAGGCGGCTTAAAAGCCCGTCAGCAGTTTGTCCGCTTAGGCAAAGCCCGTGGTGATTTTGTTGAGGTGATCAATGGCCTTAAAGCCGGTGATCAGGTGGTAAGTGCAGGTGCATTTAAATTATTTAATGGCCAGTCTGTGGTACTGAGCAAAACTCAGCCACCAGAATTTAAAGCTGCGCCAACACCAGCTGATACCTGATTTGACGAACATCATCACCAGCCATTAACAATGAGCAGATTATGAATTTTACCGATATTTTTATTAAAAAGCCTGTGCTGGCCATAGTGGTCAGCCTGCTGATATTGCTGGCTGGTTTCCAGTCGATGAGCAATATGACGGTACGGCAGTACCCACGTTCAGATATAGCTGTGATAAGAATTACCACAGCTTATATAGGCGCAAATGCTGATTTAGTCCGTGGTTTTATTACCACGCCTATCGAACGAGCTATAGCCTCTGCCGGTGGTATCGACTACATCGAGTCGCAGAGCACTATGGGCGTATCGAGCGTTGTAGCGCATTTGCATCTGAACTATGACCCGCTCAAAGCCATGACGGAAATCAGCGCTAAGGTCAACCAGGTGCGTGGTGATTTGCCACCAGAAGCCGAAGTACCGGCTATTGCCATTGAAGCGGCTGACAGTCAGTTTGCCTCAGCTTATTTAAGCTTCAGCTCAGATATTCTGGAACAAAATCAAATCACTGAATTTTTAAGCCGCTCAGTGCAGCCGCGTTTAATTGCGATCAGTGGTGTACAAAAAGCCGATATTCTCGGTGGCCGCACCTTTGCAATGCGGGTCTGGTTAAAACCAGAGCGTATGGCCGCTTTAGGCATTACGGCTTCTGATATCCGTACAGCGCTGACCGACAATAATATTCAGGCCACTATAGGCCAAACCCGTGGTGCTTACACTCAGGTGAATTTACGCGCCAACACAGATATGAAAGGTGTGGACGAATTTAAGCGCATGATTTTACGTCAGAATAGCGACGGTATAGTGCGTTTATCTGATGTAGCCGATGTAGTTTTGGGTGCTGACGATTACAACACGAACGTCAACTACTCAGGTGAAACAGCGGTCTTTATGGGGGTGTTTGTTGCACCTAACGCCAACTCTTTAGATGTCATTAAAGCTGTCACCAAAGAGATGGAACAGATCAAAGCAGACTTGCCCAGCGGTTTAACAGGAGAAGTCTCCTACGATGCGACTAAATACATTGAAGCTGCCATTGACGATGTCATTAAGACGCTCGGTGAAACCTTGCTGATCATCATAGTGGTGATATTCCTGTTTTTAGGCTTCAGCCGTTCAGTGCTTATTCCTATTATCGCCATTCCGCTGTCTCTGATTGGCGCCATGTTTATTATGAAACTCTTTGGCTTCTCATTAAACCTGCTCACCTTGCTGTCGATCGTATTGTCTGTCGGTCTGGTGGTGGATGACGCCATTGTTATGGTAGAAAACATTGAACGTCATATTCAAAACGGCCTGAAGCCATTTAAAGCAGCCTTAGTGGCGGCCCGCGAATTGGGTGGCCCTATTATTGCGATGACAGTGACGCTGATTTCAGTCTATGTGCCTATAGGTTTACAAGGCGGTTTAACCGGTACTTTATTCCGCGAATTTGCCATTACACTGGCAGGTGCTGTAGCTATTTCTGCCATAGTGGCTATTACGCTATCGCCTATGATGGCCTCACGTATGTTAAAACCTCATACCAGTTTAAAAGCGCCACTGGATGGTATTTTCAACCGTTTCCAGCATTTTTACAGCCGTAAGCTGGAAAGCAGTTTAAATAACAGGCTTGGGGTCTATGTGTTCTGGTTTGGCATTATGCTGCTCTGTGTACCTTTGTACAACTATTCGCCGAAAGAGCTGGCACCAGTGGAAGATCAAGGTGTGATCTTTGGTATTGTTGACTCTCCTGCCAACTCGACTGTTGATCAATCGTCTTATTATGGCAAGTACGTTAACGAAGCTTTTATGTCAGTGCCTGAAACCGACTTTACCTTCCAAATCACCACTCCGACGGGCGGTTTTGGCGGTATGGTGACCAAACCCTGGGCAGAACGTGAACGCACCGTGTTTGAACTGATGCCGGAAGTACAACAAAAACTGACTGAAATTTCTGGCGTACGGATTTTACCTATCACTCCACCTTCGTTACCTGGTGGTGGTCAATTCCCGGTCGAGTTCGTAATTGCTTCTACGGCCGAATCCACGGAGATTTACGACTACGCGCTGAAACTGGAAAAAGTAATGCGCGAAAGCGGCATGTTCCCGTTCCAGGTGATTGATATGAAAGTAGATCAACCTGAGTATCAACTGAATATCGACCGCGATAAAGTGGCCGATTTAGGCCTGAATATGAAGGATGTAGTACAGGACTTAGGCACCTTGTTAGGCGGTGGTTATGTCAACCGCTTTAACATGGCCGGTCAAAGCTACAAAGTGGTGCCCCAAGTGAAACGTATAGAGCGTTTAACCCCTGATGATTTAACCAACCTCTATATCAAAGGTCCACAAGACCAGATGATACGGGTCGATCAAATTGCCAGCCTGACGCACAGCACTGTGCCACGCAGTATCAACCGTATGCAGCAACTGAACGCAGTGAAAATCAGTGGTGTGACTATTAAGCCACTGGATGAAACCTTAACCTTCCTTGAAACTGAAGCGAAAAAGTTACTGCCAAGTAATTATTCGGTTGATTACACAGGTGAATCCCGTCAGTTAAAACGTGAAGGCAACACCTTCCTGCCAGCTTTTACTTTGGCCGTGACTATGATTTTCCTGGTGCTGGCAGCTCAGTACAACAGCTTCCGTGACCCTATCGTCATCTTGTTAGGTTCGGTGCCTCTGGCTCTGTTTGGTGCGCTGGTGTTTACCTTCCTGAAAATTCCGGCACCAATGCCGTTTTACACCGACGGCTTTACCAGCACACTGAATATCTATTCGCAGGTGGGATTAGTCACGCTGATAGGTTTGATTGCGCGTAACGGTATTTTGGTGGTGGAATTTGCCAACAAGCTGCAGGAACAAGGCAAATCCAAACTGGAGGCTATTCGTGAAGCTTCAGTGCTGCGTTTACGCCCTGTAATGATGACCAGTATCGCCACTATCGCAGGCCACACTCCGCTGATCTTCGCCGAAGGTGCAGGTGCTGCGGCCCGTAACTCTATAGGTATAGTGCTGGTACTGGGCATGACTATTGGTACCTTTATGACGCTTTTCGTGTTGCCTTCTGTCTATATGCTGATTGCAAAAGATCATAGCCACGACAAGGTAATGGATGAAGACGATGATGCATTGGCAGAGCCAACAGCAAAAAATGCTCATTAATCAGCATTAAAAATTAAAGAAGGCCACCTTGTTGTGGCCTTTTTTGATCCCCCAAAGTCGTCAGCTCAGGAAGCGCTCAGTTCATTAATAATCATCAATTTAAAACGCGGATGCAGCTTAGGCTGCCAGTCTGCACGACCTGGATTGATAGATTTAACCCCCAATTGCTTTAGTACTGAGGAGTTAAAGGTCCAGCCGCGGTAACGCTGCTGTGTTGCAAGCCTGCGTAATTCAGGCTGCAGGCCCAGAGTTAATAAGGCTGGATCAACACCAAGTTGTTGATACAACAAAGCTTCTCTTTGACTCGCTTTTACAATCACCTGATCATAATGAGCTCTGAGTTTCTGCCATTGTTGTTGACGTTCTTCCCCTTTTAAATCTTTCACCATGCCGTCTATATCGGCATCAAGCCAGCGTGCAGATGCAGCATTACCATGCCAACCTAAAACTGCATTTTCTCCCAACCATTTGGTTTTTCCTGCGACAAAAACATAATTAGCACAAGAGGAAAAGCAAAAATCCGGTACTTCCACATCCAGCTGTTGCTGCAACACAAAGTCGGCTAAGTCCATCCCCAAATCGATGTTCCCACCACCACTTTGGATCACTAAACGCTTAGGTTTGCTCTTGGCTTGCTGATACAGCTGCATCAGATGGTTATTATCCTGAGCCGTAATTTGTCCTTTGTAATGAAGAGTGTCAGCCTCCAGCCACACCTTTGCATCAGCAGGAACTGACAGCGATAACACAGCTGCTACAACAGCTGCAGCTTTCCAACTTAACATGTACTTTACTCCCCGGACTTTAGTCTGACGCCTCTGAAAAGCTGCAATAAAATCAATCTTCACCCTCTAAAAACTTAATGATAATTGATCTCATTTAAAAATGCATTTATTATGCGCATCTTTTTCTTCCGGATGTCCTTGTTATGTATGAAGTTATCAGCCTGAGCTTGAGAAAAATCAGTGTAGTCGCCTTGGCTTTATCTGTGTTAACTGCCTGCGGTGGCGGAGATTCAAATTCAGCCCCTGCATTTGGCAATACTGAACTTAGGTTCACGCTAGATGAAGACACTAAGCTGACCGCCCAGGCAGAAGCAACGGATTCAGACGGCGACACTTTAACCTATATGCTTGAGTCTGCGGCCAATAACGGCGTATTTCAGCTACTACAAAATGGCCATTTCAGTTACAGCCCATTTGCTGACTTTCATGGCACTGACCACGTCAGATTGTCTGTCACTGATGGCAAAGACAGAGCTGTAGTTGATTTGACATTTACTATCCACAATGTAAATGACATTCCAAAAATACTCAGTACAAATGTGATAGTGAATAGCTCTGGTATCACCACTGGAAAAATAGAAGCTTTTGACCAGGATAGCGATGCTCTGACCTTTAGCCTTGCCAGTAGCCCGGAAAATGGCACTTTAGAGATCAACAGCTCTACCGGTGAATTTGTCTATACACCTGAAGTACTCAGCATGATTGATGGCTCTTTTCTGGTGGCGGTTACAGACGGCATTATCGAAACACCGGTAACACAGCAGATAGAACTCAGAGCCAGCTATATCACCAACGCAGATAAACTTAATTACTACTACAGCAGTAACAGTTCTCATCTGAAGAAAAGTGAAGACGTTATTGCTCAGTTACCAGACGATAATGCCAAAGACACTGCCAATACAGAGCTGGCCTCAGGCTATTTGATCGCAGGGTTCCAGTCCAAAGCTGAAGAAATCCTTGGTAATGCGATCTCTGAAGCAGGAGCCCAGGCTCTGGCTTACCGAAATGCATCCACTCATGCCGATGCAATCGGAAATACGGCACTGGGTAACCACTACCGGAGCCTTTCCTCACGGCTTTACACCCAAAAATTGCTGGAAAAAGGCATAGCCAATATCACCACAGCCGACGCTAGTTTTATGATGTCTTTGGCAAGATATTACCGACAGGCAGGTGCAGTAAGCGACTCAGCTGCATTGATGAGTCAACTCAAAAGCTTTGCTTTAGCCTCAAAAACCGAAGTTTATAGCACTATCTATGGTAATTTTCTGACTGCTTACCAGTTAAATACCAACGCCTTGATCGACAATTATCTGGCTGAGCCAACCGAAGCTCATCGGCTGGAGGCGTTGAGCGCTATTGAAGATTATGCCGAACTGGCAGAACAAACCAGTTATGAAATTCCAACCAGTGGTGCCTATAGAGGCCAAAAAGTGTATAGGTACCGCGCCTTACATTTATCCTATGTGGCCGAGCGTTTTCAACAAATAAACGCTGTAGAAAAAACCAAAGAGTACTTGGCTAAAACTCTGGCTATTTATGCAGACACCAATTACGACAACAACTACAGCTACAGCAAATCCGCTTATGCGACAGCCACATTGGGTTATTACAGCTTTCCACTGCAATCTTCCGCAGGCTTGTTTCAGTACCACTATCCGACCCTAAGCACAAACCTGCCATTATCACTTTTGCCTGCCACTGGTACTGCTACGGCCAATGCTAAAAATGACATTGCTTTGCATAAAGCATTACAAAAACTACAAGCAGGCAACGACACAGCAACAGTGCTGGCAGAGCTGAAAACCAGTTACAGCAGATTGCGTGATTATTACCCAGTGTTGTTTGAAAATGGTTCAGCCAATCCGGGTTTAGCATGGGATCTGTTTTATTCAGGACATCGCGACAAAGCGCTTGAACTGATGCAGTTAGCCTCAACGCTGCTGAATTCGGAAGAGTATTTTGCTGAGCGCTCCAGCGCCGCTTATATGTTGGGCAGTTATGGCTGTTATCGTCTGGTCAAGGCCTATCAGCAGATGGCAGCTGATGAATTAGCAAACCAACAGGCACTGCACTGTGAAAGCATAGCCACTCAGTATTTCCATCCGGACAAAAAACGGCTGGATATATCACAATCAATCCTTGGGTACCGTTATCTGATTTCAACAGCTCAATTGGCTGGCCGCACTGAAACAGCACAGAGCAGCGCTACGTTACTGACATCGCTACTGGCCTCTTTAACCGATACTCAACAGCGTTTTATCAGCTCGATCAATGCCGCCAGTTTACTGGCATCTGCAGGTTTTTATACTCAAGCTGGCGATCTGCAGGCCAAAGCCTATCAGGATCTGGATAGCTTACTGGCTGGCTCGCCCACTCAGGAGCAACTGAGTGAGTTACTCAAAGCTCTGCTGACTTACAGCGGCGATCTGTATAAAGCGACTGACATCGATACAACCTTTAACCAGCGTAACTATATCAGGGCTTTGCGCTACGCCTCAGCAACAGCTAAAACCGTGGATATTCCAGCTGCTTATCAGGCATTACAGCAAAGGGTTTCTGTGTTCAATGCCAAGATTGCCGAGCTTTCCATTAACGAACAGCAGGAACTGCATGAGAACCAGATTAAGTTAAATCTGGCGTCTGACTTGAGTGAACAAGCTTTGGCCATCATCCGGACCGATGCGGTAGCAGCTGCAGAAAAAGTAAGTCTCAACACCGAAGTCGCAACTCACTATGCACTGCAAAATCATTTCCCCGGCACTACGGTGGCAAACGTCGACACCGACAACGACGGTTTACCTAACTTCTTTCTGCTAAGTGCCACAGCTGAACAGATCCAGGCTTCAGGCCTGACTGCAGATAACGACGCGGATAATGATGGCATTGCCGATCCAGAAGATCTCAACCCCTTGGTTGCAACTCATTAACACTTAGAAAAGGGTTCTGTATGAACTATCGTTATAGCCCACTGGCGCTGCTGCCTTTATTCGCCTCTTGTTACGGCTATGCACAAAGCAGCACTGCAGATACACAGCAACTGATGCGCCACTACAAGCTAAAAGAAGCCGATATTGTGCTTTGCCAGAAACAAAGCAAAGTAGCAGCTGCAGTTCATCAGTGCCTGCAGCAAACTAAAGTGATGGAAAAAATTGAAGTCAAAGGACGGTATACCGGCCCGGAACAGCCTGAAATAGTCGGGCGTTATCATTTGGACCGCAATTTTATTCAGCGCAGTCCAAAATCCACAGGTGATATTAACGAGCTTATTGCCCTGATGCCTGGTGTACAGCTGTCAGAATCGGCCTATGCCTTAAATCAGGCCGCAGAAATTCAGGCAAAAGAGCTATCCATTTCCGGTGGCCAACCCTGGCAAACCGGCTTTTTCCTCGACGGTGTCAATTACAACAGCAGACTAGATCCAAGCGGAAGTTCAGGTGCTTTGTATGAAGCCAATGATGTAAGAGGCTCGGCCCAGGCTTTTACCCTGAACAGTCAGTTAGTAGAATCTATAGATGTCTATGACAGTAATATTCCAGCTAACTTTGGTGATTTCTCTGGTGGTGTGGTCGATGTGAAGTCGCGCTCAGCTTTTGATCAAAATCGCTTTGGCATCAGTTATCGCGGCACTCAAAGTGATTGGGGCAATTACAAACTGATCACAGGTAATAATGATAATGTCAGCCCAGCCAGCACCGGCGATGCGCCTGTGTTTGAAAAAAATAGCTACGGTGTATCAGCAAGCCATCAATTTAACAGTCAGCATGCGCTGCTTATCAATCTGAATTATCTGGAAAGTACGGTCAGTGAGTTGTCTTTAGGTGAGATGGTAGCGACACAAAGGGAAAACACCAACCTGCTGCTGAAGTACTCGCAGCGGGATTTGTGGCTGGACCGCGTCGATTTAACCGCCACCTACGCCCCTTACAAAAATCACAACATACAAACGAACGTCAAAGACAGCGAGTTTGTGGTCGAAGGTGGAGGTTTCAGCACAGCACTGCACCTGGCTAAAGACCTTAGATTAGGCCAGTGGTCTGGCAAACTGAGCTATAGCGGTAGCGAAAACAGCAGAGATGCCGCCGATCACTATTACGTCTGGCTGCAAGCCAAAGGCAAAGACTGGGGCAAGCTGGATCAAGTACAGAATTCCTCTGTCACGCCTGTATCTAAACAAGGAGGCCTTGGCGATCTGGATAAAACCCAAAACAATGCCCGCCTGGAAAGCAGCCTGCAGTTCAATGATTTGAGCTATCTAGGGCTGAACCATCGCTTGTTGCTTGGGATAGATATTGAGTCTGAGCAAATAAAACGTCAGCGTTTTTATGACAGTTATAACTACACAGCTGCCCGACAATATACCAGCACTCAAACACCATTGAACTGCAACGGTTACTTGTACGACTGCGTTGAACTTGAATTTGTCCGGCCACTGGCCGAGCTGGAGCAGGAACTAGGGCGGCCCTTAGATTTAAGCCTGGTTGAGGATATGCTGCTGTACAGCGAAAACGTCAGTAGCACACCTCAGTACTTTGAATCCAGACTAGTGTATCCTTCTGAACTCATTAATGAAAAAGTGCTGAAAAATGCGCTGTACCTGACCGACCAAATCGAGTCCGGCGATTGGGATTGGCATCTGGGTTTGCGCTACAGCACAGACAATTTTTTCAAAAATCAAAATCTGGCGCCCCGTCTGAGTGCTGGTTATCGCTTATTTGGCGATGCGGATTCTTTGCTGACTTTTGGTCTGAACCGCTACTACGACGCAGGTCTTCTAAGCTACAAAATTAAAGAGGCACAACTGCCTTATTATGTGCAGTACAGGCCTATCCGTAACGGTGCACTGCAAGGATGGCTGCGCTCGTCGGCCGACAGCAATACTCGTGTAAGGTACGATAATGTAAAAACACCTTATGACGATGAAGCCACCTTAGGCTTTAAGCAAAATACCGAACACTTTGGTACCTTTAGCATCAAAGCCCTAAAACGCTGGAAAAAAGATCAGCTAGCCGCGGCCTCAGATCCAGTGCGGGAAAGTGACGGCTATTTCTATAAGTATCAAAGCAATAGCGGCAGTGGTTACAGTAATAGGCTATCGCTGGCCTGGAGCAAGCAGTGGCACGATCATAGCTTCTGGTTGAATACCAGTTTCAGTAAAACTTTTAGCAGCACAAATGAGTTCGATGAAAATATCAACAATACAGCAGCAGATGAACTGGTGATTCTGGATGGCCAGCTGACCAGTCTGGATGCATTAAACAGAATTAATACCAATTTTGCCCGACCACTGGTGCTGAATTTTGGCTGGTCATCCGATTGGACAAACAAGCTTAACAGTAGCCTGACCGCAACCTATAAAGCCAGTTACACTGCAGCAGTAGGCACAGGGACTTACGACACCACAGGCAACACCAATTGGTTATGCCCTGAATGCAGCTCCGGCTCAGTATTGGTTCCTGTGTACAGCACAAAGCGACTGGACGGCACTACGCTGGTGAATTTGGCTGTTAACTATCAACTTTATCAATCTGCTACTGGCAATTTGGCACTAAGTGCCGATATCACCAATTTGTTTGACAGTCGCACGCATCAAATACTGCCTGGGGCCAACGGTGTAGAAATAGGACGCCAGTTCTGGATTGGAATTTCATATGACTATTATTAAAAACTCAGCTCACACGTTATTTATAGCTGCACTGCTTTACCCAGTGTTATCCATTGCCAGCACCGACACGATCAAGCTGCGGGCTTTATACAATCAGCCTGTAGCTCAGTGGCCACAAGCTCAACTGGACTCAGAGGTTACCAGGGCAGAGCTAGCGCCTTTGCCTGCCACAGCAAAACCACAAAGTCAGACTGAGCAATTAAAATATCAGCTGGGTGAGCAGCTGTTTTCTGATGTGATGTTGTCGGCCGATAACAGCATCAGCTGCGCCAGTTGTCACGATGCAAAACTACAGTTTTCTGATGCAAAAACCACAGCTGTAGGAGTTCAGGGCAAAACCGGTAATCGCAATACCCCGGCTTTGTTTAATCTTGAACTCTGGCATAGTTACTTTTGGGATGGCCGCACAGCAACCTTAAAAGCTCAGGCTTTGCAGCCCATCAGTAACCCTATAGAAATGGATCTTCCTATCGAAGATGCCGTCAGAAAGCTAAACGCGTCGAAGCACTACCGGACATTATTTTCGCAAGTGTATGACAGCCCTCTGATCGATGCTGAGCAGTTAGCTGATGCTTTGGCTTATTTTGAACTGCAGATCAAAGCCCCACGCACAGCCTACGACGAGTTCCTTGAAGCGGCTTACAGTAAGGACCCACATAAGCACAGTAAAAGCACCGCAGTATTAAACGATCAACAGTTGCTGGGTTTACATTTATTCCGCACCAAAGCCCGTTGTTTAAACTGCCATCAGGGGCCATTGCTGTCTGATAATAAATTCCATGTCACAGGCCTGCATTTTTACGGCAGACCTTTTGAGGATTTAGGACGTTATCTGGAAACCAAAGTCGCCAGTGATTCAGGTAAATTCCGCACCCCAGCTTTGCGCGCTGTGTTTCACACCGGCCCTTGGATGCACAATGGTTTATTTACCCAGTTTGAAGGTATTGTGGCGTTTTATAATAATGCAGGCCTTAAAGCCAGAATGCCGAAAAAAGGCCTGCAGCCCGGTGCTGCGCCCTTTCCAGAGCACTCACCTTTATTGCAAAAACTACAGTTAACCAAAGCAGAACAACAAGCTTTAACTGAGTTTTTAAAAATCCTCTAACTGACAGCGGTTGATCTCAACCGCTGTTCTCAAAGCAAAGTTGAGAACTCATCCGGCGACACAGCTTTTGACCAGAAGTAACCCTGAGCACAACTACAACCAGCCTGCTGCAGCAATAGCAGGCTTTGATTATCTTCCACCCCTTCAGCCACTGTGTGTAAACCTAAGCTGCTGGCCAGTTGAATAATGCCGTTCACTAAGGCCAGGTCTTTGTCATTTTGCCGGATACGGGCCACAAAGGAGCGGTCTATTTTTAAACTGCTCAGACTAAACTGGCTTAAATACCCCAGATTGGAATAACCAGTGCCAAAATCATCGATAGCAAAACGTACACCCAAAGCAGATAACTCATCGATTTGTTGCTTGACTAAGGTCCTGTCATCAATCAACACAGATTCTGTCAGCTCAAGCTCCAGCACCTGAGCGGCCAAACCTGTGTCTTGTAGTACCTGCATGACCACAGCAGGCAAATCGCCTTGCTTGAATTGCATTGCGGAGATATTAACGGCAATGCTTAATGCAAACCCAGACTTTTGCCAAAGCACAGCCTGAGCACAAGCCTGTTGTAAAACATAAAGTCCTAGTTCCTGAATTAAGCCCGTTTCCTCAGCAAGAGGAATAAACACATCAGGTGGAACTGGCCCTAACTCTGCATCAGTCCAGCGCAATAAAGCCTCAGCTCCACGAATGCTATTGTCTTTTAAATCATAGGTTGGCTGATAGGCAACAGTAAAAAGTTGCTGTTTAACAGCCACCCGCAAACGCATCATCAGGTTAAACTTGTTCAGCTGTTGTTGTTCCATATCAGAGTGATACCAACAGAATCTGTTACGGCCCATCTTTTTAGCCTGATACATAGCCGTATCTGCTTTTTTGCAAAGCTGATGAAAATCTGTACCGTCTGCAGGAGCTAAAGTGACACCAATAGAGGCAGATAACTGCACTTTTTGCTCTTGTACATAAAACTCCTGCTGACACAGCTGCAGCAATTGCCGGATCTGAAGTTCCAGCTCGGCCGGGTTTTGCCATTGCGTCAGGATCAGCACAAATTCATCACCACCAAAACGGCTCAATACGTCAGAATCTGAGCATTGCTGTTGCATCAGCTGCGCCAGTTGTTTCAGAACTTCATCACCGGCCTGATGGCCTAAAGCGTCGTTAATAGGTTTAAAGTTATCTAAATCGATAAACAACAAAGCCAATGGCCCATCAGGTTTAGTCGCTAAGGCGCGGTGGAATGATTGCTCACATTGCGCTCTGTTGACTAAGCCGGTTAACGGATCATGCTGAGCCAGACGCTGGATTTCCAGTTGCGAACGCAGCACCCGCTCATTTTCTTCTTTTAGCTGGCGCAGCACATCTTTGGTGTCTCTGGCAATAAGCCGCATACTTAAGCCGCTGACAATTAAAAGAATATTTAAAGAAATAAAAGAGTTAACACTGACTTCAGGAGTGTTGAAACTAATAAAACCATACAACGTAGCTAAGGACAAAGCGGAACAAAACAGCAAAATAAAACTAAACAGCAGCAGGTAAAATCGTCTGCCGCTGTACATAGCCGCGTAAGCCAGCACCAGCGGATAACCCAGCAGCATCAAATCAAACACGCCTAAATTAATACTAACCAGACTACAGATCATCAGGGTGAGCAGCCACAATAAGCTGCCAATAGCAAAATGGACTTTGCGTTGCTGCAACAATACCGCAATACAAGCCAGCCCCAAAGCTACGGTGAACAAGATAGCTGACGATTTTGGTCCTGAGACTAAAATGCCAGCCAGAGTTCCTGTTAAACAAATCCAGACTATTTGCTTCAGTCGATTCAGCTGGGCAGTTGTAAAAGCACTGATATCCGTGCTAACGGAAAAATCAAATAAGGTCCACTGCTTCATGCAACTCCAATTACCTGAGGTATAAAGTTTTATTAAGATCGGTTCATTAGAACAATCAGATTTTATTAAACCTTAAGTTTACCGCGAAAGCGAGAATCTGATAAAAATAAAACACCGGAACAAGTCCGGTGTTTTTGATCTGTAACAACTCACTGTTGTATTACATGCTGTAACGCACGCCCAGGGCGAAAGTACGGCTGTATAAGGCGGTACCAAAGTTACCTGTGGTTGCATCATTGCCATAGTAGCTCTGATACAGCTCGTTGGTCAGGTTGGTGCCGTCCAGCGTCAGCTCAAACTGTTCTGTCAGCTTGTAGCTTAATTGGAAGTCCATGCTGGCTTCGTCTTTACGACGCATTTCCAGCGGGTTAGCAAACAGAGCCGCTTCATAGTTAGCCAGGAACCCTTTACGCCATGCATAAGACAATCTCATATTCAGATCGTTTTTGTCATAGGCCAGCACTATGCTGTAAGACGAATCAGACACGCCAAACAGATCGGTGTCTCTGTAGCCGGTGATTTCGCCTTCACTATTGGTATCAGGTGTAGTTTGTTGCGACGACAAGCGGGTATAACTGGCCTGCACACCAAAACCATCCAATGCTTGTGGTAAATAGTCAGGGAACCAGACTAAACCAATTTCAGCACCTGACAACTCGCCATTAGAAGCGTTGTATGGCTGTGTTAATACGAATTTGTAAGGCGTTGGATCAGTTGCAGATTTTGGTGCTGTTACTGAACGGCGGAAGCCCACCACAAAACCATCAATATCACGTCTAAACACTGTGCCGTATAACGAGCTGGCATCAGCAAAATACCATTCCAGTGAAAAATCATAGTTTTGTGATTCAGTTGGTTTTAAGTCAGGGTTACCGCCACCCGCTGTACCATAACCAATACCTGTTACGTCTTCGTTGTAGATGATCAAAGGATTTAAATCACCAAAGCCCGGATAACGCAGTGTTTCAGTATAAGCCACACGTGCCTGGACATCGTCAGTTAACTGATAACGGGCAGACAAGCTTGGCAAAATTTTACGGGTTTTACTCTCGCCTGCAGTCGACGGCTGAACAGCACCTGGCGCGCTTTCCTGCCAAAACATTGAATCTGTGTCTATGCCAGTATAACGGGCACCAATTTCACCGTTTAACACACGGCCGGCCACTTCAGTTTCAAATTTGCTCTGCAAATACAAAGATAACGTAGTGGCGTCAATATCAAAAGAACGCTGTAAATTCAGCTTGTTCATGCCATACATTGTGCGGAATTGATCAGCATTATCACGAATATAGTGACCATTCGCCACAGCCCATGAGGTAGGTACGTTAGCTTCACCATCCATAAAACCACTGTTGATTGCAGCTAATCCGTCAACAGTGCCGACATTCACAGCGCCACCACAACAACGGTCCTGGCGACTAAAAGAGGTGGTCGCACCACGCTTGTCATAGCGCACACCAGTTTCCACTGTGGTAAAGAAACCATCCAGAGCGTAAGTTAAATCTGAAGTAAAAGTTACTGCGTCACCCACATCGCTGTTGGCATTGTCATACATGCTATCAGTCAGATAGGCTGACGGATCGGCCATACTGGATTCATCCACAGCGGCGGTTGCCGGATTGTCTTCAAAGTTGAAGCCAGGTATACCGCCGTTTTCGTTAAAATCGACATTCAGTTTGTAGTTATTGCCGGGACGTACAAAACGCATGGCAAAAAAGTCGCTGCTGTATTCACTATCCTGATACACCAGTTCAGACTTCAGCGTCATTTCATCAGACAATTCCCACTTGCCGCCAATAGCATGCAGATAACTGTCAGTTTTACCTGTAGATAAATCACCACTGGTAAAGACCCAAGGGTCATTCACTGAGCGGGATTTGACAATATTAGTACCAGGATGCAAAACCACGTTGGCAGAGGCTGCAGCCTGAGCTGGCGTCATGCCGCCATAACTGCCCCACCAGTCAGCAAAAGAGAACAGCAGACTGTTAAAACCTTCGTTCCGGAAACCGTTATAAAATGACTCAAACACATATTCCGATTTATCATTTGGCGCAAACTGCAAAGAGATATTGGCCGCAGGACGCTCACGTTTACCGTTGTAGTCGCTCTGGAAAATAGCATCTCGACCCAGGATATAAGGCGTAGCAACACCATTCACATTTAAAGTGGAACCACTGGCAGATGGCAAACCATTCAGCAAGCCAGGTTGCCAGATTGGATTTTCAGCCACACCAGGTTTATCAAGGAAAATACGCTCGTATGGCGTAAAAGGCGCTGTAGGATTAGCTGTCATAAAAGGCACCATAGCACCGGCTGTGACGCTTTGATCGCGGTATTTCATGCGGGAAAATGACAGGTTGACTAAAGCACCAAAGCGACCTGCATCCAACTCCCAGTTATTGCTGGCAAGCGCACTTAAAGTCGGGTTAGTTTCTTCATTTTGCTCGGTGTAAATACCACGGGCTGTGGCAATAAACTTAGCGCCGTCAAAATCAAAAGGTCTGTGCGTTTTTACATCGATGGAGCCTGCAATACCACTTTCAATCTGGCTGGCAGAACGGGTTTTGTAGACATCAACTTGTTTTAACAAACTGGCAGGAATGTCTTGTAATGCAACTGCTGTACCTGCGGCAGTAAATATATTACGGCCATTCACAGTCGTAGTAATGTCGCTTAAACCACGGATAGATACAGCTGATACTTCGCCTGAACCGCGGTTAGTCACCTGAACACCAGTGACTCGTTGCAGCGACTCGACGACATTGTTGTCCGGGAATTTACCTATGTCTTCCGCCACTATGGCATCGACAATTTGTTCGTTGTGACGTTTTACATCAAGCGCTTTATTCAAACTGCCTCTGATGCCTTTGACTTCAATAATTTCTACACTTGTTGCTTTGTTATCTTCTTGCGCTGCAGTAACTGGCTGGCTTAACAGAACTAAAGCCATAGACACCGCACTGCTTAAGACGGATCGCTTAAACATGAGCTTCTTCTCCCCTTGTCGTGGTTTTATTACACCTTCCCGGTCAAAACACAGCAGACCTTCGAGGCATTTTTTTATCATTTCTCAAATCATGCTATTGTATGATTATTACTCTGTCAACTAACAGACAAAGAAATAAATACGAGCTTCAATTTCCGGCAAAGCAAAAGAAATGTTCGGCAAAATGAGAAAAAAATCGGAGAAAATCAGGAAAAAGAGGCCAATATTCCTCTAGTGAGAAGCGGCCAACTTTAGTGCTATATTTTTAGGACTGGACCGAGTAACACAACAAAATTGCAGAAAAAAGCCAGCTCTAAGGCTGGCTTGCTTTGGGAAAATTTAAGGCTGCAGCGATTTATCCCGTATCGCTTTAAACTCTTTACCGGGCAACCAGTTAGGCCAGCTTTGGCTGTTCGCCACCTCTAAACCTACCTGATAAAACAGGAATAAATCCTGCTGTGAACCTCGTAAATCCCAGTTCGGATCAAACTCGTCGTTCACCTTGTGGTAGTAGTCCGTGACGTAGTTTTTGCGTTGCTGCAGGCCCCAGTCTTTACCATGGGCGACACTGTCGATACCACCACGGGCATACAGCATAGGTACGCCTTTTTTCGCCAGATTAAAGTGGTCTGAGCGGTAATAAAAACCATCCTGTGGTGTAGGTTCTGGTGCTATGTAGCGGTTTTGCGCTTTGGCATATTTAGCCAGAATAGGCTCCAGCTCTGAGCTGCCATAACCAAATACCATCACATCACGCATTGGGCCGTAGACATTCATAATGTCCATATTGATACCGGCTACGGTTTTATGGACCGGAAACAGGGGATGTTCAGCATACCAGCGTGAACCTAACAAACCTCGTTCTTCTGCGGTAACGGCCACAAAAGCGATGGAACGCTCTGGTGCAGGGCCTTGTTTAAATTTCTCAGCCAGCGCTAATAAACCGGCAATACCACCGGCATTATCCTGAGCACCGTTAAAAATTTTGTCATCACTGCGGCTGAAATCCAGACCAAAATGGTCCCAATGCGCCATATAAATTACAGCTTCATCCGGCTTTTTACTGCCAGGGATAAAACCAATCACGTTATTGGAGTCGATTTCGCGCAGGTTGTTTTTGATGCTGATACTGGCTTTGGCATTCAGTGGTATCGCCTTAAAATCAGGCTTTAATGCTTTGGCTTTCATCTCTTTTAAGCTACTGCCATTGGCGGCAAATAAACGCTCGGCAGCGTCCAGAGATAACCAGCCTTCCACCTGAGCTTTGTGCATGTTTTTATTGGCATTGGCCAGTTCAAACCGAATTGGGCTGGTGCCAGAGACCACATTCCAGCCATAACTGGCGGCTTCAGTTTCGTGCACTATCAACAGCATGGCTGCGCCCTGACGGGCTGCTTCTTCATATTTGTAAGTCCAGCGACCGTAGTAGGTCATGGCATTACCGGTAAAAAGTTTTTCGTCCTGAGTGGCAAAACCCGGATCGTTTACCAGCACCACCACTGTTTTGCCTTTTACATCTAAATCTTTGTAATCGTTCCAGTTGTATTCAGGCGCCACTATGCCGTAACCGGCAAATACCATCTCGCTGTTTTCGACCTTAATTTCTGGCTGCATGCGGGTTGACCAGGCCATCATGTCAGTTTTGTACACCAGATTAGCAGCGGTTTTATCGCCAGTTAAGGTCATGCTGGAAACCGCCACAGGATCAATTTGTACCACTGGCACAGCCTGACGGTAACTGCCTTCTTTGTATGCCGTTAAACCTAAACGTTTAAATTCAGTTTCAAGGTAAGCGACAGTGCGCTTTTCACCTTCAGTAGCCGGAGCACGGCCCTGCATTTCATCCGACGCTACTTTTTCAAAATAGCGGGCAAAATTAGCATTAAAGTCGGTTTGTACTAATGCCGGCTCAGCGGCACTGGCGGTAAAAACCAGACTCAAAGCCAGAGTGGTTACTAACTTATTCATAGATTTCCTTTTAAAAAAATAAGGCAGAGTCGATGCTCTGCCTTATGATCTTTGACTCACTTTTACTTAGAAGCCAATGAGGCATCCCGAATGGCGCGGAACTCGCGACCTTCAAACCAGTTTGGCCACTGATCTGAGTTGGCAAGTTCGTTACCTACCTGATAGAACACATTCATGTCCTGCTGCACACCCCGTAAATCCCAGCTGTCGTTAAATTCGTCAGCGGCTTTATGGTAACAGCACACGTTGTATTCTTTCTTCTGGGCTGCGCCCCACTCTTTGCCATGTTCAAAACTGTCGATGCCACCTTTAGCGTACAACATAGGCACGCCAACTTTGGCCAGATTGAAGTGGTCTGAGCGGTAGAAAGAACCATGCTCAGGGCTTGGCTCAGGCGCTACATAACGGCCTTGCTGTTCAGTGTATTTAGTCAGCAGGTTTTCCAGCTCTGAGTTGTTATGGCCCACTACCACCATATCTTTCATCGGGCCATAGACGTTCATCACATCCATATTGATACCAGCGACAGTTTTATTCAGCGGAAATACCGGATGAGCTGCATACCAGGCTGAACCTAATAAACCACGTTCCTCAGCCGTTACCGCCAGGAACGCCACTGAGCGTTTTGGCTTAGGTTGTTTGGCGAAATGTTCGGCTAAAGCAATCACAGCGGCAGTGCCGCTGGCGTTGTCTTGTGCACCGTTAAAGACTTTGTCTTTTGGATTAGAGAAATCCACGCCCAGGTGATCCCAGTGGCCCATATACAGCACCACTTCGTCTGGTTTTTCTGAGCCTTCGATGTAACCCATCACATTGTTTGACGTCAGTTCACTGATATTGTTTTTCACTGAAACCGAAGCTGTTACGCCCATAGGCACTGGTGCAAAGTCTTTGCTCAGTGCTTTTTGGCGCATGGTTTCAATGTCAGTGCCCATAGAGGCAAACAATTGCTGCGCCGAC
This sequence comes from Rheinheimera mangrovi, assembly GCF_003990335.1. Classification (NCBI taxonomy): domain Bacteria; kingdom Pseudomonadati; phylum Pseudomonadota; class Gammaproteobacteria; order Chromatiales; family Chromatiaceae; genus Rheinheimera; species Rheinheimera mangrovi. The sequence goes on along the minus strand of NZ_CP034683.1, from coordinate 1,177,830 downwards.
TCAGTAGTCAGCCAGCCTTCCACTTTGGATCTGTCCATATTTTTATTTGGATTAATCAGATCAAACTTAGTAGGCGAACCACCAGCTATCACCTGCCAGCCGTAAGAAGCGGGTTCAGTTTCGTGAATGATCAAAGCCATGGCCGCGCCCTGACGAGCAGCTTCTTCGTATTTGTATGTCCAGCGACCATAATAAGTCATGGCATTACCGGTAAAGAGATTTGGATCCTTAGTGGCAAAACCCGGATCGTTGACAAACATCACCACTGTTTTGCCTTTGACGTCCAGACCTTCGTAGTCGTTCCAGTCGTATTCTGGCGCTACTATGCCGTAACCGACAAAAACTAACTCGCTGTCTTTGACTTCAACCTGTTCAGTGACTTGCGTGGTCCAGGCCATCATTTGTTCTTTGTATTTCAGTTCAGCATTAAGCTTATCGCCCGCCAGTTTAAGGCCAGACACTTCTTTAGGGTCAATACGAACTAAAGACACAGGCTGTAAGTAGCTATCCCCATCAATACCTTTGAGCCCAATACGTTTAAATTGCTCGGAGATATAGTTAATGGTTTTTTCTTCGCCTGGAGTTGCAGGCATACGGCCCTGAAATTCATCAGAAGCCAGAGTTTTTAAGTAGTCTTTATAAGCTGAGTTAAACTCAGTCCCAGCCAAAGCTGTAGCTGCTTTGGCGGGTTCAACGGCTGCGTTGCTGGCTGTTTGTTCCTGTTCAGCTGGTTTAGAACAAGCTGTTAAGGTTAAAGCGGCCATCACGGTCAGCGTTGTGGCTGAAAACCAAAATTGTGGTCTCATAACACTCCCGATTTATTATTGTTTTGTATATTGATATAAACTGACTCTCTGATACTAACCAAGCGCGCTGCACCTGACCAGAGCTGTTATCGCAGCTTTTGCCCCATTAGCGGTGATTTTGCTGTTAATTGCGTAATTAATACCCAAGTGACCTCAAGATGCGAGTTTCAGCTTCTTGAAGTTACTTGGGTATACCAGCACCCCAGTTGGCTTTTGGTAAAGCGACAGCTTTGCTTAAGTCAAAATCCACCCGAAATTCACGGCCTTCGCGGGTTAAACGGTAGCTGAAACTTTCATTCGGGTATAAATACATATGCCAGGTATTGCCGACGGACTGTGGTGTTTTGGTTTTGATAAAGAGGTTTTTAGAATAATCATCCGCAGGAAAACTCTGAGCTTCAGTCCAGCCTGGTGTAGCTGTATGGCCACCGTACAGAGTAGACTCATCATCTGTGCCATCTTCATGCTTATGTTGGTGCTGCAACTGCAGGCCTGAATCAGTTTTGGTAATAATCCAGGTGCGGGAGCGGTTTTCACCAACGACAAAAGGCACCTGAATTTGAGTGTCGCTGCAATCGCGCACATGCATCACCATATCGCCACTAAAGGCCGGGCTGGGTTGGTTATCCACAGTAGTTTTGCCAGCAAAAGCTTTACCACAAAGGGCCTTTAACTGGTCAAAAAATTGCAGTTGTGCCGGGCTTGGTGCAGCAGAAACAGACCATGAAGCAAGACTGACGGTAATAGTAGCGGTTAAGGAAAGGGCGTTGATAAGTAATGTTTTTTTAGTTATTTGCATCCGTGGACTCCTTTTTTTCGTAACCGCACTATACCTTTATTAATCGCCATAACGCAAAACAGCGCGGCTACTCAGGAATACTTATGCAAAATTTAATAGACACAAAATTACTGATGAAAGTATTTAGTAAAGTAGAGCAACAAGGGGTGACTGTGGACACCCCTTTTGGTAAAGGCTTTGAGCTGGACGGCATGACCATTGCCAGTGGCTTTGACGGCTACGACTTGTATTTTGTGGCCGATGAAGTGACAGTCACATTAGGCTTTCACCAGAAATATCATATAGATGCTAAAGACGAAGAGCATATAGATCGCTTTATCCAGCGTTTAAAGCGGATAGAAGCTAACTAGCCAACAGACTCTTTAAATGGTCTGGTTATGAAAACGTATGCAGTAAAAAAGCCAGACAGAGTGGCTGTGTTAGCATAAGGAAAAACGATATGGAAACAGACGAAGATGCAATTTTCCTTTTACTCCACAGCGCCGCAGAAAAAAGCAGTGCTGCTCAGTGCCCTTGCTTTAGCCTTGTTGGCATCCTGTGGTAAAGCGCCAGTGCAAAACCTGACGCAATCAGTTGACGTAAAAAAAGCGGCAGAACAACCAGCGCCGGTAAAACCTCAAGCCGAACAAGCCGCAGGCAAAGTGGTGGTCTACCAGATGTTCACCCGCTTATTTGGCAATAGCAACAACAGCAATCAGCCCTGGGGCACCATTGAACAAAACGGTGTCGGCAAGTTTAACGATATCAACGAAGCGGCACTGAAAGGCATTAAAGAGCTGGGCGCAAGTTATGTTTGGTACACCGGTATTTTGCATCATGCAGTCATTAGAGATTACAGCGCTTATGGCATAAGCCAGGACGATCCAGATGTAGTCAAAGGCCGCGCCGGCTCTCCTTATGCAGTCAAAGACTATTACAGCGTCAACCCGGATTTAGCAGTAGACCCGGCCAAACGACTGCAGGAATTTCAGGCGCTGATCAACCGCACTCATGCAGAGGGTTTAAAGGTCATTATTGATATAGTGCCAAACCATGTGGCACGGCATTATCAGTCCTTAGATAAACCTGCTGGCATTGAAGATTTTGGCGCCAATGATGACACCAGCGTGGAATACAAACGCGACAACAACTTCTATTACGTGGTTGGCCAGCCGTTTCAGGTACCAGTGGCACAAAACGGGTATCAGCCTTTGGGCGGCGAATCGCATCCATTGAGCGACGGCAAATTTGCAGAAAACCCGGCGAAATGGACAGGCAATGGCTCACGTTTAGCTCAGCCTGACTTTAACGACTGGTATGAAACCGTCAAAGTAAACTACGGTGTTAAACCAGACGGCAGCTACGATTTTGATAGGTTACCTGCCGACTACGCCGATAAATCAGTACAAGAACACGCCGCCTTCTGGCAAGGCAAAGACGTACCCAACTCCTGGCTGAAATTCCGCGACATCGCTTTTTACTGGCTGGATAAAGGCGTAGACGGCTTCCGTTTTGATATGGCTGAAATGGTGCCGGTCGAATTCTGGAGCTTTTTAAACTCCAGCATTAAAAGCAAAAACCCTGATGCCTTTTTATTGGCAGAAGTCTATAACCCTGCTTTATACCGCGACTATATTCGCCTCGGCAAAATGGATTACCTGTACGACAAAGTGGAAATGTACGACAGCTTAAAGCTGGTGATGCAAGGCAAAGGCAGTACCGATGCTATTGCCAGCGTGCAAAAAGGCATGGCGGATATTGAACACCATATGCTGCACTTTTTAGAAAACCACGACGAGCAGCGCATTGCCGCGCCTGAATTTGCCGGTGACGCCAACAAAGCCAAACCCGCTATGGTGGTGTCCGCCTTGATCAGCAGCTCTCCTACTATGTTGTATTTTGGCCAGGAAGTCGGTGAAGCCGGTGCTTTAGATTCAGGTTTTGGTGACCCAAGCCGCACTAGTATTTTTGACTACGCAGGCGTCCCTGCTCATCAAAATTGGTTAAACGACGGTAAATACGATGGTGGCAAACTAACACCAGAACAAAAACAACTGCGCGAGTTTTACACCAAATTAATGACCTTATCGGCAACAGAAGCTGTCTTTAAAGGCGCTTATCAGGAGCTGCATACTGTGAACAAAGGCACAGCAGGTTACAGCGATAAAACCTATGCTTTCGCTCGTTTTAACGATAAAACCAAAGTGATAGTGGCCAGTAACTTTGCCAGCATAGCTACTAGCTTTGCGTTAAAACTACCCACAGATTTAGTACAACAATGGAAATTAAGCGGTAGCGGCTTTGAACTTAAAGATCTGTTATCTGAGCGTAAAGCCTCGTTAAAAGTGACAGGTGACCAAGCTTCAGTGCAAATCGACTTAGCGCCGCTGGAGTCTGTAGTGCTGAAGTTTTGATGTCGTGAGTTGGTCTTTATTTTCTGAGTGAAAGGCGCCGCTGGCGCCTTTTTTTATGTGAACTTGCGCAGTTCCCCCAAAAAACTAAATAGGTAAACCAGCGAGAAGTAAGCTTTGGGTGCAACCTAAAGTATCACTGATTACAAGATAAATGGGGACAACGCCTTCCCTCTCAATAAATTTGTACACATTTCAGATAAAACACTGGATCATTTTTAGGTAAATGCTATTTTAGGTACGGACAAATAAAATCAAGGATGGTCAATGCAGTGACAGCTCCCTCTTGGATTTTACTAAGTCAGGCACCTGTTTACGCCTGCGGCAGGTAAGCCTTACAGATGCAAACTGCGGGCTTATCAAATGAGGAACCAAATTATGGCTTCGTGCGATCCGTTTAGCGTTGACTTCCATGGCAGTGCCCAAGATTTATTCAACAAAATATCAACATTAATCCACCAACACGGCGGCAGTGTTTCAGGCGGTCCAAGTGGCGGCACTTTCTCAGTCCCAGTGCCAGTATTCGGCACTGTGGCAGGCACATTTTCTGTGTCGGGACAACGCTGCACTATCCACATCACGCAGCGTTCATTTTTTCTTGCTTGCGGCATTATTGAAAATTTCGTCAGGTCGAATATTCCGACTGTTGAAGCTACTGCTATTACCGCTTTTTGAACCAAGGTTGTGGCCTGCAAAGGCCACTTCTGTTTGCTGCTTTAAAGTTGTTTGCTGAACAGTGCTTTAAACAGCTGTTCTGACTTTTTTAACCCTTCGTCCGTAAGCACGACAGATTTTGTTTTGCTTATCGGGTCGAGAATAAAACCTTTTTCATGGAGTCGGTTTGTTACATTCCAATCCAGTTGTTTCCATGCCCGGCGCTGCTCATGCAAGGTCAGATGAAATAGTAAATGACACAGATTGCAATTCAAAACCAGAAATAGATCCCCACTCAAGTCAGGAAACAACTGCCTTCTGCCCTAGTATAGCCATAGTAATGAGCAGCCAATGGTAGAAGAGCAACGCCGCTAAGTGCAGCCAAACCTCCAGCTACTGCACAATCAGCACTAACTACTGTCCTGCAGTAAGCCCAACGCGAGAGCCGTTATAAAACAGAAAATCACTGCCTTTATCCTCCAGCTGCAACCAGCCTGATGTTTTACTCATGGTTGAATTCCTTTCTGTGTTAAAACTTTTTGCTGCACACTCAATACTTCTGTTTTTAATATGCTATCCGTACATCCCCGGTACAGGTCAGACTAATCGAAAATAATTCACATGGCCTGATAAACGTCTGGCGATTTGCTTGAGTTCAAGGCTGGATCGGGCGACCTGATCGGCAGAGCTGGCGGTGAGTTCTGTTGCGCCTTTAATTTGCATCACATTACGGTTAATGTCTTCTGCCACTATGCTTTGTTGCTCGGCTGCGCTGGCAATTTGTTCGTTCATTTGATTAAGAATGCCAACAAAACCTTTGATTTTACTAAAGGACTCCAAAGCACCAGCAGCAAAATTAGCTGTATGTTCTGCTTGTTTTTGACTGCCAGCCATAGCGCTGACCGTGGCTTGCACTCCTTCATGCAGGCGGCTAATCATAGCTTGGATCATTTGAGTCGAATCCTGAGTCCTGCTCGCTAAAGTTCGTACTTCATCGGCCACTACTGCAAACCCCCGGCCTTGTTCGCCTGCCCGCGCCGCTTCTATTGCTGCATTAAGAGCCAGTAAATTAGTTTGTTCAGCCACACCCCGTATCACCTCCACCACCTGACCTATTTCAGCGCTTTGAGCTGATAACTGCTGTATTATAGCCGTGGTCTGGCTGACGTCTGTGGACAAAGCTTCAATAGAGGCGATGGTTTTAGCCATCACTTCGTCGCTTAACTGCAGATTATTTTCAGTTTCATTGGTTTGTTGTGCTGCACTGACTGCATTTTGGGCAACATCGGCCACTGAGCTGCTCATTTCATTCATGGCGGTAGACACCATTTCTATTTCCTGATGCTGCAGAACAAGCTGCTCTGTGGTTTTTTCACTGCTGACGGCCAGCTCGTCGGCCGCCTGATCCAAGGCGCTGGATGCCAGCTTTAACTCGCCCACTATGCCGGATAACTGCGCAACCATAGTGCGTAAATGATGCAATAAACTTGAGCTATCCTGCCGCTTTAACTCGATCTGAATATCAAGCTCCCCGGCCGCAACTTTACGCACTATCATGGCGACATATTCGGGCTCACCACCTAAATGCCCCAGGGTATGACGTACCACCCAGGTGGCTGCAGCAATAGCGGCCAGTACAGCAATAAGAGTGAACAATCCCATCTGCCACACCTGCTCAGTGTAGAGCTGTTCAGAGGCAACAAATTCCGTTTCAGCCACCTTTAATTGCAAGTTCACCAGTTCGGTAATTTTCTCGCTAATCGGGTCAATGCTGCGATACAAAGGGCCATTATAGTTTTGCAGTTCACCGCTGACATCGCCTTGCTGTTGCTGCAAAAAAGCAACCAGTTGCCTGATATCTGCATCTGCATTCCTGAATAACACTGCAGCCTGGGTAGCCAACTGCTGCTCTTGATCTGTCAGCGTCGTAGCCATATAACTTTTCCATTCTGCAGCGATTTGTTGTTGGGCTGTTTGCACTTGCTCCAGCGCCTGTTCTGCAGTTAATAAACCGCTATGGGCTTTATTTACCGCATCAATCACTGATACTGCATATAAATCCGCAATATTTTTCAGGCCTTTCAGCGGCACAACCCTGTCAAGATACACGGTTTTCAGGCCCTGATTCATACTGTTCATCGCCAGCAAGCCTGTAGCGGCCAGCAGTAACATCAGCAACAACGGAATCGCAAAAGAGAGAGACAGGCGGGCAGCTAAACCAAAATTTTTTTTCATAAAACACTCCGATTCCGTTCAGGCGAATGATGGGCTTATATTTCAGACAACACAGTTCAGATGTGTCGGTTAAATTCCATAGTTGGCACAAGTCTAGAAGTTGTTTGCATTAGCGCAAGAGCTGACTAACTTTTGTAACAAATAAAACATTTATTACTGATAACAGTGATTGCCAAAAGGCGCAGATTTCACCTTCTGTAAATGTTGATTAAATTTCTCTATCAATAGCTGATGAGCAGGTTCACGTCTAAGCGCCAGATGTAAGGTTTTTAACTCAGTTAAACTGGAATTAAATTGCACTTTGTCTGTCGCCAGACGTTTTACCTCCGCATCATGCTCCAACAAATACGTTAAAACCCTAGGGTCTATCACGGCCAGATCCAAACGCCCTAATGCTACTTTGAGAACATTTTGCCGATCAGATAACGCCACCTGAGGTGTCAGTTGGCCTCTGCCAATCATCTGATCCACTACTGTTAAATTGACATAATCCTGCACTACGCCCAGCTGGAACTTGGCTAACACAGCTACACTCAGCTGGCCGAGTGGTTTAGCCGTGGCTTCAACAAAACCCAGTTCACTGACGCCTAAGCTATCGGACAAAATAAACTTTGGGTTTGGGGTTTGATATTCAGGGAAATAACCTGCGTATAAACCGCCCGTTTTTTCACTGGCGCGAATAGCTCTGGACCAAGGCAAGAACTCAGTTTGCAGGTCCTGTTGCATTGCAGCAAATACCTGCCTGAGCAGTACCGTGGTTTCACCTTGTTGCTCAAGCTGATGACCTGTGTAAGGCGGCCAGTCTAAACTGGCCAGCCGCAGAGGTTCAGCAACAGCAGCCCACACAGAAGGTGGCAGAGCCAGGACAAAAAACAACCACTTCATAACACCATTTGCCTCAACTTAGCAGCGCAACTGCGACAGCTGTGCATCCATAGCGCCGGTAATAGTGTCTATTTCTTTGCTGATCAACAGGTTTTGTTTAGCCAATTGATGCAACGCTTTCGTAGCGTCATCTATGGCTGTGATATTACGGTTAATTTCTTCACTAACCTGATTTTGCTCTTCCGCCGCTGAAGCCACCTGAAAAGCGTTGTCCGCTATACTGGAAATGCCTTGAGTGGCCATAGATAACTTCTCATACGAGCTTTCGGCTTCCTGCAAAGTACTGGTCACTTTGGCTGTATTGGTGTGAATTTGTTGTACGGCGGCAGCCACTTGTTGCTGCAAAGCATGGATCAGGTTTTTAATTTCATCGGTAGAGCTGTGAGTGCGGGCAGCCAACGAACGGACTTCATCGGCAACCACCGCAAAACCACGGCCTTGTTCCCCTGCCCGCGCTGCTTCAATAGCGGCATTTAGTGCCAGTAAGTTGGTTTGCTCTGCTATGGCCTGGATCACATCAATAATGCCGTTAATTTTCTGGCTGCTTTGCGCCACTTCATTCACGCCCTGACTGGTGTGGTTAAATTCAACAGACACAGCTTTAAAAGCTTCCACCGTATTTTGGAACAACTGATTGGCCGAGGTTAAAGCTTCCAGAGATTGCTGTGCACCTTGCGCTGTACTGCTGGCCAGATTGGCCACCTCATGGGCTGTTGCAGACATTTCATGCATAGCAGAAGCGACGTTCTGAATTTCACTGGCCTGAATACTGACCGAACTGTTGGTTTGATCTGTGGTTTTTACCATTTGCTCAGACTGGTGTTGCATTAACTTGGACGATTCTTTTAAGTTATTGATCATTGAACGCAATTTAGCTGTAAACAGGTTAAAACCATCGGCCATATCATTCAGTTCCTGATGTTGGCTTTGCTTTAACTGCCGGGTTAAATCGCCTTCAGAACCAGCCAGTTCTTTCATCAATACACTCATCTGTAGAATCGGAGCTGTTGCGGTTTTTAAGCCCAGGGCCATCAACACCACAAAAGCCAATAACAACACTATGCCTAAACCAATCATACTTTGTGTAGTTTGGGCTGAATCTTCATTCAGCTGATTCGCCAATTGAGTCGCCATGGCCAAAGCCGTGGCTTCAGGCACTGCCACTACAACTTTCCAACCCGATTCGGTGCTATCGAGTTTGATGGGTTTGGTGACCAGCATGGCGTCTTTGTATAAACTAACGCCAGCTTGTTGCTGCTGCAAATGCGCTGCTAAATCGGCATCCAAAGTTTTAATCGACTGGCCCAGTTTATCGGGAAATTTATTACTGGCGACCACCAGACCATATTTACTGATCAAATAAAGCTCAGCCTTACCGCCGTACAATAAATCGGCCTGAGCCTGCAACAAGGTTTGCAGTACAGGCAAGTTTAAATCAACTCCAGACACACCTCTGAACTGATCCTGCGTCACAACCGGATACACCAGCGAGGTTAAAAGAACCTGATTGCCTGGTGTAATTTCCCATAAATAAGGCTCCATCAAACAAGCTTTTTTAGTGTCACGACTACAGAGATACCACTCGGCCTCACGCACACCGTATTCGTTTTTGCTGTCTTTGTATTTCACCGCCGGGTCCGGAGTTTGTACAAATTTCAGCTGGTTTTGTTCACGAACCCAATAAATTTCCATAGTGCCGGTTTTAGAACTGTGATCATTGGCAATAGAAAACTGACTGTCGGCGCCATCGTAACCATTGGGTTCAAACTGGCCAAATAAAGATGAAATTCCTTTATTACTGCCCAGGATTTGCCCCGCCATAACTTTGACCTGATCGCGGCTATAAGGCGTCTGACCGCTGCCTAAGGCTGAACCAGACAAGATTGCAGCAAAGTTTTTAGCTGTATCAAAATTGCGATCAAGCACGTTACTTGTTTCCAGCGCTGTGCGCTGCGCTGCTTCTGTCAAAATTTGCTCAGCTAATGTACGCACCGACTGCGTTAGTTTGGTCACTGCTGATTCATTACTGCTGGTCATGGAATACCAGCCAATAAACGCCATACTGCTAATACTGATGGCAAGCAAAAGCGCGACACCAAAAGTAAGTTTAAATCGTAAAGAATTTAACTGCATAACGACCACCTAAAGCCAATTAAAGGTTTTTGCCACAGACAACGAGAAGGTGGGTTCACCTAAATCATCCAGTTCCAGATCGGTATCATCAAATGCAGCAGTCCATTTCGCCCCTAACCATTCGCTGATAAGCGCCACACGCCAATGATGGTAAGTGCCGTCGTTATCGCGCAGAAATTTGTTGGTGTCGGTTGATGTAGAGCGATCACCCGACAGTATTAAGGTCAGTCCTTCCGTCAGTTGAACAGTCTGCGTGAGCATCACTATGTAATGACCACCGCCAGCGCCAAAATAATCTTTGGCATACCAGTAACTTAGTTTGGTATTTTCATAAGACACTTTGATGTAAGCCTCAGGATAGTCAAAAGCACTACTGTCACTGCTGCCATAATAAGTGTAATGCGCCACCCCAAGATCCAGCGCCCAGTTGTTGCCTAAATCCGTGTAATAACCCGTATAAAAATCGATTTCACGATCGGTATTTTCAACAAAGCTGACATTAGAACCCCAGGTACCCAGATACCAACCAGAATCAGACACCCAGTCGAGGCTTGGTTGTAAGGCTGGATCATCCTCGGTCAGCGTAATACCGTTAAATAAATAGTTAGAAGATAAAGTGACAGTGGAGCTTAAATCGGCCAGAGCAACCGGGCTTACCCCCAGCATGAACAAGCCGGGAAGGACAAACTGTTTTGTGATCCGCATAAATACTCCAATGCTGATTAAAGTACAAATTCAATTACTTAGACTCCTTTCCATGACATCGCCTTAAAGGTATAGCACTGTTGTTAAAAAAAGCCCGCACCAGAACCAACATTCCCAATTTAGTTTTTAGACTTCTAAACACCCAGAAATCTCTTTATTTCAAAATAGAAATAGGGTTAACTGAAATCAGTATTTCAAAGGAGAAAAATCAGATGTTTAAAGTAAATAGTTATTTTGACGGAAAGGTGACATCCATCGCTTTTCAGGGTGAACAATTACCAGCGACAGTGGGAGTGATGGCACCGGGCGAGTATGAATTTGGCACCAGCCAACATGAAGTTTTAACTGTGATTAGTGGCGCATTAACCGTATTATTGCCGGGCCAGACTCAGTGGCAAACCTTTGCGCGCGGCGCAGTGTTTGAAGTACCGGCTCAGGCTAAGTTTCAGTTAAAAGTTGAAACTGATACAGCTTATCTTTGCACTTACAATTAAAGGCCGGACGCTTTCAACGCCAGGCCTATTCAGGAAAAACTGATTTATGCGTGGTATGGGAACAGCAGCCAAAAGAGCAGATGCAGCAAAACAGACTGAAGCTCTGAACCTTAAACAAACAGTGCACTACATGTGGCCCTATATCTGGGCCTTTAAAGGTAGGGTGCTATTGGCTTTAGCTGCTTTGCTTGCCGCCAAAGCAGCCACTTTGTATTTGCCTTACGCCCTCAAGCTTATAATCGACGATCTTGATCCCAGCATAAACTCAGCCATCAGCTTACCATTGGCTTTTCTATTGTTTTACGGTGCCTTACGGTTTGGCTCGGTCTTTTTTGGTGAAATAAGAGATGCTCTGTTTAGCCGTGTCACTGAACATGCCATGCGTAAAGTTGGTCTTCGGGTATTTAACCATCTGCACCAGTTAGAACTGAGTTTTCATTTAGACCGCCAAACCGGCGGTATCAGCCGGGATATAGAAAGAGGCACCAACGGCATCAGTTTTCTGATGCGGTTTTTAATGTTTAATATTGTACCTACCCTGCTGGAAATTCTGATGGTGGCGGTGATTTTTGCGCTGCTGTTTTCCTACTGGTATGCGGTACTTACTTTTATTGCTGTGGCTTTGTATGTGGCCTTCACTTTTTATGTCACAGAGTGGCGTAATAAATACATCCGCGAAGCCAATCAGGCCGATTCGGCCACCAACAGCAGAGCAGTGGACAGCCTGCTGAACTATGAGACAGTTAAATACTTTAATAACGAAGCTTATGAAGAGCGCACCTACGATCAGTTTTTAGCAAACTGGGAAAGCGCCAAGCTAAAAAACCGTATGTCTTTGTTAGCATTAAACTCAGGTCAGGCATTGATTATTGCCCTCGCTATTACGCTAATGATGTGGATGGCGGCCAAAGGCGTGCTCGACAAAGAGCTGACTTTGGGTGATTTGGCGATGGTGAATGCTTATATGCTGCAGCTATTTATCCCACTGAATTTCTTAGGCTTTGTTTACCGTGAAATCCGCCGATCTTTAACCGATCTGGAAAATATGCTCGGGCTTTTGAAAAAAGAAGCGCAGATCAAAGACAAAACCAATGCGCCAGAGCTGCAGTTACAGCAAGGCCGCATTGAGTTTAAGCAGGTGCATTTTAGTTATCAGCCTGGCCGCCCTATTCTGAATGGCTTAAGTTTTGTAGTAGAGCCAGGTCAGAAACTAGCGATTGTCGGCGCTTCAGGCGCAGGTAAAAGCACCATAGCCAGGCTTTTATACCGTTTTTACGACATTCAAAGCGGCAGCATTTGCATCGATGGTCAGGATTTGCGTGATGTCACTCAAAGCTCATTACGCCAGAGTATTGCCATAGTGCCGCAGGATACTGTGTTGTTTAATACCAGTATTAGGGAAAACATTCGTTACGGTAAACCGGATGCCAGCGAGGCAGAAGTCGATCAAGTGATTAAACTGGCTCATCTGGACAGCTTTATTCAAAGCTTGCCTCTAGGGGATCAAACCTTAGTGGGTGAGCGTGGTTTAAAAGTATCAGGCGGCGAAAAACAACGTATTGCTATAGCTCGCGTGCTGTTAAAAGGCTCCCCTATTCTGATTTTTGATGAAGCAACTTCAGCCTTGGATTCCCACTCAGAAGCCGCTATTTTAAAGGCATTGCGTGAACTGGCGAAACATCATACCTCTGTGGTTATTGCACATCGTCTGTCTACTATTACTGATGCCGACGCCATTTTAGTACTGCAACAAGGTGAAGTGGCCGAAGCAGGTACTCACCAGCAATTGCTGGCGCAACAAGGACTTTATGCACAGTTGTGGGCTAAACAACAAGAGGCTAAAACCAAAGCTGAGTAAAGCTGACATTAAGTTAGGTTAAGCAGAGTAAATGCCGGGTAAAGAGCTGAACCCGGTATTATTTTTTTGTTCTGATAACGGTATTTATCATCACAGGACAAGAAAACCACTATGTTGTTACGTCAGCTCATCATTCCTATTACCAGTCTTTTTGTATTGACTGCCTGCGGCGGCAGTTCATCAGAAGGCAACGACACCTACCCAAGCAGTTATCTGCAGTTTTACAATGGTTCTTCCAACAGCGCCACAACCACGCTCACCTTAACCGACAGTGATGAACTGGAGACTACCTTAGGAAGTGCGGCCTTTGGTGACGCCACTTCACTGACGACTGTTGCCACAGAAAGCTATGATCTGGCCTTCACTTACACCGACAATAGCGGTGACGTTCAAACTGTACTGGAAGATCAGGTCAGCATGCTGACCAGTCAGAAAACAGTGCTTTTTATGGTGGATGACTACGAAGCACCTCAAGTGCTGAACCTGAGTTTTCTGCGGGATGACGAGCTGGATGATCAGTTTAAAATCTACTTTGCGAACTTACTGGCCGAAAACAAAAGCATGGACTTGTACATCAGCAGCTCTACTGAAGACTTTGATGATGCTGATTTTGTTGCCACTGTAGGCCAACATGCCTTTAGTCAGGCCGTCACTTTTGATACTGGCAGCTACATTCTGTATTTAACCGATTCCGGCAGTAAGGACGTTGTTTTGCAAAGCCCTGTTTACGCCTTTAATTACGAAACAGAATATATTTTGGCCTTGCGTGACAATGCAGGCCCGCTAAAACGCAAAATCGCGCTGGATGTGATAGGCAATACCACTACTGTCTATTCACTGGAAGACGTAAACAGTAATGCCCAATTCCGTGTTTACAACAGCCTGAACGATTTGGACCCGGCACAGATTTATGCAGGCAGCACCAGCGGCACTCCGGTGTTTACTGATGTACCAGCTGACACTCTGACCTCCTATGTAGAAATTCCACATGGTGATTACCGAGTGACGTTAACGGCAAACGAAGGCGCCAGCCAAATCCCGAATGGTTTATTAACTTTAAATCAGGGGCAAAGCAAAAGTCTGGTGTTTTATCGTGATGAAAAGGATCAGCCAACCGTATTAGCCGTAACTGACAGCGCTACACCTCAGGTATACGATTTTGTGTTTAATGTAGTCAACGTAGTGACAGACTTTGACAACGTCAGTATTTATTTTGTACCTCCAGGCAAAACGATGGAAACCACAGCGTATTACATCAGCAGTATTAATGATGCTACCAGTGCCAGCATCACCTTACCTCTGGATAGCTATACAATTTTTTTGGTGCGTAAAGATTTAAACAACAACAAAACCCTGCTGGCTCAAACAGATGAAATTGAATTTATTCAAGGTAGTTCTTATCTGCTGGTCGCGGAAAAAGACCCGGACACTGAAACAGGTTATAAAATCAGTTTGCAGTATTAAACTGTAAATTGGTTTGATGACAAAGGCCCGTCTGAGCAACGGGCCTTTTTTATCAGCTTTTTTTCTGGTGTCCGTCTGGCCAACAGCCATTGGCGCTCATCCGCTGCTCTGCTACAACAGCTGCCAAACTTTTGGCAAGGCTTTCTCCGGCTTCGCCCTTCCCTGTTATTTGTTTTTCCTCTAAATTAGCACCCAGTTAAAATCATCAGATGGAGTAAAGCATGACCTGGGTTTTGTTGGTGGTCGGCCTGGTATTATTGGTCGTTGGCGCGGATTTATTGGTCAAGGGAGCTGCTCGTTTAGCAGGATCTTTTGGTGTTCCTGCTCTGGTTATAGGTTTAACTGTGGTGGCTTTTGGCACCAGTGCACCAGAATTAGCTGTCAGTGTAAAAGCAGCTTACTCAGGGCAAGCAGAACTGGCTATTGCCAATGCGGTAGGCAGCAATATTTTTAACGTGCTGTTTATTTTAGGCGCAGCAGCAATGATTTCACCTCTGATCATTTCGCGTCAGTTAATACGTCAAGATGTACCCATTATGGTTCTGGTGTCAGTCCTGGCGATGGGGATGACCTTTGATGGAGCCATTACACGACCAGAAGCGGCTATTCTGACCTTAGGCTTAGTTAGTTACACTTGGTTTTTGTTTCGTCAGGGTAAAGCTCAGGGTATGGACACCGCGGATGAAGAAGTCGAAGCCATGCTCAAAGCCAAAGTTCCAACCTGGCAAAACCTGTTGCTGTTGGTAGGCGGTTTAGTACTTCTGGTGTTAGGTTCACGTTTCCTGGTCGACAGCGCAGTAGAAATTGCCCGCGCCTTTGGTGTCAATGAGGCTGTGATAGGTTTGACTATTATTGCGGCTGGTACCTCATTACCAGAAGTGGTCACCTCTGTTGTGGCAACTGTTCGTGGTGAACGTGATATAGCTGTAGGTAACGTGGTTGGCAGCAACATATTTAACATTCTGTGTGTGCTGGGTATCTCTGGTCTGGTATCTCCTATCCCCCTGCTGGCTGGCCAACAAATGGCGATGGTCGATATTCCGGTGATGGTGGGCGTAGCAGTGCTTTGTGTACCACTGTTTTTCATCGGCTCAGTACTGAACCGTATCGAAGGCTTGCTCTTTATGCTGCTGTATATAGCTTACACCTGGTATCTGGTGGCGGTGGCGCTGAAAGAAGGCTATCTGCCAGACTTACAACAAGGTATTTTATATGGCCTGCTTCCAGTAGTGATACTTTATGTTGTTGTGTCTTTCATTCACGACAGATTAAAAAACAAACAAGTGACGAACTGATAAAGTCAGCTGCGATTGTAAAAGGCCCGACTGGGCCTTTTTTATTCGCTGCCATCCCTGGCGCTCACCCTTCGGGCCACGTCGCCGCACTCCAATGTTAAAAATTGCTCCGGGCATTTTTTTTGTCGAAGATGAAGCCTGTTGAAGCAAGTCATCAGCAGTCCTCGAACTACCTTGCAGCTTCAGGCAAGACGGGTATAATCCGCCGTAGTTCATAACCTCAATGAGACCCCATGGAAATCTTTATACTTGTTGGACTTATCGTATTGAATGGCATTTTTGCCATGTCTGAAATTGCTATTGTCACAGCAAAAAAATCCCGTTTAACGGCTCAGGCACAAAAAGGTAAATCCTCTGCCACCATTGCACTGAAATTATCAGAAGACCCTACTCAGTTTTTATCTACAGTGCAGATTGGTATTACTTCTATTGGTATCTTAAACGGTATCTTCGGTGAATCTATACTCGCGGAACCTTTCGCCTTGTGGCTGCAAAGCCTTGGCATGGCCCCTGAATTCAGCAGCATTTTTGCCACGGCTTTAGTGGTTGTAGTGGTGACCTATGTGTCTATCGTAGTGGGCGAACTGGTGCCTAAACGTATTGGCCAAATCAGTGCTGAGTCTATCGCCTGCTTAATGGCTAAACCTATGTTGCTGTTGGCCTTAGTCACTAAACCTTTTGTGTATTTATTGTCTGGATCAACCCACGCTCTGATGCGTTTATTTGGCTTTGCCCACAGCACAGAATCCAATGTCACCCATGAAGATATTCAGGCTATGTTGCTGGAAGGCTCAAGCTCAGGTGCCATTGAACATAACGAACATACAATGGTAAAAAACGTGTTCCGTCTGGATGAACGTTCTATTTCCTCTTTGATGGTGCCTCGGTCGGATATTATCTTTTTAGACACAGCCATCAGCATGGAAGATAACTTACATCGCGTCATGCAATCGCCACATTCACGTTTTCCTGTTTGCAGACAAAGTGCAGACGAGATTATTGGTATAGTTTCAGCCAAGCAGCTATTGGCGCAGTCTGTTGCTGGCCAATTGACGGACTTATCCCCCTTAGTGCAACCTTGCCACTATGTGCCGGACAGCTTAACTGGCATGGAATTGTTAGAGCATTTCCGCACAACAGCACGTCAGGTTGTATTTGTTGTCGATGAATACGGCGACTTAAAAGGTATGGTGACCCTACAGGATTTAATGGAAGCCTTAACGGGTGAGTTGAATCCGGATGATGGCGAAGATTTAATGGTCGTACAACGTGACGATGGTTCTTACCTGCTGGATGGCCTGTTACCTATTATTGATTTAAAAGACTGTTTAGGTTTGGATGAATTACCTGAAGAAAATCAGCGTAACTATCAGACGTTAAACGGCTTATTAATGCTGTTGATGGGTAAAATTCCGCAAACGGCTGACAAAGTACTGATCCATAACTGGCTGCTGGAAATAGTGGATATGGACGGTAAACGAGTCGACAAAGTACTGGCTATTCAGCTGAGCCCAGAGCAAATGGCAGAAATAAAAGCCGGTGTCGATGAGATGCACGACTAAGTCTGTGATTCACTTGCCGCGCCATTAATGATTTAGGGTATATCTCTCTGCCCAAAACAAAAACGCCACTTTTTAAGTGGCGTTTTTAGTTTAATCTTTACGGCTTTTATTTCGTAAAGCCAAAGGGTCGGCATCAAGACCAAAACCAAGCAGAGGCAAGAGTTCCGGTATTTCGTCTTCCGGTATGCCTACTTTGTGAAAATGCTTCACCACATACTGCACATCATGGCCTTGCTCTTTGAATTGTTGTGCAGTTTTTAAGTGCACAGTTCGCATAAAGTTGGATGTCATGACAGTCACTCCCTGAAGAAAAGCGACTGTCATAGTGGTGAAATATCCAGCAGCAGGCAAGAGATTTTTGATGAAAATTTAAACAATTTTTC
This sequence comes from Rheinheimera mangrovi, assembly GCF_003990335.1. Taxonomy (NCBI): domain Bacteria; kingdom Pseudomonadati; phylum Pseudomonadota; class Gammaproteobacteria; order Chromatiales; family Chromatiaceae; genus Rheinheimera; species Rheinheimera mangrovi. Next base: position 1,160,167 of record NZ_CP034683.1, on the reverse strand, counting down.
GAATAAATCCTAAGCTATTGATCCAATTCAGAGATTACCTGGACAGCTTAAATTTGCGACTTAGTACTTTATCCAGCCATTTTTGTGGCAATAATCTTGCCAGTAAAGGCAGCGTAAAAGCACCATGCCCTATGCCTACCACACCGCTGCAATCGGCTTTATTCAGCTCCAGTACTAAACTTTTGGCAAAACTTGCTGCTGAAGTAGGCTGATTTTGGCTGGCATTGGCACGCAACATCACACCTTCACGCATTGGCCACCAAAGTGAGTCAGGCTTTAACAACTGCTCTGCTTCCTGTTTAGCTCTGCTGGCAAAACCTGTATCAATAGCTCCGGGTTGCACAGTTAAGACACGCACACCCAAAGGCGCCAGTTCCATCCGCAGCGCATCAGACAAACTATGCAAAGCTGCTTTAGATGCACAATAAACTCCGGCAAAAGGCGTGGTCAGCACACCAGATACGCTGCCTATATTGACGATCAGTCCTTTGTTTTGTAGCAGCAAAGGCAAACAAGCCTGAGTTAAATCCATCACCGCAAATACATTGACTTCAAACTGCTGACGTAAGCCTTTAGCCCCGGCATCCAGTACTGGCCCAATAGCGCCAAAACCAGCATTATTCACCAGAATATCTAAACGCCCGGCTTGTTGTTGCAACTGCAATACAGCTTGCTTCACTGAATCGGGGTTGGTCATTTCCAGCCTGATAGTCTCCAGCCCCAACTGCTGCAGCGCAGCTAAATCCGCCTCTTTTCGGGCTGTGGCAAACACCCGGTAACCTTGTTGTTTGGCCTCTAACGCCAAAGCTTTGCCTATACCACTGGAGCAGCCTGTGATCAGTATGGTTTTGCTCATGGCTGGCCAACCTGCGCAAAATGCAGCTCTTCAGGTCGCAGGGTCAACACCAGAAAACCTGTGTCAGTGACTGCCACTGTATGTTCCCACTGGGCTGATAACTTTTTATCTTTGGTCACCACAGTCCAGCCATCAGATTTTTGTTTTACACGCCTATCACCCTGATTAATCATCGGCTCTATGGTAAAAACCATGCCGGGTTTGAGGGTTAAACCTGTACCAGCTTTGCCATAATGCAAAATTTGCGGCTCTTCATGCATTTCACGACCTATGCCATGGCCACAGTACTCGCGCACCACCGAATAACCATGCTTCTCAGCGTATTGCTGCACTGCTGCGGCTATATCACCTAAACGGGCACCTGGTTTCACCTGATAAATGCCCTGCCATAGCGCCTGATAAGTCACATCCACCAAACGTTGTGCCAAGGGACTAACTTTACCCAGACAATACATCTTGCTGGAATCAGCAATAAATCCGTCTTTTTCCAGCGTAATGTCCAGGTTGACTATGTCGCCTTCCTTTAAAATATCTGTTTGTTTGGGCATTCCATGACACACCACCTCATTGATGGAGCTGTTCAGCACATACTGATAGTCATACTGACCTTTACTGGCTGGCCTTGATGCCAAAGGTCCGCGGATAAAGTCTTCCACTGCGTCGTTAATCTGCATGGTGCTGACACCGGGCTTTACCAGCTCATCCAGCATCAGAAAAACCTGCGCTAATAATTGGCCAGCTTTGTGTTGGATCTCCAGCTCAGCCGGGGTTTTCAGATGGATCGAGTTCATTCAGTAAGTCCTGCAAAGTAGTAGATTTGTTTTTCAGTAATTTACGACACAAGTCCTGGTAGCTTAATTGGGGATTCAGTTCTGCCAGCATGCCCACCCGGATCCAAAATTCAGCTTGCGCATTGATAGAACGCGCCATCACTTTGCTGGCTTCACGCAAGTCTTCATGCAGGTCGTCCGATATTTTTACTATGCCCATAGATACACTTTATATACGTTTCATATACTCATTCTATAAAAACAAACTGCCTGATGCACTTAAAAAAATATGAAAAACTGGTTATGGTATGACATAGAACAATAAACCACCTGTAAAGACGGTTTATAGTTCAACATCAGCAATTGGGTTTGGAACTTAGACTGAGAGTCAGGACATGAGCTTATTTAACGATATCTACAGTGCAATTGAGCGGCAGTTTTTCTACAGCCTGACATTAAAAATTGTTGGCAACATAGGATTTTTAACACTAATTTTCTGGCTGGCGATGTTTGCAGCCTACCCTACCGAAGGCCATGCAGGGCAAAGCTGGTGGTGGATTTTAGTGCTTGGTACCGGTGCTTTTGTGTTCACCATAGGTTATTTAATGCATTTAATAGTCAGGCCGGTTAAAGCTCTGGTCGATGCCTTGCAACAAGCCAATCAGGCGGGCAGCGATTTAAAAACCCGTTTACCGGCTTTTACTTTTGATGAATTCCGTACTTTGTCTGAGCAATATAATTTATTTGTAAATCAGTTATCCGGCATGCTGCGAGACATTCATCAGCAAGCCTCCAGCAATTTTGCAGTCAACCAGCAAGTAGCGGAAGCTGTACACAGCACCAGACAACAGTTGCAGGGTGCAGAACAAAGCAGCCAGCAAATCCGCTCACAAAGCGATCAGTCATTGCAACGTCTGGCCGAGATAGTGCAAAGCAACGATCAGGTGATAGTGGTTGCCAGCAGCACAGTGCACAACGCCAAAACAGCCAGCACTCAGCTTAATCAGCTCACCACACAACTGCATAAAATTGAACAGCTGTTGGCGAACTTTGGTGGCACTGTCACAGGCCTGCAGAAAAATGCTGAAAACGTGCGGCAGATTTTATTGATGGTGGAAAACTTCTCTGATCAAACCAACCTGCTGGCACTTAATGCGGCAATAGAAGCAGCGCGGGCTGGCGACGCTGGCCGTGGTTTTGCCGTGGTCGCCGACGAAGTTCGCACTCTGGCCGCTAAGGTCAATAGTGCCACAGGCCAGATCTCTGGTTTCCTGAATGAAATGGATGTATTAGTGCGCGATACCAAGAATGAGTCGGAGCAACTGCAAGAACAAGCAGGAGCTGCTCAGCAGCAAATACAACAAACCAGTGGCGATTTTAGCCAGTTGGAGCTGCAACTGAAAAATGCCCAGCAGCAGTTGAATCATATCCAACAACACGTGCAACAACTGGCGCATAGCTCAGAGCAAAATCATCATCACCTGACCGAAATAGAACAAGGCACCAATTTGGCTTATCAACAAATGGCAGCTATAGATCAAGCCACCGATCAGCTGCTGTCTGGTACCAAACGCACACAACAGCAGCTGCAACCATTTTCTGCAGCTTAACCCCCCACGCCCTTATCACTCGTCTGGCCATCCTGTTGCAGCGCTTTCACCAGCTGTAACACGGCCGGGTGAGTCAGTTTACGCTCAGGTGATATGGCATAAAAACGTTCTGTCACCCTGTGGATCACCCCTACTTTTAATAAGCGGTAGTTATTTAATAACTGAGTTTCCAGCAATAAAGGCGCAGCAAAAGCCCCAAGGCCTTGTTGAGCAAAAGCCTGCATCAGTGCACTGTCATCAAACTCAGCCACCACATCAGGTTGCACTTCCACTTCATTAAACCAGCCCATTAACTGCTGACGGATAATGGATTTTTTACCTTGTAATAAAAAAGGCTGATCGTGTAACGAACGCGGAAAATCTGCGCTTAACTGCTGTGCCAACGCTTCACAGGCATACACCGCCATTGGCGACTCTGTGACTAAATGGCTATAGGCTTTAACATGACTGCCAGGCTGAATGGGCTGATCGGACAACACCATATCAAGTTTATTGATGGCAAGCTCTGACAAAAGCCCGGCCTGCTCGCCTTCACGGCAAATCAGTTTAATCGGCAACTGCAAAATAGGTTTCAGCATTTCGTAAACAAAAGCTTTAGGCAAAACATCGGTAATGCCGACACTAAAACTTTGCCAGCTGCTGTGCTGACGGGTCAGTACGGCTTTGAGCTCATCCCCCAACTGAAAGATATCTGCGGCATAGCGCTGCACCACCACCCCCAATTCAGTGGGAACCAGCCGCTTACCCTGCCGGGAAAACAAAGCAGTACCGATACCATGTTCAAAAGCGCTGATTTGACCACTGATCGTTTGTGGTGTGATATGCAACAGCTCGCTGACACGGGCAATACTGCCGTGTTCTGCCACCAGATAAAAATAATAGAGTTGGTTGTAATTTACCGGAGTCATATGAATTCAATTATTTACGAACATATAGGCAGTTATATTCGAATTTTACTGACGAAGTAAAGGGCGTATAACGGTATCTGTTGTGAGGTTCCTGCAAAATTTCATAGTAACAGTTTAACCCATAGGCTCATCCGCGCCTTTTGCCCCTTGTTTTTGTTAGCAAGGGGCTTTTTTATGGCTACAACTTTGTTTACTGCACTCTATCACTCGCTGCACTCCACTCTTTTTACAGATACAATGGCACAACGACTTTGAAGAGCGCGAATGATGATCCACTACCCAGCCATTTTTAAATTCGCAGGTCAGGATGAGCTGATCTATATCGCCACCCAGAGTAGCTTTGAGCAGCACTATCAGCTGCAACAGCCCTATTTAACTCCTGACGATCTGCTGATTGATGCGACAGGTCAGGCCTATCTGCTGCAGCAATTTAAACGACATAACAGCACTTTACCCGCATCATCTTTACCTGTTTCAGCCAGGCAGTTTAATCAGCAGGAACTAACAGCTCTGGTACAGGCGCATTTTTTTGCATTAGCCCAAAGTTGTGTTGTAAAAATTCAGGCCGCTTCTATCGCAGCTTTGTTTTATCTTTTGGCAGAGATTGAGGACAACTAACCTTTCATACGGCAGCTTACGCTGCAGAGCTTTGCTGTTTATCGAGTCTTTCTTAGTCGGAGAGCGGAAAGTCACAATAAAATACAGTGCCTTGGCCTGGCACTGAGTGAAAGCCAATACTGCCGCCCATCGACTCAATAATGGCTTTGCTTATCGCCAAACCAAGGCCAGTACCTGAGCGAGCTTTGCTATCCGAACCATCGGCCTGAGCAAAACGCTGGAATATTTTTTCCTGGAACTGCAGTGGTATACCGTCGCCTTTGTCTTCCACCTGAAGGCGTATTTTGTTATCCAGCTGGGCGTAACTCAGAACCACAGCAGCACCGCTTTTTGAGTACTTGATCGCATTGGATAATAAATTACTCAACACTTGCTGCAGCCTGTGGCTATCGAGCTGCATCATGACAGGCTCGTTGTTCAGTGCACAAAGTTGCACTGAAAACTTATCGGCGTAGGGCTGATTTTGTGCAACTGCCTGCTGGCATTCCACAGCTAAATCACAAGGTTGCAGATAGAAATCCATTTTCCCTGCGCTGAGCTTTTCCATATCCAGCAAATCGTTGACCAGTAGCTGCAAGCGTTTACTATTTTGGCTGGCCACCTTCAGCATGGCTAAGGCTTTTTCAGGAACAGGTCCTAACACTTGATTGATCACCAGCTCCAAACCACCACTGATAGCCGTAATAGGTGTCCGCAATTCATGGCTGACGGTAGAAATAAAATCAGTTTTCATCTGCTCCAGCTGCTTTTGCTCACTGATATCGTGCATCAGTACTAAGGCCCCTAACACCTGACCAGAGCGAGTTTTAAGCTGTTCACCACGGCAACGCACCCAACGTGGAGGCTGGTTTTTACTTTTAATACAAATATCCTGACTGAGTACAGTTTCACCATGAAAAGCCCGAAGTAATGGAATTCGTTCAACAGGTAATACCGTCTTGCCGTCTGCTTCGTATAAATTGTAGTGATGGCTCCATAATTCAGCCTCGCAGTGCCGTACATCCACGCCATGCCATTCTCGCGCTACTTTGTTAAATTGTTCTAATTGCCCTTCACTGTCACAGGCTACTAATGCATCAGGAATGGAGTCGAGTAATAAATCTAATAATTGCAGCTTATGTTCAGTTTGCAGTTTGCGTTTATGCTCATTCAGCCTGTCCATCACCATTTGCGCCAGTTGGCGTAATAAGGTTTTGTCGTGCTCTGTCATTTTTCGAGGCACAGAGTCGATTATACATAAGGTGCCTAAGGCAAAACCTTGCTCATTGATCAGCGGACAACCGGCATAAAAACGAATATTTGGAATAGTGCACACCAGAGGATTGTCGGCAAAACGTTCGTCTTTTGAGGCGTCTTCGACAATAAAAACATCAGACTGCAAAATAGCATGAGCACAAAAGGCCAGTTTACGGTCCGTCTGACAAACTTCTAGTCCATGCTTACTTTTAAACCACTGCCGCTGCTCGTCAATCAAAGACACAAGCACAATAGGGACCTTAAAGATGCTGGCGGCTAAGGACGTGACAACATCAAAAGTACTGTCAGGTTCAGTATCCAGGATCTGTAATTTCAGCAGTGCTTTTAATCTGTCTTGTTCATTCTCGGGAACTGCGGCAACCTGCATCTGTGCACTCCTGTGCTGACAACATATTCTTTAACTAAAAACATACCACAGAATAATTAAATCAGCCCTTAAGGCCCTGATCTTTTGTGGTGGACAGAAAATGCTGTAAATCCTCAGGTACAGGCTGAGGTTGCAACACCGGATAATGACTGGAACCCGGGTTACCTGTAGGCAAACGTCCTGTTAAATGCCCCACAGGAGTCAGTAACAAACGCAGCACCTGCCCCCGAATTTCAGCCCAGTTTGATTGGTCAGCTGCAAGTTTTAACATCAACCAATGACTTTGCAGATGCAACATAAACTGCTGCTGTCCCAAAATATGCGCTCGCTCCAAATGCGACCAGGCACTTGACCATTGTTGCTGACGTCGGGCTTTTAAAGCCTGTTTTACTTCGGCATAAAATGCCTGCTCTGCAGTGAATGCCATTTTGCTTAGTTCCGGTCTCTGTAGTGATAGTTACAATGACTCGCCCGGGTCACTCCGTCAAGACTTTGTATTTTTGCTAAAAGCCGTCTTGAACTTGAGTTTTTAGAGGCTTTGTATTAGGGTAGCGCCACTGGTTTATCTGGCACACAGCGAAACGGCATGAACAGAAATCGCGGGAAAATATCCCGTCTGACATTACTGATGCTTATCGGCTTACTCCTTTTTAAGGGAGTGGCAGCAGCCGCTATGTTGTGTTGTGGCCCGGATCATTCAAGCAAGCACTCCCAAATGCCAGAACACCAGATGATGACAGAACACAGTCATCACAGTATGCCTGAGCATTCAGACCATCAACTGGTCCTGAATGATTCCGGCAACCTTACTGTGGATGATCACGAATTGTCCTGTCCCGGCTGTGCTGTCAGTTGTGCTGCGGCAGTACTGATGATCAATCCATCGGACTTTATCGCCGCCCCGCCACAAACTGAGCGGATCATCAGCTTTAATTCTTTAGTTTTACCTCTGACGCTCTCAGGTCTGGAACGACCACCCCGTTTATTCAGCTGAACATGGTAGTTACACCACAACAGCCAATTTGAATGCTGTGTCTGTGGTGTGTTTTTCAGCTTTATTAAACAGGTTATGATTTTATGCATCAGTTTATTTATCCGGCACTCGTCGCTGCCGCCGTGGTGTTTTCCGCTTCGGCGTTAGCCAGCGCAACAGAAGAGACAACAGTTCAGCCTCTTACTACTGTTACCTTGCAAAACAACACCACTGACTGGAAACAAGCCAACCAAAAAGTTGCAGAATTGGGTGGCTGGCAATACTACGCTAGTCAAGCCGCTGGCCATGGGGGCATGGACCATTCCAAGCATTCGATGCCGATGGATCACTCCAAGCACTCCGAGTCGATGGACCACTCAAAACATTCCGAAGCTATGGATCATTCCAAACATTCGATGCCTATGGATCACTCCAAGCATTCCGAAGCTATGGACCACTCCAAACATTCGATGCCTATGGATCATTCCAAACATGCCGAAGTTATGGACCATTCCAAGCATTCGATGCCTATGGATCACTCTAAGCATGCCGAGCCAATGGATCACTCCAAACACTCCAGGCCAATGGACCATTCCAAGCATTCCGAGCCAATGGATCACTCAAAGCACAAGAAGGTAAAAACAGGAGATGAAGATGAACATCATCACTAAGTTTTGTCCGCTGCTGGCAGCACTATTACTGAGTGCCTGTGCCGTCACCACAACACCAGAACAGCCTGAAATCTTAACCCAAACGGCTGCAGCGATGCAGGTTCAGTTGTCAGCCACAGATCCTACGGTAAGAGCAGAAGCAGACCAGGAAATAGCCCGGCTGCTGGCTGAACCTTTAACCGCAGAGAACGTTAGCCGTATTGCGGTATTAAACAATCCGGATTTTCTGGCTGCATTGGCCTCAGTGGCCATCAGCAAGGCAGAATTAACTCAGGCGGGCTTATTACCTAATCCAGGGTTAAGAGTGACCAGAAGCCGGGGAGAAGAAGGCTACAACACAGAGCTCGATTTTTCGCTGAATCTGTTTAAGTTGATTTTTTTAAGCAGGGACAAAGCCATTGCTGCGCAGCAAGCACAGCAACAACAGCAGCAAGTCGCATTACAGTTAATTAATCTGCTGACACAAAGCCGCGGCGCTTTTATTGAAGCGGTTACAGCGCAGCAGCGTTATGACTATCTGCTTACAGTGCAGGAAGCCATAGATGCGTCGGCTGAATTGGCTAATAGGATGTATCAGGTTGGCAATTACAGCGAACTGCAACAAGCACGTCAGTTGAAGTTTGCCGCAGAAATTCGCCTGCAACTGGCGCAAGCGAAACAACAACAGCAACAAAGCCGTGAGCAGCTTTATTTGCTGCTTGGTGTAGACCCAACGACAGACTTGCAGCTGCCAGCCTACTTGCCCGCTATCCCTGCCACATTGCCGTTGCAGGATAATCTGGAGCAGCAAGCTCTGGCACAACGACTGGATCTACAACAAGCCAAAGCCCGCTTAAGCCAATTGGAACTGCAATTAGGCCTCGAGAAAAACAGCCGTTTTGTCCGTGGTTTGTCTGCTGAGATTGCTGGCTCCATGCAACATAGCGAAGAACGCGAAGTAGCCCTGGGCTTTGAACTGCCTGTGTTTGATTCAGGTTCTGCCCGCATCAGCAAAGCTCAGGCTCAATACCAGCAAGCCTGGTGGCAAGCCAAAGCTTTGGAACAAAAGGCCCGCACAGAAGTCCGCCAGGCCTATACTTTACACCAAAGCTCCTACCAAATCGCCCGACACTATCAGGACCAGTTAGTGCCACTGGCGCAAAAAATTAATCAGCAAAACGTGCTGCGTTACAACGGCATGTTAATTGGCGTATTTGAACTGATAGCGGATACCCAGGCTCAGGTCGAAACAGTGACTGGACAAATGAATGCACAGCGCGATTTTTATCTGTCAGAACTGCAGCTGCAACAAAGCTTGTGGGGCAGTCCAACAGTACAGCCTGCAGCTGAATCTGAAACCGCAAACAACACAGCTGCTGCAGCTGGTCATTAACAGGAGAATGTGATGCTAACCCGTCGTGATTTATTAAAAAAAGTCGGTGCTATTACAGCTGCTGTAGGTGTAGCCGCAGTCAGCAGAAGCTCAATGGCCGCTTTGCCTGAACCTGTGATCCAGCAATCCGCTGACACTATGGACCCCTTGGTTCCCAATACTGGCCGGCCTTATAACCCTGTGGTTACATTAAACGGCTGGACTTTACCCTGGCGAATGAACAATGGCGTAAAGGAATTCCATTTAGTGGCAGAACCAGTAGTGCGTGAACTGGCTCCTGGTATGAAAGCGCATTTGTGGGGCTACAACGGTCAGTCACCAGGCCCTACTATTGAAGTGGTGGAAGGCGACAGAGTGCGGATTTTTGTCACCAATAAGTTGCCTGAACATACCTCAGTGCACTGGCATGGCCAGCGTTTACCTAATGGCATGGACGGAGTCTCAGGTTTAAATCAGCGCGCCATCCAGCCTGGTAAAACCTTTATGTATGAGTTTGTTGCCCGCCGTCCCGGTACATTTATGTACCATCCTCATGCTGATGAAATGGTGCAGATGGCCATGGGCATGATGGGCATGTGGATCACCCATCCAAAAGATGCACATCCTCATATTGACGAAGTAGACCGTGATTTCTGTTTCCTGCTCAATGCTTACGATATAGAACCGGGCAGTGCGACACCAAAAATTATGACCATGACCGACTTTAACCTCTGGACCTGGAACAGTCGCGTCTTCCCTGGCATAGATCCGCTAGTGGTGCGCAAAAATGACAAAGTGCGGATCCGGGTGGGTAATCTGACGATGACCAACCATCCTATTCATATCCATGGCCATGAGTTTACAGTCACGGGCACAGACGGTGGTCCTGTGCCCACTTCTGCGCGCTGGCCTGAAGTCACCACAGATGTGGCTGTAGGGCAGATGCGCCAGATTGAATTGCTGGCCGACGAAGAAGGTGACTGGGCCTTCCATTGCCATAAATCGCACCATACGATGAATGCGATGGGTCACGACGTACCGACCATGATTGGTGTGGATCACAGTGGACTGATGCAAAAGATCAACAAGCTGGTGCCGGAATATATGGTAATGGGCGAACGCGGCATGGCGGATATGACCGAAATGCAAATGCCTTTGCCTGCCAATACACTGCCGATGATGTCCGGTGATGGGCCTTTTGGCTCAGTTGAAATGGGCGGTATGTTCAGCGTCTTTAAAGTGCGCAAGGATCAGGCCCCGGGTGATTACAAAGATCCGGGCTGGTATCAACATCCTGCCGGTACTGTGGCGCAGGAATGGACAGGAGAAGTACCAGCAGCCAAGTCGGCAGCATCTGACAGCACTGAAAGTGCTGACACACTGAAAGTGAGAAAACCCAAGGCCCACTCTCATCATTAATACAGTTGGCGAAGCCTGCAAAAGGGCTTCGCCACTTCTAAAACCTCTCTGCATTGTCCAAAAAACGATCTGAAAAAACAGTTTTCTGACAAATAACCCGACAGTTTTTATAACATTTTGGCATAACTAATAACCTTATCAACAAATACACACTTGTTACCAAATGTAATCAAACCCAGCATTTTAGCCGCTCCCAGCATGCAACTTATCGCATTAAAACCAAATAAAACCGAAAAAATGAAAACAAAAGATTAAATTTGATAAATATACACCTATTTACATTAACATTTTATTGACCAATTATCGTACCGCCCACCCACTATATCAACTAAATAAGGGACAAGGGTATCCATGGATGAGGCAAATCCAGATAACAATAATTTGAGAGAATAAAATGCAACATAAAACATTTAACTTATCCAAAGTCTCATTGCTTACTTTGTCCGCACTGTCCTTATTAGCTACTGCAGCGCAAGCAGCACCAGAAAACACTGGTATCCGTTTAGAGGTGAACGAACCCAAAGCTGTCGAGCCACCTACCCGTTTTATCGTGAAATATAAAAATGCCGCGACTTTATCTGCTCAGGGTTTAACGAACACTGCGACAAATTCAGTCAATAAGTTAAAAGCCCATGCCGCAGCTGAATTATCCAGCCGTGCTGGTGAACCTATGAGCTTTGTCCGCTCTTTGGCTGTCGCAGACCGTCATGTAGTAAAAGCTGAACGTCGTCTGTCCAAAGCAGAAACGGCACGCACTATTGAGCTGTTGGCGCAGGATCCTTTAGTGGAGTCGGTTGAAGAAGACCGTATGTTAAAAATTGCCGCCACACCAAACGATACTCAGTACACCAGTCAATGGCATTACTATGAATCTACAGGTGGTTTACGTGCCAACACAGCCTGGGACAATGCCACTGGTGCTGGTGTAGTAGTAGCGGTATTAGATACAGGCTACCGTCCACATGCGGACTTAAACGCCAATATACTGCCTGGTTATGACATGATTTCTGACAGTTTTGTTGGCAACGATGGTAACGGCCGCGACAGCAATGCTCAGGATCCGGGTGATTGGATTTTAGCCAACGAATGTGGTGGCACGCACTCTGCTCAGGATTCTTCATGGCATGGTACACATGTCGCCGGTACAGTAGCAGCTGTGACTAACAATGGTTCAGGTGTTGCGGGCGTGGCTTACGGCGCTAAAGTAGTGCCGGTTCGTGTACTGGGTAAATGTGGTGGTTACACCTCAGATATAGCAGACGGTATTATCTGGGCTTCTGGTGGCACAGTGTCTGGTGTTCCTGCGAACGCCAACCCGGCTAAAGTGATCAATATGAGTTTAGGTGGTTCAGGAGCTTGTGACTCTACCACTCAGGCTGCTATTAACTCTGCCCGCTCTCGTGGCACAGTTATTGTGATAGCCTCAGGTAACGACAATGCAAACGCCAATAACTTCAACCCAGGTAACTGTGCCGGTGTAGTGAACGTAGCGTCGACGAACCGCAGCGGTGGCCGCGCTTATTATTCAAACTACGGTACTTCTATTGATGTCGCAGCACCTGGCGGTGCTATGAACTCGTCAAACGATCCAAACGGTATTCTGTCTACTTATAATACAGGTACTACAACACCGGGCTCAGACAGTTATGGTTACAGCCAAGGTACCTCAATGGCAGCCCCTCATGTGGCTGGTGTTGCGGCCTTAATAGCTCAGAAAAAACCTGGGGCTACGCCGGATGAAATTGAAAGCATCCTGAAAACAACCACCCGCTCTTTCCCAGCCAGCTGCAGCAATTGTGGTACTGGAATTGTTGATGCAGCTGCAGCTGTGGCAGCGGCTTCAGGCACCGGAGGTGGTACAGGCGGTGGAACAGGCGCAACTTCAACTGTAAACAATATTTCTGTGTCACGTAATTCCTGGAAATATTACACCCTGGTCGTGCCGGCTGGTATGAGTGTGTTGACAGTGAATACCTCAGGCGGTACTGGTGATGCCGATCTGTATGTACGCCGTGGTTCACAACCTACCACTTCTGCTTATGATTGCCGCCCATACCTGAACGGCAATACAGAAAGCTGTACTTTTAATAATCCTGTGGCCGCTACTTACCACATTGGTATCCGTGGTTACACCGCAGTGTCTGGTTTGACTCTGACAACCTCCTATCAGCCTTAATCCCTGGGTTTTTAGCGGAAGATCCCGGTCTGTGCCGGGATCTTCTTTTTACAGGAAGCAAACCTTTATTTTTGTAATCCATCCAGAATCGCACACTGGGGTTGATCGTCACCGCAACAACTGTCAGCTAATTGCTGTAAAACTTGCTGCATCTGCTGCAACTCCGTCACTTTCTGTTTAATTTCGTCCAGATGTTGTTCCGCCAGTTGTTTCACTTCTTTGCTGCTGCGGTTTGGATTTTGCCACAGGCCTAGCAAAGAACTTATTTGTGCTATCGAAAAGCCTAAAGTACGAGCCTGTTTAATAAAACCTAACTGTTGCAATTGCAGGCTGTTATACAACCTGTAGCCAGCATCTGTTCTGTTGGCTTTATGCAGCAAGCCTGCTTCTTCGTAATGACGAATCATCTTGGCGGACAGTCCGGTCTGCTTGGCCGCCTGGCCAATAGTCACTAAAGTAGCCATCATTTTACTCCTGTGCTTTCCAGCGCTGTAACAACAGAGCATTACTAATCACGAATAAACTGCTAGAGGCCATAGCTGCACCTGCAATCACCGGATTCAGATAACCTAAAGCGGCTAGCGGTATGCCTATGACATTAAAGATAAAAGCCCAAAACAGATTTTGCTGAATTTTGCGATAACTCAGTCTGGCAATCTGCAAGGCCGCACTGACCAACGAAGGTTTACTGCGCATCAGCGTCATGGCGGAGGCGCTCACCGCAACTTCAGTGCCGCTGGCCATAGCTATGCCTAAATTTGCCTGAGCTAAAGCTGGTGCGTCATTTATGCCATCACCTACCATAGCCACCTGATAGCCTTGTTGTTGCCAGCTGGCAATAGCAGCGGCTTTTTCACCGGGCAGCACTTCAGCTTTCCAGTCGGTTAACCCCAGTTGCTGGGCTATTAAAGCGGCACTCTCTTTGCTGTCGCCCGTTAACATAGCTACAGCTATAGCTTGTTGCTGTAACAACTTCACGGCCTGCACCGCATCAGCTTTTAACTCATCGGTAAAACAAAACAGCGCCAACAACTGATAACTCTCATCTGCTTGCTGCTCCGCCAGCCAGGACACTGAGGCTCCGCCGGTTTTAATCTGTCCGAGCGGCAAGTCTAATCCCAGCTGCTGCATCCAGTGGCTGCTACCGAGCACCAGACTACGACCTTGCACTTTACCTTGTACACCTTTGCCTGCGACTACGCGGAACTCTGTTGCTTCAACTGTTGCAACCTGATGCGATGCGGCATAAGCCAGTAAAGCTTTGGCCAGCGGATGCTCGCTGTTTTGCTGCAACGAGGCAGCCCATTGCAGCGTATCAGCTTCATCAGTAAAACGACTGACTTGCTGCAGCACCGGTTTGCCTTGGGTTAAAGTACCGGTTTTATCAAACACCACCAGGTTCACCGCCTTCGCCTGCTCTAAGGCAATAGCATCTTTAATCAGAATTCCTGAACGCGCAGCAGAACCTGTCCCTGCCATAATAGCAGCAGGTGTGGCCAGACCCAGAGCACAAGGACAGGCAATCACCAATACCGCAACCGCATTGAGAATACCTGTCACCCAATCTTCAGTCAGCAGCCCCCATCCCAACAAGGTCGCCAGAGCTATTAGTAAAACCACCGGCACAAAAACAGCGCTGATTTTATCTACTAATGCCTGGACAGGCGCTTTCGCCCCTTGCGCCTGTTCCACCAATTGAATAATGCGGGACAAGGTAGATTCAGCTCCTACAGCACTGGCTCTGATCTGCAATACACCATCCAGATTGACTGAGCCCCCTGTCACTTTATCTGCCAGTGTTTTACTGACCGGCACAGACTCGCCGCTGATCAGGGCTTCATCTACATGGCTTTGGCCTTGCTCAACCACAGCATCCACCGGAATTCGTTCGCCTGGCTTTACCAGCACCAGGTCCCCTTGTTGCACAGCTTCCGCTTTTACTTCAAGCCAAAGCCCGTTTTGCCACACAGTCGCGACTGCGGGTTTTAAATTTTCAAGCGCCCTTAAGGCGTCAGTAGTGCGTTTTTTTGCTCTGTGTTCCAGATACTTACCCAACAGCACCAGACTTAATACTGCACTGCTGCTTTCAAAATACAAATGAGGCGCGCCATGCCCTGCATGCTGTGCAGCAAAATCCCACCACAGATACAAGGACAAACCATAAGCTGCACTGGTACCAATGGCCACCAGCAAATCCATATTGCCGCTGCCTGCTTTAAGTGCAGCCCAGCCCGCTTTGTAAAAACGCGCGCCAAAATAGAACTGCACCGGAGTAGCCAACAACCATTGCCAGAAGGATGGCAACATCCAATCCAGCCAAAACAGCATGCCAATCATTGGCAGTACCAAAGGCAAAGTCAGCACTATGCTGGCAACAACAGGCCACCATTCCTGCTGATAAAAAGCAGGCTGAGCAACCTCAACTACCGGCTTTTCCTGCGGCAGACTAGCCTGATAGCCCGCCTTCTCCACAGCAGCCATCAATACCTCTGGCGACAGAGCAAGGCCGCTAATCGCTGCGGTTTCAGTGGCCAGATTGACGTTGACTTGCTCTACACCTGCCACTTTAGCTAAAGCTTTTTCAATACGGCCCACACAGGAAGCGCAGCTCATTCCGCTGATATTCAATTGGATCTGTTCAGACATACCATGACTCCAGTCAAAAAAGGGTAATACCCCGATAGCTTCAAAGCTAAAGCTTGCCCTTAGGGTAAGGTCAACTAAAAAGTTCAGCACTAACACTTGACCTTAACACAGGGGAAGCGTTCATCATGTTCGCAAGCTAACTCAACAGTAAAAAGGAAAAATAGTATGAAAGTACAACTAAAAGTCACAGGCATGAGCTGTAACCACTGCATCAGCATAGTGAATAAAGCAGTTGCACAGTTGCAGGCTGATGCCAAAGTGACAGTAGATTTAGCGCAGCAGCAGGTAGATGTTGAAAGCGATTTGGCAGCAGAGGATATTATTGCAGCGCTGGATGAAGCCGGTTACCCGGCTACAGAGCTATAACTTTATAGTTGCTTTGGTTTAGTAAAACTCAGCTACAAAAGGGCAAAGCAGCCAAAGCAGACTCAAACTGGTAGTGAAAGCCAGCAATAGTCTGAGATTTTGCGCTGCTCACTCTGCGACTTGGGGTTGCTGTACTTTTAGTTTCAAACACCGGAGCTGGTAAAGAGGCTAATTCACAGGCGGTCAGATAAAACTCCGCCTTGGAACAAAATTGTGGGCTGGATAAATTAAACAGCTCTGGCCATAACTGTTGCTGGACTATGGCAGAAACTGCAGCACAAATATCACTGCTATGTACCATATTTACAGCCACATCAGCGGCACCAGCCTGTTTACCAGATAAAAACCGCGCCGGATGGCGGCCAGGACCAATTAAACCTGCCAGACGTAAAGTACAGCAAGGCACGGCCACTCTTAATAATTGCTCGCCAACGGCCAGCAATTCGATACGCGGATCGGCCAGTTGTAACTGGCTTTGTTCGTTAACTTCACCTGACAAGCCTTCATAAATGCCTGAACTACTTAAATGGATACAGGCCGCTGCGCCCAATTGCTTCATCAAAGTAGCAAGCTGAGCCAATCCTCTGGTGTAACCCTCGCCATCTGAACGGCTGGCGGGAACTGTACAAATAATCAGCGCATCTTTAAATAACGATTCAAGCTCTGGGGTAGGCCGGATAGATTGGCCTAAATCCAACACAAAATGACCAAACTGTTCAGCGACGGCAGAAGATTTAGTTGTACTACGGCTACTAAGCCATAACTCATGCCCATCTGTTTTGAGCTGTGTCGCCAGTTGAGTTCCCAACCAGCCAGCACCTATCACTAATATTTTCATACCTGAGCCTTCACAATCCTGATGTTGATTTCGATAGTAACAGAATACCATTTGCGATTTTTATCAAATTCCCACTATTTACAACTTATTCATCAATTTTTATTGATCCCCGTCAACACAGCAGACAGACAAAAGGCGTAGCTTAGTGTTCACTCATGCTGACGTATGAGCTTTAGCTACTAACTGGTGCTTTAGCCAAAATAGCAGACCATCCCCACAGTTCCAGATGGAGGAGCAATCCGAATGGATGTTGTAGAACTTTCCAGATTACAGTTTGCCGCTACGGCAATGTATCACTTCTTGTTTGTGCCCTTGACTTTAGGTATGACCTTCCTGTTGGCTATTATGGAGTCAGTTTATGTGATGACGGGTAAAGAAATTTACCGCGATATGACTAAATTCTGGGGCAAATTATTTGCCATTAACTTTGCTTTAGGCGTCACCACAGGCATAGCGATGGAATTCCAGTTTGGCACCAACTGGTCTTATTATTCACATTATGTCGGTGACATCTTTGGTGCACCTTTGGCCATTGAAGGTCTGATGGCATTTTTCCTTGAATCCACTTTAGTGGGTTTGTTCTTTTTTGGTTGGGACAGACTCAGCAAAGTGCAACATCTGGCAGTAACCTGGCTGGTGGCTTTGGCCTCAAATTTATCAGCGCTCTGGATTTTAATTGCCAACGGCTGGATGCAACACCCTGTCGGCGCCGAATTTAATTTCGAAACCATGAGAATGGAAATGCTCAGCTTCAGCGAAGTGGTATTTAACCCTGTCGCTCAGGTGAAGTTTGTCCATACAGTGTCTGCAGGTTATGTCACAGGCGCTATGTTTGTGCTGGCAATTTCTGCCTGGTATATGCTCAAAGGCCGTGACCTGGCTTTTGCCCGCCGCAGTTTTGCCATAGCTTCAGCTTTTGGTTTAGCCAGCGCTTTGTCTGTCATAGTGTTAGGGGACGAGTCTGGTTATGAGCTGGGTGATGTACAAAAAGTAAAGCTGGCTGCTGTGGAAGCCGAATGGAAAACTCACAAAGCACCAGCAGATTTCACTGTATTTGGTATCCCGAACGAAGAGACTCAAAGCACGGACTACGCACTGAAAATCCCAGGAGCAATGGGTCTTATAGCGACCCGATCTTTGGATAAAGAAGTCACAGGTCTGGCTGAGTTAAAAGAAATCCATCGGCAGCGTATTCTCAATGGTCAGATAGCCTATGGTCTGCTGAAAAAACTGCGTGCCGGTGAAAAAACGCCGGAAAATATCGCAGCCTTTGATCTGGTAAAAAATGATCTGGGTTATGGCCTGTTGTTAATGGCCTACACTGACGATCCTGTTAATGCGACTGCAGAACAAGTGGAACAAGCCGTTCAAAACAGCATTCCTAAAGTAGCCCCACTGTTTTGGTCTTTCCGGGTGATGGTGGCAGCTGGTTTTATTATGCTGTTGGTGTTTGCCTTGTCCTTTTATCACAGTGCCAAGCGCACACCGGAAAAACCACGCTGGTTACTCAAAGCTGCGCTGTTTTCGTTACCTCTGCCATGGATTGCCTGTGAAGCGGGTTGGTTTGTTGCCGAATATGGCCGTCAGCCTTGGGCAGTAGGTGAAATATTGCCTACTCATTTAGCCGCTTCTCAGTTGAGTACCACAGAGATTTGGATCAGCTTATTGGCTATTACCGCGCTTTACACAGTGTTTCTGATCATCGAAGTCTGGTTGATGCAGCATTTTGCCCGTAAAGGCCCTGCGTCCATCCATACCGGCAAGTATCACGGCGAACAGGCCCGGGAGGTTTAACATGGATTATGAATTTTTACGCTTTATCTGGTGGTTATTGGTTGGTGTGTTGCTGATTGGTTTTGCCGTGACAGATGGTTTTGATATGGGGGTAGGTGCGCTGCTTAAAGTCATAGGCCGCGACGACACCGAGCGCCGTATTTTGATCAATGCAGTCGCCCCGCACTGGGATGGTAATCAGGTCTGGTTGATTACTGCTGGTGGCGCTTTGTTTGCCGCCTGGCCTCCTGTGTATGCCACAGCTTTCAGCGGTTTTTACCTGGCCATGATGCTGACATTAGCAGCACTATTCTTACGCCCTATCGGCTTTGATTATCGCTCTAAGCTGGATAATGCCAAATGGCGCAGTAACTGGGACTGGGCGTTAACGGCAGGTTCTGCCATACCTCCGATTATTTTTGGTGTGGCATTTGGCAACCTGCTGCAAGGTGTGCCTTTCCACTTTGATGAGCTACTGCGGATTTACTACACAGGTTCATTCTGGGCTTTATTAAACCCATTTGCTTTGTTAGTAGGTGTGCTAAGCCTGCTGATGTTTATTAATCAGGGGGCCTGTTATCTGCAAATGAAAACCGAAGCGCCACTGCGACAGCGCTCTGAAGCAGTGTCTTTAATCAGCGCTACTTTGGCAGCCGTATTATTTGTAGCGGCAGGTATCTGGCTGGCGTCTGCAGGTATGGGCTATAAAGTCACCAGTCTGATCGACAGCAACGCCATCAACAGTGCTGTCACCAAAACTGTGGAAGTCAGCAGTGGCGCCTGGTTTAGCAACTATGAGACTTACCCACTGTTGTGGATTTTCCCGCTGCTGGGTGTGGCGGCTTTCCTGGTATCTGCACTTTGCAGCAAACTGGCGAAAGGCTGGCAGGCTTTTGTCGCCTCTTCACTGGCCATGGCCGGGGTGATTATGACCTGCGGCGTGTCGATGTTTCCTTTTATTATGCCATCCAGCAGCATGCCCAACCACAGCCTGACGATGTGGGATGCAACCTCCAGTGAACTGACGTTAAAAATCATGTTTGTGGTGGCTTGTATTTTTGTACCCATTATTTTGTGCTACACAGCTTGGTGTTACTGGAAAATGTGGGGCCGTTTAAACCGCAACAGCATCAGCGCCAACACTCATTCATTGTATTAAGGAGCAGTTTTATGTGGTATTTCACCTGGATATTAGGCGTATTACTGGCCTGCTCTTTTGGCATTATCAATGCGATGTGGCTGGAGTTTAATGGTTACCCTGGCGAAGAGAACGAGCCATCAGAGTAAATAAGGATTTGATGCCTGTGCAGTCATTAAGGCAATTAGTCCTGTCAGAAAAAAACCGCTTGCACCTCGCAATAGCCCTGGGTGCAGCGGCCTCTTTACTGATGATCTGGCAGTGTTGGTTGCTGGCGACTTTATGTGATCTGGCTTTACACCAGCAGCAGATCCCGACGGATTTGTTGCTGCATATTTTAGTGCTGTGGCTGCTGCGCCCTATGCTGTTGGCAGCCAAAGATCTGCTTGGGCTCTCCGCCAGTCAGAACCTGCGCACATCCATTCGCCAGCAGTTGCTTGGCATCATTAGCCGGGCCGGGCCTCTGCGCCAGCGCATCGCCTCTGACGGCGATTTATCCACCCGTTTACTGGAGCAAGTTGACGCGCTTGACCCTTATATCAGCCGTTATTATCCGCAGCTTTATCTGGTGGTGCTTTGCCCTTTGTTTATCTCTGTTGCCGTTGCCAGTCAAAGTGTGCTGGCCGCCTTGCTGTTGTTAGCCACAGCCCCACTTATTCCACTTTTTATGATTTTACTCGGCAAAAAAGCTGCAAAAGCCAGCCAGCAGCAAGTGCAGGCTTTAGGTTTATTGGGTGGACGTTTTCTGGAGTTTTTACGTGGCGCCCAGCTTATTCGTCAATTACAAGCAGAACCGCTGGTATTAAACCGGCTTAACAACGCCTGTGAAGACTACAGAACCCGCACTATGTCAGTGTTAAGCAAAGCCTTTTTATCCGGTGCTGTACTGGAGTTGTTTGCTTCTTTGGCCATTGCACTGGTGGCCTTGTATTTGGGTTTAGGTTTACTTGGCGAGTTGCCATGGGCTAAAGCGCAAATTCCTGTGTCTTATCAACCGGCGCTGTTTATCTTACTGATGGCGCCTGAGTTTTATGCACCACTGCGGCAATTAGGCACAGATTATCATGCCAAAGCTCAGGCTGAAGCCGCTTTTGCCAGCCTGGCCCCGATTTGGGCTTTGCCTGTTTGTGCAGGCGGCGACACTCCAGCCCCAACAGAGCCGGTCTGTATTGAGTTCCGGCAAGTTAGCCTGCGGGGTTCAGAGCACAGAGCTGCATTAGTGACAGCTATTCAGGCGCAGATTTTACCAGCGCAACGTATTGCTGTAACAGGCCCAAGCGGCGCAGGCAAAACCAGTCTGCTTGAGTCTTTGTTAGGCTTTCAGCAACCGGATCAGGGCCAGATCAAGATAGGAGATCATGACTTAACCGACTTGAATTTAGCCCAGTGGCGGCAACAGCTGGTGTATTTATCTCAGCAAAGCCAGTGGCTGAAGGGGAGTTTGCGCAGCAATTTGCTACTTGCTAAAGCCTCTGCGACAGAAGCTGAACTCAAACTGGTATTACAGCAGGCTTTTTGTGCTGACTTTGTTTTTGCCTTACCTCAAGGTCTGGACACCCAACTTGCAGAAAGCGGTATTGGTTTATCAGGTGGGCAATTGCAACGCCTGGCACTGGCCAGAGCTTTATTAAAACAAAGCTGGTGTTGGTTATTGGATGAACCTGCGTCTATGTTGCCGCCAGCACAACAGCAGCTTTATTTTCAGCAATTAGAGCAGTTAAGCCGCGGCAAAACTCTGTTGCTCGCCACTCATCAATTGCAGCGGCTAGACTGGCTCGATCAGGTATGGCTTATAGTTCAGGGGCAGATTGTTGCCAAAGGCACTGTGGCAGAAATTCAGGCGCATCCGTTGTATCAGGTCAGTTATCAGCAGGAAAGCCAATGAAAGATCAACTGAAACTGTCGGCCTTAATGCGTCCACACTGGCGCTGGTGGTTACTTAGTCTGGCGTTAGGAGCTTTAACCCTGGCCAGTATTATGGGGTTATTAACTGTCTCCGGCTGGTTTATTACCGCCTCTGCGTTGGCAGGTTTACAGCTCGCCAGCGCTGCCAGTTTTAACTATTTTGGCCCAGCTGCCCTTATCCGTTTTTTTGCCATCAGCCGCACCGCCAGCCGTTACTTTGAGCGTTTAAGTTCGCATAACGCCATTTTGTTATTACTACAACAATTGCGGCTGTGGTTTATGCGACGTTTTTTAGCCAGCAGCCTCAAGCCTGATACCAAATCAGCCGATCTGTTACAGCGCCTGATCACCGACATAGATCGACTGGATCAATGGCCTTTGCGTGTGGTCGCTCCGGTGTTCTGGGCCTGCCTGATCAGCGCAGGCTGGCTCTGCGCTCTGTGGTTTTGGCAAGCAGAACTAGCTCAGGTTGCGTTAGTGTATTTGCTTGGTTTGCTGTTGATTCCCCTGCTTGGTTTTGTTTTGGGTTACCGCCGGGCCTGCCAGTTGGTAATACTAGCGTCACAACGTCGACAGGAATTGCTGGAGCCTTTATCAGCCCTTACTATGTTGCAACTGCATCAGGGCTGGGCAGCAGCAGAACAGCAATGGCAACAGACAGAACTTCATTACCAAAAGCTGCTCTGGCGCCAGCAAATACTGGACTTGTGCTGTCAGTTTTTACTAGTCAGCACTCTGGCGCTGATGAGTTTTCATTTGCTGATCACAGCTTTGCCTTTAGCAGCAGAACAGCACATTAGTATTGCCTCATTAGTGGCTATGTTGCTGTCGACTTTGGCCTTACCGGAAATTTGGTTACCTCTGGCTACTTTGTATCGACACCTGGCTGACAGCTTGATGGCAAAACAGCGATTGAATCAAATCCGGCCAGAGCCGGAGGCTGGTACTTTAACCTGTGTAAGTGGGCCTTTAACCCTTGACTTACAGCAACTGTCTGTTGCTTACCCAGGTGCTTTACAACAAACAACGCCAGTGAGTTACAGCTTAAAAGCCGGTGACCTACTGTGGCTGCAAGGACCATCCGGCGTAGGAAAATCTACTTTTCTCGCCACTGTAGCCGGCTGGCTGCCAGCTGTATCAGGTCGTGTTTTGCTCAATGGCACAGAGCTACAGCTTTATACCGACTCAACTCAGCGGGAACAGATCAGTATGCTGTCACAACAAGTCGGCTTATTTAATATGACTCTGGCCGCCAATTTACGGTTGGCAAAACCAAAAGCCAGTGACAAGGAATTGCTGCAAAGCTTAGCTGAGGCTCAATTAAGTGATTGGCTGGCCACTTTACCACTGGGACTTGAAACTGAACTTGGAGAATATGGTGTAGCAGTTTCAGGCGGACAAGCCAGACGTATTGCCTTAGCGCGCCTTTTACTGCAACAAAGTAGTGTGCTTTTACTTGATGAGCCCTTAGTCGGCTTAGACGCAAACACAGCAAACCAGCTTATTCAGACCCTTCGCCGTCGCTGTCAGCAGCAAATCCTGATTATCGCCAGTCATCAGCCTTTGGTTATCGACCAGGGTTGCCATCGAGTGCAGCTAAACTTGTTGTAAATCAAACAAAAATATCAACCAACTCTTTACCTTTGGCTATGTTTAAAGCCAGAGACTAGGTTTTATTACATCAAGTCATAACGAAAATTTGATAAATACGAAAAAATTAGTAATTAAATTCGGTGAGATGTATAATTCGAGCGACAAAATTGGATGACATTGTAAAAGGTACAACTTCAGGCCATTCAAATCTGACAGGGATATCCGACCAGCTGCAGGACCGTGCACAGTATAGAAAGCAAAAACTTAGTCAAGGCTGACTATTGATTTTTATAAGGCTAAACCCCTTTGGCCAGCAAAAAGTACAACACTAAAAAATCGATGAGGATACCCTATGTTAAAACGTAAAATACTGGCAGCCACCATTGCCGCAACCCTGTGTGGTACCAGCCATGCTGAAATCGACATCAATGGTTTTGCTTCGATCAAAGGCGGCATGGCGCTAAGTAACGACGACACTCTTTATGGCTACGACGATGATTTCAGCTTTAAAAACGAGAGTTTAGCCGCACTGCAGGTAAAGTCTGACTTAGGCGATAAACTGTCGGTGACAGCTCAGCTGTTAGGTCGTGGAGCTGATGACTGGGATGTTAAATTTGAGTGGGCATTTTTAAGTTATGATTTAACCGATACCTTGCGCGTCAATGCAGGCCGTTTAAGAACTCCATTTTATAAATACTCAGATTTTCGTGATGTAGGTTATGCCTATGACTGGTCACGCGTGCCACAAAGTGTCTACGGCTTAGGTTTCGATAATATCGAAGGTGCATCTTTGTACCACACCACCACTTTAGGTAACTTCGACTCATCGTTGCAGTTTATTGTCGGTAGTTACGACGGTGATGCTGCTATAGGCAGTTCAGCGGCAGATGCACAAATTGAAAATATTACCGGGATAGCCTGGGAATTAGGTCAGGATGGGTATTCATTCCGTCTGGCTTATCTGACAGGTAAAACCACGTTTTATGTCGATCAGTTGGATAGTCCTGCAGGCTTGTATGCGCAATTAACTGGCTTTGGTTTGGGTGCTTTGGCTAAAGATCTAGATATAGTGGATGAATCAAGTTCTTTTGCCGGCATTGGTTTTAACATCGACAAAAATGATTGGCTGGTGGTGTCTGAAATTACCAAAGCCACAGTAAACGACTCTTTTATCTCTGATCAGGAATCCTATTACATTTCTATTGGTCACCGCTTTGACACTATTACACCTTATGTGTCTTTTGAAAAAGAAGACAACAAAGCTAAAACTGAAATTTATGCTGGTGTACCAACGGCTTCACCTATCTTTGCTCCTGTTGCAGGCTTAGTAAACAGTCTGGAGACTGAACGCAACAGCATCAACGTCGGTGTGCGGTATGACTTCCACCCTTCTGCTGCTTTTAAAGCTCAATATACCAATGCAGACAATAAAACTGCTGATCGTAAAGACAGCGTACTGGTTGTTGGCGTAGATCTGGTGTTTTAAGGAATCAAATCATGTTAAAAAAGTTAATCTTCATTCCTGCCCTGACTCTGAGCTTTATGGCTTTTGCCAATGTTGCAGTAATAGTTCACCCATCCAATGCAGCAACCTTGTCGCAGGATGATATCAATAAAATTTTTACCGGCCGCGCCAAGAGTTTTACCGATGGCAAAGCAGCTGAGCCATTAAATCTGGCTGAGGCGGTAACAGTGCGTGCTGATTTTGACCAAAAAGCTTTGGGCCGTTCTTCCAGCCAGATGAAAGCCTATTGGTCTAAACTGATATTCACTGGCAAAGGAACACCGCCAAAAGAACTGGCATCAGAACAGGAAGTGCTGGACGCAGTGGCGAAAAACCCTGCAGCCATTGGTTATGTCAGTACAGGTGCTGTGACTGGTGCAGTCAAAGTGGCCTTAACACTGAACTAAAGCTTGTCCAGGCAGGTGATCTGATCACCTGCCTTTGTTGTAAGCCATACTCTGGATCCTACTTATGCTGAAATACCTGAGTTTATTGAAAAAAATCTGGCTTATTATTGCTATCGCAATTCTGGCTTTTTTAATAGTACTGACATCGTCCATTTATTTTGCTGCCCGCAATGCTGACAGCATCGTGCTGATTAAAGACAAAATGTATGACAGCTCTAAGCTTGCCTCGCAAATGGTGGTGGAATTTAATGCGGTCGAAGAATTCTTTACTCAATCCGTTTCTTTATCCGATCCAGACATACTCAGTACAGCCAAAGCGACTGAAGAACGAGTAGTCTCCAATCTGTCACAACTGAAAAAACTGGATACGACTAACCTGAAACAGCTAGAGACACTGGAACAGAATTTTAGTGCTTACGCCAAGGCGGCAGCAGAAATTGCTCAGTCCATGATTGACGGCACTTTAGATATAGGCGCAGCACAAAGCATTATTCAAAATAAAACAGCTTTGTATGAAACCGCAAAAAGCGGTTTTGTGGCCTACGAAAAGCAGACTGACCATAACTTTCAACAAATACTGGTCGATATGTCGGCTTCGTCTGAACGTTCTGTGCTGATTATTGTGTTATGCGGTACTGTCTTGTTAATTATTATGGCGGTTGTTGGTCATATGATAGGCCGGAACATCAGCAAAACAGCCAATAGTCTGGCCAGTTCACTGCAGGTATTGGCATCAGGTAAAGGCTCTTTGTCCAGCCGTCTGTCCATCGACTCTGAAGATGAATTTGGTGCTGTAGCCCGCAACTTCAATGAGTTTATCGCTCTACTGCAAAGCTCTTTTGTAGCTATTGCCCATCTGGTAGACCCTGTCAGCCGCACAGCCGATGAACTGGCTAAAGGCATGAGAGAGCTTGATGGCATGACCAGTCAGCAAAAAAATGATGCAGACACTGTGTCGCATTCGATGGAAGAAATGCAAAGTAGCGTCAAAGATATCAGCCAGTCAGCAAATGCAGCATCCGGCAGCGCTAATGATGCCAGCCGTTTAGCTAAACAGGGTTATGAAAAAACTACATCTTCAGTACAGGCCTCTAAAGATTTAGCCAGTGAAATTGCCCATACCAGCACAGTGATCACCGATCTGGCCAAACAAACTCAGGAAGTTGGTGGCATTTTAAAAAGCATTAATGATATTGCCGATCAGACCAATTTACTGGCATTAAATGCAGCTATTGAAGCAGCCAGAGCAGGTGAACAAGGCCGGGGTTTTGCTGTGGTTGCGGATGAAGTGCGTTTATTGTCGTCCCGTACCGCCTCTTCAGTCACTACTATTCGTGAATTGTTAGGCAAGCTGACGCAAAACGTCGACAGCGCAGTACGATTAATGGATCTGGCGGTAACTAAAGCCAATAACAGTGCAGTACTGACGGCTGAAGCAGGTAGCTCTATCGAGCTGATCAATCAGGAAATCGATAAAATTAATATGGTCAATGCGCAAATCGCTACAGCGACCGAGCAACAAACCATGGTGGCCAGTTTAGTGCTAGATAATACTCACCAGATGGCAGATTCATTCAGCCGTACTATTCAGGTTCAAAGTTCAGTGGCAGATATTTCTGATCAATTGCGCGCACTGGCTCAGGAACTGAACACAGTCTCTTCAAAATTCCGCGAGTAAGCAACACTGCTCCAACCAAGCATTTCTACTCCCCCCGGCGACGGGGGCCGGAGTCTATAGAATCTTCTGTTTGCTGTCGTAGTTAATTGATGCATAAAGATTGTTATAACTGCTATCTTATAGCCAGAACAGGTTCAGTCAGACAGGAGTGGGTATGCGTGTTTTTTCTTTTGTGGCCATGTTGGCATTCAGTCCTGCATTGCTGGCGGCAGATTTTCAGGTCGATGCTTATGTTTTAGGCGCCGCAAAAGCCAGCCTTAGTGCTGAGCTACAAAACGAAAAGACTGTAACTTTGTTTGAAGCTGCCGCAAAAGTAGAAACGCAGTGGACAGAGGACAAGTTAAGCGCCTTGCAACTGAACTATTATCAGGGCCCGGATTACACCCTATTGCAACAAAAAACCAGCCTACTTCTTACCCAGCTCAGCTCCAAATTTGGTGCTGTAGCCTGGGTGTCTTCGGAAACAGATGCGACGACAGTTCAAAGCACAGAGCAACATCTTGGCATAGTGGAGCAGGTGATGAAAACTGCGGATAAAATCAGCGCTGACTATAAAACCAGCCATTTAGCCAACACCAGACTGGTACTGGATTTTCAGCCAGAACCACAGCCGGACAACAGCCGTTTACATTTGCAAATCAGTTATTCATCCATTAGTTCTGAATACAGTCTGATGTTATTTGTCGATGAAAAAACAGCAGTGGAACGCACAGCCACTGCTGTAGTTAATCTGGAGGCCTTCTAGCTCAATCAGGGTTTCTGAGCTGAAATTGCTGACAGATAGCATCAGCTGCGGCCGGAGCCTGCTTCAGTGCTACTGCATCAAATAAACTGCAACCAGGTAAGTCGACAGCCTGTTTTGTATGAGCCGAGAATAGAGATACAGCGCCGTTTGTCAGTAGTTGCAGAGCCCACTGGCTGGATTTGGCGGAGCAACTGCCTAAAATCAGATCAGCACCAGCAGCTAAAGCATCCTGTTTGACCTGAACACAAAGCTCTGGGTTCTGACCGTTCTGCAGTTGCAGAAAACCTGCCTGCCCTACTTTCCAGTTCCATTGTTGGCATTGCTGTTGGCTCCAGCTTTGTTGTGTGATCAAAGTTCCATCCTGGCTTGCGCAACCAGCTGTGCTAAGCACTTTTCCACTTTGTCTGCTGCTTAGCACCGTCTTTCCTGTTGGCACCAATAACCAGTCCTGACATAAGCTGTTGCCGTCGGCTTTGCAGTTTGCTGGGGTCAAAGCTGTTTGATCTGCAGCGTTGAACAGCTGGGAATAGCCATCACTGCCAGCTTTTAACTGCCATTGCTGTTCCGGCTGATTTACCCAGGCAGACAGCTGATGATGTGCAGCTAAAAATGCCCCTGAAATTGTCGCCAGCCGGTAACGGCCTTTGGTTGTTGGGTCTAAAATCCACAGGCCTGTACCCTCGCAGGCCTGTTCTGTCAGCCCTTGTGCTGAAGGCGTCAGGCAAAGTCCTGTAGAACGGTTGAGCAACTGCCAGCTCACGCCTTCAGGCACCAGCGTCAGAGGACCATTTTCACCAGAAGGCGCAGCCACAGTTCGCCCCTCAGGCACCGGAGTACCAAAGTCCGGAGTACCATCAGCTTTATAGCTAAAAGGTTGAGCCCTGACCGAACGGGTCGCGCTGCAGCCGTCGGTTTCTTTATTATTGCCGTGATACACCAGCCAGTTTTCTGTGCCATCCGGTGAGGTAAAAAAGCCGTTATGGCCAGGGCCGAACACGCCATTGCCGCGCTCAAACACGGGCTGCTGTGCTTTAGTCCAGGACTTAGCGTCCATTGGATCCTCGCCTGTCAATTCCAGTAATCCCAGCTTGTAATCCGGCGTATCACAAAAACTGGCAGAATAAATGACAAAAGTACGGCCCTGGTGTTTCAACACTTCCGGGCCTTCATTGACCTTTCGGCCTGATTGCTCCCAAGGCAATGAAGGGCGGGACAACACCATACGTTCGCCCGTTAAAGTCCAGGGATTGGACATTTCACTGATCCAGTTGAGCTGTTCATCCCCCACCCACTCGGACCAGAGCAAATACAATTTGCCATTATGTTCCAGATAGTTACCGTCTATGTTCCAGCTATCAGGCATAGGTGAGCCTTTATACTGATAAGGCCCCATAGGATCGTCGCCCGCACTTTCCAACACCGACAAATGCTGACCGTCCAGATTTTCCTGCTTGCCCGAGGTGTACATCATGTACCAGCGTGGTCCATCAGGCCCCTGCAAACGATGAAATTCAAAAGCCCAGAAGTTACAGCAACTTTTGGCATTGGTTTCAGACCAGACATTCACCGGAGTAGCAGTGGCTAAACCCGCCAGAGTGGGTGATTTACGCATCACCAACTGAGAGGTCCAGGTGGTGGTGGTCAGGTAATAATTGCCTTGCCAGTACTCCAGCCAGGGATCAGCACCATTGGCAAATAATGGATTGGTAAAACTTTGATCTTCGACTTCGGTAACCACGGATGCGGCAGGCTGAACAGCAGGTGAAACCTTAACCTCGCCTTTGTGCAGCTCAGGCGAACAGGCGGCTAACAGGCTAAGTAAGCCGATAGCCAATGGGATCCGGTACCCTTTTAAGCCGGGTAAAGGCTTGATGTAAGAAGTCATAGCTAACCCTGTCTGTTTTTATTTATCGTTAAATTTATATTTGTATTACAATAAGACTTTTTGAGTCTAAAACGAAATTTTTTTTAAAACAACAGCAGCGTCGTTCTATCGGCAGAAGTTAGCGAACCAGCTCACTCTGATAACCCAACCAGTCTTTATCATTCACCAAAGGCCAGCCGTTGTTATCCCAGTCCAATGCAGTGATCTTCAACTTTTGCAGGCCTTTGTCAGCCATTTCATAGGCATGAAAGACCAAGTAATCTTTGCCATCCATTGCATAAACAGAGTTATGGCCTAAACCTGGCCAATCTTTATTGCCTTTTAATAAAACTGAACCGCCGCCCATAGCTAAATCTTTGCCCTCTTTATCCAGATAAGGCCCGGTTAAGGTTTGAGAACGCCCGACCACCATATGGTAAGTACTGTCTTTACCACGGCAACATTTTCCATAAGAAACAAAGAGATAATAAAACTGGCCTTTTTTGTAGATAAAAGGCGCCTCCAGCTCAGCAGGTCCTGGCTCGGCATCATCCAAAAATGCTGGTCGCTCTGCTTTGGCCAGCGTATGCCACTGTTCTGGCTGCGCTATACGAGTCAGGCTTTGACCCAGTTTCACCAATTTCAGCCCACCCCAAAAGGAGCCAAAACTCATCCAGGCCTGGCCTTGTTCATCCAGAATGATGGCAGGGTCTATCGCATTCCATAAGTCACGTTGTGGCACAGACTGCAGCACTATGCCCTGATCCACCCATCGATAATTTGGATCCTTCGGATCCAAAGTAGTGTTCACTGTGACCCCTATAGCCGAGGTGTTTTTACCAAAAGCGGAGATGGAGTAATACAGATAAAACTTGCCCTGATGCTGAAAAATATCCGGCGCCCAGATATGACCATCAAAGCCCGGGGATACCGACTTTGCCCAGGCCGGCTCACCTTCAAAAACACGACCGCCTAAACGCCAGTTTGTTAAATCGCTGGATTGATAAAAGGTGATGCCTGGACCTGTGCTGTATAAAAAATACTGGCCTTTTTCTTTCGCCAGTACCGGATCATGAATGCTGACTTGCTCAGCTTGTAATGGGTTTGTCAAAAGCATAGTGCCACTAAAAAGTGCCAACCTAAGTGCAACAGCTCTGAAACTCAGCTTGCTCATGTCGTCTATCCTGTTTTAGTTGAATTTGTATTACAAATAGCATAAGTTCAACTCAGCAAGCAATGAAATGCAGAAACACCACTGCGATTCGTTGTGCTGCCCACAGAGAATAAAACCATTAAATAACCATATAAAACAAATAGATAATTACTATTTCACGGCAATAAATATAGGCCTTTATTCCGGCTTGCCAGCTGAATTCATTAGTAATACTATAAGACTATAAATGATATAAAACAGGTTTTAGCATCGGGATCCACCATGGCTTTGCAGCCAGATGAGAAAAACTGAGCATAAAACTGATGTAAACCACAGGGGAGTCGAATGGCAGGTTATAAACTATCTGTTATGGAGAAAATTGGCTTTGGCGCCGGAGATATGGCCGTCAATGTCGTGATTTCTTCCATGATGCTAATCATCACTTTTTTTTACACCGATATCTTTGGCTTAAAAGCCGCAGACGTCGCCATTTTATTTCTGGTGGTGCGGTTGATTGACGCAGTGACAGACCCCTTGATGGGCATGCTCACCGATAAATTTACCACTCGCTGGGGACGCTACCGGCATTATTTCCTCTTTATGGCCATCCCTTTTGGTATCTCGGTGTTTTTGACCTTTTCGACACCTGATCTGGATTACAACGGCAAGCTGGTGTGGGCTTATGCCACTTACATCTTCGTTACCCTGATGTTTACCGCTGTCACTATCCCCTATATTTCCATTATTGGCGTCTTGACCGATTGTCCAAAAGAGCGTTTATCCGCCAATGGCTACCGTTTGTTTTTCGCCAAAATCGCCGCCTTTTTAGTCACCATCATAGTGCCGGTATTAGCAGCTCAGTGGGGCGAAGGCCAACTGGCGACAGGGTATCAGGCGGCTATGGGTTTGATGGGCGCTATGGCCAGCTTGTTGTTTTTATTTTGCTTTTTTAATACCACCGAACGATTACAGCATCAGGTAGAAACTAAACCTTTTTTCAGTCAGCTCAAACTTTTACTAAAAAATGATCAATGGCTGATTTTATGTGCGGTTTGTGTTACTGGCACTATTGGTTATGTCATTCGTGGCTCAGTGGCAGCCTATTACGCCAAGTACTATCTGGGTGGTGATGCCACTATGCTATCCGCCTTCTTATCGACCGGCGTAGTCGCCGCTATTCTTGCTATGGTGGCGTCCACCTGGATCACCAAACATCATTGCAAAGTAAAACTGTTCCGTACAAGCCAGATTGTAGTCGCTGTGCTAAGTGTGCTGCTGTTTGTACTGGTGAAACCCGGTGATATCTGGTTGGCTTTTGTGTTGTATTTCTTATTGTCTTTTGTGGTGGATTTGCATGCGCCTGTGTTCTGGTCAGCCATTGCCGAGGCCGTCGATTATGGTGAACACAAAACAGGCCAGCGTGTTTCAGGTTTAGCTTTTGGTGGTATTTCCTTTTGCCAGAAAGCAGGTATGGGCATAGCGGGTTTTGTGGTCGGTAGCCTACTAACCTTTTTTGATTATCAACCCGATCAGGTGCAAAGCGAATTCAGCTTATTGGGCATAGCGCTGATGCTATCGGTGATCCCAGGCTTTTTCCATTTGCTGATGGGCCTTTTGATGTACAAATACAAAATTACCGACAACTTTTACCAGGACATGGTGGCAGGCCAAATTGAGCCCCCAAAGCCTGAACAGGCATCAGCTGCGATTCAGTTGGTGAATGCTAAGTAAGTTTTTTCAGACAAAGTTCTTTATCAATAGCGCACTGGAGTTTTTATGCGATTGTTAACGCCGTTAATTGAGCAGCGGGCCGACCCCTGCATTTATCGTCATAGCGATGGATATTATTATTTTACCGCCTCAGTGCCAGCCTATGACAGAGTCGAGTTACGCCGTGCCCGTACTATCGAAGAGTTGCCGCAGGCAACTCCCATCACGGCCTGGTTAAAACCTGATACAGGGCCTTATTCAGAGCTTATTTGGGCACCGGAAATTCATTTCCGTCAGGGCGCCTGGTATATCTACTTTGCCGCAGCACCCAGCCGTGAGATTAAAAACAAGCTGTTTCAACACCGTATGTATGTAATTTGCTGCAAAGACGCCAACCCTGTTGAAGGGCAATGGCAGTTTTTAGGCCAGATTGATACCGGCATCGATACCTTTTGTCTGGATGCGACCACCTTTGAACACCAGGGCCAGCTGTATTATCTGTGGGCGCAAAAAGATAATCAGATCGAAGGCAACAGCAATTTATACATTGCCACTATGGACACACCGGACAAAATCAGCAGCAAGCCTGTATTGTTGAGTAAGCCGGAATTTGACTGGGAAATTCGTGGTTTTTGGGTAAATGAAGGCCCCAGCGTGTTGATCCGTCATGGCAAAGTCTTTATCAGCTACTCCGCCAGTGCCACAGATGAAAACTATGCCATGGGCTTATTGTGGGCCGATGAAAATGCCAACCTGATCGACCCACAAAGCTGGCATAAGTTAAAAGAGCCAGTACTGCAAAGCTGCTTTGAACATAAAGTCTATGGCCCGGGCCACAACAGCTTTACTGTATCCGCAGACGGAAAAACTGACCTACTGGTGTATCACGCCCGCACTTACACTGAAATAGTCGGCGATCCACTCTGGGATCCAAACCGCCATACCTACGTCAAAGCGCTGCGCTGGGACGACAACGGCATGCCGGTCTTTGGCCGCCCTTCTTTACAGGAATAAGCTCAGCAGTAATTACCAGGTCAGAGCCTTGGTTCTGACCTAAGAGGTGTCATTAATGCGACTATTACTCTCTGCATTTTTAATCTTTAGCGTCTATTTACAAGCCGCTGAAACACAAAAACTGACTACAGTACCACTAAGTTCAGTGCGCTTAACCGACGGCCCCTTTTTACATTCTGAGCAAACCAATCTGAAATACTTACTGGCGCTGGATGCTGACAAACTGCTGGCACCACTGCGCCGTGAAGCCGGTATTGAACAAAAAACAGAGTCCTATAGCAACTGGGAAAATACAGGTTTAGATGGGCATATGCTGGGGCATTATTTAACGGCTTTGGCTTTTATGTATAGCGCTACAGCCAATGAGCAGATCAAAAAGCGACTGGATTATCTGCTCACTGAACTTCAGAAAATCCAGCAAGCGCAACAAGGTTATTTAGGCGGCGTGCCCGGCAGCAAAACCTTGTGGCAACAAATTCAACAAGGCCAGATTGAAACCGATTTATTTAGCCTGAATCAACACTGGGTGCCTTTTTACAATATCCATAAAACCTTTGCTGGCTTGCGTGACATTTACCTGCAAACCGGCGATCAGCGTGCCAAAACCCTGTTGCTGAATTACGGCAACTGGCTGAAAAATCTGGTAAAAAACTTATCACCGCAACAAATCCAGCAAATGCTGCTGACCGAACATGGTGGCATGAACGAAGTGCTGGCCGATATGGCTGTCATCTATGGCGATGACAGCTACATGCAGTTGGCTAAAAGCTTTACCGAACTACGTATTCTTAACCCCTTAATGCAAGGTGAAGACAAGCTGACAGGCCTGCATGCCAATACCCAAATTCCTAAAGTGGTGGGTATAGCCCGTATTGCTGAATTGTCCGGTGATCAACACTGGCTCAAAGCGGCTGAATACTTCTGGTCTTTAGTGGTAGAGCAGCGCACTGTGGCTATAGGCGGCAATAGCGTGCGCGAGCATTTCCATCCCAAAGACGACTTCAACCCTATGCTGAATGAAGTGGAAGGGCCTGAGACCTGCAATACCTACAATATGCTGAAACTCTCTATGCTGCTGTACCGCCAGACAGGCCAAAGCAAATACCTGGATTATTATGAGCGGGGTTTGTGGAACCATATTCTGGCCAGCCAGCATCCGGAGCACGGCGGCTTTGTTTACTTCACGCCAATGCGGCCACAGCACTATCGGGTTTACTCCAAAGTGGATCAGGCCATGTGGTGTTGTGTTGGCTCAGGCATAGAAAGCCACAGTAAACATGGTGAATTTATTTACAGTCTGGATAAAAACGCCTTGCAGGTGAATTTGTGGATAGCCTCCAGCATTGACACTCCAGCAATAAAACTGCAGCAGCAGACCCTATTCCCGGATGAAAACAGCACTGAATTGGTATTTGACGCTCCAAGCAAATTGAACCTGCAGCTGCGTTATCCATCCTGGGCTGGTGCCATTAAAATCTGGCGCAATGGTAAAGCCGTTCTTGTCACAGCCAAAGCCGGTGAACATTTTTTGCTGACAGGCCCATGGCAACAAGGTGACAGAGTAAAACTTGAGCTGCAGATGACGTTGAGTCTGGAGCCTATGCCAGCCAAACCTGATTATTTTGCCGTTTTGTACGGCCCTATAGTGTTGGCCAGTCGCAGCACACCTTTTAAAAACGAACAGTTAAATTTTGTCGCGGATGACAGCAGAATGGGTCATATCGCCTCAGGCCTAAGCTGCCCGGTTTCTGCTGCGCCAATTTATATTGGCGAGCCAAAAAACTTCCATGCCAGTGTAAAGCGCCAGCCCAATCAAGCTTTGAGCTTCAACACTGGCCAGGGCTTTTTACAAGGTCAGCCAGAGCTTATTCCCTTTTTCCGACTGCATGACAGCAGATACCAAATCTACTTTCAGCACACCAGCCTTGAAGGTTGGCAACAACAAAAACAGGCACAAGATCAGCAAGATAAAGCCGCAGCTTTACTGGAGCAACAAACGCTGGATAAAGTCTATCCTGGCGAGCAGCAGCCAGAGTCGGATCATTTTTATTTGGGTGAACAAAGCGAAGCTGGTATCAATTCAGGCCGACACTGGCGGCACAGTAAAAGCTGGTTTAGTTATCAGTTAAGCCACAAGGGCCAACACAACCTGACCTTAAGGCTGGAGTATTTTGGCCTGGATACCGGCCGAGCCTTTGAGATCTGGCTGGATAATCACAAGCTGACCGATGTGGAGCTAAAAGATGGCCGAGGCCCGAACTGGTATCAGGTTGATTACCCTATCCCCAATGAGTTGCTGCCGAAAAATGCTGATCACTTCCGCGTCAAATTTGTCGCCAAGCCCGGCAGCATAGCAGGTGGACTTTATCAGGTACGTTTGCTGAAGTTGTAGCTTAACTGATACCAACCGCATAACGGCTGACCCAGTGTTTGAGTGGGCCAGCCTTTTCTGCTACAGCTAAACCGAGTTGACGTAAAAAACGCACAGGAGGCAGGCTGCTGCTAAAGCTTTGATAAAACAGATCCATAGCCGACATCATCAGTGCATTTTCACGCTGACGTGTGTTTTGGTACTGCTGTAATAACTCAGGATTTGCTAAATCTTTGCCTTGCGTAAAAGCCTTTTCCAGCAGCTCAGACAATAGCATGGCATCGGCAAAACCTAAATTCACGCCCTGACCTGCCAACGGATTAATACTATGAGCCGCATCCCCCACCAGCACCAGCCGTCCTTTGACATAGTCTTTGGCATGGACACGAGCTAACGGAAAACTGGCCACTTGTTCCACGGAAATTTTGCCCAGCTTGGCCGGAAAAGCCTGCTGAATTTGTTCCGCCAAAGCGGTTTTAGATAAGGCCGCCAGTTGTTTCACTTTATGATGATGGTCGTACCAAACCAAAGAGCCCTGCTTACCTAGCAAAGGCAAAAATGCCCTTGGGCCTGATTCATTAAATTGTTGCCAGGTGATGTCCTGCTGCTCGCACTCTGTGTTGACTGTAACCACTAAACAGCTTTGCTGATACTGCCAGCCCGACACACCAATTTGTGCTAACTGGCGCAGCTGCGACTGACCTCCATCTGCGGCTATCACCAGTTTAGCTTTTAACTCGCCAAATTCTGCGGTACTGACAGAAGCAAAGTCTGACTGCTGGGTAAAACCTGTCACAGTGGCTGGATAAAACAGTTGTAAGTTGACAGGAAAATTAGCCCAAAGCGCCTGCTGAATAAGATTGTTTTCAATAATATGGCCCAGATGGGTCAAAGCCACTTCATCGGCATGAAAAGTCAGACCGGCTTGTTCGCCTTCAAACGCCTGTAACCTTTTATAAGGGCATAAACGCCATTGCTGCAGTAAAGACCAGGCGCCTAACTCCGTCAGCCACTGTTCGCTGCGTCTGTTAATAGCGGATACCCGAAGATCAGGGCTACTTTGCGGATCAAAAGCGGCAACGGGCTGTTTTTCTATTAAGCCCACGTCTAGACCAGCACGGCTTAACTTCAGCGCCACTGAAGCGCCCACCATACCACCACCTACAATTAATACATCCAGCACAGACACCTCCTGCTCAACTCTGGTTATTCTATCCTGATTTTGTATCTTTACTTTGTGCTAAATCAGCAATTATTCGCCATTTATTCAGCAGCCGCTGAAAGATTATCCTGACAACTCCGGTATCTAAGTTCAAATCACTTAAGGAAAACCCCAAATGAAAATGCAGCATATTCTGTTACTTAGCCTCAGCCTGTTTAGCTTTAACCTGTTGGCAGAACCCCGTATTGCCCAAAGCCCTGAAGATATTAAGCCGCTGTTAAATGGCATGTCGGCCCCTCTGGTCAGCGTACAGGATTCCGAAGGCAAAGCTGTTGAACTTGGCGCGGTACTGAAACAACAAGACACTGTGCTGGTGTTTTACCGCGGCGGCTGGTGCCCTTATTGCAACCTGCAACTGGCGGCTTTGCGTGAGATAGAACCTAAGCTTGAAGCTTTAGGTTATCAGTTGATTGCAGTGACACCAGACAGTCCTGCTGCTATTCAGGCCAGTTTAAAAGACACCAAAGGCGCAGCTATTACTTATACCCTGCTGTCTGACAGTCAGTTCAATTTAAGTTCTGCTTTTGGTGTGGCGTATTATCTGGATGAAAAAACCAGCGCTACTTATCTAAATACCTACAAACTGAATCTAAATAAGGAAGCAAGCAGCGGCAAAGTAGTTCTGCCCGTGCCAGCTGTGTATATCCTGAATAAAGAGGGTTTAGTGCAATACAGCTACCAGCATATTAACTACAAAGTCCGCTTGCAGCCTGAATTGTTACTGTTGGCCGCGCGTCTGGCCAAGCAAGCCAACGAATAGCATTCACTAAAAACCCAATATTTTTGCATATCCACCCAAAGTTAATTCAGGGCAGCACCAACTGCCCTGAAACTCAAGCCCAATAGGGTAAAACTCATTGACGACAGCGCAAAAATACGGCATTTTGCGCGCCCTTGCAGCCCCTGCTTTTGATTGCCCTTGCGCATAAAACTGACTAGAGTAGCTGCATCTTTTTATTTGAATTCTGTTTTGAATTCTATTTTGAATTATAGCCCTGGCTTGAGGAGACTTTGCATGCGTAAGGTAACTGTGGCCGCCACCCAAATGATTGGTGGCTGGAATGTAGAAGAAAATATTGCCCGTGGTGAGCGCTTGGTCCGTGAAGCTGCTGAACAAGGCGCCCAGATCATCCTGCTGCAGGAACTGTTCGAGCGTAACTACTTCTGCCAGAAACAAAAGTATGAATATTTAGAGTTCGCCACTACTGTCGAAGACAACGCGGCTATTCAACATTTCAGCAAAATTGCCAAAGAACTGAAGGTGGTTCTTCCGATCAGTTTTTATGAAAAAGCCGGCAATTGCTTTTACAACACTGTGGCCGTGATTGATGCCGATGGCAGCAACTTAGGTTTATACCGTAAGAGCCATATTCCTGATGGCCCAGGTTACAGCGAAAAGTTCTATTTCACTCCGGGTGACACAGGCTTTAAAGTCTGGGATACCGCTTATGCCAAAATCGGTATCGGTATTTGCTGGGATCAGTGGTTCCCTGAATGTGCCCGCAGCATGGCATTAATGGGCGCAGAACTGTTGTTCTACCCTACGGCTATCGGCACAGAACCTCATGACGAGACCGTCAATTCACGCGAACACTGGCAACGCACTCAGCAGGGGCATGCCGCT
This sequence comes from Rheinheimera mangrovi, assembly GCF_003990335.1. Lineage (NCBI taxonomy): Bacteria > Pseudomonadati > Pseudomonadota > Gammaproteobacteria > Chromatiales > Chromatiaceae > Rheinheimera > Rheinheimera mangrovi. Next base: position 1,121,640 of record NZ_CP034683.1, on the reverse strand, counting down.
GCAAACTTAGTGCCGCTGATCGCCTCCAACCGTATTGGTCGTGAAACCGAAGATGATTACGCTATCACCTTCTACGGCAGCTCTTTTATCGCCAACGAGTTTGGTGCCAAAGTTGAAGAAGCCGACGAAGTCAGCGAAGCCGTATTAGTACACACCTTCGATTTAGACGAAACCGCGAAAAACCGCCGCAACTGGGGCGTGTACCGCGACCGTCGTATCGACTTATATGGCGCACTGTTAACCAAAGACGGCAAAACCATTCCAACCGAAGGTAACAACTAAGATGGCTGTTACCTTAAACAGTACGCCTCGTGCCGATGGCTTTTTTATGCCAGCCGAATGGGCGACGCATAAACAAACCTGGATGGTATGGCCAGAGCGCACCGACAACTGGCGTTTAGGCGCCAAACCAGCACAGCAGGCCTTTTGTGCTGTGATTCGTGCCATAGCCCGTTTTGAGCCTGTGACTGTGCTGGCATCTGCCGCTCAGTTTGCCAATGCTCAGGCGCAGTTGAGTTTAGAACCAACCACTCACCCAATACGGGTGGTTGAAACCTCCACTGACGACGCCTGGTGCCGTGACACTGGCCCTACTTTTGTCACCAATGGCAAAGAAGTGCGGGCAGTCGACTGGACCTTTAATGCCTGGGGTGGTTTAAACGGCGGTTTGTATTTCCCTTGGCAAAGGGATGATCAGGTCGCGCAAAAGATAGCCAATATCGAAGGCACGCCACGTTACCGCACTGAAGGTTTTGTGCTGGAAGGCGGCGCTATTCATGTCGATGGCGAAGGTACCTTGCTGACCACTGAAGAGTGTTTGCTGAATAAAAACCGTAACCCGGATTTATCCCGCGAACAAATCGAACAGATGCTGTCGGACTATTTGAGTATCGACAAAGTGATTTGGCTCAAAGAAGGCATTTTTAACGACGAAACCGATGGTCACGTCGATAATATGTGCTGTTTTGTCGGCCCGGCCGAAGTGCTGCTGGCCTGGACAGACGACAAAAATGATCCTCAGTACGAACGTTCACGCGCTGCTTTAGAAGTGCTGGAAAACAGTACTGATGCCAAAGGCCGTAAGTTCACGGTGCACAAGCTGCCTGTGCCTGCGCCTATGCTGGCCAAAGCGGAAGAATACGCTACTGTGGATTTAACAGGTGCTGCTGTACCTCGTGAGTCTGAAGCCCGTTTAGCTGGTTCTTACATCAACTTCTATTTATGCAATGGTGGTTTGGTGTTGCCGGTGTTTGACGATGCCAATGATCAAGTCGCAATCGACATCTTATCGAAAATCTTTCCACAGCATCAGGTTGTGACTGTGCCTGGCCGGGAGATTTTATTAGGCGGTGGTAACGTGCACTGTATTACTCAGCAGCAGCCTCGCTAATTTACATTCGGTTCTAAAAACGGAGCATTAAGCTCCGTTTTTTTTCATAAAAAAACGAAAACATAAAAAATCACTGTAAAACCCCTTTAAAATCAGCGGCATCTCCCCAGCAAAAAAACACAAATAAATTACTAGTGTTTCATTTTGTTAACATGTTACGATAATTTGTAATTGGTTCAGGTCGCGCGCACGTCAGAACCAGTAAGCCTAAAATAAAAATTCGAAAACATGGAACAGAGAACAACACAATGTCTAAGCTAAAACATTCTGCTTTATCCGTTGCTGTGCTGGTTGCTCTTGCAGCCTGTGGTGGTGATGGAAATAAAAACATTGCTCCACAAGCAACAAATGTCTCATTGACTAACATAGAAGTAAGAGAATGGGTCCCGGTATCAGGAGCTTTTGCGGCAACTGATGCAAATCAGGATCCGTTAAGCCTGGCTACCATTTCAGAAAACGGTACTCCAGTATCAGCTGCTTCTGGCGTTTATACCCTGAGTAAAGGTACTTTAGCGGTCTCAGGTCTGAATTTTGTTTTCACACCAACTGCACCTGGCGAACAAGTGTTTTCTTATACTGTATCTGATGGTGAAGCCTCAGCTACTGCAACAGTCACCATTGCCGGCGCGAGTACTGATCCACTGGCATACCAGCAATGGCATTTAAAAAATACCGGCCAAAAAGCTTATTCAATGAGCGATTCATTGTATGAGACTTATGTGACCTTATTAGTTGAATTTGCAGGTCTGTCAGTAGAGCGGGCTACTGCAATTGTAGAATCGCTGAAGAATCCAGAAATCCTGGTTGCAGGCGAAGACATGAATGTCGCAGCAGCTTATGCAGCAGGCTCAACTGGCTCAAATACCATAGCTGTAGTTGTCGATTCTGGTCTTGAAATCAATCACGAAGATTTACAGGGCAATGTACTGCCAAATCGTTCCATCAATTTTGTACGAGGCGCGACAGACCCTACCAATCCAACCAGTAGATCTTTGTTAGGCGACCATGGCACCAGTGTTGCCGGATTAATAGCGGCACAAGGTTGGAATGGCTTAGGCGGACGTGGTGTAGCTCCTGACGCAAAACTGATTGGCATGAACTACCTGCAAGAACAAAGCAATCTGGCTTTTGTCTTAAGCCATGGCGCTCCTGGTAGCGGCATCACAGTTACAGAACCACTGGCAGTATTCAACCGCAGTTATGGCATGACCATTCCTGCTGCTGTAGCTTATTCTGAATTTGATGAAGGAGTGCAAGAGTTCAGTGCAACTGAACTGCGTTCAGGTTTAGGTGCAGTAAATATGAAATCCAGTGGTAACAGCTTCCTGGATGGCCGCGCCGATTATGATTCAGACTTGTGTGAAGTAAACGGTGCCAATGATTTAGGTTTAACCTGTTACAACGGTAACTTCGAACCTTCTCAGGCCACTCCTTATTACTTCAGTGTTGGCGCAGTAAACAGTGACGGTAAACATACCAGTTATTCTACTGCAGGCGCTAACTTGTTGGTGTCAGCTCCGGCTGGTGAATATGGTGAACTGGCACCAGCTATGGTGACCACAGATCAAATGACCTGTTTACGCGGCTACAGTGGTTTTCCTGCAGCTGACAGCTATGACAATGATTATTTCCAGGGATTTTTTGCGGGTTTCTTCCCCTTTAATAACCCTGGACACCCGGAAAATGCCAGCTGTAATTACACTTCTACCTTTAACGGCACATCGTCTGCAGCTCCAAATGCTTCAGGCGTAGTTGCGCTAATCGCATCAGCCAATCCGGCATTAAGCTACCGTGATATTCGCCACATTCTGGTGTCTACCAGCACTATGGTAGATAAAGACAATGCCCCGGTGGTATTGGACTTAGCTGATGGTGAATTTCAGGCCCATCAGGGTTGGGTAAAAAATGCGGCTGGTTTTAACTTCAACAACTACTATGGCTTTGGCCGCGTGAACGCAGGCGCAGCTGTTGCAATGGCTAAAAGTTACAAAACAAACCTGGCTGCAGCTGTCATTGCAGACTGGACTGGTGTAGGTTCTTATGCTGAAACACCAAGCTCTTTAGCTTTACCTGTGCCTGACAACAGTGTGACTGGCGCTACTGTCTCTATCGAAGTAGCTGATGCTATAGTGCTGGAAGGTGCTCAGCTGAAATTCTCTATTGCCAACCCTGAAATGGCTTTTGGCTTTAATACAGTAGATGGTTATTTCCAAACTACAGCAGGTATTGACTTAGCGATCGAGGTGACTTCTCCAGCCGGTACAAAGAGCGTGTTGTTATCATCAAAACAAGCGCTGATTTACCCGGCTCTGACGGAGGATTTATCAGAAATCCCAGGCTATATACTGCATGACTCAGTATTTTTGACCAATGCATTTTATGGTGAAAACGCCAAAGGTACCTGGACAGTCAAAGTACTGGATGCAGGTGCTTCAGACTATGCTTCAACTGGTGGTTTGCTAGGCGTAGATGGTTACGTCAACAACACTGAACCTTCTGTTATCGAAGGTGTAGCTATCCGTGTATTTGGCCGTTAATAGAGGAAGTGCAGAGTTATGAAAATTAAATTAACCTTAGCCGCTCTGGCCGTTATCGGTACTATGACGGCAGTGCAGGCTGCAGAAATAAATCCTGAACTGAAAAAATTTACTGCAGTGAAAACTGACACAAAAAAAGAAAGGCTGAATGAAAAAGCTGATTTTGGCGTATACAAATTACAGCCAGATCTGGTGCTGGTTCCGTCCAGTATCGCTAGCAGCGCGAATCAGGGTCTGCTGAACGGCCGAGCCATAGTGCAGCAAACAGCTATCACTACTGACGGAAAAGTGAAAGCTGATTCTGTGGTAAGGAACTTACTGACTGGTGAGTTCGGTGTGGTCACGGGCCGAATTTCTATACTTGCCAAAGATCAGGCTTCCTTACAGGAACTGCAACAGCAGTTTGGTCTGGGTCTGGTAAAAACAGTCAACAAACAAATTGCGATAGTGCAGGCACCTGCCGGAGCAGATTTGAGCGCTTTAATAAAGTCGCTCCGTGCATCTGGCTTGGTCAAAGAAGCCCGTCTGGATGTGATTGAGACGCTAAATAAGCCTAACTAATCAGGCCATCATATAAAAGCCCGCGGTTTTCAAACCCGCGGGCTTTTTTTATCCGTGCTTCCATACTAAATAGCCTTGAAGCCATAAAATAATTCCAGCACAGTTTTGCGTGGTTGGCGGAGGGGCTGTACAATGCCGCCACAGTATTTTAGAGATCTCATCATGGCCAAAGCCTGTGCCTGCCACATTCTGGTAAAAACTGCTGAAGAAGCAGAAAAATTAAAACAACTACTGGCCAAAGGTGCCAGTTTTCACGAGCTGGCCAAAAAGCATTCTCTTTGCCCTTCAGGTAAAAAAGGGGGCGATTTAGGTGAGTTTAAGCCAGGCCAGATGGTCAGAGCTTTTGATGAAGTGGTATTTAAAAAAGCCGTGCTGGAAGTGCATGGTCCAGTCAAAACTCAGTTTGGCTACCATCTGATTAAAACCCTGTACAGAAGCTGACAGAAGAAGCGACGGAGAGCCTGATGCGTTTTGTACACTGCAGTTATGACCAACATGCCGAAGCTATTCTGGCTATTTTTAACCACGCCATTTTAAATACTACGGCTTTGTATGAATACAAACCCCGCACTATGGCCACTATGCAACAATGGTTCGCCAACAAAATAGCAGGGAATTTTCCGGTGCTCGGCCTTCTGAATGAGCAGGATCAACTGGTAGCTTTTGGCAGTTATGGCACCTTCCGGGCTTTTCCGGCTTTTAAATATTCAGTAGAGCACTCAGTCTATGTAGCGCCAGACCAGCAAGGTAAAGGGTATGGTGCTTTGATGCTGCAAAAAATTATAGAGCAAGCTCAACTTGAGAATTATCACCTGCTGATTGGTGGTATAGATGCGGCCAACGAAGCAAGCATTGCCTTGCATACTAAACATGGTTTTCGCCACAGCGGTACTATCACTCAGGCTGGCTTTAAGTTTGGTCGTTATCTGGATTTAGCCTTTTATCAGCTGACATTGGCAACACCGCTTGAGCCCAAAGACGATTAATCGTCGATAACGGAAAGGCAGCCTGCGCTGCCTTTTTAATAATGGCTTTCTGCAAAATTACTTTTTATTCAACAGCTGCGAACGTAACTTCGCTTTCTCTTTTGCCAGCTGTTTATTACGGCTTGCCACTTTTTGTACCCGCACTTCTTCTGCATCGGCTTTTTTACTGCTGTGATTCATTTTCGGGTCGTGTTCATAACCAGGAACAACTTGCTGGGTAATCACTTGTTTCGTCAGCTTTTCAATAGCTTGTAGCATGACCAGATCATCTGGCGTAATTAAACTGATCGCCATACCCGAATTGCCGGCCCGGCCTGTGCGGCCGATACGGTGTACATAATCTTCAGCTACCTGAGGCAAGTCGTAGTTCACTACAATAGGCAGTTCTTCAATATCTAAACCGCGGGCCGCTATATCAGTGGCAACCAATACACTTAATCTGTTGTTTTTAAAATCATCCAGCGCTTTAGTGCGGGCGCCCTGACTTTTATCGCCATGAATAGCACCGGCTTCTATGCCATCCAGCCGCAACTGCTTAGCTAAACGGTCTGCACCATGTTTAGTACGGCTGAAAATCAGTACTTGTTTCCATTGGCGTGAGCCAATCAGATAAGACAACATCTCGCGTTTGCGCTGCGAGTCCACCCTATAAGCCAGTTGCTCTACTTTATCTGCAGTGCTGTTCGGTTTCGCTACTTCAATCAGTACCGGAGACTTTAATAAAGTATCCGCCAGCTCTTTGATTTCTTTGGCAAAAGTAGCTGAGAAAAATAGCGTCTGCCGCTCTTTTGGTAAACGCGCCATAATACGTTTGATATCATGAATAAAGCCCATATCCAACATACGGTCGGCTTCATCCAACACCAGAATTTGCAGCTCTGACAAGCTGACCGTGCCCTGATGTAAATGATCCAATAAACGGCCAGGAGTTGCGACCAGAATGTCTAGACCGCGGCTGGCCTGATCGTATTGAGGATTAATAGAGACACCACCGTAAAATACCGCATATTTTAGTGGTAAATCAGCACCATAAGCTTTAACGCTGTCGGCCACCTGCTGAGCGAGTTCCCGGGTAGGCGTCAGCACTAAACAGCGCACCTGCAGATTATTTACTTTGCTGGTGTTTTTACTGAGCAGTTGCAGTACAGGTAAGGTAAAAGCAGCGGTTTTTCCTGTGCCAGTTTGGGCACCTGCGAGCACATCTTTGCCTTCTAAGATCACAGGTATGGTTTGCTGCTGAATAGGGGTTGGTGTGTGGTAACCCTGAGCGGTCACAGCAGAAAGAATACGGGGATCTAAACCAAGCGTGGCAAATGACATGCAATTTCCTTTAAAGTAGCGACTATCAAACCTTTATACCCCAATAACCTAGAGTTGCAGTCAACAAAGCTGCAGCTTCAAGTACGAAGGATATAGATCGTCGCTAGTGTAGCAGAATAGGCAGGACAAGGCATGACTGCAGTATCAACCCCATGGTTTGTTTATATGGTTCGGACCGCAACAGGGGCTTTATATACCGGGATCAGCACCCAACCGGAGCGACGTTTACGCCAGCATAGTGGTGAATTAACAGGAGGGGCTAAAGCACTCAAAGGTAAAGGCCCGTTGCAGTTAGCCTTCACTTACCCTATGCCTTGCCGCTCTTCAGCCAGCAAGCTGGAATATCAGCTAAAACAATGGACGAAAAAGGATAAAGAGTTGTTGCTCAAGCAAGCGGCCAAACAGCTGGACTTGCTGCAACAGCTATCAGGCGAAAGTCGCATAGGCACATAACAGGCTACCGACTACACTGCGCATTGAATAAGGAGCCTTCATGGAAAGTTTTGTTTTAGTTCTGGTGTATTTGTGTATAGGTGCTTTGCTACGCAAGCTACCGCAGTTTCCACAAGAAACAGGCATAGTGCTGAATCAATTTGTGCTTTTTGTGGCGCTGCCCGCTTTAGTGTTGCAAAAAATTCCGTTATTAGAATTCTCAAATCAGCTTTGGTTACCCGCCATCACGCCTTGGGTACTGCTGGTTATAGTGGCGGGATTAATTATTCTGGCTGGGAAAATCTGGCACTGGGAAAAAACCACTGTCGGTGCTTTGCTGGTGGTATTGCCTCTGGGTAACACTTCATTTCTGGGATTTCCTATGGTCGAAGCCTTTTTTGGCGACCAGGCTTTGCCTTACGCCATGATTTACGATCAGGCTGGCTCCTTTTTAGCTTTGGCGACCTACTCCACTATTTTAGCGGCCTGGTATAACCCGAATGCGGCCACACCTACTGCAAGCCAAATAATTAAACGCGTACTGACCTTCCCTTCTTTTGTTGCGTTGGTCGTGGCGTTATGTCTGAAATCAGTTCCTTACCCGGCATTTTTTAGTTTAGTGCTCGACAGCCTGGCCGCTACTTTAGTGCCAGTCATTATGATTGCTGTAGGTTTTCAGTTCAGGTTGCAACTGGACAATAAAGAAGCTAAACCGCTGATCTTTGCATTGGGTGTGAAGCTGGTTTTAATGCCATTGCTTGCATTAGGTTTTTTAAGCCTGTTCAGCTCAGACCCATTATTACTTCAGGTGGTCGTGTTTGAAGCCGCTATGCCGCCTATGGTATCTGCCGGTGCTATCGCTATTGGCGCAGGGCTGGCGCTGCGGTTAGTGCCAGCTTTGGTTGGTTTGGGTTTGCTGCTGAGTTTTATCAGTCTTCCGCTTTGGTATGCACTGCTGCAGCTTTACGTTTAACCAGATGTTGGTGGCCTTTCCTATGGCTTTGATGATAATAATGAGCCACCACTACCATCAACACAGAGCCTGTCAGCACAGGGTTGAGTAAAAACCACCAGTCCGGCGCCGTTAACATAATCAGTAAGGTAGTGGCGCCTGCTGGTGGATGGGTAATTTTCCACAACACCATTAAACCTATAGATAACCCCACAGCAATGGACAAGCTCCATACGGTTAAACCAAAAGCATGTACAAAACTCAGGCCAATCAGCGCCGCCAAAAAATGTCCGGCTATGACATTTTTTGCTTTACCAAGCGGGCTACCCGGCAAGGCAAACAAAATCACTGCTGTAGCGCCAAAAGGTGCGACCAGCCATAACTGCTGCCATTGTTGCAGCAAAGCTAACAACGCCATCACCAGCGCAGCGCCGGAACCAGCTAGCAGAGCTTGCACCCAGATTTTATGTTCAGTCATAGTACCACCTCAGAAAGTAGACCAGTCTGTCTACCAATGAATTGCATTGTAGACAGACTGGTCTACCTGTGTCAAGCTAAGTATCCAATATGCTGAGGGCTTTTATGGAACAGGATAAAAAACAGCAGCTTGTAGAAACAGCCTTAATGTTGTTTTACCGCGATGGTGTGCATGCTGTAGGTATTAATCAGATTTTAGAACAGTCTGCTATTGCCAAAAAAACGCTGTATCACCATTTCGTCAGCAAAGACGAGTTGTTATTGGCCACACTGGAGCTTCGGCATCAGCGCTTTTATCAGTGGCTGGAACAACAGTTAAATAGTACCGAACCAGCAAGTCCGGTAGACAAACTATTTGATGCATTAACCCTATGGTTTGAAGGCAAGGCGCAAGTCTTAGGGCCTTTTTTTGGCTGTTATTTTCAGAACTGTGCAGCTGAATACCATGGACCAGACAGTGCTGTCTTGCAGCGGTGCGCTCAGCATAAACTCAAGGTGAAACACTTAGTGAACACTCAGCTGCAAAGCTATCAGCTGACAGCGGAAACGCAGTCGTTATTGCTTGATGGCTTGATGTTACTGAAAGAAGGTGCCATTAGTATGGCTTTACTGCATGCGGATGCCACTGTAGCTCAGCATGCTAAAAAACAAGCCTTGTTACTACTTAGGGCCTTAAGCTAATCCGGCTCTGCAGCGGGCTCGGCCGGCGGCTTTTTCTTCAGCCGGCCGGCTTGAATTAGCGCTTCGCGTAATACATATTCAATCTGGCCATTTACACTGCGAAACTCATCATCAGCCCAGTGCTGCAAAGCCTGCAGCACTGTTTCATCAATACGTAATGCAAAAGCTTTTTTAGACACTTAGCGCTCCGCTTAATACAAAGTGCCGGTATTGATCACAGGCTGTACCTGATGATCACCACAAAGCACCACTAACAAATTGCTGACCATAGCGGCTTTGCGTTCTTCGTCCAACTGCACCATGTTTTTCTCAGACAAACGCGCTAACGCCAGCTCAACCATACCAACAGCACCTTCAACCAACTGCTGACGTGCCATCACTACAGCTCTTGCCTGCTGACGCTGCAGCATGGCACTGGCAATTTCTGGCGCATAAGCCAAATGGCTGATACGGGCTTCCAGTACTTCTACACCTGCTTTGTCCAAACGCGCCTGAATTTCACCTTTAAGCAAATCTGTCACTTCAGGTCCGTTGCTGCGCAAGCTAATGTCTATATCATCTGCAGCTTCATACGGATAACTTGAGGCTAAGAAGCGTAGTGCTGCTTCACTTTGAATACTGACAAAGTTCTCATAGTCTTCCACTTCAAATACGGCTTCAGCGCTGTCTACGACTTTCCAAACCACAACGGCCGCAATCTCCACCGGATTGCCGCTGTGATCATTCACTTTCAGTTTACCGCTTTCAAAGTTGCGCACTCGCAGCGACACTTTTTGTTTGCTGTAAAACGGATTGGCCCAACGCAGGCCTGTCTGCAAATCCGAGCCTACATACCTTCCAAACAGCTGCAACACAGCACATTGATTAGGCTGCACCATATAAAAACCCAAAAAACCTATACCAACCAAAATAAGCGCCAGTATGGCAATGAGTTTCAGCGGTCCACCTAATACCACCAAAGCAAAACCGGATAATACAAAAACTACCGGGAGCACAGCTAACATCATTAAACCACTGCGGCTTGTTGCCAGATACTCTTTCATCGCGACCCCTTAATTTGATATCAATTTAATATCAAATTAGCTGCATTTAAAAAAAAAACAAGAAAACAAGTATAAAAATCATGCGATCGACGATAAAAAAGAGAGGCAGCATTGACACAACCTCATTTGATAAATATGATAAAAACAATCAAATCAGAAAAGTTATTATGTCAGAGCAACATCAACTTCTTTCCACCCGACAAGCCGCAAAACTTTTAGGCGTCTCAGTACGCACTATCCAGCTTTGGGTCGAGCAAGGCTTGCTCAGTGCCTGGAAAACACCGGGTGGACACAGACGCATAGTGCAGCAGTCGCTACTGAGCCTGTTAAATAAAAGACAGGGGTTGCAACCTTTAGCCCATCTGTTGTGTGTCAACCTTGATGCAGATCTTTTCAAGTTATTACAGTTGTTATGCCAGCAATGGCATTTCCCGGTTGAATTACAACATGCCCGCAACGCAGTTGATGCCTTGCTGATGATGGGCGAGCAGAAACCCCAACTGGTGCTGATGTTGGCCAATCAGCAAGGTATTGATATGCCCATGCTGCAACAGGAGCTGACACGACATCAGGTTAAACTAGCGCTGTTGTCCGCCGAAGATCCACAGCCAGCGCTGGCAATGGAGGTGATTTGGTTAAAGCAGCCTTTTGAGCCTTTGCAATTTAAGACTGAATTACAAAAGCTGCTTTTTGCCCGCTTACGACAAGCAAGCTGATTAAACATAAAAAAACCGGCATCGAAGCCGGTCTTTTAGAGTTAATCAGCGGTTAAACCAGACTGATTTTAGCAAATTTACGTTTACCCACCTGGAAGATATGGCAACTGCCTTTGGCGAATTCCATTTTGCTGTCTTCCACCTTAGTTTCGCCGTCCAGCTTAACCGCGCCTTGCTTAATCATACGCAGGGCTTCCGAGGTACTCTCCACCAGACCCGCTTCTTTTAACAAGTTAGCAATTTGGATGCGGTCTGCTGTTAAAGTCAAAGTCAGTTCAGGGATATCGTCCGGCAAGGCATTTTTCTGAAAACGCTGGATAAAATCCTGCTCCGCTGCATCAGCTGCCGCCGCATCGTGGAACCGGGCAATAATTTCCTTTGCCAGCTCAATTTTAATATCACGTGGGTTACGACCCTCTGCGGCTTGTTGCTTCAGAGCTGCAATATCAGCAATAGGACGGAAACTCAGCAAATCGTAGTAACGCCACATCAGCTCATCACTGATGGACATCACTTTGCCAAACATCTCGCCCGGCGTGTCCGTGATACCAATATAGTTGCCCAGGGACTTGGACATCTTCTGCACACCATCCAGACCTTCCAGCAACGGCACCATAATGATGGTTTGTGGGCGCTGACCTTCGTCTTTTTGCAGTTCACGACCCATCAGCAGGTTAAAGCGCTGATCGGTGCCGCCCATTTCGATGTCAGCTTCTAAAGCAACGGAGTCCCAACCTTGTACCAGCGGGTATAAAAACTCGTGTATAGCAATAGACTGATTATTGGCATAACGCTTTTTAAAGTCGTCACGCTCCAGCATTCTGGCTACGGTTTGGCGTGCTGCCAGTTTGATCATGCCAGCCGCGCCTAACTTTTCCATCCATTCGGAGTTAAAAGCCACACGGGTTTTGGCCGGATCAAGAATCTTAAACACCTGCTCTTTGTATGTCTGTGCGTTAGCCAGCACATCTTCGCGGGTTAACGGCTTACGCGTTACGTTTTTACCTGTTGGATCACCAATCATGCCGGTGAAGTCGCCAATAAGGAAAATGACATCATGGCCCAGCTGTTGAAAGGTACGTAATTTGTTGATCAGAACCGTGTGACCTAAATGCAAATCTGGTGCAGTTGGGTCAAAACCTGCTTTGATCTTTAAAGGTTTTCCTTCCTTTAACTTGGCAATCAGCTCTTCTTCTAACAAAATCTCTTCGCAGCCGCGTTTTATCTCAGCCAGCGCCTGCTCCCAGTGAGCCATGGTCTACTCCTACATCTCTTTGTATTTGGCAAAATTCCAAGCCTGCATTCTACTGAAACATTTCTTTAGATCAAACCAACAAAAGTGTGGCATCGCACAAAAAATCGTTATATGCTCATTTTTTTATTGGTTTGTCTGATAATAATAAGAGATGCGCTTTCTATGATTTCTTCTTTGCCTATCAAACATCGGTTATTAATCGGCGCTTTAAGCGGCATCGTTGCCGTTATGCTGTTGATCCCGTCAGAACAAGCTTCAGCCTCCAGAACTACAGAAACTTCAGAGCTGGAAGTTGGAAAAAGATACAGTATTGATATCCCTTTGGTGGAAGAGAAAATTGCAGCTGAACAGCTGGCCACTCTGCCACACGAAGATAACTCACTGGAGTGGGTGACTGTTGATGTGAAAAAAGGCGACATTCTGTCGGCAATTTTCCGCAAAGCCAAATTAGATCAAGCCGCGATGCTGGAAGTGTTGGAACTGGGCAAGCCAGTCAAAACCTTAACCCGCATTTTCCCTGGCGAACAAATTGAGTTCGGTTTAGATAATCAGGGCAAGCTGCAGGAAATTCGGTATCCAATCAACAACCTTAAAACCTTACGTGTCCAGCGCACTGCCAATGGTAAGTTTGCTGCTGAAGAATTGCTTAAAGAAGTGGAAACACGGACTGAAGTTGTCAGCGGCGTGGTCAATGGCTCCTTCTGGAACGCAGGTTTGGAAGCAGGTTTAACTGAAGCTCAGATGCTGACTCTTGCCAACAATATTTTCAGTTACGACATCGACTTTGGTTTAGACATTAAAGCCGGTGACAGTTTCAGCGTGATTTTTGAAACCCGTTATGCCGACGGTCAGTTTGTTGGTAACGGTAATATTCTCGCTGCACAGTTTAAAAACGAAGGTCAGACTTATCAGGCAGTTCGTCACAAAGACGGCGCCTTTTACAAGCCGGACGGTAAAGGCACTAAACAAGCCTTCTTACGAGCCCCGGTCAGCTTCCAGTATGTTAGCTCCAATTTTAACCCTCGCCGTTTACACCCAGTGTTAAAGAAAGTAAAACCTCATAATGGTGTCGACTATGTTGCTGCAGTAGGTACTCCTATTATGGCGGCTGGTGATGGTAAGGTTATTGCGTCTACACGTAACGGCGTAAACGGTAACTATGTGTTTATCAAGCATAAAAACAATATAGTCACCAAGTACCTGCACTTATCCAAACGTGATGTGAAGCAAGGTGAAAATGTGAAGCAAGGTCAGGTGATAGGTCGCTTAGGCGCAACTGGCCGCGTGACTGGCGCTCACTTGCACTATGAATTTGTGGTAGGCGGTGTGCACCGTAATCCACGTACAGTGAAGTTACCTCAGGCAGATGCTTTATCTACCAGTGAACGTATCGCTTTTGTCAATGAAGCCAAACAGCTGATAGCACAAATGCAGAGCCACGAGCGGATCACAGTAGCCGCTGCTGAGTAATGTCCAGCTTGTATATAGGCATAATGTCCGGCACCAGTCTCGATGGAATCGATCTGGTGCTGGTTCGTTTTGGCGACAGCCGTTTTCCTCAATTAGTCGACTCCCTGCTTTGCCCTTTCCCTGAACAATTACGCCAGCAGCTAAGCCAATTGGCTCAATCCGGCTCGGACGAACTTGAACTAATGGGTTTAGTGGAACAACAACTGGCTTTGGCTTATGCCGATGCAGTCAAACAGTTATTAGCTAAAGCCAAAGTTAGCCCTGAACAAATAAGCGCTATTGGTTGTCATGGTCAAACCATAAGGCATCGCCCTTACGCCAGCTTGCCTTTTACTTATCAGATTGGTGATATGTTCCGCCTGGCGGTAGAAACGCACATTCGGGTTATTGCCGATTTTCGTCGTAAAGATATGGCCTATGGTGGACAAGGTGCGCCGCTCGTTCCGGCTTTTCACCAAGCCATTTTTGCGGAGCCTAACAGCTATCGCGCTATTCTGAATATTGGCGGTATCGCCAATGTCACTTTGCTACACCCCGGGCAGCCAGTGCGTGGTTTTGATACTGGCCCAGGCAATGGTTTAATGGACAACTGGATCCAGCAACAAGGCTTAGGTTTGTATGACAAAGATGGCCTATATGCAGCCTCTGGCGTGATACAACAGAATTTATTAACAGCTCTTTTGGCAGATCCCTACTTTCAGTTACAAGGCCCCAAAAGCACAGGCAGAGAGTATTTCAACTCAGAGTGGCTGGCAGGCAAGCTACAAGGTAAAAACTACAATCCAGCCGATGTGCAGCGTACGCTGACCCGCTTTACCGCCCAAAGCATCAAAATTGCGCTGGTTAATGAAGCGATAACTGAGTTATTTGTTTGTGGTGGTGGTGCATATAACAAAGTACTAATAAGCGATTTGCAGCAGTTATTCCCTACTGTACAACTTCAGCAAACCGCCAGTTTAGGTGTGAAAGCAGACGATGTGGAAGCTATGGCTTTTGCCTGGCTGGCTTATGCTTACGACCAGAAAATTCCGGGCAATATTCCTGAAGTGACAGGCGCCCGAAAAGCCGTGGTATTAGGCGCGGAATTTAGCTGCTAACTAAATTCCACAGCCTTTTTTAACTCAGGCTTTATTGTAAAAGCGCCAGCAAAATACCAGCGGCTACAGCAGAACCTATCACACCAGCCACATTAGGGCCCATAGCATGCATCAGCAAGAAGTTATGAGGATCAGCCTCTAAGCCTACTTTATTGGCAACACGGGCTGACATCGGCACTGCGGATACACCAGCTGCACCTATCAATGGATTGACCGGATCTTTGGATAACTTATTCATCAGCTTCGCCATCAATACACCTGAAGCTGTGCCAATACCAAAAGCCACAGCGCCCAGCACCAGAATACCTAAGGTCTGAGTGGTCAAAAACTTGTCCGCGCTGAGCTTAGAACCTACAGCTAAGCCTAAAAAGATAGTTACTATATTAATCAGTTCGTTTTGAGCAGTTTTAGATAAGCGCTCCACCACACCGGCTTCGCGTATTAAATTACCCAAACAAAACATACCAATCAAAGGCGCTGCGGTAGGCAAAAACAGGAAGGTTAAAATTAGCACCAACAACGGAAACATAATTTTTTCTTTCTGACTGACTTGCCTCAGTTGCGCCATTTTAATTTTGCGCTCTTCCACACTGGTTAAAGCGCGCATAATTGGGGGCTGAATAATAGGCACCAATGCCATATAAGAATAAGCAGCAACCGCAATAGCTCCCAATAATTCGGGCGCCAGTTTTGAGGCTAAAAAAATCGCGGTAGGGCCATCTGCACCACCAATAATGGCAATGGCTGCAGCTTCTTTCATGGTAAAACTTAAACCCGGAACCAGATTGAGCGCTATAGCCCCCAGCAAGGTAGAAAAAATCCCAAACTGAGCAGCTGCGCCTAATAACAACATTTTAGGGTTGGCGATTAAAGCACTGAAGTCCGTTAAAGCTCCGACACCTAAAAAGATCAATAGCGGAAATACACCGGTTTCAATACCCACGTGATAAATGTAATAAAGTAAGCCGCCCGGCTCACTCATCCCAGCCAAGGGAATATTGCTCAGAATGGCGCCAAAACCAATAGGAATAAGCAGCAGCGGCTCAAAGCCTTTGGCAATTGCCAGATACAACAATAAAAAGCCTACGGCCATCATCACCAGTGCAGGCCAGGTCAGATGCACCAAACCAGTGGAATCAATCAGTGTTAATAAAGCGTCCATCAGGTTTCCTTAGCTAAAACTAACCAGCAGCTGTCCGGTGCTGACGGCAGAACCCACGCTGATATGAATTTGACTGACAGTACCGGCCTGACTGGCACGTATTTCAGTTTCCATTTTCATCGCTTCCATCAAAAGTACGACCTGACCAGCCTCAACCTGTTGGCCAACACTGACTTTAAGCGCCAGCACATTACCAGCCAATGGTGAATTTAGCGTGCTGACAGGCTGGATACTGGCCGACTGCGGAATGTTTTCATCCACAGCCGCTTTGATCTGTTGCACAGCGCCAGCTGGCCCTACTTCCACCTGATACAACCTGCCGTCCACTTTGACACTGTAATGGCCGACAGCTGAAGCTGTTGCCTTCAACTGCGTTGTGTTGTCTGGCGTTACTGCGGTTTGCTTTGTTGCTTTGCCAGGCGCTGGCTCAAACTTCGATGCATCGCCTCTGTATTGCAGAAATTTCAAACCAACTTGTGGAAACAAGGCATAAGTAAGTACGTCATCCACCTTCGCCTCTGCCAGCTGCAACTGAAGCTCTGTGGCTTTGCTGTCCAGTTCAGCCGTTAATGCCGCCAGCTCAGGCTGTAGTAAATCAGCAGGACGACAGAGGATAGCCTCAGCGCCAGCTAATACTCTTTGCTGTAAAGCAACATCGACCGCAGCCGGAGTTGTGCCATATTCGCCTTTGAGTACAGCGGCAGTTTCTTTAGTAATAGTTTTATAGCGCTCACCGGAAAGCACATTCAGCACCGCCTGAGTGCCAACAATTTGTGAAGTTGGAGTCACCAGAGGTATATAACCTAACTCTTTACGCACTTTAGGAATTTCTTGCAGCACTAAATCCATTTTGTCTAAAGCGCCCTGCTCTTTCAGCTGACTTTCCATATTGGTCAGCATGCCACCAGGCACCTGAGCCAATAAAATCCGGGCGTCGACGCCTTTGAGCGAACCTTCAAATTCAGCGTACTTAGTTCGCACATCGCGAAAATAAGCGGCAATCTCTGCCAGTAAAACTAAATTCAACCCGGTATCCCGCGCTGTGCCTTCGGTAATGGCCACCATAGTTTCAGTCGCACTGTGACCATAAGTCATACTCATGGACGAAATAGCGGTATCGAGCATATCTATGCCAGCGTCTATGGCTTTCTGGTAAGTGGCGGTACTTAAACCCGTAGTGGCATGACACTGCATCGCAATAGGCAATTTTACCCGCTCTTTTAAACGCGTGATTAGCTCTTCTGCAACATAAGGTTTCAGCAACCCTGCCATATCTTTAATACAAATCGAATGGCACCCCATATCTTCCAGCTGCATCGCCATATCCAGCCAGCCATCAATACTATGAACAGGACTGACGGTATAAGACAAAGTGCCCTGAGCATGAGCGCCAACCTTGACTGCAGCGGCCACAGCGGTGTGCAGGTTACGCACATCATTCATCGCATCAAAAATACGGAATACGTCTATACCATTGGCAAAACTACGTTCAACAAAAGCTTCGACCACATCATCGGCATAGTGCCGGTAGCCTAATAAATTCTGGCCACGCAGCAACATTTGTTGTTTGGTATTCGGCATGGCTTTTTTCAGCTCACGCAGTCGATGCCAGGGATCTTCACCTAAATAACGGATACAGGCATCAAAGGTGGCACCGCCCCAGGATTCCATCGACCAATAGCCCACCTGATCCAACTTGGCTGCTATAGGCAACATATCTTCCAG
Organism: Rheinheimera mangrovi; assembly: GCF_003990335.1. NCBI lineage: Bacteria > Pseudomonadati > Pseudomonadota > Gammaproteobacteria > Chromatiales > Chromatiaceae > Rheinheimera > Rheinheimera mangrovi. Next base: position 1,103,836 of record NZ_CP034683.1, on the reverse strand, counting down.
ACGCAGGCGGGTGGCTAATAAGGATTGATGGGCGTCCCTGAGCACCAGCTCAGTCAGTAATAACGGTTGGCTCATTTGCTTTCCTTAGTTTGTTTGTGGTGATGCTCAATAGCAGCGCTGATAGCGGCAACGACAGAAGGAGAAATGGCAGCCTGCGGCGTCGGAACACTCTCTGCCGTTAAAGGCGGGCCCGAATGCCGGAGTAATCTGGACATGCCTTGTACGGCAAATACCAATACCATCAAAAAACCAAATACAACGCCCATACCCACAATCATTAACGCCGCTGCATCCAGCAATAAAACACTGACATCTTGCTCAGCATTCATCCCCCAATCCCCCTTTATTTATCTGTACTGATTAATAGCAGCTTTCACAGCGGAATATAAGCCATAACTTAATCACTTTGTCTGATGCCTGATATTTATACAAAAAATACATAAACTGGTTGACAAATGTCAGATGCAGACGTTTAGACAGCCAAACATCCGAACACATATAAAAAAACCGGCTTACGCCGGTTTGATCTTTGATAGCAAAATACGATGGATTCATGGCTCTTTGCCTGGGGTAACCAATGTGGCGATCTGAGATGCAACCTGACTCCAGCCCTGGCCCAGAGTTTTCACGACTTCGTCATAACCGTCATCTGCAATAGCCAATTGCAGTTCAAAAGGTAACTGTTTCACCACAGAACCGGTCAGCAAATGCGCCTGACCACTGATCAATACAACACCATCCGCTGTGGTATGAAACTGAGTGACCTGCACAGTCAACCTGCTGTCAGCTGGACTACTGACCTGTTGAGTCACACGCCAGTCGGTTAAAGCTGCGGATAAGTGGGCCTGTAAATTACGGGTCAGTTGCTGGTCCAAAGCTTCAGCCCATTGATGACTGCGGGTCAGCTGCAGATTGACTTCGTTATTCTGATACACCAGGGCGTTGCTATTTAAATAACTGGCGACCATCACAGGTTCTATCACCAGTACTTGAGCGCTCTCAACTACGGGCGCTTTGGCTGCCACAGCGGGCAGGCGGTAATATTGCATTTCAGACGGAGAACTGCCACAGCCAGCCAAGGCCAGACTTAAGAATACAAAAGCTAAATAACGCATTAGTTACCCTTCTCAGGTTCTGGATCTTTAGGCAGATCGGCATTAAAAATCAGTGAGTTACTTTGACTGTTCATAGTTTTAATCACAGGCTGCAAGTCACGTAACAATTGGTCCATCGACTGTAAATTACCATTTAAGCGCTCATAAGCTGGTGAACCAGGCGAAAATCCAGCCAGTGTTTTACGCAGTTCTGCCAGGCTCTGCTGAATATCCGCCGGCAATTGCTGTACTGAGTTATGTTTCACCAGTTGATCCAGTGATTGGATCAACTGTTCTGCGTTCTTCAGCATTTTTTCGCTTTGCGCCAAAGTAGCAGAACTTTGTGCCAGCACATCTTCCACCGGCAAACGATTAACCTTATCCAAAACCTGCAGCACTTTTTGTTCAATGTTGGCTAAACCGCTGGGGGCTGTTGGCATAATTTTCAGACCAGCATGATCCGCCAACGCAAAAGGCGCAGGCACAAAACCTTCGCTGGAAAATTCTGGCGGCTGAGCTGTTACCACTTGCACTTTTTCAGAGTCGTCTGCATCCGCAAGAGCTGGCACATCCACTTTTACTTTAGGCGTTTCTATCACAGCATCGGTTTGCACCAGTTCGATATATAAAGCACCGGTTAATAAGCTGCCGGTTTTTAATACAGCTCTTAAACCATGTTGCACTGCGGTTTCTAATTCCTGCGCCAGCTTTTTCAGGCTCATCTCACCTGCCAGACGGCCAGCTTCAACTCGTACCAACACCGGAATACCGCGTTTAAAGGCAACATCCAAAGGGTTATCCATATTAAAGAAGTACGGAGCCATAGCGACAGTACCAATGCGTATGCCTTTGTATTCCAAAGGCGCTCCCGCAGTTAAGCCCCGGATAGACTCGTCAAAGAACATCAGATATTCGTTGTATTCGGTGTACAAACCTTCTTTGATGGCTTTTTGGTTTTTAAACAGCTGAAACTCACGGTTACTGGCTACTTTATCACCCACAGGCCAGCCATCCAGCACATCAAAATGCACACCGCCGCTGAGCAAAGTCGCCACTGAAGCCAATTCAACCCGCACGCCTTGCGCTGATACATCCAACGCCATACCGCTGGCTTGCCAGAAACGCACATTTTCAGTCACTAGAGCATCATAAGGCGCACGTACAAACAACTGATAAGTCATATGGCCTTTTTCAGCGACAAAATTACTGGTCTCTACTGTGCCTACCGCGTAACCGTGATAAAGCACCGGATCGCCAACGGCCAAAGCTGTTGCATCATCACTTAACAAAGTGACTCGTACCCCCGGTGCATCGGCAGGCGCTATAGGCGGACTGTCGAGCAATTCATAATAATACTTTTGTACACTAGCTTTACCTGGCTGCAATTCAATATAGGCGCCGGATAAAAGCGTATTTAAACCACTGACACCACCACGGCCTACCGTTGGTTTTACCACCCATAACTGCGAGTCTTCGTTCAATAAAGCTTCAATACCGGGATCCATCCGGGCTTTGATCAGTACTTTGCTTAAATCTTCAGATAACTGTACAGACTCGACCCGGCCTATATCCACACTGCGGCTTTTGATCTGAGTTTTGCCCGCCACTATGCCTTCAGCATTCAGTGTGACTAATGTAATCACAGGTCCCTGATTTTTTTGAGTGTAGTACAGCATCCAGATGCCAATAGCCACAGCTATCACTGGCACTATCCAGATCGGAGATAATTGTCGGATCTTTTTCACCGCGGCCACCCGGCCCTGCGTCTTAGCCACGCTGCTGCTCCTCTTTTTTATTCCGTTGATCCCACAATAAACGTGGATCAAAACTCATAGCGGCGAGCATGGTGGTGATCACCACAGTCGCAAAAATTATCGCGCCCATACCAGGGTACACGCCCATCAATAAATCAAACCGAACCAGCGCAGCCAGAATAGCCACCACCAGCACATCTACCATAGACCAGCGGCCTATCCAGTCGACTAATAAATACACCCGTGTCGACAGTAACTGTCGTTTATGCCCACTATGACTGGCTAAATAACATAACCAGAACATCACCACTATTTTCACCACAGGTACCACCACGCTGGCTAATAAAATAACAATAGCCACAGGGTAAGCACCGTCTTGCCACATCAATATAATACCGCTGATGATTGTAGACTGAATGCTGCTGCCCAAAGACACCGTTTCCATAATAGGCAACAAGTTCGCCGGGATATACAGCAAGGTCGCAGTGATCAGCCAGGCCAAAGTTTTTTGCAAGCTGGCCGGAATACGGGCCGTCACTTTAGTGCCACAACGACCACAGTGTTTTTGTTCCAGCGGCACTATAGCAGTACAGCAGCTGCAACTGGCTAAATTCAGTGACACTCCTGTGCGTCCGGCAAACTCAGCAGACACAGGCTGAGGAGCCGGAGCTATCGATTCCCACAAGGCATGGCGGTCTATCACCTGAAAAGTGCGCAAATGCAACAGACAAAACAGGCAAAAGGCCCAGAAACTCATTCCTACCGAAATATCGGCATAGACCACCAATTTGACAAAGGCGACCAGAATACCAATCAGGAAAATATCCACCATGCTCCAGGGTTTGAGCATATAAAGCACACGGGCAGTCCAGACCAGACCACGAACACGGCGCACCATGCCTAGCTTGATGTAAATCACCGCCAGCATACAAAAAGCCGGTATCGCCTGAATAAATAACCAGACCAGCACAGCCAGCCATTGCTGATGTTCGTTAAATAATACAGAGGAGGTGTCAAAGAAACTCATGATATGGACGTTACCCGCCACATCCATGCCAATAAAAGGAAAGAGGTTTGCCAGGATCAACATAAACAGGGAACTGGCGGCATAAAGTACCGGACGTAATACAGGATCTTTCTGGCGCATATCAAGCAAGTAACCACAACGGCTACAGGCCGCTTCCTGACCAATAGCCAATAATGGCAATTGCTGCAATAAATCGCAGTGGCGACACAGCACCAGTTCAGCAACAGCTTGCGCCGGGGGCGCTTTACCAGACTCCAGATCAGACAAAAAGATTCCTTTGCAACTGCCTCTACTGTGAATAGCGCTATTGTAAGCAAAAAAAATGGGGTCAGCTCAGATTATTTCTAAGGAATAATCTGAGCTGACCCCACTTTAAATAAATTGCTGTTTATTCAACAGCTTTAGATACACCCACCATAGCAGGACGAACCAGACGGCCGTTCAGCTCGTAACCTTTTTGCATAACAAAAGTTACGGTGTTTGGCGCTACATCAGCGCTTGGCTGAATAGACATGGCCTGATGGAATTCAGGATTAAATGGCTGACCTTGTGGATCAATTTGCTGCACACCGTTTTTCGCCAGCGTATCCAGTAAACCTTTCAGGGTTAAATCCACACCTTCACCCAGAGCTTTCTGGCTGTCGTCTTCACGATTTAAGAAGGTTAAAGCACGCTCGAGGTTATCTACAACCGGCAATAAATCACCAGCGAAACGCTCCAGCGCAAATTTATGGGCTTTTTCAACGTCCATGGCTGAACGACGACGGCTGTTGTCTGCTTCAGCTTTAATTCTAAGCATTAAATCATGCTGCTCTGCCAACTGGGCTTTTGCCTGCTGTAATTCTGCATCCAGCTTTGCAATAAGTTCCTGCTCCGGCGTCAGTTCTACCACTTCTTGCTCTGCCGCTGCTTCCGCAGCCTGTTGTTGTTCAGTTTGCACTTTATCTTGCTCGCTCATTAGTTACTACTCCACCATAGGTTGGCTTATTATGGGGATTGATTAAGATGATTCAAGTTAAAAAACATTTGTTGTGCTACAGCTTCAACTAAAGGCACAAAACGACCATAGTTCATCCGGCGGGGTCCAAGCAAGGCAATAAAGCCATGTGGCTCCGACCGGTAGCGTGCACAAATCAAACTCACCTTGGCTAAAGGTTCAATACCAGACTCACGCCCCAGTATTAATTTTGGTTGTTCATCCTGAGTTACTGGCGTCAATAATTTCACCAGACAAGATGGATTGTCCAAAAGTTCGATGACTTGCTGCAACTCCGGGTCACGATGATAATCAGTGGCTTGCATCAGTTGATGCTGACCATAAATCAGCGGCTGATGTTGCTGCATTTCATCCAGACTCAGTTGCGTCATAGCAGTTTTCACCAAAGACTGCACTGTACCGCATTCCTGCTTTGCTATTAAAGCTAAACGCGAAATACCATCCAGCCAGTCCTGACCACATAAAGCTGCATTGAGTAAACACAAGACCCGGCTTAACGTTTGATTATCAATTAAATCGTCGTGAAACAGCACCCGATGTAAAATGTCACCGTCTTCGTCTATCACCACCAGCAACAATCGCTGTGTGGCTAAACGCACTAAATCCACCTGCCGAATCACCCTGCCCTGACTTTTAGGCGCACTGACAATACTGACCATACCTGTTAAGTTGGCCAAAAGCTGTCCGGCTTGCTGACATAATAAAGAGACGGGCAATTGTGGTGGTAAATTTACTTGTATAGCGTCCAGCCACCGGCCTGTTAAAGGCTCCAGCTGCAGCATTTTGTCAATAAATAAACGGATACCCGAAGTGGTAGGCACACGCCCTGCCGAGGTATGAGGAGAGCGGATAAACCCCTGCTGCTCCAATAACATCATGGTATTGCGCACTGTGGCTGAACTGACACCAAGCTCTGACTGCTCACACAACAGCTTAGACGACACCGGCATGCCGTCCGTCAGGTACTGCTCGACTATGAGTTTTAATATCAGTTCTGGTCTGCTTAACTGAACCACTACGGCTGTTACTCCGGTTAAAAAGACGGTGCAGAATACTGCTCATTTATACTGGTAGATATTGTGGGGTCATTATTTAAAAATTCAAGCCTGGCCTTCGTCACAGCTCCGTGCGCACAAAGCCTGTTCGCTATCCGAAACTATGGGTATACTCAAACGGCATTTTGAAAGGAATACTCATGAGTCAAAACCCTGACAGCGCATTTCAAACCATAGGCCTTATTGGCAAGCCTAATCATCCGGGCGCCAACACTACTCTTATTAGCCTGTATCAGTTTTTAACAGCACGAAAGTTAAAGGTGTATGTAGAAGAAAAGGTGGCCGAATCTTTAGCCTTGCCTGACGTGCAGGTGATGGATTTAGTCGCGCTGGGTAAAAACTGCGATCTGGCCATAGTAGTAGGTGGTGACGGTAATATGCTCGGTGCTGCACGCGTATTAGCGCGTTTTGGTGTCGCAGTCTTGGGGGTAAACCGTGGTAACTTAGGTTTTTTAACCGACTTATCACCGGAAGATTTTGAAACGCCATTAGCCGCTGTGTTAGCCGGGAACTTTGTCACTGAAAAACGCAATCTGCTGGAAGTGGAAGTCTATCGCAATGACTGCGTGAAAAGCAGTAACAGTGCAGTAAACGAAGCGGTATTACACGCCGACAAAGTGGCACATATGATTGAGTTTGAAGCTCATATCAATGGCGAATTTGTGTTTAGTCAGCGCTCTGATGGTTTAATTGTTAGTACACCTACAGGTTCTACCGCCTATTCATTATCAGGTGGCGGCCCTATTCTGACGCCTGAGCTGGATGCGATGAGTTTAGTACCTATGTTCCCCCACACCTTAAGCAGCCGCCCTTTGGTGGTGTCCGGCACCAGTGAAATAGTCTTAAAAGTATCACCAAGTAATGACGCGCATTTACAGGTCAGCTGCGACAGTCATGTGATATTGGCGGTCATGCCTGGCGATGAAATCCGGATTCGTAAACATCCTAAGCCGCTGAAACTGGTGCATCCACCTGGTTATAGCTACTTTAACGTGCTGCGCAACAAGCTTGGTTGGGGCAGCAAACTCTACTAAAAAATCTCTGCACCACTCCCTTGCTAAAACCAGAATTACTGTATAAATTAACAGTTATTCAGTATAAGGGAGTTGGACCATGCTCAACCATCTGCATATTAGCAACTTTGCCATAGTACGCGCGCTGGAACTCGACTGGCGTGGCGGCATGACCACTATTACAGGCGAAACTGGCGCAGGCAAATCTATTGCTCTGGACGCCTTGTCTTTATGTTTGGGCGACCGTGCCGATGGTTTAGCTGTAAGGCCCGGTTGTGATAAAGCCGATATAGTGGCCACTTTTGATATCAGCCAGTTGGGTGCTGCTCAGCACTGGCTGGCAGAGCAAGACCTTGCTATGGGCAACGAATGTATAGTGCGCCGTGTGGTGGGTAGCGAAGGCCGCTCCCGTGGTTATATCAATGGCGTACAAGTGCCGGCTCAACAACTGAAAGCTTTGGGACATCACCTGTTAAGCATTCATGGTCAGCATGCGCATCAACTGTTGTTAAAGTCTGATCACCAGCGCCAGTTACTGGACGCTTATGCCAATACCCAATCCGCTTTAGCCGATTGCCGGCAATACTGGAAAGCATGGCAGCAATTGAAGCAGGAATATGGCGAACTACAAAGCAGTCAGCAGCAACGTGAAGCACAACGTCAGTTGCTGGAGTATCAGGTGGCAGAACTGGATCAGTTTGCACCAGGAGCAGATGAATTTGCCGAACTGGAAACTGAACATCAGCGCTTAAGCAACAGCCACAGCCTGATCCAGGCCAGCCAGCAAGCCTTGCAACTGGCTTATGACGATGAAGACGCCAACAGCTATCGTTTATTAAGTCATGCCTGTCAGCAACTGGACGACTATATAGAAGTAGACCCGGCTTTAGCCCCTATTCATCAAATGCTGAGCGAAGCTTTAGTACAAATTGAAGAAGCAGGCCGCGAACTACGCCGTTACAGTGAAAAAGTAGATATAGACCCGGAACGTTTAGCAGAAATTGATCAGCGCCTTGGGCAGTGGCTCAGTTTAAGCCGTAAACATCAAATACCAAACGATCAGCTGGCGCTGTTCCATCAGCAATTATCCCAGCAGTTATCAGAACTGGCTGGTGATGATGATCGCATAGTACAGCTGCAACTTGAAATTCAGCAGGCGCAGCAACTCTATTGTCAGGCCGCAGAAATAGTCTCCGAACTGCGTAAATCAGCCGCTTTAGAACTGTCGGATAAAATTGCCCGCAGCATGGCCGAATTGAGTATGGCCAACGGTAAATTTTATATAGCTGTTGAAAGCGCCGGTATAGATAAAGCCAACGCATCCGGCTGGGATCAGGTCGACTTTCTGGTCAGTACCAACCCAGGCCAACCTTTACAGGTTCTGCATAAAGTAGCATCAGGTGGTGAGTTATCCCGTATCAGCCTGGCCATTCAGGTGATACTGGCAGGAAAAGTTACTACTCCCACTCTTATTTTTGATGAAGTGGACGTTGGCATCAGCGGCCCTGTGGCAGCTGGTGTAGGCCGATTATTACGCCAGTTGGGTGAATCTACTCAAGTGATTTGTGTTACTCACTTACCTCAAGTCGCCAGTCAGGGCCATCACCAGTTATTTGTCGAGAAATACACCGACGGTATTGCTACAGAAACCCGCATTCGCGAGCTGGCAGACGAAGAACGGGTGCAGGAAATAGCACGCTTACTGGCAGGTGAAAATGTCAGCGCTAATGCGATTGCCAACGCCCGCGAGCTGTTATGTGCACCTTAAAGCTGATTTCAATGAATTATTTTTAGCAGGCACGAACTTAGCTAACACACTTAGGTCTGATTAAGGCTTTAATTTCAGCCCATGCTTGCGGTATGATGCCGACAGACTTATTCAGATGAAGAGACAGATGAAAGCAGTAGTGAAAACGGCCATTGTGTTGGCCACAGCATTGACTCTGGGTGCTTGCAGCAGTTGGATTTACCGGATTGACGTGCCACAAGGCAACTTTCTGGAACAAAAAGACATCGACAAACTGCGTGTTCAAATGACCAAAGAACAGGTTCGTTTTGTTTTAGGCAACCCTGTTGCTGAAAACGCTTTCGACGATGACATCTGGCACTATTTTTATGCGCTAAAAGGTGGTCGTGGCGACAACTTTGAGAAGCAAATAATCGTCAATTTTAAAGACGACAAACTGGTTGATATCAGTGGTGATTTCACCAAACCAGCTAACTTTAATACTCCGCTGGATAAATAACTTTTACAGGGGGTCGAGCTTCCGCTCTGCCCCCTGCTCGTAACTTCAGTGCAATAGTTCTGCTTATTTATCAGCCGTCAAATTATCAGTCAGAGTTAGCACTCTGCCCCTGTTGCGGCCTGCCACCCGTGGTTTTATTTGCTCTGCCTTCGTCTTTGGCTTTTTCAGCACGGCGACGACGCATATCTTTAGGATCGGCAATCAAAGGCCGGTAGATTTCAATTCTGTCACCCGCCTTTGGCACTTCATTTAATTTACAGGTCCGACTCCAGATCCCAACTTTATTCTGACTTAAATCAATGTCAGGAAAAGCAGCCAGCATGCCTGATTGTTGAATAATCTGTTCGACAGTGGCTGCGGCATCCACAGTTAAACTCAACAAACTTTGTCTCTCTGGTGTAGCGTAAGCCAATTCCACCGCTTTAGTTTCAGCCATGTTGCTCTCCGTACACTTGTTTAGCTCTTTGGGTAAAAGCACCCACCATAGCCGCGGTTAATTCGTTGAATATTTTACCAAAAGCAAACTCGACTATTTTATTGGAAAACTCAAAATCCAAAGCCAGCACCACTTTACAAGCCTCATCACTCAAGGGCACAAAAGTCCAGCCACCGGATAACTTTTTAAAAGGCCCAGACTCCAGTTGCATCTGAATCTGCGAGTCAGTCACCAGGGTATTGCGGGTGGTGAACTCCTGACTGATACCAGCTTTTTTCACTTGTAACTTAGCCAGCATCTGATCTGCAGACTGCTGCAAAATCTCTGCTTTGGCACAACCGGGTAAAAATTCCGGATAACGTGGTACATCGTTCACCAGCTCAAACATCTGGCGCGCGCTGTAAAAAACCAGTGCGCTGCGCTCAATTTGTGGCATACTCTCTCCCCTTAATGCAGGCGGCGATTGTAACAGAATTAGCCGCAGCCTCAATGTCCCAGGCGCAAGCCTTTTGCCATTAAATTCCTTGGCTTTTAAGAGTTATTCGTTCGCAAAGATGAGCAAAAAACAAAGCAGCAAAAATCAGGGCGGCACCATAGCCCAAAATAGAAAAGCACGACACGACTATTTCCTCGAAGAGCGTTTCGAAGCAGGTATGTGCCTGCAAGGCTGGGAAATAAAGAGTATTCGTGAAGGCAAAGTCAATTTGTCCGACTCATACGTCATTTTAAAAGATGGCGAAGCTTTTTTAATTGGTGCACAAATTCAGGCGCTGCACAGCGCATCCTCGCACGTGGTCTGCGATCCAGAGCGCTCGCGCAAGCTGTTGCTGAACAAACGTGAACTAAACAAACTGGTCGGTAAAAAAGAGCAAGACGGTTACACCTTAATAGCCACGTCCATGTACTGGAAAGCCTGTTGGGTGAAGCTGGAGTTCCATCTGGCCAAAGGTAAAAAGCACTTTGATAAGCGTGACGACATCAAAGACAGAGATTGGTCGCGTGAAAAAGAACGCATGATGAAACACAGCAAAAGATAATTGCAGCCGGGTTCTTACCCACTGCAGCTTGAGATTGTTCAATTCGTCACCATATAGAGTAATAACAGCCAAACGCAGCAAGAAAAGACCAGTTCTCAGCTTGCTGCCTTGAACTGCAGAGCGTAGAATGCGCTCAACACAGAAGTGTTCAGAAGACAAAAGAATTCGGGGCCGATACTGGATTCGACGGGATTCACGAACTCTTAGGTGCATGCCGAGGTGCGGTAGGCCTCGTAAAAAAGCCGCAAACTAGTAGTCGCAAACGACGAAACTTACGCAATCGCTGCCTAATAAGCAGTAGATGCTCTCCCCCCCGCGCATGCCTGTAAGCCGGGATTTTGGGAGATCACCCCTAACAGGATCGCATGGAGGCTTTGTCCGGAGCCAAGATGCTAAAACCAATCGGACTCGCCCGACGATAGCCTGCCAGCTGGCGCTCATAGGGTTAACCAAATAACTGGATAAGCATGTAGTACCGACGATCTAGGTTTTTCGGACGGGGGTTCAAATCCCCCCGGCTCCACCACATAGAAGACTAAGCAAGTCTATAACAGGCTACGAACCCCGCGCCAATGCGGGGTTTTTTATTGCCCGCCATTCTAACGTGGTCTAATATGGATTAACTGATACCCCCTGCTTTTAGGGGTATTAATGGGGGTTCTTTGCTATGTCAGCAGATCAGTACCCCCAAACCAGATACCCCTATGACTTCCGGCAAGTCCGGTGAACGCGGAGCAAAGCAGATGCCTTTATCAGCCACACAGGTAGACAAAGCCAAACCCCAGGACAAAGACTATAAGTTGTCCGATGAAAAAGGTTTGTTCTTACTGGTAAAACCGTCTGGCTCAAAATACTGGCGCTTAAAGTACCGCTTTGTTGGTAAAGAACGCCTGTTAGCAATTGGCGTTTACCCTGATGTTTCCCTGAAAGATGCCAGAGCAGCCAGAGACGAAGCCCGCAAACTTCTGGCGCAGGGCATAGATCCGAGCGCAGAGAAGCAAGCGCGTAAGCTGGCCAGCCATCAATCGGCAGCAAACAGCTTTGAGGCTGTTGCCAGAGAGTGGCTATTAGTCAAAATGTCCGATAAAAGCAAAACCCATCAGGACAGAACCCGCAGCGCTTTAGAAAAAGACCTGTTCCCCTACCTGGGCAGCAAACCCATTGCAGATATAACACCTATTGAGCTGCTTTCTACCCTTCGCCGCATAGAACGCCGTGGGGCCATTGAGACAGCGCACAGAGCCAAGCAAACGGCTGGGCAGGTTATCCGGTTTGCAATTGCTACGGGCCGCGCAGAACGCGATATAAGCGCAGATTTAAAAGGGGCATTGAAAAACCCAGTAGAGACTCACTTTCCCGCCATTACAGATCCGGCTGATGTTGGCCGCTTAATGCTGGCAATAGACGGGTATAACGGCACCAGCATTGTTAAATCCGCTTTACTGTTATCCCCTTTGCTATTTTGCCGCCCTGGTGAATTAAGGCAGCTGGAATGGGCAGAGGTTGACTTTGCACAGGCTCGGATCGAGCTACCGGCAGAAAAGATGAAAATGCGTCAGCCCCATATCATCCCGCTAAGTAAACAAGCATTGGCTGTACTGGACGAATTAAAACCTTTAACCGGGCATGGCAAGTATGTTTTCCCTTCGCCCCGTGGTGCAAGCCGTCCACTGTCTGAAAATGGCGTTAGAACAGCGCTTAGGGCTATGGGTTACGACAATGACTGAATCGCCACTAATTTCCTAGACACCTTTCAGTTAGATAAACTAACTCAAAGAGAGGTGCCTATGAGCAGTAAACGTTACCCCGAAGAATTCAGAATCGAAGCAGTTAAGCAGGTCGTTGATCGCGGCCATTCAGTTGCGGATGTTGCCAAACGGCTCGATATCACCACGCACAGCCTGTACGCCTGGATTAAAAAGTACGGTCCTGACAAACAACAGCATAATGATTTGGCTGACGCTCAGGCCGAGATTAAGCGACTGCAAAAAGAGCTGAAGCGAGCCACCGAAGAGCGCGACATTCTAAAAAAAGCCGCGGCGTACTTCGCAAAGCTGTCCGACTAAGATACGCCTTCATTAAAGAACACTGCGACAGCTGGCCGGTGCGCTGGCTTTGTAACATGTTGGATGTGCATCCCAGTGGATACTATGCGTGGAGTAAGGCATCGCTGTCGAAACGCGATAAAGCAAACCGGCGGCTGACAGGATTAATAAAACAGTTTTGGCTGGAGTCTGGTTGTGTGTATGGCTACCGTAAAATTCATTCTGATTTACGTGATTTCGGCGAGTCTTGCGGCATTAACCGGGTATACCGGTTGATGCAATCCGAAGGGCTTAAAGCACAGGTTGGATATCGCAAACCCAGATCACGTAAGGGGGACAGCCATATCATTACGCCGAACCGCTTGCAGCGGCAGTTTAATCCGTTAGTGCCTGACGAGGTATGGGTAACTGATATCACGTACATCCGCACGCATGAGGGGTGGCTGTATTTGGCTGTGGTTGTGGATTTGTTCTCGCGCAAGGTTGTTGGCTGGTCGATGCATTCCCAAATCAGCAAAGATATTGTGCTGAACGCATTGCTGATGGCCGTGTGGCGACGTCAGCCTAAAAAACAGGTGATGGTTCACTCCGACCAAGGGAGCCAATACACCAGCCATGACTGGCAGGCATTCCTGAAAACTCATGGCTTACAAGGCAGCATGAGCAGACGCGGAAACTGTCATGACAATGCAGTGGCAGAAAGCTTCTTCCAGTTGTTAAAGCGAGAGCGGATCAAGCGGAAAGTCTACACGACGCGTGATGAGGCCAGAAGTGATGTGTTTGATTACATTGAAATGTTTTACAACAGTAAACGGAAACATGGTTCCAATAATCTGCTGTCACCGGTAGAGTATGAAAACCGTTACCAAGAACGGCTGGGAAGTGTCTAGTTTATTGGTGGCGATTCATCTTAATAGTTAATTAAGAGAGTAATAGAGTGTGCATTACAAGCAAAAGCACCGGCCAAGCAGAACCGTTTTACCATACTTACGGAACAACGGTTCCAGACACACGGAACAGCAGTTCCACACTTACGGAACAACGGTTCCAAACAGGCAGGATCAGGCAGCCATAAAGCAAAAGGTACTGTGCAATACCCCCTCTTTGTCTGCGGGTGCGAAGCGCGCAGGGTTCCATACATTGATCAGAAAATAGTTTTGAAGCCTTTTCGTTTTCGCTATTGAATACCCACACGAAAGCAGCACCAGCAAGGCTTGTGCCTGTTTAGAAACACGAAACGACCTTAAACAACTGACTTTGTTGGGCTGCCTCAACCTGATTTCAGAAAGCATATGAGCGGGAGAACAGAGCTGATGGTAGACGTGGTGCCAGTAGCTGATATCTGGCATTGTGGCAATGCCTCCGTAATTTCCAGATTCCTCTTTTAAATAAGTTAAAAAATAACCAGTGTACTGACTGTATCAGTTTTGTCTGATATCAATTTAGAGATTTCAGATAAATTTATTGTAATAGGGGTACATCAGAGTTAGCTTGATATAAGTAAAAATTGTTAAACAAAGCATAAAAACTTCCGTAATGCGAGCGGACTACTTTGGAACATAGGTTATTAGGCAAAAGTTTCAGCTGGGAGAAAGTTAACGGTTATGGAAAAGGTATGCAGTCAGATAATAAGCTTTTTAATGGGCCGACCGGCTTATATTGAAATTATTGTAGGGCCAAGGATACAAGCTAGGCTGGAGCTAGACGAATTTACTCACGCATTCCCGCTTGTACCGACAGGCAATTCTCTGCACGTCGATTTCGGTTGCCAACTCTTAAATTTCCTTGGCATTCCGTTTGATGACGGTTTCGTACAAATGGCAATAAACCAAGGTTCTCCGTTCAATGACGCTACAGCGGTAGTGTACTCTAATTTATCCAGCGAAGATTTTGAGCTCGCAGGTCAGGGTCTTCTTAAGAAAGTTGGTCGTTACAGGGCTCTCCTTGCACTTTACGCTGGGGGGCCATTTTCGCCGATTGTGAAAATGAAATGGAATGAACCAGGTCTAGCTCATGTTGAGTTCCAGGCGCCACCTTATCGTCGCGGACTTATTAGTCGGTTGGAAGATGATCCAATTTCATCAGACTTTCTACGGTTATGCGCCGGTGAACGTAACGATGATGATCAGCTCCACTACTACATTAGCCTGCTGCAACAAGCAAGTGAGTTGGCTGACGAGCACTTTAGAATCGCTCGGATGTATTCTCTTTTGGAAACAATGGCATCAGGTATTTCGTCTCAGTTTGAGCGAAGAGCAAAGAAACCAATGACAAGAGCTGCTATCCGCTTTATGACAGGTTACTTCATTGATTTTGATATTCCCCGATTCACACTTGGAAAAAGTGATGATTACGAGTTCGACCATATTGAGCTCGCAGGTCAAGTGCGGCACAAGATATTTCATGGTGGTGGGCAACTTAAAACCAGTGACGTCTCGGCGAAGCTTAAGCCAGGTGTCGAGTTACTCAACAGGCGGCCTGATCTTATCGCTAATGTTTTACGCCGTGATTGCGAGAGTCAATTGACAGGATGGGCACGAAGAACCAGTCGCGCATGGCAGGCGCAAAATGGCATTGAATTCGAGCTACCCTCTAGAGATCCAAACTACGATGGAAGAACATTAACAAAGTGCTTGATTTCGAGCCCCGAGCCAGCTGGCAGTTCCATTGGATCAGTGAATGTTCGAGTCAAAGGTATGGATATAGGCAGTGTTCGACTTGAGATGGTTAACAATGCATGGAGCTGAGGCGTTAATGTTCACTTCGCTTACATCCGACTTTCAAGATTTGCGAGGTTTATCGTAGGAGAACATCAGATTTCAGGATCCCAAATTCGTGCTATCAAAGTATGTGATAAACCCAAACCTTACGGCCAACTAATGGAGGACTACCTTAGTTATATAAACTGAAGGACTCTTTATTAGATATGCATAAGTAGGGAATATCTTGACTAGACACAATTAATCCTATTACTAAAAAAATATCTACGGGGCTTGGCGTTCGAAAGACTCGCGATTAAATCGGTATAGTTCGGGAGTGCCGATAAACACCATAGACTGATCAAATGCTCAGCCGTTGCAGATAATGACCGCCAACACCAGGCGCCGGAGGGGGGATCTAAATCTCTATGACGTATAGGCCTGGACACCGATCCCTCCATCAGATTTTTATTTTCGCGAAAAATAA
Organism: Rheinheimera mangrovi; assembly: GCF_003990335.1. Lineage (NCBI taxonomy): Bacteria > Pseudomonadati > Pseudomonadota > Gammaproteobacteria > Chromatiales > Chromatiaceae > Rheinheimera > Rheinheimera mangrovi. The sequence goes on along the minus strand of NZ_CP034683.1, from coordinate 1,087,946 downwards.
AGTTAAAACCGGCCTCCGCACTTTGCTATACCACTAAAGTGATGACCAGAGAGCAGGTGCAAGGGGCTTAAATTGAAACAGCTTAAAAAGCAGCTGCAACAGGAGCAGCCGAAAGGGTTTAGCGCTACATTATCGACCGCCAGATTAATAAAGTAGGCAAGAACGCAAATGTGCCAAGAGCAGCCTGTTGGAAGGTTAACACACTTTCATATCTTGTTGATTTTTAAAAAATGTTTTACATTCTAAATGTATGAGCTACATGAATTACTGAATCTACTTGCAATCTATGTGCGGTTAAAAAACATACTTTTAGGTCTGACATGCTATGAATGGGTATTCGAGATATCAAAAGCTAATGGTTGAATGGGCTTCTAAAACATTAAGTCCACTTTACACAGCGCAACAAAACCCCTCTGGCCAAAAGCCGAAGCCTCTTGATAGTTTTTTCGAAGAGACATTTAAAGGTTTCAATGAAATATCTAATACTTTGGATGCTCTACGTTTAACAAATCTATTTATCTCACTCTCGCCTCCAAGGAGTCGTCGTGTTCAAAAGCCTGAGTATTTGAAATACCACGTAAGTGTGCATCTTCAGGAGGTGTACATTTTGAAAGAGCGTCTCAATTCATATGCTACAAGAATTATGAGGGCATATTCGAAAAGTTCTCATAAAGCCTTTGCAGAGGCTCGTATTAAACCGCTTTTTGGTATTGTAGGTACATCTTTAGAGCAAGCGGTTTCATCTCGAAGTAAACATGTCCATGCCACTAGATACAATGATGAAGCCCTAGACCAAGCTTCAATGTTTTCATTTGTCGATATGTTTGGTGATAGTCAAGACTTTAAGGAAATATCCACACTTAGCTACTTAGTAGCAAAAGAAAAGTGGAAAAACACAACAAAAAGCAACATTGATGAAATAACCAATCTCTTGGATGACTATTTCGATGCACTTTTTGAAGTTATCACCGTCAATGGTGTGATCCATACTCCGCAAAAACTTATGTGAAAGCCTAAAACGCAGATGCTATCGCTGAAAAAAAGGCGTTGGCTGAGACATCAACTCTCTGCGCTATTGGGTAATTAAGTCCACTATCCGCTCAAAACTACCTGCCTGGGTAAATTGGAACCTCTCAACTAAATTGCCAGATCAGATATGAGCTACAACAATTAAAGGCCACTCATTAACCAACAGCGAAAAGTTGCTGCTTTATGCTGAAATAGAGCTGACCGAAAAAATAAATTTTGAACTGAGCAGCGGGGGTAACACCGGATAAATGGGGGTATTTATGGGGGTATTAGCGACCAACACCAAACACATAATCAATAATAAACATACAGTTACATCTCCACTTCAATAGACCCCGGCCCAATAAAGCAAAAGGCCACCGCAAGGTGGCCTTTTGCTTTATTGTGGTTTCGCGGCGGACGCGAAGCACCGTTCGGGGTTCAGCCGGAGCTTGCGCAGCAAGCGTAGACAACGCCCAAAGGGCGGCCTCTCGTTGAAAACGAGAGGTGAGCGGCAAAGCCGCGAATAAATCCCCCCAAGTACCTAGCCACCGCAAGGTGGCCTTTGCCATCAGCCGCAGCAAGAAATTGAGTTGCCACCACTAAATGCCAAGTACAAAAACAGGGGGCAAAGGGCAAGACCTGTCACCATTTTCCCCTATGCCTTCAGTCGCAGCAAGAAATTGAGTTGTCACCACTAAATACCAAGCACAAAAACAGGGGCAAAGGGCAAGACCTGTCACCATTTTCCCTTACTTTTGAGGATGCAATCAGTAATACGATGCAAGACCTTATGCTGCCTATGATCTGAGCCGTGGCACGGTAACCCCCTACCGCAAGATGGCCACTTTAAGACTCACATTAAAATATTTCCGTAACTTGAGTCACTAAGCATTCGGGTATATGTTTTCAGTATCAGTCAGTGGAGAACACACAATGAAAACAGGTACTGTATTTCAACACAACAACTCTCAGGCCGTCCGCTTACCAGCAGAAGCTCGTTTTCCAGAACGTATAAAAGAGGTCAGCATCAGGGTTGTTGGGCAAGATCGTATTCTCACATCTGTAGCAAGTACATGGGATTCATTTTTTCTGCAAAGCGAAGGAATTACTGAAGATTTTGCCTTAGAGCGAGCCAGCCAGAAGCAACAAGAGCGGGAAATGTTTTAGCTATAAATAGTTACAGCCCCAACAAAAGCAAAAGGCCATCAAACGACAGCCTTTTTAGTTTAATCAAATGCCGAGATTAATATCCCCCTACTTCCCCTGCCCCAGCAACCAACCATAAATATCCCAGCCTTCGTACACTTGGCGCCATGCGTCGTGTTCTGCTTGTTCCAGCATACTAAAACGCACATTGGTGTGGCCTAACTGGCGCAGCGTCTCTATACCTGGGTAGATATTATCTTTATTGATAGCAGAATCCCGGCCTGCTGCTATCACCCAGAGTGGTAGCTTAGCTTTGGCTATAGGCGGCATTAAATCCGGGTGACCCCAGGCGACTACAGGAGCTGCGGCTGCAAATAACTCAGGGTGTTTGCTGGCCATATACCAGGTGCCAAAACCACCGTAGCTAATGCCGGAGATATACAGCCGTTTGGTATCTGTGTTGTAATTTTTCTGCACAGTCGCAATCATGGCTAATAGATCTTGCTCTGCCTTCTCCCAACCATTTGGCAATAACACTGGCACTTTTGATATATCAGCTACAGCTTTGGCTGGCGCTATGGCTTTATCGGATGGAAACATCACAGGGCGTGGCGGTACGCCATCGGCTAGGCGCTTCGGAATATCGGCTTTACTGCGGTTGGCAATATAAGGCAGCTTACGCATATCAAACATCTGCAATTGCGGCACTATCATAATAAAAGGCAGGTCGCGTTTTTGCACCCAAGCCTCATACAAAGGGCCGTGCACCATAGTAAAATCCAGCTCGTCCAGACCATTGCCACGTTCGCCATTGCCGTGTAAAAACAGCAACACTGGCCATTTTTGCGCCGCTTTTTGATCATAACCTTGAGGCAAATAAACAAAATACTGTCGGTTTAAGCCATCTACAGTGCTTTTATAATCTGCTCTTAACAGCTTTGCTTCTGAAGCCACTGCGGCACCTGACAGCAACACCACGCACAAACATAGAATTCTGAACACCATCACTACTCCTTTTTCTTATTGAGTTGCAGGACTGCACACGTCAAAAGCTCAGCTCGGATCCAAAGAGCCACGCCCCATGCTCGCTGACTTTGTACTTTTTGTCACCACAACACAAAGTAATTTAAGCTAAATACCCCGTAAATTCAGTTGGTTCATCAATTCGACAGCAATAAAGCTGTTCACTATGCTTAGCGGCGAATAAACAACCAAACCGGGGGACTTTTATGAAATGGCTTTCCTGTATTAGCCTGTCAGTGCTGTTGATATTTACCGCTTCAGCTTTTGCCGCTGTAACCGAAAAAAAAGTGCAGTTGCCTGACAAGCTAGGTAGTGCGGTGATTTACGGCAATGACAGTATCAAAAATCAAGGCACGGGAGTTATAGTGATCCACGAATGGTGGGGCTTTAATGACTATGCCCGCAGCAGAGCTAAAATGCTGGCCGAACTGGGCTACACCAGCATTGCTGTGGATATGTACGGCACAGGCAAAGTGGCTGACCATCCGGACAACGCTATGGCCTTTATGGAAGAAGCAATGAAAGATCCGGAGAAAATTAACGCCCGTTTTGAAGCTGCTATGGCCTTATTAAAAGCAGAATCAGGTGTCGATGCCAGCCGAATTTACGCTATGGGCTATTGTTTTGGTGGTGGTGTGGTACTGAATCAGGCTCGCATGGGTAAAAACCTGGCCGGAGTAGCCAGTTTCCATGGCATGTTAACGTCAAAAAAATTCAAAGCGGACGCTACAACTCTGAAAGCAAAAATTCTGGTGGCCCATGGTGGCGCCGATCCTTTTGTACCGCCAGAGCAAGCCAGCAGCTTCGTTACAGAAATGCTGGAGGCCGGTGCTGATTTAGATTTTCGGGTGTACCCTGGCGTTAAACATAGTTTTACCGTGCCTGATGCCAGCGCCAAAGGTGAAGCCTTTGGTATGCCTTTTAAGTATGACGAGCAGGCTGATAAAGACAGCTGGGCGGCACTGCTGCGTATGCTGGAGCAAAAATCATAATGGCGCCTGAGGGCGCTTTTCAAAGACTGTACCGCTGTTAACTCCAGTACAGGCTAAATCACTAAATACCTGCTTTGTTTCAGCTTTTTATTTAAAAGCTTTTAAAATTGCAGTTACACTCAATTTATATCTTTTGTCTGGAATTTTTGTATGCGGGCAGTTTTTCCACCCAACGAAGCGGAACGTTTAGCTACGCTCTACTCGCTGAATATTCTTGATACTGCACCTGAAGCAGCCTTTGATGCTTTGGCGCAACTGGCCAGCCATATCTGTCAGACACCTTATGCAGTGCTGACGCTGGTGGATAAAGACAGACAATGGTTTAAAACTAAAATTGGCTTTGAACATCATCAAACCTCAAGAGACATTTCTTTTTGTGCACACAGTATTCTGCAACCAGATCAACTGACCTATGTCGCAGATGCCAGCCAGGATCCGCGCTTTTGTGATAACCCTGATGTAACCAAAGCCAACGGTATCAGGCTCTACGCTGGCGCACCGCTGAAGTTAAGTAATGGCGTTGTACTTGGTACTTTATGTGTGGTGGACACTAAGGTCAGAGAACTGACAACAGAGCAGCAGCAGGCTTTAAGTTTACTGGGTATGCAAGCGGTACAATTGTTGGAAGCCAGACAAAAAGCCGAGCTGTATTACCAGCAACAACGCACTCTGGCGACAGTTATCAGTCATGCCCCAGTGCTGTTGGGCCAGATAGATACCCAGTTTCGTTATATATTCTGCAATCATAAGTACAGCGAATGGTTTGGCATTGATGCTGATTTTGCTGTGGGTAAAACTATTGCAGAGGTTTTTGGTGACGCCCCTTATGCACAAGCTAAACCCTCACTGGATCTTTGCCTGACAGGACAAACAGTCTCTTTTCAGGCTAAACCTGCCAGTGGTCAGATTTTTGATGTTAATTTTGTACCACAAAAAAACCATAAGGACGAAGTCGAAAGCATCATTATCATTGCTGCCAATGTGACCGAAGTTCACCAGCAGCAACTGCAGATTAAACAGGAACACAACAGGATGGATGCCATTATCAATGGCTCTAACCTCGGCACCTGGGAATGGAATGTTCAAAGCGGTACCACCATTTACAACCAGCGGTGGTTCGAATTATTAGGCCTGAAACCCCAGCAGACCAGCTCGATTGAGCTTTGGGCTAACTTATTGCACCCGGATGATTTAATCCAGTCGAAAAAAATACTGGCGCAACATTTTTCGCAAGCCACTCCCTATTACGACAGCAAGTTCAGAATGAAGCACAGCAAGGGGCATTGGGTTTGGATCCATGCCATTGGCAAAGTTATGAACTGGACCAGTGATGGCCAGCCTCTGCTCATGTTTGGTATTCATGCGGATGTCACCAAGGCACTGGAAAAAGAAACCGAAATTTTAGAAACACGCTCCTGGTTACAGGCCATTATTGACTCGTCTACAGAAGTTGCACTCATTTCTGTGGAGCCGAGTGGAATCATCAGGCTGTTTAATACCGGCGCTGAACGCATGTTGGGGTATAGCGCTGAGGAACTTGTAGGTAAACATAGTCCGGCTTTGTTTCATGATCCGACAGAAGTTACAGCCCATGGTCAGTTACTCAGTAAGAGACATCAACAAAACATTCAGGGATTTGATGTCTTTGTGCACCAGGCCCGACAAGGCCAAAGCGAAACAAGGCAATGGACCTATATCTGTAAAAATGGCGACCGCAAACAAGTCAGGTTAAGTGTGTCGGCCATGCGGGATGAACACAATGCAATTCGTGGTTTTTTGGGTGTGGCCATAGATATTACCCAGTTGGAGCATTTAAATCATGCCTTGCTGATGAGCGAACAACGCTACCGCTCTATGCTGGATAACTTACCTGGCGTTGTTTATCGCTGCCGGAATGACGAACACTGGACTATGCTGTTTATCAGTGACGAAGTGTTTGCGCTAACAGGTTACAAAGCCCATCAACTGATCCGCAGTAAAGAAATCAGCTTTGCAGAACTAAATTACCCTGACGATACAGAGCATACTAATAATGCCGTACAACAAGCACTAAAAAATAAACAGCGCTTTCAGGTCGAATACCGGCTCAAGCATAAAGACGGTAGCTTACGCTGGGTGCAGGAGTTGGGTCAGGGAGTTTATGATGACCACGGCGAACTGTTGTATATCGACGGTTTTATCTGGGATGTCACTCAGCAACATGAAGCACTGCAGGCTTTAAGTGCAAGCGAGCAAAAGTTATCTTCGCTCTACAAAATGGCACCACTTGCGATAGTGCTGAATCGCTTTAGCGATGGTGCTTTTATTGAAGCCAACCCTGAATTCTATCGTATGCTGGGCTATAACAATCAACCTGATTATTCCCAAATTTCATCCAACAGGGGTTATGCCACTATGGCACCCGATCAGATGACTCAGCTACAACACAACGGACGTTATGGCCCTCAGGAGCAGGAGTTGCGGCACAATGATGGTCATATGGTGCCTGTGTCCGTGACAGGGGTACTGATCCAAAACCATGAAGGTGAACAGCAGATCTGGTCCATTATTCAGGATATTACTGAGCGCCGCCGTATTGAGCAGATGAAAAACCAATTTGTCTCTATGGTTAGTCATGAACTGCGCACCCCACTGACTTCTATTTCCGGCTCTTTGGCATTGGTCACTGGCGGGGTTTTAGGTGCAGTGCCCGCAGCTATGGTGTCGATGTTAGATATAGCGAAAGACAATAGCTCCCGACTTAGCCAGCTTATCAACGACCTGCTGGATATAGACAAACTGGTGGCTGGTAAAATGCATTTTAATCTAAGTCTGTGCCTGATCACCGATCTGCTGGCAAAGTCAGTACAAATTAACCAGCCTTACGCTGATAAGTATGAAGTGCAGTTGCAACTGGCTGAACAACAAGACGCGATGGTGATGGTCGACGCCATGAGATTTCAGCAAATTATGGCCAACTTATTATCCAACGCCGCTAAATTTTCACCTGCAGGTTCCATAGTTAAAGTACGCTCCCTGTTAGTTGATGGCCAGGTTCAGGTGGAAGTGGAAGACCAGGGCCCAGGTATACCTGACGAGTTTAAAGCTCATATTTTCGAAAAATTTTCACAAGCCGATGGCGCTGACAACAGGCAAAGTGAAGGTACAGGTTTAGGCTTATCTATAGTCAAAGAGCTGGCCGAGCATATGGCTGGTAAAGTCGGATTTTATAATCTGGATCCTAAAGGCTGCTGTTTTTATCTCAACTTTGCGCAAGCAAAACAAGCCAGCCTGAATCAGCCCAAAATACTGGTAGTGGAAGATGATCTTGCTGTTGCCGGATTTATTATGCGGCTGTTGCAGAGTCAGGGTTATCAAAGCCACTGCGCCGCGAGCCTGCAGGATGCCATAGTAGCTTTAGATCAGCATTTATATCAGGCTATTACACTAGATTTGAATTTACCTGACGGTCACGGTTCAGCTTTGTTTGCTGAACTGCGCAGTCGAAGCCAGTATAAAACCACGCCGGTATTGATCATCAGTTCAGAGTCCAAAGACAACCATACTCAGTTACTCGGTGGAGTCCATGCTCTGGATTGGCTGGATAAACCGGTATCACCATCGTCTTTGCTGGAAAAAGTAGAGCTGCTCTTAGGCTCAGATACACACCGGAATACCAGGATCCTGCATGTGGAAGATGATCCACATTTAGGCCAAATCCTGGCCTTACATCTGGCAGACTTTGCCACATCTGTGCAAGCGACCAGCGTAAAATCAGCATTGCAGCTGCTGAACAGCCATCGCTTTGATTTAGTCATACTGGATATTGGTTTACCTGACGGCTCAGGGCTGGAGCTATTGCCTGAACTGGCACTACGCCAACCTCAAACTCCTGTGGTGATTTGGTCAGCGCAGGAGTTAAGTCCGGCACAGCGGCATCAGGTGGATTTAGTCTTAGCAAAAAGCCGCATCGATTTGCCAGCTTTGCTGCAACAATTGAAGAAGTTATTGCCTCCAGCTCTTTAGCTCATATTAAGCGGGATTTGGTCAGTTGGCTGAAAAAACTGGGTTTGGTTTCGCCCGCCATGTTTGGAGCAATACAAGGCTTTATCAGCCTGATCAATCAGTTGATCGGTTTCATCTGTGGATTTTGCCTGGCTAATGCCAGCGCTGAAACTACAGTGGAAATTATGATGATCAAAACTAAAAGGCAAACTGGCAAAGGATTGGCGAAGTTGCTCTACCAAGTCAAGTGCTTGTTGCTGATTGCAATCAGGCAAAATCAGCAAAAACTCTTCACCGCCATAGCGGCCGATAATGTCGGTTTTACGCAATTGCTGTTTTAACAGGTTGGCTAAACTACTGATCACCTGATCGCCGATCAAGTGACCATAGCTATCGTTGACCTTTTTAAAGTGGTCTATATCCAGCATCACTACACTCAAAGGCTCGCCTGTGCGCTCACAGCGTTGCAATTCATGACTTAAGCGCTCTTTAACTCTGGCATGTTGCAATAAGCCGGTTAAGCTGTCTTTGGTCATCATATCAGCCAGTTGCCTGGCTCGCTGCGCTCTGGCAAAAACTGCCACGATCAAAGCAGTATCTGTGATAGGTTTGGTCAGGAAGTCATCACCACCTTTCACTAAAGCTGCCAGTTGGCGTTCACTGTCTGTTTCTGAAGACAAATAGATAATAGGCACACTAAGCCATTCATCCTGCAAACGGATCAGTTGCGCCAACTCAGGCCCTGAACAACCAGGCATCAGCACATCCAGCAGCACTACGTCTGGACGAAAGCGGTTCAGGCCATCATAAATTTTTGAAGGGTCCAGTAAAATTTCGGCACGCAAGCCAGCACCTTGCAGCACCAGTGCATAATGTTCAGCCAGTAACTGATCGTCATCAACAATCAATACCCGAAAGGGCTCACGGCGGCGCACCGCTAGTAAGCGCTGTAAGCGGGCTTCCAACGCTGTGGTATTTAAAGGTTTTATAAAATAACCACGGGCGCCAATACGCACAGCCTGCAGATGGTGGCCAAAACTGTCGTGACTGGTTAACACCAATACAGGTAAAGCCTCAACTAAGCTCTTCTGAAAATCTGCTATATACTCCAGCCCGGTTTGCTCTTCATCCGGCAAAGAAATATCCAGTATTAAAGCATCTGGTAAGTGGGTTTTCAGCGCCTGATCCAATTCTGCAATACGTTTATAGCTTTGGATCTGATAACCAAAGGTAGCCAGTGTCAGCGTAAGATGTTGTGCTGTTTCTTCATCGTCTTCCAGCACATAAATCAGTGCTTTCTGATCATGCAACATATCCAGTCTGGCAGAGGTTAGGTTCATCACCTGATGTCCGCTTTGATGAGCGTATTGCACCTGCTGGAAGATGGTCATAAAACTGTTAATTGCTGGCATATCCGGAGCTGACTCTTCTGCCATCCAGTCTTTTAATTGCAACTCAAGATTTTTAGCCAGCTTACCCAATTGTGGCAAACCAAAGGTACCGGCTGAACCGGCCAACGTATGAAACTTATGCTTTAACGGCAGCACTATAGCACGCCAGTTCGGCTGGCCTGGCAATGTAGCCAAAGCGCTGACCTCAGAGGCGAGCAATGGAATATCTGCTTGCAGTCGCTCCATATATTGTTGGTGAAGCTTGGCAAGTTGTTGCTCTAATTTAGACTGTTCTGCGGTCATGCTCTGTCATTGTTCGTTGAAGGTGCTGATCTACTATAACAAAGGATGCAACAAATCCCAGTAGCAAATACACTTTTGCTTAGAATAAATTAATGCTATGTGCTTAAAACCACAGCATAAAATGGGCGAAGCTATATCTGGCTTTGCCCGACTTCAGTTATAACCGAACCATAAGTCCGGAAGCCAGGGCTTTGCGGTAAGCCAGAAAAGCCGGAATAGCTCCCAATAACATGGTTAGGCCCATCACAGCGCCAAGCAGCCAACCAGTTTGGTCATGCCATGGATTGATACTGATAAAGAGTCCATATTGGCTGGCTAACAACTCACGAAACCCCCAAAGCCCAGCCACTAAAATAAGTAATGCAGCACCAATGGACAATAAGGCCATTAGCAGTAATTCCAGTTCTATCAGCAAAAATACGGTGGAAGCCGGAGCTCCAACAGCACGTAAGATCGCCATTTCGCGCTGACGCTCTTTTAATCCTGCCAGTAAGGTGGTGACTATACCCACCAGTGTCGCCACTATCACCAGGGCTGTGATGAGCAACAACATATTCTCTACCATACTGAGCATTTGCCAGAGTTCCGCCAAAGCCACACCGGGCAGAATGGCAGATAGCGGCTCAGCTTTAAATTCATTAAGCTGACGTTGCACTGCAAAAGTTGCCATTTTCGATTTTAAACCCAGCATGTAAGCCGTAATGACTTTAGGTTCTAAATCCATAGTCAGGCTTTGCTCGGCACTAATGCCCTTACCTGGCGCCGGCATGCCGCCACTTTGCCAGCCTAAATGGATAGCTTCGATCCCCTGCAGCGGAATATGGACGCTTTGATCCACAGGTGTACCTGTTGGGGAGAGAATACCCACTACTTCAAAGGGTTTATCTTTATGCTGGGTAAAACTGATACTACCAACCCCATGCGATAAAGTGATTTGCTCGCCCAACTGATAGCCCAGTTTTTGTGCAACCACTGAGCCTATAACCGCCTGATACACGCCGGCAAACACTTTACCCTGTGCCAGCTTCAGTGGTTGCTTTTCACCATACTGATAAAACTTAAAGTAGTCTTCGTTGGTGCCTAACACACGATATCCACGGTGCGAATCTCCCAGAGAAATTGGAATACTCCAGGCCACTTGCGGATGAGTTTTTACCGTCTGATAGTTCTTCCAGCCGATATTATTGGTGGCGTTACCAATACGAAATACCGAATACAACAATAAATTCAGCTGGCTGGAACGGGCACCCACAATCAGATCCGTGCCTGATACCGTGCTGGTGAAGCTGCTTTTAGCCTCATGACGAATATGATCAATACCTAATAACAAGGCGATACTAATGGTCAGTGAAATTACCGTCATCAGCACTGTGCCTTTGCGGTTCCATAAACTGGCTCTGGCCAACTGCATTAACATGGCTGAACTCCCTGCTGTAACTGCTCCATATCCAGCTCGAATTTGAAATACGAGCGCAATGCCGGATCATGACTGACAAAAACCACTGTGGTGCCACAAAGTTCAGCCTCACTCAGCATCAGCTGCATAAAGCCATCTCTGTGTTTATGATCCAGCGCCGAAGTTGGCTCATCAGCAATCAGCAAAGCGGGCTGAGTTAATAAAGCGCGGGCTATCGCCACACGCTGCTGTTGGCCAACACTTAACTGATTCGCCGGGGCTTGCCATAACAGCTTATCTAAACCCAGCTTCTGCAATAAGTAACGGGCACGCTGCTCTGCCTGTGGAATTTTTTTAGCAAAAGCACTGACCAGTAATACATTTTGCAATACCGACAAATACGGAATTAAGTTCAGTTGCTGGAATACCACCCCTATTGAAGAGGCTCGTAATTGGTCTCTTTTCGCAGCGGATAAAGCGGCCATCGACTGACCAGCAATCAAAATATCGCCCTGTTTACAAGGGTAAATACCGGCCAACAAATTCAGTAAGGTGGTTTTACCTGAACCTGATGAGCCATAGATAAATAAATGCTGCCCCTGCTCGAGTTGCAGTTGTGGAATATTCAATAAAGGGGGTTGGCCCGGCCAACTGAACACTAAAGATTTGAGTTCAAGTGCCGGAATTTTCAGGTCTGTGTACTCTGACATTACAAGGCTCATGTTATGATACGGCTTCTTTTGTGACCTTATAACATATGCAGAGGCTGAGGCTCCAATGGTAAAATCGTTATACATGGCGTTAATTCTGACTTTGGTCGCATTTACTGCGATACCGGCAAAAGCAGAAGACTATAAGGCATTGGAATGGACAGATTTACTGCCGGAAGAAGATTTGAAAAAGATGGAACTGCTGCCGGAAATTAACCATGAAGGTGGCGAAGCCCCGGCAGGCGGTGCCTTAAATCAGGCTTTTGGTAATCAGGATCCCGCAGCTGCTGCCTGGAACGAGGTGCTGATGTCAGCCAATGTCAAAGGCGAGCTGAATAACCAAAAAGTAAAAGTGCCTGGTTTTATTGTGCCGGTGGAATACGATGCCGATCAAAACGTGACCGCATTTTTTCTGGTGCCTTATTTTGGCGCCTGTATTCACGTACCGCCACCACCACCAAACCAGATTATTTTTGTCACCACCAAGCAAAAAATTAAAGGGGATATGATTTATTCACCATTCTGGATAAGCGGTACTTTGACTACAGAATCCATGAGTCATGATTTAGCAAAATCAGCTTACTCGATGAAAGCCGATAAAATCGAAGAATATACCTACGAGTAAGTGATTTCTTATACCCAATAAAAAATCGGCAACTGCCGATTTTTTATTGGGTAATTAATGCTTTATTGACTTACTGTGCTGTCAGTGGCAAAGCCCCGCTCCCCGCAGCCCAGTCTGCCGCCCCCTGCTCACCATTCACTATCCACTGCACTGATACTTTTTCTACACCAGCGGCAATAGTGGCTAAATCCAATGTCAGCGCCTGTAAGCGGGCCGGGTTTTGACAGACCAGAGTGTAATTAGCATTTAAATCCGCATGTTGTGGCTTAGTGGTGCGCTCCGCTGTTAAATCTGAGCTGATGTCGGTTCCTGTCACTGTGCAATTGGCTTCTGCGTCAAAGCTAAACCAGTTAGCAGAAGTAAAGTCAGCAATCATTTTTTGCACCAGTTGTCGCTCTGCATCATCTTGAGCCTGATGTTCAAAGCCAACAATATTGGCGGTAGGGGTCGCAAAGGCGAGTTCAGCTTCATTGCCTTCCAGTACAAAAGTCAAAACAGCCTGTCCATGAGTATGACTGCCGTGTTCTTCATGCTGATGCTCCTCTGCTGTTGCAGAGTTAACCAACAGACTAGCGCCAAGAAACAAGCCTGATAGCCATGCTTTTGTATTCACGGTTTTTGTATTCACGGTTTTTGATTGCACAACAAGCCACCACTTCAAAGTAAAAATTCTTCCTTATCATAACCCCAGCATTCGCAAGATATGTGCTTTGATTTTGCCTTTTATCGCAGGTTTTTGTTAATCCAACGGTCCCCCCCTTCTTCATTGAAGCGGCAGCTTCGTTGACCGCGTGCTTTCGCACTGTCACTGATCTGTTCCGGCGCTAGCGCCGTATCAAAAAACAAAATAATGGTAATCCACGATGGCAAAGTTAATTCTGGTATTAGGTGATCAGCTCAGTCCTGCTCTGTCATCCTTACGTGACCTGCAACCTCAAGACCGTGTTTTGATGGCTGAAGTCGCTAGTGAGGCCAGTTATACCCCTCATCACAAGCAAAAAATCATTTTAATCTTCAGTGCAATGCGTCATTTTGCTGCTGTATTGCAGCAGCAAGGCATCAGTGTCAGCTATATCGATTATCAGCAGAAAGTCAGTAGCCTGACGGAAGCTGTAGCTATAGAGCTTTCACGTCATCCAGAGCTGGAGCAGATTTGTGTTACAGAATGCGGTGAATACAGGCTGGAGCAAGAAATTTTAAGCTGGCAGCAGCAGTTCCAACGCCCACTGCTGATGCTGGAAGATGACCGCTTTATTGCCAGCAAAGCCATGTTTCAGCACTGGGCTCAAGGTCGAAAACAATACAGGATGGAGTATTTCTACCGCGAAATGCGCCGCTATACCGGCCTTTTGATGCAAAACGCTTTGCCAATAGGCGGGCAGTGGAATTTTGATGCCAGCAACAGAAAAGCCATGTCGGCTAAACAGCAGTTACCAGAAGTCCTCAAGTTCGAACCCGACGAAATAACCAGTCAAGTCATAGCTTTGGTTCAACAACAATTTCCAAACAATATGGGCAATGCCGACAGTTTTAGTTATGCAGTGACAGGTAAACAAGCACGGCAGGCGTTTTTACATTTTGTTGAGCATCAATTGCCACTCTTTGGTGATTATCAGGATGCAATGCAATTGAACGAGCCTCATCTTTTTCACAGCATTTGTTCTATGTATTTAAACTGCGGACTGTTGGATGTGCGCTGGGTCTGCCAAAAAGTGGAGCTGGCGTATAAAGAAGGCAAAGTGCCATTGAATGCCGCCGAAGGTTTTATCCGTCAATTGATTGGCTGGCGCGAATATGTGCGGGGTTTGTACTGGTTACTGATGCCAGAATACAAGGAGCGTAATTTTTTGAAGGCGAGTACGCCTTTGCCGTCCTATTACTGGACGGGCAAAACAAAAATGCGCTGTATGCAACAAGCCATCAGCCATACCATTGTTCATGCTTATTCGCACCATATTCAGCGCTTAATGATCACAGGTAACTTTGCCCTGTTGGCAGGCTTGTCCGTCGAAGAAATCTGCGATTGGTATCTGGCGGTTTATGCTGATGCTTACGAGTGGGTGGAACTACCAAATACACTCGGCATGGCGTTATTTGCCGATGAAGGCGTACTGGCGTCTAAACCTTATGCAGCCAGTGGTAAATACATTCAGCGGATGAGCAACTACTGCAAAAGTTGCGCTTACGATGTCACTGAAACTACCAGCCCCACAGCCTGCCCTTTTAATGCCTTGTACTGGAACTTTCTCGAACGTAATCAGGCGCAGCTGTCTGGTAATGCCAGAATGCAGCTGAGTTATCAGAACTGGTACCGTAAATCAGATGAAGAGCGGGCTCAAATCACGGAAAAAGCGCAAGCCTTGCTGATCCATCTGGAGCAGCTATGAAACGCGCTTTGGTGCTGTTGAATCAAGCGATGCGCTGGCACGATAATCGGTTGCTGTCAGAGCAAGCAGATGTTGATCAACTGATAGCTGTCGTAGTACTGGACCCTGTTGAGTACTTAACCACGCAATACGGTATAAAGCGTGCCAGCCTGCAGCGTTTGCAGGCTCAGCTAAAACTCATGTTGGACTGGCAACAGCAATGGCAACAAAAGCAGCTGCAGCTGCATATTCGCATTGGCGACACGTCGGAGTGCCTGCAGCAGCTGGCACAGCAGTATCAGGCACAGAGTTTAATAGCAGCAGAACCCACAGCACCAGAGCAGTACCAGCAACTGCAGCGCACAGGCTTAAAACTAGAGCTGTATGATATCAATAGCTTGTTGCAGCATGAGCTAAGACCGGATTTGGTCACTTTGCCAAAAAGCTTCTCTGCCTTCAGGAAAATGCGCGAGCCAGAGCTTTTGGTGCAGCAGCCACAGCCTTATGCGGTTTCTTCGCAGTTTTATGGCGAAGCTGAACAGCTTTTGGATGCAGCAACGGCCAACTTTATCAGCCAGTATCACAATCCAGCTGCAGCTTTGCTGAACGAAGCCGCAGCCTTAGAGCGCCTGATGCAGTTTATCTGGCAACAAAAAGCAGTCCGCCACTACAAACAAAGCCGCGATGCTTTGGATGGCGAATGGAACAGCAGTGTATGGTCTTTTTATCTGGCCAATGGCTGCTTGTCGGCTTGTTATGCCTGGCAGCAGGTATTGGATTTTGAACAGCAACAGATCGCCAATGAATCTACCTATTGGATCCGCTTTGAACTGCTGTGGCGGGAGTACTTTCGCTGGCAGATGCGCCAGCACAACAGTGCCTGGTTTAGTAAAAATGCTTTTCGGCCACCGCTGGATTTCTCTGCACCAGTTCCTGAGCAGCGCTTTGACCTCTGGTGCAAAGGCCAAACAGGACTGCCTTTTGTCGATGCCAATATCAGGATGTTGCTGCAAACGGGCTGGATGTCAAACCGTGGCCGGCAGAATGTCGCCAGTTATCTGATTTTTGAACTGCAGCAGGACTGGCGTTTAGGGGCAGCCTTTTTTGAGCAGCATTTGCTCGATTATGATTGTGCCAGCAACTGGTGTAACTGGGCTTATATAGCTGGGGTTGGCAATAGTGGTGCCCGGCAATTTAACCAAATCAAACAGGCCTTAACGCACGATCCACAAGGTGACTTTGTCCGGCGTTGGCTACCGGAAAAAACAGCAATTGGCGCCTTGGTGCATCTGCCGGACGCTAAAGTGCCTGTGCAGGATTTTTGGCGGCCTTTTTTGCAGCAGTTGACGACAAAAACATGATCAGTCTGGTCTGGTTTAAGCGTGATTTGCGCATTGATGACCATGGCCCTTTGGCAGAAGCTGCACGGCAAGGTGCTGTATTGCCTTTGTATATTGTTGAATCTGACTATTGGCAACAACCTGATACCTCGGTACGACAATGGCTTTTTATCGAACAAAGCCTGCAGCTGCTGGACCAACAACTCACAGCCTTAGGCCAGCCTTTGTTGGTGATCAAAGGCCCTGCAACCCAAGTACTTCGACAGTTGTGTCAGGAGTTCCCGATAAGCCAGGTCCTCAGCCATGAGGAAACCGGCAACCTATGGACTTTCCAGCGTGATCTGGCGGTTAAACAACTACTGAAAGAACTGGCTATCCCATGGCGGCAATACCAGCAACATGCGGTGTTTCGGGCTTTAAAAGACCGCGACTTGTGGGCGGAGCAAGCGGATCTGTATTTATCAGGCGCTTTGTACCACACACCAGCCACTTTGCCTTTTATCTGCCATGGCCGTCAGCCAACGCAGCCTTTTCGCCCTCAAAGGGGATTGGATTTGCTTCCATGCAGCTCAGCTCAGACTGCTTTTGCTCTGCCAGATACAGTACAAAGCTTTTTTAATTACAGAGCCAAAGACTACAGCCGGCATATTTCGTTGCCTGATAAAGCGCAGCACAGCAGCTCACGCCTAAGTCCTTATCTGGCCTATGGCCAATTAAGTTTAAGAGCTGTGCAACAACAAACTTTGCGCTCTATCAAGCAACAACCTGCTTTAAGTTTTGGCTTATCGTCGTTTTACAGCAGATTGCGCTGGCATTGTCATTTTATCCAGAAGCTGGAATCCGATCCGCTGATTGAAACCGAAGCACTGCATCCGGGTTATGCCCGTTTACGTAAACAAGATTTTAATAGCGACAGGTTTTGGGCCTGGGCTCATGGCTACACGGGTTATCCGCTGATTGATGCCTGTATGCGCAGTCTGCTGGCTACAGGTTGGCTGCATTTCCGCGCCCGCGCTATGTTAGTGGCTTTTGCCTGTTATCACTTATGGCTGGACTGGCGGCCTGTAGCTTTACACCTGGCGCAGTGTTTTGTCGATTACGAGCCAGGTATTCATTATCCACAAATTCAAATGCAGGCTGGCACTACAGGTATAAATCCAAACCGGATCTATAACCCCGTATTACAAAGCCAGCAAAAAGATCCGCAAGGGCATTTTATCCGGCGTTGGTGCCCTGAACTGCGTTTGTTACCCGATAGCTGGCTGCACCAGCCCTGGCTGATGCCATTGTCATTACAGCGCCAGTATGGCTGTGTGCTGGACAGAGACTACCCTATGCCTGTGGTGGACCTGCAACAGGCGATGCGACTGGCTAAACAGCGTCTGACTGAATGCAAACAGCAGCAAGACCCGCTGTGGTGGCGCGAGCAAAAACGTCTGGTCGTACAGCGCCATGCCAGCAGAAAAAGACCATCAAGGCGCGGTGCTAAGGTTGTAAGCTCGACAGGGCAACTTAGCTTGGATCTGAACGAATAAAGCACTGAAAGGTCTATTTAAGTTATGCTGAGTTCAGTTACCTTCAAAAGGATTTTTTTTATGACCATTACTGTCAGCCAACATACACCGGGTCAATTACGCCAGACCATTCAGATCAGCAGCCACCAGATTAATGCCGATCTGACTGAAGCTGCAGGAGGCACTAACACAGGGCCAGATCCACATGATTTATTTGACGCTGCGGTAGCTACCTGTAAAGCCATGACCTTGCAGCTGTTTGCCAAACGGAAAAATATTCCGCTGCAAGAAGTCAAAGTAGAAATCAACCGGGATGACAGAGCCGAAAACAAAGGCTTGTATCAGTTGCATGTCAGTCTGGAACTGATTGGTGATTTAACAGCAGAGCAGCGCGAGCAGTTACTGACCATTGCCGACAAATGCCCTATCCATAAATTAATGACGCAAACCGAAGTTCAGGTGCATACCAGCCTCAAAGCAGAACCAGCAACAGTGGATAGCAGCGAGCCTTTGATTATTCAACCGCAGGCCCGTGATATTGGTTTTATGATCAAACGCTTATTACCGGCCAAAGCACAGCGCCGTGTGGGCCCTTTTATTTTTGTTGATCATATGGGCCCCGCTGCTTTTGCTGCTGGCAACACTGAAGGTGATGTGCGTCAGCATCCGCATATTGGCCTTGCGACCGTCACCTACTTATTTTCCGGCGCTATGTTACACAGTGACTCGCTGGGCACTAAACAGCTGATTGAACCCGGTGCTATTAATCTGATGCGCGCAGGTCGGGGTATAGCGCACTCTGAACGTATTCCGGATGATATCCGGAAGGAACAGGTTCAGGTTGAAGGCATGCAAATTTGGTTAGTTTTACCTGAAGATGAAGCGGAATCTGAACCTTCGTTTCAACATTATCCGGCGGCCTTGTTTCCTGCAATTCAGGTACCTGGCAGTGAAATTCGGGTGTTGTTAGGTGAATATTTTTCTCAGACTTCAGTGGTGAGTTTTCCATCCCGCTGCTGTTATGCCGAATTAAAACTGGACCCATGCAGCAGCTTAGCCTTACCTAAGTCTGAACAACAGTTGGCAATTTATCTGGCCAAAGGCTCGTTAAAACAGCCTGTACTGAATGCAGGACAAATGCTGGTGATGACAGAGGATTTAACAGTAGTTGCAGGCGACGACGGCGCGCACTTTATGGTATTGGGTGGCGATGAAGTTGCAGACCCTGTGCTACTAAGCTGGAATTTTGTTGCACGTAACACTGAGCGTTTAGCCCAAGCCAAAGCAGACTGGAACAGCGGTAACTTCCCTCGTTTGACTGATGACGCCGAGTGGATCCCAGCACCTTAGCACTGATGACCTTCGCTATTATTTTGTTTTCCGCGCCGCCCGATACCATTCTGGCGGCTGCTGATCAAGCCACAGCACCACTTGACTCACACTGGTAAACACACGTTGCAGATAATCAGGATTGATCCTTTGCCAATCATCCTGTGGCGTATGGTATTGGCTGTGACCGTCCACACCAAAAAATAAAAACGGAATACCTGCACGGCGAAATGGAGCATGGTCACTGGCATTCGCCCAGTCTATATGCTGCTGTCCTCTTAAACCTTTACTTCTGTTACGTAATTTAAGATTAACCGCAAAATCCTTAGTTTTCAGATAATCAGCCACTCCTGGCAGTGAGAAAGCCCCGTAGAGGTATAATTTATTCTGACGCTCGCCGCGACTGAGCATGTCTAGGTTAAGATTTAACACCACTTGCTGCAGTGGCACAGGCGGCGATGCCACAAAAGCTTTTGCACCATAAAGGCCGTCTTCTTCCGCGTCCGTGGCAACAAAAAGATAGCTGTAATGAGGACAGGGCTGAGTTTTTAACAACGCAGCTAAAGCCAGCATAGCTGCAACGCCAGAGGCATTATCGTCTGCACCATTATATATTTTGCCCCGAATAATACCGAGATGATCGTAATGCGCAGTCATCACTATATAAGCCTCTGGCTGTGAGCAGCCTTTAAGCTCAGCGATCAGATTAATGCCTTGGTTGTCAGAAAAGCCTGAGCGGTAATGAAAAGGATGTTGAAAATCTGCTTTTAACCTGGTTAAACCTAAAGCGAAAAAGCGCTGTTGAATATAACTCCGGGCCTGATCTGCACCTGAAGTTGCAGTTTTCCTGCCCGACATCCGGTCATCCGACAACTGCTGTATGTCATGCAACAAATCAGACGCAGCATGCAGACCAAAAGTAGCGACACTGCAGACCAAAAGCAGCATAAAAAAAATCACACGACAACTCAAAGTAACCACCAGACGCTTGCTAATGTTTCACTGCTGCAGTGGTCAGCAGTTTTAGTTTATGTTGATAGCGTGTGCGTTCATCACGATTTGAGGCCGATTTTTCCGCAGACTTCAGATACTGCTCTGCCTTGTCGGTTTGCCCTATGGACAAGTGAGCTTTCGCCAGACCAAACATGGCCTCAGAAGACTTATTATTTAAAGCGAGGCTTCTTTTGTAATGTTCAATCGCCTGCTGGGTCATGCCTAAAGCCAAAGATTCATTGCCTAGCATGATATGGTAAAAAGGATTTTGTAGTCTTTTTGCATTAACAATCTGTGTTAACTGAGCTGCTTTTTCCGGTTCTCCCATCACTTCATAAAGTAAAGCCAGGTTTGCTTTAGAGTTGAGTTGCTCGGGAGCCAATTGCGTAGCCAGTAGATAGGCTTTCTCAGCCAGAGCATATTGCCGTTTCTGCCGGTATAAAACAGCAAGATTATTCCAGCTCTCCGCCGAGCCTGGGTCAACAGAAATAGCGGCTTTCAGGTAAGCATAAGCCAGATCATCTTTGTCATATACCATAGCTTCAGCGGCTTTATTGTTGTAGAACATTCCAATAATCTGCATCTGCTTCAGCACAACAGAAGGAAAATGATTTTTGTTATTTTGCATATCAAAATCAACTACATAATTGAAAACACTGTAATGAATACCTCCGTTCTTTCCTATACTTTTTCCACCTACAATACTCAGATTCACATGACCATTCAGCAAGCTTTGGCCATTATTCTGAGTCCAGTATTCCGGGATTTTTATATCTCTGAATTCAGCATTCAGATCCATCTCTTGCGCAAGGCTGTAGGATAAAATCGTTAAAGACAAACAGTTCGCTTGCCTGGCGGTTAAGGTTTGTGCAGCTGTTAGTGTTGCATCGTTTTGATACAGTAAACTGCTGCCTTTTTTCTCAAACAAATAATTCAGTAACAAATCTGTTTTCACCCGAGGTGAATCGGCAGAGCGTGTTAACAACCGAACATCGGCTTTGGTTTGTTCAGGCAAAGCAAAAATCTGTTCCGGAGTCTCAATGGCTTCAGCGATAGGATTAAACAAGTGGTCATGCAGTAAGGTTTGTGGGGCTGTTGCCAGCATATTATTTTGCTGGCATGCAGTTAAAAGCACAACCACACAGATGTTCAGAATAAATCTCATGTTCGTCATCTGCATTAATCTTTCATGCTTAAACTATAGGGTATATTTCTCAGAAGCTGTGCTTTGTCTCACACCTCTCACCCCATTTTTTCACCCTCTTATAAATTTGATAAATTCAGTCTCCAAAACAGAAAACATCTTTGCATTTTTATCATATTTGCACTAATAATCAAAGATGATAGTTTGTTCAAATTTCAACCAGAGGTAACAATCGATGGAACAATCGTTACTTTCACCCGTGGTGCATGAAAAAATCCGCCATTTGCATCCAGGCTCACAGGTAGACCTGCAGTTCTCACAGCCCAGTAGTTTAAGGATCAGAACTTCTCTGGTTGGCTATGAAAAAAACCGTTATCTGGTATTAAAGTTGCCACAACAAGTGGTAGATGGTGGTTACAAAGATGTGTTTGTTGAAGGCAATATGACTGTGGTGCGTTGTCTGTTGGAAGGAGATTTGGGAGAGTGTATTGCCTTTCGGGCTATGATCAAAACCATCTCCCATCACCCTGTGCATCTTCTGTTTTTGGAATACCCGCAGCATATAGAAAATCGCTCTTTACGGGCTAAACAACGGATCAGAGCTTTTATTCCTGCTTATATCAACCCGGTAGAACAAGGCACCCTGCCCGAAGCTTTTTCGCTGTATAACGGCTTTGTTATTGATATATCACCTTGTGGTTGTCGCTTTACAATGAAACTGCATGCGGACGCCAATCAAATTGACAAAGTAGCGGTAATGATGGAACTGCTGGTACCAGGCGAAGAATTGCGGATCCAGATCCCTGGTGAAATTATGAATTGCCATGTTGAATTGCAGGAGCTGTCTTTGGGTATTAAATTCGAATTGCCGGAGCGACAGGTGGCGAAAATGCTGCAGCGTTTTATTGTCGACCCGGCCATCGCCAGCTGAATACAAGGTCAGAGCCTTGGCCCTGACCTTGTCATCGTTAGCCTAAATTAGGTGCTAACCAGCTTTCAGCCTGCTCTGCAGTCCAGCCTTTTTTGGCGGCATAGTCATCTTTTTGGTCTGTGCCAATTTTACTGACCGCAAAATATTTGCTATCCGGGTGGGAAAAATACCAACCACTGACCGCAGCGCCAGGCCACATGGCATAACTTTCAGTCAGCTGAATACCGGTTTGAGCTTCGACATCAAGCAACTGCCATAAAGTGCCTTTTTCCGTGTGTTCAGGACAAGCCGGATAACCAGGTGCTGGCCTTATGCCCTGATACAACTCACGAATAAGCTGCTCGTTATCCAGCTGTTCATCCGGTGCATAACCCCAGAATTCACGTCGCACTTTCATATGCAGGTATTCGGCTAAGGCTTCAGCCAGTCGGTCGGCCAGAGCTTTGACCATGATGCTGTTGTAATCATCGTGCTGGGCAGCAAATTCGTCAGCCAGCTCATCAGCACCAAAGCCAGTGCTGACAGCAAAACCGCCAATATAATCAGCAATGCCAGACCCCACAGGAGCGACAAAATCAGCTAAGCAGCAGTTTGGATTGTCGTTACGCAGCTGTAACTGCTGACGTAAATTTAACAAACGACAACGCTCGACAGTGCGGCTCTCATCGGTGTAGACAATAATGTCATCGCCTTGGCTGTTGGCAGGAAAGAAACCAAATACAGCTTTGCCCTGCACTTTTTTCTGCTGGATCATTAAATCCAGAATGGCATTGGCATCTCTGTGCACACGACGTGCTTCCATGCCCACTTCAGGGTGATTCAGAATTGCCGGGAATTTACCGGACAACTGCCAGGTCAGGAAAAACGGCGTCCAGTCGATGTAATCCCGCAGCACCTCTAAATCCACGTCCTGCCATAAATGCACACCCGGCTGTTTCGGTGCTGCGGCCACTTTGGCTAAATCCAGCTGGAATTTATTTGCTCTGGCCTGCTCCAGCGTCAGTAACTTCTCACCTGGACGACTGCGGGCATGCTGGTCACGGGCTCTGTCGTATTCGTCATTGACCCTTTCTAAAAAGGCGGGTTTGTGTTCTTTGCTTATCAGCGACTGCACCACTGAGACACTACGCGATGCGTTTGGCACATAGACCACGCCATGCGGATAATTCGGTGCAATCTTAATAGCGGTATGAGCTTTGGACGTGGTAGCGCCACCAATTAACAGCGGAATATCAAAACCTAAGCGGGTCATTTCTTTGGCGACGTGCACCATTTCGTCCAACGAAGGCGTTATAAGGCCAGACAAGCCGATAATATCCACATTCAGCTCTTTGGCTTTTTGCAGCAAGGTGGCGCAAGGCACCATGACGCCAAGGTCTATCACTTCATAGTTATTACACTGCAGTACTACACCGACAATGTTTTTACCTATGTCGTGCACATCGCCTTTGACTGTCGCCATCAGTACTTTGCCCTGAGCCTGAGCACCAGTACCGGCTTTTTCCAGCTCAATAAAAGGCTGTAAATAAGCCACAGCTTTTTTCATCACCCGGGCGGACTTAACCACCTGAGGCAGGAACATTTTACCTTCACCAAATAAATCGCCGACCACGTTCATGCCGTCCATCAGCGGACCTTCAATCACATGCAAAGGCCGCTCGACCGTGAGACGGGCTTCTTCAGTGTCCTGATCGATAAAATCTGTGATGCCTTTGACCAACGCATGTTCAAGACGTTTATTCACAGGCCAGGCGCGCCAGGCTTCGTCTTCTTTGACGGCAACAGACCCATCACCTTTAAACTCGGCGGCAATATCCAGTAAACGTTCTGTCGCATCTTCACGGCGGTTTAAGATCACATCTTCAACCCGCTCACGCAGCAGTTCAGGAATATCGTCATACACAGCCAACTGGCCGGCATTAACTATGCCCATATCCATACCAGCCGCTATGGCATGGTACAAAAATACCGAGTGCATGGCTTCGCGCACCGGGTCGTTGCCACGGAACGAAAAAGAGATATTAGAGACACCACCAGAGATTTTGGCGTAAGGGCATAAGCGCTTGATTTCACGGGTGGCTTCAATAAAGTCGACCGCGTAATTGTTGTGCTCTTCAATACCTGTTGCCACAGCAAATATATTCGGGTCGAAGATAATATCTTCTGGTGGGAAACCAATCTGATTGACCAGAATGTCGTAGGCCCGCTGACAAATTTCGACTTTACGGACTTTGGTGTCGGCCTGACCTTTTTCATCAAAGGCCATCACTACGACTGCAGCGCCGTATCGGCGTAACAATTTCGCCTGATATAAAAACGGCTCTATGCCTTCTTTCAATGAAATAGAATTGACGACAGGTTTGCCTTGAATACATTTCAGCGCCGCTTCAATCACGTCCCACTTCGAGGAGTCGACCATAATAGGCACACGGGAAATGTCTGGCTCTGATGCCAGTAAATTCAGGTAACGCACCATGGCAGCCTTGCTGTCGAGCATGGCTTCGTCCATGTTGATGTCGATGATCTGCGCACCGTTTTCAACCTGTTGACGTGCGACATCTAAAGCTTTTTCGTATTCGCCTTCTAAAATCAGCTTTTTAAAACGGGCTGAGCCTGTGACGTTGGTGCGTTCACCTACGTTAATAAAACGGGCTTGTTGTCGCATTACCACTCCAGACCAAAAGCTTCTAAACCAGACAAGTGAAACTGGTGTGTTTTCTGTTTCGGCTGACGGGCTGGCAAGCCTGCAACTGCATCGCTGATGGCTTTAATATGTTCAGGCGTAGTGCCACAACAACCACCGACAATATTTAAAAAGCCCTGCTCTGCCCAGTCAGCAATTTCTTTGGCCATCTCTACTGCACCTAAATCGTATTCGCCAAATTCATTAGGTAAGCCCGCATTTGGATGCACTGAAACATAACATTCTGAAATACCGGATAAAGTCTCTACATAAGGCCGCAATAAATCCGGCCCTAAAGCACAGTTCAAACCAAAACTGACAGGCTCAACATGTGACAGTGAATGGTAAAAAGCTTCTGTGGTCTGGCCGGACAAAGTGCGGCCTGAAGCGTCGGTAATAGTGCCAGAGATCATCACGGGTAAAGCGTAGCCTAATTCATCAAAGACTTTCAGTACCGCAAAAGCAGCAGCTTTGGCGTTTAAGGTATCAAAAATAGTTTCCAGCATAATGATGTCGGCACCGCCTTCTATCAGCGCGTGAGTGGACTCAGAGTAGGCGCTGACTAAGGTATCAAAATCTACATTACGGTAACCCGGGTCGTTCACATCAGGTGAAATTGAAGCTGTTCTGTTGGTTGGACCTAATACACCAGCGACAAAACGAGGTTTGTCTGGCGTACTGAATTCATCACAAGCCTGACGCGCTAAAGCCGCTGATTCTCGGTTGATGCGGGCTGATAAATGCGACATATCGTAATCGGCCATAGCGATAGGCGTAGCATTAAAGCTATTGGTTTCGAGAATATCAGCACCAGCTGCTAAATACTGGCGGTGGATGTCCAGAATAAGTTCAGGTTTAGTCAGCACCAGTAAGTCGTTATTACCTTTCAGATCGGTAGACCAGTCGGCAAACTCTGTGCCGCGGTAATCTGCTTCCTGCAATTTATACTGCTGGATCATAGTACCCATGGCACCATCTAACACCAGAATACGCTCCGCCATCAGAGCTCTAAGAGCGTCCGGAGTTAACACACTGCGATTGGTCATTACTACTGCCCTATCTGCTGAATATCAAATGGTGTGGCCTGATACACATAATAATTCAGCCAGTTGCTGAAGAGTAAAAAGGCGTGGCTTTGCCATAACTTATGTGGACCCTTGGCCGGATCGTTTTGTTTATAGTAGTTCTCTGGAATTTTTGGCTCAAGACCCGCCGCCAGATCACGCTGGTATTCATCGTTTAACGTCGTTAAATCATACTCTGGATGGCCAGTGACAAAAACCCGGCTGCCGCTGCTGTTTTGCAGCAAGTAAGCGCCAGTTGCATCTGCTTCTGCCAGCACATGCAAATCCGGATGATGTTGATACTTTTGTTTTGGCACCTGAGCGTAACGCGAATGTGGCACTAAAAACTCATCGTCAAAACCGCGCACCAAAGGGCTTAAAGGCTGCGACACATTTTGCCAATACACACCAGATAATTTCTCACCACGAATCTCACGTTGCAAACCATAGTAATGATACAAAGCGGCATGAGCAGCCCAACATAAAAACAAGGTGGAAGTGACATGACGATCAGCCCAGGTCAGAATTTCTGCCAACTGCGGCCAATAACTGACATCTTCGTAATTAACTAAACCTAAAGGCGCCCCCGTGATAATAAGGCCGTCATAATTCTGCTGCTGCACGTCAGAAAAATAGCGGTAAAAGCAGTCCAGATGATTTTGGGGCGTATGTTTGCTGACATGGTTATCCAGTCGTATCAGCTCTACGTCCACCTGTAATGGGCTATTGGCCAACAAGCGTAATAACTGGATTTCTGTCGCCACTTTATTCGGCATTAAATTCAGAATGGCAATTTTCAGCGGCCGGATATCCTGAGATAAAGCCCTGCTTTCCGTCATGACAAATACATTCTCCGCAGAAAGGGCTTCCACAGCAGGTAACTGATCAATGACTTTAATAGGCATAGCATCTCCGACAAGGCTGAAAAATGAGGTTACTCTGGCTTAAAGCAGCGGAAATGTCAACTTCTACACGTTTAGACGTCTAAATAAAAGTTAAGATGGCAGGTGGATCAATACGGCTAGTTCATGCACCAACATCATTAGCTTTTGCTCTTGAAACATATCGCGGTAGAACAAGAGATAAAACCAGAGTTTCTTCAAATTCCACACTGTTAAAAACAACAAACCCAGCCTGAGCTGGGTTTGTTTGGGATCTCGCACTTAAAGTGCTGAGTTAGAGCTAAGTCACTGCAGCCTACAGATCCACTTCCATATCTTCCGGCACCATACCAAAATCTTCAGCTGGGGACGGCGCACCTTTAGACGGTTCCAGTAACAGCATACGGCGTAATTCAGCTTCAATTTCTTTAGCTACAGCAGGGTTTTCCTGCAGGTACTTCATGGCGTTGGCTTTGCCCTGACCAATTTTGTTGCCTTTGTAAGCATACCAGGCGCCAGCTTTGTCGATCAGCTTATGCAGCACACCTAAGTCGATCAGCTCACCATCTTTGCTGATACCAGCGCCGTACATAATAATAAATTCGGCTTGTTTAAAGGGCGGTGCTACTTTGTTTTTCACTACTTTAACGCGGGTTTCGTTACCTGTGACTTCGTCGCCATCTTTGACAGAACCAGTACGACGGATATCTAAACGCACTGAAGCATAGAATTTTAACGCGTTACCACCAGTGGTGGTTTCTGGCGAACCAAACATCACACCAATTTTCATCCGGATTTGGTTGATGAAAATACATAAGGTATTGGAACGTTTGATATTACCTGTCAGTTTACGAAGCGCCTGAGACATTAAACGCGCCTGTAAACCTACATGGCTGTCGCCCATATCGCCTTCAATTTCAGCGCGTGGTGTCAACGCTGCAACAGAGTCGACGATGATCACGTCTACCGCAGCAGAACGTACTAACATGTCACAAATTTCCAGTGCCTGTTCACCTGTATCAGGCTGAGACACTAATAAATCGTCAACATTTACGCCTAATTTTTTCGCATATACAGGGTCAAGAGCGTGTTCAGCATCGATAAAAGCACAGGTTTTACCCATACGCTGAGCTTCAGCCACAACCTGCAAAGTTAAGGTCGTTTTACCTGAAGATTCAGGACCGTAGATCTCAACAATACGACCACAAGGTAAACCACCTATACCCAGCGCTATGTCCAAACCTAACGAACCTGTAGGGATAAAGTCGATATCAAGCGCTGTGCTGTCGCCCAAACGCATAATTGAACCTTTACCAAACTGGCGTTCGATTTGACCTAAGGCTGCGGTCAGTGCTTTTTGTTTATTGTCGTCCATTGCTCTCTCCGGTGGATTCTTGGATGCACTCAAAGTGCTGTATGCTCATACAGTAGTCTTTTTGCTTTAGTCTGTCAATAACAAGATCAGCTGCTGCAACACAAAATCGATCGCCTGTTGGCGCACGCTAGCTCGTTCACCATCAAAGATGCGATGCGACAATACCTGATGGCCCTGAATTTCAAAACAAAAATGCACAGTACCCACAGGTTTAGTGGCAGAACCACCATCAGGGCCCGCAATACCAGATACAGCCACAGCTACTTCAGCACCAGCAGCTTTAGCTGCACCTATGGCCATTTCCAGCACAGTTTCTTTACTGACGGCACCGTATTGCAACAAGGTTTCGGCTTTTACTCCCAACAGTTGTTGTTTTGCTTTATTACTGTAAGTTACAAAAGAACGGTCCAGATAAGCAGAGCTGCCGGGCACTGCGGTTAACACATAAGCAATACCGCCACCAGTGCAGGATTCTGCAGTGGTGATACTGAAGTTTTTCCGCAATAATAGCGCTCCAAGATCCGCCGCCAAGTTGTAGGTGGTTACTGGAATTGTCATCTTTGGTCCAACGCAGGAATTATTAAAGCCATTATGCCGCCAGAACAGAAAGACGGGCAAGCCCTAAGCCCGCACACTCCGATGATGCAACAGTACCTTGGCCTGAAATGCCAGCATCCTGATATTTTGCTGTTTTATCGTATGGGTGACTTTTACGAGCTGTTTTACGATGACGCCAAAAAAGCCTCTGCTCTGCTTGATATTTCTTTAACCAAAAGAGGCCAGTCGGCAGGACAGCCTATTCCTATGGCAGGTGTACCTTATCATTCGATTGAAGGCTACCTGGCCCGTTTAGTGCAACTGGGTGAGTCTGCAGCTATTTGTGAACAAATTGGCGACCCGGCTTTAAGTAAAGGACCGGTTGAACGTGCTGTGGTGCGGATAGTGACGCCGGGCACAGTTACAGACGAAGCCCTGCTGAATGAACGTCAGGACACCCTGGTGTCAGCTTTGTACCAGCACAAAGGCAGTTATGGTTTTGCTTACCTGGACCTGAGCAGCGGCCGCTTTTTAGTCAATGAAGTTTCTCATTTAGATGACTTATTGGCCTTATTACAACGCTTAAACCCGGCAGAAATTTTATATGCCGAAGAGCAGGACTGGCCGGACAGCATAATCAACCGCAAAGGCGTGCGTCGCCGCCCAGTCTGGGAGTTTGAGCTAAGCAATGCCAAGCGTTTACTGGCTCAACAATTTGGCACCCGGGATTTACAAAGTTTCGGCGTGGAACAAGCCCCAGTAGCTTTAATGGCGGCCGGTTGCTTAATGGGTTATGTCAAAGACACTCAGCGCGCTCAGCTGCCGCATATCCGCTCTATTGCTCTTGAACGTAACCAGGACTGTATAGTTCTGGATGCAGCAACACGACGTAATTTAGAACTCACCCAAACCTTAGCAGGTCAGTTTGATCACACCCTTGCAGCAGTACTGGATCAATGCCAGACCGCTATGGGCAGCCGTTTACTCAAACGCTGGATCCATGCGCCGCTGCGCGATCAGTCCTTAGTGTCAGCTCGTCATCAGGCTGTGGCTGAATTGCAGCACCATCACCAGAATTTACAACCGCTGTTTAAACAAGTAGGTGATACAGAGCGTGTCATAGCCCGTTTAGCTTTGCGCAGCGCACGGCCCCGTGATTTCTCGCGTTTACGTGCCGCTTTGCAGTTGTTGCCGGAGCTGTCGCCTGAACTGACCATGTTACAAAGCCCTTTATTGGCGCAGCTCTCTGCTAAATGCCAGCCACTGCCAGAGCTTTGTGACTTGTTAGAACGCGCTATAGTCGAGACTCCGCCAATGCTGATCCGTGATGGTGGCGTGATAGCTTCAGGTTATAACGCCGAACTGGATCAATGGCGGGAACTGGCGACAGGGGCTACGGATTATCTGGAGCGGTTGGAGCAACGTGAAAAAGAACGTACTGGTATAGCGTCACTCAAAGTTGGCTTTAACAGAGTCGCTGGTTATTACATTGAAACTGGCCGCAGTGCTGCCGATCAGGTACCGGCCGATTATATTCGCCGCCAGACCTTAAAAAACAACGAACGTTTTATTATTCCTGAGTTAAAAGAATACGAAGACAAAGTGCTTGGCAGCCAGAGCAAAGCTTTGGCGCTGGAAAAGCAGCTCTACGATGAGTTGTTTGATTTAACAGCGCCTTATCTGGCTGACTTACAGCAACTTTCCGCAGCTTTGGCCGAACTGGATTTGCTGACCAACTTCGCAGAGCGTGCTGAACAGCTGAACTACCATCAACCTGAGCTAACTTCTGAGCCAGGTATACAGATTGAAGCAGGCCGTCACCCTGTGGTGGAACAGGTGATGACGGAGCCTTTTATCGCCAACCCGCTTAAGCTATCGCCAGAGCGACGTATGCTGATGATTACAGGCCCGAATATGGGCGGTAAATCGACCTATATGCGTCAGAACGCTTTAATAGTGTTGATGGCTTATATTGGTTGTTTTGTGCCTGCCGACAAAGCTGTGATAGGCCCGATCGACCGGATTTTCACCCGGGTGGGTGCCTCCGATGATTTGGCATCTGGCCGTTCTACTTTTATGGTTGAAATGACAGAAACCGCCACTATTTTGCATCATGCCACAGCCCAGAGTTTAGTGTTGATGGATGAAATAGGCCGTGGTACCAGCACTTATGATGGTTTATCTTTGGCGTGGGCCTGCGCTGAATACCTGGCACAGCAGCTCAAAGCCATGACCTTGTTTGCCACTCATTATTTTGAACTGACCGAGCTGGCTTCGCAGTTACAGGGCTTAGCCAATATTCACCTGGATGCGGTCGAACACGACGAACACATCGTCTTTATGCATCAGGTGCAAGACGGCGCTGCCAGTAAAAGTTATGGTTTACAAGTAGCACAGCTCGCTGGTGTGCCACGGGTGGTTATCCAAAAAGCCAAACAAAAACTGGCTCAGTTGGAACAACAATCTGTGATCAGTGCCAAAGCACCAGCAGCGACTAAAACAGCAGAACCGCTGCAACAACAATTATTTGTCGAAGCCGAACCTCATCCAATACTGGAGCAATTGGCCACACTGGATCCGGACCAGCTGTCAGCCCGCCAGGCTTTGGATTTGTTGTATCAACTGAAAGCCAGCTTGTAGCATTGGGGTTGAAAAAGGAGTGTTGTTATTTCTGAACTAAGTTTGCTCAAAGCAGCCAGTTGTATTCCCTTGGTCTGGGCTGGCCCTATGCTACGCCGCTTGACACCAAAGCGGCTATGTCTCTGGTTAGCCAGCTCCGAGCCAGTGGAATTGAAACTTAAGCTTCAACCTGAGCAAGCTGAACCGCTCGAGTTTGACGCAACACAGCTACAGCCCTTTGTGCAACAAATACAACTTGCTGGCAAATTGTATTTGTATTTTTTGGATTTGGAACTGAACGACGCCCTGCCAACTGAACGCTGGATTAGTTATGATCTGCAGTTAAAAACCAGCAGCAGCGACTGGCAAAACTGGCGGCAGTGGGCGGACGATTTAGTTTATCCAGGACGGGATTTGCCTGGTTTTGTTCTCAAACCCAAAGTGCATTCAGTCTTGCACGGCTCCTGTCGCAAACCGCATTTTGCTTCGGCTGATGCCTTAGTCCGTGCCGATCAGCAATTAAAAGACACAACACCGACGCAATGGCCATCCTTGCTGATGTTAAGTGGTGACCAGGTCTACACAGACGACGTGGCAGCCCCTACGCTTTACGCTATTCATCAGCTGATAGCTAAACTGGATTTTGCTGACGAAGCATTACCTTGTTCCACCTTAAGCTCAGCTCATGAACTGCATAGCAAAACGCCATTTTATTACCAACGCGAGAAACTTCTGCCGGCCACCGAAGCCAGTTATCAGGTATTAAAACAGCTGTTTCAGGGCGCAAAAAAACCGGTATTTACCTCAGACAGCGCTCACAACCATTTGATATCCATGGCTGAAGTGTTTTCGATGTACCTGTTGGTCTGGTCGCCTGCGCCGTGGCAAGGCCTCGACTTGCAGATGCCTGAAGACTTGCTCAACAGTTTTAGTCAGGAGCGCCAAAAGCGCAGTGCCACATACACCCAAAACCTGGAAGAATTTAAAGCAGGTTTAGGCCAGGTCAGGCGTTTAATGGCCCACCTGCCAGTCGCCATGATGTTTGATGACCACGATGTTACCGACGACTGGAATTTAACTGCAGAGTGGGAAAAAACTGCCTACGAACACCCGTTCTCACGCCGTATTATTGGCAATGCACTAATGGGATACCTGCTATTTCAGGGCTGGGGTAATGCGCCAGAGAAAGTGCAAAAGCTGCTGCCCTTGTGCCAACAAGCCCTGAGCCAACCCGGCACTGAAACTCATGATGAATGCATCAATAGCCTGCTTAAATTCTCTGAGTGGCATTATAGTTGGCCAACCCAACCTCCTTTGTTGGTATTGGATACCCGCACTCAGCGCTGGCGCTCAGAGCTTGCGATGGAAAAACCTTCGGGTTTGATGGATTGGGAATCTATTACCGAATTGCAGCAACAACTGCTGGGCCATGAAGCTGTATTGCTGGTGTCCCCTGCTCCTGTATTTGGCGTCAAACTGATTGAAACTATTCAGCGTATTTTTACCAGTTTTGGTAAACCTCTGATGGTAGACGCTGAAAACTGGATGACCCATCCTGGTTCTGCTTATGCGCTACTGAATTTATTCCGCCATCCAAAAACACCACGCAACTTTGTGATTTTATCCGGTGATGTGCATTACAGCTTTGTATTTCAGATCAAACTACGCCACAAAGAGCAAAGCCCATCTATATGGCAAATCACCAGTAGTGGCCTTAAAAATGAGTTTCCACATCGGCTTCTGGCCATTTTAGATACGGCCAACCGTTGGCTTTACGCCTCCCGCTCGCCGCTGAACTGGTTTACCAAAAGACGCCGCATGAAAATCACCCACCACAGGCCTATAGGCGAAACCAAAGGCCGCCGTTTGGTCAATGCTGCTGGCATAGGGTTGTTGGAGCTCACGCCTGAAGGAGTGCCCTGCAAAATTCAGCAACTTTGCGCCGATGGCGACACAGTCAGTTTTGAGCTGGAAAAAGGCGATGACGAACTGATGCAGGATTTTAGTTTGTAGCTTGATCTGACCCAACATCAAATCGGCACTACATCCACTTCCACCTCTAACTGATGCACACCGTGGCCCTGCAGCAAGCCTTTCAGTGGCACTACATCGGCATAGTCGCGGCCATAAGCGAGTGTAATATGACGTTCTGCCGGCATCAGGTTATTGGTGGGGTCAAAATCGACCCAGCCCAGTTCCGGATCGTACACAGCAAACCAGGCATGAGAGGCATCAGCTCCGATTAAACGTGGCTGGCCTTCTGGTGGTGAGGTTTCCAGATACCCACTGACATAACGCGCAGGTATTCCTAAAGCGCGCAGACAGCTGACTGCCAGTTGGGCGAAATCCTGACAGACACCTTTTTTATGCAGCAGCACTTCAGACACTGGAGTAACCACTGAGCTAAATTCAGGGTCGTATTCAAACTGTTGAAAAATCAGATCTGTCAGTTGTTGTGCCAGCTGTAATACGGTCAAAGCCGGGTCGGCTAGGCCCTGGATCAATGCCTTTGTTTCATCCAGCACTGGGATCATGCGGCTTGGACCAGTGCACAACAGTGCCTTGAGTTGGTCTGGCGAATAACCTTGTTGCTGGCGGAAAAAAGCTGCGACTTGCGGCCAGGGCTGAGTTAAATCCAAAGCCAGACTCTGTTGGCGCGGTAAAACTTCAACCACAGAGTTTGCTGTCACAGCCAATTGCTGATGCGGCGGCTGCAAGTGAATAAAATGCTGAGTATTACCAAAAGTATCTGTTCTGGCATACACAGAAGAAGCCGTAGGCAAAACCTCTAAAGAAAAACTACATAACTCTTGTGTCGGCAATTGTCGTGGCTGCAAACAAGCCAGATTGTAACTGTTCGCCACTGGATGCTGGTAACAATAACGGGTCAGGTGACGGATCTGGTACTTCATAAGTTTGACCTTGTAGGGGCGGGTCTTGCATCCGCCCGTCCGGTGTTCATATCAATGCCCATTTAAAAACTCTGCCAGGATTTGCCCGCTTCCGCATGGCTGAAATACGACAAGGTAATGCTGTCGGACAATTGCCTAAGCACAGCATGCAACTGCTGTAATAAAAGCCTCAGCTCTGGTGTTGCCTGTAACTGATCATCAAAGAGTTGTTCTGGTTCAGCAAGTTGCAGTAAAGACACCAGCTCCACTGCCAGTTTTTGCTCGCGGCTCAGCACCACAGCAGCACCTGGTTTAGGCAGTTGCTGAATTTGACTAGCCAGGCGGGCACACTGATAACCGACAGAACGAGGCGTGCTGTCATCCAGTAGCAGCAAATCAATCACCGCCAGCGGGTGCAGCTCGGTTTTATAACGGCGTCTGTAGGTCATTAAAGTATCCGTCATTCTCAGTACAGACTCCATCAACGAAGCACTGCAGCTGTGGCCCTGATCAAATACAAAAACTTCCTGCAGCAGAGTGACACTTTGCAACGCCCTTTCCAGATGCTGGCCTAAATCCATAAACCTCAGAGTTTGGGTTCGGCTCATGGTTTCGTTATTCAGACCATAAATAGCGGTCTGCAATAATATGACTTCATCCAGCAAACGTACCATTTGCTGCGGCTGCTGCCAGTTCAGTGGATTCGGCCATTGCGTCAGCGCCAGCTGTAATTTATCCAGCACATACCAAGTGTCTTCGCTGAAATATTCCCGCACCGACTGCGCGTTAAAGAGTAAGTTTTTCAGCACCTGCGCTAAACCGGCCGGATGCTGCAGCGAAAACAATTCGCTTAAGGCTTGTTGCAAGGCGCTGGTCTGCTGTATTGAACTCAGCGCAGCTGAGTCTGGCAAGGTGCCATTTGCTTGCAAGCAAAACCGAACTAAAGCTCTGCTGTCATTTTGTTGCCCAGTCGTCACTTGGAAACTGCTGTTTTGAAAGCTGATGGCCCCGGCACTTGTTAAAAGCGGTACTGTGTAACGTAAAGCCCGGCAGACTAAATTCAGCCGCTCGTTATAACGGCCCAGCCAGAATAAATGATCGGCGACACGGCTTGGCAGCAAGCCACTATGACGGGACAACAAGATGCGTTTTTGGGTATTTTGCAGCAGGCTGACCGCATGGTCCTGATCGGCCAGCACCCAGACATCTTTGGCGACAAAGCCCATGCTGTAGTTATGCTGCAGGCTGTTTGCGTCGATGCTGATACGAGCCAAAGCGCCAGGCATCACTGCCGGACTATGCTGCTCGGACAACAAACCAAATAAACGCAACACGCCATACTGTTGATGCTCGCCTTGAATCGCGTTCCAGCAAGGTACAGAGCACAATGGCAGCAAGCGGATAGCAATAAAAAGCTCAGGACAAGTCGCTAATTGCTGCTGTAACTCTTGTTGTTGCTGCAGGTCCAGTTCAGTCCAAAGCCAGCTTTGGGCTGTATCAATACGGCGGAATCTGTACAGGCTTGCATCAGATAAAACCTGTTGCAACTGCTCAGGCTTACCACACCAATAAGCGGCAGTAGTAGGCAATTGCAATTCTTCATTTAAAAGTGCCCGACATAATTGGGGCAAAAAGGGTAATAACACACCGGAGTCGAGTAATGCAGCTCCTGGCGGATTGGCGCAAAACAGCTGCTGCTGACGAATACTTTGTAATAGACCTGCAGTGCCTGTGGAGTCCGGATCCAGCTCCAGCGCGTCACAACGGGCATCTGGTAAATAGCGCATCAGGCTGTCGACCTGCTGCAAACCTGTGACAGTTTTTAGCCACAAGGCGCCGTCTTTAAACATCAGATCGGCGCTGTGCATCAGGGCTATATCTAAGTAATTGGCTAAAAAGGCATGTTCAAAATAAGCAGCGTCGCGTTTGCCATGGGTTAATAAACCACAAAGCGGTCGTCGCCCTTCAGCGGTATGGCCGGTGCCCTGCGCAAACACCAACTGCAGTTTACGGAAAAAACCGGCCAGTTGGCTTTTGCCAATACTGTGATTCAGCTCACCAATACAGTGGTTAAACGCCAGCCTGTGTTCTAATACAAAACCTAAGCCTGCCGGCATCTGGCTTTGATCGGCATAAACGCAAAATGCGCCATCTGCATCACGGCCTATATCCACAGCCAGTAAACTCAGCCATTGCTGATGACTGGGCACCAACTGATGGCAAGGCAGCAGATAGTCTTTGTTCTGGAAAATAAGTTCAGCAGGCAACAGCCCCTGCTGGATCAGCAGCTGAGGACCATACAAATCCTGCAATACCATAGAGAGCAACAACTGACGCTGCTTTACCCCGGTCTGCAACTCTTGCCACTCTTTATCACTGACCAGCCATGGCATTAAATCCAGCTGACGTTGTTGCTCCAGCCAGGGATCAAAAGTAGCACCGTTTTCCCGCAGCTGATGTTGCAAATCCGTATGCAGCTGCGCTAAATGCTGCTGGCTTTGCTGCTGCCACCAGAGCTGCAACTGCTGCCATTGCGGCAGATCAGTCCATTGCAGTTGCTCTTTCAACACCTGACTATCCACAGTCATCATCAGGCTGACATTTGCTGACTAAGATCTGTGGAGAATTCAGGTTTTGGCGTACTAATCACCTCATGCAATTCAATGATCCCTGTTTGAAATTGGTCAATCAGCTGATGCAGCTGACCTGTGGTCAATTCGGATAAGTTTTGTGTTTTTAATAAGTCCTGCAACTGCCAGACCCGTTGCAATATAGCAGCACTATGAGGCAAAGCTTTAGCTGATGCAGCCACTCTATGCAAACAGTAGGCAATGGAGCGCGGAAAGTCAGCGTAGGTCAGCAAATAATCCACTGCGTCCACTTCGGTATTTTGATGCGCCAGATAATAATGGTAGGACTCTATGCCGCCCAAAGCATTCAGAATAGATGTCCAGCGAAAACGTGGTCTTTTGATATCGGTAGGTTGCAGCTGCTGCAACACCATCACATCCATAATGCGGGTCGTCATATCTGCCCGCTCTACATGCCGGCCAATATTAAATAAATCAAAAGCGTCACTACGCAGCATAGTGCCATCCAACACCCCCACCACCATCTGACAACGGCGGCTGACCTCCGTCATTAAACGGTATCTGTGCTGGCGACCTTGTAACTGCTGGCAATGTTCCTGTAAAAACAAATCCAGTGAATTTAGCTCTTCCCACATATCGCGTGGGATCAGTTGCCGCACTGTTCTGGCATTTTGTTTCAGTGCGCTACAAGCCGAACGGATAGAGACTTCACTGTCGGCATCCGTAATTAAAAAGCTCATCACCTGCTGCTCGACCGTCAAATCGCTTGGTGGTAACTGACTTAACAGTTCAGCGCCATTCTGACCTAATACATCCAGTAATAAGGGCCAGCTAAACTGGCTGTCTTTGTGACTGTCGATCAGCAAATGGCTGGTGGCATTAATTAAACGGGCCGTGTCATCCAGACGCTCCAGATAACGGCCTAACCAGAATATATGATCCAAAGATTTTAATAACATAGATCAGACCTCATCGTTGATGATCCAGGTGTCTTTGCTACCGCCGCCTTGCGACGAATTGACCACCAAAGAGCCTTTTTTCAGCGCCACCCGGCTTAAACCGCCCGTGGTGCAGTACAAATCTCTGCCCTGTAAAATAAAGGGCCGTAAATCCAGATGACGTGGCTCAAGCACACCGTCACATAAAGTTGGGGCCGTGGATAACGCCAGAGTCGGCTGAGCAATAAAATTACGCGGATTGGCTTTAATAGCTTCCGCCATTTGTTGTTGCTCTTCTTTGGTGGAACGTGGGCCTATCAAAATGCCGTAGCCACCGGATTCATTGGCTGGTTTCACTACCAGTTGACCCAGATTCGCTAATACATACTCTCGTTGTTTGGGATCCAGACACAAATAGGTAGGAACGTTGTCGATCAGCGGCTGTTCGCCCAGATAATAATTGATGATTTCAGGCACATAGGCGTAAATCACTTTATCGTCGGCAACCCCAGAACCTGGCGCATTTGCGATAGACACATTGCCTTTGGCCCAGGCTTTGATCAAACCAGGAATACCTAAGACTGAATCGGGCCGGAAAGCTTGTGGGTCGATAAAAATATCATCCACCCTGCGATAAATCACATCCACCCTTTGCAGGCCATGCAGAGTTTTTAGATACACAATGTCGTCCTGCACCAGTAAATCGGTATTTTCGGCCAGCTCAACGCCCATTTGCTGGGCCAAAAAGCTGTGCTCGAAGTAAGCCGAGTTATAGACACCAGGTGTTAACAGAACTATGCAAGGAACATCGCCAGGACGAGGCGATAAAGAGGCCAACATACGCCAGAGTTGATGTGGGTAGTCGTCTACAGGGTAGATAAAAGAGTCGGCAAATAATTCCGGGAATACCCTTTTCATCACAGTGCGGTTTTCCAGCATATAAGACACACCGGACGGTACCCGTAAGTTATCTTCCAACACTAAAAATTTGCCAGAGCCATCACGCACCAAATCTGTCCCGCAGATATTGGCCCACACCCCATAACGGGGCGAAATGCCCTTACATGGTGCAAGGTAGTTGCGAGAGTCCAGCACTAAATCAGCCGGTACTTTACCGTCCTTCAGAATGCGCTGGTCGTGGTACAAGTCGTCAATAAACAGGTTTAAAGCGGCTAAACGTTGCTTCAGGCCAGCACTGGTTTTTTGCCATTCTGAGCTTGGGATAGTGCGTGGCATTACATCTAAAGGCCAGCAGCGGTCGATATTATTACCGTCTGAATACAAGGTAAAGCAAACGCCCATAGCGCTAATCGTTTGATTTAACTGCTCTTGTCTTTGGATCAGCTCAGCGGAGCCGTGGCGATCAATAAAACGTGCTATAGCCGCAGCCGGTGGTCGTATTTGTCCATCCGCCTGCACCAGCTCATCAAAACACTGGCTGATTTGCTGATAGTGCCCAAAACTTTTTGCACCCATTGGCGACTCCTTCCCGTCCGATACGACCCGAACAACATCAGTTCAAGGCCTGCCTTTTTTGTTCTGTATCAGAAAAGAGCAAGGGTTATGCCAGTGCGGGTCAAAGCTCAAACTTTGGGTTACAAGTTGGTGACATAAAGAGAAAGTTAGGATTTCAGGTTTAAAACGGAGGACTAAAATGGGCTATAGGATTTTGCTATTAAACCGGATAGCAGGGTCAGAGCCAAAGCTCTGACCCTGCTTCACTATTCCTGAAATAAGGTTTCGATATTCAGCCCCTGATGAGTGACAATTTCACGCAGTCGGCGCAGTGCCTCTACCTGAATTTGTCTTACTCTTTCGCGGGTTAAACCAATTTCTTTACCTACATCTTCCAGCGTCGAAGGCTCATAGCCTAACAAACCAAAACGGCGGGCTAAGACTTCTCGTTGCTTAGCGTTTAGCTCATCCAGCCAAATCACCAGATGCTGACGAATATCGGCGTCTTGCAATTCAGTTTCAGGGCCAAGTTCTTTTTCATCGGCTAAGACATCAAGCAACTGTTTTTCCGAAGAACCAGCCACTGGTGTATCTACTGAAGTGATTTTTTCATTCAGCTTTAACATCTTGCGGACTTCTTCGACTGGCCTGTCCAGCGCTGCTGCAATTTCTTCCGGCGTTGGCTCATGATCCAGCCGCTGTGATAACTCACGGGCAGCACGCAGATAGATATTCAGCTCTTTCACCACATGAATAGGCAAACGAATAGTGCGGGTCTGATTCATAATGGCCCGTTCTATGGTCTGACGGATCCACCAGGTGGCGTAGGTTGAAAAACGGAAACCGCGTTCTGGATCAAACTTTTCTACGGCGCGGATCAGACCTAAGTTGCCCTCTTCTATCAGATCAAGCAAAGCTAAACCACGGTTGATATAACGACGGGCAATTTTAACCACTAAACGTAAGTTACTTTCGATCATACGTTTACGAGCGGCTTTATCGCCTTTTAGCGCAAGGCGGGAAAAATACACTTCTTCTTCGGCGGATAATAAAGGGGAAAAACCAATTTCACCCAGATAAATCTGAGTAGCGTCCATAGCACGCTGACTATCATTGGCTGTAAAAACGTCGTCTGGAGTATTGTCTTCTTCCGCGGCTAAAGCGGCTAAATCAGGTTCTGCGTTATCATCATCTGCTAAAATAACGTCATCCGTTAATTCGGCATCTTTAAATTCGATTACATCATCATCATCTTTATGGCCCATTTCCTTCTCCCAGTTCTACAAGCTTTGGGTATCACCTGGACTGCCCGGTATCCTTACCTATTCGCCCTTTCAGGGTGACATTTTTTATTTTATTTAATTATTTTAAGTATCGTTTTGGATCTACGGACTTACCACGGAAACGGATTTCGAAGTGCAGCCTGACTGAGGTTGCATCTGTGTTACCCATTTCAGCTATAGTTTGTCCGCTTGCGACAGTATCACGCTCTTTCACCAGCAATTTACGGTTATGCGCATAAGCACTTAAGAAGTCGTCATTGTGACGGATAATCACCAGATTGCCGTAGCCTCTTAGTGCATTGCCCGCGTAAACCACTTCACCTGCTGCTGCAGCTTTTATAGGAGTACCTGCTTTTCCTCCTATATCTAACCCTTTGTTACCATGTTCTGCGTTGGAGAAGCCAGCCAATACAGGTCCTCGAACCGGCCAAGCCCAACGTACTTTAGAACTGGAAACTGAATTTTCTGTTGAAGTTGCATTTTCCTTTACCGCCTGCTTTCGAACATAACCCGTTTGATTGTTACGCGCAACAGCTTTGTTAGCACTTGTTAATTTAGCTTGGCTTTGTGAAGGATTTTTTACAGTACTGGGGACTGATTTTGACACTTTAACTGAAGAAACCCGCTGTTCATCGCGAGTTGATATGTGTTTTTTGTTATCAATTCGTAAATATTGACCGACAAAAATGCGATACGGAGGTGAAATATTGTTTAGTTGTGCCAACTCCCGGTAATCCAGCCCGGCACGAAAAGCAATGGAGTATAAGGTGTCTCCAGACTGAACCATATGGCCAGCACCAGGTTCACCTTTCGGATATTTTTTATAATAATTTTTGATATCGTTTAATGTAGTGACGGGTGCTGGCGATTCTCTTGAGCTACAAGCGCTTAAGACCAACACCAGACAACTGACACTAAAAAGTTTCATTAGTTAGCGATATACCAGATATAAAATGCCGCCAAGGACTACAGTTCCCCACCCAAGCCAATCCACTATATCCCGTAACTTTTGCTGCATTTTTTCGCCACCCCAATACATCAATCCTGCGACCAGAAAAAACCGGCTGGCGCGGCCAATAAAAGAAGCAATGACAAAAGGAAAAAAGGCCATATTCATCAAACCAGCTCCCACAGTAAATAACTTGTAGGGAATAGGAGAAAAACCAGCAATGAAGACCACCCAAACCCCGTAGGTTGTAAACCAGTGCTCTACTTTAGCAAAGGTCTCCTGATACCCCATGTATTCGACTACTGGCAATACCACGGGTTCATACAACCATAAACCGAGAAAGTAGCCACAAATACCACCAAATACCGAAAATAAAGTGGTGATCCAGGCAAAACGCCAGGCTTTATCAGGTTGAGACAATGCCATAGGTGCCAACATCACGTCTGGCGGAATAGGAAAAATAACTGATTCAGTAAAACTTAAGCCAGCTAAATACCGCTCGGCATGACGATGTTTTGCCCATACTATGGCTTTGTCATACATCCATTGGAAAACTTTCAAGTATTCTTCCTTTTTACATCAATTAAGCCAGCTCGCCAGGCACCAAAGGCACAAAACGTACTGCCTCTACATCTTTTTGTTCAAACTCATCACCCACCCTAGTAAATACTCTTAACACTTGTTCCTGAGCACCAACGGGGATCACTAAACGGCCTCCTTCAGAGAGTTGCTGCAGCAAGGCTTGTGGCACTTCATGCGGTGCTGCCGTGACTATAATGCAATCAAAAGGCGCTTTACTGGCCCAGCC
Source organism: Rheinheimera mangrovi (assembly GCF_003990335.1). Classification (NCBI taxonomy): domain Bacteria; kingdom Pseudomonadati; phylum Pseudomonadota; class Gammaproteobacteria; order Chromatiales; family Chromatiaceae; genus Rheinheimera; species Rheinheimera mangrovi. The sequence continues at coordinate 1,045,674 of NZ_CP034683.1, read as the reverse complement.
GAGCCAACCATCACCATGTTTCATCGACACATTATGCAAATCCAACTGCTGCAAACGACGTTTGGCCTGAAACTGCAACGACTTTATCCGCTCTACGCTACAAACTTGTGAAAATAACCTCGCTAGTACAGCGGTCTGATAACCAGAGCCTGTACCAATTTCCAGCACCTTTTGGCACTGCTGGGATTGCAACAATAACTCGGTCATTTTCGCCACTATATAGGGCTGCGAAATAGTCTGACCTTGCCCAATAGGCAAGGCGGTATTTTCATAGGCTTTATGTGCCAATACAGCTTCGACAAATAAATGCCGTGGTGTCTGGGCGATAGCAGATAAAACCCTGCTGTCCGAAATACCATCCTGTTGAAGCTTTTGTGCCAAAACAGCGGCACTACGATGGGTAACTACAGCCATAACTTAACACTCGATTCCATCTAACCAGTCCGTTAATAATTCCATACTGCGATAGGCTGTCATATCGACATGCAAAGGCGTAATGGACGCATAGCCCTGAGCTACCGCATAGAAATCAGTGCCAGGCCCTGCATCCAGCTCAGGCCCTAAAGAGCCATACCAATAAATTGGCCGCCCCCACGGATCTGTTGAACTTTGCATGGTTTCGGCTTTATGCCGCCGACCTAAACGAGTGACCTGTATGCCACGTAATTGCTCTAACGGGACAGCCGGTACATTGATATTTAAAATTTGATCCGCAGGCAGTGGATGAGATTGTAATTTTTTAATCACCTGCACTGTGACATAAGCAGCAGTGGCAAAATGCTGTTCGTCCCGACCTGCCAAGGACACCGCTATAGCAGGCAAACCTAGATGCCGACCTTCGGTAGCGGCTGCTACTGTGCCTGAATACAACACATCGTCACCTAAGTTGGCACCATGGTTAATACCAGCCACCACCAGATGCGGGGCATCAGCCAATAACTGGCTAATAGCTAAATGCACGCAGTCTGTTGGTGTGCCATTAACAGCAATAAAACCATTATCCAATTGCTGAGTACGCAACGGATTCAGTAAAGTCAGGGAGTTACTGGCTCCGCTGCAATTGCGATCTGGCCCTACAGTGGTCACTTCTGCAATTTCAGTCAGAGCTTTCTGCAGCACCTGTATACCTTTGGCGTACACACCATCGTCGTTACTTAATAAAATACGCATTTATGATCTGCCCTCGCCTCTGTGGTAATTAATCCAAAGTGGCGTAATTACGTTGTACATCCTGATAATTTACCAGCTCCCGCAGTACGGAAGTGGCAAAACAACCTGAATAGAGTTTAAAGCTAATTTTCACGTTGAAGCCTTGTACTTCAGCCTTTAATTCTGCCGGCAGAACCCGGATAGAACGACGTTCGGCCCTGACATTTAACTCAGCCAGTTTGTCGACCCAATGCTGCCAGGGCTGCAGACTTTGTTGCTCAAAAGTCAGCGCATCGGCGGTGATTAGCGGTTCACCTAAACCAGGCAGGCCAGCCGTAGGATGAATATCAGCCTCCACTAAGCGCTGACGTAAAGTATCATCGACTTGCGGTACTTTAAAAATCGAACCTGAACCATCCAGTTGCACTACTTCGCCAGTCAATAATTGGTTAAAAGTACCAGCTTTTACCCGCGCATCGACCTGCAAATTAAACAAAAAAGAACGGCTGGCCGATAAAGCTAAACCGCGTATTTTCCGATCTTCAATACCACCGCCGGAAAACAACTGTTCGGCTAAACGCAAATTACCGCCCTGAATACCAAAACGTTGTTCGCCGTAATAATTCGGCACGCCTTTTTTTACTAACTCTAACCGCTCTAACAGAGCAGGAATATCACTGACATCCCGTAAGGTCAGGCTAAATTCGTTGTATTTTATTGAACCTAACTTTAACCGGCGCTGATGGCGGATACTGTCGAGAATTTTAACGCCTTCGATGTTCCATTCATGCCAGTTCAGTTGTTGTTTGATAGGCACTGGCACACAAAACCACTGACGAGTGACCGCATGGCGGTCTTTTAAACCTGCATAACTGACCTGACGGGCTTTACAACCAACCAATTCCGCTAGTAGCTTGGCAACATACTGAGTATTCTGGCCAATTTTTTCCACCAGCAGCAACATATGCTCGCCTGCGCCTGTCGGTGTAAAACTCAGCTCCTCAACCACAATAAAATCATCAGGTTGTACACGTAGCAACGCAGTAACTTCAGGTTGACCGTAAAGGTAACTTAGCTTTGGCAGCTCTGCTATCAACGCCATTAAGACTTCACCAACAGCACTACGGCTTCTACGGCTATACCTTCTTTACGACCCACAAAACCCAGTTTTTCAGTGGTTGTTGCTTTCACATTCACTTGCGATAAACCACAGACCAGATCTTCGGCAATACAGGCGCGCATCGCATCTATATGAGGAGCCATTTTTGGTGCCTGCGCCATTATGGTCACATCCAGATTACCGACTTCATAACCTAAAGCTTTGACATCAGCAAACACCTTGCGTAATAAAATACGGCTGTCGATGCCTTTAAAGGCGGCGTCAGTGTCCGGAAAATGATGGCCAATATCACCTAAGGCCATAGCGCCTAACAAAGCATCTGACACGGCATGCAGCACCACATCACCATCGGAATGCGCTAGTAATCCTTGCTGATAGGGGATTTTCACTCCACCTAAAGTAATAGGGCCTTCGCCACCAAAAGCGTGTACGTCAAAACCATGACCAATACGAAACGGCATCATATAGAATGCTCCAGATAAAAAGCGGCCAAAGCTAAATCTTCAGCCTGAGTAATTTTTATATTGTCGGCATGCCCTTGCACCAAAAGCACAGGTAATCCTGCCCATTCCATAGCACTGGCCTCATCGGTAATGGCCACACCCTGGGCTAAAGCCTGTTGCAATGCATCTCTGAGCAAAGCTGTAGGAAACAATTGCGGCGTATAGGCATGCCATAAACCTGCTCTATCCACAGTGTGCTCGACCCTGTCAGAACCACGTTTCATGGTATCGCGTACTGGCGTGGCTAAAATGCCGCCCTGATTGGATTCGATGCAGCTATCAATTAAAAGTTCGATATCACTAACCCGCACTACGGGGCGAGCCGCGTCATGTACCAGTACCCAAGGATAGACTTTCGCATCAATCTGAACCAGAGCATTCAGCACTGAGTTGGCGCGTTCAGGGCCACCATCCACCCGTTGAATGCCTGAGTCAGTCGCTAAAGGCAATGTTGGAAAATAGGGATCGTCCGGGCTTAACGCCAGATAAAACTGCTGTAAAGCAGTAACTTGTTTTAAGCGACGCAGAGTCTGCTCCAGTACAGTTACACCGCAAAGTGGCAGGTACTGTTTGGGCTTATCCGCCTTCATTCGTTTGCCAACACCAGCGGCTGGGATCACAGTCGCAACAGCAGGAATAGCGGTCATTTTTTGTCCAGCGGGGTAATAATCCGGAAAAATACTTCGTCGTGCCTAATCAAACCCAGTTCGTTACGGGCCCGTTCTTCAATCGCATCCAAACCTATTTGCAGGTCGGTGACATCGGCCTTCAGTAATTTATTACGTTTAGCCAGCACTTCATTTTGTTGTTCCATCTTGGCAAGCTCAGTTTTATGTGCCCAATACTCCATCACGCTATGTTGGCCGAGCCACAAGCGGTGTTGAAGAGCTGCAAGCAGCGTGAGTAGCAATAAAACCAGCAGGCGCATAGAGAACCAAAAAATAAAGAGATGAAAGTATTATGAAGCTTATCGGCCAGAGTGGAAAGCCGAAAATAAGGGCTTATTGCGGAAAAATGCCACTTAGGGCTGAAAAGGCTTAGCAAAGTTCTGCCAATTCAGCCGGCTTGCTAGCAATAATTCTCTTAAACTCAGCACCCGCGGGCTTTTACGTTCGCTGTTTAGCCACTGATGACCACAACAAGCAGCGGTCATTAAGCTTTTTGTTGGCTTGAGCAGGAATTTATCACTGTTTTCATCAGTAAGGGGGGTGCCGTTAAAACTAAACCAGCCATGTTCGTTGCAGTGCAGCCTTTGTCCTGTCAGATCAACTTCATCCACCGAATCCAGAAAGACAGTTTCGAGAGACTGTTGGTTTTGATACACAGGCACTATCAAAGCCAATTTACTGTGTTTTAAATAAAACTGCTCAATTTGCTCTATACCCTGCTCTTTGGCCGGACACTGTGGGCTCTGACGTCCCATCCAGCTGGCATTCTGACTATCGATTTCAAGCGGAGACTTATGTGACAAAATACTGCTGGCAGCGCGGCGGATATAAAATGGTAAACTGGCTAAACGTTTTTGCAGACTGGCTAAAAATTCGGGCGGCATTTTGGCATAACGCATCAACTCCCGTTCATACAAAGCGTTACAAAGCTCTGTATAAGTCAGGTCCTGCGCTGGGCCTTGCCACAGCTGATGTTGATCGGCTGAATGTTTTTTCATCCGTTGATGGTAATCAAGGGAGCAAAACCAATCAAGGGGTCAGACGAAGATACCCCTTGATTGGTTTATCTGGCTTGGCTTACGCCTGGCCTTTAATTTCTACACGACCACGGTACGGGGCTTTAGCACCTAATTCCTGCTCGATACGCAGTAATTGGTTGTACTTAGACACGCGGTCTGAACGGCATAAAGAACCAGTTTTGATTTGACCAGCAGCAGTACCTACAGCTAAGTCAGCAATAAAGGCATCTTCAGTTTCGCCTGAACGGTGAGAAATAACCGCAGTGAAACCCGCATCTTTCGCCATTTTAATGGCTGCTAAAGTTTCAGTTAAACTGCCGATTTGGTTAAATTTGATCAGGATAGAGTTACCAATGCCCTGTTCAATACCACGGGTCAGGATCTTGGTGTTGGTCACGAATAAATCGTCGCCGACCAGCTGGATTTTGTTGCCCATTTTATTGGTCATGTCTTTCCAGCCATCCCAATCTGACTCATCCAAACCGTCTTCGATTGAAACTATAGGGAAACGGGTCGCTAAACCAGCCAGGAAGTCGTTGAATTCATAAGAAGTGAATTCTTTGCCTTCGCCAGACAGCTTGTATTTACCATCAACATAAAACTCAGAAGCTGCACAGTCTAATGCCAAAGTGATGTCTTTATTCAGCTCGTAACCTGCAGCGGCTACAGCTTTAGAGATCACAGTTAAAGCTTCTTCGTTAGACTTCAGATCCGGCGCGAAACCACCTTCATCACCTACAGCTGTGTTTAAGCCCTGACTGTGCAGTTCTTTTTTCAGCTGGTGGAAAATTTCGGCGCCCATACGCAGAGCTTCAGCGAAGGTCTTGGCGCCAACAGGCTGAACCATAAACTCCTGAATATCCACGTTGTTATCGGCATGCTCACCACCATTGATGATGTTCATCATTGGAACTGGCATAGAGTAAACACCAGGGGTGCCATTTAAGTCCGCAATGTGCTGATACAGTGGGATCTTTTTATCAGCAGCTGCTGCGCGGGCTACGGCTAAGGACACAGCCAGAATAGCGTTAGCACCTAATTTAGATTTAGATTCTGTGCCATCCAGATCGATCATGATCTGGTCAATTTCTGCTTGTTTATACGCATTTTTGCCGATTAAGGCCGCTTTGATTGGACCATCGATATTGGCCACAGCAGTGCGAACACCTTTACCTAAATAACGGCTTTTGTCACCATCGCGCAGTTCTAAAGCTTCACGGGTACCAGTAGAAGCACCAGATGGCGCACAGCCACGACCCATAGCACCACTGGCCAGGAAAACGTCAGCTTCTACTGTTGGGTTACCACGTGAATCCATGATCTCACGGGCGATGATATTGACGATCTCAGACATGTAAATCCCCTTCTATGCTGCATAAACAAAAGCCGGACTTTGTGGCCCGGCTTTAATCAAATTAAACGAGTTGCTGTTTCTGATATTTATAAGCGGCGGCCACGAAGCCCTGGAATAACGGATGTCCGTCACGTGGTGTAGAGTTAAATTCCGGGTGGAACTGACCCGCCACAAACCATGGGTGTGTAGGTATTTCAATCATTTCAACCAACTGGTTGTCCGCCGACAAACCAGAGATTTTTAAGCCAGCCTCTTCGAGTTGAGCAACAAAATTGTTGTTCACTTCATATCTGTGACGATGACGCTCGCTGACGATGTCACTGCCATAGATCTCACGGGCTTTGGTATTGGCTTTGAGGTTACAGTTTTGGCTGCCCAAACGCATAGTGCCGCCCATATCAGACTTGTCAGTCCGCTGTTCAACATTACCGTCAGCATCCAGCCATTCTGTGATGAGACCCACCACAGGGTAAGGCGTGTTTTTATTAAATTCGGTTGAGTGCGCATCTTTCATGCCAGCAACATTGCGGGCATATTCAATCAGCGCCACTTGCATACCTAAACAAATACCCAGGTAAGGCACTTTGTGTTCACGGGCATAACGGGCAGCCATAATTTTGCCTTCCACGCCACGTTCACCAAAACCACCTGGTACCAGGATCGCATCCACACCGGCCAGAACATCTGTGCCTTTGCTTTCAACGTCCTGCGAGTCGATATATTTGATATGCACTGTTAAACGATTTTTTAAACCGGCATGATTTAACGCTTCGTTTACTGATTTATAGGCATCTGGCAGTTCAACATATTTGCCGACCATACCAATAGTGACTTCACCTGTCGGGTTCGACTCCTGATACAGCACCTGTTCCCACTCGGTCAGGTCAGCTTCAGGGCAGGTCATATGGAAACGACGCACCACTAAATCATCCAGCCCTTGTGATTTTAACAAGGCAGGAATTTGGTAGATGCTGGACACGTCTTTTAACGAAATTACAGCGCGCTCTTCCACATTGGTGAAGAGTGCAATTTTGGCTTTTTCATTGGACGGAATAGCACGATCAGAACGACAGACCAGAATGTCTGGCTGAATACCTATAGAACGCAGTTCTTTAACAGAATGCTGAGTCGGCTTGGTTTTGATTTCACCGGCAGTGCCCAGGTAAGGCACTAAGGTCAGGTGCATAAACATGGCGCGTTCTCGGCCAATTTCAGTACCCAACTGACGAATAGCTTCTAAAAATGGCAGTGATTCGATATCACCTACAGTACCGCCGATTTCAACGATGGCAATGTCATAGCCTTCAGCACCAGCCACAACGCGGCTTTTGATTTCGTTGGTGATATGAGGGATCACCTGAATAGTGGCACCTAAATAATCGCCACGACGTTCACGACGTAATACGTCTGAATAAATACGGCCTTGGGTGAAGTTATTACGTTTGGTCATTTTGGTGCGGATAAACCGCTCATAGTGACCTAAATCGAGATCGGTTTCTGCGCCGTCTTCTGTGACGTACACTTCACCGTGCTGAATTGGGCTCATGGTGCCCGGATCCAGGTTAATGTACGGATCCAGTTTAAGGATGGTCACTTTCAGGCCACGGGCTTCTAAAATAGCAGCTAACGATGCAGCAGCAATGCCTTTACCTAAGGATGAGACAACCCCACCCGTCACGAAGATGTATCTTGTAGTCATGAGACCCCTGAGACGCCATTGGCAATAAAGAATTTACGAACTTAGGACGGGGGAAAATTATAACAAAGGGCGGCTTGGTGCTCAATCAAAAGGCAGGATAAAAAAATAATAAATCAGTAAAGCACAGCGAAAGGCGCTGTTTTCGCTTAAGGGCAGAAGAAAAAGGCAGCTTACGCTGCCTTTAAAATTCAAAACTTAAGAACCCTGCTTGTCGCTATGACGCATATGCGGGAACAGAATGACGTCACGGATGCTTGGCGCGTCGGCCAGTAACATCACTAAACGGTCAATACCAATACCCTGACCAGCTGTTGGCGGTAAACCATGTTCCAATGCTGTGACAAAATCTTCGTCGTAGTACATGGCTTCGTCATCGCCGGCTTCTTTTTGCGCAACCTGTTCACGGAAACGTTCAGCCTGATCTTCAGCGTCGTTTAACTCGCTAAAACCATTGCCTAATTCACGACCACCGATAAAGAACTCAAAACGGTCAGTGATTTCCGGATTATGGTCATTACGACGGGCCAGCGGAGAAATCTCTGCCGGGTATTCAGTGATAAAAGTAGGTTGTTGTAACTTGGTTTCGACCAGTTCATCAAAAACTTCCATCAGAATACGGCCATGGCCATAGTTGGCTTTGACTTCAATGCCTAAAGACTTAGCCAATTCAGCTACCGCTTCACGGGTCGTTAACTGCTCCAGTTTAACGTCCGGGTTGTAATGCAGAATAGATTCAGTCACTGACATACGGGCAAAAGGCTTGCCGAAGTCAAATACGTTGCCCTGATACTGCACTTCAGTGGTGCCTAACACGGACTGTGCCAGACCACGGAATAACTCTTCAGTGATATCCATCAGGTCGTTGTAATCAGCATAAGCCCAGTAGAATTCCAGCATAGTGAATTCTGGGTTATGACGGGTTGAAACGCCTTCGTTACGGAAGTTACGGTTCAGCTCAAATACTTTCTCAAAACCACCCACAACCAGACGCTTTAAATACAGCTCTGGAGCTATACGCAGGAACATTTGCATATCCAGCGCATTGTGGTGCGTCTCGAACGGGCGGGCTGAAGCACCACCTGGAATGCTTTGCAGCATTGGGGTTTCTACTTCTAAAAAGCCTTTGCTGTTAAAAAACTGACGGATATAAGCCACAGTTTTTGAACGGATTAAAAAGGTTTTACGTGACTGGTCGTTGACGATCAGATCCAAATAACGTTGACGGTAACAGGCTTCCTGATCGGTTAAACCGTGGAATTTATCCGGCAACGGGCGCAAGGCTTTCGTCAGCAGACGAACTTCATCCAGCCAAACGGTCAGCTCACCGGTCTGAGTTTTAAATAACACACCGCTACCACCGATGATGTCACCTAAATCCCACTTTTTAAACCCTTCTTCATACACGCCTTCCGGCAGGCTTTTCAGCGCAACATACAGCTGAATTTTGCCGCCAACGTCCTGAATAGTGGCGAAGCTGGCTTTACCCATCACACGGCGCAGCATAATGCGGCCTGCTACAGTGACACGGATTTTTTTCTCTTCCAGCTCTTCTTTACTGAACTGCTCGTACTGAGCCAGGATCTGGTCCGAAGTCGCATCGCGGCGGAAATCATTCGGGAATGGGTTGCCTTGCTCACGTAAGCCAGCCAGCTTATGTTTACGCTCTGCAATCAGTTTATTGACGTCCTGATGTTCTTCGATAGGCGTATTTTGTTCAGACATGATAAGTTCCTGATAATAAACTAAATTACAAACCGGCTTTTAAACTGGCTTCGATAAATTTATCTAAATCCCCGTCCAGTACGGACTGAGTGTTCCGGGTTTCAACGCCGGTACGTAAATCTTTAATGCGTGAATCATCCAGCACGTACGACCGGATCTGGCTACCCCAGCCGATATCGGACTTGGTGTCTTCCAGCGCTTGTTTCTCTGCATTTTGCTTTTGCAATTCAAACTCATACAACTTGGCGCGTAACTGCTTGTAGGCATTGTCACGGTTTTTGTGCTGCGAGCGATCGTTTTGACACTGCACCACTATATTGGTCGGTAAGTGGGTAATACGCACCGCAGAATCTGTTCTGTTGACGTGCTGACCACCGGCACCGGATGCACGGTAAGTATCTATCCGTAAATCGGCCGGGTTGATTTCGATTTCAATGTCGTCATCGACTTCAGGCGATACGAACACAGAGGCAAAAGAGGTATGGCGGCGGTTGCCTGAGTCAAATGGACTCTTGCGGACTAAACGGTGCACGCCCGTTTCAGTACGTAACCAGCCGTAAGCGTATTCGCCGGTAAATTTGATAGTACAACCTTTAATACCCGCCACGTCGCCGTCTGTCACTTCGTACAGTTCAGGTTTAAAGCCTTTGGCTTCGCCCCAGCGTAAATACATCCGCATTAGCATGCTGGCCCAGTCCTGAGCTTCAGTACCACCAGAACCGGATTGAATATCCAGGTAACAATCGGCCGGATCGCTTTTGCCAGAGAACATACGACGGAATTCCAGCTTGGCCAGCTGAGCTTCCAGGCCGGCTAATTCGTCCTGAGCCTCAATAAAAGTACCTTCGTCTTCGGCTTCAATAGCCAGTTCAATTAAACCGGCCACGTCTTCCAGGCCCTGATCCAGTTTGTCGATCGTGCCGACAATCTGCTCCAGCGCTGAACGTTCCTTACCTAAAGACTGAGCATACTCAGGGTTATTCCAGACGGCAGAATCTTCCAGCTCACGGCTGACTTCTTCTAGCTTTTCTTTTTTGGCGTCGTAGTCAAAGATACCCCCGAAGCACGTTGGTGCGTTCAGTCAGGTCTTTGATGGCGTTGTATACCGGATTTACTTCAAACATGATTTAAGGCGCTTAGAAAAAAATTGGTGGCGATTGTAGCAATTTTTCTGCAGACATGCAGCCATCCCGACGATTTTCTGTTGAAAGAGTCAAGACGGACCTAAGCCCGAAAGTCCGCGTTCACTCTTTATCTTCAGGCTTACCCTATTTTTTCAATCAACCGGACAATCAACTGCACAGATTGTTGATCTCTGTAGTCGTTGATATCCAGCTGATAAGCCACGCGGATTTTTTTGACGTTGGCATCAGGCCAGGCTTTGTTGTCGGCATTAAACCAAATGGCATCAACCAGATTACCCTCACTGGATTCCAGCATCAGTTTCAGGTGTTTATCCGCCAGCAGACGTTGTTGCCGGATAATAAATTCACCTTCAAATACCGGCTCAGGAAAGGCTTGTCCCCAGGGGCCAGCTTGTTGTAGCAGCCGGGCAAAAGGTACAGACAAACAGTCACTGCTCAAATCACCGTCTGTATAAAGCACAGCGGTCAACAGCTCCGGCGTCAGGTACTTTTTCGCAACAAAGTTCAACGCCAGCTTAAAGGTTTCAAAACGCTCTTCGGCAATAGTTAAACCAGCCGCCATGGCATGGCCACCAAACTTTTTAATCAGGCCCGGGTATTGAGTAGAAACTTCATCTAATAAATCGCGGATATGCAGACCAGGAATAGAGCGGGCCGAACCTTTAAGCTCGCCTGCATCGCCTTGTGCAAACACCAGTACAGGTCTGTGGTATTGCTCTTTAATCCGGCCAGCCAAAATCCCGATCACGCCCTGATGCCAGTCACTCTGGTACAAACACAAAGCGTCCGGCAACTCTTCAGCAGCGAAAGACAAACGCTGTAAATAAGCCTGAGCTTCCTGCTGCATGCCCTGCTCTATTTCACGGCGCTCGACGTTTAAACTATCAAGTTCTGCAGCATACATACGGGCACGGGGCAAATCAGGCGCTAATAAACAGCTGATGCCAAGGCCCATATCATCTAAACGACCGGCCGCATTTAAACGTGGCGCTAACGCAAAACCAAAATCCTGGGCTGTTAGCTTTTCCGCTTTACGGTTGGCCACGTCAATCAGCGCCTGAACGCCGGGTCTCGCCTTACCACTGCGAATACGTTGCAGGCCCTGATGCACCAGAATTCTGTTATTGGTATCCAGTGGCACTACGTCAGCTACTGTGCCTAAAGCCACCAGATCCAACAGGTCCGCCAAATTAGGTTCGGGTTGAGTTTCAGTAAAATAACCTTGAGTACGAAGTTCAGCACGCAGCGCCAGCAACAGATAAAAGGCCACCCCCACACCAGCAAGCTGCTTACTGGGAAAGTCACAACCCGGCTGATTTGGATTGACTATAGCGTCAGCATCCGGCAGCTCATTGCCTGGTAAATGGTGGTCTGTGACCAGTACTTTGACGCCCATTTTTTTCGCCAGCGCTATGCCGTCTATCGCTGAAATGCCGTTGTCTACTGTCACTATTAGTTGAGCGCCCTGAGCTACTGCAATTTCCGCCATTTCAACCGACAAGCCATAACCGTATTCAAAACGGTTGGGCACCAGATACTCCACATGCTTAAAACCCAGGCTTTTTAAGCCGGTCAGCAAAGTGGCTGTGCTGGTGGCGCCATCTGCATCAAAATCGCCGACTATGACAATATGTTGTTGCTGCTGCAAAGCATCAATCAACAAAGTCACAGCGGAAGAAATGCCTTTCAGTCTGGTAAAAGACAGCAGTTGAGCAGCGCCACGAGCCAGTTGCTCTGAACTTTCAATACCTCGGCTGGCATAAATACGCTGGATCACCGGATGGTACTGCGCCAATTCAGCCGATATAGCCGGCACAGACCGGCGTTGTAATTCTTTTGTGATACTCACACTAAAACCTGCTTATGGCGTATTTTGACTCAGGACGGCCACCAAAGCTGCAGCGGGTTGATAACCAGGAATTAAACGGCCATCAGGCAGGATCAGCGCAGGAGTGCCAGTAATACCAAAGCTTTGGCCTAACTCGAACTGCTGTGCCACTTTGTTTTGACAACTGGCTTGTTTTACCGCTTTGCCACCTTTTGCATCGGTCAGCGCCTGTTTTGTATCTTTAGCACACCAAATCGACTGTAATTCGTCATAAGTTGCTGACTGAATGCCACCACGTGGGAAAGCGAGGTAACGCACCGTAATACCGGCCTTGTTCAGATCCGCCATTTCGTTATGTAACTTGCGGCAATAACCACAACTGGTGTCAGTAAATACATGGATCACGTATTTTTCATCAGCGGCCTTAAACTCAATCACTGAGTCATCAAAATCCTTTACACCTGCTTTACGGATATCTTTCAGAATGTCTTCATTGACCAGTTTTTTATTTTTTAAATCGTAAATATTGCCTTCAAACAAATACTGTTTATTTTCCGACATAAAAAATAAACCTTTGTCAGTTTGCACTTGCAACATGCCAGGCACAGAAGAATCTGCCACAGCTTTTACTTTCAAACCCACTTCAGAAAAGGCTTGATTCACTTCAGGCAACACAGCCTGAGCTGACAATCCGGTACTTAAAAATGCTGCCATAACAGCGAGATAACTAAACTTCTTCATCTTTATTCCTGCACCGCAAGTTAACCACGCGGATGATGTTGTTGATGTAAACTTTGCAGACGCGCCTGCGCCACATGGGTATAAATTTGGGTGGTCGATAAATCGCTGTGCCCTAATAACAACTGTACGACCCGTAAATCCGCACCATGATTTAATAAATGGGTGGCAAAAGCATGTCGTACCGTATGCGGTGACAGCTCTGCACTAATGCCTGCCACTTTGGCATAAAACTTAATCCGGTGCCAGAAAGTTTGTCGGGTCATTTGCTGGCCTCTGGAACTCGGAAATACCACATCACTCTGACCGCCGAGCAATAATCCGCGGCCCTGGCGCAGGTAATTGTCCAACCACTCCACCGCGGTTTCCCCCAAAGGCACCAGTCGTTCTTTTTTGCCTTTGCCTGTGACCCTGACCAAACCCTGACGCAAATTAATTTGCTGCAAGGTTAAACCTACCAGCTCTGATACCCGAAGACCGGCTGCATACAGAATTTCTAACATCACTTTGTCGCGAAACTGAATTAAATCACTGACATCTGGGGCAGACAGCAATAAATCCACATCCTGCTCTGACAAAGTTTTAGGCAAAGAGCGGCCAATTTTTGGATTAAATACGTCGGATAAAGGGTTTTCACTCATTTGTTTGGTTTTGTGCAGGTGACGATAAAAGCGCCGTAAGCTGCTCAAAGCCCTGGAGGTACTACGTGGACTAAAGCCCTGATCAACCCGGTACGCCAGATAACTATTCAGCAGCATTTGATCCACAGCTGTCAGTTGCTGGCCTTGCTGCTGCAAAAACAAGGCAAATTTACTCAGATCGGTGCCATAAGCGCTTAGGGTATGTTCACTGACACCTTTGTCCAGCCACAGTTGATCTAAAAAGGCTTTAATCAGTTGCTGTTCTGAGATGGCCAACACTACTGCCACTTAGTACTCCCGGGTTAATTTACCTTGTCTGACTTTGTTGGCTCAGACGCTTCTGCTACACTGCCGGCCACACAAAATGCTGAGTCATATCAGATGAAAATTGGTCTTTTTTACGGTTCAACCACTTGCTATACCGAAATAGTGGCAGAAAAAATTCAGGTACTTTTAAGTGCTGACCCAAGTTTGCCGGATGGCAGCAGTGTAACACTTCATAATATTAAAGATCAGCCTCTGACGCTGATGTCTGACTACGATTTGCTGATTTTAGGTATTTCAACCTGGGATTTTGGTGAGCTGCAGGAAGACTGGGAAGCACACTGGGACGACATCAAAGACGTTGATTTAAACGGCAAAATTGTCGCGATTTACGGCATGGGTGATCAGCTGGGTTACGCGGAGTGGTTTCAGGATGCAGTAGGCATGCTGCATCAGGCCATAGCCCCCCAAGACTGTGTGCGCATTGGTTTCTGGCCCACCGAAGGCTACGACTTTATCGCCTCTAAAGCGGCAACTGAAGACGGTGAATGGTTTTATGGTTTAGCGTTGGACGAAGAAAATCAATACGATTTAACAGACCAACGGCTGAATGATTGGCTAACGCAGTTAATGAATGAGCTGATAGCCCTCTAAAAGCGGCCTGTCATCACATCCTGATACAGCTGAGTTTTTTGTACTTCAAGATGGGCCTGCTGCAGTTTTTTAACCAGTTCAGGTTCTGTGCCTTTACTGGCCGCCAGATAGGTTTGTTGTTCCAACTGCGGTATGGCTAACACAAAACGAGCTATGCCCTGCGGCTGCAGAAGCTGTTTCTCCATCAAGGCTATTGCCGCTTCATCATCCACCACATAATCCACTTTGCCTTTGAGTAACAAACGCCAGGATTCCAGAATATCCGCAGATAAAAGCAGTTCTTTACCAATTCTCAGGCCCTGTTGCTGCAGATACAAAGAAGAAAAATCTCCTCGTTGCACTGCAATAACGGCTGAGCCTAAATCTTTGATATGGTTTGGAGTTAAATCAGTGCGGTCTGTTAAGCGTACCAAACCCAACCGGTAATTTGCCACGGGCCCAATCCAATGAAACTCATTTTCCCGCTCCGGTGTTCTGGCTATGTTGTAGATCAGCACATTAGGCACTGAAGTGGCAATATAATAGGACCGAGCCCAGGGATAAACTTCAATATGGCTATCAAGCCCAGCCTGTTTAAGTGTTGCGATGACAATCTGAGTGCTAATGCCGTCTACTTTGCCATCTTTGATTGTTTGGTGAGGTGGTGATAATTCGGTGACTACTCTAAAAGCAAGCGGCTCCGTGTTTGCAGCAGTAGCGAAAGATAGATACAACAGAACTGCTAATAAGCTTTTTGCCACTACTTCCCCCTACTGCTGTAATACTTTTTGTACAAGACTTTGTTTATCCTAGCTTAGTTAGGCAAAGCCCTTCTGGCAACAGGTGATTTTTTCGCTGGAAGATCAAAAAGGGCAGCCTAAGCCACCCTTGTTCCAGTCAAGCCTGAGCACTTAACCTTTTAACACTTGCGCCATAGCTTTAGCGAAGTAATCAATATTGCTGTGGTTTAAACCAGAAATACTGACACGGCTTGAGCCAACCATATAGATGCTGTAGTCCTTACGCAGGCGTTCAATTTGTTCTTTATTAATGCCAAGGAAAGAGAACATACCGTGTTGTTTAGTGATAAAGCTGAAATCCTGTGTGATGCCTTCAGCCGTAAATTTATCGATGATCAGCTGACGGTAGTCGTTGATACGATTACGCATCACAGCCAGTTCCTGATGCCACAACGCCGTTAATTCCTGGCTATCCAGAATATGACTGACGATAATAGCGCCATGGGCAGGCGGCATAGAATAAATACTGCGCACTACGCTTAACAACACAGATTTTGCTATATCAGTGGTTTTGCTGTCAGCAGTGACAATACTTACTGCACCTATACGCTCGCGGTATAAACCAAAGTTCTTCGAGCAGGAGCTGCACAGCAGCATCTCTTCGACTTGATCGGCCAGGTAACGTAAACCTTGCGTATCTTCTTCCAGGCCCAGACCAAAACCCTGATAAGCCATATCGACCAGCGGCGTAAAGCCTTTTTCTTTGGCTAAATGGGCAAATTGTTTCCACTGCTCAAAGTTTAAATCCATACCACTTGGGTTATGGCAACAGGCATGCACCAGCACTACGTCACCAGCAGGAACCTGCGCCAGTTCAGTCAGCATGGCATCAAATTTCAGGCCTTTGGTATCCCAGTCGTAGTAGCTGTATTCTTTGACTTTCAGACCAGCGGCCTGAAATAACGAAATATGGTTAGCCCAGGTTGGGTTGGTCACCCAGACTGTGGCATCCGGATTGGCCTTTTTAATAAATTCAGCAGCAACCCGCAAAGCACCTGTGCCACCAGGGGTATGAGCTGTAGTCACACGACCAGACAACAAGACTTTATGCTGACCAAAAGCCAGTTTTTCGATGTGGCTGTTAAAGGATAAATCACCCGCCATACCAATATAGGTTTTACTGTCTTCGTTTTTTAAACGCAGCGCTTCGGCTTTTTTCACACAATCCAGCACAGCCGTATGGCCTTGCTCGTCTTTATAGACACCCACCCCAAGGTCCACTTTCAGTGGATTTGGATCTTCTTTATAAGCGGCCATTAAACCTAAAATTGGATCGATAGGGGTCGGCTGTAAGTGCGAAAACATAGTTTTTACCTGTTAGTTTGCGGTGTTAAAGAATCAATTCGGTTTCATCTTATCATGCAGGCAGTAAGTCTGGCAGCACAAGACAGATAGCCACTAAACGAACCAGAGCATCTGTATGGTAGGCCTGACGTTTAAATGCCTCAGCGTCAATAATACCTGCCAGTTCACCTTTGCTATTGAATAAAGGTAGACAAGCTTCGGATAATACTTTGGGATCGCAGGTGTAATATTCGCCACCTGCTGTTAAATAAGCAGTGACATCGTTAATCACTTTGGCTTTACCCGTTAGACCTACGGTGCTGTTATTGCTGATTTGGGCAAATTCGGCTGTTAACGGAAATTCAGCACGGGAAGCCGCACCAAAATAGGCCAGCTTCACCAGTACGGTTTCGCCTTCTGGGTTCTGACGCTTTTGGTAAATACCAAACCAGTCACTGTCGTTGCTTTGTTGGTAGTTCTGCACTACGGCGGTTAACTGGCTTAAAGCAGCTGCTGTTGTTTCGTTTTGGCCCAGAGTGGCAGCCAGATCATAAGGTTCATCGGCCAGTTGGCCAAACAGCGAACAAGCTCCACCTTCGCCTAATTCAGGCACCTGATAAGACCAGGTCACAGCAGGCGCAACGACTGCGGCAAGTTGGTTTTTTAATGCAGCCACAGCTTGTTCTATCGCTGTTTCCTGCCCTTGCAATAACACAGACAATCCTGACTGTTCCAGATATAAATTAATAGACACTTCAGCCATCCAGATTTCTAAAATTGACGATAGTTTACCAGAAGCCTTTTATTTGCCAATGGCTTTTTTAGCCCTTTATTTATACACCTTACTTCACTGCTCTTTGCAGCAAAGCCTGAGATCACAGAGTATAAGCTCAGGGAATAGCAGGTATAAGGCTTGCTGTTTTTAATCTTGTTGTTTATCGTGCGCTTTCTGACGACTTACACAGATTGTTTTATGAGTGGCAAAAAAATCTCGTTAGCCGACTGGCAACAACAATTGGGGCGACCTGCTGAAGAAGCAACAGCGGCAGCTGCGGATGATTTGGTCTACAGTACAGATTCAGGCCGTATTGATAAACCCAAACCACAAAAAGCTGTGGCACAAAGTTTTACCGACGGTCATGCCCGGTTAAAACGTGAAACTAAAGGCCGTAATGGCAAAGCGGTAATCACTATTTCAGGCCTTGCTGAAAGTGCCGAAAAACTGGCAGAAATTGCAGCCTTATTAAAGAAAAAATGTGGCTGTGGTGGTTCGGTCAAGGACGGCGTCATTGAAATTCAGGGTGATCAACGCGAACTGGTGCAGCAGGAGTTAACTAAACTGGGTTACAAACATAAATGGGCAGGTGGTTAACCCGCCCCTTTATACCCAGATGGATCAAGCGAGCGTCTGATGCAACAACTCTCCCCTTCTGACTTATCTATTCTGCTGATTGAACCTTCTGATGTTCAACGCAAAATTATTATCAGACAACTGGCCGCAGAAGGAGCAACCCAGATCAGTACGGCCGACAGCATTGCAACAGCCATGCTGCAGCTCAAACAGCATAAAGCCGATCTGGTGATCAGCAGTTTATATTTTGAACAAGGCACCAGTCTGGAACTGCTGGCCAAGCTGAAAAACGACTCAGATTTAGCAGAAGTACCTTTTGTACTGATTTCCTCAGAAACAAAAAAAGCCCAGCTGGAGCAATTTAAGCAATCAGGCGTAATAGCGATTTTACCTAAACCTTTTAATTCAGTGCAGTTGGGCAAAGCCTTAAATGCCGCCATAGATCTGCTCAGTCCGGCCGAATTGGAACTGAGTTTATTTGATGTGCACGATGTGCGGGTCTTGGTGGTCGACGACAGCCGTCTGGCCCGTAACCATATTAAACGTGTACTGCAGAACCTGGGAATTCAGCATTTAACTGAAGCAGAGGATGGGCAACAAGCCATTGAGCTTTTGAAAAACAATATGTTTGATTTGGTGCTGACAGATTTTAATATGCCGGAAGTGAACGGTCAGGAGCTGACGCAGTATATCCGTGAACACAGCCAGCAAAGCCATATCCCGGTCTTAATGGTGACCAGTGAAGCCAACGAATCACATCTGGCCAATATTGCTCAATCTGGTGTCAATGCCTTATGTGATAAGCCGTTTGAACCTGAAACAGTACGGGCATTATTAAGCCGCATTATGGAACACTAGAGAGAAGAAGGGTCAGAGCGCAAGCTCTGACCCATTAGATTACTTCTGTTGGTTATAGTCTTTGCCAAAAATCTTGCCAAAGAAACTGTCTTTTAACCAGACTGGACGTTGTGGATTATTCGCCACTTCAGTGGCAATACCGAAGTTAATGTCGGCGAAAGTCGCACCAGCATCATAACGAATAGCACCAAAGTCAGCCGTTAAACCCGCCTTGTCATCAGTCGGCTTGTGGTAATGCTTGGCAAAAAACTTACCCCAGACTTCGCCACCTTTTTGAGCAGGATCTTTAGAGGTAAAGCCTGTCATCAGAAATACAGATGGCACACCTTGCTGCACTAAAGTGTAGTGATCTGAACGGGTAAAAATAGCTTGCTCCGGCATTGGATCCGGACTTTGGCTAATACCTACAGCAGCTGCAGCTGTATCCACAGTTGCACCTAAACTGGAGTGATTGGCGCCAAATGCCACTATGTCAGCGAAAGGATACAACAATACCGGCATATCAATATTGACGTTCGCCACCAGCTTGTCGATAGGACGGGTTGGGTTATGCGCAAAATAGTCTGCTCCCAACAAGCCTTTTTCTTCACCTGTTACGGCCACAAATAAGATAGAACGTTTTGGCCGCTCTGCCTGCTGGGTAAATAAACGGGCAGTTTCCAGCATAATGCTAACACCAGCGGCATTATCCATCAGACCGTTGTTAATTTTATCTTTGCTGCGCACATCGTTGGAAAATCCAATGTGATCCGAGTGGGCCGTTACCACCACATATTCATCTTTAAGCTTTGGATCAGAACCAGGTAACACCGCAGCCACGTTCGGGCTAGTGATATCTTCAGTCGTTGACTCACGTTTTAAATTCACAGTGCCTTCCAACGCAAAACCTGTTGGCACTTTTTCTGCGGCTAAGTCAGCAAAAATATCGTCCAGAGAACGACTGGCTCCGGCAAATAACAACTTAGCTGCATCAGGGTGCAGATAGGCAGAACCAGTTAAGGACTCAAACTCACCTTCAGCTGTGCCGTCTTTATGTAACCAGCGCATACGTGGATTGGTCAGATACATCAAGCTATTGGCATAAGGACGTACTTTTTCTTCTGAGGGCGTATGCAGAGTAATGACACCTACAGCACCACGTTCAGCCGCATTTTCCGCTTTTAAACTTTGGATATGAGCAGCTTCTTCGCTAGGCAAAGATTTAGGGCGGCCGCTCAGCATCACTACTATTTTGCCTTTCACATCCAGATTAGCGTAGTCGTCCAGATTAAACTCTTTGGAGACCAGGCCATAACCGACAAACACCAAAGGCGCTGTGACATCGACCTTGGCATGTGAAATGCTAGGGCCAGTGAAGAACTGCTTTGGATAATCAAAATTTGTAGTTTTACCATTTTTAGTCAATGACATTTTGGCGCTGCTTTGCACCAGCAACGCTTTGCGCATAGGTACTGACTGGAAATAGCCCTGCTCACCTGCCGGCTCTAAACCTAAAGCTGCCAGTTGAGTAGCAATATAGTTAGAAGCAATTTGATGACCACGACTGCCGGTATCACGACCTTCCAGACTGTCATCGCCTAAAAACGTCATATGAGCTTCAATGGCTTTGGCACTCGCCCTTGGCTGAGCTGCCACAGAAGAAGGTGTAGTTGTACTTTGACAGCCCGCCAGCACCAGCATGGCGGATAAAGCACTGATTGACATCAGTTTCATAATGTTTCCTTAAAAATTCAGGGGCTTTCGCCCCTGATCACTTAGTTTTTAGCCTGGTAACGCTGCTGATATTTATCATGCAATTGCTTATGGCGACTGTTCAAATCCACAGCACGACCATCAATCCACATGTAGCGAACCTTGTGCCCAAGGTAATCAAAAATATCACCATCAGACACAACCAGAGTGGCTGCTTTACCCACTTCGATGCTACCGATTTTATCAGCTACACCAGCAATAGCGGCGGCATCAAGTGTAACAGAACGTAACGCCAGCTCCGGGCTTAAGCCGTAGCTAATGGCTTGTCCCGCAGCAAAGACCACGTTACGGGTATCCCAGTAGCCATCCAGTGATAACGCAAACTTCACACCAGCTTTTGCCAGTTGTGCAGGCGTCTGGAACGACTGGCTGGTCGCTTCATCGGCACGTTCAGGAATGCCATAAGGTGAGGTATAAATCACAGACACATTAGCTGCAGCAAGCTGTGGCGCAATACGCCAGGCATCACGTCCGCCAACTATGGTCAAAGAAAAACCGTACTGCTGGGCAAATTTCATCGCCTGTTCTATCTGACGCTCATCATTGGCGTGCACAAAAACCGGCAGTTCCCCTTTAAACACAGGGATCATCGCCTGCCAGCGAGAGTCCACAGGCAGTTTGACACCTTTGTCGACAGCGTCGGCATAGGCTTTTGCGGTTTTAAAGTAACCTTCCAGTTCTGCCAAAGCTTTCTGACTGGCTTTGCGAATATCTTCAGGTTTTTGCGGACGCCATGGGTTTGGCATTACATCAGCTCTGGGCCATTTGAGATGCAAAGCCACTGAATCGACCACTGTTGCGTCTTGCCAGTTCCAGGCATCCAGTTGCATCAGTGCCGACTGCCCCATAATTAAAGAACCATTTGGATACACCAGGCTGTAACTAAAGCCATTAGCACGAATCGTAGGGACCACTTCTGAATCGGCGTTGTAGGCCACTTGAGCTTTGATATCCGGATTGGTTTGAGTGACTTCAGTGGTATCGTCCGTTGAGCGTACCGCTTCAATTTCGGTTAACCCCAGCTGATTGGCTAAAGCAACCAGGCCCGGATACAGCTGTTTACCTTGCAAGGACACCACCTCTGCACCAGCAGGCACAGCTAAATCTGTACCTATGGCACTGATTTTACCGTCGACCAGTAAGACGTCAGTGTCTTTTAATACGCCGTTGGTCACTGTATGCACAGTGGCATCCTGCAGCAATATGGCCTGGCTTTGTTTTGGTGCAGGCACTATATCGTTGGCCTGAGCTGTTAAGCTCAGAGCCGCAGTCACCAGTAAAAAAAGTTTTGAATGTTTCATTGATGACTCCATTAATGCTGGTGATCAAAAGCAAGGGATAACACATCATGGTTATCTTCACAGTGCCAAACCGGGTTGTTGGCTTTATAGGACGCACCTGAACCTGCTTTTTCGTCATCAGAAGACTGTAATACCTTCTGGATCAGCTGTTGTTTTTCACTGGCAACCTGTTGCTGCAATTGCTCGTCTTTTGTCAGTTGATAATAAGGGGCACCTTCAATCCAGGTTTGTTGGGCACGGGCGTACACAGACAATGGATGAGCAGACCATAAAACGAAGTCGGCTTGTTTGCCTTCTTCAACTGAACCTACTTTAGAATCAATTTTCAGCTGTTTCGCCGGGTTAATGGTCACCATATTTAACGCTTGTTGTTCGTCCATGCCACAGTAAACCACGGCTTTGGCAGCTTCCTGATTCAGACGGCGTTGTAAATCCGGGCTGTCTGAGTTGACGCTGACCAATACACCTTGTTGTTGCATTAAACATACGTTGGTTGGAATGGCGTCCTGCACTTCCATTTTATAAGCCCACCAGTCAGCAAAAGTTGAAGCACTGGCACCATGGGCTTTCATCTCGTCAGCCACTTTGTAGCCTTCCAGAATGTGCGTGAAAGTGGTGATGTTAAAGCCCATTTCGTCTGCTAATTTGATAATCATCAGAATTTCAGAAGCAACATAAGAGTGCACATGGATAAAACGTTCTTTATCTAAAATCTCAACCAGAGCTTTTAAACGATAATCCAGTCGTGGCGGAGCGGTTTTGCTTTGTTCTGAGCCGGATAGATCCTCATATTCAGCCAATTGAGCTTTGTATTCTTTAGCGGCCTGGAAGGCATCGCGAATAATAGTATCCACACCACTACGGGTTTGTGGGTAGCGGGTAACAAAGTCTTCACCCCAGTTGGATTGCTTGACGTTTTCACCCAAAGCAAACTTAATGCTTTCTGGTGCGCCTTTAAATTTCAATTGATCGGAGTTATCGCCCCAGCGCAGCTGGATAATTTGCGCCTGGCCACCAATAGGATTGGCACTGCCATGTAACAATTGAGCTGTGGTGGTACCACCTGCTAAACCACGGTAAATATTGATATCGTCAGCATCCAGCACATCACCGATACGCACTTCGGAGGTCACAGCATCTGAGCCTTCGTTGACGCCCTGATCAATAGCGATATGCGAGTGCTCATCGATAATACCAGCCGTTAAATGCATGCCAGTGGCATCAATAGCAACATAGCCTGACGGTGTAGATAAGCTTTTGCCAATTTTGACAAACTTGCCATCTTTCACCAACACGTCGGTATTTTCTAACTTACCAGCTTTAGCTGAAGTCCAGACCGTGGCGTTTTTAATATGTACATTTTGCTGTTTGGCTTTTTCAAGCACACCAAAAGCCCGGTTAGGCGTAGTGAGTTTCGACATCAACACAGGTTTTTCTGTGGCTTTTTTCTGGTCGGCTTTTGCAACCAAAGGCTGCTGCAAACTGCTAATGGCAACAGTATTGCCCTCTGCTGTGACTAACTTACCTTGCAAAGTTTTGCCTTTGAGTTCGCCACTAAATTGCGCAACACCCGAGCCCTGGCCCATAGCCTTTAAATCCACGACAAACTGCAGCTGATTTTTTTGCACAGCCACATGCTTCAGCTTGCTGGTTTTGTCACCCAGCTTCACTGAACCTTCAATTGTGCCTTTTTTATCTGTCAGTTCCAAAGGTAAGCTGCTGCCATTCACAGCAAGCTGATAAGTTCCGGCAAAAAGTGGTAAATCCATGGCTTTAAATTGCTGTTGCTGGCCACGAACCCAGGTCGCCACTATTTCGCCGTCAGCAAATAAATCACCTTTACTGACCACTAAATCAGCTTGATAGCCCACAGCAATTTTACCAATCTGGCTATCCATACCCAGCCATTTGGCAGGTTCAGTGGTTAAGGCAGCTAAAGCTTTTTGCTGGCTTAAGCCATAGGACACAGCTTTACGTAAGTTAGGCCAGAATTGTTCTGGTTTTTCCAGTTTATGCATGGTTAATGCAAAAGGAACTTTGGCCTGCTCCAATACCGCAGCATTGGATGGCGCTCTTTCCCAGTGGCGTAATTGAGCCAGCTCAACATCCAGTTGATCGTTCAACTGTTGTACTGCTGGAGCCGCCGGGAAAGCCAGAGGTAAAATTAACGGACGGCCTGTGGCTTTGACTTGATCTATACGGCTGTATTCATAACCCGATGCCACCAGCGTTGCTTTATCCAGACCAAATTCTTTTAATAGGCTATCAGCCCGTAACAAGGCCTGATCGTCTGTCGCTTCAAATACCACACCCTGAGTTTTTAACTGGCTTAAGGCCGCTAAGTCGGCATTAAACTCAATGGCCTGATTGTAAAAACGCCAATTGCCTTTGCCATAAGCCTGACTGTACCAGTTGGCATCCGCTAAGGTCTGGCGAATAAGGGCTATGCTACCCATCAAGGACGATGGATAACTTTGCACTGAAGTGCCTTTACTAAAAGCCATAAACTGATTGGCCTGAGCGCGCATCACAGCTTCGTTTGGTAAGCCAGGCACTAAGGACGCAACAAATGCCTGACCACGGAAAATGCCGTCGAAACGGGCAGATTGTACTGTGGTAAAACCCTGCTGCTGATAGCTTTTAGCTTGTTCAGCGTTAGGTTTAAATTCATTCACCCACTGTTGGCGGGCATGAATAGCGGCGTTGCTGGCGTTGCCACCTTTACGATCATTGCTGTAATTTGGCTTGCGGCCAAAACCCGCTTTCGCATCTTTTTCTGTTTTGGGCAGACCATACTGGCTGTATAAATCGATAAAGCCCGGATAAATAAAATAGCCGCTGGCATCTATGGTCTGATAGCCAGCAGGTACATCGGCCTTATTTTGTATTTTGCTGATTTTGCCGTTGCTAATCAGTACAGTGGCGTTATCCAGACGTTTACCTGGCTCAGTGATAACAGTGGCGTTGGTCAAAGCGAATAACTGGGGAGATTTATCGCGTATGCCTTGTACCGGCGTGGTTTGATCCGCCGAAGCTGCAGGCAATAGCGCGCAAAGCATTGCCGTACTGCACAAGGACAGTCTTAGTTTGATCATGGATGTTTCCTGGTTTTATTGGGGTTTTGCCCTGTTAACTGTGTGAGAAAAAGCATGCAGCAAGCGGGCTTAGTTCCAACGGCAGGTTACAGTGATGCAGCCCCTATTAGTAATGGTTGATAACTCAGGTTATATAAGTCCTGCTCTGCCCTTGGCATGCTGAAGTAATAACCTTGTACCAGGTAGCAAGCATTGTTTTTTAAGAATTCAACCTGTTCTATGCTTTCCACCCCTTCAGCCACCACACGCAAGTTCATCTTTTGCGCCATCGCAATAATGGCCGCCACTATGTCCATGTCGTTGGTGTCATTCGGAATATCTTTGACAAAAGAACGATCAATTTTCAGCTCGTCTACCGGGAATCGCTTTAAATAACTCAGCGACGAATAGCCTGTACCAAAGTCGTCAATAGATAAAGTCACCCCCAGTCCTTTTAACTCATTTAACTGGGCAATAGCCGCATCAGTGTCACCCATTAACATCGACTCGGTAATTTCGAAAATAAGTTTATCTGGTTGAGCACCAGTACGTTGCAGCACTCTCTCCACTATTTCGGTCAGGTTTTGATCGGTAAATTGCCGCGCCGACAGGTTAATAGAAATAGTTACATCGTGTCCCTTGGACTGCTGGCGACTGATAAACCGACAGGCTTCCCAAATGATCCATTCGCCAATTTCGACAATCAATCCTGTGCTTTCAGCCACAGGAATAAAACGCAGAGGCGGGATCATTGAGCCATCAGGCCGGATCCAACGTAACAAAGCTTCGTACCCTATCACCACATTAGTGCGGATATCTATTTTGGGCTGGTAATACAACACAAACTGATGCTCACGTATGGCTTCGCGCAGCTGGTTTTCAATTTGTAATTTCTCTTTGGCCGCTTCGTTTAAGTCCTGGCTGAAGAAGTGATAGGTGTTGCGGCCCCGGGCCTTGGCTTCGTACATCGCCAGGTCTGCATGTTTGAGCAGCAGTTCTTCATCAGCCGCATCTTCAGGCGCTATGGTGATGCCAATACTGGCGCTGATCGCTACTTCCTGGCCTGTCAGTTTGACCGGAGCTGCAAAACTCTGTTGCAGGTTTTCCGCAATCAAAGCGGCATGTGCCCTGTCTTTAATGCCACTTAAAATGACTGCAAACTCGTCACCGCCTAAACGGGCAATAGTGTCTTCTTCCCGCAGCCGGCTGATGAGCCGTCTGGCCACTTCCTTGAGTAATTCGTCACCTGCATCATGGCCCAGCGTATCGTTAATCCGCTTAAACTCATCCAAATCAAAATACAACAAAGCAAAGTGATAATAACCACGCGACGACATCGCAATGGCTTTACGCAACTGGTCACGGAAATAACTGCGGTTGGCAAGGCCGGTTAACATATCGTAATAAGCCAGCTGTTCCATTTTTCGCTGACTTTCTTTAATAAAAGAAATGTCCTGCATAGCACATACGTAATTGCTTATCTCGCCCTTTTCATCGCGGATGGGTGCAATGGCCAATGATACCCACAGCTTACGCAGCACATGTTGCAATAACATATCACCACGCCAATGGTGGCGCTCTTTCAGGGTCTGAGATATTTCTTCGCCAACAAAAAACATCTCGGCAGCAAACAATGAAGACAAGGGCTTTTGCATCATATGCTCAGCAGTACAACCCATCAGCTCCAGCATAAAAGGATTCAGATATTCAATGTGCAGCTCTTTATCGGTCAGCAAAATACCAGAGCTGGAAAAGGCGACAGCTTTGGTCAGTTTACGGGTGGCTCGTTCGGCTTCTTCTTTTTCAACAATCCGGGTATTTAACCCCGAAATCAGTTGATGAATTTCCTCTGCCATGCCATTAAAAGCTCTGTTGAGCATGCCTATTTCATCATCGTTTTGATCCAAAGCTATTTGCTGTAAATCGCCACGACTAATACGTTGTACGGCTGAAGATAAACGGGTTAATCGTTTTAAAATAAACAGGTAAATAAAAAACTGCAGTGACAACGCAACCACAGCGGCAACAGCGAAGAATATCAACATCACATTGTCACGAAAATCCTCCAGACCACTCATCACCTCCTGTTTATCCTGATACAAGGTCAGATACCAATCCAGGCGCTGAACTTTGGCTGCTGACACCAGGTAGTTTGCCAAATCAGCTTGCAGTGCATCCGGATCCCCCGGCTTTGTTGCCACCTGCTGAATAAAAGCAGCCAATTCAGGCTTCCTGGGTGTCACTGAGCTGTAGCGCGCATCAAAGTTTTGCTCTTCGGTATTTTGCAACTGCACAGGTTTTTTGCCATCCAGCAGTAAGTTACCTTGGGGGTCAAACAACATACTGCGCAAACCATCAGAGGATTGTTCAATACTAGCCAAATCGAGAAACAATTCATCGAGAATGTAATCGCTGGCCGTAATGCCCAAAAACTCGTCCCCCACGTACACAGGGATCACCAGACTGGTCATCCATTTTTGCCAGATTGGGTCGTAATAAATCGGTGTCCAGCGAGGCAAACGGCTGGGGTTTTGTTCAGGAGTGGCAATATCAAAAAAGATATCTTGGGTGAAATCATGGGTGACCGGCACTTCCAGCGCCCAATCTGCAGGCGCTATCCGAATCAGGCCTTGTTTGGAAATAAAATAAAAATTAAAAAATTCTTCCAGCATCAAAGGGGCTAACTGCTGCCACAACTCTTCAGTTTGAACTAACCAGGCCGCTTGCTGAGCATCTAATTTTGCATGTGGGATAAAGGCTGCGGATAAATCATCCTGACTACGTACACTACCATCGGCTTGCATCGCAGGCGAGGGCGCAGCAGCAACTGTGGCTTTAGTTAAATAACGCACCACAATATTATTGGCACTAATGGCCTTTTTTTCACGGGTTAAAAATCCTGCATCCAGCTCTCGGGCATATTTTTCAGATTGCCGTTTTAATTGTTGTTTTTCCTGTTCAATCAATACATTTTGTTGCAGCATTAGCACCGCATAGGCGATGGCAGCGCTGGCGACTACAGTCAGCATAAAAACCAGCAGCGCAAACCTGATGCTAAGGGAATTCATACCTGTAGGTTTGTGAAAATTAACTTCCTTCACATGATTTCCTGAGTTGACAGCGATGGGGTTCAGTTGTAATGCTACTGTGACATACAAAAGCATCAAAGCATTATTGCATCAAAATCAAACAAATGAGAATTAAGCTAATGAAAAATCTGTTTATCTTGCTATCTTTGGGTTTGTCTTCTGCCGCAGCTCTGGCTGGCAGCGCCTTTACCGACGCCGAAGACTCTGTGACTTACCGCCAACATAGCTTCCAATTAATCCGCCACAATTTCGTTGATTTGGGTGACATGATGCGTGGAAAAGTACCTTTTGACGCGAAACGTGCAGAAAAGCGGGCAGACGCTCTGGCTACACTGACCACCTTGCCATGGGAAGCTTTTGAAGTGCCAGGTGCTGATAAAGTAAAAAGTGAGGCCAAAGCTGAAATTTGGAAAGATCTGAAAGACTTTAAACAAAAAGCGGAGCAATTTCAGGCTGATGCTTTAGCTTTGCAAACAGCGGCAAAATCGGGCGATCAGGCAACTATTAAACCTGCTTTTGGTAATTTCGCCAAAAATTGCAAAGCTTGTCACGACCAATACAAAGCCGACTGATATCTATCCTTATCACAGAAACCGCAGGATACGGGTGGGGATAAACCCTATCTGAGATTGGATTGTAGTTTTAGACGGGCGGGTACAAGACCCGCCCCTACAAATCACCACTGCTGATACAAAGCCATAGCTTGCCAGAGTGCAAAAATCGCGGCGAAAATCAGCACCAACAACAGATACCAAAATGTTGATTTCACTGCGGGTTGCTCTGCTTCGCTTTGTAACTTGCCATGCATCATAGCTCCCAAAACACCATCTTTTTTCAAACCATGAATTAGCGCTGCGCCTATGTGCACTGCAATCAGCGCCAGCAACAGATTAAAATTATTATGATGAAACCAGGATGCAAAAGAAGACCAGTCAGAGGATACCGAGCTATACAGCGGGCCTTCGGTCATCACATCATCTGTAGTCATTAATCCTGAGATAAACTGTAATAAAATCAGCGTCATCAAAGCCAGGCTCATATAGCCGGATAAGCCTCTGTGTCCTATGCCATTTTTAGCTTTATTCCACATCTGCACCAGCTGAGCCGGACTTTGTAGAAAATGACTAAAACGCGCGGTATCACTGCCAACAAAACCCCAAACAAGACGGCTGATTAAAAGTGCAGCTAACGAATACGCCAAAACCTGATGTACAACCAAATACCCTTGCTCAGCGGTAAACCACAAACCGGCCAGCAACAGCAGTTGACTCCAGTGGTAAATACGAATGGCTTTATCCCATAACTGAATCACTTTCATCTTTTCATCGTCCTCTATTATGATAAGTTATTGATTTTACCCCATTGGAAGTAAAAACCTATGCTTTGGTTCAAACGGATTTCTGTTGTGTTATTGCTCCTGATACTGCTTGTGGCTGGTTTTTTATATTTCGCCCTGCGCAGCAGCTTACCTTTGTATGAAGGGGAATTGCCTGCAGACGTCAGTCAAAGCGCCGAGATCAGCCGCGATGCTCAGGGTTATGCCAGCATCAAAGGACAAAATCGCAATGATGTGGCTTACGCCTTAGGTTTTGTGCATGCACAAGAGCGGTTTTTCCAGATGGATTTACTGCGCCGTAACGCCTCTGGTGAGTTGTCCGAACTTTTTGGCGAAATAGCACTGGAGCTGGATAAAAAACGTCGGATCCACAGATTCAGAGCCAAAGCGGAACGAGGTTTTTCCGCTTTACCTGCGGAGCAAAAGTTACTGTTGCAGCGTTATACCGCAGGAGTGAATGCCGGCTTAGCTGAACTGGGCTGGCCTCCTTTTGAATATGGTTTATTGGCTCAGACTCCGCGCAACTGGGTTGAAGCTGATTCTTTTTTAGCGCTCTACAGTATGTATCTGGATTTACAGGGATCTGAAGGCAAAGACGAATTAGCCATGGGCTTAATGCAACAAAAGTTACCCCAGGACTGGTACGACTTTTTGTTTCAGCACAGCCCGGAATGGCAAGCCGCTATGGATGACAGCAAAGTCAGTCTGACGCCTATGCCTAAGTCCAGCTACCCAGCCGTATTAGCTGGACAAAAAGTTGCCTGTACAGACTGTACCTTGCATGACAGTACCGACATTGGCAGCAATAACTTTGCGGTATCAGGTAAAAGAACAACAGATGGCCGCGCTATCCTGGCGGACGATATGCATCTGGGTATTCGTGTGCCAGGCACCTGGTTTAAAGCTCAACTGAAATGGCAGGAGAACGGAGAAGCTTTTGAAGTAGCAGGCGTCAGCTTACCAGGCACACCAGCTATAGTGGCGGGCAGTAATGGCCATATCGCTTGGGGTTTTACCAACAGTACCGCAGATTGGTCTGATGTGATCGCACTAAAATTGGATGAGAAAGCTGAAAAATACCAGACAGCGGACGGCTGGCAGGAGTTCAGTTATCAGAATGAGGTGATTAAAGTCAAAGGTCAGCCCGACGAATTAGCACTGCAAAAAGAAACCATCTGGGGACCGGTATTAACACCTCCTTTTCAGAATTACGCATACCGCTGGGTGGCACATGATACCCAGGGTGCCAATTTTAATTTGCTGACGCTGGAAAAAAGCAAAGGCGTAAAAGAGACGCTAAAGCTGGCTGCCAGTGCCGGGGTTCCTGCCCAAAACCTGTTGGTTGCAGATAAAGATGGTGCTATTGGCTGGACTTTAATTGGCGCTTTACCCGATCGCAAAGTGCAGCACATGGATAGCCCGCAGGATTGGAGTAATGGCCAGAATGCCTGGACAGGTTATTTAGCTCTACAAGCCTATCCACAAATTTATCAGCCCGCTTCAGGCCAGCTTTGGACAGCGAACAGCAGAATGATTGGCGGTAAAGATCTGGAATTGATTGGTAATGGCGGATACGACTTAGGTGCTCGAGGCCTGCAAATCCGTGATGCATTAACGGCAACTTCGCAACACAACGAACAAAGTCTGCATGCCATTCAGCTGGACCATCGTGCTTTAATGTTGGCTCGCTGGCAGCAGTTGCTACTCGATACTGTGCTGACCAAAGATTTTGTTGCTGAGCACAACCTGAAGTCTTATCTGGACTATGTGATGAAAGATGCCAGCCATGCCAGCATAGGCTCTGTTGGCTACTCACTGATTCGTGCCTTCCGGAGTAAAACTTTGGAACTGACTTTCGCGCCTTTAACGGCTTTGCTTGAGCAAAACAAGTTATCAGGCCGGGATTTAAAGTTCTCTCTGGAAACCGCAGGCTGGGAAATGCTCCAACAACAACGCACCGACACTCTGCCTGCAGATTTCAGCTCTTGGCGCACCTTGTTGCAACAAGCTGTGCTGCAAAGCAAACAAAAGCTGGAAACAGATTATGGCAGTTTAGCCAGCGCCAGTTGGGGCAACCTCAATCAAAGCGCCATAGTGCATCCACTGTCAGCTGCTGTGCCCTTCTTTGGCGACTGGCTGAATATGCCTGTGATGCCAATGAATGGTGACAGCCATATGCCAAGAGTGCAGAACAAGGTACATGGTCAGTCGGAGCGTATGGTAGTGTCTCCAGGCAAAGAAGCTGAAGGCATTTTAGTGATACCTGCAGGTCAGTCTGGCCATCCGTTATCGCCTTTTTATGACGCCGACCACGACTTCTGGTTAAAGGAACAGCCTTTAGGCTTTTTACCTGGTGAGCAAAAATACTTGCTGAAGTTGCAACCTAAAGCTTGACTTTAGACGTCCAGACTTACTATTGTGGTGGCCATGAAACAAATTCAGATCGCTCGCTTTTTTCGCCTCTTTACCACCCCAACGGGGAGGCGGTAAGTCGCGCGCGCGTGATAAACCAAAAAACCTCCCAGCATCGGGAGG
The DNA here is from genome assembly GCF_003990335.1 of Rheinheimera mangrovi. Classification (NCBI taxonomy): domain Bacteria; kingdom Pseudomonadati; phylum Pseudomonadota; class Gammaproteobacteria; order Chromatiales; family Chromatiaceae; genus Rheinheimera; species Rheinheimera mangrovi. The sequence continues at coordinate 1,013,811 of NZ_CP034683.1, read as the reverse complement.
TTTTTTTTTAGCTTAAAGGACGCTTTTATGAGCATAGATTTAGACTATATTCGCCAGCAAATCAGCAGTACAGATAAAGACTTGCTGCAATTACTGGCCACCCGACGCCAGCTCGCCTTAAGCGTAGCTGATGCCAAACTGGCACAAAACAAACCTATTCGCGATCAAAAGCGGGAAGAAGAGTTGCTGGTGTCACTGATTGAACGCGGTAAGGTATTAGGCCTGGACGCTCAGTACGTCACTAAAATTTACCATGTAATTATTGAAGACTCGGTGCTACAGCAGCAAGCGAAAGTACAAGGCCAACTGAATGGCGACAATGGCCCTGTCTGCCGAGTCGCCTTTTTAGGTCGCCAGGGGTCATACAGCTACTGGGCAACGCAAAAGTACTTCACGCGCCGTGCTGAAAAGCTGATTGAAATTGGCTGCGATAGCTTTAACGAAATAGTACAAGCTGTAGAAACAGGCCATGCCGACTATGCAGTGCTGCCAATTGAAAACACTTCATCCGGCAGTATTAACGAAGTGTACGACTTATTGCAGCACACCCGCTTGTCGATAGTCGGCGAACTGACCCACCCTATCGAACACTGTTTATTAGGTGTTGAAGGTACTGAACTGAGTAAAATCCGTCAAATTTGCGCTCACCCTCAGGTGATAGCCCAGTGCAGTAATTATTTACAAGGCTTATCCAACGTTAAAATTGAATACTGTGACGCCTCCTCTGATGCCTTTGAACGGGTGCGTAAAGCTCAGGACAAATCTGTAGTGGCTATTGGCGGTGAAGAAGGTGGCAAGTTGTATGGTTTAGAAGTCTTAGGCCGTGGTTTAGCCAACCAAAAGGACAACGCCAGCCGTTTTATTGTGGTGGCGCGCAAAGCAATAACTGTGGCGAAAGCCATACCAGCCAAAACCACTTTTATTATGTACACAGGCCAGCAACCCGGCGCATTAGTCGATGCTTTAACAGTGCTGAAACAGCACGGCATCAGCATGGGTAAACTAGAATCCCGCCCTATCCCGGGCAATCCGTGGGAAGAGATGTTTTATGTGGATGTATTCGCCAATTTAGGTGATTACGCCATGACCCGCGCTTTGGATGAACTCAACCGCATCACCCGTTTTGTGAAGGTATTAGGCTGCTATCCAAGTGAGGATATCAGCCCAACTGTAGTGAGTGTGGATGCTTTATAGTTTAATTTGCTGACCTTTTTCAGCTATCTGGCAATGCAGACCGTAGTCCATCATACGGCTCTGCAGCGCCTGCTGAGCTTTAGGCTCCCCATGCACCAGATAAAACCGTGGTTGGCCGCCAATCATTCTTGCCCAGCCCACTAACTCATCCTGACCAGCGTGAGCAGAAAAACCACCTATGGTATGCACAGTGGCTTTGACTGCTATATTCTGCCCAAACAACTTCACTCGTTTTTCGCCATCTACCAGTCGCCGGCCTAAAGTACCTTTGGCCTGAAAACCAACAAAAATCAAATGATTGCTGCTTTTCCATAAGTTGTGTTTTAAGTGATGCACTATACGGCCCCCATTACACATGCCAGAACCTGCAATGACAATAGCGCCGCCACTGACGCGGTTTAACGCCATAGACTCTTCCATACTGGACGCCAGTCGCAGGATAGGCAAAAAGGATTGCAAGTCACGGGCACCATACCCCTGCAACACTTTGGTGTCCTTGCGATCAAACTCAGCCATCAGTTCACTGTAGATTTTGGTGATCTCTATCGCCATCGGGCTATCCAGCACCACCATTTTTTGTTTCAACCGCCCTTGATGGTACAAGAGTCCGAGGTAATACAAAATTTCCTGACTACGGCCCAAAGCAAAAGCTGGAATAAACACATTGCCGCCTGCTTTATGTGCTTCCTCCAGCGCATTCGCAAACTCTTCCAGTGTATTTTGTAAGGGCTGGTGGTTGCGATCGCCATAGGTACTTTCCATCAGTACCAGATCAGCAGTTTTTACCGGGCTTGGGTCTGGCATCAGCACTGTGGCTGGGTTACCTAAATCGCCGGAAAATACTAGCTGGCGCATCGCCTTGCCATGCTTGACTGCAAGCTGCACTATCGCGGAACCAAGAATATGACCGGCGTCGAGAAACTCTAACTCCAGCCCTTCACAGACCGTCACTTTTTGCTTGTAACCGATCGGATGGCAACAATCCAGCACCTGCTCTACATCCTGCACCGCCATCACAGGGTCAAGCAGCTTTTTACCTTGTCGGGCCAACTGCTTGTTCTGCCATTCCAGATCTTTTAAATACAAATGCACTGAATCTTTTAATAACACGCCAAGCAGTAAGGCCGTGCCCTGAGTACAATAAATTTTGCCCTGAAAACCCTTCGCCACCAGCAATGGCAATAAACCACTATGGTCTATATGAGCATGAGACAAAATCACGTAGTCGATATCTTTGGGGCGAAAGGCAAAACGGAATTTATTCCATTCGGTGATTTGGTTTTCGCCCTGAGTCATGCCGCAGTCGAGCAGAATCTGTTGGTCTTGCAGCTTCAGCAGATAACAAGAGCCTGTGACCTGCTCTGCAGCCCCTAAAAAGGTTAAACTGGCATCTAATGGCATTGGGTACACTCCGGTTGTGGGGCTAAGTCCATGTTATAACTGAACTGAAGTGTTAAAAGATTAGTCTATATCAAACAAAGCATTAGTTTATTCCGTCTTCCCTTTTATGGAGCCTCTACATGTCTGGTGACATCCCCCTGTATCAACGCCATCTGAGTTCTGCCCGTGAAGCAACAGAACAACAAAGTCAGGATTTACTTGAGCATCCGTCCTACCGACTCGCCTTTGCAGACAATGACTTTTTAATGCAGGACGAATTACGGCATGTGCGTTTACAACTGGAGTATTTAAAACCCCAGCTGATCCTGGAACAAAATCAGATTAAAGCCACAGTGGTCGTTTTTGGCAGCGCCCGCTTTGTGTCGCGTCAACAGGCAGAGCAGATGGTGGCCGAAGCCAAAACTCAATTAAAACAATACCCTGAAGCTTTGGAGCTGCAGCAAAAGCTCAAAGTGGCACAGCGTCAGCTGAAAAACAGTGCCTATTATGAAGCGGCGGCGGCGTTTTCACGTATTGTGACGGAGCATAGTCAAAGTTGCCCTGATACCTCCTTAATGATTATCAGCGGTGGCGGGCCTGGGGTGATGGAGGCTGCAAACAAAGGTGCCTATCAGGCGGGTGGGCAAAGTATTGGCCTGAATATTGTGCTGCCTCATGAGCAAAAGCCCAACCCTTATATCACGCCGCAATTTTGCTTTCGGTTCCATTATTTTGCCATTCGCAAAATGCACTTTTTACAACGTGCACGGGCTTTAGTCGCCTTCCCTGGTGGTTTTGGTACTTTGGATGAGCTGTTTGAAACCCTGACTCTATTGCAAACAGGCAAAGCCAATACAGTGCCAGTGATCCTGTATGACAAAAATTTCTGGACCCGTTTGATTAACTTTGACCTGCTGGTCGAGGAAGGATTGATTAAAGCTGAAGATATGCAGCTGATCCAGTTTGTCGATACACCGGAACAAGCCTGGCAAGCGATTTGCCATTGTTATCAGTTATAACGAAATAAAGGGTCAGAGCCTTGGCTCTGACCCTTCGACTTATTGAGCTTTTACGCAGTCAACAAAGTATTCTTTTTTACCATTACGTTCTTCACAAACCAGACCATGGATATAAGTCTCGAAGCCCGGGAAACGTCCGTTAAATTCGCGGGCGAATTTCAGGTAATCCACAATAATGGTATTAAAGACTTCACCCGGCACCAACAGTGGGATACCTGGCGGGTACGGCGTTAACATCACAGCGGTAATACGGCCTATCAGATCATCCAGCGGCACCCGGTCCAGCTCTTTATGCGCCATAGCAGCAAAAGCTTTGGATGGTTTCATTGCTGGTACCAGCTCAGACAAATACATCTCAGTGGTCATCTTAGCCACGTTATTTTCACGGTAGATCTGGTGAATTTGATCACATAAGTCTTTTAAACCAATACGTTCGTATTGAGGGTACTTGGCGATAAACTCAGGTAATACCCGCCACAGTGGGGCGTTTTTATCGTAATCGTCTTTGAACTGCTGCAGCGCTGTCACCATAGTATTCCAGCGGCCTTTGGTGATGCCGATGGTAAACATAATGAAGAAGGAGTACAGACCGGTTTTTTCGATAACGACACCGTGTTCAGACAGATACTTCGCCACAATAGCAGCCGGAATACCTGAATCATCAAAATCGCCCTCTACGTTTAAACCAGGCGTCAAAATGGTCGCTTTGATTGGGTCAAGCAGGTTAAAACCTTCGGCAATATCACCGAAACCATGCCAGCTTTCGCCAGCCTTTAACATCCAGGCGTCGCGGTGATCCAGACCTTCGTCTGTTAAATCATCCGGACCCCACACTTTAAACCACCAGTCATCACCGTATTCATCGTCGACTTTACGCATAGCACGACGGAATTCTAAAGCTTCGTCCAGTGACTCTTCCACTAAGGCTGTGCCACCTGGCGCTTCCATCATGGCAGCAGCTACGTCACAGGAGGCAATAATGGCGTACTGTGGACTGGTTGAGGTATGCATCAGATAAGCTTCGTTGAACAAATGCTGATCCAGCTTGTTCTGCTTTGCATCCTGCACCAGAATTTGTGAAGCCTGTGAAATACCAGCCAGCAGTTTGTGCGTCGACTGAGTCGAGAACACCATAGAGGTTTCACAACGCGGACGACCTTCACCTATCGCATGGTAATCACCGTAGAAGTCATGGAAAGCGGCATGAGGTAACCAGGCTTCATCAAAGTGCAGAGTTTCGATTTCGCCGTCAAGCATCGATTTAATTTCTTCGACGTTATACAAGACGCCATCATAAGTCGACTGAGTAATAGTCAAAACCCGTGGTTTCACATCTGGATTTTGCTCCAGTTTTTCACGGCAGAACGGGTTTGCCATCATCTTCTTACGGATAGTTGCTGGTTCAAACTCACTACGCGGAATAGGACCAATGATGCCGTAATGGTTGCGTGTTGGCATTAAGAACACCGGCACAGCGCCCGTCATCATAATGGCGTGCAAAATAGATTTATGGCAGTTACGGTCAACAACTACGATATCACCCGGTGCAACAGTGGAGTTCCAGACGATTTTGTTCGAGGTTGAAGTACCGTTGGTGACAAAAAACAAATGGTCGGCGTTAAAAATACGCGCCGCATTGCGCTCTGAAGCCGCCACTGGACCTGTGTGATCCAGTAACTGGCCTAATTCATCAACCGCGTTACAGACGTCGGCACGTAACATGTTTTCACCAAAAAACTGGTGGAACATCTGACCTACAGGAGATTTTAAAAAGGCGACGCCACCTGAGTGTCCAGGGCAGTGCCAGGAGTAGGAGCCATCTTGTGCATAGTTGGTTAAAGCACGGAAAAACGGTGGAGCCAGCGTATCTAAATAGCTTTTGGCTTCACGGATAATATGCCGCGCCACAAACTCTGGCGTGTCTTCGTGCATATGAATAAAACCATGCAGTTCACGTAGAATGGCATTAGGTATATGGCGTGAAGTCCGGGTTTCACCGTACAGATAAATTGGGATATCCGGATTTCGATGACGGATTTTATCAACAAAACCCTTCAGGTTTTCCAGCACCGACTGGCTATCTTCCACTGAGCCAGCGCCAAATTCTTCGTCATCAATAGACAAAATAAAACCAGCGGCCCGGCTTTGTTGTTGAGCAAAAGAGGTAAGGTCACCATAACTGGTATAACCCACTACATCCATGCCTTCGGCTTCAATGGCTGCAGCCAGTTCACGAATACCTGAACCACTGGTATTTTCGGTTCTGAAATCTTCATCAATGATGATCAGAGGAAAGTAAAAACGCATGGAATACCCCAAGCCGGTTAAAAGTGCGCAAAGGATACTTTATTTTGCAGAAAATTCCTCTAATCCGACCTGTTTTTCCTGCAGAAAAAACTGAAATTACCCAAATCAGTTAAAAAATATCAGTTGAATACGTATTCACCAGAGCAGAAGTGCTGAGTGTCACAGAACTGACACAGCTTTTAGCCATCTTAGCTATGGCTGCAGTAAGACGCAGCTCTATTCCTGTTCTGTACCCGTCGCCTTTGAAGCTGCAGCTTTGTTGACTTCGCCATCTAGCCCCAGTCAGATAGGCCGACTATGCTGCTGGGGGCTCACTGGCTTGTCGCCTCCCTGTATCGTCAAGTCAATTGGGTATACACCTAGCGATTCGGGGACTGCATGCAGTCCCTGCTTTTTTGCATTTTTATCTTTGTAAAAAAGAGCCTGCTCAGATGCTGGAGCGTTCTGAGCCAGCCACTGAGTGTTGTTCAGTGCTATAACCCGCCTCAAGCAGTAAATCCATCAACTCATCCTCACAGACGCCGACAAACCTCAGATGTTGGATAGCTTCTTCTGTGCTTTTGCCTTGCTGCAAATCTGCCTGGATAGTTTTTATATGCACAGAGCGCATAAATTCAGATGTTCTTTTGCCCATGATCAAACTCCGCATTAACTCTTCAGTTGCGGCAGATCCTAAACAGCCTGAACAAAGTTTGCATCGAAAAAGCGTTAAAAATCAGAAATCTTCACCGAATCGTCACACAAAAGTCATGAAAAAGTCATGAAAAAGTCATATATGGTTTAATTGTCAGCCAAACGTTGCTCTATAGGAGCTAATTGCCTCATTTGCTTTAAAATCCATTGTTGGCGTTTGTAGACATAAGGCGAGGGATTTTGCACTTTAAAACGCAGTGGGTTAGGCAAAACTGCCGCTAACAGCGCAGCCTGATGGCGACTTAACTTACTGGCAGGACGCTTAAAAAACGTCTGAGCTGCGGCTTCAACCCCAAAAACACCAGGGCCAAACTCCACACTGTTTAAATAGACTTCTAAAATGCGTTCTTTGCCCCAGGTCAATTCAATTAAGCCGGTAAAGACCAGCTCCAGCCCTTTGCGAAACCAACTGCGACCTGTCCATAAAAATACATTTTTTGCCGTTTGTTGGCTGATAGTAGAAGCACCACGCACTTTCCGGCCTTTACTGTTGTATTCCAATGCCTTTTCAATAGCAACTGTATCAAAACCATAATGATCCGGAAATTTTTGGTCTTCAGCCGCCACTACAGCTTGTTTCACCGCCGCAGACATCTGTTCAAAAGGCACCCAGTCATGCTGTAACTCATAACTTTGATGATTATTCCACAGCGCCTGAATTTGCCGTTCAATCATCACGCCAGTGACAGGCACTGGTACAAAAGCAAACAGCAGCACCAGGCTAAAAGTCAAAATAGCCAGGTATTTTATAATGCTTAGCAGCTTATGAAACCAAAGTGAAATCAATGACTTTTCCGATTAGATAAAAGTGTTCGTCAGATTTTAGTGTAAAGCGCTGCAACAAAATCAGCCAGCATTAGTTGCTGTATACCCTTCACACTTGAAGCTGCAGCATTGTTGGCTACGCTACTCGCCCCAATCGCATAGTGTATCTATGCTCATGGGGTCTCGCTCACTTGCCGCCGCACTGCAACGCCAATTGCTTTGGGTATATAACCGAAAGGATTTAAGGAAATACTCTTTAACTACGTTCGTCTGAAGCTTTTTGTAATAAGCGACGACTTTCCTGCAGAAACTGATCCGCTAAAGGCCCGAAAAACTGCTGGCCCTTGGCAAACTCAGCCATTAAACCGACTTTGTCGCGTGCAGCGAGCAAATGCGATAGTTGATTAAATCTGTGCTGATAACGCTGCAACAAACCAGTCACTGCGCTGGAGGACAACATAATGTCGGCATACAACTCAGCATTTTGTGCAAACAACCGGCCTACCATCGCCAGCTCCAACCGGTAAATAGGTGAGCTCAATTCCAGCAACTGCTGTAAATCAGCTTGCTCTTCTGCCAGATGCACACCGTAAACTAAAGAGCTGAAATGGCGCATCGCCTGAATAAGTTGCATCAGTTCATCATGTTGCTGCGCAGATTTTTCGGTCAGTACAGCGCCCCAGACTTTGAATTGTTGAATCAGCCACTGATACTTTTCAGCATCGCGGCCATGACTGACCACCACTACTTGCTTGGCTATATTGCTGATATCAGGGCCGAACATCGGATGTAAACCTACAACGGCAGCACTGTGCTTCGCCAGCATAGCGCTCAGAGGCCCGGTTTTGGTGCTGGTTAAATCAGCAAGTACAGTATCGGCATCCAATTCAGGTAATTGCGTTATCACTTGTTCAGTCACTGCGATGGGCACTGCAATCAGCACTAAAGCAGCGCCTTGCACCATGTCTTTTGCCTGATGCCAGTTCTCTTGCTCCAGCACTTCAACCAGATAACCAGAGCGCAGGAATAAGCTGACAAAACGTTTGCCCAAAGCTCCGGCACCACCCACCACCACCACTTTATCACCTGGTGTTCGACAGCAGACAAAACCGGCTTCCTGAGTCTGGTAAGACTCACGCATCACACGGCGTAATACATCTTCAATTAAATCAGCTGAGACGCCTGCTGTTTCAGCCTGTTGACGACGGGCTTTAATCAATGCCTGTTCACGTTCAGGCACATACAGAGGCAAAGCATACTGTTGCTTTACTCGCCCGACTTCTGCCGTGACAGCGGCTCTTTTGGCTAATAATTCAACCAGTTGGCTATCCAACTGATCGATTTGCTGACGCAGCGGCAGTAAAGCTGCCATAGGGTCAGGTGTGCTTACAACTTTGTTCATGCGTATATCTCAGGCCGCAACTTCACGCGAAGCTTGTTGTGGCGTCTCTTGTGAAGATAGCTGTTGATCCAGACCCGCCAATAAGCCGGCTGTACTCGCCCAGTCGATGCAGGCGTCTGTTACAGATACACCATACAACTCAGCTTTGCCATCCACTAAATCCTGACGACCTGCGTGAATATGGCTTTCCAACATAATGCCAATAATGGCTTTATTGCCTTTGATACGCTGCTCAATCACAGACTGAGCCACAATGCCTTGTCTGTTATGATCTTTACTGGAGTTGCCATGACTACAGTCAATCACCAAAGCTTCAGGTAAAGCATTTTTACGCAGTGCTACCAAAGCAGCCTGTACACTGTCTTCGTCATAGTTGGGTTTAGTGCCACCACGTAAAATCACATGACCGTCCGGGTTACCGGCGGTTTGCACCAAAGACACCTGACCTTTTTGGTTAATACCAATAAAGCTGTGACCGCTGGCAGCGGATTGCAGCGCATTCAATGCGATATTTAAATTGCCGTCAGTGCCATTTTTAAATCCAACAGGCATCGACAAACCACTGGCCATCTCGCGGTGGGTTTGTGACTCCACAGTACGAGCCCCAACAGCAGCCCAGCTGATTAAATCAGACAGATACTGAGGACTGATGGGATCCAGTGCTTCAGTGGCCGCAGGCAATTCCATCTCGACTAAATCCAGCAGCAAACGACGACCTTTGGTAAGACCCGTTTCCAGATCAAAAGAATCATCTAGATGTGGATCGTTGATAAAGCCTTTCCAACCGACCGTAGTACGTGGTTTTTCAAAGTACACCCGCATCACAATGTATAAGGTGTCTTTGTATTGCAGTTGCAGTTGCTTCAGGCGACGGGCGTAATCCATAGCTGACACTGGGTCATGGATAGAACATGGACCTGTGATCACCAATAGACGCGGATCACGGCCATGCACTATGTCAGCAATTTCCTGGCGGGATTTCTGAATAAAGTCAGATCCTGCACTGGATAAAGGTAAAGCCTGCTTTAACACTGCAGGTGGGCTTAATAACTGCTCCGAAACTATACGTAAATCGTCAACTATCTTGCTCATTTCAATGCTCCTGTTTGCATCATGCGTTGCCAAAGCGCCGGTTTTACTTGATAAATGCAAGCAGAACACCAGTAAACTTATATTTACAACACGTATTTAATTTATTACGAATTGAAGCATATTAAAAACCAACGACAAACAAGTCAACCTTTTAAGTCAAACAAATAAAGGAATCAAAGCAAAACAAACAAAGAAACCCAGTGTAAACCTTTAAATACAATCATCCATAGCAATCTCCAACTAGTCTATCGGCAGGTATTTTCTACAGAGCAGCACCAGACACAACCACAGGAACAACAGCCTGAATTAGATGGTCTACACTAAGACTTAGTCCGTTCACACTATGTATAGGTTGGCTCATGGCTGGATCCCCTTATTCACCCCTGCCCGCTTTTGACGAATTGCTAAGCATGGCAAAGCAGGACCCTGCAGCATTGGATGCGTTACAAAAAAAATTAAATCAGGAACTGATTGATGCACAAAGCGATGACAAGGGCAGAAAAGCTATTCAGCAAACCTTATTCAGGCTGCAGTCAGAACAGCTAAGATATAAAGCACCTCTGGTCCGGCTAACCAGAGCCTATCAACTGATGTTGTCGGAAATGAGCCGGATGCAGGATGCCTTGGCGCAGCTATGCACAACGCAAAAACCGCCGAAAAAGACTTGTGCTACTATTTTGCCTTTCCGGTCCAAGAGTCAGGAGCGATAAGTGAAAAAAAAGCGGTTGAAATTCACAAAAATAAAGTGACAGCAGCCAGTGTTCTCGTCTAGAATTGATAAAAATACAAAATATGATACCCATTAGCCAGTATGAACAAAAGTAAGCACACAGAACCTTTATTATCGACTCAACAAGCTGCTGATTTACTTGGTGTTTCTTTACGCACCGTGCAGTTGTGGGTGGAAAAAGGAGCTCTGGACGCCTGGAAAACTCCAGGTGGTCACCGTCGAGTCACTCAATCTTCTGTCGAACGCCTTCTGCTGAAAAATCAAACTCAACCTGTTGATAATTCAGTTCGCATTCTCTTGGCGGAAGATGATGAGTTACTAAAACAACTTTATAGCCTGCAAATTGAATCTTGGGGCTTACCTATCAGTTTGCAGTCTGTCACTAACGGTATAGCTGGTTTATTAAAAATTGGCGAATGGGCACCACAAATTCTGATCACAGATTTGCAGATGCCTGAGCTGGATGGTTTTCAAATGATCCGTGAACTGAAATTATCTTCACGCCATGAAAATATGAAAATCATCGTGGTCACAGCCTTAACAGATGCAGAAATTGTAGCCGGAGGCGGTTTACCTGACACTGTCCAATTGATGCGAAAACCACTGTTATTTAGCGACTTAAAAGACCGCTTAGAGAAGTTACTACAAGAGCTGCGTTAATCGCAGCTTTTTTACATTTTGCTGTCCTGCAAAGTGTTCCGGCCAGTGGACAGAGCCACTGGCGCTCATCCGGGCATTGCCAAACTGTTGGCAATGCTTTTACCGGCTTCGCCCTGACGGGCCATCGTCGCTATGATCCTCGCACCAGTCATTTGTTTCAGCGGATTAACGTTGGTCTCTGGCGAGCATACGCCTCAATCCATAGAAACATAGGACTACTATGCTCCTGGGGTCTCCAATGCTTGTCGTCGCACTGCAACATCAATTACTTTGGGTATAACGAAAATCGAGTTTGCTACAACGCCTTTCTCGGCGGTAATGCCACGTTAGCAAAAATAAAGCCTGCCACCAACGACATAAAAATCAGAAACGTTTGCTGACCTAATTGCTCAGTTGATACCATCTGTTGGCCTGAAACAAAAGCATTTAATCCTATATAAGTCTTGCTACCAGGGACCAACACTATCATTCCTTGCAGAGAAACTATGCTACCAGGCGCATTCATCAGTCTGTTAAACAAGTTGCCGTATAAACCTACGGCAAAGGCCCCTACGAAAGCACCTAGTGCCAAACCAAGATAATAAGCCCCCCATAAGCTGGCAGCATAAGCAATAAAACCCGATACCAGCCCCCAAAGCGCATGCTTAAGCCTGGCTTTAAACACCACTACTAGGCTGCCACATAAGATAGCCACAGCCAGCCAGCTAGTCCACTGAGGTACAGAAGGCGCTAATTGCGGTGGAATTTGGCCAAATAATATCTGACCTAAAGCTATCCCTAAAAAGGCGCCAAAATACAGCTTAAACAACAGCATCACCGCATCCATCACACGGGCGGTTCCCGATACCAGGTGACGGGCTGCCAGCTCCGCTAATCCAAGAGTTAAGGCTAAACCGGGAATAAAGACAATAATAGCGGACAAAACCACCAAGGGCACATTGATCATAGGATCAATATAAACAGCAACAGCTGCGGCCAGTAGTGCCGAGACTAAAGCCACCAATGGCTCCAACATATGAGCCACCCGGCGTGATTTAGCCGACCAGAGTACAAACAAATACACTATTAGGCTCAGCACTGTGGACCAAAACACATCGTGCCAGCTTGCACGCATTAACATGGCAAAAGCGCCCCCTGCGGCGCCGAAAGCCGCGAAGGTAGCCCAACGTGAATAAGGGTTGGGCGCTGCTGCTATTTGATCGAGCCGCTGATTCACATCCTGCAAAGTCAGTTTGCTGCTGGCAAGCGCATCCACCAGCTCGTCTGTGTAAGATAAAGCGCCTAAATCTAACTCTCCAGGGGTCACTCGGGAGATGTGAGTGTATTCATTTTCATCGCCAGGGATCCAAAGCACAAAAGTGAGTACAGTGGGTGTGATAGCAAAAGAACCGCCGATCTGCAGCAGTTTTGCAACTTCCTGTAAATGCGCTTCCAAACGGTAAGCTGGTGTACCAAACTTATGCAGCATTTTGCCAAGCTTGACGATAAAACGGCGTTTTTCAATAAAACTGGCGGAATCCACTTTAGGGTCCTTGTCGCGTTGCAACACAATACAGCTATTGTAGTGGGCTTTATAACGTAAGGATAGAAGAGGATATTGCTAAGTGATTGATAAAGGCTAAGTTACTGTGCTTTTCTATAAAGAAAGCTCAGCTAGCAACCATTGATATTCCTGCTGCAACAGCTGAAAAGCAGCAGCGTCTCCGCCTTTATCCGGATGCAAACGCAGCGCCTGCTGTCGATAGACTTTTTTCAACTGGGCTACAGAATATGGGTGGCTTAACTGCCACTTTTGCTGCAACTGGCTGGTGTCGAGCGCTTTATTTTGCTGATACAACGCCAGCTTTTTCCAAAACTCAGTCAACACAGACTGTAATTTATCATCTGTCATCGCCCGCATATTTTGCCAATCCAGATAATAAGCGGCTTTGTCCTGCTGCTCTTGCCATAAGGCTACTGCATTGTCAGGTAAAGCTGTGACTGTGTAGATCATCACTTTGGCGTAACCAATATGCAATAAAGCTACTTGTTCCTGCTGCCACTGTGCCTGCAGTACAAATAAATGATGATAAAGAATAAAGTGTTGTTGGAATAACAAGGAATCAACAGCAAGAGTGCGGGGTTCAGGGAAAAAGGCTTTTAATTGGTGCAGCAATTCCTGCTCGCTGATCTCTCCCTGTCTGGATAACAGGAAAGCTTCGAGTGCGGCTACTAAATCGGCTTGCAGTTCGGTATGCATGGCCTAAGTAAAGACATAAAAAAAGGCTGACACAAGGTCAGCCTTTCCAGTTGCTTAGTTAAGCTTTTCGCGGATACGCGCTGATTTACCTGAACGATCGCGTAAGTAGTAAAGCTTGGCACGGCGAACTGCACCACGGCGTTTCAGCGTAATGCTGTCAATCATAGGGCTGTGCGTCTGGAATACACGCTCAACACCTTCGCCATTGGAAATTTTACGAACTGTAAAAGATGAATGCAGACCACGGTTACGTTTAGCAATAACGATGCCTTCGTAAGCCTGCAGACGAGTTTTATCGCCTTCTTTTACTTTAACCTGAACTACTACAGTGTCACCTGGGCCAAATGCTGGCACGTCAGTTTTTAACTGTTCGTCTTCAAGTTGCTTGATAATGTTTTGGCTAACTTTGCTCATAACAATCTCACTTTACCTGGAATTAACTATCGTGTTGCTGCAACGCCTGGTGTTCCTGTTGGAATTCATCCAGTAATTTGCGTTGCTCCTTAGTCAGAGCCAGGGCATTTAACATATCCGGCCGTCTTAACCAGGTTCTACCAAGAGCCTGTTTCAGACGCCAGCGTCTTATATTTTCATGGTGTCCACTCAGCAACACCGGTGGAACCTCTTTGTCTGCTAACACCGCAGGTCTGGTGTAGTGTGGGCAGTCTAACAAACCAGTTGCAAACGAATCCTGTTCTGCCGACTCTTCGTGCCCCAGTACGCCTGGTACCAGTCGCGACACCGCATCAATCAGCGTCATCGCAGGCAACTCGCCTCCACTCAGCACGTAATCCCCAATTGACCATTCTTCGTCAATTTCGGTTTCAATTACGCGTTCATCAATGCCTTCGTAACGGCCTGCCACTAGCAGCAGTTTCGGGTAACGTGCAAGTTCCTGTACACCTTTTTGGTCTAATTTGCGGCCTTGCGGCGACAAATACACCGTATGTACATTCTCTCCGGCAGCTTGCTTGGCGGCGCGGATTGCGTCGGTCAGCGGCTGTACCATCATTAGCATGCCTGGACCACCACCAAAGGGGCGATCATCGACGGTATTGTGTTTGTCGCTGGTATAATCTCGCGGATTCCAGCACTCAACCTGTAACAAACCCTGCTTTACAGCGCGGCTTGTTACACCAAACTTTGTAATAGCATCAAACATTTGCGGAAACAGAGTAACAACCCCAACCCACAATCCAGCTTGTTGCGACATTAAAAGTCCGGATCCCAGTCTACTAAGATACGTCGTTCAGCGTTATTCACATCCTTAATGACAGAGTCAGTCAGGAAAGGGAGTAAACGCTCCGTCTTGCCAAATGCATCGGATTTATTGGCTTTCACAACAAGAACGTCGTTTGAGCCAGTTTCCATCATGTCGACCACTTCACCTAAGTGATAACCAGCCTCGTTCACTACAGCCATGCCCATCAGGTCACGCCAGTAGTAATCACCCTCAGCAAGCTGGGGTAATGCAGAACGCTCTACTGCGATATCCGCATTCACGTAGAGTTGAGCCTGGTCACGGTCAGACACTTCAGCCAGTTTGACGATCAGGCCATTGCCATGTCGTTTTTTACTGCTGATCTGCACTTGACGCCAGTTACCCTGCAGTTGAATTTGCCAGGGTGTGTAATCAAAAATCCCTTCCGGGACATCGGTATAGGAGTTTACTTTTAGCCACCCGTTGATGCCGTAAACAGCGCCAAACTTACCTAAGACAACTAAATCTTTACCGTTCAAGGTGAAACTCCGACCTTTATTTTAGCTATTAAGCAGCAGCTTTCTTAGCAGCTTTCACCAATGAAGCAACGCGGTCGCTTAAAGAAGCGCCTTGCGATACCCAGTGGTTGATACGCTCTAAGTCAATACGCGTTTGCTCTTCTGCACCGCCAGCGATTGGGTTGAAGAAACCCACGCGCTCAATAAAGCGGCCATCACGAGCAAAACGGCTGTCCGCTACCACAACTTGGTAAAATGGACGCTTTTTCGCGCCACCACGTTGTAAACGAATAGTTACCATACCGTCCTCTAATAATCGTTCAGGATTTAAAAAAATAACAAACCCCGCGGTCAGACCGTGGGGTCGGTGAATTGTACGGATTTTTGCCTGCTTTGCAAGGTTTTTCGGGCTTTGGCCGCATATTTACGCAAATACCAAAGCCCAGGGGACAGAGCTGAAAAACGGATTTAACGCGGAGGTAATAAGCCAGGTGGCAACTTACCGCCCATACTACGCATCATTTTCATCAAGCCGCCTTTGCCGGACATCTGCTTCATCATTTTCTGCATTTGGGTAAATTGTTTCAGCAACTGGTTCACATCCTGTACCTGAGTACCTGAACCTGCTGCTATGCGTTTTTTGCGTGAGCCTTTAATCAAATCAGGAAATAAACGTTCTTTTTTCGTCATGGAATTAATAATGGCTTCCATTTTATTGAACTGCTTATTGCCCATCTGATCCATAGCACCAGCTGGTAAGTTTTTCATACCGGGTAATTTATCCAGCATCGACATCATGCCACCCATACTGCGCATCTGCACGAGTTGGTCGCGGAAGTCTTCTAAACTAAAGCCCTGCCCTTTCATCACTTTGGCTGCCACTTTAGCAGCTTGTTCTTTGTCGACCTTCTGCTCGATTTGCTCAATCAGACTCATCACATCGCCCATGCCCAGAATACGGGAGGCAATACGATCCGGATGGAATGGCTCTAAGGCGTCAGTTTTTTCGCCCATACCGATAAACTTAATCGGCTTGCCTGTGATATGACGAATAGATAAAGCAGCACCACCACGGGCGTCACCATCAGCTTTGGTCAGGATCACGCCTGTTAAAGGCAAAGCTTCGTTAAAAGCTTTAGCTGTATTGGCTGCATCCTGACCCGTCATGGCATCGACCACAAACAAAGTTTCTACAGGTTTTACCGCAGCATGCAGCGCTTTGATTTCACCCATCATTTCTTCGTCAACATGCAGACGACCGGCGGTGTCGACTAAAAGCACATCAAAAATTTGTAAGCGGGCGTGAGCTATCGCAGCGTTCACTATGTCTATAGGCTTCTGGCCAACATCGCTAGGGAAGAATTCAACACCTACTTCTTTTGCCAGCGTCTCTAACTGTTTAATAGCAGCAGGACGATAGATATCCGCAGAGACCACTAATACTTTTTTCTTCTTCCGCTCTTTTAAAAATTTGGCTAACTTAGCCACAGAGGTGGTTTTACCCGCACCTTGTAAACCTGCCATTAATACAACAGCGGGCGGCTGAACATTCAAAGCCAGTTCTTCGTTGGCCTCGCCCATGGCATCTTCTAAAGCTTTGCGGACGATTTTCAGAAATTCCTGACCTGGTGTCAGACTTTTGCTGACTTCAATACCAACAGAACGTTCTTTCACCTGATTGACAAAATCACGAACCACAGGCAAAGCCACGTCGGCCTCTAATAAAGCCATCCGTACTTCACGTAAGGTTTCTTTGATATTATCTTCAGTTAAACGACCACGACCACTGATGTTCTTCAGCGTTTTGGTTAGGCGGTCCGACAGGTTTTCAAACATAACTTAGCACCTGATATACAATATGGCCGGATTATACCCCAGCTGGTTAAAGGAGTCAGCCGCCATCTGAGCAGAAGCAGTTACTCTGAATACACAAGCTTACACTGTCAAATGCGAGTAATTTGCAATAGAATGTTAAATCTTCACGAATCAACAGGATCTGATTTATGTTAGTTGAGCTGTTACCCGGTGTGGCATTGATTGGTTATCTGCTGGCAACCGGCATGGTATTGTCCCGCCTGGTGCATCCACAAGGCCCTAACTATAAATTAATGTTCAGTGCGGCTTTGTTGGCCATTGTTAGCCATATGCTTTTTCTGGCTGATTCGATTTTTGCCGACTCGGGTCAGAATTTTAGCCTGCTGAATGTGATTTCATTGGTGTGCTGGCTGATTAGCACTGCTATTACTATTACCGCTTTGCGCACTCCTACTGTTCTGTTGTTACCCATCGTGTACGGCTTTTCTGCCCTGACTCAGCTGGCTATTTTAGTATTGCCTGCTGAAGTGCAAATGCAGCATTTTGAACATAGCCCTATTTTGCTGATGCATATCATAGTGGCATTTGTGGCTTACACCTTATTAATAGTGGCCACTTTACATTCGCTGCAAGTGCACTACATCAGCAAAAAACTGAAACAAAAGGATTTTATGCTGGGCAATCAGTTTTTACCGCCGCTGCTTCAAGTGGAACAGTTGCAGTTCAGAGTATTATTGCTGGGTACTTTATTACTGGGTTTAACTTTATTCAGTGGTGCCGCTTTTACGGATAACTGGCTGGCCGCGCAAAACCTGCATAAAAACATACTAAGCTCCATCGCTTTTCTGGTATTTGTTGTGTTGTTATGGGGCCATGCTCAATTAGGCTGGCGTGGTCGCTTGGCCATTGCTTTAACCTTTACTGGCAGTATTTTACTGACGCTGGCTTATTTTGGCAGTCGTTTTGTTCGTGAAGTGCTGCTTGACCGGCTCGGATAATGGCTTTTTCTGCTTAGGGGCCATTAAGTCTTGACTTGATTGGCCGTTCGTAATATCAAATAACTTCGATTAGCCCTACAGGTATCTTACTTTTGGACGAGATCTCAACCAGTACCCTTTTTATAATTCTGGGACTGCTGGTGTTATGTTCTGCATTCTTCTCAGCTTCTGAAACCGGCATGATGTCGGTGAATCCATACAAGCTTAAACATCTGGCCAATGAACAGCACAAAGCTGCACTGCGTGTAACTGCCATGCTGGAACGCCGCGACAGGCTCATCGGTTTAATTCTGGTCGGTAACAATCTGGTTAATGTAGCAGCATCATCCATTGCCACCCTTATCGGTATGAGGCTCTATGGTGATTACGGAATAGTTATCGCTGGTATAGCACTTACTCTGGTTATTCTTATTTTTGGCGAAGTAACCCCCAAAACGCTGGCTGCTTTACACCCTGAAAAAGTCGCCTTCCCAAGTTCAGTGGCTCTCAAACCCTTGATGAAGCTGCTTTATCCTGTGGTCTGGTTACTGAACAAAATCTGTAACACCTTGTTAAGATGGCTTGGCGTCAGTGCTGAGCAACACCATGGCAACAGTTTAAGCTCTGAAGAGTTACGTACTGTAGTGCATGAAGCTGGCGCTCTAATTCCGCAACATCACCAAAGTATGCTGGTCGGAGTGCTGGATTTAGAAAAAGCCACAGTCGAAGATATTATGATCCCCCGCAACGAGCTGGTTGGGGTGGATATCAACGACGAATGGAAAGATATAGTGCGTCAGCTATCTAACAGTCAACACAACCGTATATTGTTATACCGCGACAGCGTTGATGATGCATTGGGTTTTATTCATAGCCGTGAATTAGCTCGTCTGGCATTAAAAGAACAGCTAAACAAAGCCTCGTTATTACGATCAGTGCGGGAAATTTACTTTATCCCGGAAAACACTCCACTCAATACTCAACTGCATAAGTTTCAAAGTTCAAAAGAGCGTATAGGTCTGGTGGTCGATGAATACGGTGATATTCAGGGGTTGGTGACTTTAGAAGATATACTCGAAGAAGTGGTAGGTAATTTCACTACTGACATAGCAGATAGTCAGAATGAAGAAATTCAACCTCAAGCCGATGGCAGTTTTTTGGTGGACGGTGGTATTAACCTGCGCGACTTAAACAGAGATATGCAGCTGAACTTTCCAACCGATGGCCCTAAAACATTAAATGGTCTGGTATTGGAATATCTGGAAGAAATTCCGGAAGCCAGTTTAGGTTTAACTCTGGCGGGTTGCCCAATGGAGATTATCGAAGTGCAGGATAATATGATTAAAACAGTGCGATTAATGCCCCACTTGCAAAGGGATTAATATATCCGTTGTACTTGAATTAAAATTTGAGACGGGCGCGAATAAACAGCGCCCTTACAAAACCATCTTCCTGTACAAGGCTGTGTTCGATTAACCAAATAAGCCAAAAAACCAGCCGCTTTTAAATTCTTCTTCGCAGCTCTGTAACTGGCGCTGATACATAGTCGCTCTTTGTTGTACCTTGCGGGAGGTTTCCATCAACCAGCGCTTTTTATAGTAACTGCCACGTTTATAGCCACCCCAGCCCTCGTGGTAGTTCAGGTACTGCGCATAAGCATCCGACTTCGACACTTTGTTAATACGACTGCTTTTATTGATATACCAACCCATAAAATCCAGAGCATCTTCAAAGTTTGAGCGCGCCGCAAAATAGCTTCCCGTTTCTCGGCCATAATCTTCCCAGGTTTCATCTTTCACCTGAGCGTAACCATAAGCCGTACTGGCACGCCCTACGGGAATAAAACCAAACCAGTACTCCATAGGTGGCTGTGCATCGTGCTTAAAGCTACTTTCCTGATACATTATCGCCATAGGTACATGAATAGGCACATCCCATTTATCACGCATATCAGATGCAGCGTCATACCAGTCGTCATGCTCGCGGAATATTTCGCACAAATTAGAGCTGTTTTTTGGGGGGGCTGTAGCGCAACCAGTCAGAACTGAGGCCAGTGATAAGAAGAGTAAAGTTTTTTTAATTTTTTTCATCAGACGCTGAACTTTTTAAAACACAACTCAGACTAACCCAATGAACGGATTCAACCAAGTTTTTGTTTTTCATCCCTGGATTATCCTTATCCTTAGTTTCACGGCCAGCTTGCTGGCCGTTTTTTTATCTGTCAGATAAGGCATGTAAAAAAAAGCCGGATGTGTGATATCCGGCTTTATCGTTATAAATCAGCAAAATATCGTTCGAGATACTGGTCAAAATTCACATCGTCTGCCTGTTCAATCTTCTGCTGTTCTAGCAAAGATACCGCAGCCATCTGCTCAAATTCTGCTTCAGTATAAATCTGGTAATCAGTTGCTGCGAGCTGCTGGCGGTATTGTTCAGCCAAAGCCAGCGCATAATAAGGGCTGTCCTGTTGCTGGGCTATTAAACGGCTTAATAACTTACCTGAGTAGGTTTGGTTCGGGTCTAATAAGCCTAAGTAAAACTCTTTGATAGCAGCACTGTACGAATCACCACCATGAGCAGCATCCATCCAGTTCGCTATAGGCATCAGATCAGCAAACAGTTGTTCAGCCCAGTCCAACATTAAACGAGGCTGACCATTCTCATTCAGATCTAAATTCCGCTTACGGCCTTCTGTGACCACTTTGCGCAGGTTTTGCTCTGTCACCGTCTGTTCGTCAGCTGATAGATCAGGGCTTTTTTCTAATAAACAATAAATTAAAAACAAATCGAGAAAACGCATTTGTTCAGCGTTAATCCCCACAGCACTAAATGGGTTTACATCCAGAGCCCGCACTTCGATGTACTCAACACCACGGCGTTTTAAAGCACAGGTTGGCCGCTCGCCACTTTGAGTGGTGCGTTTAGGCCGGATGGTTGAATAAAATTCGTTTTCTATTTGCAGTATATTGCTGTTCAGTTGCTGGTACTGCCCGTCCACTTTAATGCCAATATTGGCGTATTCAGCAGAAGGCGTCGAAATAGCCTGGCGTAAGCCTTTAATATAATCCGGTAAATTGTTGTAGCTGATATTTAAACTGGACTGTGCACTGTTGGTGTAGCCCAGATCACTCATACGTAAAGAAGTGGCATAAGGTAAATACAAAGAGCCTTTGCCCAGAGTCTGGAACTTATACTTAGGCTCACGGCCTTGTAAAAACGAGCTACACATGGCCGGAGAGGCACCAAACAAATACACCACCAGCCAGACGTATCTTTTATAGTTACGAATAAGGTGCAGGTACTGAGCAGAAATAAAATCCTGTAATGAACCTGTATCCCCTAATAACTGCTGATACTGCTGCCAAAACTCTTGTGGAATTGAGAAGTTAAAATGCACACCACTAATGGCCTGCATCATGCTGCCATAACGGTTTTTAAGGCCCTGACGATACACGGTTTTCATGGTGCCAACGTTAGAACTGCCATATTGTGCTAGCTGAATTTCGTCCTGATGGCCTATGTAACAAGGCATAGAACCGGCCCAAAGCCGCTCTTCGCCTATATGGGACAAGGCAAACTTATGAATATCTGTCAGTTGTTTTAAAGTGACGTCAATATCGGTCTGAGCCGGGGTAATAAACTCCAGCAAAGACTCTGAAAAATCTGTAGTAATTAAAGGATGAGTCAAAGCCGACCCTAAAGCTTTTGCATGACCCGTTTGTGCCAGTTGGCCATCCGGATTAATCCGCAACGTCTCCCGCTCAATACCCCGTCTGATACCTTTAATTGCAGTTTGAAATGACGTGGTGCCAAGCGCAGCCAGACGTTGTTCGAGGAAATGACTCAAGCTGATCCCTTATTTCTGATAATGAGCGAATGTTAAAATGGGGCGACTCAAATTAAAAAACAAGAGTGACCAAAAATTAAGTTTTTATGAGACAAAATGATGTTGCATTCTACTCTTCTTCAGCCGCTGCACCATAAGCTAATCTGCTTTTACGTGCAGCCTGCAACACCACTATCCGCATAATATCTTTCCACGACACTATACCTATAGCCACATTATCCTGATCAGTCACAGGTAAGCAGCCAATATTGTGTTTGAGCAATAATGCCGCGGCTTTCACGACAGGATAATCTTCAGGCACCGCAATCACAGGGCTGGTCATCACATGCTTAATTTTACGGCTGGTGACAAAGATATCCAAAGTTTTTTCTGACGCAGCATCCATTACAGGAGCCAGAGCTTTGAAATAATCTTTCACTGAAACTATACCTACCAGACGCCTGCTGGCATCAATAACGGGCACATGCTGAAATTTGGACTGATTAAAAATGTCTTTTAACGCAGACAAACTCATATCCGGGTCAACCATGGTCAATTTTCTGGTCATAATGGCAGATACTTGCATAATGCTCCTAAGCTCGCTTATCTGAGAGATCTTTGAAATAATGCCGCCGCTTTGATCCAGATTAACTGAATGATAAATAAAAAGGAAATATGCATGAACCGCCGCAACCAGCAGCTTGTTGACCAGGAAGTTCAGTACGACGCCGGACAAGAGTTAGTCTCCACTACGGATACCCGAGGGGTGATCACCTATGCTAACCCAGCTTTTTGCCTGGTTGCAGGTTACACCGAAGACGAACTCGTCGGTAAAAACCATAATCTGGTGCGTCATCCTGATATGCCTGCAGCAGCTTTTGCCGATCTGTGGAGCCACTTAAAGCAAGGTCAATCTTGGCGTGGCATGGTGAAAAATCGTTGCAAAGACGGCCGTTATTATTGGGTGGATGCTTTTGTCACCCCGATTTATCAGCAACAGCAACTGGTTGGATATCAGTCGGTGCGAGTGAAAGCAAGCCCGGATCTGATCCAAAGAGCCGATCGTTGTTATCAGGCGATCAATGCAGGTAAAACCGTCAGCCAGTGGAATGCGAACCCGAACCTGCGCCGCCTTATTGCACTGCTTAGCAGCTTCATCTTAATAGCTGCGGGTGCATTGCTCTGGTCTCATGCGTTATGGCTGGCGTTACTTATTCCAGCTATTTTCTTTGTGCTGATGTATGACGAATTAGTGGATATTCCAGCCCAACTTCATAAAATTCAGCAAGACTTTGATTCAGTATCCCGTTATGTCTATAGCGGTAAAACTGCATTTTCGATTGCAGATTTCCGTCATCAGATGCATCAGGCCCGTTTGCGTACTGTGTTAGGTCGCACCAAAGACAGCACCAATAAACTCTCCAGTATTGCCGACACACTGGAAGAAGCAGTGCATTTAACCGAACGTGGTATTCACCAACAAAGCCAGGAGCTGGTATCTATTGCAACGGCCACTCAGCAATTGAGCAGTACTGTGCTTGATATTGCCGAGCGTACAGGCGAAACCAACCAGAAAGTGGGTGAAGCTCAGCAAATATGCCAGCAGGCAGAACAAGTGATGCAGTTAACCGCCAACACAGTAAAAAAATTAGCTGTTGAAGTACAAGGCGCCGCCAGTACTGCAGATAATTTAGCTGTAGAAGCTGAACGTATTGGCGCTGTCATGACAGAAATTCAGGGAATTGCTAATCAAACCAACTTACTGGCGTTAAATGCAGCCATTGAAGCGGCGCGGGCCGGTGAACATGGCCGCGGTTTTGCCGTAGTAGCTGATGAAGTCCGGGCTTTATCATCCCGTACCCATAAAGCCACAGAGCAAATTCAGCGCTCTATTGGTGAAATTCAGCAAACCTTATTGAGTTGGGGCAAGACCATGACACAAAGCCGTGAACAGGTAGAAGAATGTGTGACTCAAACCACTCACAGCACAGCTCAGTTATCCGACATAGTGGCGATGGTAAACACTATTGACCACCTATCGTCACAAATTGCAACTGCTGCGACTCAACAAGGCCAGGTCGCCAGTGAAGTTGCCAGCAACGTGCAAAACATTCAGCATATTGCCAATGAAAACTTAAACAATATGCAACTGGTCGCCGACAACAACAAACGCCTGCACCAGCAAGCCGCTGAAATTGCCAATTTAAGTAAGACTTTTAGTCAGTAACCCTGACCAGTAAAAAGCCCGCTGAAGCGGGCTTTTTTGTCACAGTCCTTTTAATGAACAGGTCCGGAGCCAATCACAAATTGTCCTTCTTTGGCATCGACTGACACTATTGCATTGGGCTTAATCTGACCTTTCAGTAAGGTTTGAGCTAATGGGTTTTCAATATAATGCTGAATAGCCCTTTTTAAAGGCCGCGCCCCAAAGACGGCATCAAAACCAGCTGCGGCCAGCAGATCCAAGGCGGAATCTGTTACTGACAAACCAAAGCCTTTATCCTGCAAACGCAACCGCAGACGCTGCAACTGAATAGACGCTATATGGCGGATATGGGCGCTGTCTAGCGGGTGGAATACCACAGTTTCATCTAAACGGTTTAAAAACTCAGGCCTGAAGTGTTTGCTCAGTACTTCCATCAGCATATCTTTCATTTGCTGATAATCCTGATGCTGGTAATGCTCCTGAATCAGGTCTGAGCCTAAGTTCGAGGTCATAATGATCACTGTGTTTTTAAAATCCACAGTACGGCCTTGTCCGTCTGTTAAACGGCCATCGTCCAACACCTGCAGCAGAATGTTAAACACATCAGGATGAGCTTTTTCCACTTCATCCAGCAGCACTACTGAATAAGGTTTACGTCTTACAGCTTCAGTTAAATAACCACCTTCTTCGTAGCCGACATAACCAGGTGGTGCGCCGACTAAACGCGATACAGTGTGTTTTTCCATAAACTCCGACATATCAATGCGGATCAGCGCATCTTCGGTATCAAACAGGAACTGAGCTAAAGCTTTGGTCAGTTCGGTTTTACCCACACCTGTCGGGCCTAAAAACAGGAATGAACCTATAGGCTTATTCGGGTCGGCTAAACCTGCACGGGAACGGCGAATGGAGTTAGACACAGCCTCCAATGCTTCGGCCTGACCTACCACACGTTTTTGCAGTTCCTGCTCCATACGAAGCAGTTTATCGCGTTCGCCTTCCAACATTTTGCTGACCGGAATACCAGTGGCTTTGGAGAGCACATCGGCAATTTCCTGCTCAGTTACTTTGTTTCTAAGCAGCGTCATTTCGTGCATTTCCACTTGTGACGCTAAATCCAAGCGTTTTTCCAAAGCAGGAATACGTTCGTATTTTAGCTGCGACATGCGGTTTAAATCTCCGGCACGGCGCGCTACTTCCATATCCAACCGGGCTTGTTCTAAGTCCGCTTTGATATTTTGCGTGCCTTGCAAAGCCGCTTTTTCTGAAGACCAGACTTCATCCAGCTCGTTGTATTTCAAATCCAGTTCACGGATTTGTTCCTGGATCATGTCACGGCGTTTTTTGGTGGCGTCATCTGTTTCTTTTGCCAGTGCATTGTCTTCCAGCTTCAGCTGAATAATACGCCGCTCTAATCTATCCAGCTCTTCTGGCTTAGAGTCCATCTGCATCCGGATACTGGACGCCGCTTCGTCAATTAAATCTATGGCTTTATCCGGCAATTGCCGGTCGCTGACATAACGGTGTGACAAAGTAGCGGCCGCTACTATGGCCGGATCAGTAATTTCTACCGCGTGGTGCAGCTCGTAGCGTTCTTTTAAGCCACGCAAAATGGCGATAGTGTCTTCCACTGAAGGCTCATCCACTATCACTTTCTGGAAACGTCGCTCCAGCGCCGCATCTTTTTCAATGTATTTGCGGTATTCATCTAAGGTGGTCGCGCCTAAGCAGTGCAACTCGCCCCGCGCTAACGCAGGTTTAAGCATATTGCCGGCATCCATAGCACCATCGGCTTTGCCTGCACCTACCATAGTATGAATTTCGTCGATAAACAGAATGACCCGGCCCTCTTCTTTTGAGAGCTCGTTCAGTACCGCTTTTAGGCGCTCTTCAAATTCACCGCGATACTTAGCACCAGCTAACAAAGAGCCCATATCCAAAGACAACACACGTTTATCTTTTAAACCCTCAGGCACTTCTTTATTGATGATTCGCAGCGCTAAACCTTCGACTATGGCGGTTTTACCCACCCCTGGTTCACCAATCAATACCGGATTGTTTTTAGTACGGCGCTGCAGCACCTGAATACAACGGCGGATTTCTTCATCTCGGCCTATGACTGGGTCTAACTTGCCAGCCTCAGCCCGCGCTGTTAAATCCACTGTATATTTGGTTAATGCCTGACGGCTATCTTCCGCATTAAGGTCATCGACATTTTGGCCACCACGGATTTGTTCTATGGCTTTTTCCACCACTGCTTTATCGACACCCAGCAAGCGTAATAAATGACCTAATTCAGATTTGTCCTCACAGGCAGCCAACACAAACAACTCGCTGGAAATATATTGGTCTTTGCGCTTTTGCGCATATTTATCACATAGATTCAGCAGGTTAATAGTGGCAGCGGACAGTTGCACATTGGCATCCACGCCATCCACTTTGGGTAAACGCTCTAACGCCTGGGATAATTTGGAACGTAATTCGTTGGTATTGACGCCAATTTTGCTAAACAGATCTTTGGTGGAGCCACCTTCCTGATTCAGCAAAGCATGCATTAAATGAATAGGTTCAATAAACTGATGGTCACGGCCTAAAGCCATAGACTGAGCTTCGGCTATTGCCAATTGGAATTTACTGGTAAATCTGTCGAGTCTCATAGTATCTATCTCCACGCACATCAAACTGCTGTTGGCATTAAGATGGGGGAGAGCCGACTAATAATCAAGCAATAAAACGTCAAAAATTTGACTTGGATCAGTCAATCCAGATACAGGATGCCATCCGGCCTGTTTGTCCATCACGGCGGTAGGAATAAAAAGCTTGTGAGTCGGTGTAAGTGCAAAAACCACCACCGTACACTTGTGAAACGCCACAAGCATTCAAACGTAAACGCGCAAGTTGATATAAATCAGCCAGCCATTTACCTGTTTTATTTGGAACTGCCACAAAAGCAGCGTCAGCTTTGGCATCTTTTTCAATAAAAGCCAAACGTACTTCCGCCCCCACTTCAAAAGCTGTGGGGCCAATAGCAGGGCCTAACCAGGCCATGACTGTCGTTGGATCAGAAAACTGCGCCAGCGTTTGTTCCAGCACGCCGTCTACCAAACCGCGCCAACCGGCATGAGCAGCAGCCACCTGAGTACCAGCTGCATCACAAAACAACACAGGCAGACAATCAGCGGTCAGTACCACTGCTACCAGACCTTTGGTTTTGGTGGCACTGGCATCGGCGGTAACAGGACCCATTGAAAAATCAGTCTGGTCCAGCACCACGCAATTTGTACCATGCACCTGGTTTAGCCATAAAGGTTCAGCAGGCATCTTCGCCTGTTGTCTGAACAGCTGACGATTCTGCGCCACTGCGTCAGGCCTGTCATTGACATGACTGCCTAAATTCAATCCATCGTAAGGAGGCAAAGATACACCACCCTCGCGAGTACTGATCGCTGTTTTTATACTTAATGGCGCAGGCCAGTCAGCTTTAAACATCAGGCAAAGTCCAGACCATGAATGTCAGTGTCTTCACGCAATGCCAGAGTCAGCTCAACCATATCGTCAGGAATTGGCGCATGCCATTCCATAATTTCACTGGTAATAGGGTGAGCTAAACGCAGCATAGCTGCATGCAGCGCCTGACGTTTAAAGGCTCGTAATACAGTTAACAAAGCTTCATCCGCTTTACGCGGTGGACGTGGACGACCTGCGTAGACAGGATCACCGACCAGCGGATAGTTAATGTAGGTCATATGCACACGAATTTGGTGAGTACGGCCTGTTTCCAGACGTAAACGCAAACGGGTATGAGCACGGAACTTTTCCATCACACGGTAGTGAGTCACAGCAGGACGACCAGAGCTGGTCACTGCCATATGAGTACGTTTGGTCGGGTGACGGCCTATTGGCTCATCCACTGTACCGCCCGCGGTCATAGTGCCGTGGCAAATCGCTTCGTATTCGCGGGTAATTTCCCGCTCCTGCATCGCCTCCACTAAATGGGTTTGAGCCGGAATAGTTTTGGCTATCACCATTAAACCCGTGGTGTCTTTATCTAAACGATGCACTATGCCAGCACGTGGCACTTCAGCAATAGAAGGACAGTGGTGTAACAAGGCATTTAATAAAGTACCGTCGGCGTTGCCCGCACCAGGATGCACCACCAAACCCGCAGGCTTATTGATCACCATAATGTGCTCGTCTTCATAAACGATATTCAGATCGATAGGCTCAGCTTCAAAGCGTTCGTCATCCGGTAACTCGGCCTGGATCAATACAGACTCCCCGCCCAGTAACTTTTCTCTGGGGGTGTTACAGAGCTGGCCATTGATTTGAACCCAATCGGCTAAAATCCATTCTTTTATTCTGGAACGCGAATAGTCCGGGAACATTTCGGCCAATACCTGATCTAAGCGCTTACCAAATAAATGGTCAGGTACAATTTCTGCAAGTTTTATCTGTTTTGTCATGTCGGAACCAGTTATCCTGTGTGCATACCCGAACTGTCTGGGTTAGAATCGGGCCATAAAAGGTTATTTTAACGGTTTTACTCCAGACTAAATAGCCAATAGGTTTAAGTAGTAGCGGATTTTTAAATGAAAGTGAATTTTTTAGCCATAATCGCCCTAGCTTTAACACTAACCGCCTGTGCGGGGAACCATAAAGCCGAAGAAGAACTGGTGAATACGAACCAGTCTGCCCAGCAAATGTATGACGAAGCCAAAAATGTGCTGGATTCGGGTCTCTACAACAGAGCTATTGAGCTGTTAAGAGCCATGGAAAGCCGTTATCCCTTTGGCCCATTGTCTCGTCAGGTTCAGCTGGATCTGATTTACGCCTATTACCAAAGCGGTGATACCACTCAGTCTTTAGCCAGTATTGACCGTTTTATCAGATTGAACCCAAATCACCCGGATTTAGACTATGCCTATTACATGCGTGGTTTAAGTAATGTTAAAGTCGACGAAAATGCTTTTCAGGAATTCGTCGGCATTGACCGTGCAGACCGCGATATGTCCAGCACCAAACAAGGTTTTGATGATTTCAAAATATTGGTCAGCACTTACCCAAACAGTAAGTATGCCAACGATGCCAGAAAGCGCATGTTCGCTATTAAAGAGAAACTGGTCCGTTATGAATTGCTGGTCGCAGACTATTACACCCGTCGTGGCGCGCATCTAGCTGCTGCCAACCGCTGCAAATATATTGTTGAGTACTACCGCGATTCGCCGCAGGTTGAGCAAGCATTGCTGATCATGGTCGACAGCTATGACAAATTAGGTTTAGTGAAATTACGTGACGACGCCAAAGCTGTGTTGTTATTAAATTACCCTGACGCTCTGAATTAAGCATAAGGGTCAGAGTTGATAGCTCTGACCCAACTCATAAAGCATCCAATGCTTCAGATAACTTACTGACTGCTATCACTGTCATTCCTGGAATTGCTTCTTTCGGCGCATTTGCTACTGGCACTATGGCGCGTTTAAAACCATGTTTAGCCGCTTCTTTTAAACGTTCCTGACCACTGGGTACAGGACGGATTTCACCGGATAAACCAACTTCACCAAAGACCACCAATTCGTTAGGCAAGGCTTTATTTTTAAAACTGGATACCAATGCCAGCAAAGTGGCTAAGTCAGCGCTGGTTTCGTTCACTTTCACACCACCCACCACGTTGACAAACACATCCTGATCGGCCATTTGAATACCTGCATGACGGTGCAATACGGCAAGTAACATCGAAATACGGTTTTGCTCCATCCCCAAAGTGACGCGCCGTGGATTATTTAATGGCGAATAATCGACTAAGCCCTGAATCTCCACCAGCAAAGGCCGGGTACCTTCCCACAGCACCATAACAATAGAGCCTGGCGTATCTTCTTTGCCACGGCTTAAAAATATAGCGGACGGGTTTTTCACCTCACGCATGCCCTGCCCAGTCATTGCAAAAACGCCCAGCTCATTCACTGCACCAAAGCGGTTTTTATTGCCACGTAAAGTACGGAATCTGTTGTCGGTATCGCCATCCAATAAAATAGAGCAGTCGATGCAATGCTCCAGTACTTTAGGGCCAGCAAGCGAGCCGTCTTTTGTGACGTGACCGACCATAATTACAGCCACATTATGCTGCTTAGCAAAACGGGTTAAATAGGCGGCACTTTCCCGCACTTGCGACACACTGCCAGGTGCAGACTGAATATCGGCCATCTGCATCACCTGAATCGAGTCGATGACCATAATGCGTGGTTTTTCTTGCTGCGCCAGTTGGCAAATAGTTTCGACATTGGTTTCGGCCAGCATCATTAAGTTTTGTGTTGGTAAGCCCAATCTGTTGGCCCGAAGCGCGACTTGTTGCAACGATTCTTCCCCCGTGACGTACAAGGCTTTATCGGTCACAGCCAATCCACACATAATTTGTAGCAGCAAGGTGCTTTTACCTGCCCCCGGACTACCACCAATTAAAATGGCCGATCCTGGCACTATACCGCCGCCCAACACCCTGTCAAACTCAGCAAAACCAGAACTAAAACGTGGTACGTCCTGTAAATCAACCTGGTCAAGCCGGATCACCTTAGCAGCAGTAGCACCGGCATAACCGTCAAAACGTTGCTGTTTTGTCACGCTGGGCAAACGCACTTCGCTGATACTATTCCAGGTACCGCACTCAGTGCATTGGCCTTGCCAGCGCACAAAGTCAGCACCACAGTCATTACAAACGTACGCGCTTTTAGTTTTAGCCATTTTTTATCTCTTCTTATTAAAAGGCACGATTATTGCTTTTACATCGTACTGGTTTTACTCTAACCCAAATTATTCATACAGGGCTTGCTACTGCCCTGTAGGTGTTTAAGCGAGCATGACAACAAACGACTTACAAGCTTATAGCAGCGTGCTGGAACGTCTGAAACCCCTTATCAACACAGAGCTGTTTGATGAGGAGTTTCGACTATTGACCGGAGACTTAGCCAAATCGCAGCAATTTCTGATCAAAATGGAATTAAAGCGTTTGGCACAGCCATGCACCTATTATATCGATTTACGTGGTAGGGTCGACGGTGATGTGCGTCCTTTTGAGCATAAAGGCCAAACCCATTATCTGGATGAAGTTGCGATCCGAACTTTCGAAAAAGGCCTGAAACAATACGGCCAGTATACTATTGGTATTTTTGAAGATGTCACCAACACCAATAACAACTTCAGAGTAAGACACCAACAAGAAACAAATAAGAGAATACAAGATGTGTTGTCAGGAGAAGTGTCAGAGACTCGTGATTTAGCTGCTATACCCCCAGATGCAGATATAACAGCGAACGACTATAAAGCCGCCCAGTTGATCCGCTTTGCTAGCTATAACGTTCGCCGTGAAGAACGAATGAATTTTTCCATCGACATTGAAGTCGTATTGCAAGACGAAGAGCGTTTTCCTGCAACGACCAGCGACTTATCTGTATCTGGCTGCAAAATTAAAGTACCGCTGGCGATAGAAATGACAGCAGGGCAAGAAGTTGCCATATTTTTCCGAGGCTTAGAGCAGGAGTTTGCCCTTGGGATCAACAATGGTATTCCCTATCAGGTGATTGATAGTGAAGCTGCGGATAAAAGTTATTACGTGCGGCTGAAACGTTTGCCTTTAGCTGACGAAAAAGGCTTTTCGGAGTTTCTGCATCATTTTATCCACGGTAATAAAAGACGCTACAAAGTCAATCTGGACAATACCTACGAAGCGGTATTTATTAAAGGCTATGAGCAATTTTACCTGCCACGTATCAATTCTTTACCTGTGTTTCTGGCTGTTAATGAAGGCAAAGCGGCTCCAGCCTGCGTATTAACCACTGAAAATAACAGACACCTGATGCATTACTTTCAGGATGAGCGCCAGCAAAACGTGTTGCCGCAACTACTGCATGTAAGACGCTTAAAACAATGCTTGGCCAAAGAAGCCAATGAAAACAGTACCGTGCTTTATACCTTTACCCATGCAGCCAAAGGGCGGTTGTTTTTTTATTCCGCAACCACAGAAGAGCTACTGCAATACCCTGAACTAAGATCTGTGTTTTTTGGTTTTGGCGCAGCCAAAAACAGCTTCAGGGCTTTTCGAATGTCGGTTCTGCGCACTATACCTGCGCACGCCCATATTCCGCTGTCTTTACCCAATACAGCCGATCAGGAAGTACAAAAACTTAACCAGCCGCCAACGCCTTTAATTTCAAACTTTATCCGCAACTTGCGCTACATTGTGGCGCTGACCGATATCAGCACAGCGCAAAGCAGCAGCTTGTATAAAGCTATGACTTACGATGCAGCCTTGCTGAATCAGCTGAAAGTCTTTGGTCATGCCAAACTTGAGCAGCTTCCGTCTATTGAAAGTGCTTCAGTGCAGTATGTAAACTTACGCTCTGAAAGCCGGTTTTTATATAAAACCACAGTGCTGTTAGAAAGTGATAAAGGAGATGATATTCAATCTTTTAGCCGCGATTTCTCCAGCAAAGGCCTGCAACTTGAATGCGCTGAACCTGTCAGTTTTTCTAAAGGTGATACGGTAAACATCAGCTTGCCAGAACTGCAAAAGATCACCACCAAACATCAGCTCTCAGGCTTGCCTTATGAAGTCATGGCCGTTAGCAAAAACAAACTGATTATGAATATGCGGGTGGTGGACCCGACCAATGATCATGCAGGCAAAATATTCTTCCAGCAGTTGATTAATAACAACAGAAGCAAGCTGACGATGGCTGAGGAGACGCCTAAATTTCCTGGCCTTGGTCCTGCACTCCGTAACATGTATGCTAAAGCTTTGGATACCTTTGCATTTTACGTACATCGTCAGGGAATTCGTTACAATCTGGATGTAGTGGCTATGGGGGCTAAACCCAGCGCTTTGCATAAGTTGCTGGCGCAGTTTAGTGAAGACCCTGAATCCATCACTATGCTACCGCTGTTGAAAAACAATGCCACCAATTTGCATTTTGCTAATCAGCTGAAAAAGATGAAACGCCAGGAAGTGCCTTTTAGTTACGAAGTGTTTTTACGTTTTGTACCTGAACAGGACAGCATAGAACAAAGCTTCGAAACTAAATTTGATTTTGACTTTAAGTTGCACAGTGCAAAAAAAGAATTTGTCGATAACGTGGTCAGCACCGATCTACTGTTTGCATTTAAGATCTTTTTATCCCGTACAGGTCGTCCAGATACTGAACATATTGCCAAAGAACTAGGATATGTCAGTACTTATGCCATTCATAAAGCGAAAGTATTGGAAGAAGAACTCTGGAGTGTGGTGGGCGTAGGTGATGTTGTAGATATCACAGATGAAGTGTTACTGCGTTATAACACCAGCAATGAGCAGATCGAAGCACAACAGCAAAAACGGCTGGCGTTATTGGCAAGCCTTAAACGACCTGAATAATAATCGCCCAGTTAAAAATGGGCGGCTATATCTGCTTTAACCACAACTCAAGTTCAGCAAAATGGTCTGCACCAGCACTGGGATGAGTCAGCATCGAGATATGATCATAATCCTGCTGATGGCCCTGCGCTTTACCCAGCAAGCTATAACGCCCTGAGTTTAAGCCAGTTTCCGCCAGAAATGCCTGCACATCCAGCGGATGTCCTAACAGCTGATCGTTAATGGCAGCAAAATGCCAGCTAACTGGCCAGTTCACATCGGCGCACGCTGCGGCATAGTCAAAACCGTCAGTTGGATCAACAAAAGCCTGACCACGGATCCAGCCAATGGTATCCAGTAAATACTGAGCTGGTTCGTTGTCCGCGCCAAAACGCCACTGTTTTGCCGGTAAATAACCATACAAAAGACACAGCAGCGGCGAAAGCCTATTCCAGACCAAATCAATATGCAGCCGCTTTTTAAAACCACCTACACTAATCACCCGTTTGGAGCCAAAGGTAATGATGGCTTTGACCTTAGGCAGCAGCGCAGGAAAACGCGCTAAACTTGCCGCCAACACCACACCAGCCCAGGAATGCGCCATCACTACTACAGGCTGTTGATACTGCTGCTGCAAATAATTAATTAAAGCCGGAACATCCAGACAAATCAGTTGTTGCTGACTGTGATTAAAATGCCTGCTCGCTTGAGGACTGGATAAACCACGGCCAGCAAAATCAGCGCAAGTGACGTCAAAACCACGATCGGCCAGAAAGCAGCCCAAACCCCGGCCCTTTTCATTGTAAAAAATCCGGCTGTTTTCAATAGCGCCATGTAGCATCAGTATTGGATAAGCTGACTCTGAATGATTCGGTGTTAACTGCCGCAAATGCAGCTGATAATCAGCGACCGTCAGCCATTCTGAGCTTTGCTGGTGTTGCATCAGCTTTCCAGTAAATACAACAGCTGCAATAACGAACCTTGCCGTATCGCGGCTTTGGCCTGTGCCTGCACCTTAGGTTTGGCATGAAAAGCCACTCCAAGAGCAGCAACTGCCAACATAGGCAAGTCGTTGGCACCATCGCCAATAGCCACAGT
Source organism: Rheinheimera mangrovi (assembly GCF_003990335.1). Classification (NCBI taxonomy): domain Bacteria; kingdom Pseudomonadati; phylum Pseudomonadota; class Gammaproteobacteria; order Chromatiales; family Chromatiaceae; genus Rheinheimera; species Rheinheimera mangrovi. Next base: position 979,310 of record NZ_CP034683.1, on the reverse strand, counting down.
CTGACTGGACTGGATTTGATACTGACTGGCAATCTGTTGCACCACATCCGCTTTGGTCTGGGCATCCACTACAGCCCCCAACACCTGCCCTGTCAGCTTGTCATCGATGATTTCCAGTTGATTAGCAAAAGTAGCCGTCAATTGTAAACGTTGCTTCAAAGCTTCAGTAAAATAGGTAAAACCACCGGACGCGATCACTACTTGCCATTGATGTTGCTGTAAGAATGCCACTAAGGCTTCTAAACCCGGCATCAAAGGCACAGCATCCAGCACTTGTTTCAAAATACTCTCTGGTGCGTCTTTCAGTGTGGCGACACGCTGACGTAAGCTTTGCGCAAAATCCAGTTCGCCATTCATAGCTCGGGCAGTTACAGCTGCCACTTGTTCACCAACACCTGCCAGTTTGGCAATTTCATCAATGCACTCTATCTGAATAGCAGTGGAATCCATATCCATCACCAGCACACCAGGTTGCTTTAAAAACACTGGTGCTGGCAAGTAGACCAGCTCTGCAGTCCAGTCTTCACTTAACTGGCGTAAGGCCAGAATTTGCGCTGAGCTTAAGGCTTGCGGTAAATCGATACGCACAGCCAAGGCTAACTCAGTGTGAGGACGATACAAACTTAAGCAATATGCCGCATCTGCAGGCAATAACTGCAGCACAGCGAAAAGCTGCGATAGCGTACAGCTGCCGGAAAAGATCCGCAGGCTGGCCGTGCTTTGTCCTTTGACTAATCCAGTCCAGAATTCTGGAGCTGAAACAGAGTCAGGCGCTTCGCGTTCGCTTTGATAAAAGCCTGAAGCATGCATTTGTACTGCGCCTTGTGCAGTCAGCCACTGAACTAAACTGTTGTCAGCAAAGGAGTTTGGGTCAATCTTATAATAAAAGCTCAAAGGGCCACCTGTACTTCATTCTGTTGCCGTGGCATTCTACCGACATTTTTAAGCCATTGTCAGTGTAAAAATCAGGCAAATTAATGCAATTAAGCGGATATCAGCACAACAAAAACTCAAAATACTTCAGACTAGCCCAGCTGTTGCTGGCCTTGCTGGGGATTTGGGTGCTCTCACAATGGTGGTGGAACAGTAACCAGCAAGGTGAACTTTTATTCCAGCAACAAAGTGCAGAACTGATGCGCTCGACCCTGGTCGCTTTATCTCACACCGCTGCTTATCTCATAAACAACGACCAGCTGGAAAGCTTAAAACAACTGACCACCCATATTGCAGCTACCCCTTACTTGCAGGATGTAGTGGTGTATGACGCCAACGGTGTGAAGTTATCGGCTTCAGAAGGCACTGCAGCAGCTCAGTTGTTGTATGCACCTCAGCATGAACAAGCGCTGCTTGCTATGGTGCAGGAAATTACGCAGGAAGGCAGGGTCATTGGCTATATCAAAATCAGTATGAAACTTGATGCCAGCCTGTTGCCTGTGACTCAGGCCTGGCAGCAGTTAATGCGACAAGTATTCTGGATGTTGTTACTCGCAGGGGTAGTGGCTTTTATGCTCCGCGGCAGCTGGAGCAAAATTGTGCATCAATGGCAAAAATGGCGTCGCAGTAAACAGGCGGATGCGGCGAATTTGCTTTAGGTTTGAAACAACTGAATCGCAGTATTACACAACACTTGTGCAATTTGCTGCTGATTTTCGCCTCTTAACTCTGCCAGCTCTTTCAGCACCAAAGGCAACTGGGCAGGTGTATTGATTTCACCTTGAAAACCATTTAGCGGCATCGAAGGTGAATCGGTTTCCAGCACTAAAGCGTCGAGCGGAAATTGTTTTACTGCCTTGCGGGTTTTCTCAGCACGCTCGTAAGTAATAGTTCCGCCAATGCCAAGCTTAAAGCCCATATCAATAAAGGCTTTGCCTTGCGCAAAGCTGCCTGAAAACGCATGCAAAATGCCTCCTTGGCTAAACTGCTGCTGTTTAATAACCTGCAGTAATTCATTTTGTGATTTACAATGATGCAAAATCACAGGTTTCTTCAACTTGGCTGCCAGCTGCAACTGAGCCTCAAAACACTGTCGTTGCAAAGCAAAACTGTGTTCATCCAAAGCAAAATCCAGTCCTATTTCACCTATAGCACTGACTTGCGGTAAGGCTGCCAAAGCCTCAAGTCCTTGCAGTGCATAAAATTCTGATTGGCTTGCCCACCAGGGATGTACGCCTAAAGCGATGTAAAAACCATATTGCTGCTTTAATTCCAGCAAAGGCAACCAGGCGGACGATTGCACTGCCGGCACTAAAAAGCCTTCCACGCCCACAGCTTTGGCGTTGGCCAGATGTAAACCGAGATCAGGCAATAACTCTGGCAAATCCAGATGGCAGTGGCTATCAAATAATACAGGCCGCGTATCTGCGGCCTGTGAAGGATGAATTATGGACATAAACGCTCTATGGCCCAGCTGCTGTCTGCTTGCTGCTTGTACATAAAGCGGTCATGCAGCCGATGCTCGCCCCCTTGCCAGAATTCAATCTGATGAGGTTTGACCAAAAAGCCGCCCCAAAAAGAGGGAACCGGCACTTCGCCCTGCTCAAATTTATGTTTAATTTCAGCAAACTTTTGCATCAGCACCTGACGGGTCGACACAGGCCTGCTTTGCTCTGAAGCCCAGGCTGCCAGCTGACTCTCTTTTGGCCGGGATAAGAAATAACTCATCACCTGACTGGTCGGAACCCGTTCTGCCGTGCCATAAACAATGACCTGACGCTCCAATGGATGCCATGGAAAATGCAGACTGACCTTAGGGTTCTGCTCCAGCTCAGAGGCTTTACGGCTGCCTAAGTTGGTGTAAAACACAAAACCCTGGCCGCTGACATCTTTGAGCAGCACCAGACGTTGTGATGGCTGACCTGATGCATCCACTGTAGCGACGCACATAGCGGTCGGATCCGGTAACTCGGCCGCTACAGCGTCTTTTAACCAAGCTTCAAACTGTAAAAAAGGATCGGCATTGAGCTTATCCAGATCCAGTTTATCCATGGTGTAACTACGGCGAATATCAGCAATTTTCATCAGTATGTCCTTAGGCCGAACCAGCCTCGACAAAGCGGATTACATCCGCTCCATCACCTCGATACCTAATAAGTCTAAGCCTTGTTTTAAAGTACGGGCCACCAGAATACTCAGCATTAAACGGCTGTTTTTCAGGTCTGGTTCAATGCCTTCTTTTAAAATAGGGCAAGCTTCGTAGAAACTCATAAACTGACTGGATAACTCGTACAGGTAATTACACAGCAGGTTAGGTACCGCATCTTTCATCACGGCCTGTAGGGTTTCTTCTAAACGTAACAGTTTGACGGCTAACTGCTTTTCCTGCTCTTCCACCAACATCAGCGGAGCCACAAAGCTCTCGTCGATACCGGCGCGGCGCAAAATACCGCTGACACGGGTATAAGCATATTGCAGGTAAGGGGCTGTGGCACCTTCAAAACTTAACATGGCATCCCAGCTAAACACATAATCACTGGTGCGGTTTTTCGATAAGTCCGCAAACTTTACTGCACCTATACCAACTTTACGTGCCACTTCAGCCATTTCTTCCGTGCTTAAATCGGACGATTTTTGCTCAACCACGGCCCGAGCCCGCACTACAGCTTCTTCTAACAACTCAGCCAGTTTGACAGTGCCACCAGTACGGGTTTTAAACGGCTTACCGTCTTCACCCATCATGGTACCAAAGGGGCAGTGATCATACGCGACATGCTCTTTTAGCAAACCCGCTTTACGGGCCACCAATTCCACTTGTTTAAAGTGCAGCGCCTGACGGGCATCGGTAAAAATCACAATGCGATCGGCAGCTAAATCAAAACTACGGTACTGACAAGCCGCTAAATCTGTAGTGGCATAGAGGAAACCACCACCGGTTTTTTGCACGATAAAAGGCGAAGGGTTGCCTTCTTTATCTGCCAATTCCTGTAAAAACACCACTAAAGCGCCTTCACTTTCTACGGCTAAACCCTGTTGCTTTAAGCCATCGACTATAGGCTGCAGCATAGAGTTATAAGCACTTTCTGGCTTGATATGCTCATGGCCTAAAGTCACTTTTAAGGTTTTATAGACATCATCGCTGTGTTTAATAGAAGTATCGATAAACAGCTGCCATAACTTTTGGCAATGAGCATCGCCACTTTGTAGTTTCACCACATAGTCACGTGACTTATCAGCAAAACCTGCTTCATCGTCAAAACGTTTTTTCGCTTCGCGGTAGAAGTCTTCCAAATCTGCTAAGGCGACTTGTTCTAAGTCGATACCAGCCGCCAGCTTGTCTTCCAGATGAGCAATCAACATACCAAACTGCGTACCCCAGTCGCCCATATGGTTCTGACGAATGACTTTATCACCCCAGAACTCCAGACAGCGCACGACGGCGTCGCCAATAATAGTGGAACGCAAATGGCCAACGTGCATCTCTTTTGCCAGGTTGGGCGCTGAGTAATCCACTACTACTGTTTGTGGTGCCGGATTTGCGCTTAAAGTTAAACGTGGGTTTTGTGAAGCGCCCACCAACTGTGCGGCTAACCAGTCTTTACGTAAAGTGACGTTAATAAAACCCGGGCCTGCAATCTCTACTTTTTCAGCCATATCGGCCAAATCCAGTTGTTGCACCAGCTGCTGCGCCAAAGCACGCGGATTGGTTTTTAATAACTTGGCAGCCGCCATAGCGCCGTTAATTTGATAATCACCAAATTCAACTTTAGTACTGATGGTGACTGCTGTATTGGTATCGGCAGGCAAACCTAAAGCCACCATAGCGGCCTGAGTTTTTGCAGATAATAATTCTTTGATATTCATAACAAACCTTTGTGCCTGAATTAGTGAGTGCCTGAATTAATGTTCACGGGTCTTATGGAATTTGATCTTCGGATAACGCTCTATCGACAAGTTCAGGTTCACCATAGTAGGTGCCAGATACGTCAGGTTATCGCCACCGTCCAGTGCTAAGTTGGTACTGGCTTTGTTTTTAAACTCGGCCATGGCTTTCTGATCATCGCTGTAGACCCAACGCGCGGTCGTCACGTTAACGCTCTCGTAAATCGCGTCGACGTTGTATTCAGATTTTAAACGGTGCACCACCACGTCAAACTGCAGCACACCTACGGCGCCTACAATCAAATCGTTGTTATCCAGCGGACGGAATACCTGCACGGCGCCTTCTTCAGACAACTGCACTAAACCTTTGAGCAGTTGCTTTTGTTTCAGTGGGTCGCGTAAACGAATGCGGCGGAATAACTCAGGTGCAAAGTTTGGAATACCTGTGAAGTTAAACTTTTCACCAGAGGTAAAAGTATCACCAATCTGAATAGTGCCGTGGTTATGTAAACCTATGATATCGCCTGGAAAAGCTTCTTCCACATGCTCACGATCACCGGCTAAAAAGGTTAATGCCTGAGGTACCAGCATGTCTTTGCCAATACGCACATGGTGCATTTTCATGCCCTTTTCATATTTACCTGAACAGATGCGTAAAAAAGCCACACGGTCGCGGTGCTTAGGATCCATGTTGGCCTGAATTTTAAAGACAAAACCGGTAAAAGCTGGTTCTGAAGGTTCAACCACACGACTGGTAGTCGCACGGTGTTGTGGTGCAGGTGCCCATTCGGTTAAACCGTCCAGCATATGGTCGACACCAAAGTTACCTAAAGCTGTACCAAAAAATACTGGTGTCAGCTCGCCTTTACGGAACAACTCTAAATCAAACTCATGGCTGGCGCCTTTGACCAGTTCCATTTCTTCCCGCAGCTGCTCAGCGTAATAACCTACTCTTTTATCCAGCTCAGGATTGTTAATGCCTTTAATCACATCCAATTCCTGGATGGTATGGCCCATACCTGATTTGTATAAAATAATTTCATCACGGTAAATGTGATAGACACCTTTGAACTCTTTACCTGAAGCTATTGGCCAGGTAATAGGAGCACAGGCGATTTTTAATACGTTTTCAACTTCATCTAACAAATCAATAGGATCACGAATATCACGATCCATTTTGTTCATAAAGGTCACAATAGGCGTGTCGCGTAAACGTGTGACTTCCATTAGCTTAATAGTACGGTCTTCAACACCTTTAGCGCCGTCTATGACCATTAAGCAGGAATCTACTGCTGTTAAAGTACGGTAGGTATCTTCCGAGAAGTCTTCGTGACCTGGCGTATCAAGCAGGTTGACTAAGCAATCCGCATAAGGGAATTGCATCACAGATGTCGTGACCGAGATGCCCCGCTCTTTCTCCATTTCCATCCAGTCGGAGGTAGCGTATTGGCCAGACTTTTTACCTTTGACCGTACCTGCCTTTTGGATCAACTGTCCAAACAACAACACTTTTTCAGTGATAGTGGTTTTACCGGCATCCGGGTGAGAGATGATCGCAAAAGTGCGGCGTTTGTTAATTTCTTCTAAAAACAGTTCGGTAGTCATGCCATCCAACTTGATCAATAAACGAAGCCCACAACATAGCCAAGAAGCAGAGTGGGCTTGGGTTACTTGGGTATAAAGGGAAATTTCGCGCGATTATAGCAGCAAGCAGAGCATAGGCACAGAATTTAGCCACTTTGCTCTGGAAATTATCTTTCTGAACAGACGATTTAACCTTAGCCTAAGGGCAAAGCCATCAAAATAGCGTCTTCACGGCCCGTTGCCGTAGGGTAATAATTGGGGCGTAAACCTGTTTGAATAAAACCACATTTTTCATAGAGTTTAATGGCATTGGCGTTGGATTGACGGACTTCCAGCCAGCAGTCCAGTGCTTCTAAATCCTGGGCCTGTGCAATAAAGTGCTGCATCAGTTGCTGGCCATAACCCTGACCCTGAGCTTTTGGCGCCACGCCAATATTAAATAAACTGGCTTCTACTACGACTTTTTCGCCTATGTAAAAACCCAAAATGGCATCGTTATCATCCATCAGTACCGCATTAAAATAACGCTCGCCAAAGCAGGTGCTAAAGGTGCCTTCCGACCAGGGATGGCTATTGGCGCTTTGTTCTATCTGCAGCATCGCAGGGATATCGGCAGGGGTGGCACTACGTATTAACGGCATGCATCAGCTCTCTTGCTGGAGGCACAACCAGAGCAGCTTTTTCTGCTGGGCTGACTGTAATAATTCAATCGAAGGTGTTACTAAGAGTCCGTTTTGCAACATAGGTTCAGTACTGGCTGGGTTTAACCGCCACAGCAGCTCTGGTTGATACTCACTGAGTGCCACTGAGACGTCTTTGCAGAAAGCCAGTTCCGGGTCAGGTTCCTGATAGGGTTCAGTGTATGATTCAGTATCAAAAGGTACTGCTGGTTCGACAGGCTCTGCCAAGGCTTTAATAGCAGCAACAGCTTCTGTCAGCACACCAATTTCCGCTTCAGGCGTTTTGGCCATAGCAGAAAACTCTTGATGTAATTCAAGTGGTTGTATTTGGAGTAAGTGCAGCAGTTGCTGCTTAGACGATAAAGAATTCATATCAAAATGAAGTGGCAGGGGCAGAGGGATTCGAACCCCCAACCATCGGTTTTGGAGACCGCTGTTCTACCAATTGGAACTATGCCCCTAGCGTTGGAGGCGCCATTATACAAAAGAGAGTTCAAAGGTAAAGCAAAAATCTGCCTGCACTGATTTAACTGCACACAAAACATACGTTTCATCACTTTAACTCCCCTTCTCTGCTTGCTACAAAGTTTTCTAATCGCAAATTACGATACTCTTGTGCTTATTAATTCGTTTTCATCGAAGCATTTATCGGGCTTATGCTGCTTCCATAGTTTCAAAGGAGAAAAACCATGAGCAAAGTACAAGATATATTCCAGCGTGAATTTCCACGCCTGCAACAAGACGATACGATAGTACAGGCTGTGCAGCAACTGCGACAGTTTAACCTGACCGGTGCACCAGTGTTTAATAAAGAAAATAACCTGGTCGGTTATTTGTCTGAGCAAGACTGCTTAACCGCTATGTTACACGCCAGCTACTTCTGTAGCCTGCACAATACCATTGCTCAGGTAATGAGCAAAAAGGTGGTCACTGTACAGGCTTCTGACAGTGTGGTGGATAGTGCAGTGATCTTTACCAGCCTACATTTGCATCAGTTGCCTGTGCTTGAGAACGGCTTGGTGGTTGGGGTGTTGAATAGAGGTCAGGTGGTTAGAGCATTAGAGGCTACACTTGGGGATTGTTATGGCGGACATGCGAAGGAAGAAGCCGCATGAAAATGGCGAGCAAAAGTGCTCAGCTGATCGATTGTCGCTCTGTAGCAAAGCTCGAATAAAAATCTGACAGACCCGGCGCTTAGCGCTGAGTCTGTCAGGTTAGGTCAGCTATCTAATTTAATTCGGTTTTCCAATGTGCTTTTCAAAGAAAGCTAACATTTTCTGCCAACGTTCAACGTTATTCTCAGGAACGAAGAAGCCATGGCCCTCTTTCTCTTTCACCAACCATTCATAAGGATGATTACGCTTTTCAAGCTCAGCCTTTAAATGGTTCGCATGAATAATAGGAACTCGTTTGTCTTCACCACCATGTATGATAAAGACAGGCGCTTTCAGCTTGTCCAGTTGTTTGAGCGGCGAATAAGCATTTAACTGCTCTTTATCACGCCCAATAACTTTCTCAAGATAGGTAACACCAGACTTACGCTCAGGAATATCACCCTCTGTGTACATCAGGTTTAAGTCGTAAACACCCACAAAACCAACAACACATTTATACAGATCAGGCTCACGGATCGCACTCATAAGAGCGGCATAACCACCGTATGAACCGCCATAAGTACAAACTCTTGACTTATCTATCATACCTTGCTCTGCTAAATGTAAGACACCGTCTGTCATGTCATTAATCATAGTAGAGCCCCAGTTGCGGTAACCGGCCTGTTCAAAACTCAGACCAAAACCACCGGATCCCCTGAAGTTAGGTTGTAATACTGCGTAGCCGCGGCTTGCCAGCACTTTAGCATCAGATGAATAACTCACTGTATCTCTTACGCCATGAGGCCCACCGTGCGGTAACATAATTAATGGTAAATTTTTAGCATCTGTATTTTTTGGCAAAGTTAACACAGCATGGATAGTGAGTCCGTCCCTGCTTTGGTATGTAATGCCTTTTGTTGTAGGCATATCTCTGTCTTTAAGCCATGGCGTTGTATTAAGCAGATGCGCTAACTTTTTGTCGTTTTTATTGTAAATATAAAAATCAGCCCCGCTGTCCTGATCGGACACTGCAAGAACGATAACCTTGCCATCTTTTGTCATCGACGTGACATTAACCACTTTGGAAGGAAAAGTTTTTTGCATCGAGCGAATTAACATCGAAAATTCATCAACGGCATCATCAAAAATAATGGTTTCGTTGGTGTCATAGCTATAAGCGGCACCAATGACGTCTGCTGGCACACCTTTGACAATATTCAGCACAGGGCTCAGATCCACTTTTGGATGCTGGGCAATAATTTCCTGCTTATGAGTATCAGTGTTATATAAAGTGATGGCTGCAGTTTCTGTTTCCGTATTACTGACTCCCACAATAGTTTTATTGTCAGCTAAAAAAGCGTAAGGGGTAAAATAGCGGCCATTGATATCTGCTTTGGCTAGCTGTTGCCATTCGTCGTCTTCGCTTTTACGATGCACGAGCAATAGCTCCTGATCATTTTCAGGATTTAAGCCAATCGCCATCCGCGCCACACCATTGTTGTCCAAAATCAAGGTAGCGCTATTCTCAAGAGTTGATTTAATAGGCATTTTTGTAAGAGGCGTGACTCTGCCGTTATAGACATTGAGCTTACGCAAATGCATATAGGGTGAGTTTTTATTGTATGGACTGCTGTTGATTAAAATATATTCATCATCATCAGGCAACAAGTGAGCAACAGTAGAAAATACATATTCCGCATTTTTCGCTCGTGGGCCAGTCAGCGTGATAGGCTTACTGCCATCGGCATTGACGGCAAAAAGCTCACCAGCATAACTTGGCATCTCAAGTGCACCAATCATTCTGGCCACCTGAATTAAGATCCGCTCGTTATTTACCCAAAAAAATCCACCTATAGTATCCTTACCCCTAAGATATTGATTAGAAACAACTTTATTAGTCTTCATTTCAATAACAGTAAGAAATACACTACCGGAATCTTCTCTGGATGTTGCTGCAATATACTTACCGTCCGGAGATATTTTTATATCCAGAAACTGAGCTTTTTTTGCAAAATCCTCCAAAGAAATTTGTGCTGTAGTCGCAGCCTGGGCATAAATTCCAAATGCGGGTGACAACAGAAAAATTACAAAAATAAGACGTAAAAGATCCATTTTTTCCTCCTAAAAAAATAAAGCCCATAAAGGGCTTTATTTATTAATGTCAGCTTTAATTAAAAATTATAGGACATGTTCAAGAATACACGGCGACCTACAGTGTCATACTGTGAGTACAGGGCTGAGTAACCAGCCTGATAGAAACCACCAGCAGCACTAACCTTAGGCGGCTCTTTACCAAACACGTTAGCAACACCAAATGTCAGATCAACACCAGACTCAAATGACGTCATAGCTGATGCAGTATGAACAATATAGCTTGGTACATGTGCAATAAAGTTATAACGCTCGCCACGGTAAGCTGTAGTTGTACTGGAGAAATACTTCCAGTCATCAGCTTTACCAGTGTACTGAGTCGACCAGATGTATGACCAGCCATCACGCTTCAGTGAGAAACGGGCAATACCAGAGTGCTTCGGAGAGCCAACATCACCAACATACTGGTCTGGCTCACTGTCCGCAAACAACTGATACGTTTTTTCCAGCTGAATGTTGTGTTTGTAATCAACGCCAAAACGACCCATATCAGTATCGATGTTGTAGTTGAATGCTAAGTCAATACCTCTGATCTTCTGGCTAGCTACGTTTAAGTAACCACCAAAAATCTCATCAACACCATAGTCACCGTTTGTTCCATCACGTCTTGTAAACTGGTTACATAACGGCTCTGAAGCAAAGTTTGCAGAACGGTAGCAAGTGTTGGTGATATCTGAACCACTTACAGACGAAATCTGGCTAGATATGTTGTATTCATAGGCATCAACTGACGCACCAATTTCATTGTCTTCGCTGGTCCACACTAAACCAATAGTTTCAGCCACTGAAGTTTCAGCTTTTAAGCGACCTGCACCACCAGCTGTGTATGATGTTGCAGACGAGCCTGCAGAAGTGTAAGACGCAGGGACGCCATCGGCCTTACAGTTTGCCAGCACGCGGTCATCAATAGTACCGTCAGCTTCTCTGCCTGACCAGTTTAAGCATGGATCCGCAGTTGTTTGGCCCAGGAAACCACTTTGGTTACCTAAGTACAGCTCAAACAAAGCTGGAGAACGGAAAGATGAACCTCGTGAAGCACGAACACGGAAACCTGCAGCTATATCCCAGTTAATACCGGCTTTATAGGTGGTGTCGTTACCATAGGTGTTTACGTCAGTCCAACGGCCAGATAAAGTCACATCAAGGCTTTTCACTAAGAACATGTCAGCCAATACAGGGATCTGGAATTCACTGAACACAGCTCTTGTAGACTGATCACCAGCGGTGATACCTGAACTGGAAGAACCCCACAGGTTGCCTAACAATGTTTGCTCACCCGGTGTGTCATTTAACTCATCTTGCTGGTATTGAACACCAACTGCAGTACCAACCTGACCAGCTGGCAGCTCGTACAGATCACCAGATAACACAGCTTCAATAGTTGACTGTCTGTAGGTGGTTACACCTCTGTCTATACCAAATAAGAATTCACGTTCTGATGGTAACAAGTTACCGTCGTTAAATTCTGGGTCTAACCATCTTAAATCAACGCAGGTTTTACCTGAATATGGAGTAACCTGGCCGTTACAGTACTGAGCCGTAGGGTTAGCCATTGTTGGCAGTAAAGACTGGGCTAAATCCATCGCATCTTTGTGGATGATTTTATTTTTATAAGTACCTTTGTTGTAACTGTTCTGGTAAGAAACTTCCCAGTCCCAATCGCCAATACTACCATCAGCACCAAGTACATAACGGGTGTAGTTGATATCAGTTTCGCCACCAGTCCAATTGGTCATAGCAACAGCCATTAAAGACGAAGCACCACCCCAACCTTGGTTGTAATCATTTTCGCCCACTAAAGCAGTACCTAAGATACGGCGATCGCCGTTCCAGAACTGACGGTAGCTGTTGATTGTAGTGGTACGGCGGCTGTGCAGGATGTCACCGAACAAACGAACGTCATCATTCAGGTTGTAATCACCCTGGAAGAACAGTGAGCCAACTTCAGTTTCCGGAGTAAAAGACTGTAAGTCCTGGAATCTGTGGTCGGTATTGGCAATGGCGTCTGATTCACGGTCATAAGATACCGGGAACCAATTTTCAGGCAGTGTAATACCATTTGGTCCTGTAGCAGCTGGCATAGGACGGGTATTTAAACCAGCCAGAACACCACCGTAGTCATACTGGGCTTTCATGCCTGGTAAAAAGTTGCCTGTAGGGCGTGTTGCAGCACTGTGCTCGTATACCCAGATACCTGACTGAGTATCAGCACAGTGGTAAGAACCAGTACGAGGATCGATAGGATCGGCACGTTCACCTGTTTCTGTATCAAAAAGTACACGCTCTTTACATGCGAAGTAATCACGGTCACCACGAGCTAATTCGTGTTGAATTTTATAGTCCGCCATTACACGGACAGAGCCCTTATCAAAGGTTTTACCTATGGTAAAGTCAATACGTTGGTTTTCACCACCTGAATCGAATGGTTGGCTCAAACTCACGTTTACTGAAGAGTCATCACCTTTTTTAGTGATGATGTTGATCACGCCAGCCACAGCATCAGAACCATAAAGTGAAGATGCACCGTCTTTCAGTATTTCAACACGTTCAATTAAGGAGATTGGCAAACTGTTTAAGTCAAAGGCGTTTACCTGACCACGAGTACCAGCAGGGCCAGCACGACGTCCGTTTAATAAAATCAGAGTACGGTTTGAACCTAAACCACGCATATCCACTGATTCAGCACCAGCACCACCAGCAGTCACATAACCAACTGTTAACGCAGATGTTAACTGGTTAGAACCAGAAGCTACAGTTGATGTACGCAGTAAATCACTTAAAGTTGCCAGACCTTGTGCACCAGCAATATCCGCAGTCAAAATTTCTACTGGCACTGCAGACTCAAGTCCGTCAGTACGAATACGAGAACCTGTAACCTGAATACGTTCTGTTTTCGCATCTTTGGCTTTTGTATCTTCTTCTGAAGCCGAGGTGTCCTGAGCGAAAGCAGTTGAACTAAGAAGTGCAGTAGCACCAAATAGCAATGCCGTGCGCACAGATGTTGCTAGTTTGTTTTTCGTGTACATATTTTTTTATCTCCCTGGATCACTGTTTTTAGTGATTTTCTTATTAATTTACTCAGTCTTGTCAGGCGACTGTTGCCCTGTTACAAACAGAATGTGTCTATTTGGTAACATTTCGATAGTAAGCTGACCTTTTCCTTAAGGTCAATAACTTTCGACGGAACTTTTCAGCCTTTTTACTGTCGTCTAAATTTGAGAAACACCCGACTAAAACATCACCTAATTCATTTGCGCATAAACGAATGCGAATAGTTGTGCACAGTTGTGCTGTGTTTAATTTTTGCACCAATATCCGGAACGCCATATAAAGAGCGTTATTGTGCTCAAAATTCAAGCTATGTTGCAGGTTAAACGCGACGAAATTAAAAACACTGCAAAAATTTGTTCGGGCAACCATAGATAAAGGCGATGCCTGCAGAAAGTTTGACAAGACGATCTATGTCCTCTGGCATGCCCTTCCATCATCATTACCCAATAAAGAAACACAAAAACGCCGGGAGCGTTTTTAGATCGTCGCACGACGAGTCCCGAAGAAATTTTTCGCAGGGATGTCACATGAAGGTTTTTAAACGGCAACAAGAAGATCTATCCCGCAGGCAACCCTTTCATCACTCACTTATGGAAAAAGGAAACACAAAAACGCCGGGAGCGTTTTTGGACCGCCGCACGGCGAGTCCCGAAGGGATTTTCCGCAGGGATGTCACATGAAGGTTTTTAAACAGGCAACAAGAAGATCTATCCCGCAGGCAACCCTTTCATCATCAACTTATAAAAAAGGAAACACAAAAACGCCGGGAGCGTTTTTGGACCGCCGCACGGCGGGTCCCGGAGGGATTTTTCGCAGGGATGTCACATGAAGGTTTTTAAACAGGCAACAAGAAGATCTATCCCGCAGGCAACCCTTTCATCATCAACTTATAAAAAAGGAAACACAAAAACGCCGGGAGCGTTTTTGGACCGCCGCACGGCGGGTCCCGGAGGGATTTTTCGCAGGGATGTCACATGAAGGTTTTTAAACAGGCAACAAGAAGATCTATCCCGCAGGCAACCCTTTCATCACTCACTTATGGAAAAAGGAAACACAAAAACGCCGGGAGCGTTTTTGGACCGCCGCACGGCGGGTCCCGGAGGGATTTTTCGCAGGGATGTCACATGAAGGTTTTTAAACAGGCAACAAGAAGATCTATCCCGCAGGCAACCCTTTCATCACTCACTTATGGAAAAAGGAAACACAAAAACGCCGGGAGCGTTTTTGGACCGCCGCACGGCGGGTCCCGGAGGGATTTTTCGCAGGGACGTCACATGAAGGTTTTTAAACAGGCAACAAGAAGATCTATCCCGCAGGCAACCCTTTCATCATCAACTTATAAAAAAGGAAACACAAAAACGCCGGGAGCGTTTTTGGACCGCCGCACGGCGGGTCCCGGAGGGATTTTTCGCAGGGATGCGAAAAACAAAAAAACCTGCACTTAGCAGGTTTAGTTGTGGTGGACGCAGGAGGATTCGAACCTCCGACCGCTCGGTTCGTAGCCGAGTACTCTATCCAGCTGAGCTATGCATCCATCTGGTACTTTCTTTTTCACATCGTCGTTGCAGTTAAGTGGTGGACGCAGGAGGATTCGAACCTCCGACCGCTCGGTTCGTAGCCGAGTACTCTATCCAGCTGAGCTATGCATCCAATCTTAACAGTACAACTGGCGGAGAAGGAGGGATTCGAACCCTCGATAGAGTTTCCCCTATACACCCTTAGCAGGGGTGCGCCTTCAGCCACTCGGCCACTTCTCCGCGCTACGTTGCGGCGTGTATATTAATGTCTCAGGAAAATAAGTCAAACAATTTTTGGAGCTGGAAAGCGCGTTTGCTGACCTTTTAAACAATTCGACTAATTATTCGCTACAAAGCGTTAAAAATATACAATTTCTAAAAATGATAAAGCTTAAAACTTATTGATCGTCATCGCCGCTAAAGCCACCTGGGGTGCCTTTTTCAGCCTGAATGCGCATGTAAATCTCTTCTCTGTGCACTGATACTTCTTTTGGTGCATTCACACCAATACGAACCTGATTTCCTTTGACGCCTAAAACTGTGACCGTGACTTCATCACCGATCATCAGTGTCTCACCAACACGACGCGTTAAAATAAGCATTCTTTGCTCCTTTTGTATGATCCCAGCTTCCAATGGTTGCGCTTGCATAATAGTACTGCGCAGACCTGT
The DNA here is from genome assembly GCF_003990335.1 of Rheinheimera mangrovi. Classification (NCBI taxonomy): domain Bacteria; kingdom Pseudomonadati; phylum Pseudomonadota; class Gammaproteobacteria; order Chromatiales; family Chromatiaceae; genus Rheinheimera; species Rheinheimera mangrovi. Next base: position 963,747 of record NZ_CP034683.1, on the reverse strand, counting down.
CAGCCTTATGATAACTTAGCTGACAAATTTATGAAAACCTTGAAATTAATTAACTGAACCCAATAAGGCAGAGTGTAAAGCCACTGCTACTTTATTCAATTCAGCCTCTGGCACGACAATAGATAACTTAATTTCGGCACAACTGACAGCCACCAGTTTTACGTCTAATAACTGCAATTGCTCAAATACTGTCGCTGTAATGGCAGGATTTGATTTTAGCCCTATCCCTACTATAGATAACTTGCCCAAAGACTTCCTGCTTTGCAGCGTAAAATTTTGCTTCTTTTTCAGTTCATTACAAATATCTTCTACAGTGTTCAGATCATTTTGACTCAAACTGAACTGCATCTGCACTAAACCAGACGACGCATACTGCACCTTTAACATATCGGTCTCAATAGCTAATCGGGCAAACTCCTTCAGCAATGCGATATGTAGCTCACTGCTTAACTCATTCAGCTCCAACCAGACTTCGCCGGACTGACAAGCCAATCCTGTCACAGCAGGTAAACTCATGCTCTGGTCCTCATAACACACTAAAGTTCCCTGATCGGGCTTGAAACTGGAAAGCACCCGCACTGGCACCCGGTGCATAGCTGCGTATTCGACAGAGCGGGAGTGCAAAACCTTGGCCCCTAAACTGGCCAGCTCCAGCATACTGGAGGCGTCTACATAAGGCAGCCGAAAGGCCTCAGCACAAATACGCGGGTCTATACTGTAAATACCGTCGACATCGGTGAATATCTGACACTCGTCGGCTTTTAATGCTGCGGCCAAAGCAACCGCTGTGGTATCAGAACCTCCACGGCCTAAGGTGGTGATATTGCCTTCAATGTCACGCCCCTGAAAACCAGCGGCTATGACAATATGGCCCTGCTCCAACTCCTGCCACAACCGCTCAGTGCCCACAGATAAAATACGGGCACGACTGAATTTGTTGTCCGTCAGAATACCAATCTGATCGGCCAGCAAAGAGACGGCAGGATGGCCCCTTTTGATAAGCGCCATCGCCAACAAAGCAATGCTGACCTGTTCACCGCTGGCGGCTAACATATCCAGTTCACGAGTCGAGGGACGAGTGTCAATCTGATGCGCCAGCCCAAGCAGCCTGTTGGTTTCGCCTGCCATCGCAGACACCACTACAACTACTTTATGACCGGCATGCACAGTTTGAATCACCTGCTCTGCCACAGCTTCGATACGTTCGGGGGTACCTACTGAGGTACCCCCGAATTTTTGTACATATAAAGCCACTGAGCTTTACAGCTTAGCCGCAATATAGTCGGCAGCAGCTTTGAGCACGCCAGGTAAAGCAGCCACATCAGTGCCACCGGCCTGAGCTAAGTCCGGCTTACCACCGCCTTTACCACCAACCTGCTCTGCAGCCCAACCTATCAATTGACCCGCCTGCACTTTGCCAGTTAAATCAGAAGTAACGCCAGCAATTAAACTGACTTTGCCTTCTGCAGCTGTGGCCAGTAACAAAATGCCAGAACCTAATTTATTTTTCAGCTCGTCCACCATAGTACGGAAGGCTTTTGGATCGGCACCTTTCAGTTCTGCAATCAGCACTTTAACGCCATTAATCACCTGCACCTGCTCCAGCAGGGAAGCACCAGCAGCGCTGGCGAGTTTAGCTTTTAATTGCTCCAGCTCTTTTTCTAAGGCTTTGCGGCTGTCCATGGCTTGCTGCACTTTGTCAGCGATTGAGAGAATATCGCCTTTGAGCATTGAAGCCACAGTCTGAGCCTGCTGTTCCAACTTATGCACAAAAGCTAAAGCGCCTTCGCCAGTCACAGCTTCAATACGGCGAATACCAGCAGCTATACCGCTTTCGACCACAATTTTGAATAAGCCGATATCACCAGTGCGGGACACGTGAGTTCCACCACAAAGTTCAATCGAGAATTCGCCCATGCTCAGCACGCGTACTTCGTCATCATATTTTTCGCCAAACAGCGCCATAGCGCCTGCGGCTTTAGCCTCATCGACATTCATCAGACGGGTCAGTACTTCGTGGTTTTGTTGTACCTGCTCATTGACCAGTTGCTCGATACGGCGAATTTCATCGGCTTTTACGGCTTCAAAATGCGAGAAGTCAAAACGTAAACGCTCAGAACCTACTAATGAGCCTTTCTGTGTCACGTGTTCACCCAACACAGTGCGAAGTGCAGCGTGTAACAAGTGAGTGGCAGAGTGGTTTTTACGAATAGCTTCACGACGGGCATTATCAATGGCCGCATCCACCATATCACCAAGAGCCAAAGCACCTGTTAAGCTGCCTTTGTGCGCAAAAGCTTTTCCTACTTTGATGGTGTCAGCAACCTGGAATACAGCGCCATTAGCCAGGGTTAATACACCCGCATCACCACACTGGCCGCCGGATTCAGCATAAAACGGGGTTTGATCCAGGATCACTAATGCCTGCTGTCCATCGGTCAATGAGTTAACAGCATTGCCTTCCAGCAGAATTTCAACCACTTTGGCTTTGCCCTGAATTTGGGTGTAGCCTGTAAAGTCGGTGCACTGCGCCGAAGTTAAGGCCTGATTGTAATCAGCACCAAAGTTCGAAGCTTGCTGAGCACGTTTACGCTGCGCTTCCATCGATGCTTCAAAACCAGCCTGATCCACAGTTAAACCGCGTTCACGCGCCACATCACTGGTTAAGTCCAGCGGGAAACCGTAAGTGTCATACAGCTTAAAGGCTACTTCGCCCGGAATAACAGTGCTGCCATTCAGCTGAGCTAAGGCGTCTTCAAGAATACCCAGACCACGTTCTAAGGTTTTACCAAACTGTTCTTCTTCCAGCGCCAGCACTTTTTCAATTACGGCCTGCTTTTCAATCAACTCTGGGTATGCTTCGCCCATTTGTTCAGCCAAAGCGCCAACCAGTTTGCTAAAGAACACACCTTTAGCGCCCAGCTTGTTACCGTGACGGATAGCACGACGAATAATACGGCGCAGCACATAGCCACGGCCTTCGTTGGATGGCATCACACCATCCGCCACTAAGAATGAACAGCTACGGATATGGTCAGCGACCACACGTAACGATTTGTCGTTTAAGTCTTTCGCGCCTGTAATTTCTGCAGTCGCTTTGATCAGCGCAGCAAAAGTATCGATTTCGTAGTTGCTGTGTACGTTTTGCAAAATTGCAGCAATACGTTCCAGGCCCATGCCGGTATCCACACTTGGTTTTGGCAGAGGTTCCATCCGACCATCGGCATGACGGTTAAACTGCATAAAGACGTTGTTCCAGATCTCGATAAAACGATCGCCGTCTTCTTCTGGTGAGCCAGGAGGACCACCCCAGATATGATCGCCATGATCATAAAAAATCTCAGTACAAGGACCACAAGGACCTGTATCGCCCATAGCCCAGAAATTATCAGAGGCATAAGGTGCGCCTTTGTTATCACCGATGCGGATAGCGCGCTCTAAAGGCACACCAATCTCTTTGGTCCAGATATCAAAAGCTTCGTCGTCTGTGGCGTAGACAGTGATCCAGAGTTTTTCTTTAGGTAGCTTGACCACTTCAGTCAAAAATTCCCAGGCGTATTTAATAGCGTCCTGTTTGAAGTAATCACCGAAGCTGAAGTTACCCAGCATTTCAAAGAAGGTATGGTGACGGGCTGTATAGCCAACGTTTTCTAAATCGTTGTGCTTACCACCGGCACGTAAACAACGTTGTGCTGTCACGGCGCGGTTGTAGCTGCGTTTATCCTGGCCTAAAAACACATCCTTAAACTGCACCATACCTGCGTTGGTGAAGAGTAAAGTGGGGTCATTGCCAGGGATCAGCGAACTGCTGCTAACGATTTGGTGGCCTTTACTGGCAAAAAAGTCCAGGAAAGCGCGGCGAAGTTGTGCCGAAGTCATATACATATCTTACTCTTCTTTAAGCTCTGCAAATACAAGTTGGATAGTGTCACTGCCAAAGCCCCGGCTTTGTAAGTAACGCATCCGTTTAAGTTTGTCCTGATAATCCGCTATGGGTTTATCAGCATATTTTTTCCGGTACGCCTGTGTGGCGACCTCAAACCAATCGATATCTAATTCTTCCAGCAGTTGCTGTTGTAAATCTTTTTTAATGCCCTGCTGCGCACAAAACTGGCTAATGTAAAACCATCCATAGCCTTTATGCAACTTTGCATTGACCTGCATACGGGCATAACGTAACTCGTTCTGGTAATCCCGTTGCTGCGCCCAATCCAGTAATTCAGTAATTTGTTCTGCCGACGCGCCTTTTTGTTTGAGCTTTTGTTTCAGCTCCAACGCACTGTATTCACGGCGCGATAGCAAACCCAACAGCCATTGCCGCAATTCCTGCTCTGTTAGAAGCTTTGGTTCTTGCGAAGGCTGGGGCTCTGTCATGTTTATACTTCCAGCACAGCAGGTGCTGAATCATCCAGCTGCAAAGCAAAAAAGGCACTGAAAGATAAAAAGAATGCCACTTGCAGCACAGGAACTATGACAATAAAAGCAAAACCTAAAGTGACCATACCTAACATGCCCAAAGCCACAGACAAAATACCAAACAAAGTGAGAGCACCAACATTACGCCAGCAGGCCGTTAGACTAGACATTAAAATGGCCTGCAAACGTTGTTCGTTAAGGAAATACGCTATAGCAACAGCGTAAGCAAACAACATAAAAACCAGACACAGCACAACAGCAAAGAGAAAGATGGTGACAGGGTCAACTACACCAGCCTGAGTTTGCTCCAGCAACTGCGCAGCCAACAGCATTAACGGAATATTCGCCAGCAAGTTAGCACCAGCCAGTCTGATAAAAGTACGGCGATAACGCGCTTCTTTAAACACACTAAAAAGTAGCTGAAAATTGACAGCTTGTTGCTGTTGCAACAGCACTATAGTTTTATAAAGACCCGCTGTTAGAAATGGATTCGCCAGCACCAGAATCACACCAAGCACAGGATGCAGTTGCGCCAATAAACTTAAGATGGTGGTAAAAGCCACCATAGCAATCAGGGTTGAAGGCGCCTGACGGAACAATTCCCAAGCTTTGGTCAGCCAAGACAGAGCCGCCTGCGTAGGCACTCGGCGTATGATAAGTTTTACCTGAACTTTCTGATCCACTAACTTTAACCCTTCTATCACTTCAGCAATCGAGGCCCTGATGGCTACGAAATGAGGTGTATCTTACTGCAAAAGCAGGGTTACTAAGAATAGCTGGCACAGAAAAAGGCGGTTTTAGCAGTGGATTATGCAAATTAAGTCGAAGCTTCCCCCAATCTGCAACCAAAACTGCCTTAGCAGGTCTTTACAGCGTATAGTGCGGCAGAATGAATTCAAACCGCAGATGGACAGCTTTGCCTTACCATTTTTCTGGCGGCTACAGACTGGGACCAGCCCCAGGCCGTTTTCACTGCATTGTTGGTTTGTTGTGCTTTGGTCGCAGTGATTGATCCGGCCTACAACAGACTGCTGACAAAACGACGCGCTTTATTTTTGGTATATCACTGCTTTTCTTTATTCGCCGTTTTGATGGTGGTCTTGCCACTACTGTTTTTATGACCACCACCCAAAGTCTGGGTTTGGCTTTGGTTATATCTGCTTTGCTAAGTATTCCCAGTATCCACCCTTTGTTGGCGCAACCAGGCCGTTGGCGTTTCCCCCTGTTCACCCTGACGTTAGTGGTAATGACCACCAGCATCTGGTTTAGCCGCAGCCTGATCCCCGCCCCTGTGTTAAACCTGAATGACATTCAGCTGAGCCAGCATATGGATTATGAACAGCGTTTACCAGGCGCGGCTATTACAGAGTTATCCTTGGCAGAACTACAAAAAGGTTTATATGCCTATACCTCAGTACGGGCACCACGGGGTCTGAAAGAACAGATTTATCATGAGTGGATCCACAATGGTGATTCAGTGGAACGCATTCAGCTGAATATTGCTGGCGGAAGGGAAGAAGGCTACAGAGCCTGGACGCGCAAACAACAGTTCCCACACGATGCTGTGGGTAAATGGAAAATTCGGGTGGTGACAGATTCGGGGCAATTGTTAGGGGCTACAAAATTTACTGTGACCCCTTAAGACGGGCGGGGACGTAGGTGCCGCGGCTTGTCCCGGCCCTTCTTTACGCACCACGGTATCAATAGACGGGCGGGGACAAACCCCGCCCCTACGGATTATTCCTTCACAATTTCCATTTCTTTCAGAAGGTTAGTCGCTCCATCTACTTTTTCCATTTGCCACAGCATATAACGGCTGTCGACATGGATAGAACGGTTGTTAGCCGGGTCGTAGTCCCAGTTGCCTATGATGCCTTCAATCACACCATCAAATAACAAACCTACTAATTCAGCTTTACCATTCAGTGTCGGCGAACCTGAGTTCCCGCCTGTGGTGTCCACTGTACTTAAGAAGTTAACCGGCAGATTGTTATAGACAGCATCTTTATAAATCCCGAAATCGCCTTTCTTTAACGCTTCGACCTGAGCTGGTGGAGCATCAAATGGATCTATGCCAGTTTGTTTCTGCAAAATACCAGCTGCGGTGGTAAATGGCTGATAAGACACAGCATCTTTGGGTTGGTAACCTTTGATAGAACCATAAGTGACACGCAACGTACTATTCGCGTCAGCATATACCGGCTTACCATTGGCTTTATTAAAGGCAATAATAGCTTCCATCACCACAGGGCGGGCCACTGCCAGCTTACCTTTGTGTTCTTTGTCTTTGGTTTCCAATGCAATATCAGTTTCATACATTGCGACAGCATATTGGATCAGCGGATCTTCGCTTGCTTTAAAATCGTCTACAGATTTACCCATCCAGGCTAAACGTTCCACTTCATCAGACAATTGAGTGGCTTGATACAAGCTTTCAAGCTTAGTGCGAAGCGCCGCCACATCGAGCTGTCCAGAACCTATACCAAAGTAGCCATCCAACGCTTTTAACCGTTGAGCAGCAGGTAACTTGGCGTAATGTTGCAGGAAATGCAGCATCAGTTCTTGTTCAACTTTGGCATCAAAGCTGCGTGACAAACGTTTCATGCTGGCAGAAAAGCGCTCCAGATCCCGCTCTTGATAACCCATTTCGCGTTCTGCGTCTGGTTTTTGCTGCTCATTGGCTAAACGGTATAAACGTTTGGCGGTATTAAACAGCTGACCGTAGCTTAAATAGCCTAATATCAGGTCTCGTTGCTGATTTTCTTGCTCTTCCGCTAATAGCTGCTGCAGGCTGCGCACTGCAGGCGCATATTTAGCCTGACGTGCAGCGCTGGATTTAATCCAAAGGTTCAGAGCCTTATCAAACTGATCTTTGCGCTGTTGGGTATCACCTTTCTGGTAGCTCGTGATCATGCCTTCGAAATTTTTTGCATAGTTGGCTAATGACGCCAAAATGCTCTCGTATTTAATGCGGGCTTCAGAGCCTTCGGCGGAATTCTGCTTAATCACTGCAATAGCTTCTTCACGATAAGCTTTGGATAAAGGCAACACCTGGGTGAACTGGTTTTCTACTTCGGCCGCAGTGTTGTATCTGTTGGTTCGGCCCGGATAGCCAATTACCATCACAAAGTCGTTTTCTTTCAGCGGTTTGGCAGATACTTTTAAATAAGAAGGCGGAGTAAAAGGCACGTTGTCAGCACTAAAATCAGCAGGCTGACCGTCTTTACCTACATAAGCACGGTAAAACGAATAGTCCCCCGTATGGCGTGGCCACATCCAGTTGTCGATGTCGCCACCAAATTTACCAATACCTGAAGCTGGTGCATGCACTAAACGCACATCACGAATTTCCATTTGTTTGATCAGGTAATATTCCAGACCGCCATGAAAACTGTAAACATCACATCTGTACCCTGGAGTTTCACAGGCTGCAATTTGCTCTTTACGAAGTTCGCTAATCCGGTCAAAACGCTCTTTCCCTTTCAGCGCTGGTGACAACTCCTGATTGATCTGAGCGGTAATATTGGTCACTTCCTGAGTCACAAATACTTTCGAGCCTGGTGCGGCAGGAAGTTCTTCGTCTAAATCTTTGGCTAAAAAGCCTTTAGCCAACAGGTTGTTTGCAGCTGTGCTGTTGTGCTGGATACTGCCATAAGCACAGTGGTGATTAGTCACCACCAGGCCTTGATTAGAGACAAAAGACGCAGTACAGCCCCCTAAACTAATCACTGCATTCATAGGGAATGCAGTTAATTGGGCAATACTTTTGGCATCAATTTCTAAACCTTTTTCTTTGAGGAGTTGTTCAAGTTCAGGCAATTGATGAGGTTGCCACATACCTTCATCGGCATGGGCGAAAGTGGCGACTGACAAAGCCAGCGCAAGCAGAGTTTTTTTCATTTGGAATTTCCTTGGCATAGAGGCCCAGATAAACTAACAGCATCATGACAAGATACAGATGCTATTGCGGGTAACAGCCCTCATTGTGCGATATTTTGCGGCAAAGTAAAACGGCCAGAGGCTTGAATTTCTGCACTATTTCCCCCATAAAGTGAAGTCGTTGAAAAGACAGGAGCAGTAATGGAACAACTAATTGAAAAGGCGATGTACGCCACCCGGTGGCTGATGGCGCCTATTTACCTTGGCTTGAGTTTGGCATTGCTGGCCCTTGGTATTAAATTTTTTCAGGAAGTATTCCATATAATGCCGGTTATTTTCAGCATGAAAGAAGTGGACTTAATTCTGGTGATCCTGTCGCTGATAGATATCACGCTGGTCGGCGGTTTGATTGTGATGGTGATGTTTTCCGGCTATGAAAATTTTGTCTCACGACTGGATATTGAAGGCGATGGCGAAAAATTAGGCTGGTTAGGTAAGCTAGATTCTAACTCACTGAAAAACAAAGTTGCGGCTTCCATTGTTGCTATTTCGTCTATTCACCTGCTGAAGGTTTTTATGGATACTGAAAATATCCCAAATGACAAAATCATGTGGTATTTGCTTATTCATATGACCTTTGTGTTATCTGCTTTTGCTATGGGCTATCTGGATAAAATAACCAAAGGCGCAGGCAATAAAGATAATTTTTAGCCACACTTCACCCGCTGGTAAAAGAGCAGACCCGCCTGGCGGGTCTGAACACATCGACAATACCTGTTCTGTTAGAAATTGTATTTAAAACCTAAAGCTGCAGATTCATCCTGCTCGGTCTGAAAGTCCAGTGTAGAGAACATGGTGTAAATGACCATTTCGCTATTCAGTGCATAGTCTGCACCTATACTCCATAAAGTTCCTGTTTCTGCGTGACGGAGTTTGCTGTCATCACGCTGCCATTGCAGTTTGTAGGTCATAGCCTCACGTTTATAAGCAAGCTGCGCCATCACTGCGTCACCATCAATATTGCGTCTAATATGCTCACTGTGCTGCAACATCAGACCGGCAGACAACTGACCTCCAGAGAGTTCCATCAGTTTAAAATGAGCCACAACACGTTCGGCATCAATGTTATTCAGCTCACGAGCCTGACTGTAAGCAAAGTAGTAAGGGTAGGCTTTAAAACCTGAGTCACCATAACTCAAAGTCCAGTCATAACCACCAGCAACTTCATCACTGGCACCAGTCTGATAGGTAGCTTGCAGTTGAAAACCTTCAATCACAGGGCTCTGATAACCCACTATATTTTCAAGCCTGTCCTGCCCTGGACTTAACTGAGCTATGTCGTTCAGGGTTTCGTTAAATAAATCGATTTTACCTTCGGACTTTTTAAAACGGGTATCGTTTTTACCAAAAACTAACTCCCCCCAATTACCGGCAAAACCAATATAAGTGTTACGGCTGCCTAAGCGATGATCTTTGTTTGAGTCATCCAGACCATTGACCTGCCACTCATAGACCATAATCAAATCGAGGTTGTCCGTAAGCGTCTGTCGGGCTTTAAATCCCAGCCGGGTAAATGGCGCTTCGATTTGCCACCCCTGATCAGAATAACGATACAAGCCTTCATCGACGTACAAGCCCTGCAGATCCAGTTTTCCGTACAGATCCCATTCAAAAGCCTGGACTCCGGAACTCAGCACGATGAATGAACTTAACATCACATAATATTTCTTGTTCAAATTCGTCCCCTTAATCACTATTTAATTCTGTCAGCAATAAAACCTCAAAGCACGCTGCTGAACGTTACAGGCAAATATTTTATGTAACTGGCCATGGACTGTGCCTGTACACTATCATCAGCACAGTGAATCACCACTTCGATTGTTTTACTTCATACAATCATGAATCATTTGCATTTCTTATCAGCCTGAAACTTTCAATAACAACACTGCAATGAATACAAAAAATTAAGTTGGGTAAAAAACATCGGCATCATACAATAAGTCACAGTCCAAATTATTCAACATTATCTAATCAAGCTGAAAATGATAAAATAAACCATAAAAACCAAAGCGTTAAAAACACACCAAATTAATAAAACTACCACTTTTAGCATTTACAACAGGTTAAAATAGAGTTACTTCGTAAATTCATCTATCGATAAATTAAATTTTTCAGTGTTTAAAATCAAATGGCACTTTATAGGGTTTTAGCGGATAAAACGACAGATGTCAAAATGCACACTGAAACTGATGGAGCTGTGTTTAATCACTGCCTTGGTCATTATGTTCTATAGTATCAACAGCAGCGACACTCCTATTTTTTTAACTGCATGATAAGGAATAATGGAAACAGATACATTTTGAGAGAGTTCCGCATAAATTTTCTGAATCAATACAGCAAGACCAAAGATCATAGATAAGGAGTTACCATGTTTAAAGATATGTATCTGAAAAATATAATTTTATCCATTCTTCTAATGTTCAGCGCCGGCCTGGCGATATTAAGTTTTTACTCCTGGAACAGCGCAAAAGCCAGTGAAGAAGGCATGGCAGACCTGTACCGGCTATCCGTGTTACAAGTAAATCCTATTTCTGACGTCTACGGCATGCTGCTGCGCAGCAGGCTGGCGCTGGCTGGTGGTTTTATCGAAAAAGAAGGCGGGCAGAACGATAAAGCCCAGGTAAGCGCTCAACGTGGTGAAAAATTCCTGAAAGAGGCTGTAGATAAGTTTAATGCTTTTGCTGAAGTCGGCCTGAAAGGCGATAACAAAGAGCTGGTCAGAGAAATGCAAGCTGTGTTCTCTTTGTACTTCGCTGCTATTGAAAAAACAGCAAAGGAACTACAAACAGGCACCAGCGCAAGTTATGTGACAGCCAATCTGGAAGCTCGTGATACCAATGTGAAAGCTCAGGAAATGGTTGCGAAGTTTGTTGAGCAAGCCAGTACTAAAAATAGCAGCTTTATGCAGGAAGCCTCCGATCGCTACAGTGCAACAGCCATTCTTTGCGCTCTTTTTCTGGCCATCTCTCTGGCCGCGTTAGTGATGAGCTGGTACCTGATAAAACGAATGCTGATCCAACCACTGGAACTGGCTGGAGTGCATTTTCAGCGCATGGCTCAGGGCGATTTAAGCAGTCATATCAAAGTCGAAAGCAAAAATGAAATAGGTGCTTTGTTTTCTGGTTTGCAGCATTTACAACAAAGCCAAAAAGACACCATCAGTCAAATTAATAACACAGCCACTCAGTTAGCTTCAGCGGCTGAAGAGTTGAGTATTGTCACCTCACAAAGTACAGAAGGTCTTGATTTACAAAATGCCGAACTGCAACAGGCTGCCACCGCAGTGAATGAAATGACAGTTGCAGTTGAAGATGTGGCACAAAATGCTTTATCCACCTCAGACGCTTCAAGAGAATCAAATGAGCTGGCCAGCCGCAGCTTTGAAGAAATGAAACAAACCATTGCGCAAACCCGTAAAATGGCAACGGAAATGAAAACTTCCGCGGAGCTGGTGCAAGAACTAGCCACACAAGCAGGCAATATAGGCCAGGTGCTTGATGTCATACGTGCTCTGGCAGAACAAACCAACCTACTGGCCCTTAATGCAGCAATAGAAGCGGCTCGCGCCGGTGATGCCGGACGGGGTTTTGCTGTAGTTGCAGATGAAGTCCGTGCTTTGGCTCATCGCACTCAGAACTCCACCAAAGAAATTGAACAATTAATTACTCATATTCGTCAGGGCACAGAGAAAGCGGTTCAATCAATAGAATCCAGCACCGGGCTTGCAGACAATACAGTAGAAATGGCGAATAAAGCAGGCCAGGCTTTTGAACAGATTTGTCACTCGGTCAGTCATATCAATGAGCGTAACTTACTGATAGCAACGGCTTCAGAAGAGCAGGCTCATGTGGCTCGTGACGTCGACAGAAGCCTGGTTGCTATTAAAGATCTGGCTGTACAAACATCGGCTGGAGCCAATCAGACCAACGCCGCAAGTCAGGAATTGGCAGGCATGGCAGCCAGACTGATGGATATGGTCAAACGTTTCAAAGTTTAATAGCCCCACCCCAGCCTCTCCCGGGCTGGGGATTTCCCCTGATATTTCTACTCTGTTGCTGAGCCTGTTATCAGGATGTTCCACAAGCCCAGCCTTCCACTGTGGATACGCCTTGAGCACAGCCTGAGCATTACTCTGATACCAGCCATAGCCTTTTTGTCGTTCTATTGAAAGCTGCGCCATAGTGCTGACCACTATGCCATTCCGATCAACAAAAAGCGGTTGCTGTTTTTCTAAATCATAAAATCTGGCCCATAAAGGTTTAGCTCCAATTTTTTTCACAAAACGTACACCGTTGTCGCTTCGCTGCATTTCGGTATCGCGGATTTGTTTGGCTTGAAACCAGGCGACTGCGGCTTCCACACTTTGTATCACTGCAGCAGAGGGCTTTGGTAACTGCATCAACAATAAGGTGACTTCAGCACTTTCACTGCTAACCAGCGCCGGTAATTCATAAGCTCTGGCTTTTATCGCTTGCAGTGTCAATGGGTGATGTTGTGCCGCCCAGACGGTCAATACGCCATTCACTTTTATTTGGGCTTTTAATAACAGTTCTATACCACGGAAAAACTGCTGCTGTGCCTGCTGTCTGACAGCGCTATTTATAAAAGCGAACTGCGGATCTGTTGCTACTTTGTTTAATAACTTAAGCAGTTCTGTCATCACATGGTCATTCAGAGTAATAGCATCATGGTAACCACTACGCAGCGGATAGGTCTGAGCAAAACCACCATTAGGGTATTGGGCGGCCAACACAAAACCAATAGCTCGTTCAATAGCCTGTTGCAGCTTAGGCCGTATTGCCTTTTTGGCATAAGGTAGGAAAGCGGTTAACCAAAGGATCTGCGTACTGGTGGCATCATTATCGAAAGTCGGAATATAGTCAGCTTCAGTACCAAACATCTGGCCTAGCTGACGAGGCTGTGTTGCCATATCTGTTCTTTTACTCCAGCCACCTGAAGGCGTCTGAAAAGACAAAATAGCCAAAGCCATTCGCTCGGCCTCTGCTGAAGACCAAAAAGCTGACTCCGGTTGCTCAGGAAAGCCAAACTTCTGGTGCTTGACTGCTTTACTGGCTTTGCTTTGGTTTAATTGTTTTAATTCATCCGCTAAAAATTGCCGATCAAGGCGCTGCAATTGCTCTGACTGTGCAAAATACTGTTGCCACTGTTGCTGATCCACGACTTGGTTGCGCCAGTCAGGCGTTAGTTCCGACTCTACAGCAACAGCCTGCCGGATACTCAGACATAGCATCAAAAAAAACCATAGTGTTTTCATCACAACTCCGGAATAAAGTAAAGCCAACATCAGGTTGGCCTTACTTTTAACTCATTGACTCAGCTCAGAATGAACCCCGAACCCCAACCAGATACTGCCGGCCAGTCAACAAGTACTCAGCTGGCCTTGGCGTGTAGACATCATTCCATTGCTCTGTCGCAGCATTGGTCAGGTTAATAGCTTCGAAAGACAAAGACAGATTGTCGTTAATTTCGTAGCGGGACGAGAAATTCAGCTGGCCTTTATCACCGTAACCCCGGCCAAAACTGGACTCATCTTTGTACTTATTCAGATACTCTTTGATATAGTTTTCCCGGAAATTATAAGAGATACGGGCACTCCACTGATCTTGTTCATAATACAAGGTTGCGTTGTAGCTCAGGCGCGATGTCTCTTCAGCCATCATACTGCTCACTACATTGGTGAAGGGATCTTCAATATCTCTTTTGTAGTCAATCCAGGTCAGATTAGATTGCCAGCCAAAAGCATTAAAAGGTTCAGGTAAAAAACTAAAAGGTTGCTGATAGATAAACTCAGCCCCCAATACGCCTTCCGCCGGAGTATTTTGCAGTTGGGTCACATCCCAGGTGATAGTTGCAGGGTCTACGCCCCCTAAATCTATGCCCATAGCCTGTAACTGGGCTGTATTAAACACCTCTTGCGACGAGCCTTTGCTTAACCCGGTAATATTTTTATGAAACACCGCCAGCGCCAGCAGAGACTCTTCAGCAAAGTACCATTCCAGAGCCAGATCGATCTGATTCGACTCGTAAGGCTTTAACGTAGGGCCTGCACCTAATTCAATAGTAGCCGTAGGATCTTTTGAATCCGGAGTATTTACTTTGATAGCAGAGGCCAAATCCGCAATTGCTGGCCTGGTTATGGCTTGTGACAAACTTAAACGAGCGACCAAATCATCTGTCAAATCATAGGCCAGGTTCAAAGACGGCAACACGTCATTACTTTCGCTGACAGTCTCGCGAAAACCATATCCTGCAGCTAGAGCTGCACCATCACCTCGTCCTGCGGTATATCCGTCAGCGTAGATATGGTCCAAATTCACAATACGTGAGGTGTTGGTATTATCCAACACCCGAACCCCAATATTGCCGCGAAGCTCACTGTCCCAGAGCTGCTTCACAAAATCCAGCTGCAGATAAGCGCCAGTCACCTTTTCTTCGACCTCATAAGTAGAGGCATAACGTTCTTTGGCTTGAAATATGGCTTCATCTGCGAAAACAGCCAGTACTTTGTTGTAATCTGCGGTCAGCCAGCTACCGGCATTCAGCGTTGAAGAGCCGGGTACTGATGCTGCATTGCCAAAATGCTGGCCTGCCTGGCTTAACGACAAAGCATACAAAGCACCTGCAGTTTTATCCGCGTCCATTTGTTGCACCAAAACTTCTGCGCTGTCACCACTGGTTTTATTCGTACTGGTATTCAGTGCTTTCCAGGCGTTATCCCCTTGCACGTTCGCTGTATTAAACACTCGGTGGTTAAGACCAAACTTCAGGCTGTAATCGTCATTCAGCACATAGGTAAAACTCAACGACAAGTTGCTGTTGTCGCTATTGATCGCCTGCGTTTTTTTCCGCACCAGCCCCAAACTATATAAATCCGGGTCCAGCATCAGTTGCTGCAATTGATCAGAGGTATAGCTTTGGCCTGGAGCCTGAGCAGGAGCAAAGGCAAAAGACGGCATATCCATATTCATCACGCCACTGCCAATAGCTGTGCCGGTTTGCCCCAGCAATGCTACCGGGTCAATACTATTGTCATAACTCCAGCCAAAAGTAGAATTAAATGAATCCAGACCAAAGGTATGCTGAAACGGAATATCGAGTTTAGACTCACCATAACCAGCCAAAGCAACCAGACTCAGTTGCTCAGTCAATTGCCAGTCAGCGCTTAAAGTAACCTGATTAAAATCAGACTCAGATAAATCTTTCCGGGCTTCTGAACGGATGGGTACGCCGGATAACACTCCAGCCACAGCAGTATTGTTGCCATCAACAACCAAATTTTCTGCATATAACTTAGTTTTACTGCTGACATTGCCCCGCAGCAAGGCTGAATATTGAAACTCGTCCATCGTGCTGTCGAGTTTGGCGTGCAACAAATCCAAATTGAATTTTAATGAATCTGAAGCTTCATACTGAACAGCACCAGTCAGGCCTAACCTTTCCTGTTGTTTGTTAAAAATGGAATAACGTGGGATACGAGGTAAATACAGGCCTTCCATATTTTCATTGGTGTAAGCCCCCTTAGGCGACAACTGAAACACTGGGGCTGAGGTCAATTTATTAGTAGGAGAATCTTTGGCCCAGGACGGATTATTAATATTCCAGCGGCCGGTGGTAGAACCTTCACTTTGTACTAAACCTTCGGAATAAGCAGCGGAAAACAGCACGCCAAACTTATTATCCCAATTCTGGCTAAACATAAAGGATCCGCGAGGGGTAATTTCTTCCGCCACATCGTTGTAACGGCCATTAAGATTATAGGCAAACTTGCGGCCCTGATATTGAAAAGGTCTGGCGGTCTGTAAGTTGACATTACCTGAGATACCACCATCTTCCAGTTCTGCCGAGGTTGTTTTGTTCACGTCTATCTGAGTAAATAATTCCGACGCAAACACATTAAAATCAAAAGCCCTGCTTTTGTTTGAACCGCCGGCCGCATCTGTGGCTGCACCGGCAGACGCAGACTCCATGCCATTAATAGTAGTTTTGACGAAAGTCGCTCCCAGACCACGCAAACTGATTTGTCGGCCTTCGCCTGCATCTTGCTCTATCGCTATACCTGGGACTCTGGCGAGCGCATCGGCGATATTCAGATCTGGAAACTTGCCCAGATCTTCTGCCAAAATAGTTTCTTTCGAACCAACGGCCTCGCGTTTAGACATTAAAGCGACATTTAAACTGCCCCTAAAACCAGAGACTTCAATCCGCTCCACCTCTTCATCTTTCAAATCAGCGGAAGCTTTTGCTGCAGTCGGTTGAGGTTCTTGTTGCTGAGCTAAAGCTAATGATGGTTGCAGTACCATCCCTAAAGCACCGCTAAGCAACATAGTTTTAAATAATGGCGTAAGGCTGTAACGGCGCGCACTGCCGCTTTGAATTGTTATTTGCATTGGTATTTCCCTGTCTTTTGAGTTTTTTTAACTGCAGGTTCTGACTGCGACCTGCTTTTTTGGTCGAAATTTCTAAAAAAGCATCCTTTACCACCACGGCCACCGGTGGCATTTTTAAAAAAAGTAAAAAATATCAGTGTGTTTAAGCTGCACAGCCCCGTGGCGACGAAGCTGTAACAGCAAACTCCAAGGCTCTCGTAGCATCAAAAGCAAAGAGCCATCGGCTAAATTCACTTCATCCATTTGCCGTGCACCGGCTTGCTGCAAGGCTTTGAGGTCGGCGACATTTAACGCTACATGTTCAAAACTCATGCTGCATTTTCCACTGTGTTAAAACAGAAAATCTGTGGCTAAAAACTGTGATGAACCTTGTTTAATCATCTCTTTCATTAGCGCAATTTGTTCAGGGTTGTATTTACAGGCAACTAGCGTAGGGATCGAAAACTGCAGCAAAGCATCTTCCACTGATAGTGTGCCTTCGGCTGAATTCTTCCGGCCAGTAAAAGGGAAACTATCCGGACTGCGCTGGCATTGGCTGTTGATATTGATACGGCCGACCTGATTAGCGAACATATCCACCAGTTCACCTATTTGTTGCGCGTCCTGACCAAAAATACTCAGCTGCTGGCCGTAATCTGAATGGATCACATAATGGATCACTTCGTTGATATCGTCATAAGGCACTACGGGCACTAATGGGCCAAACTGCTCTTCCTGATACAACCTCATCTGACTATTAACCGGATACAACAAAGCCGGACGCATTAACGAGCCTGAGCTTTGACCGCCTCGTGGATTGATGACTTTAGCTCCGTGGGCAACAGCATCCGCTATTAAGCCTTGTAAAAAATCGACTTTGCCTGGCTCAGGTAAAGGCGTAATTTGCACGTTGTCGGTCCAGGGTAAACCCAGTTGCAAAGCACTGATGGCCTCTGACAGTTTTTGCACAAAAGCATCAGCAACAGAACGCTGTACAAAAAAGATTTTTAACGCTGTGCAGCGCTGACCATTAAAGGACAAAGCTCCCATCACGGCTTCTTTGACCGTTAGATTTAAATCGGCATCCGGCAACACTATGGCTGGATTTTTGGCATCTAATCCCAGTACTGCGCGCAGACGATGTGGCCGTGGATGCAGTTTTTTTAAGTCGCTGGCGCCTTTATTGGTGCCGATAAAAGCAAATAAGTCGACACTGCCACTTTCCATTAAAGCGCCAACAGTTTCGCGTCCACGCCCATAAATCACGTTTATAACGCCCGGCGGAAAAGCTTCAGCAAAGGCTTTTAATAAAGGCTGGATTAATAACACACCATATTTGGCAGGTTTAAAAATAACGGTGTTGCCCATGATCAAAGCCGGGATCAGGGTAGTAAAAGTTTCATTGAGCGGGTAGTTAAAAGGCCCCATACAAAGCGCGACACCTACAGCAACCCGGCGTATTTTGCCTAAAGTGCCCTGCTCTATCACAAAGTGGCTGGCGCTGCGGTCCTGTTGCTTTAAGGCTTGTATCGTATCGCGGATATAGTCGCAGGTGCGGTCAAACTCTTTGGCGGCATCAGGCAAAGGTTTACCAATTTCCCACATCAATAAGCGGATCACAGCCTCACGTTGCAGCAGCATAGCTGCAAGGAATTTCTCCACGGCCACCACACGTTCCATCACCGCCATAGAGGGCCAAACACCACGGCCTAAATCATAAGCCTTAAGCGCTGCATCCAAAGCGGCTTTGGCCGCAGTTTCGTCCATTAACGGCGTCGCGCCTAATAAAGTTGCGGTCAGTTCACCTGCGCTATTTCTAAGCGCTACCGGACTATAGACAGGCGCTAAATCGCCCTGCCACTGACAGAGTTTGCCGTTGAGTAAATAGTCACGCTGCTCTATCTGACCTGAGAGTTGCCACTGGGCCGGAATTTCAGCCTGGGTTGGAAAATACAAAGACAGATCAGCAGACATGACAAACTTCCTTTTAGCTAAATGTAGTTAAATTAAAACGGCTGGAAAAACTACGGAATTGCTCTTTCGTCACAATAGCTCCGGTGTGTTCTACCACAAAACTGGCTAAAGCCGCGGCATACTGGCAAGAGGCCAAAGGCGATAAGCCATTCAGGCGACCTGCGAGATAGCCGCCATTAAAAGAGTCTCCAGCTGCTGTGGTATCTACGACTTTCTTCACAGGCACGGCCGGACTCTGGAAACTGTTGCCATCGCTATAGCCCAGCACCCCGGCAGGACCATTTTTGACAATAATCTCTTTGACGCCCAGCTTCTGCAGTTGCACCAACACATCGGCAGCAGAGGTACTGCCGTACAGCACTTTATGGTCGTCCAGCCCAGGCAATGCTATATCAGACAAGGCATAAGCCTGATCAAAATTAGCCCGGCAAATTTCGGCATCGGGCCAAAGTGCGGGCCTGTAGTTTGGGTCAAATACAATTTGTACCCCCTGAGCTTTTAACTCTTTAATCAGCGCAAACAGATAAGTACGATCGTCCAGCGACAAAATAGCCAGACTGATACCTGAGAAATAAAACAGATCCGCAGGCAACAAATTGGCAATGGTGTTGTGCTGACGAAACAAGGCAAGACTTTGTTTGGCCGCAGAGCTGTCACGCCAGTAAACAAAGCTACGCTCACCAAAACAGTCGGTGTTGATCATATACAAACCAGGCCGGGCTGTTTTTGTACGAAGCACCAGGGAGCTATCGAGTTTTTCCTGTTCCAGTTGAGCAATCAGTTTGTCGCTGACTAAATCAGTGCCCACTGCGGATAAAAACTTCAGGTTCAGCTGCACTGGTGCACTGCGCTTGCAATACACAGCAGTGTTGTAGACATCTCCGGCAAAAGCCTGATGGTAGACGTTATCCACGAGCTGGAATAACTCGACCATACATTCGCCAAAAATAATGACTTGTTTCATGGATGCATCCTTAAGTTCAGCCTCAGGCCACCTGGCTATGCCGTACCCGGCTTTGTTCTGCCACAACAACAGACTGACGGGTTAATTCAGTAATGGCAGCCCAGTGTTGCTGTTGCACCAGATCTTTAGGAGACAACCAGGAACCACCTGCGACAAACACATTAGGTAAAGCTAAAAAATCTGCCAGGTTATTAAGCTGCACGCCACCTGTCGGACAAAATTTAACCTGCTGAAATATACCAGCCAAAGCTTTCAGCATGTCAATACCACCGGCTAAATGCGCAGGGAAAAACTTCAGTTCAGTTAACCCCATCTCTAGTGCCATCGCCATTTCAGAAGGAGTAGCCACACCAGGCGCTAACGCTAATTCGGTATTGATCATGGCTTTGAGTAACTCCGGCGTGCTGGCCGGACTCACCAGAAACTGTGCACCAGCTGCTTTGGCATTCCTAGCGTCTTTGGCCGATAAAATGGTACCTGCTCCTGTTAAAAGCTCCGGTACTTCAGCACGAATAGCGCTGATGCAATCTAAAGCCGCAGCAGTGCGCAATACCACTTCCACTGCTGTGACTCCACCTTGTTGCATCGCTTTAGCAATAGCCACAGCCTGGGCTGGTTGTTCAGCCTGGATAATTGGCAGCAACAAACCGCCTTTGAGTAAGGAAGATAAAGAGGTCATTCAACGATATCCTGTAAAAAAGCGGCAACATCTGTGCCTTGAGATAATAAAAGTAAAGGGCAAAGCTGTTGATAGGCAGCCGTTAGTTCAGCTTTAAAGGCATCTGACTGCTGCAAAGCAGGAGGAAACACCTGATCTAAGGCTAAAAACAATGCAGTGTCAGTCTGAGCCTCACCAGTACAAGTGGCAGCACAATTTAATAAAGTGGCAGCCAAGGGGTCGACTAAGGCCGTATCAGGTTGTTGCTGATAACGCAGCCGGATAAACAGCAGCCAGCTGGCAACCACCAGACTTAATAATTGAATAGAACGACCACTGGCTAAGTTATCCAGAATAATTGGAAACACCCGCATTGGCAGTTTTTGCGAGCCATCCCATGCAATTTGAGCCAGCAAATGCCGGATAGCAGGGTTATCAAAACGCTGGAAAATATCAGCGCTGTACTCTGCCGGGTTTAATTCAGCCGGCGCGTGGAAGGAGCCGATAATCTCTTTTTGTGCCAGTTTTTGCACAAAGCTGCGTAACTGTGGTTGCTGCATGGCATCAAACACAGTGTCCAAACCACACAAAGAGCCTAAGTAAGCCAAAGCCGAATGGGGTGCATTGAGTAACCTCAGCTTGGCTTTTTCAAAGGCTTTGACGTCCTGAGTGTAAGTCACCCCGGCCTGATGCCAGGCAGGTCTGTGGGCAGGCAGAACATCTTCAATCACCCACTGACAGAATTTTTCGCGTTTAATAGGCCAGTTGTCCTGATAACCCAGCTCTGCCGCCAGTTGTTTCGGTAGCATTTCATCTGTGGCAGGCGTAATGCTGTCCACCATAGTGCAAGGACATAACAGCTGCTGTTCCAGCCAGTTGGCCAAAGCTGGTTGCTTTTGCCGTGCAAAAGTAAGCAAAGCATTACGGAGTTTATGGCCGTTGTCGGTCAGGTTATCGCAGCTCAGCACGACAAAAGGTGGCACATTGGCGGCAAACCGCAGAGCCAACGCCTGCACTAACAAACCTATAGCTGAACGAGCTTTAACGTTAGTTTCTAAATCGTGCTGAATATCGGCGTGATTTAAATCCAGCTCACCCAAGGTATTTAAGCAGTAACCTTTTTCTGTGATGGTTAAAGTGACATAAAAGCTGGTGGGTGCGGCTAAACGCTGCAACACCTGTTCGTACTGCTCTGCAGCCACTAACAGCTCACGAATAGAACCGACCATCTGGTACTCTGTTTTTTCATCCAGCAATACCAGACTGTATAAACCCTGTTGCGGTGTTAAAGCTTTGGCTAAATCGTTCGATCGCATCGACACCACAGAAATACCCCAGTCACCGCCGTATTTCAGCGCGAGATCTGTGTACCAGGCCTGATGCGCCCGAAAAAAAGCACCAGGACCAATATGCACTATGCCTATGCCTGTGGCGGAAGGGTCATAGGCTGGCAATTTCAGTTTGCCGTGCAGCTGTTCCAGTAACGCTGGCTGTAAACGAGGAATATCAATGCTCATGCTTAATCCCTTAGTCCAACTGATAGGCTTGTTTTACCAACTGATAGGTCAGCTGCTGTGCCAGTTCATGGGCTTCATCTTCGTTTAAGCGATGTTCAGCCACCAAGCCAGCTAAAAAGCGGCAGTCAATGCGACGTGCCACATCATGGCGGGCCGGAATAGACAAGAATGCACGGGTATCGTCGTTAAAGCCTACGGTGTTGTAGAAACCTGCGGTTTCAGTGACCTGATGACGGAAACGCAACATACCTTCAGGGCTGTCATGGAACCACCAGGCTGGTCCCAGTTTTAATGCCGGGTAATGGCCAGCCAAAGGCGCCAGTTCACGGGCATAAGTGGTTTCATCCAGGGTGAACAAAATAATTTTCAAAGCGGCATTGTTGCCGTATTTATCCAGCAGAGGTTTTAAGTTGCTGACAAACTCTGTCGGACTTGGAATATCCGCGCCTTTGTCGGCACCAAAACGCTCAAAAATCGACGGGTTATGGTTACGGAAAGCACCTGGGTGAATTTGCATCGTCATGCCATCTTCAATGCTCATGCCCGCCATTTCTGTCAGCATTTGGCCGCGGAATAACTCAGTTTGCTCTTTGCTGGCAGTACCGGATAAACACAGCTGAAACAAAGCGCTTGCTTCATGCTCTGACAAATTGGCTGTTTTGGCTGTGGGGTGACCGTGATCCGTGGCGGTAGCGCCGTGATCGCGGAAAAACTGCCGACGAATACGCAAGGCCCGTAAATAGCCCTGCCAGCTATGCGTGTCCTGACCTGTTTGTTCGGCCAGTTTTTTGATATTGGCCAGAAAATCAGCACGGTCGGCGTCTATCACATCGTCAGGTCTGAAAGTGGTGATCACCCGTTTTTCATAACCAGTGCCTTTTAAAGCGGCATGGTGTTTCAGCGAATTCACAGCGCCTTCGGTAGTCGCAATCAGTTCAATATTAAATTTATCCAGCAAAGCACGGGGTTTAAATTCCGGTTTCACTAACTGCTCGTTGATGCTGTCGTAATACAAATCGGCGGTATCGCTGTTTAATGCGTGCTCTAACCCAAACACATCGTGAAATACGCTGTCGAGCCAAATGCGTGACGGCGTGCCACGGAACAAATGATAATTTTTGGCAAAAGTGTGGAAAATTTTGCGGTAATCCGTTTCAACCGGCGTGCCGTCTTTAGTGCGGATACCCAAAGATTCCAGCGAAATCCCCTGGCTGTACAGCATACGGAACACATAATGATCCGGCAGCAGCAGTAAGCTGGTCGCATTATCAAAATTGGCATTGCTGGCAAACCAGCTTGGGTCGGTATGGCCATGCGGGCTGACAATAGGCAAGTCTTTAATGCCGGCATACAAACGTCGGGCTATGGCGCGAACTGTTGGATCGGCCGGGAATAATCTGTCTTGATCAAGTACTAAAGGTTTAAAGTTGGCCATATAAATTCCTTACAGGGTCACGCCATTTTTCCAAATGGCAATTTCTTTGTTGTCTGATAATTCGTTTTGGGTCTGCTTGCCTGAGGCGATATCGATCAGATGACGGAAAAACTGGTAGGAAAAATCCTGCGCATTCTGGCCTTGTTGCAACAAAGCGCCGGCATCAAAATCTATCCATTGCGGTTTACGTTTGGCTAAATCGCTGTTAGACGAAATTTTAACCGTAGGCACAGGGAACCCCAGCGGTGTGCCGCGGCCCGTGGTAAACAGCAGCATGGTCGCGCCACTGGCTGCTAAAGCAGTGGACGACACCGCATCATTGCCGGGGCCTTGCAGTAAAGTTAAACCTTGCTGCTGCACTAAAGCGCCATAAGGGATCACTTGTGTCACTTTGGCAGAGCCACCTTTCTGAATGGCGCCTAAGGATTTCTCTTCCAATGTAGTTAAACCACCGGCTTTATTGCCCGGGCTTGGGTTTTCGTAAACGGGCTGTTTGTTGTCGATAAAGTACTGTTTAAAGTCGTTGACCAAAGTGACTATGTCGGAAAACACAGTTTCATTGACAGCACGGCTCATCAACACTTGTTCGGCGCCAAACATCTCCGGAGTTTCAGTCAGCACTACTTTGCCGCCTGCAGCACAGACTAAATCGGCAATACGGCCTACCAGTGGATTGGCTGTTAAACCACTTAAACCATCGGAGCCACCACATTTCATACCGACCACTAAATCGGACACAGGACAGGCAGTGCGCTTATCTTGCTGCATCAGCTGAATAAGTTCAGCCGCAGCTTCCAAGCCTTGCTCTAGTTCGTCTTCCACTTGCTGGGCGTTAAAAGAGCGTAATCGACTTTGATCCAGTTCAGGGCAGGATTTAAGTAAAGCCGCCAGTTGATTGTTTTCGCAGCCTAAACCCAGCACCAGCACTGCACCAGCATTGGGGTTTTGCATCAGGCCAGCCAATACAGCGCGGGTATGGTTTAAATCATCGCCTAACTGAGAACAGCCAAAAGGATGGGTGTACGCAAAGACGCCGTCCGTTAAACCAGCAAATTGCTGATTGGCTTTTTCGGCTATTTTCATTGCCGCACGATTGACACAACCTACTGTATTTAAAATCCATAACTCGTTACGGGTACCCACCCGGCCATTGGCGCGGCGATAACCCATAAAATGGGTAGGCAATTCGGCAGGGAATGCTAAATCATCAGCCGTGCAGCCGTGGTACTGGTATTCAATCTGATCAGACAATAAGGTTTTCAGATTATGTGAATGCACCCAGCTACCAGAGGGAATATCGTCCTGCGCTACTCCTATGGCGTAACCATATTTGATCACCGCTTCGCCTTTTTTAATCAGCTTCAACGCCACTTTATGGCCTGGCTGAATATCCTCTTTTGCCTGCACCTGTTGCCAGGGTTCGATTAATGGCTCGCCTGAAGCTAAAGGCTGTAAAACCACCAGCACATTGTCGCGTGGATGCACCTGTAACAGGCTCAACTGAATAGCGGCCGGATCGGCAATATGTGGGCTACAACCTTTTGTTTGTTCTGTCATTTTCAACCTGCTACATAGCTTGTCTATCGGTGGCAAAATTAAGTTAAAAAATACTATTCGCTTTGTTTGAGCTGAGCAGTCGTGAGTGCTTTCCCATTCAGGCTGACATTTTCCAGTTTAAAATCACTGGTATGTTGCAATACACCTAAGCTCGCCTGGCCAAAGCTGACATCCGTCATACGGATCCCGCTGATACCGGCTCGGGGTAAACCACGAATTTCAAAAGCTCGCTGGGCTTTTTTTACTCTGAAATTGCTGATACTCAGATCCTTGACTTGAGGTAAAAACTGACCCGCATCACCTTCTTCATAGTAGAAATTGATGACGATAGCGTCTTTGACTTCGCCAATTTCGATGTCATCTACTGCGACTTGCTCAATTAAACCGCCACGAACTGAGTTGGTTTTAAGACGTAAACCCCGTTCCAGATCAGGGCTGCTCATACGACAGCGCCGGGCAAATATTTGCTTGGCACCACCGGAGATTTCACTGCCAATCACGACACCACCATGACCGGATTTCATCAGGCAATCCTGGATCACCACCTGCTGAATCGGAGTAGCCAAACGACGACCATCGGCATTACGGCCAGATTTTAACGCGATACAATCATCGCCTGTATCAAACAGGCAATTTTCGATCAGTACACGCTGACAGGACTCAGGGTCGCAGCCATCGGAATTAGGACCAAAACTGACGCAGTTCACTCCACGTATCACCACATCTTTACAGAGCACAGGATTAATCAGCCAAAACGGCGAGTTACGGATAGTGACACCTTCAATCAACACTCGTTCGCACTGGTATGGCTGAATAAAAGGTGGCCTTAATCTGTTATTGTCCAGAATGCGTTTTTCAACAGGTACACCAGCTTCCGCCATAGCAAACAGCTGGTCACGGCCAGACTTTTGGTCCGTTGCCGGATCCAGCTTCCATGGCGTATGTTTCCATACTCCTTTCCAGGGCCACCAGTTTTCACCACTGGCATTGCCCTCCAGGATACCTTCGCCTGTTACTGCAATATTCTGCTGCTGATAAGCATAAATCAGAGGCGAAAAGCCCATCAGCTCCACCCCTTCCCAGCGGGTAAACACTAGCGGCAAGTAAGAGTCCGGATCGGTGACAAAAGATAAAACAGCGTTTTTTTTCAGATGCAAATTTACATTAGATTTTAAGTGCACAGGACCCGTCGACCAAACACCTTCAGGCACCACGACACGACCACCACCAGCTTGATGACAAGCCGCTATGGCTTTGGCTATCGCCTCATCACAACGTTGATTTTGCTGAGCGCCAAAAGCTGTGATGACAAAATCACGCTGTGGAAAGGATGTAAGTTTTAAATCCCGCAGTATTTGTTCTGCAACAGCCCAGATTGGATCTACAACTTTGGCTGCTGCCGATACTTGAAAATTCAGTAAAGGCTGCAGTGCCGCAGAGGCAATACCAGCTTTGAGTAAAAAACGTTTTTTCAGATCAGGTCGTAGCATCCGTTATTCCATTTTTGTTTTATCTGCATAAAGCCAGAGGAAATCATCTGATTTATGTCTGTTTAAACAGCATAATAACGCATTTGCCACCGGTAGCAAGAGATTGCCATCATTTTTTGCCACCGATGGCAACTGGTCAGAGAACTTCAGAAGGAAGATTCCATTATTGAAATCAAAGCAACAGAAAACTGACATTGCTGAACAGAGATCTCAGGCAGCGCAGACTCTGTTACGGCCTTGTTGTTTTGCCTGATACAAGGCTTGGTCCGCTAAAAACAGCAGTTGTTTGGCGTCAGTTAATTCGTCACTGATGGCAATACCAATACTGACAGTAATACAGAGTTCTTGCGCTATATCCAGCCAGTCCAATGCCATAATCTCCAGACGCAAGCGTTCGCATACCTGTTGCGCCTGCTCCAGACTGGTGGATGGCATCAGCAAAGCAAACTCTTCTCCCCCCCAACGGGCGGCACAGTCGACGGAGCGGGAATGCTGACGGATTTTTTCAGCAATAGCCGCCAGTGCCAGGTCGCCGGCATTATGCGACCAGGTATCGTTAATGACTTTGAAGTGATCGATATCGATAAATGCCAAAGCAAGCGGCTGTTTCAAGCGTTGAGAGCGGGTAAATTCTTTACTTAATACTTCATCAAAAGCCCGGCGGTTGGCGAGGCCAGTCAAACCATCCTGTCGCGCCTGTAATGCCAAGGCTAAAGTTTGTTGATGCAATTGGGCTAACAAGGCTGACTTTTCTTCATCTGCCGCCTGCAGGCTATTGGCCTTTTGCTGCAACTCTGCAGTTTTTTCCTCCACCTGACGCTTTAAACGCTGCTGAGAATGGCGCAGGCTGGACATACGCCAATACAACAGTAACAACAAAACCGCCAGGACTGACAATGCGCTCAGCCACTGAAAATTTCGGGTTTGCCACCAATGCGGATGTTTAATCAATTCTATGCGAGCCGCTTTACTCCATTCACCGCCTGGGTTCGCGGCCTGAACTAAAAACTCATAACGCCCTGGCGCAAGATTGGTGTATTCCGCAAAGTTTTGCTGCCCTCTATCCAGCCAGTTGGCGTCAAAACCAACCAATCTGCTGCGATATTGAATACGGTCAGGCATCACATAACCTAAACCTGCAAAATGTAATTCCACTCTGTCACTATCGGGTTGCAACTCCATGCTGCCACTGATTTTTTGTGTAACGCCATTGACCAGCAACTCTTCCAACACGACCGGCGGAACTGTTTCAGCAAACCCAGCTAAACGATCAGGCTGTACTCTGCTGACGCCTGAAGCGGTGGCAAACCATAAAGAACCATCCTGAGCCAACATAGCGGCTGGATTTGAGCCGCCATTGGCCTGAGCACTGAGCATGCCGTCACTTTCACCATATAACTCGTATGCAACTCTTGCAGCGGTGCCATCAGCTACAGCATTCGCGCTCTGCTGGCTGATGCGTAAAATACCTCTGTTACTGCTCAGCCAAAGATTGCCATGTAAATCGGCTTGCACCTGAAAAATTTTATCAAATGGCATACCAGCCTTACGGCCGACCAGAGACAACTCAGCCGTATCTAATCGATAACGCGCTAAACCACGATCTGTAGCCAACCACAGCAGCTGTTGTTCAGCTTGTTCGAAAAAATCAAAGGCATATTCAGTTTGATCGAGCTGTGACAACGGCAAAGGCTCAAACTTGCCGTTCACAAGGCGGGTTACACCTGTGCCTGTGCCTATCCAGAGCACATCACCAATCTTATGCAAAGC
This sequence comes from Rheinheimera mangrovi, assembly GCF_003990335.1. Taxonomy (NCBI): domain Bacteria; kingdom Pseudomonadati; phylum Pseudomonadota; class Gammaproteobacteria; order Chromatiales; family Chromatiaceae; genus Rheinheimera; species Rheinheimera mangrovi. Next base: position 935,640 of record NZ_CP034683.1, on the reverse strand, counting down.
CACCACAAAGTCAGCCGTTAAGCCTTCCCTTGTGGTGTAACTCTGCATCTGCTGAGCATGATAATGATTCAGGCCTTGTGCTGTACCCAGCCAGATAGAACCTTCCTGCAAAGGCAAAATAGCCCGAACTTCGTTGGATAATAAACCTGAACTGCGGTCCAGCAATTTTGTCAGCTTACCGTCGCTGTACTGAAAGACTCCGGAAGAGTAAGTGCCAATCAGTACATCACCCCTTGCGGTTTCGGCCAGGCTCAACACTGATTGTTCTGGCAGCAGGTTTTGCTCTGTCAACAGCTTGCCGTTCAGGTAACGCGCCACGCCGCGCGCTGTACCTATCCAGATACTGCCATCTGAATGTTGTAGTACTGTACGGACAAAATTATCAGGCAGGCCCTGTTCTGTGCTTAATGTGGCGAAAGGCGCATCACGCAAACGGAATAATCCCCCATTGGTGCCTAACCAAATGCTATGTTCATTGTCTTGATAAATCGCCAGCACTCTGTTGTTTGGCATACCATGTTTGGCCGTTAGCTGCTCTAAACCATAGTTACTTAAACGAAAAACGCCCTCTTCAACAGTACCAATCCAAAGATCATCCTGGTGATCAACCAATAGTCTGGATATGGCTGTTTGTTGAAGTTCTGACTGCACTACGACAAAGTGTTCACCTTGTTGCCGGTACAAGCCACGCTCAGTTCCCAAATACAGTTGGTTTTTGTAGAACGCCAAAGCAAAAATGGGCAGCTTGGGGCTGTTTTCAACAGAACTCAGTTTGCCTTGCTGCAAATAAGCTAAACCTTCAGCAGTCCCCAGCCACAGCCCATCTTTATCATCATGCAGCATGCTGTAAAGGGTATTGCTGGGTAAGCCATGATGCCTTGTCCATTGCTGGCGTGAACCATCCCTCTGCAGACAAAATAAACCTCCACCTTCAGTACCTACCCAAAGCTGCCCTTTTGCATCCCCCCGCACTTCATTAACCAAAGCTGACACTGGATCCACAGACCGCCACTGCTGATCCTGCAGTAATGCTAAACCGCCCCGGGAGCCTCCTAACAATAAGCGGCCTTTTGGATCTAAATGCAAAGCTCTGATGCCTGAATCCGGCAGGCCGGTTTGCTGTTCACGACCATACACTTTAAATTCACGGCCGTTATAGCGAGCCACACCTTCCCAGGTCGCAAACCAAAGGTAACCGTCCGGAGTCTGGCTTATGCTGTTAATCGTATTGTGAGGTAAGCCCTGACGTGTACTCCAGCTTTCGCGGAAGTAATCTGTTAAGGCTGCAGTTGCGGCAGACGCAGAAAATGACAGGGATAAAAAAAGCGACAGTAAAAGTGCAGTGCAAGCAACACTGAACTTTTTATTGTGCAAGAAGTTGATAAAATTTGTAAAAGTAAACATCTGCGCCATCCCAGCCAGAAGATGGTTTCATTTTTTCTAATAAAACCACCTTACTCTATTTTTCTGTCAGGGAACACTAAAAAAGTAAAAGCACAGCTGAGGTAATTACAACACCACCACTGCGGCCTGAGCCGTCGACTCGCGCACGACCAGAGTTGGAGCCACCTTGGCTGCAACTTGTTGAGCTGCTTTATCATTCTGCTCAATCACCATAATCATTTTGGTGGTTGCCAACTGAGCCATTTGTCGCACCGGGCGCTTGATGGTCGTTAAAGCAGGTATCACTCGGGACGCCAGTAAGTTGTCATCAAAACCAGCGACAGACAGCTGTTGTGGAATGGCAATACCCATTTGATGCGCCACTTTCAGTACACCAGCCGCCATTTGATCGTTATTGGCAAAAATAGCTGTAGGTAAAGGGCTTTGGCTCAACAGGCTGCGGGCGCACTCAATACCTGTTTCGTAGGTGTTATTACCCTCCATGATGCGTTCCGCTTTCAGCGCTATACCGTAAGCCGACAAGCCTAATTTAAAACCCTCCATCCGCTCAGTGGAGGATTTATAGCGCTGTGGACCACTGATAAATGCAATATCCTGATGACCTAACTGAGCAAAATAACGCGCCATTTCAGCGGCTGCAGACCGGTCATCCGACACCACTATGTGTTTAGCTTCATCTATAGCAACAGAGGTCAACCGCACATAAGGGCGCCCGGCATTTTTTAGTGCGTCAGCCAAAGACTCCAGTTCGGACACTGGAGGTAAAACTATCACACCATCCAGTTTGGATCTGTTGATAAAATTCAGGCAATCCTGCACCAGGGTTTCACTGCGATAACGACAAGGATGCACCACAAGCTCGTAGCCCAGAGTCGAGCATATTTCCAGCACACCGCGCTGAACATCATCTAAATACAATGCATCCGGGTTATCGTAAATTAAGCCTAATAAATACGAGCGGCTGGATGCTAAACCACGGGCCTGGGTATTTGGTGAATAATTCAGTTCAGCGATAATTTTTTCGACTCTGACTCTGGTGCTGTCACCCACACTTAAAGAGCCATTGATCACCCGCGACACTGTGCGTTTGGATACACCTGCCAGACGGGCCACATCATTAATGGTCGAACTTTTTTGTATCATCCACTTGTCCTGTTATTTATCATTGGCCAGCAAAGCGGGCCTGTAGCATGCCAGACTAATATCAATAGCAGCTTGTTTCACCGTCGCAACCACTAGTGGTAAACGTTGCTTGCACAAAATAGTCGCCAACCCTGTGACTCCAACACAAGCCACTACTATGCCCTGCGCATTACGTATAGGCACTGCGATACAGCGCACATTGGGTTGATACTCCTGATCGTCTACCGCGTAACCCCGACCTAAAACACTTTGCAATTCTACTCGCAAGCGATTCAGATCGGTAATGCTTTGTGGCGTTCGGGCTGGCATTTGCTGCAAACCTGGCAAAGTAGCCAGTTGATCAAAGTAGTTAAATGCCAGAAACACTTTGCCACCGGCAGAACAGTGCAAATCGGCCAGAAATCCAGGCCGTGCAGCCAAATGGCTTGGGTTGGGACTATCACAAACTTCAGCTATTAAAGCGCCATCAGGCCTGGGCAATGCCAGATGGCTGGTGAGGCCAGTGCTTATGGTCAGCTTATGTAACACGGGCACAGCCAGTTGATGCAAATGATGATGCTGCAATAAATCCAGCCCCATTTTGTATAAACTGCTGCCTACCCGATACTTTTTACCTTCTTTGTACAGCATTTGTTGCTGACAAAGGGTTTGTAAAATACGAAAAGCGCTGGTTCTGGGTACCTGCAGTTGCTGCTCAAGCTGAGATAAAGTTAAACCAGAACCTGATGCCGCCACCAACTCCATCATGCGGCAGGCATTGGCAAGATTTGGGATCAAATAACTGGTCATGAATCCCCCCTACAGCCCAAACAAATTAGGCAAAAATTCACTGATAGCTGGTACATAAGTCACAAGCAATAACACCACCACCATAGCTGCATACATAGGCAACAGCGGCTTAATTAAAGACTCGAGCTTAGTTTTAGCCACAGCACAGGCGACAAAAAGCACACTGCCGACCGGAGGCGACACTAAACCAATAGACAGGTTTAAAATCATCATGATGCCAAAATGCAGCGGGCTCATGCCAAGCTCCACCGCTACTGGCAGAAAGATAGGCGTGAATATCAGCACTGCTGGTGTCATATCCATAAAAGCGCCCACCACCAGCAAAATAATATTGATCAATAACAAAATCAGTAGCGGGTTCTCACTTAAGGTCAACAAACCCTGACTAACAGTTTGCGGAATATTCTCGTAGGATAAAATCCAGGACATAGCAGCAGAAGTGGCAATTAAAGCCATAACTATGGCTGTAGTTTCAGCGGATTTCAGCAAGATAGCAGGCAGTTCTTTTACCTTCACTTCACGGTAAACACAAACTGCCAGAATAAAGGAATAAACAACGGCAATAGCACCAGCTTCTGTTGCGGTAAAAGCGCCACTGATAATGCCACCTATCACCAAAACAATCATCAGTAAGCTTGGAATAGCTGCAGCCAGCTTGCTAAAGGTTAAAGACAAAGGCAGACGTGCAGCCAGCGGGTAACCTTTCATTTTGGCGTAACCGGCACAAACCAGCATCAACCCTATACCTAGCAAAATACCTGGCAAATAACCCGCCACAAATAAGGCGGCAATAGATACACCGCCGCTGGCGATAGCATATACGATCATAATATTGCTAGGAGGTATCAGCATACCTGTAGTTGCAGCCGCCGCTGTTACCGCAGCGCTGTAGTCAACGTCATAGCCCTGCTTTTTCATCTCGGGCACCATAAAACTGCCTATAGCAGAAGTGGCTGCTACCGCAGATCCTGAAATAGCGCCAAACAACATACAAGACAACACGTTCACTAGTGCCAGACCACCTGGTAAACTACCCACCAAAGCCATAGCAGCTTCAATTAAGCGTTTGGCAATACCGCCCCGCCCCATTAAAAGCCCTGAGAGTACAAAAAACGGAATGGCCAGCAAGGCAAAGCTATTTAAGCCACCCGCCATACGCTGCGCCAATGTAGTGACGGCCGGTAACAAATCCATAGAAAGGAGCATAGTGCACAAGGTGGCTAAGCCAATGCAAAAGGAAATAGGCACGTTCAGTAATAACAACACAAAAAATACACTAATTAAAATAAGTGCAGACCATTCCATTATTCAGACTCCTCTGCCGGGACTAATTGAATTTTTGCCGCCAGACAGCGCAGCTGACATAAACCATAAAAAGCGATCAAAACCCCGGCCAAAGGCAAGACCAGATAAATCCAGGCCATCCGAATACCTAAAGCTGCCGACATTTGGTTTAGTTCAAAAGTGAGCCATACCAGTTCGCCACCGCCCCACACCATCACTACGGAGGAGAACACCACCACAGCAGCTGTCAGCACAAAAGCAATACGGTGTTGCCATAGAGCGGGCATCCGGCTGGTCACAATATCCAGGCCCAAATGCTGACCAGTGCGATAGGCATAAGCTGCACCCAACATTGCAATCCACAATAATAAACAACGGGCAATTTCTTCGGTCATAGAACTGGGATCGCTTAACACAAAGCGAGACAATACTTGCCAGCACACCACTAACACTATGATGGCCATTAACAACATTAAACTTCGCTTCAATACCCAGTCGACAAGCAGTACTAATTTAGTCATTGGACACCCCCACTATTTCAGCCGGAACTAACGCAATTTCAGCCACCAGGTTCCCCACTTCGGTGCCCTGCAGAGATTGATGCAACGGCTTGACTGCTGCTGCAAAAGCGGCCTTATCCGGATAAATAACTTCCACGCCAGCAGCTTTGACTTTCGCTAAGGCATCATCACTGGCCTCTTGCCACAATTCACGCTGATAACGTACTGAATCGTTCATGGCTTGTTGCACCCAGCCTTGCTGCTGTGCATTCAGGCTTTTCCAGACAGGCAAACTCATTAAAATCACGTCCGGCACTGAGGTATGTTCGTCCAGACTGTAGTATTTGGATAACTCGTAATGACGGGATAAATAAAAACTGGGGGGATTGTTTTCTGCACCATCCACCACTCCTTGTTGCAAAGCTGTATAGAGCTCGCCCCAATCAACAGGTGTCGCGGCGCCACCTAAGGTTTGTACCATCTGTACAGCTGTCTGGCTGTTAGGTACCCGAAATTTTAAGCCTTTTAAATCAGCGGGCAGATGCACAGCCTTGTTCGTGGTATAAAAGCTACGACTACCTGCGTCGTAATAACCCAACCCATGCAAGCGGGCGCTGTGCATCGAGTTGAGCAAATCCTGGCCTATGGAGCCGTTTAACACAGCCCATAAATGTGCACTGTCTCTGAACACATATGGCACACTAAACACCTGCATCTTAGGGACAAAACCTTCAAGCGGACTGGCGGAAACTTTGGTTAAGGCCAGACTGCCAATTTGTAGCAGTTCAATCAGTTCACGCTCTGAACCAAGCTGGCCACCGCTATAGATCTGAATATGCATCTGACCAGCAGAATAATGTTCCAGCCGCTCTGCCATATAGAGCATTGCTTTGTGCACCACATGCTCCTGATCCAGCGAATGCCCCATACGTAAGGTGATCTGCTCTTGCTGGCGCTGACAGCCTGTCGCAAATAGCAGAGTCGCCAAACCGCAGCACAGCAGCATGCCGCGCAGTGAAAAGAATTTCATCGTCTAACCTACCTGTTGTTTTCCCCGTCGTACTTGAAGCTGCAGCTTTGTTGACGAAGTTCTCTCGCCCCAATCACATAGGGCTACTATGTTCATGGGGACTCAAGCCCTCGTCGCCTCCCTGTAACTCCAATTACTTAGGGGATCTCTCTTTGTTATAAGTCAGCGCTCGTACTGCTGGCGCTGTCGAAGGGCACACTGTCTATTGCAGTGATTGCTGCCCTGTTTTACTAAGTGGTTACAAAACGAAGCTCTCCCCAGAGCTCCGTTACCCTTATCTCAATTGATCAGGGCCAAATTTATCCATGTCGTGATAATCCAGATTTTCACCTGCCATGCCCCAGATAAAGGCATAGCTGCCGGTACCCACACCGCTGTGGATTGACCATGGCGGAGACACCACAGCCTGATCATTGCCCATCCACAAATGGCGGGTTTCCTTGGGTTCACCCATAAAGTGGCACACTGCCTGACCAGGTGTCAGATCAAAATAGAAATACGCTTCCATCCGTCTGTCATGCTGATGCGCTGGCATGGTATTCCATACGCTGCCCTGACTGAGCACTGTTAAGCCCATCTGCAGCTGGCAGGTTTGCACTACTTCTTTAATCATTAACTGATAAATAATGCGCTCGTTACTGGTGGCCAAAGCGCCCATCTCCAGCTTTTTACAATCATGCATCCGCACGTGCTGAACCGGATATGCGTGATGAGCAGGGGTAGAATTTAAGTAAAACTTTGCGGGTTCCTGCGCGTTTACGCTATGGAAACTGACATTTTTACAGCCCATACCGACATACAACGCTTCTTTATTCGCCAGCTCGTATTTGTTGCCGTCGACTTCAACAAAACCAGTGCCACCAACATTGATCACTCCCAGTTCACGGCGCTGCAAAAAAAACTCAGCTTTGAGCGCGTCTACGGTTTGCAGTACCACAGGCGCTTTCACTGGTACGGCACTGGCAACAATCAAACGTTCATAGTGGGTGTAACACAGCACCAACTGATCAGCCTGCATCAGGTTGTCGATCAGAAAGTTCTGCCGTAGCTTTTCGGTGTCGTAGTGTTTGACATCGTTCGGCGCTGTAGCAAAACGGTTTTCAAAAATTACATTCATTTTATTCTCCTGAGTTCACCGGCATAAATTAGCCTTAACGGGCCAGCCAGCCTCCATCCACAGCCAACACATGGCCATTGATATAATTACTGGCGCTGCTTGCCAAAAACACAGCTGCGCCTGCTAAATCTTCGGGTTCTCCCCAACGACTTGCTGGGATCCGCGCCAAAATCGCCTGATTACGAGCCTGGTCCTGCTGCAAAGCAAAGGTATTGTCAGTACGGAAATAACCTGGAGCTATCGCATTGATATTTAACCCTGAAGCAGCCCATTCATTGGCTAAAGCTTTGGTTAAACCTGTAATGGCATGTTTGCTTGCGGTATAAGCTGGCACGGTAATGCCACCGCTGTATGACAACATCGACGCAATATTAATGATTTTACCCTGACCCCGTTTAAGCATTTCAGCCCCCAGCAACTGGCTTAACAAAAAGGCTGAATCCAGATTCACCCGCATTACGTTTTGCCACTCTTGGATTGGATAATCCACCGCAGGCGCACGGAAAATAGTGCCCCCACAGTTCACCAAAATATGGACTGGTCCCATAGCTAAAGCCTGCTGAGCCAAAGAACGCACCTGCTCCAAATCCGACAAATCGGCAGCTAACGCAAAGGCCTGACCACCCTGAGCCTCAATCTCAGACGCCGTAGCGCTGGCGCCCTCTATTTGAGAGCTACAACAAATCACAGTAGCTCCAGCTTGGGCCAAAGCATGCGCAATGGCTTTACCTAAACCACGGCTGGCACCGGTAACTAATGCCCTTTGCCCATTTAACGAAAATAAAGCCGACATTCTTTGACTCCTATTTTTTATCTGAATCGCTGCTGCAGACTGTTACAACATGAGGACAGCATCTGGGCCCATTTAACGCTCAAAATGTCCGTGATCTTTAGCTCAATCAGAATTAATTTCACATCTGGAACAAAACCTATTTTATCTGCGGCCCAAATGTGCAACATTGTCAATACAAAACAATAAGTTAACCATCAACACTAAATAAAACCTTAGAACAAGACTGATTTTTTTTTGTGCGACGTTTGACAGTAATCTAAGCTTGGTGTTAGCTTTTTGCCATCGGTGGCACAAAATTGCAAGCATTTTTTGCCACCGGTAGACAAAATCAACAGGGAGTCGCACAAAGCGTCTTCCATTATTAAAAATACAGCTGGCATGTACTGGCTGAACGCTTTGAACCAGACAGGACGAGGTAGATATCATGGCAAAATCCAACACGCCATTTCACCCGAATAAAGTTGCGCTAGCTTTAGCTATTGCAGGTTGTACTTCACTATTTTCTGTAGCAGCACAAGAAACTACCGAAACGAAAAAGCTGGATGAAAAAATTGAAGTGATCGAAGTGAAAGGTAGTTTCCGCGATTCGTTATCTAATGCTTTAAATCAAAAACGCCAATCAGACGGCGCCATCGATGCCATTCTGGCTGAGGATATTGCCGACTTCCCGGATTTAAACCTGGCAGAATCGTTACAACGTATTCCTGGTATTGCCATTTCACGTGCAGCAGGCGAAGGCCGTCAGATTTCAGTGCGGGGTTTAGGCCCTGAATTTACCCGTGTTCGTATCAACGGTATGGAAGCGGTATCGACCAGCGGTGGTACTGACCAAATAGGTGGTGCAAACCGCGGCCGTGGTTTTGACTTTAATACCTTCTCCTCTGACCTATTCAGCTCTTTAACTGTGCGTAAAACCGCATCAGCCGATGTGGAAGAAGGCTCATTAGGTGCCACTGTAGACTTAAAAGCAGCCCAGCCTTTTGATTATGATGGCTTTACTTTTGCGGCTTCAGGCCAGATGGGCTACAACGATTTATCTGAAAAGTCTGATCCTAAAACTTCATTTTTAATCAGCAATATTTTTGCCGACGGCAAACTGGGTGCGTTGTTTTCCGCTTCATATTCAGAGCGTCAACTTAAAGACCAGGGCGCCAGCGCAGTACGTTGGAATAACGTCAACGACTTCGGTTTTTATCAGGGTAATGCGACAGCACCTGAACTGGACGAAATCAATAATGCATTCCGTCCACGTTTACCACGTTATGACTCCTACACCCACGACATGGACCGCTTAGGCTTAAGTTCTTCTTTCCAGTTCAGACCAAATGAAGATACAAAAATTGATTTAGATATTTTGTATGCAAAAACAGATGCCACCCGCAATGAAGTATTTTTACAGGGTATTTTAAACGCCGGTGCAAATCGTCCAACCTCAGCCACAGCGGCTTCTGGTAATACAGGCGTAATGAATGTCGTCGATTATTTCATCGACGATACCAACACCATGACCTATGGTAGTTTTGAAAATGCCACTATTCGTGCTGAAAACCGCTTTGATGAACTCAGCACTGAGTTTTTACAATACAACCTGTCTTTAAAGCAGCATTTGACCGATGACCTGAGCATGGATGCCATGATTGGTACCGCCAACTCAGAATTTGATAACCCGGTTCAAACCACATTAGTGGCCGAAAAGCGTGGTGTTGAGTTTGCCTACGATTATCGTGGTGGCAACAGAGATAATCCGGCACTGACTTATGGCGCAGGAGTATTTGAGCCGACTGGCTGGACGTCCAACAGCGTACGTTTACGTCCATTAGGTGCTGAAAATACTTTTGATACAGCAGAATTGAATTTTACCTACCTCTTGACTGATAACGTCACTTTAAAAGCAGGCTTGCACTACAAAGACTTTAGTTTTGAAACTTACGAAGCCCGTCGCAAGTCTGAAAACGGCGCAGGCATTGTGTACACGCCAGATTTGCTGATGCAACATAACTCAAGTTTAGGCAGTCAACCGGTTTGGTTAGTACCTGATTTTGCGGCTATTGACGCCCAGTATGATATTTACAGTAATGCAGGCGATTTTGCCGTCAGTGCAGACAATCGCCGTCCGGATAACTACTCAGCCAGCGAAAAAACCTTAGGCGCTTATCTGCAACTTGGATTTGATACAGACATTGCCGATATGCCATTGCGTGGTAACGTTGGTGTACGCCAGGTGAAAACAGACCAAAGCTCAACCGCCTGGGCGACTTTCGCCAGTACTCCAACTCAAATTACCGCAGAACATGACTACAACGAGTTATTGCCATCGATCAACCTGGCATTAGAGCCATGGGAAGATGTCATAATCCGTTTTGGCGCTGCTGAAGTAATGGCTCGCGCCGGTTTAGGCTCTATTCGTCCTGACGTCTCAGTTTCAGTTTCAGGGGGCAGCCGTTCTGTCTCTGGCGGCAACCCACAACTGGAACCAACAAAAGCACGCACTTATGATTTAGGCTTTGAGTTTTATTTCTCTGATGAGTCGATGTTAGGTGTAGCGTTTTTCTTCAAAGATATCGACAGCCATGTACAAACCTTACGTGAAACCAAGGCTTTTACCGCAACAGGTTTGCCTGTTCAGGCCGCAATTGACGCCTGTACTGCAGGCCCAGGTTACAATGCCGACTGTAATGAAAACGTGGACTGGCAGGTCACTACACCACTGAATGGCCCTGGCGGTGATTTAAAAGGCATGGAAGTGAGCTACCAACTGCCTTTTACCTTCTTACCTGAGTTCTGGAACAGATTTGGTTTTATTGCCAACTATACCTATGTCGACGCCCAGATGGATTATATCAATGCCGCAGGTGTGGTTCAGGCAACACGCGACTTAAACGGCCTGTCAAAAAATACCTCTGCCGCCACTCTTTACTACGAACATGAAGCCTTAAACGCTCGTGTCTCTATGGCGAAACGTGGTAAATACCTGACCACAGCTGTAGGTCGTGACAACAACGATATGGAAGGAACCAACGCCACCACTAACGTTGATGCATCAGTGTCCTACGCATTAAACGACAACTGGAAAATCAGTTTTGAAGCACTGAACCTGACCGACGAAGTGGATGACCAATGGGTAGATTCAGCAGGTAACCGCCTGACTTATTACCATGAAACTGGTCGTCAGTATTATGTAGGCGCTCAATACAAGTTTTAATTTGTCCTTCGTACTTGAAGCTGCAGCTTTGTTGACTGCGCGCTCTCGCCCCAATCACATAGGACAACTATGTTCATGGGGCCTCGCTCACTTGTCGCCTCGCTGCAACATCAATTACTTTGGATAAATATAACTGGCTTAGCCAAGGATGGCGGCTTTGGCGTGACTTGCAGTCTGGCACTGTAAGTCACGATTTTGTTTTTACTTTGACAACAGGTAATAGCCGTGACTTTGATGTTTAAACGCCCATTGCTGATCTCCAGCCTCGCCTTAAGTTTTTTAGCCGCTTGCAGTAAACCAGCTCCAGCACCAACACCAACTGAGCAACAAGCTGTTCAGTCAGTAAAACCTGTCGCTACCTTAAGCATTCATAATCCTTCTGATTTCTCACGCCCACAAGAAGCAATTTTTCTTTCTGCAGCAGATTTAGGTCTGGCAGAAACTGAAGTACAGAATTCCGCTTTTATTGCGACCAGCGCAAAAGGCCAGCTGCCGTCACAATGGATTGACCGCAACGCAGATGGCCAAAAAGATACCTTAGTGTTAAGCCCCACTCTGAGTGCAGGTGAAACCTTAGAACTTCAAATTACAGCAGGAACAGCCGCTGTGTTGCCGAAACAAACGCAAGCCGAAATTTCGCAAAAAACCGGCGGCCAGTGGCAAGACAAAACCTACGTCGGTGGCCATTTTGAGAATGTCAGCAGTCTGACGCCTCCCCCCCAGTACACGGATCACAGTGAATTTATCCGCTACGAAGGCCCGGGCATTGAATCCGACAAAGTGGCCTACCGCATTTATCTCGACTGGCGTAACGGTTTTGATATTTTTGGCAACAAAACTGGTAAGCCGGTGCTCGATCAAATAGGTCAGGATGGTTACAGCTCCTACCATGAAATGTTGCCATGGGGCACAGATGTACTCAAAGTTGGCAAAGCTGTGGGTGCTGGTGGTTTTGGCTACTGGGATGGCAGCAAAATAGAACGAGTCTCAAAGCTGGATGGCCATACAGCCACTATTATTGAAAATGGTCCTTTGTATTCGGCCCTAACCATAGACTACAAAAACTGGCAAATTGCCGGTAAAACTCTGGATGTGAAAGCCCATTTGTCGATGACAGCAGGCAGCCGTTTATTGCAAAACCGCCTGACCTTAAGCCAGCCGCTGGATAATCTGGCGCTTGGCATAGTAAAACTCCCTGACACTCAACTGCTCACCGGTACATTGGAGAGCAGTGGCCATACCTACACTTACCTCGCGACTTACGGCAAACAAAGCCTGGATGGTGCCAACCTGGGCATGGCGATTTTATTTAAACGTGGCAAGCTCAAAAAATTAACTACAGACGAACATAACCATGTCGCTGTGATGAGTGTATCTGGGCAACATCTGGAGTATTACCTGCTAGGTGCCTGGCAACATGAACTGAATGGCATCACGAATGAGCAGCAGTTTGTGGAGTATTTGCAACAGGAAGTAGAACGTTTAACTCTGACGCCGCGCCTGAGATTAAAAACAGAATTAACCAAAGCCCAAACCAGTCAAGCACTGACCAGCGAGCGAGCTTTATACTGGAGTCAGCAACTAGCCAATTCTGAACTCAACCGCCAGGCTGGTCAGTATTATTGGGGGGGCTGGGATACCGAACGTGACCGCCCTGTCGCCTTTGAATACACCACAGGTTTATTGGTACAGGCTTTTGATGACTTAAATAAATACGCTGCTAATCCTGCTTATCAGGCCGTGATCGACAAAATGGCCGACAGTTTTGTTAGTGCTGACGGCACTATCCACAGTTATGACGCCAGCAAGTTTAATATCGACAGTATTAACAGCGGTAATCTACTGCTAAGGGTATTTGAACAAAGCAATGAGCCCAAGTATCAAATCGCAGTTCAGAAGTTACGCGAACAGTTAAAACATCACCCAAAAACCTCAAACGGTGCTTTTTGGCATAAGCAGATTTACCCAAATCAGCTGTGGCTGGATGGGGTTTATATGGGCATGCCGTTTTTAGCTTATTACAGTAGTCTGTTTGAGCAAGGAGCCAGCCTGGAGCAAGTGGTGCACGAGTTTGTAGTCACCCGTGAACAGTTACGCGATGACAAAACCGGTTTGTATTTCCATGCATGGGACGAATCCAGACAGATGGACTGGGCCGATAAAACCACAGGCCGTTCTGCTTATTTTTGGGGCCGTGCTATTGGTTGGTTGGGTATGGCGCTGGTCGATGTTTTAGATTATATCCCAGCGGATAACACCGAATTACGTCTGCCTTTACTGAATATGGTCACCGAACTGGCGGCAGATTTAGCCAAGTATCAGGATGCTGAAACGGGCGTTTGGTATCAGATTATGGATAAAACCGGCGAGCGTGGTAATTATCTGGAGTCGAGTGGCAGCAGCATGTTTGTTTATTTTTACGCCAAAGCCATCAATAAAGGCTATTTGCCAAAAGATCAGTATCTGGAGATCAGTAAAAAAGCCTGGCAAGGTCTTTTAAATGAATTTGTACTGGTGCATCCGGATGGCAGCATCAGCCTGACTACTATGGTGCAAGTCGCAGGTTTAGGTGCAGGTCGCGATGGTAGCTACCATTACTACATGAGCGAGCCCATCTACCGCAATGACAGCAAAGGTACAGGGCCATTTATTATGGCTGGTGTGCAAATGGCACAGTTGCTAAAGGATTAAACCAATGTGGTCACTGTTTGTCAGGCTGAGTGCACTTGTGCTCAGCCTGTTTTGCTTAAACCTGTACGCCAGTGAGCAACCACTGCGCTTACAAGTTGCTTTAGATGGCTCAGCGCCTTTTCACTCTATTCAACAAGCGCTGGACTCCTTACCTTCAACCAAACAATGGGCCTTAATTGAAATTGGCCCTGGTATTTATAAAGAAAAACTTTACCTAAGCCGCGACAAAGTCATTTTAGCGGGCAGCGGTAAAACCAGCACCACTATTGAATTTCCGGAACTTCGTAAAAACCATTTAAAACAGCAGCCTGATGACTGGGGCTCTGCTGTGGTTAATATCAAAGCCTCGGATATAGTGCTGCTGGATTTAACCGTATTTAACAGTTACGGCGCTCTGTATGGCGATCACGATCATCAGTTTGCTATTCGTGGTTTTGAGCAGGCCAGCCGTATTATTACTGACCAATGCAGAGTAATAGCAGGTGGCGCCGACAGTTTAAGCTTATGGAACAAAAAGGGGATGTACTACCACAGCAACTGCTACTTTGAAGGCCATGTCGATTATGTTTGCCCACGCGGAACAGCCTGGATTAAACAGAGCCAGTTTTATAGCCAGGCCACCGAAGCTTCTCTTTGGCATGATGGCGAATTGGATCAAAACGCGAAGTTAGTGGTCACAGACTCCAAGCTATCCGGTATTCAGGGCTTTTTACTCGGCCGCCGCCATTATGACGCTCAGTTTTATCTGCAGAATAATCAGTATTCACCTTTGATGGCGGATAAACCTATATTCCGTAAAACCTATCCGGATGAACCCAGCCGCGACAGAGCCAACTTATGGGGCGAGCGTAGTTATTTTAGCGGGTCCAGCGGCGGTGCTAATTACGGCTGGCTGCAAAACAACTGGCCTAATGCAGTATCTCAGATCACTGAAGATTGGGTTTATCAGGGCCAGTGGCAACCAGAACAGCTGTTAAAAACAGTCCGCAGCTGGTTAACAACTAAACCCCAACCTATGCCTGCCAAACTCTATCTGGTCGGTGATTCAACCATGTCGGATAAAACTAATCTGGCCTATCCGGAGCGCGGCTGGGGCCAGTTATTACCTGACTTTATACTGCCGCAGTTGCAAGTGATTAACTTAGCAGCCAATGGCCGCAGCACTTTACGTTTCTTAAACGAAGGGCGCTGGCAAATGCTACTCGATGAATTACAAGCCGGTGATTATGTGTTGATCCAGTTTGGCCATAACGATCAAAAACAAGACGACCCTAAACGTTATGCCGACGTCAATACGCGTTACCCGGAATTGCTGCAGCAGTTTATCCGCGAGGTCAAAGCCAAAGCCGCTATTCCGCTGCTTGCCAACTCGATTTGCAGGCGGAATTTTAAAGGTAAAACTTTAGAGCGGGATTTAGCAGCTTACGCAGCCCAAGCTAAACAACAGGCTGCATTGGCTCAGATCGACTTTTTTGATTTGCAGCAGCACAGCTGTGATTTATGGCAAGAGTTAGGCCCTGCTGGCAGTCAGCCCTATTTTATTCAGGTGCCTGCTGGTTTGTATCAGAAATTCCCGGATGGCAAAACCGACAACACCCATCTGTCGGTGCAAGGCGCTGCAAAAGTTGCACAGCTTTTTGTGCATGACTTACAAAAGCAACAACATCCCCTGGCTAAGTACGTCTACCGAACCAAGCTTTAATACATAAACCAGTCACGGGTTCTGGCGCTGGTTTTTACCAGTTGCCAGGTCTCGCAGCCATTAAAAGTGGCATAGTCCAGCACAGCTTTGGTCAGTGCCGCTTTTAATGCATCCGTCAGTTTTACCTGCTCATCCAGCACTAAGTGCTGCAACAATAAGGTTTTGCTGGCTCTGTCTGCTTTAACATCCACTTGGCCTATAAACTGGTCTTTATATAACATCGGCAGGCTGTAATAGCCTATCTGACGTTTGGCAGCAGGCACATAAACTTCGATCTGGTAATCAAAATTAAACAGCTGCTTTAATCTTTCGCGCTGGATCACTAAGTTATCAAAAGGCGATAACAGCCAGACTTTGTTGGGCACTTTTTTTGGGGTATTGTCAGTAAGCACTAACTGGGGCTTGTGGTAATACGTCTTTCCATCCAGCAGAAAACTTTGCAGCCTGCCCTGCTCCAGTTGTTGTTTTAGCTGCAGCTTGAGCGCAAGCTGCATATTCTTACGCAGATAACCTATTTGCTGTACTGTCGCCACCGCCTGACTTTGCAGGCAACGCTCAATTAAATAATCAGCAAACTCAGCATCCGTAGGTGGCTGGTGTTGATGATGATCAGGCCAAACCCGTTCCGCCAGATCATAGACCTTCTGGAATTTATCTCTTTTGGCTACCATCAGCTTACCTTGCATAAACAGCTGTTCCAGTGCCTGCTTGGCTGGTTGCCAATCCCACCAGGCACCGTTTTTCTTGCCCGCATTTCCATTTTCACTGGCAAAGTCACTGGCCTTTAGTGGTCCTTCGGCAGCAACCCGGGCCAGCACTTCATTCATCAGTTGCTGTTCAGGGTTAAACCAGTGGTTGTCGCCGTTTTGCAGTAACAGCTTTCGCTGCAAACTAAAACGATAATCTTCCGCTGGTAAAAAGGCAGCGGCATGCGACCAGTATTCAAAACTTTGCTTTTGCTCCAGCGCTTTATCCAACAGCTTTGGCTGGTAGTTTTTTACTCTGTTAAAAAGTACATGATGATGCGCCCGCTCCACCACATAAATAGAATCCAGCTGCACATAACTAATTTGTTTCAGAACCTCTGCCACAGCTGCTTTGCCGGAGGCGGGTTGCAGCAAACCCTGATGCTGTAACACCAACTGGCGTAACTCTTTGGGGCTAAAGGGGCAGGACAAAGTCATCACTTAAAACCTTAAATAAAAATCGGCCAGAAGGGTTCGATAGTCATCACTGTACTGGCCCAGGCTTTGCTGTATCAAGAGTTCTGTCTGGTCAACCTGGCTGGTTACGGCACTGGCACTAAAGTCCAATAACTGTAATTTGGCAGCCTTATGCGCAGCAGTTTTGACCAGACAACGGCGCTGTAAAGTCCAGCCAGCCTGTTCTGCCACAGAGATAAAATCTGCATCAGCAGGCAGCACTAGGCAAAAATGTGCACCAGCAGTAGCAAGCTTTTTGGCAACAACTGCCAACTCAATAAAAGATAAGCTGTCGGTATGGCGGGCTTGATGCCGCTTCGGATCTGAAGCGCCTAAACTCTGCTGAAAATAGGGTGGATTACTGATAATCAGCTCAAATCCATGCTCCGGTTGGTTATCCGTCGCAGCATAGGTTAGAATATCGGCCTGAATGACTTGGATTTGTGCCGCCCAGCGACTGGCCGTCACATTTTCCTGCGCCTGTAAGGCCGCATCCTGGTCCAGTTCTATTGCATAAACCAATGGGTTAAGCCCAGATTTTTGCAGTCGCTGCGCCAGCATCAGAGACAAAATGCCACTGCCAGCTCCTATATCCAGTGCTGTGCCAGCCTTGGGTAAAGTTGCCCAGGCGCCCAACAGCAAGGCGTCCGTGCTGACTTTCATCGCACAGCGGTCGTGGCCAACAAAAAATTCTTTACACCAAAAGCCGCTCACCACTGTCCTTACTTACTAAGGTCAAAAGAGTGGCAGTGTAAAAGATGCTATAAGCTCTGTCACTGACAGACAGCATCTCCGGACTATCTAAACAGAAGGTAAGAACAGCGTGAGCGAAATTAACACTGCACAGGAAAAAATGACCTTTGCTGAGTTTCAACTGGATGACAGCTTAGAGAAAACCCTGAGTAAAGCGGGTTTTAAAGAAGCGACCAGCATTCAGAAACTGGCTATTCCTGTGGCTTTGGAAGGCCGCGACATACTGGCCAGTGCCCCCACAGGCACAGGCAAAACTCTGGCGTTTTTATTGCCGGCTATTCAGTACCTGCTGGATTTTCCGCGCCGTGATCCGGGTTTTGCCCGAGTTCTCATCATGACGCCTACCCGTGAACTGGCCTATCAGATTTTTGAACAGGTACAACAGCTGATTATGCTGACCGACCTGCATGCTGGTGTGATCACAGGTGGTATCAACTACGGCAGTCACAAAGAAACTTTAGAAAAAAACAATGACATTCTGGTGGCAACCCCAGGTCGTTTAATTGAATATCTGGATAACGAAAGTTTCCATGCTGACGAAGTGGAAGTACTGATCCTCGACGAGGCCGACCGTATGCTGGATATGGGTTTTGTTGGTGAAATGAACCGCATTATCCTGGAAGCAAAACGTCGTCGTCAGACCATGCTATTTTCCGCAACTTTGGATGGTAACGGTGTAAAACGTTTCTCCGAGCGGGCTTTGCGTGAGCCAGTGCTGTTAGAGGCTGCACCACCACGTCGCGAAAAAGCCAAAATTATGCAGTGGATGCACGCAGCGGACGATGCAGCACATAAATTGGCTTTGCTGGTGCATATTCTGAAGCAGGAGGATGTCAGCAAAGTCATAGTCTTTGTGAAAACCCGTGAGCGTTTAGCCACCTTAACAGGCCAGCTCGAAGCTGAAGGTTTAAAATCTTGCTGGTTACAGGGAGAAATGCCGCAGGACAAACGCCAACTGGCATTACAGCGTTTCAGTAATGGTCAGGTGCGTATTCTGGTAGCCACAGATGTAGCGGCTCGAGGTCTGGATATTGACGATATTACTCATGTGATTAACTACGATATGCCACGTACTGCAGATGTCTACGTACACCGTATTGGTCGCACCGGCCGCGCTGGTAAAAAAGGCACTGCCATTTCGTTAGTAGAAGCTCACGATATTGCTGTGGTAGGTAAAGTAGAGCGTTACACAGAGCAGCCGTTAAAACGCCGCTTTATTGAAGGCTTACGCCCTAAACACAAAGAAGCCAAAGCACCGACTAAACAGAAAAAACCTAAAACAGCAGCCAAGAAAAAAGCGCTGAAAAAAGCTGCCAAGGCCAAGGGTTAGTTCTTCATCCTGACCTAACATCGTTTGCTGTATCACAAAGCAAACTATGTTAGGTTGGGTAGTGCCAGCTTAATTTATCTTACCCAGCATCAACTTATTATAATTCTGTATAAATTCCCGCTGCCGCTCTGCAGGCACAGCCTCTAAATGCAAATCCAGATAAACCTGAGTACCGGCCAAGGCTTCTATGCTTTGATTGAGTTTATCGATAATCGCCTGCCCCCTATCACTTTTATTACAGGCAAAATAAGCCAGCTGCAAAGGTTCAGCTTCGGCGACGCTGTATCCTTGCAGTAAAGTCGCATCCGTAGTGGCCAGCATAAAAGGGTATTCCAGTATGGCTGAGACGCGATGTTGCTGCAACATAGGCCAAAGCTGCGCAATCTGCGCACCGCTTTGTTTAAAATACAAATTGTGTCTGAGCACTTTTTCTTTCAGCAATAGATCCAGTTCTGTACCATAGGAACGTTCCAGATCCAGCCCTACTACAAAGTCAGCTTCAGTCAGCAATAACTCACGTAATCGGACTTGACCACCCCATTGCTTTAGCTTGGACTGCAATTTGGTATGCAGCTTACTATCTTCGGGTAAATAGAGTTTTAAACCTTCAATAGCCGAAAGCGGTCGGCTGAAAATAAATTCAGCCTCTCGTTGCGGATTCTTTAAGATGCTGGCCATGCAGCTGTCCGCTTGAGTGCGGGTGAGCTCGCTGGCTTTAGTGAAATTCACCTGATGAAAATGTGGGCTGAGTTCTGAGCTTTGCGCCAAAATCAGCCGCATTAGTTTCAACTCAAGACTTTCGGTGGTTACAGAGGTTCTGGTCAGCCAATTAGATGGCATTTTACTTTGAAAATGTACATCCTGGGGTTCAGCCTGCAACTGCTGACTACAACAAAACATTACGGCGATCGTACAAACAAGCTTCCAACCTACCACTTCTGATCACCCGACTCCATGCCCTATAAAGCCAGCATAAAAGTGAAGTCTTTGGGCTGTAAAGCTTTTTTTTCCAGAATAGCAAAAAGGTCGGGACAACCGACCTTTTTAATAAAACTCAAAACCAGGTGTTACCTGTCCCAGTAGCTTTCTTCCAGAGAGTCTTCTTTTTCAGGTAAGCCTTTAGATAAACGTGGCGCGTTTTGTACCAATATAGCGTAACTGACGCGGTTGGCGTATTTACAGATCTGAGCAAAAGACGAATAAGCCAGATAAGGCTGTTCGTGTTTACTGGATAAAGGCAAAGTTTGACGGTGGAAATGATTGGCCGCTATGTCATGCAAAATAGCAGCTAAAGCGCCATCACCTGCGCCATTGGTATTTTTAATCCGCTCAGGTCCACCCAAATAAGGATCGATATGCGAGTAGACTTTGACCGGCTGCTGGCAGTCTTTTTTCTGCATAGGACGGCTGAATTCAAACTCGTTGTAATCCGCCAAAGCACCGGATTTAATTGGATTGGTGGTTTCACGTTTAGCTGATTCATCGGTGTAACCGCACAAATACAAACCTTCAGGGCCTGCAGTTAGCAGCACCATATCGACATAATCCAGCGCCGCTTCTGCCGCCAGTAATGGATCAGCAAACCCAGTTAAAGCTTCCGCTTCCAGCTCATTCATTGCGAGCACATTAACGTACTGCGCCAAAGTTTGCTGAATTAGCTCTCTGTGCTCTTCCACTAAATGCTTTGTGCCTAAGCTCATCACCACAGGAACATCTGCAGATTTAGCATCGGATAACATTTTAACCATCGCCTGCTGTATCGGCTGATCAGTGGCGCGTAGCGGATAAGCACTGACCACTATAGCCGCGGCTTTGGCAATAATATCTGTTGGGATATAAGCTGGAGTTAACTCGTCCATATCACCCGGGTCTATCACAAAAGTACGTTCGCCATCCGGAGTGATCATGGTAATACCGCGGCCAATGTCGCCTGGCACGCCTTGTAAGTGATTCATATCCACTTTACTGCTGGTATGGCATAAATAGTGATAAGCAGGAGAACCCAGTTGAATATTGGCTGACATCACGCCCAACAACACGGATTTATCATCAGCCAGTACAGAGTAGTTATGTACTGTATTGCCTATGGTGCCGCCGGCAAAGTGATCAGAAATAGCGTTGGAGCCCACCAGTTCCTGATAAATCAGGTCAGCTTTGCCATGTTCCACTAAGTTGGATAAGCCTTTGCCTATGCCGTATTTTTCAAGAAATTCATCACTGACATTGGCGATGACATCCACTATGGTTTGGTCCAACCCCACTATATAAGTGTCCAGCTCGGGCCGCACTTCGTAGCTGGGTAAAGTCAGCTTAGGCTGAGACACAGGAAAATAATGTTTGAGTTTACGACGACCAGGGAATTTCATAGGGCAACACTCGGATCAATAGAGCCGCGCATTTTAGCAAAAGCCAATTAAAAAAGCGCACTAAAAAGCCGCAGTTTTCTGCAGCTTTTCCGCTTATTTAACGATACAACCAAGATCGATGTCCAAAGTAATTGGAGTTGCAGCGAGGCGACAAGCGAGTAAGACCCCGGGAGCATAGTAAACCTATGTGACCGGGGCGAGATAGCTTTCAACAAAGATGCAGCTTCAAGTACGAAGGGCATATTAGTCTTGCTGTTGCATCCGTGTAAACACCAGTTTATCAGCTTTGGATTCGGCACTGCTAAACTGGTAACCAGCACTATTAAATTGCTTTAAGCCTTCGACCTGATCAATTTGCTGTTCAATGACGTAACGCGCCATCAAGCCACGGGCTTTTTTGGCGAAAAAGCTGATGATTTTGTACTGACCATTTTTGAAATCTTTAAATTCCACATTCACTACTTTGGCTTTCAGGGCTTTTTTATCTACAGCTTTAAAGTATTCCTGCGAGGCCAAATTCAGTAGCATCTGTGAATTTAACTGATCCAGCTGTTGATTCAGTTCGGTACTGATGCGATCGCCCCAGAACTGATATAAATTTTTACCACGGCCATTTTCTAACGAAGTGCCCATCTCCAGACGATAAGGCTGCATCAGATCCAAAGGCCGCAACACTCCATACAAGCCACTTAAAATACGTAAGTGCTGCTGGGCATAATCGAGCTCTTTTTGTTTCAGGCTGGACGCTTGCAAGCCCTGATACACATCCCCATTAAAAGCAAAGACGGCTTGACGGGCATTATCAGGCGTAAAAGGTGTAGACCACTGTGCAAAACGTGCTGCATTCAGACCGGCCAGTTTGTCGCTGATATGCATTAAACCTGAGAGTTGAACAGGTGTTAGATCGCGGCAATAGGGCATCAACTCAAGGCTTTGATCCAGCAAAGCAGGCTGACTAAAAGCAGTGACGGATAACGGGCTTTGGTAATCTAAATCTTTGGCGGGTGATATCACCATCAACATGGGTTTTGTTTTCCTGTACAGCTAAGTAAAACGACTATAACAAAATTTGGCGCAGAGCTCGACTACAAAACTCAATACGGACGCGGCTTTGACATGGTTTTTACTTTTTTTCATGATAAGCTCTGATCCGTATGCAGAGCTTATAAAATAAGGCTGCGACCAGTAAAATAAACAGAATTCCGAATGAGGGAAACTTGCCGCAAAAGCCTGTTTTTGTGTTGTAATTTTCCTACATTTATTTAGTATTAAGCCCCACATCACTGACTTGTGATCAGAAAAACGGTAATAAAACAATATGAGCACTTTACTCGAACAGTTAAAAGCAGTAACTACTGTCGTGGTCGACAGTGGTGACTTAGGCGCAATTGAACAATTCCGCCCTGTAGACGCTACAACAAACCCTTCGTTATTGCTAAACGCCAGTCAACTGGAGTTTTCTAAGCCTTTATTGGCTCAGGCTGTGGCTTATGCCAAAAGCAAAAGCTCAGATCTGGCGACCCAGGTCAGCATAGCCAGTGATAAGTTTGCAGTAGATATCGGCACTCAGATCAGCAAGTTAGTACCAGGCCGTGTGTCGACTGAAGTGGATGCCCGTTTATCTTTTGATACTCAGGCCAGCATCAATAAAGCACTGCAACTGGTTGCTTTATATGAAGAAAATGGTATCAGCAAAGATCGCATTTTGATCAAAATAGCCTCTACCTGGGAAGGTATTCAGGCTGCCCGCCATCTTGAGCAACAAGGTATTCAGTGTAACCTGACACTGCTGTTCCATATGGCGCAAGCCCGTGCTTGTGCTGAAGCAGGCATCTTCTTAATTTCTCCTTTTGTTGGCCGTATTCTGGACTGGTACAAAGCCAACACCAAACAAGACTACACAGCAGAAACCGATCCTGGTGTGGTTTCAGTGCGTGAAATTTATCGCTATTTTAAAACCTATGGCCATAAAACTGTGGTGATGGGTGCAAGCTTCCGTAATATCGGCGAAGTATTAGCTTTAGCAGGCTGTGACCGTTTAACTATCAGCCCGGGCTTACTGGAAGAACTCAGCCAGCAGCAAGGCAGCTTAACAGTTCATCTGCAAGATACAGGCGCTACCGCCAAAGAAACTGCGGCCTTAACTGAAGCAGAATTCCGCTGGGCGCTGAATGAAGACGCAATGGCCACCGAAAAACTATCGGAAGGTATCCGTAAATTTGCCGTTGACCAACGTAAGCTGGAAAGTTTAATTCAGGCCCAATTACAGGCCTAAGCAAAGGCTTGTTTCACGGTCTACATACAGGGTTAATTTTAATCACCATCGGATCACTACAGGAGTTTATATGATGTCGTCTGCGATTTGGGCAGAGTTAAAACAGTTGGCTCAACAGCCTTTGTCCTTGCGTCAGCAGTTTGCTGCAGATCCAAAGCGTGCTGAGAAATTTCAGGTCAGTGCCTGTGGTATTCATCTGGATTTTGCCAAAAACCTGATCACAGATGGCATCTGGCAAAAGCTGTTGGAATTGGCCAAACAAAGCCAGATCCACAGCAAAACTCAGCAGATGCTCAGTGGCGACAAAATTAACAACACGGAACACCGTGCCGTCTGGCATATGGCGTTACGAGCCGATACAAAAACTCCTTTAGTGTTAGATGGTGTTGATTTACAACCAGAAATTCAGGCCTGCCATGCACAAATGGCAGAGCTGATTGGCCAGTTGCATCAAGGCAGCTACAAAGGCTATCAGGGCGATGCCATTACCGATCTGATTTGGATTGGTATTGGTGGCTCTTTATTAGGCCCACAAATGGCCTGTGAAGCTTTAGCCCCTTTTAACAAAAGCCCGGTGCGTATTCATTTTGCCGGCAATATAGACGGCGCTGTAGTGTCTGATGTAGTCAGAGATTTAAACCCGGCTACTACGCTGGTGTTTGTGGCATCGAAGTCTTTTGGTACTGAAGAAACCAAACAAAACGCATTGGCTGTGCGTCAGTGGTTCATAGACAAAGGTGCAGACAAAGCCGCTATCGCCCGGCATTTCTGGGCTACTTCGTCCAATATCAAAGCTGCAGCAGAGTTTGGCATAGTGGCTGAGCATATTCTGCCGATGTGGGACTGGGTCGGTGGTCGTTATTCCTTATGGTCTGCCATCGGCTTTCCTGTGGCATTGCAGTTAGGCATGGAGCAATTTCAACAACTGCTCAAAGGCGCCCGTGATATGGACCAGCATTTTATCCATGCGCCACTAGAGCAAAATATGCCGGTGATTTTGGCTTTGCTTGGTGTTTGGTATATCAATGCTAAAGGTTGTCAGGCGCAGGCTTTATTGCCATACAGCCATTATTTACGTTTCCTGCCCTCTTACGTGCAGCAACTGGATATGGAAAGTAATGGTAAAGGAGTGGATCTTGATGGCAAGCCATTAACAGATGCTACAGCTCCGGTGATTTGGGGCGATGCGGGCACCAACGGTCAGCATGCGTACCATCAGTTATTGCATCAAAGCGCATTGGCTGTGCCGTCAGACTTTATTCTGCCGGCCAAAGTCAGTCACGAGCTCAAAGATCACCACCACAGATTAGCTGCGCACTGTTTTGCCCAAACTCAGGCCTTGATGCAAGGTAAAACTTTTGACGAAGCCAAAGCTGAAGTATTGGCAAGTGGCGCATCAGAAGCTGAAGCTATTGCTTTGGCACCACATAAAGTGTCGCCTGGTAATAAACCAAGCAATACCTTATTACTGCCAGAACTATCACCTTATTACTTAGGCGCCTTAATTGCTCTTTATGAGCAGAAGGTGTTTTGTCAGGGTGTACTGTGGAATATCAACTCTTTTGATCAATGGGGCGTTGAGCTGGGTAAACAGCTGTCGACTCCTATTTATCAGGTGTTATCTGATCAACAAAACAATAACTTTGATGCGTCCACAGAGGCACTTATCGCAAAATTTAAGCAGTTGAACTTGGGCTAACCTGTTGAATGAACGAAAAACATTCATTTTTCGTTCATATTTGTGTCAAAGAGTTATTTTATTTTTAGACAAAGTGTGGTACTAATTTGTTGAAAATAACAACAACTCAGAGGGGCAACCATGGAAAGCTTCGAAGACTTACTGAATATGTTGGAGCGTCCTGCGACAAAGAGCCGTTCAGTCAAACGCAAGTGGCGTGAAATTGAAGCAGTCAAAGAACGCCAGCGCTTAAAACGAGAACTAGAAGACATAGATTGGACCATAGAACCTGAGTTAGTTGACATAGAATTAAGTTAAATTGAGCCCCGGCAGCAATGTCGGGGCTTTTTATTTGACTGTAATTCGACGGCCATCTAACACTAGGGGCGACCTTTAAAGTCGCCTGACTATGTGTCACAACGACGGGTTATACCTGCCAGCGGATAGGTGTTTTGCCTTGCTGCTGCAGTAGCTCATTTGCTTTTGCAAAATGGCCGCAGCCCAAAAAGCCGCGATGCGCTGACAAAGGCGATGGATGAGGTGCGGTCAGAATATGGTGTTTGGTTTTGTCGATCAGCTGTGATTTTTTAATCGCATGGCTGCCCCATAACAAAAACACTATGCCTTCTGCATGAGCACTGATAGCTCGGATCACCTGATCGGTAAACTGCTCCCAACCTAAGTGACGGTGTGAGTTGGCTTCATTCGCCACCACAGTTAATGCGGTATTGAGTAACAACACGCCCTGCTCTGCCCAGCTTTCCAGACACCCATGTTTTGGGGTTTGAAAATCAACATACTCCAGCGCCAACTCTTTGTAGATATTGCGCAGCGAGGGGGGAATGGCCACTCCTGCAGGCACAGAAAAACTTAAGCCATGCGCCTGATTCGGGCCATGATAAGGGTCCTGCCCTATCACCACCACTTTCATCTCTGCAAAAGGCGTCAGCTTAAAGGCATTAAACACCAGCGCTTCAGGTGGATAAATCACCTGACCTGCGGCACGTTGTTGCTTTAAGTAATCCATAGTTTGCAGAAAATAGGGCTGATTTTTTTCAGCCCCAATCACGTCTTGCCAGTGTAAAGACACAGTTTATTTATCCAGAGTCAGTAAGAATTGGCGTAATTGTACAAAATCCGGCGCCATATCTGCACTTAAACTTGTCTCTGAAGCCACAGCAGCTAATTCAGGCGGCAGAGCTATAGGGCTGCCAAGGATATTTTCGACCTGCTCTTTAAATTTGGCCGGATGGGCGGTGCCTAAGAAAATACCAAATTCGCCGTCCTGCAAACTGCGTTTTAAGGCTTTGTAAGCAATAGCAGCATGAGGCTCACTGACATAACCTAAATGCGCCAACTGACGCATAGAGACCTGGGTATCTTCTTCATCCACCATCACAGCTTCTAAATCGTCGCGGCAAATTTTCCCCTGAGCCAATAATGCCTCAACCCGTGGCCAGTTATTTGGTGCACTGACGTCCATCGCATTAGATAAGGTTGCCACTGTTTTGTTCGGTGTCCACTGACCATCCTTCCAGTAGCGTGGCACTGTGTCATTTAAGTTGGTGGCCGCTATCATACGTTTGATAGGTAAACCCAATACTTTGGCAATTAAACCCGCCGTCAAATTGCCAAAGTTACCACTTGGCACTGAGATCACTATTTGATCCCGTTTGTCTTTCGGTACCTGAGCCACAGCTTCAAAGTAATAACAAATCTGGGCAAATAAACGGCTGATATTTATGGAGTTGGCTGAGTTGATATTCAGCTGTTTCACCAAGTCGCGGTCGTTAAACACCTCTTTCACTAACGCCTGACACTGGTCAAAGTCGGCCTCTATGGCCAGGGTATGAATGTTATGGCCTAGAGTCGTAAACAGCTTTTCCTGCAGCGGGCTGATTTTTCCTTTAGGAAATAAAATCACTACATCAACACCGGCCTGCTGATAAAAGGCATGTGCCACAGCCGCCCCTGTATCACCTGAAGTGGCAGTGACAATAGTGGTTTTACTGACATTCTGCTGCTTTTGAGCCTGAATCAGGGCCTGCGCCATAAAGCGGCCACCAAAGTCTTTAAAAGCTAAAGTGGGGCCATGGAATAACTCTAAACAGGCGACATCATCCGTGACTTGCGCTAAAGGCGCCGGAAACTGAAAAGCGTTGCTTACCATCTGATGAATTTGTTCAGCAGAAAGCTCGTCACCTATTAAAGCTTCCAATACTTTGGCACTGCGCTCGACAAAAGGTAGTTCCAATAAAGCTTCTATATTCAGAGTTGGCCACTGGGTTGGGAAAAACAGCCCTTGCTGTTCGCCCAAACCAATACGTACTGCATCTAAAAAACTAACTTGTTGTGAAGCGACTTTCGTATTTGTTAATTGCATTGTTACATCCTACAGCGCACGTGCGCCTTGTCTCGCCAGGTGACAGACTGTCGTAATGGCATCTGAGTTTTTAGCGTAATACTGTTGTAAATAATCAGCGGAAAATTTGGCCTGAGCGTCATTCTGACAGACCGCAAAAATAGTAGGGCCAGCACCGGAGATACCGACATGACCTATGCCCTGTGCCGTTAATTTCTCCCGTATAGGCAAAAGCTCCGGCATCAGGTGCTGACGGGCCGGTTCGGCCACTAAATCCTGTAAAGCGGCAAAAGCTTCAGTTTCATCTTTGGCATACAAAGCACTGATAAAACGACTTAACATACCGGCAAAAGCTATGCTGTGTTTTAGCGTCAATTGTTGTGGCAATACAGCCCTGGCTTCTTTAGTCGATAACACAGTACCGGGATAACACAGCACCACCTGCCAATGTTCAAACCAGGGCAATGCCCGGCATAACAAAGGACTGTCCGGCAACATCAACAATAAGCCGCCATAAAAAGATGGCGCCACGTTATCGTAATGCACTGAACCACTAACACCACCTTCAAGCTGCGCCATTAGCTGCAACAGCTGATAGTCGTCTAAAGGTTTACCGAAATAGTCATTAAAGGCATAACAGGCCACAACAATAGAACAGGCGCTGGAACCTAACCCACTGCCAACCGGCAGGTTCTTCACCAGCTCCAGTTGCAACCGCGGTAAAGTCCGGTCTATTGCCTTTTCAAAAGCATAAAAGCACTTCAGCACTAAGTTATCGTCTGTGTCTTTGGGCAACTGATGCACATAACGACCGGTCAGAGTTAAACTTAATTCTGACTGTTCACTATGAATTCGCAGTTCATCACCAAATAAAGAGCCATCCACAGGCTCAAAAGCAGCGCCTAATAAATCAAATCCAACAGAAAAATTCCCTGTGGACGCAGGCGCAAAATACGACTTCATATTACATCTCCTGCTGCCAGGACAAAGTCCGCATCACATCGCTGAACACACCTGCAGCTGTCACTGCAGCACCAGCACCATAACCACGCAACACAAAAGGAATAGGCTGGTAATAACGGGTATGAATGGCCAGCGCGTTTTCACCGTCTTTCACTTTGGCTAATGGATGATCCTGATCCAAAGCTTTGATGGCTACCTTGCAGCGGCCTTCGCTGATTTCGCCTATATAACGCAACACCTGACCTTTGGCTTTGGCTTGTGTAATCCGCTCTGCAAAAGACTTATCAAGCTCTGGTAACTGCTGCATAAAGGTAGGAACATCAGTGCCAGGTGCAAAATCTGCAGGCAACACCCCTTCCACTTCTACATCAGCTAAATCCAGCATCAGCCCCGACTCACGCGCCATAATCAGTAATTTACGAGCCACATCCATACCAGATAAATCATCACGAGGATCCGGCTCAGTAAAGCCTAATTCCCGGGCTTTGGTAGTGACTTCAGATAAAGATTGGCCCTGTTCCAGCAAACCAAAAATATAGGATAAAGAGCCTGATAAAATCCCTTCAAAAGCCACCAACTGGTCACCGGCATTAAACAAGCCCTGTAAAGTGTCGATCACAGGCAAGCCAGCACCTACTGTGGTCTCGTACAGGAAGCGACGTCTATGCTGCTGTGCCACCTGACGCAGCTGATGGTAGTAATCCAAAGAACCTGTATTGGCTTTTTTGTTTGGGGTGACTACATGGAAACCGGCTTTTAAGAAGTCGACATACAAATTGGCCACAGGCTCTGCACTGCTACAGTCAATCAATACCGGATTGGTTAAATGCTGCTCCTGAGCAAAACGGCTTAAATCCGCCACAGAAAACTGGCCTTTAGCCTGCTGCATTTGCTGCTGCCACTGACTTAAATCTATGCCCTTCTCATCCAACAACAAAGTTTTGGAATTGGCGATGCCATACACCTTCAGCTTAACGTTACGTTGCTGTAAAAACTCTTGTTGACGCTGGAACTGCGCCAGCAATTCGCTACCTACCACACCACAACCGACCAGAAACACATCGATGCTGGGGATATGGCTGAAGAAGTTTTCATGGCAGACCTTCACTGCGTTCTGACAGGCCTTTTGTTCTACTACAGCGGAAATAGAACGTTCGCTACTATCCTGCGCTATAGCCACCACATTGACACGGGCTTGTGCCAGCGACGCAAAAAACTTAGCCGCCACACCGCGGTGCTGACGCATACCATCACCGACTAAGCTGACAATGGCCATGTCGGATAATATTTGCAGTGGTCTTAATAACTTGCCTTGCAGCTCCAGTTCAAACTCGGCTTCCAGCGCTTTTTTCGCTGCGGCTAAATCCAGCTGAGCTACACAAAAGCTAATACTAAATTCGGAAGAAGACTGAGTAATTAAACTGACAGATACCTGTTCACGCGCCATAGTGGCAAACACACGGGATGCCATGCCGACCACACCTTTGAGGCCCGGGCCAGAGACTGTGATTAGCGCCAGATGCTCAAGACTGGAAATGCCTTTGACCAGCGAGTCGCCGTTGTTGTCTGCATCAATGCAGGTACCAGGCGCTGACGGGTTTAAGGTGTTTTTGATATAACAAGGAATTTGAAAACGAGCTAAAGGCCCAATGGTTTTTGGATGCAGCACTTTGGCGCCAAAATACGACAGCTCCATAGCTTCATCATAGGATAAATGGTCAATCAGCTTGGCTTGTTTCACCTGACGAGGGTCGGCACTGTACACGCCATCTACATCGGTCCATATCTCACAGACAGAGGCTTTCACCGCAGCAGCGACAATGGCGGCAGAGTAGTCCGAGCCATTACGGCCTAATAAACACAACTCTCCCTGTGCATTGCTGGAGACAAAACCGGCCATTACATAGACCTGAGCCGACTGCCTGGCTAAGGCTGCAGCAAAAGTTTGTTCTGAAGCAGGAATATCAGCCACAGCATTTAAGTAATCGCCTTGGCTTTTTACTAAAGCCACTGAATCCAGCAGCACCACATTAACCTGACGGGATTTAAACAGAGCCGTCATCAGGCAGACGCTGAACTGCTCGCCCATACCTAAAATTTGCGCCTTGATATGATCAGGGCAATAACTCAATAAGCTGATACCCTGTAAACGTTCAGTCAGCTTTTGCTCCTGTTCGTCAGCCAATTGCTGCACTGCTTTTAATTGGTCAGCATTCACCCGAAGCGAAGCTTCTGCAATAAGCTGCGCCAGTCGCTGCTTCCACTGTTGCAATAGCGGTTGATAATCGGACCCTAAAAAGGCTAAATCCGTTAACTCCACCAATAAGTTAGTGACGCCCTGAGGCGCAGACAACACCAAGCCTACGCTTTGATTGCCAATTTGTTGTTGCACTATATCCGCCACCTCGAGGAAGCGGGTTACCGACGCCAGAGACGAACCACCAAACTTAAGCACCCTCATGTTTTACTCCTTGCTAAACGAAAAAGGCCCGTGACGGGGAGGTCACGGGCCTTTTTGAAAACAATACGCCGCCGACCTCCTACCCCGCAGGGTTGGTGGTAATAATAATGGTGAGTGTATTGCGGATTTGTGTCTTTTTCATACTGCCTATATGCTCAAAATTTTAGACGTCTGTCAATCTAAATGTTTAGATTATTCTAAATTTAACGCGCTGTCAGATTGTCTTGAGTAGAAATTCTGTTTCACCGGCACTAAAGACAACCACCCTGTTGCGCCCCTCCCGCTTGGCGTTATAAAGCGCCATATCGGCCTGACCTATCAGCATTTCATGTGCACGCTCACCTGTAACATCCAATTGAGCAACCCCTATGCTAATAGAGGTTTGTATAGACTGCTCATGGAATGTGACAGCTTTACTGTTGACCGCCTGACAAATACGTTCAGCGACTTCCTGTGCGCCGGCAAGCGCTGTATTGGTTAGAACTATGCCAAACTCTTCACCACCGTAACGACCAAACCAGTCGGTATCACGTAACAAATCCCGAACCCGTGCCGTTAATTCAATCAGCACACAGTCACCCCCCAAATGGCCGTACTGATCATTCAGTTGCTTAAATTTATCCAGATCGAACAATAACAAAGACAAAGGCTGCTGGTAACGCTGAGCTCGCTGCACTTCCAGTTTCAGTTGTTCTTCCCAGTAACGCCGGTTTAACGCCTGAGTTAATCCATCAATGCGGTTACTATATTCCAGTTTCTGCAAAGTGCTTTGCAAGTGCTGCTGATAGACAAAAGCATCGGTGGCATCTTCTATCAGCAAACAAACATAACGACGACCGGCAGGATCTTTAAGTGGCAACATAGTACAGTTTTGCGCCATATACTGACTGGAACTCGTGACAGGCCGCAGATGCGGCAACTTAATCACATACTGACGCTGCTCCCAGCTACTGAATGAAGGACTTTGTAATTCAAGTACAGAAACAAATTTACGTCTGAGCCAGGCTTCAGGCACATCAGTAAACACTTTAAACAAATTTTTTCCTTTTACCTCTGCAAGCTGTACAGAGCTATGTCGCTGTAAAAAAGTATTCAGGTATACCAGCTGGAATTGTTCATCTACCACTAGCACACCACTGTTAAGCTGCTCCAGTACAGGGCCGGCTAACCAGTCTTCTGACATCAATATTCTTCCACTATCCGATCCAGAATTTGCTGGATATTTAACACAGCTTCACCGGGGATCAACAACAACATATCGCAGTTAAAGGAATGATCAATTAACTGGTAACTAATATCTACTTTAAGCGCCAACTCCCAGTGGCAGGCTGTTTCAACTAAGGCTTCTGCGACGTTATTCTGTCGCGACGATAACACCCTGGGCGCGCTGTACGACAGGCTATTGTCAATTTGCTCGGCCAGGCCATTTAAAAAAGTAGTGGTTAAAATAGAGCTGATATCCGTCAGCATCTCAAGCTCGGACGCACTATCTGTGTCATAGCCTAATAAAGCTGCAATCCGATGGGCGTTATCAAGCTGGTATAACACTATAGCTTCGCCACGTAAGCCATCATTACCCAGGAAACCCTGGCTAACCAGAGCAGCGTCAGTGCTGCTGTACTGAGCTTCAAACTGGGCGGGAATTTGCGCAGAGTTCACCAGCTCAATGGCTGGTACCTGCAAATGTACAAAGGTATTTAAAAAGCGGGCAAGTTTGTCGCTGGCCAGGCCCATAGCAACATTCATCAGCTCCTGCAAACAATCCCTTTGTTCTTCAGAGAATACTGTACTCATATCAGACCATATTGTTTCAAAATAACGACAAGTTTTTCTGGATTGACAGGTTTGTGGACAAAAGCCAGAGCGCCCAGCTCTGTGACTCGTTTTTGCATTTCAGGCTGGATGTCCGCAGAAATGACAATCACAAAACAGTCCAGTCCATCCTGTTTTATCGCCTCTAACACGCCAATACCATCCAGCTCTGGCATGGTGAGGTCTAAAAATACTAAACCAATCTCCTGACTACGCAAAATAGCCAAAGCTTCCACGCCATTACCAGCTGTGAGAATATCAGCGTCAAAAGACTCAGGTAAGGATTTACGCACTTGTTTTCGTGCAAGTAAGGAGTCGTCACAAATTAATACAGGTAACGCCATTAAAACAGCCTCTTTATTATTGCTTTATTTGTTTTCACTAAGGTGCGTACAGTTCAAATAGTAGACATCGCTACCATACTGAAAGATGTTGCAATTTAACACCATTAAATGCTGTTTTTGCTGCAATCTGACAATTTATAGCAGTCTTATTGCTAAAGCAGCTCTTGTTGCCTAGTCTCTAAGTTATTTATTACATATAGTATTTTCATTTAAACTGATCTTCTATAAGTTAGTGTTTTAGGGTGATTCATTATTAAGCCGAACAAAACAAGGTTGTTTCATGCAGCAGAAAAGTTTATCGCGTAAGCTGCTGACTAAAGTCTTGTCAGTGTATTTTATCCTGACCTTTGTGGTGACTTTAGGCCAGATTGTTGCCGAGTACTTCAACACCAAAGATCATATCAATGGTGAGCTCGCAACATTACAGCAAACCTTTTCCGGCAGTCTGACCCGTGCAATTTGGGAGTTAAATACCCAACAAGCGCTGATCATTGCAGATGGTTTGCTGGCTATCCCAGCTATTGAAGGCATTATTGTACGGGACGATAGTGGCGCTGTTATTACACAATTAGGTCGTTATATTGATATTAGTGAACGTTACAGCAATCAGTTGGTACAAGAAGGCATTCGGCTAACAGAACAAAACTCCGGCTTGTTTGGTTACACTTTCCCGCTCATTTTTGAATTCTCTGGCCGCGCAACTCAGGTCGGTGATGTCACGCTGTTTTCCAGCCGCGCCGTAGTGCTGGACCGGATAAAAATTGGTATTTATTTCCTGGTTGGTAATGCTGTATTAAAAACCACTTTTTTAATTATCCTGTTTTTACTGGCCTTCCGCAGTCAACTGACCTTACCGCTGAGTGAACTAACGCAACAAATTGAAGATTTGGAGCTTGATCATCTGGAAGGCACTAAAGTTGAAGTTCGCCACGATGAAGCCAATGAGTTGAGTGTCATGGCCGATGCTTTTAACCGCCTGATCGCTCGTGTACAGGATTACAAAGTTCAGCTGGAAAGCACCCAGAAGCAGCTGCTGCATTCGAATGAAAAACTCGATCAGCACAACTTATTACTGGAACAGGAAGTAGCGCGTAAAACTTCAGGCCTAAGTCAGGCCATGATGGATTTACAACAGCAAAAACAAGAACTGGAAGTGAAACAACAAGCCTTGCGTGAAGAAATAGAACGCCGCCGCCACAGTGAAGAAGCATTACGTGGCAAACAGAGTGAGCTGGAAAAAACCGTCGATGATTTAAAGCAGGCACAGGACCGATTAGTGCAGTCAGAAAAAATGGCTGCTTTAGGTGGTTTTGTCGCTGGTATTACCCATGAAGTGAATACTCCGGTAGGTATTGGCGTCACGGCAACCAGCTTTTTAGCAGAGAAGCTGGCAGCGCTGGACCTGGCTTACAAAGACAAAACCTTGTCTCCCAAAGTGCTGGAGCATTTTATTGAAGAAGCCAAACAAAGTACTTCACTGCTGCAGTCCAACCTGACTCGGGCTTCAGAGCTGATTGCCAGCTTTAAACAAATTGCCGTCGATCAGACCAGTGATGCAATTCGTACTATTAATTTGGCCGAATATCTGCACGAAGTGATCCGCTCTTTGCAGCCAAACTTTAAAAAGACCCGCCATCATATTGATGTGAATTGTCCGGAAAGTCTGATGCTGAGTTGCCCTGCCGGTGCTATTTCACAGATTTTTACCAACCTTCTAATGAATTCTCTTATTCATGGTTTTGAAGAGCTGGAAGAAGGTTATATCCGCATCACAGTGCTGGACGAAGGTCAGATGGTTGATATTACTTATTCCGACAATGGCCGCGGCTTGACGCAAGAACAACTGGAAAAGCTGTTTCATCCGTTTTTCACCACAAAACGTGATCAGGGCGGCAGCGGTTTAGGTACTCATATTACCTATAATCTGGTACGTCAAACGCTGGGTGGTTCAATTCAGGTCAGTAGCGAACCAGGCCATGGCCTGAGTTACCATATTCGTTTCCCGAAAAACTTAAAACGTAATTCCTGAATCTAAACAACCAAAGTGCAGTGATCTGCACTTTGGTTTTTTCCGCTGAAAAACTCTAAATCCTGCAGTTGAACTCTGTATACTAAGCCGCATTTCTCATCCCAAGAGTACTTACTTATGTGGTTTAAAAATTTACGTTTATATCAGGTCACCGAAAACTTAAACACCGACCAGGATCAATTAGAGCAGGCCTTAGCTGCATTCAAATTCACCCCTTGCACCTCGCAGGAAGCCATTAAAATGGGCTTCACCAGCCCCTTACATCCAAGCCTGAAGCAATATTGCCACCAGACCAATGACGTGATGTTGTTTGCGGTGAAACGTCAGGAAAAAGTGCTGCCGGGTTCTGTGGTCAATGAAGAACTGGCACCTAAAATTGACGCGATGGAACAGGAAAAAGGCCGTCCTTTAAGCCGCAAAGAAAAGCAGGCGTTAAAAGAAGAACTGATCCAGACTTTGCTTCCACGTGCTTTCAGTAAATCCAGCGTCACTACCGCCTTGTATGACAAACAACAAGGCTGGTTATTAGTGGATACCAGCAGCGCCAGCAGAGCAGAAGAATTACTGGCTTTGCTGCGTAAAGCTTTTGGCTCCTTACCTGCGATGCCGCTGTTGGACAACCACCAGTTAAATCAACAGCTGCATTTCTGGTTACAAGGTAAAGAGTTACCGGAAGGTTTTCAGTTAGGGGCTGAAGCTGAATTAAAAGCTCCGGATGAAGAAGGTGCTAAAGTGCGCTTTATCAACCACTTGTTAAGTGCCGATGAAGTGCAAAGCCATTTACAGGATAAACTGGTGACTAAGCTGGCCTTAGAGCAGGATGAAAAAGTGACCTTTTTAATTTGCGAAGATGGCAGTATCAAAAGGCTGAAATTCCATGACTTGTTGTCGGGTTCAAATGAAGAAATGGGCTGGGATGATGTGATAGGTCGGTTAGATGCTGATTTATTGCTGATGACAGACGCATTACGTCATGCTCTGTTGCCACTAAAAGCTAATATCGCCGTGCAGTAAAAACCAAAAACTAAAAAGCCCTGCAGTGCTGCAGGGCTTGATTCGGTCAAAGTGAGTTAACTGAATAGAGCTCTTACTTCCTGAGAAATCAGACGTACTTCAGCAATATCCATAAAGTTCGCGTCCGGCACTATATTACGATCGATATAAGGTTGAAAGGCCTGCAAACGAGCTGCTCCTTCCAGTGGACTCTGCACCAGCGCTCCCAAGCGGATAAAGTCAATATAACTCACCTGTTCAGGCTGATAAGAAGGACTATTCCAGTTCAGCACTATCTGCACATAAGTATCCGAAAAATCCCATGCCCGCATAATGCTGGAACCTATCTGACCAGATAAAGTACTGATGGCGTTTTCTAAAAACTCCGGATCACCAAACACAGTCTGATAGCGCTCAGCTTCAGTTAAAATAGGAAGGGCACCAATTAAATGCATTAAACCAGCCAGCGTCATCACATCCAGATTAAGATTGCAGTGCTTATTATCTGCTATATACAGCTTCAAACAGGCCAGCGCTATACTGGTAATGTTAACGCTGTCGCGCCATACCAAAGCCATTCTTTCTTTGATTTGCTCATGTTGTGAAACAAAAAGCTGCTCCATCGCCATAGCTGTAGCAATATTTTTTATCTGACTTAAACCTATACGGGTGATGGCCTGATTCAGTGAATTCACCTTAATTGAACGTCCCATAAAAGCACTGTTGGCGACCTTAATCATGCGGGCAGCCAAAGCAGGATCCTGAGCTATGACATCTGTCATCATGAGCAGGTTACTGTCCGGGTCATCTGCTGTTTTGCGCACCCGAATAGCCATTTCAGGTAATGTTGGTAAAACCAGCATATCTGTGCGGATCTTTTCAACCAATATGGTTAATAAGGCATTTTCAGCCGACATAACAAAGTTCCTTACAACAATAAATTTCAGACAATCAGCGCCTAATACTAACTCAAAAGCGTCACAAAAAAGCACTCATGCTACAAGTTTAGGCCTGAACAGTCATGCAGGTACGGTTAATAACGACAGCTTATGTTTTAACTGCAATAAGGCGGCTTCGCTATACACTTTTGCCGGCGCCTTCCCCCATACCGGAGCGGGCCAGGCGATATCGTTTTCATAACGCACTATATGATGCACGTGCAATTGCGGAACCATATTCCCAAGGGCAGCCACGTTCAGTTTTTTGGCATTAAACTCTGATTTCAAAAATTCAGATAAAAAAGCGCTTTCCCGCCACAATTGTCCCTGCTCATCTTGCGTTAAATCAATAATTTCAACCATAGCAGCACGGCGGGGAACGAGAATAAACCAAGGATAGTTTGCATCATTTTGCACACGCAACTGACACAGCGGCCAGTCGGCTAACCACAAGCTATCCCGCTCAAGCTCAGGCGCCAGTTCAAACACATTATTGTTCACTCGTAATCTCCTGTTCCGTACCTTGATCTGCCGCCACTAAAGCGACAAATTCATCGACCAGGCATGTAGCCAGATCTAAATCAGCTTCTTGAGCTGCCAACTCCAGCCTCGACATCAATTCGGTTAACTCTGGATAGCCCATGCTGCCTGCGCTGCCCTTTACGCTGTGCGCCTCATACTGCAAGCGATGCCAATTTGCTGTCGCTAACCAAAGTTGAAAATCATCAAGCAAGGCTGGTAACCCTTGTCTAAAGTCTTGTTTGAGCTGCAAAATGACAGGATCGGATGCTAATTGAGCAGCCAGTTGTTCATCCAGCGTTTTACTGGTTTGACAGAATTTTTGTATCACAGCTAAGAAGTCTTTTTGTACTATAGGTTTGGATAAAACAGCCTGGCAGCCTGCTTTCAGATAACGGCTTTGATCTTCACTCATCACGTTGGCAGTTAAAGCAACAATAGGTAAGTCCATGCCGGCATGCCGGATCAAAGCTGTTGCTTCTTCCCCCCCCATTTCCGGCATTTGCATATCCATCAATACCAGATCAAAACTCTCCAGTAATACCCGCTCAACTGCTTTGTGACCATTTTCCACAATCACAGCCTGAATACCCAGTTTTTGCAGCAATACCTGAATAAGCAACTGGTTGTCAGGATTATCCTCAGCCACCAATAATTTAAGCTGGTGATAATCTGTGGGGACTTCCACGGTCAGAACTTCCTGCACAGAACGCTGATAACTGTTCACCAGACTAATATGCTGATGCTCGCAATTCATCACAATTTCAAAGCAACTGCCGATGCCTTTGACACTATCCACCTGAATATCGCCCTGCATCTGTTCCATCAGCTTTTTCGAAATACAAAGGCCAAGTCCTGAACCACCAAAATTGCGGGTGACTGCGGCATCAGCCTGAACAAAAGGTTGAAACAGTTTGCCTAACTCCGCTGCTGTAATACCTATACCGGTATCCTTGATTTTGATCCTCAGCACTTCTTCCGGTGTTTGGTAGGAAACATGAATCACTACCTTGCCTTTTTGGGTAAACTTGACAGCATTTGAACTCAGATTCAGTAGCACCTGTCGGAAACGCAAGGTGTCTGTATAGATAAATTGCGGTAAAGGATAGTGTAATTCCAACAAACATTGCAGGCCTTTTTGTTCTGCCTGCTGCCGGGTTAGCTGGTAAATATCATCCACTATAGCCAATAAATTCACTTGCTCGGTCAGTAGTTCCAATTTATCCGCTTCAATTTTTGATAAATCGAGAATATCGTTAATCAAAGCCAATAAATGATCACCGCTGCGCAGCACTCTGCGCAAATAATCAAGCTGGCGGTGCGGATCATTTTCCTGGATAGCCTGTTCGCTGAAACCAATAATAGCGGTTAGCGGGGTGCGTATTTCGTGACTCATATTGGCCAGAAATACGCTTTTTAGCCGGTTGGCTTGCTCTGCCACTTCCCGGGCTAAAATCAACTGCTGATTGGCATACTCCAGCTGCTGATTGGCATTGGCTAAATCCTGAGTTCTGACTGCAACTTTGTCTTCCAACTGCAACTGATAAGCCCGCTCGCGCTCACGGTACACTCTCAGCTGGCGAACCATTACATTAAAAGCCGCAAACATATCGCCTAACTCGTCCTGCTTTCTGACGGTTAATACTGTAGATAGGTCTCCACGCCCCACTGCAGTTTTGGCGACTGTGAGCTCCCGAATGGGCGTTAACACAAATCGGGCCAGCACCCAATAAATCAGCACAGGTAAACCTATACAGAACAAAATACAAAACAATGCAATTAATGATGGCTTATACGCCATACTTTTATCCAGCAATGCGGGTTGCACCCCAATGACCAACTGATAGGGGCCAGCCAATGACACGCCCGTCACCAGCATAGGCTGCCCCAATAACAAGCTTGGAACAAACTCGTGCTGATCAACACTGGCTTGAATTTCAGTAAAACTCACAGGTGAAAATGCGCTCCCCATCAATAAGGCATTTTCAGCGAAGGCTATTGTTGCAGCTTGACTGACGACTAAAGGCGCTCGCAGTTCACCACTTAACTGGCTGATACCACGTTGGAATAATTCGGGTTTGATCACCAGAACCACATAACCCCAAAGTCGCTTGAAATCACCGGATGACTGCCCCGACAGATAGACTTTCTGCGCAACATAAAGATTAAGTTGATTTGAACCTTGCTCACTGGATAGAAAAAAGCCTTTGTCATCCATCATCGACTGCAAAGCTGAAAAATACTGGTTTCGAAATCTGCTGGTTTCAGCCGCATTTTTTTGTTCAGGTATAGTGAGCTGGTAATCGCCATTTAAGCGAATAAACTTAATGGCGCTGATGTCAGGTTCCCGACTGCGATAACGTTCAAATTCTGTAATTAAATCAGCGTCCACTCCAGGCTCACCGGAAATAAAACGCTCAACCAGACGTTGGCTTGATAAGACCAGCAAACTTTGCTGATAAGAAGATAATTTCAAACGAATATTTTGTTGCGTTTGTACCAGCTCATTTTTGATTTGCAAAAACAGCTGCTGTTCGTAATAGCGCGCGCTGAAATGATAGGACAAATACCCCAGACATAACAAAGGCAGAACCAGAATAGGCAGCATGTAGACTACTAAAGTTTCACGTAACCTCATGAAGATCCTGATTTATACCCTAAAAGCGCCCTGTGCGATGCCAAAGCATAACCAGAGCGCCTTCGAACTACAAGACTAAGCTTTAAATAGCGTACGGATCCAACGCTCTTCGGTAATAAAGTTCCAGCTCCAGCTTTTCCATTGCGCTGACAATCCTTGAGCTACTATTTGCTCTTCAGTTTTGCCAGCGGCTTTCAGCGCACTCACTTCGGCGAGAGTCTGCTCCATCATGCTTAAAAAGCGCTGTAACCCCGCTCTATCCATTAAATCACCATGACCAGGGATTAACTTGGTTTTATCGTCGATTTGACTGAGCAGCAGTTTGACGTTGCTTATATAGCCCGTCACTGAACCTCCACTCTTTAGGTCAATAAAAGGGAAACGGTCCGCAAAGAATAAATCCCCTGTATGCAACACATTGGCATCTTTGAACCAAACGACCAAATCGCCATCCGTATGGCTGACGGGCATAGTCACCAGTTTTAAATTTATCCCATTAACGCTAAGCGTTTTTTCACCGACAAAAGTCTCTGTTGGTAAACCTGCCGCTGGGAATTTTGCGTCAGCTTTTAACCGGGTCAGCACATTAGTGTGTGCAATAATCTGAGCGCCTGAAGCTAAAGCCGCATTACCATTAACGTGATCACCATGAAAATGGGTGTTGACCAAGGTTTTAATCTGCATACCTGCTTGTTTGCGTTCAAGCTCAGCCTTGATTTGTGGTGCCATGTGTTCGTACTGCGAATCCACCACCAGC
Source organism: Rheinheimera mangrovi (assembly GCF_003990335.1). Classification (NCBI taxonomy): domain Bacteria; kingdom Pseudomonadati; phylum Pseudomonadota; class Gammaproteobacteria; order Chromatiales; family Chromatiaceae; genus Rheinheimera; species Rheinheimera mangrovi. The sequence continues at coordinate 894,565 of NZ_CP034683.1, read as the reverse complement.
GCACCTTCCGGCCCCACTACAGCGGCCATATTACCGCCCGCCCCTTTAATCATATATAAATGCGGTGCTAATTCAGTGCTTGTGACCTGCACTTTATCCTCTGCAACTACAGCAGTGGATAACATCAATGCCAATAAAACTGTAACTTTCTTCATACCTTCCCTTATGCAAAGAAAAATTTAGCAGTAAAAACTGCGGTTAATACCCAGACGCTTAAAGTCGTTTTGGCCAAACGACCAGTCACCAGACAAAGCACCGCATAGGTAATAAATCCCATGCCTATGCCATCAGCGATAGAAAACGTCAGCGGCATCATCACCAAAACTACGACTACTGGCACGGATTCGATCAAATCGTTCCACTCTACATGCTGCAAGCTACTTAGCATTAAAGTCGCCACATAAAGCAAGGCTCCTGCTGTGGCATAAGCAGGCACCATTGCCGCCAGCGGAGATAACCAAAGTGCAGCTAAAAAGGCCAACCCTACTACTACCGCAGTTAAACCTGTGCGACCACCTGCAGCAACTCCGGCCGTGCTTTCAACATAACTGGTGGTAGTGGACGTGCCCACTAAAGCACCAGCAATAGTAGCCGAACTGTCAGCCAATAAAGCGCCTCTTAAACGGGGGATTTCACCATTGGGTTTTAACAAACCCGCTCTTTGGCTAACAGCGACGAGAGTGCCAGAGGTATCAAATAAATCTAAAAACAATAAGCTTAAAATCACTGGCACCATGGCCCATTGCAGCACAGAGGCAAAATCCAGCTGTAAAAAAGTAGCAGCTAAAGAAGGAGGCATAGCCACAACACCAGTAAAGCTGGTGTCACCGCGCCACCAAGCGATAGCAGTGATCACTAAAATACTGATAAATACGGCCGCATGTTGTTTGCGATGCGCCAGTGCAAAAATCAGGAAAAAACCAGCTATGGCCAACAGCACTTTAGGGTCATGCAAATCGCCCAGCGTCACCAGCGTCGCAGGGCTGGCCACTATGATATTGGCAGTTTTTAATGCAATCAGCGCCAAAAACATCCCGATACCTGCAGCTATCCCCATCTTTAACGCGAAGGGGATACTCTGAATAATCCATTCCCGAATTTTGAAGATACTCAGCAGTAAAAACAAAACACCGGAGCAAAATACTGCAGCTAATGCAGTCTGCCAGCTATGGCCCTGTTCCAGCACTATCACATAAGTAAAAAATGCGTTCAGCCCCATACCTGGAGCTAAAGCTACGGGTAAATTAGCCAGCATACCCATAGCAATAGAGCCAAAAGCTGCCGCCAGACAAGTTGCGACAAAAACAGCCCCATGATCCATACCGGTTTGTGCCAGCATACTGGGGTTCACAAACAGGATATAACTCATCGCCATAAAGGTAGTAAGGCCAGCGATCAGCTCTTTTTTAATGCTGCTCTGGCGCGCCGTCAACTCAAAATAACGATCTATAAATTTCATCAGCTCAGATCCGTTTGTCAGATGCAGAAATGCAAAAACCCGAAGCATAGCCCCGGGTCTTTCAACAGCCAAGTAAATTCTTGCCTATAAACAATAATGAGCGGCCAAAGCTGCGACAGGTGAAGCCGAAGGCTTACCATGTTGCCAGTCGCCGCCGTCTACCCCACTGCCGGCAATGTCGATGTGGCAATAAGGCAGCGGTTGTTCAGTGTTTAATGCGTGTTGATCCAAACCTGCAGCTGCGACTAAAAACGCCATAGGGAACTGATGGCCACGTGGCGTCACTGAAGAAGGCGCGTTGTTACAACTTAATAAATCATCGGCTGAACTGCGACCTTTAATAAAGCTAAAGTCTTCACGGCGGCTACGGGAGATTTCGCTCGGGTCCGCCCATAAATCCCCCACCATAGCCAGATCGGCAGATAAACCCATACGGCGGGCAGCACCGTTTTCAACCAGAGCACTGTATGGCCCAACTGCACGGGCCGCATGACCTGTTAAAGTTGCAATAGAATATAAGGTAGGATTGACCGCAGTTTTGGCATCTTCGCGTAAATGCGATAATAAGTCCGCTAATACCAGACGACCTTCAGCATCCGTATTACCAATACGTACCCGTACTCCCGCATGGCTGGTAATAATTTCATCCGGCACAAAAGCGTCAGAACCTATGCTGTTACGCACAGCGCCAATTTCCGCGATGATGCGAATGCCTTTGGTTTTTAACAAGGCTACAGTTTTGATAAAACCAGCCACAGCCGCCGCACCGCCTTTATCACGACTCATACCTGCCATGCCGCCGCCGATTTTTAAGTCTGCACCACCAGTGTCATACACCAGGCCTTTACCGGCAAATAACAGAGTTTGTTCAATATCACCTTCGCCCTGATACTCAAGACGGATCACAGCAGGTTTATGACGTTCAACCTGCAAAGAGCTGCGTGCTACAGCCATCAGTAGGGGATAATCTTTTTGCAGCGTATCGACTTTAGTTTCTACCGATACCTGTACATCAGTACCGGCAAAAGTTTCAACACAATAATCAGCGAAGCGACGTGGCGCCATACGCTCAGGTTCAGTGCCGCATAAATCACGGGCAACACGTTTCCCTGCCTCAACGGCGTCCATATAACGGGCCTGATATTCTGTTACACCGATTACGCCAATTTGAGTGACAGGTTCAATCACTGCTTCACCACGGGCTTCACGGCCTTCCAACGGCTGCCACAAGGCCTGACAGGCACCTAAATACGCTACTTCTGCTGCATATTGATAAGCATCTGGATCCGGTGCAATCACATACAAAGCCGGAGATTTAGCACCAGCGGCTTTGGCCTGACTGATACCTTGTTTGGCGGCATCATAAAAACTGCGGACATCATCGTAATCTCTGTCCAGTGGGCCAGTAGGTGAAAGCACTAAACGTTGGCCCGGCGCTTTTGCAGATAACAACAACACAGTTTCTTTGCCGATACGGCTATCTATAGCCGCAGCAGCATTAATTTCAGACTGTAATTCAGTCACAGCAGTAAAATCGGACGCAATAATAATCAGAGCATCCCATTGAGAGTCATTCAGAGCAGCCTGAACAGAAGATACAGCGATAGCAACCGGATAAGACATGAATGTGGCCTCAAAAAAATAATGAGCTGCATTATTAAGTACGCGGCGCTTTGAGGCAATAGAACAAAAGGATGCGAGATTTATACCCTGTAGCTAAAAACTGACAAGCCAGCGAGAGCTGGCTTGACGGGCGTTGATAAAACAAAAATACGCAGTATCAGATAATTTTATTCTGCTGCCATTCCTGCTCTTTTTTCATACGTTGCTGACGTTTCTCACAAGGGGTATCGCAGTCACAGGCCTTTTCGATGCCTAAAGCACCCAAGCCACCACAGCTGCCGGCTATGGTTTTACGTTGCACCATGTAGCCTATAGCCATAGCAGCAACTACAACTATCAGGATGATAAAAGTAAAAATAAAAACTTCCATAGCCACCTCATCAAACTTAGAAGCGTTGAACAACCAGTCTGCCTGCTTGCCCGTTACAGGGCGCTATTGTAACAAGTTTCAGCCACTATCCCTACGCAAAAACGTGATTCAGACAAATAAAAAATTGTCAGGACCAATTTTTAACAATGCGAAGCATTGGCACGAAGGGTGAGCGCCAAGGATGGCTGCGAATAAAAATGGGGTCCCAAGGGACCCCATTTTTTAATTTGCTTTAGCTTAACCGCCGAAGTCATCCAACAGAATGTTGTCGTCTTCTACACCTAAGTCTTTCAGCATGTTGATCACCGCTTTGTTCATCATCGGTGGACCACACATATAAAACTCACAGTCTTCCGGAGCTTTGTGGTTTTTCAGGTAATTTTCAAACAACACGTTGTGAATAAAACCTGTGTAACCAGTCCAGTTATCTTCCGGCTGTGGATCAGATAAGGCCACGTGCCACTTAAAGTTTTCGTTTTCAGCTTGCAGCATGTCGAAATCTTCAACATAAAACATTTCACGCTTAGAACGGGCACCGTACCAGAAGCTCATCTTACGTTTGGATTTCAGACGGCGTAACTGGTCAAAAATGTGTGAACGCATTGGGGCCATACCAGCACCACCACCTACGAATACCATTTCTGCTTCAGTGTCTTTCGCGAAGAACTCACCGAATGGACCAGAAATAGTCACTTTATCACCGGCTTTTAAGCTCCAGATGTACGAAGACATTTTACCGCAAGGTAAGCTCAGGTTATTTGGCGGAGGCGAAGCAATCCGCACGTTTAACATGATAATGCCTTCTTCTTCCGGATAGTTCGCCATAGAGTAAGCACGAATAGTTTCTTCGTCTACTTTGGATTCCAGAGTGAAGAACTTAAAGCGTTCCCAGTCACCACGATATTCAGCTGGAATATCAAAGTCAGCGTACTTCACATGGTGAGCCGGAGCTTCAATCTGAATGTAACCACCAGCACGGAAAGGTACTGATTCGCCATCAGGAATAGCCAGCTTCAATTCTTTGATAAAGGTTGCTTTGTTATCGTTAGAGATAACAGTACATTCCCACTTTTTAATACCAAAGATTTCCGGTTCAACTTCGATTTCCATGTCAGTTTTCACACTAACCTGACAAGCTAAACGACAACCTTCGCGACGATCACCTTTAGTCAGATGGCCCATTTCCACAGGTAAAACGTCGCCGCCACCTGCATGAACATGAACACGGCACTGACCACAAGAACCACCGCCACCACAAGCTGACGACAGGAAAATACCTTTATCAGCTAAAGCGCCAAGTAATTTGCCGCCGGCTTTTGTTTGAATGGCTAACTTAGGGTCGCCATTCACTCCAATGGTAATGTCACCTGAAGACACCAGTTTGGCCTTAGCAGCTAAAATCATAACAACTAAAGCCAGAACCAGCAGGGTGAACATTCCAACGCCAAGATATATCTCTTGCATTGTTCTTTCCTTTTACAGCAATTGCTTACAGTGAAACGCCTGAGAAGGACATAAAGCCCAAGCCCATTAAACCAACCATGATAAAACGTGAACCTAAACCACGCACGCCAGCTGGCATGTCGGCATATTTCAGTTTTTCACTGACGGCGGCCATTAACGTGATAGCCAGAGTCCAGCCAATACCACTACCTAAACCAAAGACTACGCTTTCACCGAAGTTATAATCGCGCTCAACCATAAAGGCTACAGCACCAAAAATTGCGCAGTTTACTGTGATCAAAGGTAAGAAAATACCTAAAGCGTTGTACAAAGCAGGTACGTACTTGTCTAAGAACATCTCTACGATTTGTACTAAGGCTGCGATCACACCGATATAAGTGATAAAGCCCAGGAAACTTAAATCTGTGCCAGGAAAACCAGCCCACGCTAAAGCACCAGGAGCCAACAGGTTGTGATAAACCAGGTTATTTACAGGCACAGACAAAGCTAAAACGAAAGTTACAGCTATGCCTAAGCTGAATGCCGTTTTGACTTGTTTTGACACTGCGATAAAAGTACACATACCGAGGAAAAAGGCTAACGCCAGGTTCTCGATAAAGACTGCACGAACAAATAAACTAATGTAGTGTTCCATTGATAGCCCCTTATGCCTTCTCAACTTGCTCTGGACGGAAGGTACGCAGTATCCAGATCAACAAGCCGATGATGATAAACGCACTTGGTGCAATCAACATCATACCCATAGGCTGATACCAGCCACCGGCGCTGACTAATGGGAGTATTTCAACACCAAATAAAGTACCAGAACCAAAGAGTTCACGGATAAACGCAACGATCAGCAACAACACTGTGTAGCCTAAACCGTTACCAATACCGTCTAAAAAGCTCATTAATGGTGGGCTTTTCATGGCATAAGCTTCAGCACGACCCATTACGATACAGTTGGTGATAATCAAACCAACAAATACCGACAGCTCTTTGGCTACGTTGTAAGCAAAAGCTTTCAGCACCTGATCCACCACTATTACCAGTGAAGCGATAATGGTCATCTGTACTATGATACGAACGCTGGATGGAATATGGTTACGGATCATCGAGATAAACATGCTCGAGAAGGCCGTTACCAAAGTCAGCGCTATACCCATAACTAAAGCTTTATCCAGCTTAGTGGTTACAGCCAACGCAGAACAAATACCTAATACTTGTAATGCGATAGGGTTATTTGCAAAGACAGGTCCGAAGACGAGGCTTTTAATTTCTTTTGCACTAGCCATTGTTTAATGCTCCATCGCGAACTTTGGTCAGGAAAGGTGCGAAACCTTTGGCGCCAGCCCAAAAATCGAAAGTATTCTGTACACCCTTACTGGTTAAAGTGGCGCCAGACAAACCATCTACTTCATAGGCTGAAGTAGGATTTGCATTACCTGGCTTCATCACTTTGATAGCCGGAGCACCAGACTCGTCCAACAACTTCTTGCCAACAAATTGAGCAGTCCATTTAGGGTTTTGTACTTCACCACCTAAACCAGCGGTTTCGCCTTGTTCATAGTAGTTAATACCTTTAATGGTATTGCCATCGTTATCCAAAGCTAAAAAGGCGTGCATAGTCGACCATAAACCATAACCATGGACTGGTAGAACTATGGCTGATAACTTGCCAGATTCAACGCCGTCGTTATAGGCGAAGTAAACAGGAGCAATATTGGCACGGCTCTTAATCGAAGCCTTGTCGTCCGCACCTTCCAACTTGATGCTGGTTTCAGGCGCTTTCATCGCTCTGCGGTAGTCATAGCTTTCCGGAGCCATATCAACGAACTCGCCGGTATTCAGATCCACTAAACGCTCCTGAATATGCTTAGCGTAAAGTTCTTTGATGTCGCCACCAGATAACAAACCCGTCACTGCCAGAACGTTTTTCTGAGAATCTAACAGTTTGTTTTCAACCTGTTTTGGACGCAACTGCACAGCAGCTGTTGCTACCAAAATTGCACAAACCAGACATAAAGCAATAACCACAAAAAAGGTTTTGCCGATACTATCGTTATTACTAAACATTACGAGCAAGCCTCCGTTTGATATTCGACTGGGCCACCATGTAATCAAACAGCGGAGCAAATAAGTTAGCAAACAATATAGCCAACATCATACCTTCAGGGTAAGCCGGGTTTACCACACGGATCATCACCACCATAAAACCAATCAGGATACCGTAAGCCCATTTACCTTGATTTGTGAAAGAGGCCGATACCGGGTCTGTTGCCATAAAGAACATACCAATAGCGAAGCCGCCTAACACAATATGCCAGTACCAAGGCATAGCAAACATAGCATTTGTTTCTGAACCAATCATGTTGAACATAGTGGCAAAAACAACAGTACCGACCATAACACCAGCCACAATACGCCATGAGGCAATGCGGAAGTAAATTAAGGCTAAACCACCGATCATCAGAGCTAAGAAGGACGTTTCACCTACTGAGCCTGGAATAAAACCGTAAAACGCATCCCACCACTGAGCATTGATTGACCAGTCAGATACTTCACCATTGACGGCTTTAGACAACCAGGTAGCACCAGAGAAACCATCAGCTACTGTCCATACTTTGTCACCTGAAATCTGTGCCGGGTAAGCAAAGAACAGGAAAGCACGACCAGCTAACGCAGGGTTTAAGAAGTTACGGCCTGTACCACCAAAGACTTCTTTTGCCACAACCACACCAAAGGTAATACCTAAAGCGGCTTGCCACAGAGGAATAGAAGCAGGAAGAATTAAGGCGAATAGAATAGAAGTAACGAAGAAACCTTCGTTGATTTCATGCTTACGCACGGAAGCAAACAACACTTCCCAGAAACCACCTACAACGAATACAGTGGCATATATAGGCAGGAACCAAACGGCGCCGTACCACATTTTGCTGCCCCAACCCGATTCAGCGCTGAGTTCACCACCCAGTAACTGGAATAAGCCGACTTGCCAGGTCTCAGGCATACCAAAACCAGCCTGCAGCGCGATAACCGCCTGATGACCGATATTGAACATACCAAAAAACAACGCAGGGAATAACATTAACCAGACAAAAATCATGATACGTTTCAGATCGATACTGTCACGAACATGAGTACCCGCTTTGGTCACCAGACCAGGGGTATAGAAAATAGTTGCAGCAGCTTCATATAAAGCATACCACTTTTCGTATTTTCCGCCTTTCTCGAACTGCGGCTCAATACTTTCTAAAAAATGCTTTAAACCCATTTTTAGCCTTCCTTCTGGATAGTCGTCAGGCAATCACGCAATGCTATGCCGTAGTCATATTTACCAGGGCAAACAAAGGTAGATAACGCCAAATCTTCTTCATCCAGCTCTAAACAACCTAAAGAGACCGCGCCATCTGTATCACCAACCAACAGGTCACGTAATAACAGAGTTGGCAGAATATCCAACGGCATCACACGTTCATAGTTACCTATTGGTACCATGGCACGTGACGAACCATTGGTGGTGGTGGTCATATTAAACAGGCGTTTAGGATTTAAGTGAGCCAAGTAAGCACGGGTCACAGAGAACTTGTCAGCACCAGGCATAGCCCAGCCTAAAAACTCTTTGTCATACCCTTCTGCCAGCACAGACACCTGGTTGTGGAAACGTCCAAGGTAACCATGCACACCACCGGCAGCAGCGCCTGATAATACAGAACCAGAAATGATACGGTTCTGACCATCTTGCAGCTCACCTGCAGTCAGCTCAGCAATAGAAGCACCTAAGACTGTTTTCACTAAACGTGGATTTTTCACTACAGGACCGGCTAAAGAGATCACACGCTCTGAATTCAGTTGACCTGAAGTGAAGAGTGCGCCGATCGCAATCACGTCCTGATAGTTGATATGCCACACCACTTTTTTGATGCCGACAGGGTCGAGGAAATGGATATGAGTGCCAGGTAAACCAGCCGGGTGCGGACCGTCAAACTCTTCAACCTGCACAGCAGGAACTGAAGGGACATTGCTACCCGCTTTTTTACACAGATAAACTTTGTCAGACAAACGGGATAACACTGTTAAACCATTGCTGAAGTCTGCACTGCGTTGTGCTATTACTACAGTCGGATCAGCAGCCAATGGATTAGTGTCCATAGCCGTGACGAAAATAGCTCTAGGTGTGCTGTCAACCGCTGGCGAAGTGCTGAATGGTCTGGTGCGTAAAGCAGTCCACAAACCTGAACCTGTTAAGTTCTTCTTCACTTGTTCAACAGTTAACGTAGCAAGTTCTGCAGCGGTGAAGGAATCAAAAGCGACGGACTCGTCACCTTCAGCTTCAATAACAACAGACTGCAACACACGCTTAGCACCGCGGTTGATTTCTTTGACTGTACCGGCAACAGACGCCGTGAAAAATACGCCTGGATTCTTTTTGTCTTCAAAAAGAGCCTGACCTTTTTTCACACGGTCCCCAACCTCTACCAGCATTGTAGGACGCATACCGACGTACTCTTCGCCTAGTACAGCAACGTGTTTGATGGACGGGCCATCATGTATGTCTTGTTTGGGACTGCCCGAAAGGGGAATGTCCAATCCTTTTTTGATTTTTATCATACGTACTTGCACTTTTAACGGGAAGAAACAGGGCCTGGTTTATCGGCTGCTCGCCGCGCGTAGCATCCGGGACCTCAACAGCCTAACCTCTGTTGCAGGTGGCGGACACACGTACCAAAGTCGCGGATTCTAGCACTAAACATAAGTGCTATCTATGTTAATCAACAAAATTATCCAGCATTTCAGCCGACTTGAGCTCAGTGTAGACAAGATTTTTAACTTTGCCTTTCGCTCTGCTGTCAATGCTTTCAAATTCAGTTAAATCGACCAAAAACCAAAGGTTCATTAAAAAAAAGCCGCATGAAGCGGCTTTTCAAAGTTACTGCACCAGATTTTTCAGCGGCAATAAGGCCGGCACATCGGCGTCGTAATCGACATGGCTGTAGCCAAAACCGAATAACCGCAGGAATTCATTGTGATAACCTTTGTAATCGGTCAGCTCATCAATGTTTTCTGTGGTCACCTGGCCCCATAAGTCTTTGACTGCAGACTGGATATGATCAGACAATTCTTTGCCATCCATGCGCAGGCGACCACCTTCGTCTAAAGTGCGGCTGTTGTTGTAAAGCGCTTGCTGGAACAAACCATAAATCTGTTCGATACAACCTTCATGAGTGCCTTCTTCTTTCATCACACGGTATAACAAGGAGATATAGAGCGGCATAATAGGAATAGCAGAACTGGCTTGTGTCACTAAAGCTTTTAATGAAGCTACATAAGCATGGCCTGCAACTGAATCCAGTTTTTGCGTAATAGCAGTAGCGGCACGGTCTAAATCTTCTTTGGCTTTGCCGATAGTGGCTTTGCCGTAGATAGGCCAAGTCAGCTCTTTGCCAATGTAAGTGTAAGCAACGGTCTGGCAACCTTCAGCTAAAACACCAGCTGCATGCAGCTGATCTAACCAGCGTTCCCAGTCTTCCCCACCCATGACTTTTACCGTATTGAAGATTTCTTCATCAGAAGCAGGTTCAACAGAAACGTTTTCAATTTCACGTTTGCTGGTATTCAGGGTTTTGGCAGTGTAAGCCTGAGCTATAGGCTTTAATACTGAGCTGTAGACTTCGCCAGTCACCGGGTCTTTACGACGCGGAGCAGCCAGGCTGTAGACCACTAAATCAATTTTGCCCATTTCACGACGTATTAAATCAATAGCCTGGGATTTTAACTCGTCGGTAAAGGCATCACCGTTCAGGTGTTTGTTCCACAAGCCTTCAGTAGTTGCGGCCTGTTCAAAAGCCACAGTGTTGTACCAGCCAGCAGAAGCTGTTTTGCCTTCGGTAGGTTCTTTTTCAAAAAAGATACCTAAGGTTTTAGCACCTGAAGCAAAAGCTGAAGTAATACGGGAAGCCAGGCCATAACCCGTTGAAGCACCAATGACTAATACATTTTTTGGACCACCGGCCACAGGGCCTTTGGCTTTGACATAATCAATTTGTTCTTGCACATGAGCAGCACAACCGACCGGATGCGCGTTAGTGCAGATAAAACCACGAATTTTAGGTTGGATAACCATAACAAAACCTATTGTTGGTTGAAAATTGTCAGCTAGTTTAAGCCGTTAGCTTAAAAAACAGGTCTGATCAGCAAAAATAGCAGCATTGTGGATTTAAAAACAAGAACTTAGTCACATCTGCAACTGCATGACCAAATCAAAATACAGCGGCGGATAAAGTTAAAGCGTCTTACGACGCTTTAACTTAGTAGGATCTCAGGACTCCGGTAAGGCAGTTTTTTCTCTTTTACTGCCACCAAAACATTTAGGCGATGCCGGTGGTTTTTCGGCGTAATATTCGTACCATTCGCCAGGTGTATAGGTATGCAAGGCTAAAGCATGAATTTTTTCGGCCAACTCCTCGGCCACTACGGCATTGACTGCCCTGTGGCGGTTTAACAATCTCATGCCATCAAAGGCATTTGTCACTATCACGACTTTAAAATGTGACTCCGAACCCGGTGCCACACTGTGCATATGGCTTTCATTGACCACGTCAAGGAACACAGGATCAAATGCGCTCAATAACTTCTGTTCTATTGCGGTATGAACCAACATAGCTGAACCTCTTCATTGCTCCCTCACCTCTACTCTAGTTAAGGCATTACACCTTGTCAGCCCGCTTTTTTGCAAAAGTGAAGGAAAATCCGCTAAGCGACTGCTGCCATAGAGAAAATATAATTAAGTTGTTTTTTGCTTGATTTCACGAAAAGTCAGGTTTACACGTCCCTCTGTGGCTGAGGCCATTTTCGGTACTCTGTGCTGCCAATACTGCTGACATTGGCCTGCCATCAGCAACAATGATCCGTGCCCAAGCTCCAGCTTCAACTGTGTCCCTAAGCCCTTATGTTTTAAGTCAAAAAACCGCTGCTGCCCCAAGCTTAACGACGCAATTTGCGGGTTTTCACCCAGCTCCGGCTCATCATCACTATGCCACCCCATATGCTGCTGACCATCAGAGTACCAGTTCAGCAATACCGAGTTAAAATGAGTCTGACACAATTGATTTACCCAGTCTGTAAGTTGTCTGACCAACGGATGCCAGGGTTCCGGCTCAAATAATACGCCTGAATATTTATAACTGCAGTGCGGATCGCCCATCCACACCTGCTGCCTTGGGATCAGCACGGCTTTGCCAAAGATTTTTATTGCGGGCTGCTGCCAGTTTAATTGCTGCGCCAATTGCTGATAACAGCGCTCTGCCTGCTCTGGCGACAGCCACTTTGGCCAAAATAACAACTCTGCTTGCGGTAATACAAAGTGTTGCAACGATCCATGGTTGTCGCTCTGGTGTGCACGTGTCAAAATACAACCTTCTCTTCTTTAAGTTGAATGGCATGAATACTATTTTTACCGTCGCTGACAAGCAACTGCAGTTGGACAGATTACCACTGGGGCAAAGCAATCGCAGCTTACAAGCTTGGGATGCGGCCGATGAATTGCTGTTGCAACAAGCCTTACCTTTGCTTAATGAACGTGCTGATTTAAAAGTGGTAGTGATGCACGATTTGTTTGGCGCTTTGTCCTGTGCTTTGGGTGATTACCCACATAGTCAGCAGAACGATTCTGTATTAAGCCAGCAAGCGACAGTGCACAACAGACAACAAAACGGCTTGTCTACCGATGCTGTGAGCTTTCTGGACAGTGTGACTGCTTTGCCCGCTGATGTGGATCTGGTGCTGCTGAAAGTACCTAATAATCATGGTTACCTGCGTTATATGTTACAGCAATTGAGTCAGGTCGTTCGGCCAGACACTATTATTATTGCAGCAGCAAAAGCCAAAGATATTCATAAAAACTTACTGGCTATTTTTGAGCAGGAATTAGGAGCAACTCAGGCTTCGCTTGCCCAGAAAAAATGCCGGACTATTCATTGTATTCCTCGCGGTGAAGCTCGTGCTTTTACTTACCCTATTCAATGGGAATTACCTGATTATCAGCTGACACTGGTTAATCACGCCAATGTGTTTGCGAAAGAGCAACTGGATATAGGCGCACGTTTCCTGTTGGAACATTTACCAGTACTGGATGCAGGCTCTCTAGTAGCCGATTTAGGCTGCGGCAATGGTGTGCTTGGCGTTGCCTTATTACAACAACAGCCTGAGGCTAAAGTGATTTTTACCGATGACTCCTATATGGCTGTGGCATCATCAAAAGCTTCAGTTGAGGCCAACATACCTGAACTATTGTCTCAGGCCGAGTTCAGAACAGACGACTGTTTAGCCAGCCAGGCTGATCAGAGTCTGGATTATGTGATTTGTAATCCGCCTTTCCATCAGCAGCAGGCTGTAACAGAACATATTGCATGGCAGATGTTTAACGACGCCAAACGTTGCTTAAAGGCCGGTGGTAAATTACGTATTGTGGCCAACAGACATTTGCCTTATTACGAAAAAATGACGGTACTGCTGGGCGGATGTCGCCACATAGCCAGCAACAATAAATTTGTGATCCTCGAATCAACCAAAAGGAAATAACTATGTCCTCTGTTTTGCGACCAGTTTTAGTGGCTTTCAGTCTGGCTCTTGCCGCCTGTAGCAGCACTTCATCGTCTTTTTTAGTCACGCCCCAGGTATTCTGGAATCAAAGCAAAGCGTTGTCAGGTGCCGAGTTTGTGTTGACCGTGGTGGATCAGCGTCCTTCTGATCAAACCTTATTTTTGCGTAAAGGCACTGCAGTCACTAGTCTGCCGACCAGCAATAATCTGGCACAGCAACTGGAGTCCACCTTAACGGATGCAATGACAGCACAAGGGGCTAAATTAACCTCCAGCAGCGTGACCACTATGACAGTTCAAATTCTGAAGTTATCTGCAGATGCGGATCAACGCACAGTGGAGCATCTGGTGAAAAACGATGTCGAACTACGTATTGAGATCCAAAACAGCCATGGTTCTTTTGATAAAGTCTATGCAGGCAAAAGTAGCTTCTCGGGCCCGTTTAAGCTGGACAACGCCGCGGCCGAAGTGAAATTACGGGTTTTAACGGAACAAGTGCTGGCTGAGTTACTGAACGACAGCAGCTGGCACTCTTACGTGAAGGGCTAAGTGATGCGTCTGATTACTTTAGTACTGATCACACTGTTTTCAGTCTCTGCGGTGGCGGCGGTCGACATGACCAAGCCTACAGGCAAATATGTGCAGCAAAACAACTTGTTTCCGAAAGTAAAGCTAGTCACATCAGTGGGTGACATCATAGTCGAACTGGACAGAATCAAAGCACCTCTGGCCGTGAATAACTTCTTAAGTTACGTCAATATAAAAGCCTATGACAACACAGTGTTTCACCGGCTGGAACCTGAATTTGTGTTGCAAGGTGGTGGTTATAAAGCTGATATGGCGCCAGTGGACGAATTTCCGGCTGTGTTTAATGAATCAGGCAATGGTGTAAAAAATCAGTTTGGCAGTATTGCTATGGCTCGTAACAACGATCCGCACAGCGCCACCAGTCAATTCTTTTTTAATCTGAATGATAATTCAAGTTTGGATCCAGGCAAAAACTGGGGTTATACGGTTTTTGGCCAAATCCAGGATGGCTTTGAAGTACTAGAAAAAATGAAGCTGCTGGAAACCCATACTGATGAAACCACAGGCTGGCAAAATGTGCCTAAACAGCCAATTATCTTAAAACAAGTGATTTTACAGCCAGAACAATAAAGCCCGACTATACTTGCTCTGAGCACACAGAGCTGGCGTGGTGCCAGCTCTGACAGGGATCAGACCTATGTTAGAGCCCTTTATTGAACAAAAATCACGACAGTTAATTTTCTACCTTTCCCGCTTCCTGCGTGGCCGTCTGCCGCACAGAGAGTTACATCTATTTGTCTGGGATACGCTGGAGGAATGGTCTCAGTTTCGGGTCAGAAGCTGGCGACCTGAAACCTTGCGTGAGCAGGTGTTCTGGCATTTGCTGTATCAGATTGAATACTGGTCTGAGCCTGAACTGAAACAAAACACCGAAGTACGCCGCGATTTGCAGTATTGCCTGAGCTTTTTGCATGGTTATGGACAACTGCCTTGCTATTGCGTGGGGGTAAGGCCTTGATCTAATTTATTGAAGCTGTAAGCTGGTTTCATGTTTTTCTGCACGGACTACCGTCTTGTCTGCTATTGCTGCTTTTTTTTCCTCCTTACAACTTTATTGCCAGCGCCGGGTTCTAACCATTTTTATTATGGGTTTTTCCAGTGGTTTGCCGTTAATGCTGGTGTTTGGGGTATTGTCATTCTGGCTCAGAGAAGCCGGAGTATCACGCGAACAAATAGGTTATTTCAGCTGGGTGATTATGGTGTATGCCATTAAATTTATCTGGTCACCTCTGATAGACCATTTAAGCTTACCCGGTCTGAAACACTGGCTGGGGCGTCGGCGTAGCTGGCTGATCCTGTCGCAAAGCCTGATTGTTCTGGCCGTACTTTTAATGGCCACTATGAACCCGCAAACAGAATTGAAATGGATGGCACTCTGTGCTGTGTTATTAGCTATAGCGTCGGCAACTCAGGACATCACTATAGATGCCTATCGTATAGAAGCGGCGCCTGAGCGTTTGCAGGCGGTGCTGGCTGCGGCCTATCTGGCGGGCTACCGCCTTGCCATGATCTTCTCATCAGCTGGTACTTTATGGATAGCGGCGTTATTCAGCAGCACTGAGACTGGTTATGATCTGCAAGCCTGGCAGTCCACTTATCTGGTGATGGCAGGCTGCATGGCCTTAGGCTTATTAACCACTCTGCTCTCTCCCGAACCAGTTGTTGAAGATCAGCTTAAGATTAGCCCTGCCCATAGCTCTGTCAGTCAAAAGTTGATGAACTGGCTAAAAGTTGCAGTGGTTGGCCCCTTTGTTGATTTTTTTGCCCGTCACGGCCTGAATGCTTTACTTATTTTAAGTTTAATCGCCTGTTATCGCGTATCTGATGTCGTAATGGGAGTGATGGCGAATGTGTTTTATGTGGATATGGGTTTTAGTAAAGAAGAAGTCGCCAGCGTGTCGAAAATCTTTGGCGTGCTGATGACCCTGCTTGGAGCTGCCTTAGGGGGCATGTTGATCAATAGCTTTGGGACCTTACGGATATTGTTGCTTGGCGCCTTGCTTAGTGCATGTACCAATTTACTTTATTGTTACCTCAGTACCCAGGGCCACAACATACCTTTATTAATTGCGGTTATCTCTGCTGATAATTTAAGCGCAGGAATAGCCACCAGTGCTTTTATTGCTTACCTGTCGTCATTAGTTAACTTAGCTTTTACCGCTACACAATATGCCCTGTTTAGTTCCCTGATGCTGTTATTACCTAAGTTTCTAGGCGGATTTTCCGGGGGATGGGTCGAAGTGATGGACTATCAGGCGTTTTTTGTTATGACGGCTCTGATGGGGTTACCGGCCATTGTACTTTGTTTTGTGCTGTTCAAAAAAACGCCGCGTTAACGCGGCGTTTTTTTTCAGATAAAAGCAAATTAAGCTTCGATCAGAACTTGCTTCAATCCGTCCATAGGATCTATGGCCAGAGCCTGACAATAGCGAACGTATTCAACTACATCAAGACGACGTTCCTGATTCTCAACCTTGCCGATAAAAGAATGCGGAGTGCCTAAAATCTCAGACAAACTGCGCATGGTATGGCCTTTTTCCTGACGCTGACGCTTCAGCCACACACATAATCTTTTATTCTCATCTGAAATAACGCTTTTAGTACCTTTCATTTGTTGTTCTCCCAGCGCGCAAGCGCCTTGTGTTTACGACTTAAACTTCCTGCCAAAAAAAATCCAAAGCTTAGGGAATGTCCCAATAAGCAAAAAAAGCAATTCATTAAACCATAGGTTGTTCAGAGCGTATAGTTACCTTGCTGAAAATGTAGTCACTTATCGCAGATTTTTGTCGATTAACCGCCCTATTAAAAAATAGGAACGAACAATTTAATTTACACAACAGTGTCTGATCTAACCTGATTGCAGCTATGTTTCCACAAAAGGTCTGACTGTTAGCTGAACGAGCTGTCTTTTAGCACAAAAACTAAAAAGGCCTCTGCACTGCAGAAGCCTTTTTTCTCGTAGTGATACGCACGAAGAACTAAACGGAGAAACTGGAACCACAACCACAGGTTGTTGTTGCGTTTGGGTTTTGCACAATAAAGCGGCTACCTTGCAGACCATCAGTGTAATCGACTACGCCACCAGCCAGATACTGCAGGCTCATAGGATCAACCACCATAATGACACCATTTTTTTCGACAACCAGATCACCTTCGTTTACTTTTTCATCAAAAGTAAAACCGTACTGGAAGCCTGAGCAACCACCACCTGTGATATAAACCCGCAGTTTTAACTCAGGGTTTTCCTCTTCGGTGACTAGGGCCAATACTTTATTGGCGGCGGCGTCGGTAAACTGAATAGGAAGTTGTAACTCTGACATATGTCCTCCGGTATAACTGGGCGCGGATTATCTAATACTTGACTAATTTATTCAAGTATTTCGCCGGGCTGTACACTAGGCCAAAAAAAGCTCTTATCGACCTTAGCTGACTTGGCCGAGCGGGCTGCCGCCACCTTTAAAGCCACATCCACTTTTTCAGGTTTAAACCCTTCTGGCAAAGAAAACTCACCTTCAATGATCTGAAAGTATTTAAAGCTAAAAGCTTTATCACTTTTGCTGAATCCCGCTAGTTGCAACAGATCGACTGTATCTCTTTTATCACCGGCAAAACCATGTAATTTCAGATCAACAGTGCCCTTGGCAAAATTACGTTGTTTATCCTGCTGGATAAGCACCAGATTAAATCTGTAGCTATTGGCTGAGGCTCCAGGGGTGATGCTGAAGCTATCAATAATCAAACTGTCGGCCTGCAATTCAGGAGAAATAATACGCTGATAAAAGGCCAGGTCTTTGCGGGTATCAAACAGCTTTTGCTGTTCAGCTTTGAGTTCTTGCTGGATCAGTTGTCCTGCACTTTTTTCCACCGCTAATTCGGCCGTCAGATAGTCGTTTTGTTTTAACTGCTCGTTCAGGTTAGCTGTAAGGTTGTTGGTTTTTTTCTGACTTTCTTCCAGTTTGGACGAAAGCAAATTTACCTGTTGCACATAATAATAATTGCCAAATAACTGCCCGGCCAAAGCAGCAAGCCCCATCAGACCTGCGGTGACCAAAACCTGTCTCCAGCTACTTTTGAGCCAGAGCAAAAACTGCATACGATTCATCAACCTACTCAAATAGTTATGTTACACTTTGCCTATCGCGGACTCAGACACTATAGCATGTTACTACCAGCGGACTGGCAAGCAAAATTACGACTTCGGTTGGCTTTCCCTCTTACGTCAGTACAATTGTGCCTGTTGGCTATAGTGGCAGGCTTTTTAGCCGCATTGCTGATCCTGCTATTCCGTCTGACTATTATTGGCATCCAAAGTTTCTTTTTAGAACGCACCGATGATTTCTCTGGCATATCCGAAGGCTATCGCTGGGCTTTGCCTTTTATTGCTGCTGTGCTTATTAGCATCATGGCGATGTTAGTTGGGTTGGCCCATTACCGCATGGGTATAGCTTATGTAATCCACCGTATTAAAACCCAATATGGGGTGATGCCATTCTGGAATACCTTTAATCAGTTTTTTGGTGGCATTATAGCGCTAACCAGCGGTTTCTCTGTAGGTCGTGAAGGTCCTTCAGTGCATCTGGGTGCTTTTGGTGCAGGTTTACTTGGGCAATATTTACACCTGCCTTATAACAGTATCCGCATTCTGGCCGGCTGTGGTATAGCAGCTGCAATTTCAGCTTCTTTTAACACGCCTTTAGCCGCCGTTATTTTTGTGATGGAAGTGGTGCTGCGGGAATACCGAATTCATGTGTTTGTGCCTGTCATGTTGGCGTCTGTAGTTGGCGCTCTGCTAACGCGTGGCGTGTTTGGTATGGGCAATGATTTGGCAGCGCTGAAAATTGTCTCGATCAGTGGTTGGCATCTGCCTTATCTGGTGCTTTGTGGCATCGCCATTGGGGCTGCCGCTTATGTCTTTAACCAAAGTATCTGGCGTATTTTAAAGTGGTTCCAGAAATGGCATTTAGCGCTGAAATTATTTTTGGCCGCAGCTATCACCGCCGCTGTCGGCCATCTGGTTCCTCAGGCGATGGGTGCTGAGACAGGCGCTATATTTTATGCCGTCACCGCATCTACTGAATTCTGGTTGTTATTGACTATCTTATTGGCAAAATTTCTTTTAACTGTAGTGGCTGTAGGTTTGGCAGTGCCAGGTGGTGTGATAGGTCCGGTCTTTGGTATAGGCATTCTGGCTGGTACTTTATTGGCGTTTTTACCTGTATTCGTGTCGGGCGATGCAAGTTTATCCGGTACTTACGCTACTTTGGGTATGGCGGGTTTTATGGCGGCCACATTACATGCGCCTTTAGCTGCTTTAGTGGCAGTGATGGAGCTGTCCTATAACCCCGATATTATAGTGCCAGCCATGCTGGTGATTACCTGCGCTTATGTCACTACTGTACAACTATTTAAAAACAAATCGATTTTTGTCCTGCAGTTAGAACTGCAACAACTGCCCTACAAATTGGCGCCAGCCGACGACGTATTGCAAAAAGTCGGTGTACTGGCGATGCTGGATAAAGAGTATGTGCAGCTATCGGCTTCAGAAGAAGATAAAATTGAAACTATTCTGGCAGATAAAGCGGCTCACCAGTTGCTGATCCTGCAAACAGACAACCCAGAACAGCCTTTCTTGCTGATTGATTATGATCTGGATGCATCTATGACAGGGCAATCCACTCTATTGCGCCAACCACTGCAGGGCTTAAGTCATCAGGCTTCTATGGCAGAAGTTCATACTATTCTGGATGAACAAAAAGGTGGTGTAGTGTATATTTTCGACCCACAACAGCCTGAACAACTTTTAGGTCTGATCCGCTGGGAACAGGTTCGAGCCCTATTAACTAAACAGAATAATTTAATCTGATGAATACATTACTGGTTATTAAAGCATTGCATGTCAGTTTTATGGTGGCCTGGTTTGCCGGCATTTTTTACTTGCCACGGCTCTTTGTCTATCACGCTGACACGAAAGATCCGGCCGTAGATGCCCAGTTTAAAGTGATGGAAAGGCGTTTATTGTATTTCGTCACGCCTTTTGCAGTACTGACGCTGGTGTTTGGCCTTTGGTTGATTCATCTATATGGTGCAGCCTGGTTTGCAGTAAGTAGCTGGCTGCACTACAAACTGCTGTTGGTAACTCTGCTTTACGTCTATCACGGCTACTGTTTTAAGCTGCTGAACGACTTTAAACAGGGGAAAAACAGCAAAAGCAGCAAATTTTACCGCTTCTTTAATGAATTCCCTGTACTGTTACTTTTTGCCATTATTTTTCTGGCGATTTTAAAGCCGGTATAGGCTGATTTAAAGCACCTTATTTGCTATGCTATGCGCCGACTTTCAGCCAGTTTCGGCGCCCCGCAACCTCTAGCAGATGAGCACCCAGTATGAGCTTTAAAGGCGAACACATCCTCTCCGTCAAACAGTTTGACCGTGACAAAATTCAGCAGGTTTTTGATATTGCCCGCAGTATGGAACCTTATGCGACGCGCCAGAAGCGCACCACTGTGCTCGAAGGTGCCATTTTAGGTAATTTATTTTTTGAACCCAGCACCAGAACCCGTGTCAGCTTTGGTTGTGCCTTTAACCTGTTAGGTGGCGAAGTTCGTGAAACCACTGGCATGCAATCCTCTGCGTTATCCAAAGGTGAATCCTTATTTGATACAGCCCGGGTGATCAGTAGTTACAGCGATGTTATTGCTATGCGCCATCCACAAGCTGGTTCAGTGGCTGAATTTGCTGAAGGCAGCCGCGTGCCGGTATTAAATGGCGGTGATGGTGCCAACGAACACCCAACTCAGGCTTTGCTGGATTTGTTCACCATAGAAAAAGAGCTGGCCGCTTCACAGCAACATATAGATGGTATGCATATCGCCATGATTGGTGATTTAAAGTTTGGTCGTACCGTGCATTCATTATCCAAATTACTGGCTCTGTATAAAAACATTCAGTTCACTCTGATAGCACCAAATGAACTGGCGATGCCGGATGACATCGTCTCGCTGATTGAAAATGCAGGTCACAGAGTGACAGTGACGGATCAACTGGCAGGCAACTTAAACGCGGATATCGTCTATCAAACCCGTATTCAGGAAGAGCGTTTTCCTTCCCAGGAAGAAGCCAATAAATACCGCGGTAAATTCCGCTTAAATCAGGATATTTACACCAAACACTGTAAATCCAATACAGTCATTATGCATCCGCTGCCCCGTGATTCCCGTATCGAAGCCAATGAGCTGGATAACGACTTAAACCTGAACCCGAATCTGGCCATTTTCCGGCAGGCGGATAATGGTGTTTTAGTGCGTATGGCCTTGTTTGCTTTAACCTTAGGTGTGGATCAGCTTGTCAGCAAATACGAGCGTGAAGTGCCCTGGTACAGTAATAAGTAACCCAAAGGCACAGACCTCTACTTTTCATTTATCTTTAAGTCGGGCTTTGTGCCCGGCCGTCTTTTAAAGGTTTCGTTTTAAGGATCCACTATGTCCAAGTCAGCACAGTTATTTCAGCAAGCACAAAAAACTATTCCTGGTGGCGTTAATTCTCCAGTCCGCGCTTTTAAAAGCGTAGGTGGCACACCGGTGTTTATCGACAGCGCTAATGGGGCCTATTTATATGATGTCGATGGTAAAAAATACATCGACTATATAGGTTCATGGGGCCCGATGCTGTTGGGGCATAACCATCCTTCAATCCGGGAAGCTGTAATTAAAGCCGCTGAAAAAGGTTTAAGTTTTGGTGCACCTTGCCCTGCTGAAATCACCATGGCTGAAACCATTTGTGAATTAGTGCCAAGCATGGAAATGGTGCGTATGGTCAGCTCAGGCACAGAAGCAACCATGAGTGCTATTCGTTTAGCCCGTGGTTTTACCGGTCGTAACAGCATTCTAAAATTTGAAGGCTGTTACCACGGTCACGCCGACTCATTGCTGGTCAAAGCAGGCTCAGGTGCTTTAACTTTAGGTGTACCAAACTCACCTGGTGTACCAGCTGATTTTGCTAAATACACGCTCACTGCAGAGTTTAACAATCTGGAGCAGGTCAAAGCGATTTTTGCCGAACAAGGTGCTGATCTGGCCTGTATTATCGTCGAGCCGGTAGCAGGCAATATGAACTGCATTCCACCAGCACCAGGCTTTTTAGAAGGTTTACGTGCACTTTGTGACGAATACGGTGCAGTGCTGATTTTTGATGAAGTAATGACAGGTTTCCGTGTCGCATTAGGTGGCGCCCAGGCCTATTACAACATCAAACCAGATCTGACTACTTTAGGAAAAATTATTGGTGGTGGTATGCCAGTCGGCGCTTTTGGTGGCCGTCGCGATATTATGCAGCATATAGCACCTTTAGGTGGTGTTTATCAGGCTGGTACTCTGTCAGGCAACCCTATCGCTATGGCAGCAGGTTTAGCGGCTTTAACGGAAATCCGTAAGCCTGGTGTTTATGATGTATTAACGGCCAAAACTACACAGCTGATTGAAGGTTTAGCGGCAGCGGCTAAAGAAGTGGGTATTCCACTTGCAACCACTCAGGTGGGAGGTATGTTTGGTGTGTTTTTCAGTAATGAAACGCAGATCACGAACTACCAGCAAGCGACACAATGTGATATCGCAGCCTTTAAACGCTTTTTCCATCTGATGTTAGAGCAAGGGGTTTATCTGGCGCCTTCAGCCTATGAAGCCGGCTTCTTGTCTATAGCTCATAGTGATGACGATCTGGCTTACACCATAGCTGCGGCTAAAAACGCCTTTATTCAACTGAAAGCTTAACTTTTACTCAGCAGGCTCAGGATGCAACCAGATAATGTCGGTATCCTGAGCTCTGAATTGTTGCACAAACAAAGTTCCGTTCCCTGAAATCAACGCCTGAGCGGCTTGCGACAACGGCCATTGTTGCTGTTGTTGCTGTTGTTTCCAGTCGTAATAATTTAATACAGTCCCCCCCTCAGATAACCAGTACAAACCAGTATCTGTGCTGGCCCATGCCGCAGCGGCTGTTGTACGCCAGCTAATTTGTACTGGCAGTGTCGTCATCCTTTGTCCGTGTCGCCACAGTTTTACATAGGGAGTGTCCTGCAGCTGTATAGCCAGGCTTTGCTCTGGTCCACACTGTACATTGACAACATCGTTCAGCAGTTGCCGGATTTTTCCTTGTTCAAGTTGGTTTAAAGTCCAATCTTTCTGGTCATAAGATGTCCAGTATAAAACTTCATTACAGACCACAAAACGCTCACTACCTGCCATTTTTTCTGTCAGAGGTAGTAACTCTCCCCTCTTTTCCGAAAACTCAAACAGTTGTCTGTCGATCAGAATTAACAATTTGCCATCAAGCCATAACAACTGCTGTATAGCTAATTGTGTTTTAAACTGGCTGATCTGTTCTGTATTCTGCCCTTGCGAGCGCCATAACTGAGGCAACCCCGAACGGTCGGACACGAAATAAGACTGGTCTTGCTGCACCAGCAATAGAGATTCAGATCTGTTACTTTCGGCAAAAGGCAAAGTAACGATTTGGCTGTTTTGTTCCTGCCACTGCAGTTGCATTAAATCAGTGACAGCCTGGGCCGGATAAACAGCTAATAAGGATTGTTGCCATACCGAACTATCAGCAAGATTAAAGGTCATCTCGCCAAAAACTCTGCTGTTTCCAGTTCGCAGTGACAATACCTGGAGTTGTTTGCCAGATTTATTCACCAGCAAATCATGCTCCCCCCACCAGGCTAGCTGGTTGGCAGAAAACTCAAAGTCGGTAATCACACGCCAGTCTAAGTCTGTCAGGTCCAGCTCTATCAGGGAAGAATGGCTATATCCCACTTGAGCCAGTGCATAGGCTTTTTTGTCTTTAACAATAAAGTGACTGATGCCGCGCCACCGTGCAGGAAACTGCATCAACAAACGCTGTGAATTTTCCTGCTGCCAAAGCCAGAGCTGAGTTTGGCCAGTCGCAGGCTCCAAATCCAGCCAATACAAACCATCTGCAGTTATTGCTTGTCCTGCAGCAATAAACTGATGGCAGGAAAACAATGGAATAGCAGCAGTAAAATGTTGTTTCACTGTTTTACGCCAAAATGTGCATTCTTGCTGTTGTTGCGACCGGAAAATAATTTGTTCGCTATTTAACCACTGAGGCTGGGAGAGATGTTGATAACGTTCCTCATCATAACGGAACTGCATTGACGGCAATTGTTGTGTCACCCAACGCCAGTTGGCTTCATCGGGGCTCTGATGCTGAAACACGACTAAAGATTGATCATTGGACAACAAAGGTGTTTGTTCCTTGCCATCCAAAGCGCTGACAGGTGTCAGTTGTAAGTAGCGGGGTAAACTTGCTTTTTCGTTCATTTTACTGACCAATAAAGCAAAACTTAGGCTAAAAAGTAACAATATTAAGGTGCTGAACCAGATATACCGGATACGTTTTAGTTTCCTCTTTTTACCACTGTGCCAGCTTTCTATTGCTTGTTGAGTACTGAGTAAATCTAAAGGGGCTTCAGCTCCTTGTTGTGTTTGCACATCTGGAGGAGGTAAATCCACCTCTGCAACAGGAGCAAGCCAGCAATAGCCTTTTTTCGACAAGGTAGCAATATAGGTTGGTTCAACTCTGCTGTCTTGCAGAGCTCGTCTGAGAGCCGCAATAGCGCGGGTTAGGGATTCATCAGAACCTAAACCTTCCCCCCAGACACCGGACAATATCTGTTCGCGACTGACGACCAATTCTTTATGGTCAAGGAAAAAATTTAGTAACTTATGCAGCCTTGGTTCCAATGTCAGCACCTCCGGATCAGCTGACGCCGACAGAGGCTGTAATTGTCCAATGGTACGCAGATACCGCCATTGACCAAAGGTCAGGTAGTCTGCTGTATGTTGCATAAGGGTCCGCCTACATAAACAAGTAGGCGGATTATAACCAATTCAAGCGAAAAGTAGAGTAGGAGTATTAAACAGCCTTAATAGCTGACTGTGTAATTACTACTTGGGTCGTAGACTCTAATGTTTGATCTTCAAAATCTACACCACGGCAATGTGGCCAATTTGGGCATACACCTGCAACAGCTTGTGTGTGGCCTACAGCAGTGGCATTACCACCTGAAATTAAAGAAGTTGAAGCAACTAAAGCGGCAGCAGCGATAAATTTGATCAGTTTCATATTTAAGTTCCAATTAGAGTGGTTGAATTCGACCACTGCAGTATCGGATACTCGGAATTACATAAACTGATGAAATTATTATAAATTAATGATTAATTTATGGTTTTTAGCTCTAATTTAGCTATATCTAAATCCTGAGTTTCTCCTATCACCATATAAATGTACTGCCCATCATGACTTAACGAGAAACGGGATGAATACAAATCAGAGACTAAAGCAAATGGAGTCAGAGCTTTATCATGGTAAGAGTAAAAAAATAACTGGCTTTGCTGCTGCTCATTGATAGCGGAAAAGTACAGACCGTTTTCCCGCAGCAAAAAAGTAGAAGACTCAGCAAATATTAATCGCTGCACTTCATCACTTAAAAGCTCTTCACCCTGGTCAGTTAAAATGCTGTATTTACCTGTTAAGGTGCTGCGTTTTAATTGATGGTTGCTGCTTTTGCTTTGGATAAAAAAATCGACGCCATCCAGATAAACCACTGGCTGAGTTGAAGAATCCAGCTGATAAGACATCACCTGCCAATTGCCTTTATTATTGATCGTATAAAAAATGCTGTTGGTCTGTTGACCCCAGCTCAGGTTTTTCACTACCTCGCCTTTGGCACTTATTCTTTTTGCCTTGCCAGCTAAATCAAATAACCAGACTTCCTGATCAATCAACACCAATAGCTGTTTGCCATCTTCGGAGAATTCCATATCTGATATAACCACGGTGCTTTCAAAATGACTGATCATTTGCTGCTTGCCATCTGGATAAAACAACCAGATCTGTGGCAATCCTGTACGCATAGAAACGGCAGCGGTAGGCCCATCTACAGTAGGATTAGCCTCCACCGTTCGTTCACTGCGGTTGGATTTAAAAACTATTTCTTCTGACGGATGCGAGTTGGTAATAGGGTTATTAAACTTTTTAATATAATAATTGCCATAACGACCTACTGTCCCATAAAGCTCGCCTGAAGAGCCTAATAGTATTTCCGAAGCTTGGTTATTGGTAAGGGCTACCGTTGTTTGTTTAGCTGTCTTTACGTTAATACTTTCAATATTCCATCGACGGGCAGGATAATAAATCTGCTCGTCATTATGACTCCAGGCAATATCACCCGGATAACTATGTTTAATATGTAGCAATAGGGATGTTTCTCTGCTATTTAAATCCATTAACCATATTTGTACAGAGTTGCTGGCAACATCACGTAAAAAAGCAATCTGATCGCCGCTATGAGAGTAACGGGCGGTAAAGTCCCCCATCCCTGAGTTACTGGCTAATACCAATTGAGTTTTATTCCCTGAAGCGATATCCAGCGAATAAATAGCCATACGTTGTTTGCTATTTTCATCACTACTGAATAATAAGGACTTGCCATCTGGAGCCCAGGAGATACGGGTAGATGTGCTGCCAGCACCACAGGAGGTCAATAATTTATCTTCTGTCGCTGAATAACCTGGTTCACCAACAAAAGTTAATAAACGGATTTCGCAGGATTCACGGTATTTAAGGCGCTGATAAGCGACAGCTTTACCATCAGGTCTGAAACTGGCTCCATAATCATCGGCATCGCTTTGAGTCAGTTGTAACGTTTGATGGTTCTGCAAATTCTGCAACATCAACACATTGGAATGGTTTTTACTCTTTTGATAGCTATACACCAAAAATTTCTTATCATTTGAAATAGCCGGATAATATTCAAAACCATCCAACGAAGACACAGGGATCCAGTTAACAAAAGGAGCTTGTTCTTCAGGCACTGAGTCTGTTGGCCAGAAAATCCAACTGGCTAAAATAGCCAGCATGACAGTCGCAGCGCTCAGGCTCAACCACCAAATACGATTGATCTTACGTTCAGCAGCATTCTGTGGCGCCTCATAATCATCCGAGGCCTGAGCTATCAGTTGTTCCTGCTCAACCACTTTGGCAATAAAACGGTAGCCTCGCTTGGGTATGGTTTCAATATAACGGGGAGACTTCACATCATCGCCCAATACATCACGCAAAACACTGATAACCCGTGCCACACGGCCGTCAGTGACAGAAGTCATTTGCCAGACTTCTTTAAGCAATTCCTCTTTGCTGATTAAGCGACCAGGGTTCAGTAAAAAAAAGTTCAATACGCTTTGGCACAGATGATCGAGATCAGCCAGTTGGCTTACTTCCATCCGGTTGTTAAGTTTTGCCAGCTTGTCTAACTGCGGTAAATACCACCACTCTTCAACTTTTAATTGCTTCTCTGGCCTGAACGACATAAGTCAATAATTCCCGTTTATTCGCAATCCGTAAGTAGGGTCGCACTGACAACTTTTGGTAACAACAGAGTTCCTTCACAATCATCAGCGACAGCACGCCCTGTCGCAGCAGAAAAACGTCCCAAAGTAACATCTGGAGGTATAGCTCTGAACAAGGAATTCGGAGGGACCATTCTGAAATACTGGCTGAATAAAGTTAAAGCACCAGACCCCCCTGTCAAACCTATAGATTTATTGTCATCTCGTCCTAACCAGATAGTGACTGAAGACTCATGCTCAAAACCAGTAAACCAGCTATCTTTGTGATCACTGGATGTTCCGGTCTTGCCGGCAAAGCGTATACCAGCAAACTGATTCGCCAGAGTTTTTGAAGTACCGCTTCGCGTACTTTGTTGCATGGCATATTGCAACAGGTAATCCGCATCTTCTGTAACTCTTTGTTGCACAATGTTTCTGCGCTGATACAGCATAGTACCGTCTGTTTTGGTAATAGACTCTATGCTGGCTAATTTTATATAACGGCCTTTGTTGGCAATAACCTGATACAGCTGAGCCACTTCGGCAGGCGTCAGCTCTACCGCACCTAAAAACGCTGAAGGTTGCAGCTTCACATCACGCTCAAGCCCAAGGCGTTTAAAGCCATCCTGCAGAGCTGGCAAACCCAGTTGTAAACCTAAACGCACTGTAGGAACGTTCAGTGATTCAGATAGAGCCTGAATTAAGGTCACTTGTCCGCGGAACTTCTTATCAAAGTTCTGAGGGCTCCAACCGCCCTGACTGCCTTTGAGGTGAATAGGACTGTCATCGAGCATAGTGGCCAGACTAAACTGGTTGGGTTTACTTAGTGCCTGCAGATAAAGCACGGGTTTTACTATGCTGCCAATCTGACGACGGGCATCTAAAGCCCTGTTATAACCAGCAAAATGTACCGCTTTACCACCTACTATGGCTTTGTATGACCCAGCCTGGTAATCGGTCACCACCATAGCTGCTTCCAATTTGCTATCCAGTTCCGACAAGCGTTGTTTGACTGTGTGCTCGGCAGCAAGCTGAGCCTGAGGGTCCATATAGGTGAAGATTTTCATACCTTCAGCAATAACAGCAGGGTCTGTCACCAACTCCTTCAGCTCACGTTTCACCGCATCCAGATAAGAAGGTGAACGACCTTTTAAATGATGACCTAAAGGTATAACCGCCAATGGTTTACTCACAGCGCGCTGGAAGTCTGCATCTGATAATAACTGCTCGTTATGCAGCATTTTCAATACCAAATCGCGGCGATCCTTAGCTCTGGCACCAAAACGACGCGGGTCATAATATGAAGGTCCTTTGACAATGGCGACCAGCAGCGCGTATTCCTCTGGCTGCAACTCATCCAAAGGTTTACCAAAATAAAACTTGCTGCCTAACGCAAAGCCATGCACTGCATTGTTATGGAACTGACCAATAAAAATTTCATTCAGATAAGCTTCCAGAATTTGATCTTTACTGTATCGATAATCGAGAATTAAGGCGATCAGCGCTTCATTGACCTTGCGAACTATGGTTTTATCCGCCGTCAGATACATGTTTTTTGCCAGTTGCTGGGTTAAAGTTGAGCCCCCCTGCACTGTGCGTCCAGCCATAAGATTGGCCCAAAAGGCACGAACCACAGACCAGACAGACACACCATGGTGCTGGTAAAAATCCCGATCTTCTATCGTCAGCAGTGCATCTTTAATATGCTCCGGCATATCTGCCAGATTCACCATTTCTCTGTCTTCCTGCTCTGAGGAAACCAGATGCTGCACCAGTTGAGGTTCGATCCGGGCTTTTTGCACCGACTTTTTCAGTTGATGGTCATAAATGTTATGCACCCTTTGACCTGCAAAAGACACAGTAAAAACTTCTTCCTGATCGTAGCCATCGGCAAACTGAAAAGCGCGGCGAAACACTGTCACCTTATCGCCACTCTGGCTGTACTGACCAGGACCATTGATTTTATTGACCGCCCTGTACTGCAATAAATCCAGCTCACTGACTAATTGCTTTTGGGTCAGACTTTTACCAGGGATCAGCTCCAGACTGCGGGCATAAACCTGAGCTGGAAATTGCCATTTATGACTGGAAAACAAGGTGGTAATTTTGCTATCCAGGTAAATCAAATAAATAAATAAGGTCAGTAGCAACACCAACCCTAACTTCAATGCCAGCCACAACATTTGTTTGGCAAACTGCGGGCGCTTAGCGTTTTTAGCAGCTGGTTTTTTTCTTGGGGTACGGCTTTGTTTTTGTGTCATTTTTGCATAGCTTTTTTAGTTTTATTAGTCGGCATGGCCTCTGCAGGATTGTCTGGCCAATAATGTTTTGGATAACGGCCTTTCATTTCCTTTTTCACTTCAGCATAACTATTAGCCCAGAAACTGGCCAAATCCTGAGTTACCTGTAAAGGGCGACGCGCTGGCGACAATAAATGAATTTTCATGGCTAAACGCCCGTTTGCTACAGCCGGAGTATCGAGCTGGCCAAACATTTCCTGAATTCGAACAGACAAAATGGCTTCTCCTTCATCGCTGTAATGAACAGGGATCATAGATCCCACAGCTGAACGCCAACTGTCTGGCAGGCTGCTATTCAGCATTTGCTGCTCTTTGTACGTTAAACGTTGCCATAATAAAGAGTAAAGATCTAACTTATTCAAATCATTCAGTTTTGTAAATCGACCTAAAGCTGGAGCTAACCAGACTTCAGCGTCAGCCCATAAGCTATCATCATCTACCTTGGGCATAGCCTGTTCTGGCATGTACTGATGCATCAATTGCAGTCTGTATCGCAGCTGCATGGCTTGTTCAGTCCAGGGTAACGCCTGCAAACCTTGTTGTTTCAGCCAATCCAGCCAGGCCTGTTGCTGTTCGGATTCTGTCAGTTTGGAATGGACTGACTTACGTTCCAGTACACAACTGCCCAGAACTAAGCGCTGCTCCGCTATAAAACGACCTTGCTGCGCATCAAAACCAAAATAGGACTGCTTCTGCAAATCAGCCTGCCATTCCTGCATCAGTTCTGCCATAGTCCAGCGTGCCGCCAGACTGATTTGTGTGCTGTGGCCAAAATACAAATCACAGATCACCAGCACTTCAGTGCCTGACAGAGGACTGTCAGGAAATAATAAAGCACCCGCATTATTCGTCAGTAAGTAACCTTTGCCCCGCAAGATAGCAATGCGGTCAGGGAAAGCCCGGCTTAATAAGGCCGCTGTTAAATGCTGAGGTAAGTAGCTGCTGACTTTAATCTGATTCTGCTGTGCCAGTTGCTTCGCCTGTTGCAATAAAGCGCCATACAAAGGTTGCTGCAGCAACTGGTCAATATCCTGCTCACGACTGCGATTTGGATTCTCCAGCATCGTTGCCAGCACCACAGCCAACCAGGCAGCACCTTGCTCCCCCTGTTGTTCCAGCGCTTTGCCATGCAGCACTAAAGCGGCCAGTCGGGGCTCAGTACCAGTGGCTAACAACTGCCGGCCAAAGTCAGTGATCTGGCCTTTGTTCGTGATAGCTTTGAGTTGTAACAACACCCAGGCGGCCGATTTCAGGTTGGCTTGTGGCGGTTGATCCAACCAGAATAATTGCTCTGGCGAGCAACCCCAGGCAGAAATCTCCAGTAATAGCGAAGTTAAATCTGATTGCAGTATCGAAGCAGGAGTAAAGGCAATACGGCGCTGCCACAGCTCCGCACTATCGAGGCGATAACAAATACCGGCCGATAAACGCCCTGCCCGTCCTGCTCTCTGAATAGCAGCGGCCTGACTGATGGCAACAGTATCCAATCGTGTTAAGCCATGTTTGGGATGATACACAGCCTGACGACAGAAACCGGAATCGACCACCACTTCAATACCTTCAATGGTTAAACTGGTTTCGGCAATATTAGTGGTCAGTACTAACTTACGCCGCCCTCGTGGGCTAGCTGCTATAGCTTGTTGCTGCTCAGCCAAAGTTAAAGCACCGGACAACGCATAAATATCTAACTGGCTATCGTTGTTTTGCTCCAATAACCAGTCTCTGGCCTGATTAATTTCACGTTGACCTGGTAAAAAAGTAAGGATACTGCCCTGATGTTTGAAGCTGGCTTGCAGACTTAATTTAGCACTTTGCAACCAGACAGGTTCGGCTGTAGGTACTTGATAAACAATATCCACAGGATAACTGCGGCCTTCGCTGCTCAGCACGGGTGCGTCCAAGGCGAACGCTAGTTTTTGCTGTTCCAAAGTGGCCGACATAATCAGCAATTGCAAATCACTGTTCAGTTGCTGAACTTCTAATGCTAAAGCTAATGCCAAATCTGCCTGCAGGGAGCGTTCATGGAATTCGTCAAAGATAATCAGGTCTATGCCTGCAAGTTCAGGATCCTGCTGAATTTTCCGGATCAATACCCCTTCGGTGACGATCAACAAACGAGTGTTTTTGCTGTAACTTTTTTCATGACGAATTTGATAACCAACCTGTTGCCCTACAGCTTCGTTCAACTGACTGGCAAGATAACTGGCAATACTTTTTGCGGCCAGTCGCCTCGGCTCTAACAGCAGAATAGTTTTTCCGGCGAAATCGGCATGGTTGAGTAAAAACAGCGGCAGGTAGGTTGATTTACCGGCACCGGGCGGCGCAGATAAAATCACTTTGTTGTGTTGTTTCAGGCTCTGAACCAGCCTTGGGCAAATCTCTGCAACAGGTAACAAATCAGGTCTCGCAAAAAACAAAAAGCAGCCTTATCTTAGCTGCTTTTTTGGTTGAACCGAAGCCAGAAACAAACTTTATGCCGCTGACTGCTGCCTTAAACAGCAATCAGCCAAAGATTATTCCTGAGTCAGAGTTTGAGCCACTAAACGAATGCCCATACCTGTTGCACCTGCGGCCCAAAAACCATTGGCTGAATTATGGAAAGCTGCAGCTAAATCTAAATGAACCCAACCTTTGCCGTCGTTAGGCACAAAACGACTTAAAAAACCTGCCGCATTGCTGGCTCCACCTGTGCCCCCACCTTTGACAGGACGGCTATTGGCTGTATCGGCATAAGGTGAAGGGCATTGGCCCTGATGCCATTTCTCCAGCGGTAGTTGCCAGGCGCCTTCCTGCACTTGTTCGGCATAACCTAACACACGTTGTGCTAAGGCCTTATCCAAAGCAAAGACTGCATTGTATTCGGAACCTAAAGCATTCATTGCAGCACCGGTTAAAGTAGCTGCATCAATGATCAGTTCAGGCGCTGCTTCTGCAGCTTTTTGCAGACCATCAGCCAGTACTAAACGGCCTTCAGCATCGGTATTAACGATTTCGACAGTGACGCCATTTTTATAGGTCAGGATATCACCCAGTTTAAAGGCACCACCTGAGATCAGGTTTTCGGCACAGCATAAAATCAGCTGCACTCTTTTGTTTAAGCCCTGCAAAATGGCCAAAGCTAAAGCGGCTGTAACAGTGGCTGCACCGCCCATATCGCATTTCATGGTCACCATGCCTTCGCTGGCTTTAATTGAATAACCACCCGAATCAAAAGTAATACCTTTACCTACTAAAGCGGCAAAAACCGGTGCATCAGCCTGACCAGTTGGATTGTAGTCCAGCACTAACATAGCCGGGTCACGCTCACTGCCACGGCCTACGGCATGAATACCGACCCAGCCCTGTTCCAGCAAAGTAGAACCCGCAATAATTTCAGTGGATACTGTGCCAGCTGGCGCTACAGACTGAACAAAAGCTGCAGCCTGTTCAGCCAAAGTAACAGGGGCTAAATCTTCTGGGGTTTGGTTGATAATAGCTTTAGCCCAGCTAAAAGTTTGGTGCAACTGCTGTAATTGCTGTTGTTCGGCATCTGTCCCCGTCCAGCCGATAGCACCTAATTTCTTAGCTGTACAAAAACCCTGATACAAAGCCCACTGGCTATCGACAGTCCAGCCATCACCTGCCAGTTGAAACTGTTGAATACCTAAGGCATCTAATTGACGACCAGCTTTTTGCACTGCACGTAAATCAGCAGCTTTGACATGAAGTTGATAACCAGCCGCATCTGGTGTCAGCAGCACATTTTTGCCCCACTTGGCATCTGCAGCAGCGCTGCTTAAGCGAATTTGAATTAGATCTGACATAGTTTTTTATCTCTTAATGCGTGGATAGTGCGTCGATAAAGTATGAGCCGAGTGTATCACAGGGCTTTATGAGGTTAAGACGCTGTGTAACATTTTAGCGCTCAATGCAATGAGCAATGCGGCAAATACTTTCTTTAAAGTGGCCACAGGCAAACGGTGCGCTAACGCAGCACCAAGCGGCGCGGTAAAGTAACTGACAGCCGCAATTAACAACATGGCAGGCAAATACACATAACCCAGGCTGTACTCTGGCAATACTGCATCTGTCGAAGCACCAGCAAGGAAATAACCCAGCGTACCGCTGATGGCTATAGGTAAGCCAACTGCAGCAGAAGTGCCTATCGCCTGCTGGATTTTGACATTACACCAGGTCAAAAAAGGCACTGTCAGCGAACCTCCCCCTATAGCCACCAAAGCGGATACGGCCCCGATCACCAGCCCAACCCCACTTAAGCCTATAACGCCTGGTAACTGGCGGCTGGCTTTAGGTTTAATATTCAGCAGCATCTGTAGTGCGACATAACTCATAAAACAGCAGAAAAATATCGCCAAAGCCAAAGAAGATAAAGCAGCCGCCAGATAAGCCGCAGCTACAGTGCCTATTAATATGGCCGGAGTTAACTTCCAGACCACAGGCCATAAAATAGCGCCATGCTGCTGGTGACTTCTCATACTGGCAAAAGACGTCACTATAATGGCAGCCATAGAGGTAGCCAGAGCCATATGCACGGATAATTCAGCAGGAAATTGCTGTGCTAAAAATAAAGCAGTCAGTACAGGTACCATAATACCGCCGCCGCCTACCCCTAATAAGCCTGCAAAAAAACCTACAACTGCCCCCAGCAACAAATACGCGATAATCCATTCGATGGCCATATAAGCACCTTTCTGTCATAAAAAGAGCATTACTTTAGCAAAGTCATGCAATAAATATCTTCTGTTTTGAATAAGTTAACTGGGATAGTACAGAACAATGCTTCCCAAGTGATGTTTCTGCGGTTTAGAGTGTTGTTTTTTTAAACCAGCCGAATTTGTGGACCGCAGGAAAAAAGGTGACGCAGGCGGTTCTGCTCTGTATACTTCGGCGGCTTTTTTAATAGTGATTGCAGCTGTCATATTTTTCTGCTATCACTAGCCGCCAACTTTTTGCTTGGCACTGTTTTACAGGAGATGATCATGCCAGAAGGCAAAACCGTAAAAACCTTGGGACTGTTAGCCCTTGCAGGCGTAGAGCCTTATCAGGCCGCGCAAGGCGAAGAGTACATGAACCCAAAACAGCTGGACCATTTCCGCCGCATTCTGGACGCATGGCGTCAACAGTTACGCGAAGAAGTGGATCGCACCAAAAACCATATGGCCGACGAAGCTGCAAACTTCCCGGATCCAGTGGATCGTGCTGCTCAGGAAGAAGAGTTCAGTCTGGAATTACGAGCTCGGGATCGCGAACGTAAATTACTGAAAAAGATTGAAAAAACGCTACAAAAAATCGAAGACGAAGACTTTGGTTTCTGCGACACCTGTGGTATCGAAATTGGTATCAAACGTTTAGAAGCCCGCCCTACAGCCGATATGTGTATCGACTGTAAAACGCTCGCTGAAATCAAGGAAAAACAACTGGGCGGTTAATGATGCCTGTTGTCCCTCCTGCATACAGGGGCCGGTTTGCGCCATCGCCATCCGGCCCTTTGCATTTTGGATCCCTCATTGCTGCTGTGGGCAGCTATCTGCAAGCAAAATCCCAACAAGGTCAGTGGCTGGTGCGGATGGAAGATATCGACAGTCCCCGTATGCAGGCTGGTGCAGCCGATGGCATTTTACGAACCTTAGAGCGCTATCAATTACTGTGGGATGGTGATGTCTGGGTGCAAAGTCAACGACTAGAGCGTTACCAGCAGGTGTTGGAGCTATTTCAACAACAGCAACTAACCTACGGCTGTAACTGCAACCGCTCTCGTATTCAAAGCCTGCCACAAGGTTATGATGGCTATTGTCGCGATAAACAGCTGACAGAAGGCATGCTTGCCTGGCGTTTAAAAGCACCGGCTACTGCGCCAAGCTTTACCGACCTTTTAGCTGGTGAAGTGCAGATCCCCACGGCCCTCGCCGCTGAAGATTATATTTTAAAACGCCGTGATGGCTTATTTGCCTATCAGTTGGTGGTTGTAGTCGACGATTTGGATCAAGGTATTACAGAGGTGGTGCGTGGCGCTGACCTGATTGACCTGACGTCCAGACAACAAGCTTTGTTTCAGCTACTTGGTGCAACAGCCCCTGCATATCTACATCTGCCTTTGGCTGTGACTGAACCAGGCTTCAAACTCAGCAAACAAAACCATGCACCAGCTGTTGAAGACTGGCCCGTCAGTGCCACTTTAACTGCTGTTTTACGTTTTTTGGGCCACCCACCCCCAGCAGATTTAGTTGGGGCTGAGGCCAGCGAATTACTGGCATGGGCCAGTGCACACTGGCAGATCAGACAAATCCCAAAACAAAGCGAGCAAAAATCGGCAGATTTCCTGTAAAAAATCAGAGATTTTCCAGAAAGCACAAGGCCGCACGTTCTATTTTTCCAGAGGCTGCGGTATCATTAGCCGCTTTTTTCATCGAGTTCATTTAGCTAAGCTCACAAGGAGTACTGCCATTATTTCGCGAGTCCTGGATTTTTGCCGCCGCACCCTTGGCAGCAAAAGCGTTGAGAGCGTTGCTCAACCCAAAAAAAGCCGTCAGTCCATTCTGCCGGAGCTGAAAAAAATATCCCGTGATGCTCATTCAGTGTCGCGCAAAGACATCAGCCCGAACGCATTAAAGGTGTTATACCGCTTAAAAGATGCGGGTTATGAGGCCTACCTGGTTGGTGGTTGCATCCGCGATATTTTGCTTGGCTTAAAACCAAAAGATTTTGACGTGGTGACCAATGCTCACCCGGAACAAGTGCGTCAGGTGTTTAAAAACAGCCGCCTGATTGGTCGTCGCTTCCGTTTGGCTCATGTGGTATTTGGCCGTGAAGTGATTGAAGTCGCTACCTTTCGTGGCCATCACACAGGCGATGATGAAACAAGCCCTAAAGCCAGCCAAAGTGATGCCGGCCAGATTCTGCGTGACAACGTGTATGGCACCATTGAAGAAGACGCTGAACGTCGCGACTTTAGCATCAATGCCTTGTACTACTCAGTGGCTGACTTTGCGATTTACGACTTTGCCAACGGTATTGAAGCCATAGCAGCGCGCAAAATTGAGCTAATTGGCGATCCTGAAACCCGTTACCGTGAAGATCCGGTGCGGATGCTGCGTGCTGTGCGTTTTGCTACCAAGCTGAATATGGACATAGCAGCAGAGAGCAAAGAGCCTATTAAAGAGCTGGCTGTGCTATTGAAAAACATTCCGGCAGCCCGTTTATTTGAAGAATTCCTCAAGTTATTTATGGCAGGCAAAGCCTTTGATAACTTTGTGATGCTGAACGATTTAGGCATTATTAAGCAGCTGTTGCCTCAACTGGCCAAAGTGTTAAAACAGGATAGTAGCGGCAAAGTTTTTAACATGATCACCAAAGCTATGCAGGATACGGATCAGCGGGTTGCCATTGATAAACCTGTGACACCGGCTTTTACCTTTGCAGCTTTGTTATGGTATCCGGTTGAACAACGTGCAGAAAAACTGCTGGTTGAAAGTGGTTTAAACGAAGTGGACGCACTGAACATTGCCATGATGGAAGTGCTGGACGAAGTACAGCGTTCTATCGCCATTCCAAAACGTTTTAGCCTGACCATTAAAGACATATGGTTCCTGCAAAGCCGTTTAAGCAAACG
Organism: Rheinheimera mangrovi; assembly: GCF_003990335.1. Lineage (NCBI taxonomy): Bacteria > Pseudomonadati > Pseudomonadota > Gammaproteobacteria > Chromatiales > Chromatiaceae > Rheinheimera > Rheinheimera mangrovi. The sequence continues at coordinate 857,167 of NZ_CP034683.1, read as the reverse complement.
AGCTGGCCGTCGCGCCTTTAAATTGATGGAGCAGGTAAAATTCCGTGGGGCTTATGATTTCCTGCAATTACGCGCTCAGGCCGAAGGCGGCGAATTATTGGAGCTGGCCAACTGGTGGCAACGTTTCCAGTCCGATGACGAAGCAGGCCGTGAAACTTTAGTACAAAACCTCGGTAAAGAAGGTATTGAACGCCGTCCACGCCGCCGTCGCCCCCCCACCAAACGTCGCCCTTCTGGCCCGGCCAATGGCTAATACCCTTGTGTATATTGGGCTGGGCGCTAATTTAGCCCAGCCGGTGCAGCAATTAGAACGTGCGGTTTTAGCTTTGCAGAGCATCAAAGACACTGAGCTTGTGCAGGTCTCGTCTTTCTATGGCTCCAAACCTATGGGGCCACAGGATCAGCCGGATTACGTCAATGCAGTGGCAGCGCTTCATACCCGCTTATCCGCAGAACACTTGCTGACAGAACTGCAACAGATTGAGCTTGAACAAGGCCGGCAACGTAAAGACGAACGCTGGGGCCCTCGTACTCTGGATTTAGATATTCTGCTGTTTGGTCATGACATCATTCAAACAGAACGCTTAACAGTGCCACATTACGGCATGAAAACTCGTGAGTTTGTGCTATACCCGCTGGCAGAACTAGACTTAAACCTTGTATTACCTGATAACACTAAGCTGAGTGAGTTGTTGACGACTGTGCCTTTAAACGGCCTGACTCGTCTCTGATAACTTGCGCGCCTCATGGTTTTATGCCAAGGTGCGCCCCGAATTATTCCCTTGTGGTCGGATGAGAAAGAAATGGCAAAAATTACCACTGCTCAATTGCTGAAGATGAAACAAAAAGGCGAAAAAATTACCGCCTTAACGGCTTACGATGCCAGTTTCGCTAAATTGTTTGCCGATGCCGGTGTGGAAGTTATTCTGATCGGTGACTCTTTAGGTATGGTACTGCAGGGCCACAGCGACACTTTGCCTGTGACCACAGCTGAAATTGCTTATCACACGCGCTGCGTCCGCGCTGGTGCACCGCTGGCATTTGTCATTGCCGATATGCCATTTATGAGTTACGCCACAGTGGAACAGGCGATGCAAAACGCTACGCCTTTAATGCAAGCCGGTGCCAATATGGTCAAGCTTGAAGGCGGTGATTTTTTATTACCTACCATTAAAGCCTTAACCGAACGTGGTATTCCGGTTTGTGGCCACTTAGGTTTAACACCACAGTCTGTGCATGTATTTGGTGGTTTTAAGGTACAGGGCCGCGATGAGCAGGCGGCTGACTTAATGGTGCAACAGGCCATAGCGTTACAGGAAGCAGGCGCTCAGCTATTGGTCGTTGAATGCATTCCATCAGCCTTAGCTGAACGTATATCCAAAGCACTGGTGATTCCGGTGATAGGAATAGGCGCAGGCAAAGAAACCGATGGTCAGATTTTAGTGATGCATGATTTATTGGGCATCAGCTCTGGCTATATCCCTAAATTCTCGAAGAATTTCCTGCAGGAAACCGGCGAAATTAAACAAGCCATAGGTAAATACATTCAGGATGTCAAACAAGGCCAGTTCCCTGGTCCAGAACATAGCTTTTAAGGTTCAATCTCTATGTTAATGATTCAGGATATTGCCCAGCTACGCGCTTTAATTCGTCAATGGCGCAGTGCTGGTGAACGGGTTGCCTTTGTGCCGACTATGGGCAATTTGCATCAGGGCCATTTGCAGTTAGTCGATACCGCCAAACAAAGAGCAGACCGGGTTATTGTCAGTATTTTTGTGAATCCAATGCAGTTTGGTGCTAATGAAGATTTAGACAAATACCCCCGCACTTTAGAACAGGACTGCAAAGGATTGACGGAACATGGTGCTGACGCGGTATTTACCCCTACGCCCGCCGTTATTTATCCAAGGGGGCTGGATGTACAAACTTATGTCGAAGTGCCGCTGTTGGGCGACTATCACTGCGGCGCCAGCCGTGCCGGGCATTTTCGTGGCGTGTCGACCATAGTCACTAAGCTGTTTAATCTGGTGCAGCCGGATATCGCCTGCTTTGGCCAGAAAGACTACCAACAATTAGCTATTATCCGCCAGATGGTGGCTGACTTGTCCATGCCTATTGAAATCATTGGGGTACCAACAACCCGCGCTGAAGATGGTTTGGCGTTAAGTTCCCGCAATGGGTATTTAACCAAAGAACAACGTACCACAGCACCGGCTTTATACCGCACCTTGCAGTGGATGAAACAGCAATTAAGTCAGGGCTTCAGCGATTTACGTGCTTTAGAGCAACAAGCCAAAGATCAGCTCAATGCTGCAGGTTTCAAAGCAGATTACATCAACATTTCTAACCGCCAGACCTTAGTACCAGCGACAGACTCAACTGCTTCTTTGGTGATACTGGCCGCTGCTTATCTGGGCAATACGCGGCTGATTGATAATATCGAAGTTTAACTCTCAGAAGAACGAACTGTGGGTCAGAGCCAAAGCTCTGACCCGGTCTGTACGACACTGAACTGAGAAAAACCAACTGTTCTTCTAGCCTGTCAGCCTTCTCCTCAAGCAGGCAATTCGTTTCTGCACACTGCCTCAGGTTACGCCCAACTCTTTTGGCCAACAAAAAATGCGCTGATCTGATTGCAATGAGGGTATTTTGCAGTTGCCTTTGGATGGCAACCCCCATCAATTGGTGTGGTGTTTAGCTTCAGAGCCGCAGTGATTCAGCTTCGGCCAGGTTCATGGCCATCATAACGTGGCAAGTCTGCATCCAGATTATCCCAGCTGGCTTTTGACGAAACAAAGTTATGGCTGATGGGACGCTCGGTGATTTCTGAATCCAGTATGCCCAAACGAATGCGGATCCTGCCTGGGTCTGCAGCGCTTGAGCTGTACACAGGACTGCCGCAGTTGGAGCAAAAATGCCGCAACCTGCCTTGTTTTAACGAAAAGGCTTTGAGCAGTTCTTTGCCTTGAATCACACTGAATTCTGTACTGGATACGAAGCCGTTGGTCGCATAAGCCGTGCCGCTGGATTTACGGCACAAGGAACAGTGGCAATGAATAATGTCGGTAATAGCACCACGAATTTCTACTTTTACTTCAGCACAAAGGCATTGGCCTGAATACATAACAAGTTTGCTCTTTCAATCACAGCTGGTTAAAGGCTGTCTTTTCTTGGCATCAACAACCACAAAATGACATAAACAAATATGCCGGGAAAAGCGGCGGACAACACCGACAGCAGCACATACACCAGCCGTACACCACCGCTGGACCAGCCAAAGTACTCTGCTATACCACCACAAACTCCAGCGATCATTTTATCATTGGATAAAGCTAAGCTTTTATCTGACATCGTACTTCCCTCTTGAATAAACCCGAACTCTAAAGTAACTCTGCCAGCGACGCTTAGCAATGCATGAAGATGTAAGAAACTATGAACGCCTTTACGAACACCTTCTGACTGCACTATGGTAACAAGCGGCAGAGTGATAACTCTGCTCCACCATAATACAGACCTGTCATAGTGTCAGTCTGACGTAATAAAGGAAGGATTGATGAAAATAACAAAACAGATTTTCGGTTCTACCCTGCTGGCTGCAACTGGCCTTTTATCGGCTGGCCTATCTTCAGAACTGAGCGCAGCCACTATGCCCGCTTTAAAAGGCAATGAAACACTCTGGCTGCTTGATAATACACATCAACTCATCAAAGTGAAGGTTGCAGCTCCGGACAAAATAGTCGAACAGAAAACACTTTCAGGCCTGGCAACAGGCGAGGCTTTAGTTGGCATAGATTACCGCGTTGCTTACGGCGTTTTATTCGCATTATCCGACCAAGGCCAGTTGTACAGTATAGACACCGGCACTGGAAAACTGACAGCCACAGGCCCTGTTTTATCTGCAGGCACCTTAAAAAAAGGTCAGTTTGGCTTTGATTTTAACCCTGTGGCTGACCGGATCCGGGTGGTGAATGAGCATGGTCAAAACTTAAGACTACACCCAAAGACCGCAGCTTTAGCTTCTGTTGACCCTGAACTGCACTACGCAGACAAGGACGCTAACTTTGGCAAAAAACCCACCATAGTGGCTGCAGCTTATACCTACAACCAACAAGACAGCACGCTGACGACCAACTACGCCATAGATAAAACCCATGGCACGCTGGTAACCCAAGGCAGTAAAGAAGGCACAACGCCAGCGGTATCACCTAATACAGGCCAGTTGTTTACCGTAGGCAGCCTTGGACTACAATCGCTGCAACAGATCTCCTTTGATATTTCCGACTTAAGTAACCTAAGTTTTATGGCTGTCAGCACAACAGCAGAGCCGGCCAGTACTCTGTATCAATTAGATTTACAGACAGGACAAAACAAAAAACTGGGTACTTTGGCGAATGGTCAGGGCCTGCTTGGTATGGCGATTGAACCCTGATTGGTAAGTTATTACCGCTCTGGCGCCATAAAAAAAGCCCGGTCACTTCACACTTCAGTGCTGTGATTGGGCTTTTTAACTACAGTGAACCTGCGCTTCACAGAATAAGATCAGGCTGCGCTGTCTTTAGCCAGTTGTAATAACTTAGGCAAAAACTCTTTATCCAAAGCGGCCACTTGCTGCTGTTCTTCCAGCACATCAAATAAAATTTGATCTGTCGTCAGCGGATTTGCCAACACTACACGGAACACCACAGTGTCCTGACGCTGATAACGTTCAGGTTTAATCCGGGTACGGGAGACAAAAGAGCGGCCTTCTTCCCTTTGGGTTTTCTGAATAAAGCGGGTTAAACCATTTAGCAGCTCATTAAACTTATGTAGTTTGTCGGGCGAAGCTTTCGCCATAGCACGCTGAACTTCGGCCGGTACATAACGATAGGTTAATAAACACAGCTCAGGTTCAGTGATCAGCTCAAACTCTGCGTGTTCTTTAATCAAACCGGCAAAATAACGGGCTTTGTCCAGACTGCGGTTAATCAGAATTTCATAACCCTGACGGCCAATTACCTGTAAGCAGGCATGCACCAACATGGCCATACCAGGGCGTGAACCTTCCAGCGTCTGGCTACCTAAATCTTTGGAACCTTTACGCAGAATATATTCAGCGTGATGTTCTATTGCATGGGCTGAAGATGGATGCTTAAACACCACCATACCAGCGCCCATCGGCACATACATTTGTTTATGCGCATCTATAGTGACTGAATCCGCCCGCTCTATGCCGCTCAGCAGATAACGGTACTTATCTGATAATAAAGTAGCCCCACCCCAGGCGGCATCAACATGGAAATGACAACCCAGTTCAGAGGCTAAATCGGCTAAATCATTCAATGGGTCAACGTTGCCGGTTTCTGTTGTGCCAGCCACACCCACTATCGCCATTACTTTGATATTTTTATCATTCAGCTCACGGCTGACGCGGCGCATTTCTTCAATTTGTACTTTGTTATTGGCATCGGTTTTCACCGGAACTAAAAACTCGCGGCCTATACCTAAAATATCAGCGGCTTTGCCCAAGGAATAATGACCCCGCTCTGACACTAAAATAGCTAAGCCTTCGTAACCATAATATTTCATGGCACGGAACAAGCCTTCTTTGGCCACGCCTTTAAAGTCACCTTCGGCTTTTAATAAGCGGTTACGGGCTATCCAGAGCGCTGTGATATTAGCGATGGTGCCGCCTGAACAAAATGCACCTAAGGAATGGTTAGCGCTGTGCATCCATTTTTTATAAAAGCTATCGCCCTCGCCATACACCAGATGGTGCATCATGCCGATGACCTGACGCTCTAGCGGAGTAAATGCTTTGGACGTTTCGATTTTCACCAGATTCTGGTTTAAACCCACCATCATTTTTGACAGCGGCAACACAAAATAGGGCAAAGCTGAGGTCATATGACCAATAAAACTTGGGGCTGCAGTATGTACTGAATGCGCCACCAACTTTTCCATCATTTGCTCGGCATAATCCGAGACAAATTTAGGTTCAGAGGGTATTTGATGGGCCTGAAAATCGCGCTCAATTTGCCACAGTGGTTTTTCCACAGCGACAATACTTTCGCGTAAAAAACCAGCCAGGTTTTGCGAAATATTCTGTTCGATGATACTTAAAGTCGAGTCCGGAGCCTCTGGCACAGTAAATATCCGCCACAAGGCTTCTTCAGAAGCTGTAGCCTGACGTTTGTTTAATTCTGTCATTCGTATCCTGTCTCACCGTTGTCGCTATTTCGGCTTCTTATTTTGTGTTTTCAGGCCGTAAAATCAGTAAGTCAAAAAGGAGGTCACTGTACTAAATGCACCTTTAAATGTCTTTAAAAAATTTCATCTGTTGATCATCTTGCTGCAAAGAGTTGCATGAACCCGCTATTTTTACTGAATGTCGCTACCAGATTGCAGAAAATGTCCATAAAAGCGCCAACCGAATTCAGTTCAAAGTATTAGCTGTCAGCCTGAATTAAATCAGCTAAGCTATCAAGGTATTGTTTTAAGGTCCCTTTTTTAACGAGTCATTGCATGTTACGGATCCGTTCAACACATTTTATTGTCCTTAGCCTGGTGGTGTACCTACTCGCCATTGCTGCTTACGTATTTTACCAGTACCAGCAAACCTACCAGACTAAACTTGCTCAGGTTGACTTACAGCTGGTGAATGCGGTTAAAGCTGTGCCTTATCTGTTAGGTGACAATTACCACAACAACATCAATGGCCCGCAGCATATTTCCAGAGCTGACTATCTTAAAATTGCCAAGAAACTCAGCCTCTATGCCAAAGATTTAAAATTGCAGTATGTCTACAGCATGATTCAGGTGGACGGCAAAGTACATTTCACCTCTTCGAGTTATACCGAAGATGACCTGTTGCGTGGCCAGTTGAGTTACTTTTACGATTACTACCCAGAGGCGACAGCAGCGAATAAAGCCGCTTTTGCTTCTATAACGCCAGTGTTTGAAGAGTCGGTTGATCAGTTTGGTCATTTCCGCTCTGTGCTGATGCCATACCAGAGTGCCGATGGCACAATTTATTTAGCCGGAGCAGATATTGCCATCACAGATTTAGAGCAATGGTTGTTGGATAGCATGCAAGAGTCGGTTTTAAGTGGGTCGATATTTTTTGCTTTGGCCTTACTGCTGGCATTGAGTTACGCCATGGTACTGCGAAACAACCTGACCACGGATCGCAGCTCGGGGCGGCGTAATGCTTTAGCTTTAGAGGCTCATTTGCGCCGTGAAACCGGTGGTTTAAGTCAATTAGCTATTTTGCAGGTCAATAATCTCGAAGAAATCAGCAACTTGTACGGTAACCTAATAGCAGAACAAGCTTTTAACCAATTTATCCATCAACTGCAATTGCATTTAGGCCGCTCCTTCCGCTTGTATCGCTTGTCCTTTGAGAAACTGGCGATCCGTCGCGTGGCCAGTATTTCTGACAATGAATTGCACGACAAACTAAAAAGTTTTGATTTCTCTCAGCCCGTACTAAACGACCCCTATTTACTCTTTACTGTGACTTTAGGTGTAGCTTTATCACCTGCCGCAGCGGTATTGGAAAATGCCACACTGGCGGTCAATACCGCACGCTTGCAGCAACAGTCTTTAGTGGTGTATTCAGATAATTTATTAGCGCTGAAACAACACCTGCATACCAATATCAAAATGGCCAAAGAAGTGCGTGAAGCTATAGGCCATGAACAAATAGTGCCCTACTTCCAGCCCGTGGTCCAAATCAGCACTGGCGAAATATTCCAGTATGAATGTCTGGCCCGTATTTTACGCACTGACGGCAGCATACTGACGCCAGACCAGTTTTTAAGCATCATCAACCGTAGCCATCTGGATACAGAACTGACCAAAATGATGTTTATTAAAAGTGCCAGTCAGTTTGCGGCCTCTGAAGTCAGCTGGTCTATTAACGTCAATTGCCGAGATTTAGTGGATGATGAATTACAGCAGTTTTTCCTCGACTACCTACAGCATTATCCAAAACCAGAGCGGGTGTATTTTGAACTGGCGGAAGCCGGAGTATTGCCTCAGTTTGAACGCTGCCGCGATGCTATAGCTGCGTTACAAAAAGCTGGAGCTAAAGTACTGCTGGATGATTTTGGGGTGGCCAGTGGTGTAGGTATGGCCGATCTGCTGCAATTGCGGGTAGACGGTTTAAAAATTCATGGCAGCTTAATTGAGCTGATAAGCTCAGATCAGGACGCTCAACTCTTTATTGAACATATCAGCTCTTTTGCCAAACAAACTCAGTTGCTGATCATCGCTGAGATGGTCGAAAGCAAACAGTCTCTGGATGCGCTGGAACGTTGTGGTATCAGCTACGCCCAAGGCTACTATTTTGGCCCGGCAGCACCTGTGCCACTGCGCTACTACGAAAGAGGCTCAGTCTAAAAACAAGAGGCGCTGATACAGCGCCTCTTGTTTTCATCTTAAGTATCAACGTCTGTCTAGCTTCTAAGACCAGTTCCTTTATTAATCAGGTACATAGCGAAGCTAAAAAACACCACAATAAAGCCAATAATCACGCTGAACGCAAACACCAGATTGACATCACTAACGCCTAAAAAGCCGTAGCGGAAGGCGTTGACCATATACACAATAGGATTGATTTGCGACACGTATTGCCAGAATTGTGGCAATAAACTTAATGAATAAAACACCCCACCTAAATAGGTTAAAGGCGTCAGCACAAAAGTTGGAATAATGCTGATGTCGTCGAAGGTTTTGGCGTAAATGGCATTAATTAAACCGGCCAGCGAAAATAAGGTGGCAGTTAACACTACAGTCGACATCAGAATAAACAAGTGATGCACTTTGATATCGACAAAAAACAGTGATAACAAAGAGACAATCAATCCAACCAGAATACCGCGCGCTACACCACCGCCAACATAACCCAATACTATGATGTAGTTAGGCACAGGCGCGACCAACAGCTCTTCGACATTACGTTGGAACTTGGCGCTGAAAAAAGACGAAGCCACGTTCGAGTAGGAGTTAGTGATCACTGACATCATAATCAGGCCAGGCACAATAAACTCCATATAACTGAAGCCGCCCATCTCACCAATACGGGAACCCACCAAGGCGCCAAAAATGACAAAATACAAGGTCATGGTAATGGCTGGTGGCACCAGGGTTTGCACCCAAATGCGCATAAATCTGTTGGTTTCTTTATAGAGAATACTTTGTAGCGCTATTAAATTACGTGAACTCATGCTTTTGCTCCGCGTCCGTTTTCGACCAGACTGACAAACAACTCTTCCAGACGGTTGGCTTTGTTACGCATCGAAAGTACCTGAATGCCCTGCGCTGTTAATGCACTGAATACACCATTTAAGCCCTGAGCTTTCACCACATCGACTTCCAGGCTATGGCTATCTGTCTGACGGAAGGTATAACCTTCCAGTGTGATCACTGCATCAGTAGGTGCTATATCGAGTAAAAAGGTTTCTTTGTTCAGCTTACTCAGCAGGTTCTTCATGCTGGTGTTTTCGACAATCTGACCTTTGTCGATGATGGCAATATTGCGACACAACGACTCAGCTTCTTCCAGATAGTGGGTCGTCAAAATAATGGTCACTCCCTGCTGGTTAATTTCTTTCAGGAACTCCCACATAGAACGGCGTAGTTCAATATCAACGCCTGCTGTAGGTTCATCTAAAATCAGCAACTTAGGTTCGTGCATTAAAGCTCTGGCTATCATCAGACGGCGTTTCATACCACCAGATAGCTCACGCGAACGAGCGTTGCGTTTGTCCCACAACCCCAGCTGACCTAAGTATTTTTCAGCCCGTACTATGGCGACAGAACGCGGCACGCCATAATAACCAGCCTGATTCATTACTATTTGCAGCACAGTTTCAAACTGGTTGAAGTTAAATTCCTGTGGCACTAAACCCAGCTGGCTTTTGGCATCTTCCAGTTGAGTGTCCAGATCGTAATCAAAGACTTTGACTGTGCCGCTGCTTTTATTCACCAGCGAACTGATAATGCCAATGCTGGTACTTTTACCTGCACCATTTGGGCCCAACAACGCAAAAAAGTCGCCTTGCTGTACTTCAAGGTCTATGCCTTTTAAAGCGACAGTGCCACTTTTATACACCTTGTGTAACTGTTTAATATCTAACGCTAAGGTCACTGTTGATCTCCATAGCCCCAACGGCTGACTAACTGTTGCTTTAAACCTAAATGGTCAAGAATTCGTGCCACCATAAAGTCGATTAAGTCATCGACAGATTGAGGCTGATGATAAAAACCCGGAGCAGCAGGCATCACCACAGCACCAGCTTTGGACAAGGCCAATAAGTTCTCCAGATGAATGGTACTTAACGGAGTTTCGCGTGGCACTATAATCAGCTGACCACGCTCTTTCAGTACCACGTCGGCTGCCCGTTCAATCAGATTGTCACTCATGCCATGAGCAATAGCGGCTGCAGTGCCGGTGGAGCAAGGACAAATCACCATTTGTTTAGGTGCAGCTGAGCCTGAAGCACAAGGCGAAAACCAATCGTCTTTGCCATACACAGCTAACAGTTCTTTAGTGCCACCGGTTTTTTCCAGAATAAAATCACGGCAGGCCTCAGGGCCGCCCGGCAGTTTTAAATCATATTCAGTGGCAAAAACCACACGGGCTGCGCTGGAAATCAGCAGATGCACTTTGACCTGCTGTGCCAGTAAATTTTCCAGCAAACGCCAGCCATAACCAGCGCCTGAAGCGCCGGTAAAAGCTAAGGTGACTTCTTGGGTCATGGAGTTCTCTTTTTAAAGTGGTGGCAACGGACTGATCTGCGGCTTTAACGTCATGCTAAAGCATCAAGCAACTTTTGATGTATCCCACCAAAACCGCCATTGCTCATAATCACTATATGATCCCCTGCGGACGCTTTTTCAACCAGGGCCGCCACTATTAATTCCACCGATTGAAATACTTGTGCCCTACCCGGCATCTGGTCTGCCACCGCAGCCAATGACCAGCCCGAATTTGCGGGTTCAAACAGCAGCACATCATTTGCATCATGCAGCGAATCGGCAATAGCAGATTTATGTACGCCCATACGCATGGTATTGGAGCGTGGCTCCAGCACTGCCCAAATTTTTGCGTCCCCCACACGAGCTCTTAAACCTGCTAAAGTGGTTTCAATAGCTGTTGGGTGATGGGCAAAATCATCATACACAGCAATACCTTTGACTGTACCTTTAAGTTCCATCCGGCGTTTTGGTGCGACAAACTGCGTTAAGGCTTCAATAGATACAGCCACAGGCACACCGACATGGCGGGCAGCAGCTATTGCCATTACAGCGTTTTCGACATTGTGGTTGCCACATAAATCCCAGTGTAAGGTGCCTTGTGACTGGCCCTGATAAAAGAGTTCAAATACGCTGCCATCTGGTTGTTTTAATTCCACAGTCCAGTCTTTGCCATAACGCTGCTGCTCACTCCAGCAGCCCATAGCTAAAGTTTGATCCACAGCGTCGACATGGGCAGGGCTTAACACCAGTCCACTAGCCGGCACCATGCGCAGCAAATGATGGAACTGACGCTGAATAGCGGCTAAATCCGGGAAAATATCAGCATGATCGTATTCCAGATTATTAATCACCAGAGTGCGGGGTCTGTAATGCACAAACTTGGAACGCTTATCAAAAAAAGCCGTGTCGTATTCATCGGCTTCAATCACAAAAAATGGCGAGTCACCTAAACGGGCTGAGCTGTCAAAATTCTGCGGAATACCACCAATCAAAAAACCAGGCTTTAAACCCGCATACTCCAGCACCCAGGCCAACATGCTACTGGTGGTGGTTTTGCCATGAGTACCAGACACTGCCAGCACCCAGCGTTGATGCAGTACCTGTTCCGCCAGCCACTGTGGACCTGAGCTATAAGGAATATTCTGATCCAGTGTGTACTCAACCGCCGGATTACCACGCGACATAGCATTACCAATAATCACCAGATCAGGCGCTGGTTGCAGCTGCTTTGGATCATAACCTTGCATCAGTTCAATGCCCAATTGCTCCAACTGAGTGCTCATAGGCGGATATACATTGGCGTCTGAGCCTGTCACTTTATGCCCAAGACTTTTTGCTATAGCGGCAATACCGCCCATAAATGTGCCACAAATGCCTAAAATATGAATATGCATGCTGCATCCTTACTACCAGTAAAACGGGTTCTGCGGCCATTCTAGCAAAGGACTCTGAAGAACAGCTGAAATAAAACAAGCATAAACCTGCAATTTAGCCTGAACTTGATTAAAATAGCAGCCGCTGTGGCCGACAGCCTTCAACCAAAATTAACACTGCGGTCAAAGCTTCCTCTACCTACACAAAAAAAGGATTGTTTTATGCGTCGATTGGCTCCGGCCCTGCGTCTTGATGGTGCAGATGCAGACCTGATAGATCTGATTAAAAGCATCGTAGCTGCCTGTAAAGAAATTTCTTTCCGGGTCGGACAAGGCGAACTCTCAGATGTGTTGGGCTCCACTCTGAACGAAAACGTTCAAGGCGAAACCCAGAAAAAACTCGATGTTATCTCCAACGAGCTGCTCAAAGATCTGATCCTTGAAACAGGTTCGGTGATGGCCATTTCTTCTGAAGAAGAAGACAGTACTGTACCTGGTAACCCGCAAGGTAAATACCTGGTTACTTTCGATCCGCTGGATGGTTCGTCCAACACCGACATCAACAGCTTAATTGGCACTATCTTTTCTATTCTGCCAGCACCCAAAGGTGCGGATCCAGCCGACCCTGCTATTTTCCTGCAGCCTGGCACAGCTCAGATCGCCGCAGGTTACATTTTGTATGGCCCCTCGACCATGATGGCCTTGACCACAGGTAAAGGCACCAGAATGTATACGCTGGATAAAACCTACGGTGGTTTCCTGCTAACGCAGGAAAAAGTCACAGTTCCGGGCGTAACCGCTGAATTTGCTATTAATATGTCGAACCAGCGCTATTGGCAGCCAGCGATGCAAAACTACGTGGCTGATTTGCTTAAAGGTAAAGAAGGCCCACGGGGTAAAAACTTTAATATGCGCTGGATTGCCGCTATGGTCGGTGACGTACATAGAATTTTATGCCGTGGTGGTATTTTTGCTTATCCGCGGGATCTGAAAGATCCAACCAAACCAGACAAACTTCGATTAATGTACGAAGCCAATCCAATGAGTTTTCTGGTAGAACAAGCAGGCGGAGCCAGTACAACAGGATTCGAGCGCATTATGGACATTCAGCCTGTGGACATTCACCAGCGCGTGGCTGTGATTTTAGGCTCGAAACACGAAGTGGAAAGCTGCCTGCAGTATCATCAGGAAACGTAGAGGCAGGGTTTCTCCCTGCCCGTCTCAAGGTACAAACCGATGTTGAGACAACAAAGCTGCAGCTTCAAGTACGACGGCTATAGCCATATTTACGACCGCTGCTATAATGCAGCACCAAATTTCAGAACAGAGGAAGCGTTATGAGCTTAAGTCAGGTTGCCGCAGGTAAAAATCTGCCAGATGAAATTAATGTCATCATTGAAATTCCGGCCAATGCCGATCCAATCAAATACGAAGTAGACAAAGACACAGGCACTGTCTGGGTTGACCGTTTTATGGCTACTCCAATGTTTTATCCTTGCAACTATGGTTTTGTAAACCACACTCTGTCGTTAGACGGTGACCCGGTTGACGTTTTAGTACCTACGCCATACCCACTGGTACCAGGTGCTGTGATCAAATGTCGTCCTGTTGCTGTATTAAAAATGGCGGATGAGTCAGGCGAAGATGCAAAAGTATTGGCAGTGCCAATCAGCAAACTGACGAAGATTTATGACAATATCCAGGATCTGAACGACGTGCCAGAACTGCTGAAAAACCAGATCCAGCACTTCTTTGAACGTTACAAAGAGTTAGAGCCAGGTAAGTGGGTGAAAGTGATTGGCTGGGGCGACAAAGCTGAAGCCAAAGCTGAAATCGTCAGTTCATTTGAACGCGCTCAGCAGAAGTAATATTCAGTTTAGAAAACGGCACCAGGGTGCCGTTTTTTTATCCTGTCTTCTCTCTAGACACTGCACTTTGGTCCCGAATCAAAACACCACTAAACCCTTTGTCTGGACTCCGTCTTTTTTTATCAAATAAACGAAAAATCTGATAAAAACTTCTGCAAATATCTGTTATTTTCAGCAACAGATTTGGTTTCGCTAACCATTTTCATTATTACAATAATAAACGCCACTTCAACACTATGATTGGAGTGATTCAGGGGTAAAGTTATGGCTTTGTTTGAATTCGGGTCTGCGCGCAGCAAAATTGTGCTGTCTTTCATCATCACGCTGATTAGCATGGTGTCAGTAGTCACTGTACTGGCAGAGCAACACTGGCTCTGGTCTGCATTAGTTATCCTTATCGCACTGGTCATGCAAGGAGTTTTTCACCAATCAGCCTTAAAAGGCTATCAGAGCTATATCACAGAGCAGCAACTATTGATCAGCCGCTCTGTACAGGAAAAAAATCTGGGATTGCAGTTAAGTACCACAACGACAACTGAACTTGCTTTACCTTGCCAGCAATTTAATCAGTGGCTCAGCACGCTGCAACAGCAGCAACAAGAGTCAACAGCTCTGAGTGAACAATTAAAGGATCTGGTGAGCTCTATCCGTCATATTGCAAAGGATGAACAGAAGCACCTGAGTCAACTGGAACACGCAGCGGGTCAGACGCTGACGATGGTAGAGTCGATGAACCAAAGTGTGCTGGACGAAGTACAAAGCGCAAATTTAGCAGCGGAAGCAGCTAACCACTCCAATCAAATTGCGCTACAAGGTCAACAAACCGTATCTAGCACTGTGCATAATATCGAACAATTGGCGGAGCATTTACAACAGGCGTCCACCACTATTGCGAAACTTGAGCAAGACAGCAATCAAGTAGGCGCTGTATTGGAAGTCATTAAAGGCATCGCAGAACAAACTAACTTACTGGCACTGAATGCAGCTATTGAAGCAGCAAGAGCTGGTGAACAGGGCCGCGGTTTTGCAGTAGTAGCAGATGAGGTTCGAACTCTTGCGTCCCGTACACAGAAATCAACCGAACAAATTCAGCACACCATTGAGCAGTTGCAAAGTGCCGCACGTGAAGCAGTACAAAAAATGAAGCTTAGCAGCGAGCAAGCAGATTTAAGTGTGCAATCGGCCAATCAGGCCGGTCATGCATTAAAGGAGATCACCGGCAGTATCGCGCAAATTTGTGCGATGAATCAGGAAATCGCTTCAGCAACAGACGAGCAGCAACATCTGACCAAAACTATGGTGAACTATGTGCGTGATATAGCTACCCACACCACTCAAAGCCAGAATAACACAAAAGATTTAGAGCAAATGGGTGAGCAACTGGCGTTGATTGCCAACAGCTAAAACGAAGTGGCTCAGATTAAAATAAATTTCGCTATTTAATTTTACTCTGAGCCCAATCTTTAGCTTTTCGCTAAAAACTTCACTAAATCCACAGCAGTCATTGGTTTAGCATACATAAAACCCTGCACTTCTTCACAGCCCATAGCGCGAACCGCATCTTCCTGTTCCTGAGTTTCGATCCCTTCAGCTATGGTTGCCAACCCTAGTTTTTGACCTAAGCTCACTATGGTTTCAGCAATCAAAGTGCCATTAGGTCGTGCAGAAACCTGAATAAAAGCGCGATCGATTTTAATTCGGTCCAGCGGCAATTGCTGTAAATAACTTAAGGATGAAAAGCCTATGCCAAAGTCATCAATGGCGACTTTAATGCCGAAGGTTTTTAGCTTATTTAACGCCGCAATCACTATTTTCGGGTCGTCCATCACCACAGACTCTGTGATTTCCAATTCGACCAGAGCTGGGTCTACCTGATAGCGCTCAACACAGTCAATCACAGACTGCACAAATCGGTGGTTACGGAACTGAGGCATAGATACATTCACTGCAATACGCAGATGAGAGAATCCCTGAGCTTTTAATGCTTGCAACTGCTTACAGGCTTGCTGCAACACCCAGTCACCGATTTCGATAATCAGGCCTGAGTATTCTGCCAGCGGAATAAACACCGCCGGAGAAATAAAGCTACCGTCCGGCTGAGGCCAGCGTAACAGCGCCTCCATACCCAGCACATGGCCGCTTTTCAAACAAATTTGCGGTTGATACCACAGCTGGAGTTTATCTTTCTGGAAATCCGATCTCAGGCTTCTGAGCATCACCAGCCGGTCGACCATCTGCTCTTCCATTTGGGCACTGTAGTACTCAAAATTTTGTGCCAGATGTTTTTTTGCTCGGTTCAACGCAATATACACATGCTTCAGAATAGTCAGACCATGCAGCGCACTATCCCGTAAACGGCAAAACCCGAAACTGGCGTTTACCTGCAAGGAGTGCTCAGAACACTGGAATGGCATTTCAAAAATGCCGGACAAGGTTTCTGGTGTCAACGCCAGCTCAGGGCCAATTAAACCAAACACATCAGCACCTATGCGGCCAATTTGAGCAATTTCACCAAACTGAGCTACCAGCCTGTGGGTAATAGCGATCAGCAGTTCATTACCCGTTTCCTGGCCTAAACCGTCATTTACGTCAGAGAAGTGGTCAATATCAATCAGGACAGCCACATTACGGGCTGGGTCCAACCGGCGGGTTTCTTGCAACAAAGAGGTAAATTCGTTGCGGTTTGGCGTCTTGGTTAAAGGATCGATATAAGCCGCATGTTTAAGTTGCTGAAACAAAGTGACATTTTCATAACCTATGGAAATATTACTTAAAAACACTTCAATCAGCTGACGGTCAAAATCTTCAACAGGTCTGTTGGTTTCAATATAGACAGCTGCAGCATGATCGATATTACCCAGATACAGCACAGTATCCTTATCGGTGAAAATATGCCGCCGCTCAGCCAGGCAAGTAGTGATTTGTTGAATAATTCTGTGATTATTCAGCCGCTCCAGTTTGCATTTAATATAAGGCGCATAATGCCCAGCTGCACCCAATACATAAATATTGTCACTGCTGCTGCCATCATCCTCAATCTGAGCACAAAGTACGCCTTCTGCATGCAAGCCTATCAGGGAAGAAATCTGAGTGACTACACCTTCGGAAAACTCGTGCAACGAATGTTGTTCCAGTAAATTGGCTCCGGCATTAATAATTTTCTGCAAGCCAATGCGATTCTGGTTAATAGTGCGGATTTGCTGATAACTGCGGATAGACGAAATAATAGCAGTGACCAGTTTATTCCGGGTTAGCTCAGTTTTGGTTTTGTAATCGTTGATATCATATTCTTTGATTACACTCTCTTCAGGAGCATAACCTGGCTGACCTGTGCGCAGAACTATACGCACTTCATCCATTTTTAATTCATCACGAATTTGCTGCACCACTTTGAGGCCAGCATCGTCAGATTCCATCACTACATCAAGTAAAATGACAGCTATATAGGGGTTATTCGCCAGAAATTTTAAGGCTTCTTTGCCGGAAAACGCATGATGAAACACCAGTTTACGGTCCAGAACCAACAAATCAGACAAAGCCAATTTAGTGACCGTATGGATCTCTTCATCGTCATCAACAATCAACAGGTGCCATTCACCGCTGGATTGCGTCTCGACTTCCGAATTCGTTTCGTCTTCTGCGAGGAACAGAAAATCATCATCTGCTGCTTTTGACACCATGCTCCGACCTTTTTTACATCTGCTGTGGGGATATTTTTTTTAAAGCATATCAAGGCACTATTGCATAAATACTAGCATATACCCTGAATTAACTTTGACAATCAGGGCCCAACCCCACCACTATCCTTTGTAAGCATTTAATCCAGTTTATCTACACTATACCCTTAGGCAAAAAAAGCAATTCATTTTATTAAAATCTTTGAAAATCAGAAAGTTAACACTTTCACAAATTTCTTTTAAAGTCGAGACTGAATTTTTGCGCTATTGTGAAAATTCAGCAATAAAATCTGTCTCTACCAGAGGTATATTGATGCAGAAAGTCTCTGCAGGCCGGGGTCATCAACGTTTACTGCAACTGGCCCGTAACCAGCTTGGTCACGAATTTGCGACAAAAACCAGCGCAAGTGACGCAGAATCAGTGAATTCAGTCCAAAGCAGTGACTTTAACCAACGCCATCAACGCCTGGCACAACGCTCGGGCGCACCAGTTGCTAATGATACAGACTTTAAAGGCCCTAACCTGCATCAACGCGCTGAGCGCCGTGAACGTATGCAAAAAGAACGGCAGCAATCAAATTTAGAAAAAATAATGGCTCTGGCTTTAGACTACTGTCCTGAATACGTTGCAGATATGGATGTGGATCCCGACTGGTTTCAACAATACTGTGATTTAGTATTAAATATTTCTAACCAGACTATGCAGCAGCTCTGGGCAAAAATACTGGCTGGAGAAATTGGTCAACCCGGTAGCTTCTCATTAAAAACCTTGTTTCTATTACAACGCATGAGTTTTAAAGAAGCCTTAGCCTTGCAAAAAGCCGCCAGCCTGACCTGCCGGGTCAGACTACAAGACAGCGGCCATATCTATTTTGGCTATGTACGCAAACCTTCCATCTGGCAAATTCTGACAGGCCGCAGCAGAGCAGTGCTGAATCTGAGCCAGTTTGGCCTGACTTTCCCGCAGATATTAAGCCTGATTGATTTAAATCTGTTGCATCAAATTGAAATTGAAAGCGGTGAATTGATCCCGGACCAAGCTTTGCAGTTGCAATACCACCAGCACCAGCTGAGCTGCAAAGCAAAGTATTCTGGTGTTGTGTTGCAGTACTATAAATTTACCGCTGTTGGTGTGGAGTTGTTACCTTTGCTGAATAGCCAGGCCAATCCGGCTTACCTTCAGGCAGTGAAACAACTGTTTAGCCCGGTATTAGAGTTTGAGGACTAAGCTGCTGACAATAACGCACCAGATCGGCCACTTTCTGCGCGTCCAGCGGTTTAATCACCACATCATTCATACCTGCCTGATGAAATTGTTGGATCTCAGCAGGTAAAGCATGAGCGGTAAAGGCCATAATGACAGTATCCTGATGTTGCGGTAACTGCCTGATCATATGAGTCGCCAAAACACCCGACATATCCGGCAATTGAATATCCATCAGGATCAACTGATACCAGCTGCTTTTAGCAAGCTGAATAGCTTCAGCTCCGCTGGCAGCAGTATCCACCTCAAACTGTTGTTGGCTCAGCATGGCTTTGACAAAAGCCAGATTGGTTTTATTGTCATCGACCACCAGCAATCTGAAATTATTCTGTTGTGGTTTTTCACCAAGATGCTGCCGGATCCTGGCAGAAAGCATTGGATTGGCTAAAACAGGGCAGCTCAGCAGAGCTTTCCAATCACTTAAATAAGCAGGATCAGAAAATGCAATCACTTGGCTGCGGGCGGTAACCTGATGCAGCTCAGTCCAGAGCTGTGGACTTTCATCCGGGGCTGGCAGTTGGATCAGCACTAAATCCACCAGACGGTGCTGCAATTCAGCTTTCAGTTGCCCAACCTGCTGAAGGCAAATCACTTGTTCTGCCACTGAGTACACGCTTTGCTTTAACACCGCTGCACGTATGCTGTTGCTGTCTACATAAATCGCAGTTTGTTGCATCTGCAGATCCTTGACTAACACTGCAGTCAATGGCAACTCCAGACGCACTGAACACCCTAAATCATCCAGGGCTGAAACAGATAATCTGGCGCCCAGGCGTGACAACAGTCCGGCACATAGCTGTTGCAACACACCGGTTTCGTCAGATTCTGCAGCTGTAAGCACTTGCTGTATAGCGCGGCTCTGGCCGGCATGGTCAAATTGCAGCAGCAGCTTATTTTCAGAAAATGCCTGCAGATTAATAAACAAACTCAGCTCGTGTTGCTGCAAATCCTGCATGATCAAACTCAGGATTTGTTTAAGCAATTGAGCAGTATGTTGGGTGCAAAACTGTACGTCGGACAAACTTAACGCCGGATCTTCAACCAGAATAAAAGGCACTTTTGCTAATTCAAACTCTTGCTGCCACAACTCCACTTGTTGTGCTAACCATTCAGGAAACCAGACAGTTTGGATCTGTAGTTCTGTGTTATCTAACAAATCCTGCTTCAGTAACCAGCTCAATAGCTGAGCCTGCTGTTCTGACTGTCCAGCCTGCTCAAGTACACAAAGTTGTTGCCACTGCAGCAACCTGGATTGGCAGACTTCTAATTCGCTGGCTAAAACGGCCTGTTGTTGCTGAAAACTAATTTCCAGTTGTGCACGCTCAGTGTCATTGCTGTTCCCCTGTAGTTGTTCCGCCTGACTTTGCAATTGCAACTGCTGTTGAAACTGTTGTTGCTGTGCATAGAGCGCACGAAACAACTGAGTCAGTTCAGCACTATCAAACTCATTGAGTTTTTTACTATCAGAATTCGACGAAGCTAAAGTACGGATTTGCCTTAAAAAGCCTTGCCAGCGCAGATGTTGAGTTTTAAAAATTCTGCGCTGCCACAACAATGCCAGAGCGACGATAATAACTAAAGCAGTCCCCCATAAGCTGCTTTGCCACCACCATAGCTTAGATAACCGCAGCGGAGAAATCTGAATAGCGACATAACCTAAAGTGCTGCCTTCAACTGCAACTTTGTTGCTGTCGAAATAACTCATGCTAGCTGGGGTAACCATAACAGCAGACCAGAGTAAGGTCGAACCATCCTGCAAGGCTTTTTGTCCGGTTAAATCACGGGTCGGACTGAAATTGAATAATTCACGGGGAAATTGAGTGGCGGCAAATAAATTACCATCAGCCTGATACACCAGAATAGCTTTGATAGGTAAAGTGCTGGAAAAACTGGTGGCCAGCAGATGGCCTTTGACTTGCTCTACTTTGTTTTGAACTAAAAAAGGCTCAACCATCAAAGACAAACTCATCAGCAATTGCTGTTCTGCCTGCACTCTGACTAAAGTCTCGTGGCGTAATTGCAAGCTTGCTGACGCATAAAGACAAGCAACTATCAGCACCACAGAACCCAACACCAAACCTAGTTTAGCTTTTAACGTCATGTTAATTGAACCTCTTTTCCTTAACCTGCACTATAAGCTGCCCCTCAAAGCAGAACAATAGCTATTCTGCTTTGAACCTGGGTCAGCTTATTGCTTTATCAGGTTTTAGAAATGCAGTTCAGCAGAAATAAAAGCACCATCGAAAGTTAAATCTGCATCTATGTTGTCAATGTCATCCAGCTCAAGTTTGGTCTTTTTAACACCTGCTTTTAATGACAGATCCACAGCCAATGAATCGATCAATTCATAGGCAATACCAAACTGCATATCAGACAAAGAACTGCCGTCATAGCTGACGTAATTCACTTCAGCAAAAACTTTTGTGCCAGTGCCTAATAAACCAAAACTACCGTACAGGTAACCCATAGGAATTACAGCAGACAAATCCTGACTCGCACTTTGGCCCTGGCTTGCCACTGTAATATCGCCATCTAAGTATTTAGCTGTCACACCTAAATCCAGGCTTACTAAATCATTGTCCAGAATCTCGTAATAAAAGGTGGCATCAATGTTAGATAAATTCAGGTCCTGAGCAACGTTGCTACCCACTGCAAAAGTTTGATTATCAAACACAAAGGTTTGATTCAAAGTGGTGTTGCCGTTAGAAGTCAAACTATTACGTTGTAGCTTAATATTTGGTAACAAAGGCACCGGATGTTCAACTTTGATATAAAAGCTGCTTAAGTTTTTGTCGTCAAACTGAAAGTCCTGCTGATTGCCTGTCTGACCAAAACTACCTTTGGTATCGGCGAAATGCAGATCCGCACCAAGGTATAAACCACCAATGGTGTCAGCCATAACGGCAGGAACAGCGAATGCAGCTACAGCTACCATACTCAATACAGACTTTTTCATGCTTTATCCTTGCGCTAATAATTCAGTTAAATCCAGCAGAGCCGCATTGGCTCTGGAAATATAATTCGCCATCACCAGACTGTGATTTGCCATAAAACCAAAACCACGACCATTCAGAATCATTGGACTCCAGACCGGTTCCTGGGTCGCTTCCAGTTCACGGATAATTTGCCTTAAGCTAATCATCGCGTTTTTGTTGGTCAGAACCTCCGCGAAGTCCAATTCTATCGCTTTTAAGAAGTGTAACAAAGCCCAGCAAGCGCCACGCGCCTCATAAAATTCATCATCTATGCTCCACCAACTGGTTTTAATTCTGTTGGATTCAGCTGTAGCTGTGGATTGTCTGGCATTTTTGTCACCAGCCAAATCGGTGTTTAATCTGTCTTGCCCGACACTGACACTTAAACGCTGGCTATAACTGCCAAGCCGTTTTTCCACATTTTTCAGCAAGTCACGTAAATTATCAGCTCTGGTGTAAAACTGACTGTCCGTTTTCTTCGGATCCAATAACGCGGTGCGGTACAAAGATAATTGCGCAATAGCCTGCTGATACTCAGCTTCAGCTGCGGGTACAGCCCAGCTGCGATGATCAATATTGAGCATAGGCTGCGCCAGTTTTAAATACTGATTTTCAATAGACTGCGACTGAGAGCGGCTTAAATCTTTGCGCAGCGCCAGGGCTAAATCACGCGACATTTCCAAAGCCCCCAGCTCCCAGGCTGGCATATTGTCCAGCAGCGAAAAAGGTGGCACTACATCGTTACTGGTAAAACCGGCATTTTTCGTCAGCAGAGTTTCCAGCACCCGAATCAACGCGCTTGTTGTGGTGTAACCTACAGTTTGCTGGTGTTCCGGACTAAGTTCGGCTGATAAATCTTTTACATCAAACAGCTCTGGTTCACTGCTGGCCCACCAGGCAGTGCCGTAGCCCAAAATAAAAACGAACAGCACGGTTAAACTGACGATCCTGAATCTGTTCATTTTGTCACTCCTAGTGAGTTGGAATTGCGCTGACCGAAGCCTGGATTTCGATGGATTGGCCATCTTTAAAAGTTAAACGTAACGGGATTTGCTGACCTTTGCTAATACTGGTTTTGGCATCAAACATCATCAGATGCAAACCGCCAGGTTGAAAATGCACCTGCTCTCCGGCTGCAACCTTAACCGACTGCACCTGTTCCATTTTCATCATGCCATCTTTATGGCTGTGTTGATGCAGCTCAATACTGCCAAACTGCGGGCTACTGGCGCTGATTAATTCTGCATCTACAGTGCCGCTATTGCTGATACTGAAATAACCTGCAGTCATACTACGGCCAGGCAGCATTTCCCGGACTGTGGCATCTGTGACCAGAACTTCGGCCAGAGTCGCACTGCTACTCAGACTCAATAATGCAGCAACTATCCACTTCTTCATTCAGCTTCTCCTTTTAAGATCAGACCTTTATCTTACACGACTATTTTACACAACAGGGGGTAGGCCAACAAACTTCGCCGATGAAGAGCATTGACTTCTTTGCTAACCGCTTTTTTAGTATGAAGCTTAACAAACTGGTGACAAAAACAGCAGCTGTACAATTATCTATTAGCCCTACCCCCGATTTTATTGGGTTTTGCATTTCAGAAAGTCTAGTTTTCAGACGTTTAGCGATTGTCAACCCAACAACCCCCTATAAATTTATACTTTTGTTTAAATAATAACCTTTGCATTGTTGGCAAAAATCCGTAAACTTAGCGCCCCTTTAGGGTAGAGCCTTGGTTTTAGCGGTGCGCATAGGTCCATATCAATTAACGAACAACGTAATTTGCGCTCCTATGGCTGGAGTGACGGATTACACTTTTCGTGAGCTTTGCCGTCGTTTTGGTGCAGGTTTAGCTGTATCAGAAATGATGTCGAGCAATCCTTTGGTCTGGCAAAGTGAAAAATCGCTAAATCGTATGACTCACCAAAATGAATCTGGTCTTCGATCGGTGCAAATTGCCGGTTCAGATCCAGATCAGATGGCTGAAGCTGCTGTGTTTAATGTTGAGCATGGCGCCCAAATCATCGACATCAATATGGGATGTCCGGCAAAAAAGGTGAATAAAAAACTGGCTGGTTCGGCGCTATTACAGTATCCGGATCTAGTACAGCAGATTATTCAGGCCGTAGTTCAGGCAGTAACAGTACCTGTGACCTTAAAAATCCGTACTGGCTGGGACATCGAACATAAAAATGGCGTACAGATAGCGCAAATAGCGCAGGACAACGGCATTGTGGCTTTAGCGGTTCATGGCCGCACTAAAGCTTGTATGTATAAAGGAGAGGCGGAGTACGACACTATCCGCGCTATTAAACAAAATGTGTCTATCCCGGTGATTGCCAATGGCGATATCACCACGCCGGAAAAAGCCAGATTTGTATTGGACTATACCGGAGCAGACGCGGTCATGATTGGCCGGGCAGCTCAGGGCAGACCCTGGATTTTTCGTGAAGTGGTGCACTATCTGCAAACTGGTGAACATCTGGCTTCGCCTTCAACGGGCGATGTCAGGGATATTTTGCTGGAGCATGTCCGTGGCTTACACCAGTTATATGGTGAAGTGCTTGGCCCACGTATTGCCCGCAAACATGTGGGTTGGTACCTGGCAGAGCATGACAGCGAAGGCATGTTTCGCAGTGAATTTAATGGTATCGAACAAGCCCAACAGCAGTTGGATACCTTATACGTGTATTTCGAGCAATTACTAGCAGCAACCTAACGTAAAAGAGAATAGGCAATGTTTAATCAAAACGTGACTTCGCCATTTATCACCAACGCCCATGTTCAAACGCAAGAAAAACCGCAGCCTTTAAGCAACGCGGTACAAAAAGCGGTGGCGAACTACTTACAACAACTGAACGGTCAGGACGTAAACGACCTGTACGAATTAGTGTTGTCCGAATTAGAAAAGCCGTTATTAGAAGAAGTGATGAAATACACTCGCGGCAACCAGACCCGCGCTGCCAACCTGATGGGCATCAACCGCGGTACTCTGCGCAAGAAGCTGAAACAATACGGCATGAGTTAATGCCCCCGCGGGAGGAGTCCCGCAGTGAAAAGCACCTTCGGGTGCTTTTTTGTTTTTTCCCGTCGTACTTGACGCTGCAGCTTCGTTGGCTGCGGATTCTCGCCCCAGTCACATAGTGGACTATGCTCCTGGGAGCTCGAATCCTTGCCGCCTTGCTGCAACGCCAATTACTTAGGGAAAAGCCTGCAGTAGCGGGTTAAGTAAATAAGGGATTTCACCAGCTAATCCCGGCGATACATCAAAGCCTTTTTTCTCTATGCTTATGTCCTGGCTTTTTTGTTATCCCAAAGCTGTGAACCACAGCAGTGCTGGTCCGAATTAACCATTACAGCGGAGAATGATCCAATGAACGCAGCTCGTCCAATCCGTCGCGCCTTGTTAAGCGTGTCAGATAAAACCGGTATAGTTGAATTTGCTCGTGCTTTAGCAGCCCAGGGTGTGGAACTTCTGTCCACAGGCGGCACAGCCAAGTTATTGGCAGAACAAGGCATAGCAGTGACTGAAGTATCAGATTACACAGGTCACCCGGAAATCATGGACGGCCGCGTCAAAACGCTGCATCCAAAAGTACATGGTGGCATTCTGGCCCGCCGTGGTATGGACGAAGCTGTGATGGCAGACAACAACATCAAGCCAATCGATTTAGTGGTAGTGAACCTGTATCCGTTCGCCAACACAGTGGCCAAAGCAGGTTGTACTTTAGAAGACGCCATCGAGAATATCGACATTGGCGGCCCAACTATGGTGCGTGCTGCAGCTAAAAACCATAACGACGTCACTATAGTGGTGAACGCGGCTGACTACGACAAAGTATTAGCTGAGATGGCGGCCAACGCCGGTTCTACTACTCATGCTACCCGTTTTAGTTTAGCCATCAGCGCTTTTGAGCACACAGCTCAGTACGACGGCATGATCGCCAATTACTTCGGCACTATGCTGTCTGCTTATGGGGATGAAGACGCCAAACCAAGCAAATTTCCCCGCACTTTTAACGCTCAGTTTGTGAAAAAACAAGACTTACGTTACGGCGAAAACAGCCACCAGAGCGCGGCTTTTTATGTGGAAAACAGCATTCAGGAAGCTAGTGTTGCCAGCGCGACTCAGCTGCAGGGCAAAGAGCTGTCGTACAACAATATCGCTGACACAGATGCCGCTTTAGAGTGTGTGAAAGAATTCGACGAGCCAGCTTGTGTGATCGTAAAACACGCGAACCCTTGTGGTGTGGCTATTGGCGACGACATTCTGGCCGCTTATGAACGCGCCTATAAAACAGACCCGACTTCTGCTTTTGGCGGCATTATCGCGTTTAACCGCGAATTAGATGCTAAAACTGCAGAAGCTATTGTCAGCCGTCAGTTTGTTGAGGTCATTATCGCGCCAAGCGCGACAGCTCAAGCAGCAGCTGTGGTGTCTGCTAAACCAAACGTGCGTTTACTGGTCTGTGGCGAGTGGGACAGCAAAACCACTGGTTTTGATATCAAACGTGTCAACGGTGGTGTGTTGGTACAAGACCGCGACCAGAAAATGGTTGGCCTGGATGACTTAAAAGTCGTATCCAAACGCCAGCCGACAGCAGAGGAATTACGTGACTTATTATTCTGCTGGAAAGTGGCGAAGTACGTGAAATCTAACGCCATTGTGTATGCCAAAGACAGCATGACTATTGGCGTCGGTGCTGGCCAGATGAGCCGCGTTTACAGCGCTAAAATCGCTGGCATCAAAGCCGCTGACGAGAACCTGGAAGTCAAAGGTTCAGTCATGGCATCAGATGCGTTTTTCCCGTTCCGTGATGGTATTGATGCGGCCGCTGCTGCTGGTATCAAAGCAGTGATCCAGCCTGGTGGCTCAATGCGTGATGCGGAAGTAATAGCTGCTGCAGACGAACACGGCATGACGATGATCTTCACTGGCGTGCGTCATTTCCGTCACTAAGACGGAGTGCGGCACTAGAAAAAACGGCAGTTAAGCTGCCGTTTTTTTTACTTCTGAAGTTCATCTCTAAGCTAAAGAGCCTAATAAAGGTGATAAAGGCAGGTTTTCTACTTCACGTTGTGAGAACTGCACTGAAGTCACCACTAAGGCTGTGACCACTAACACAGACGAAACAGCACCAGTCCAGCCTAACCAGCGTATCAGTTCTGGTTGTTGTCTTTTGGTACGCAGCCAGTGCATCCAGAGCCCGCCTGCGACTAAAAAGGTAAAACCCAACCCAAACACAAAATACAGTAGCTTGACGCCAAGCCCGGCAAAGTTACCAAAATGCAGTGGGTCAGCCATATCTGAGATATAGGCCACAGGTTTTAATTCACCGCCTTTTTGTAGTTTTAGCACTTGCGCTGTCAGCGGATGCAGGTAAATACGGTTGGCTCTGTCACGCACCAGCAGCGTATCATCCTGACCAGTCACCACCACAGGCGCTTTGTCAGACTGTGGATAATTCAAAGCTCTGATATCCAGTTCGGGTCTAGCCTTTTGTGCAGCCTGCATCAATTCGGTTAAAGACAAAGCTTTGTGAGTGATGGCCTGCTCCAGCTTTGGTGCTTTTGGATAATGATCCACTTTAAACTTCAGTAAGAAGTGTTCGGTGAAGTACCAAAGACCAGTCAGGAACATCAGCAGAATAAAACCCCAACACCAGACGCCTGTCCATTTATGCCAGTCAGACCAAAAAGTACGGCTGGAGGCTTTAGCCCCAGAAGGCAACTGAAAGCCTTTACGCCACCACTGCCGGTAGACATAAAAACTGCTAACCAAAATAATCAGCAGTAAAAAACTTAAACTGGTCACCACAATTTTGCCGGTAGAACCCAGCGACAGGTACATATGAATATTACGTAAAAACCGTGAGACAGTGCCCCACTGGCCTTCGCCTGTTAAAGCACCGGTAGCGGGATCAAAATAAACAAATTTAAATTCAGAGCCTGCATTCAGGCTAACGGCACCCGCCAGATACCACTGCTCTGGCACATTCAGGTTGCTAATTTGATAGTCAGGATAGGCTTTGGCTAAATTTTGCTCCAGCACCTGCCAGGGCACAGGGCCCTGTCGTTCAGACAAGGCCCTGTATTTTTGATCTGACAGATACTGAATTTCATGGCTGACCACTGCCAAAGTGCCGGTCAGACAAACCAGCAACATCAGAATGCCAAAAGCAAAGCCAGCAAAAGAGTGTAGCTTAAACCAAGTTTTTGCAGTCATAGCCAGCTTAGAACTGATAACTGGCGGTGACTATTAAACGGCGTGGTTCACCCGGAAAGTGCCCGGTCCGTTCGATAAAACCAGCAGTGGCATAAGTTTTATCAAACAGATTTTTCACATTGGCCTGAAACATCCACTGCTGCCAGCGGGTTTGCCAGCTCATATCAAAGACGGTGTAGGATTTTACATGCTGACCATCAATACTTAGCTGATCGCTAACGTAATCCATACCAGCGGCTATAGCAGAGTTAATACTATCCAGCTCATAACGACTCCATACCCCTATCTGATGTTGTGGCGCATTAGCAAATTTGTCACCCACAGCATTAGTAATAGCGCTGGTGCTTTCGACAATACGGGTATCGTTGTAGGCATAGTTCAGGTTTAGCACCCAGGAGTCGGTTAAGTCGCCTAACAAGTCCACTTCCACGCCTTTACTTTTTACTTCACCCAAAGCGATTAGATCGTCACGGCCATCACCGCCGACATCACCGCGAGGGTCAGCCTGCAGTATGTTATTTCTAATCATTTCATAAGTAGCCACATTCAGGCGAACAGCATCATTCAGCAAGGAAAAACGCGCACCAGCTTCAACAATACTGGACTGCTCAGCCTCAAAAGGACCACCTACTTCAGGCACCTGAGATGCGGTCGCCTGTGGGCTGAAGCCTGTGCCTTTGACTGCATACAAACGCACCCAGTCCGTCAGCTGGTAGGTAGTACCCACACGCCACGAGCTGTCGCTGCCATCTACTTTGGATGACGCCACATTATTTTTATCTTCAAAACTGTCCCAGCGCACACCCAGCAACAGATTCCAGCTGGCGGTTAAATCCAGTTGATCCTGCAGATAAAAACCCTGGCGCACAGCTGTAGTATCGGTAGGAGTGGATTTGATGCTGTCGATATTGTAATCAGCAGCTGAGGTCAGGCCATACACAGGATTTGTCAGGCTAATACCTAAAGCCTTACCGCCCTGCTCTATAGGCGCTACATTGCGGCCTAAAAAGTAGGAGTCTTGCGTCATCGTATCAGCACCAATTAACAACTGATGATTCAAACCCGCAGTACTGAACTCCACTATGTTGTTCCAGGTTACACTGTCTGCCGTATTTTCGCGGCGCTGATCCCTGAACTGACGGCGGCAATAATCCACTACACCATCGCCATCTGTATCATAGCTACAGAAAGGTTCATGGTAGTTTTGCAGTTCGGTATTTTCATAATGGCGCCAGGTCAGATCGGTGCGCCAGTTATTATTAAATTCATGATCGGCCCGTACCTGCCAAACGTCTGCTTCCAAGGACTGGAAATCTGTGGCTTCGTTATGGTTCCAGGCTCTGTCGCCGAGGAAATTGCCCTGATCATCTGTAGGTACACCCCGTAAGCGGGCGCCCTGATAATCCTGAGTTACCGTATTGTATTGCAGCGTCAGACTGGTGCTGTCGGTCAGATCAATCAGATAGCCCAGATCCAGAATTTCGTTTTCAACTTTGGTGTTCCAGCGAAACGGCTGCTCAGAATCACGGTAATAACCAAAACGATAAGCTTGCTGCTCTGTGAGCGGACCACTCAACTCGAGCGAACCTTGCCAATACTCATCATTACCTAAACCTAATTCCAGCTGGTTTTTTGCGGTGCGTTGTGGCTTTTTAGTGACGTAGTTAATTAAACCGCCAGGAGCGCTGCTGCCATATAAAGCACCGCTGCTGCCTTTGAGGATCTGTACTTCCTGCACGTTAAACAGCTGAGGCACAGCAAAACCATTAAAAGGATCGCCTCTTACGCCGTCGTATAAAATTTCATCCTGACGGAAACCACGAAAGGTGACACCTGAGTAACTAAAAGCACTGACACCACTCATGCTACGGTATAAGTCTGTGACCTGACGAGCGGCCTGATCGCGGATCAAGGCTTCAGGTAATACCTGAATACTCTGAGGCACCAGTTCTAAATCTGTATCTGTTCTTGTGCCTACACTGCTTTGAGAAGCCCGATATAAAGTCTGAGCTCGGCCTTTGACCTCTATCACTTCCAGATCGTTGTCTGCTTGCAGTTGATTTGAAGCTTGTTGATCTGACTGCTGGGCATAAGCAGGAATTGAATTTAAAGCAGCAAGAACTGCAATAGTTAATAGCGAAGGAGAGCGTAAGGACAACATAACAGCCTCAAAGCGACAACAAAGGCGCACAGACTAAACAAGAATGATTCGCAATTCAAGTGAATTTATTTAATCAGTTGTTGTCAGCGCGCTTTTATTGTTATCCGCTCGACTTACATAAACTTAGCAGGCACAGACCAGGCTAAACGAACCGGAATTGTCGCGGTTAAATCCAACTCAAGGCAAGTCAAAGAAGCTTTTTTCAGTTCCAGAAAAGTTTTATCCACGCCTAATAATTCATTTACGAGTAACGCCAGTTCAGGTTCATGCCCTACCAGCAGCACAGCTTCATTGTCCTGCAACTGACTGAATAAATGAGCTTTTGCTTCAGCGGCTGTGACTGAAGGCAATAAACAAGGCCACTCTTCAACCTGCACTTTAACCCCTGAGTCTTTACGCACTAAAGCGGCCGTTTGCACCGCTTTGGTTTGTGGACTGCAAAAAATACGATCGGGTAACAAACCTTGTTTTTGCATAAAAGCCGCAACACGGCGAGCCTGTAATCTGCCCTTTTCATTCAGACAACGATCGGCCTCATCCACCAGCGAAGTTCGTACATCGGCTGTGGCATGGCGCATCAAATACAGAACTACTTTCATCAACTTCACCTTCACTACAGAAAATGATGGCAGCCTAAAGCCAGACCATGACAGTTGTATGACTTTATGCCAAGTTA
Source organism: Rheinheimera mangrovi (assembly GCF_003990335.1). Classification (NCBI taxonomy): domain Bacteria; kingdom Pseudomonadati; phylum Pseudomonadota; class Gammaproteobacteria; order Chromatiales; family Chromatiaceae; genus Rheinheimera; species Rheinheimera mangrovi. The sequence continues at coordinate 826,203 of NZ_CP034683.1, read as the reverse complement.
GCCATCAGGTCTGTGCTGCGACAATTTGTCACATGCTGTTTTGCTATCAAAGTCGGTAGGATCTGAACTTTATAAAGTTCAGGTACTTAGCGATGTACAAGCCTCTATTTTTTCCTGTTTGTTTGTTTAGCATGACCTCTGTTGCTGTCGAAGCAGATTTCCCGGAAACACAAGCCAAGGAGCAGCACGTCGAAGTCATGGTGGTGACCAGTAGCCGGCAACAGCAGCAATTGAAGCTGCTGGCAGAATCTGTAGCTGTGTTAAGTGAAGAAGATATTCGTAAAGTAAGCCCGGGGCATCCTGCAGATTTGCTGAATAGGGTGGCTGGGGTGCATGTAAATGATTTAGGTGGGGAAGGTCATATGACAGCTATTCGTCAACCTATATCCACCAGCGGTGTTTATTTGTTTTTGGAAGATGGTTTGCCAACCCGTCCTACTGGTTTTTTTAATCACAATGGCTTGTATGAGATTGATATTCCTCAATCAGGCCGGGTTGAAGTCACCAAAGGTCCAGGTTCTGCCCTTTACGGCAGTGATGCCATAGGGGGCATTTTTAATATTCTCACCAAAGCGCCACCACTTAGCAGAGAAACTGAACTCAGCTTGGAAAGTGGCAGTGATGGCTGGAACAGAGGGTTAATTGCAGTTGGAGCATCAGTGACAGACCAGAGTGCGGCACGCTGGGATTTAAACTGGACCAAAAGTGACAGCTTTCGTGAAAATGCTTACTATGACCGATTATCCAGCAGTCTGCGACTGGATCAGGACTGGAATGCTACCACCAAAATCAAGTATCTGGCGAGCTTTGGCAAAATTGATCAAAGTGGCGTTTCAGGTTTAAATGAACAGGACTACCTGCTACGCCCGCAAACTAACTATTACACTGGCGATATCGCCTTTCGCGATGTTCAGGCATTGCGTTTATCCGCTGAAATCCGCCATCAATGGTCGGATCAATCCGAGTTAATGCTGTTACCTTTTTACCGCGATAACAAATCAAGCCTGATGCCAAGCTGGATGCTCAGTTATGATCCTGTCACCAGTGAGACTGAATTTTACTCCATGGGATTGTTGGCTCAATGGTCCAGTCAATTGAATAAACAACTGCAATGGATCAGCGGTCTGGACTACGACTATAGCCCCGCCCGTTACACTGAATGGCAAATTACGGTACAGCGTGAGAATGGTATTTATACTGGCTATGAAAAAACTGGCCGCTTGCATTACGACTTTGACGCCGATCAAAGCTCTGTTTCACCCTATAGCCAACTGCAATGGCAAGCATCAGCAGCCTTGAGTTTGACGGCAGGCGTGCGTTATGACTATTTCAAGGTAGATTACCGCGATTTATTGCCAGCATCAGTGCCTGAAACTATAGGCAGAAGCAATTGGCTCAGACCTGATAACACACATTTGAGCTATGAAGCCCTGAGCCCAAAATTTGGCGCCTTGTACCAGCTCAGTGCACAGCAGCAGATTTACTTTAACCACAGACATGCCTTTCGGGTCCCTTCTGTGGGCCAGGTTTTCAGACCGGGATCCACCACAAACAGTACAGAGTTAGAGCCGGTGAAAGCACGTAATTCAGAGCTTGGCTGGCGTTTACAGGGAAAAAACTACAGCCTGGATTTAGCTTATTATCAGTTGGATATCAAAGACGATGTCGTCAGCTATATCGACAGCAACGAGCGTAAAGTCACCAATGCGGGTCATACCCGTCACAAAGGCATTGAAGCAGCCTTGGTCTGGGCACTGACAGATGAATGGAAACTAGGCAGTGGTTTTACTATCACCGATCAGAAGTATCTGGATTTCCAATACCTGTACTCCTGCTTTCCACCTGCTTGTGCAGCGCCAGTGACCGAAACCCGTAACTTCAGTGGTTTTGATGTAGGCAAAGCACCAGAGCAACTGGCCAATGCCAATCTGAGTTACAACCCTGCGTATATTCAGGCACTGCAACTGGAACTGGAATGGCAAAAAGTCGGGGCCTACTTCACTGATGAAACCAATACCAATAGCTACCAGGGCCACCAGCTATGGCATCTGCGGGCCAACTATCAATACAGCAATGACCTGCGCCTATACGCACGGTTAATGAATCTAAGCGACAAAGTGTACTCCACCTATACCAGCAATCAGGTGGGTTCCAGCGCTATTGAATACAGGCCTGGTATGCCACGCAGCCTTTTTGTTGGCATGAATTTAAGTTTCTAAGGAGCACCCCATGCAAAACAGAACCCTGATGCGCTGGCACAAGCGGCTAATTTGGCTCGGTGGCCTGACATTGCTTAGCTTTGCACTATCTGGATTTTTACATCCGCTGATGAGCTGGACAGGGCCTTCAGCAGCCAAGATGACGCCGCCCACCATGCAGTTAACCCCTCAGCAGTTGCAACAAGCCCAGCAACAGCTGCAGCAGCGTCAGGGTGAGGCCTATGCACTGGTAAAACTGCTGCCTTATCAGGATGAGATCTGGATCCAGCTCAGTAGTGATAAATCAGAACCCCGGCAATATCAGAGTTTGACGGGGCACGCTATTTCTGCACAAGCAGATCAGCAAATGGCAGTCTGGCTTGCAAGCTGGTATACCGGAGTTGCAGCAACACAACTGCAGTCAGTGCAGTTTCAAACCACTTTTGACCATAGCTATCCAGAGGTAAACCGGCTTTTGCCTGTGTATAAAGTTCAGTTGGGGGAGCTCACCGCCTACATTCATACTGAAAGCCAAAGCCTGGCATCGCTGAGCAACAGCTACAAAGACAGTCTGCAATTGGTATTCCGTACTTTACATAGTTGGAACTGGTTGAAGGCTGTGCCTGAACTCAGGGTAGCTGTAATGAGCCTGTTGCTGGTTTCTGTGCTGGTGTTAGTGTTCACCGGTAGCTATTTACTCTGGTCATTGCCATCAAAAATAAAACGCCGGGGCCTACGGCTTTGGCATTACCGTTTAGCCTGGGTCCTGTTTATCCCTGTTGCCTGCTATGCCATCACAGGTTTTTATCACCTGCTGCATAACAGCCAAAACGATCAGCTGATAGGTTTGGCATTGCCCGCACCAGCCCAGTTGCCGGATTTCAGCACTGCAACTCAAAACTGGCCCGAGCTCAGCCAAAACACCGCAGTACGTCAGCTCACTTTGGTGCAGGGTCCACAGCAACATTGGTATTGGCGTATGGCGCTAACTACGGCAGAGTTGCGCACTGAACGCGAGCAACGTTTTCAGGGCCAAGCCACAGAACAGCAGGTTATTTACCTGCCACTGCAACCGGAGAAAGCTAAACAGAAACTTGATGACAGCAACTACGCTGAATTTCTAGCCGGTATTTATTCACCCAACTGGCAAGCAGATACGCTGCAGCACGTGCGGCACTTTGGCATGAATTACGATTTCCGCAACAAGCGTTTACCTGTATGGCAATTGCAAACAGCAGAGGGCGATTTGCTGTTTGTGGATACTGCAACAGGCCAAAGGGTGGAGCAACTGCGCCAGAGCGATCAACTGGAAAGAAGCAGTTTTTCTTTGCTACACAAATGGAATTTACTGATGCCACTGACAGGTCGCTTTTATCGTGACGTTTTAGTTGAATTGTTGATGCTGCTTATTGTTGGACTGGCTGCAGCAGGTTTTGTGATGCGCTACAAAACAAGTCGCTAAGCGATCTAGCAAGAAGGTGCGACCTTTTGCCACATTGCGTAAAAGGTCATACAGGATGAAAATAACTTCGACGTCCACCAGATGACAAGGTGTTCCCACTCCTATAATCTGAGCTGTCAGTTTTTTGCAACGGCTGCTTCGCAGCCGCTTTTTTTGAGACACCATGAACAGCATTTCTTTCAACAACAGCTCCAACCTAGACCACCCCATTGAGCAATTGCAGCGCTTTCGTTGGGTCCTCATTAGTTTGGAGCTGCTGGCGAGCCTTATTGGCTATTTGTTTGATTATTCTATCCATAGCTGGAGCCTGCTGTGTTTTGTCTTAGCAGTGCATATATTTACCAATATCAGCCTGAAGCTGTGGCGTGGTCACCAAGGTTCTGAACAACGTTTTATCGCAATCAGTATTTTTATTGATCTCTTTATGATCACCGCCCTGTTGGCCATGACAGGTGGTGCCAGTAATGGATTTGTCGCTATTTTATTGCTGCCTGTTGCCGTAACCGCAGTCTTATTCTCCGCAGGTCCCAGTTATCTGATGGCGGTTTTAGCTATTGGCTGTTACAGCTTGCTGTTACAAATTCCGCTGGCAGGTGACCATTCAGCGCATCAGCATCACAGTGCTCAGAACATTACGACAGAACCCTTTAGCCAGCATATCAGCCAGATGTGGTGGGCTTTTAGCTTTAGCGCTTTTATCGTCAGCTGGTTTATCAGCGCTCAAACCCAACGTATTCGTATCACCTCGGCCCAATTAAATAAGCTGCAACAAAAACAACTGCAGCACGAGCAAGTACTGGCGGTCGCGACTTACGCCGCCAACGCAGCTCATGACTTGGCGACACCACTGCAAAACCTGGTGTTACTCACTGACGAGCTGACAGAGCAACAACAAGACCTGGCCTTAGCTGCCGATCTGCGTCAGCAATTACAGCTCTGTCAGCAGATAGTATTGCAGCTTCGTACTAATGCGCAGCAACTGCGTAAAGGTGACGTACAGCCGCAACCTTTGTATAACGCTATAGAACACAGTATTCAGCTTTGGCTGGTCAGCAGACCAGAGATCAGCATGGAGCAGAGTTTCAGCAGCGACGAGTCGCCTTTAACTGTCACTGACAGCATGAGTCTGGCGGCGGCTTTATTTAACATTCTGGATAATGCAGCTGATGCCAGTTTGCAAAATAAACAACCCAAATTAAGTCTTACCATGCAGCAAAACAACAGTCAGTTGGAGCTACAGATTAGGGATTATGGTCCTGGTTTGCCAGAGCACGATCTGGCGCAATTAGGCAAAAGGCCACACCAAAGTGAAGAGGGTTTAGGCTTAGGCCAGTTTCTGGCCAATGTGTCTATTGAGAGTTTAGGTGGCAAAGTGGAACGGGAGAATTGTGCAGGAACAGGTGTATTAACCCGTATTGTTTTTATTGGTAACCCGCGATGAGATTGGTGCTACTGGACGATGATGTCACCTTAACCCGAACTTTGTGCCGCCGACTGGAAGGCTTGGGGCATCAGGTGCAAAGCTATAACGAGGCAGTAAGCCCAGATTTATTAGTGGCAGAACAGGCCGATTGTTATCTGCTGGATTTACGTTTTGGTACTGTCTCTGGGCTGGATTATGTGGCGCCGTTACGACAACAGCTGCCGAAATGTCGCATCGTATTACTTACGGGCTATGCCAGCATAGCTACTGCAGTGCAAGCGGTAAAAGCCGGAGCAGACGACTACCTGACCAAGCCTGTAGATTTCGCAACTTTAACTCAGGCTTTAAGTGGTCAAGTCAGCACAACAGCAACAAATGAAGCCGATGTTTTATCGACAGATCAGCTGGAATGGGAGCATATTCAACGGGTTCTGGAACAGCATCAGGGCAATATATCCCAGACCGCCAAAGCATTGGCTATGCACAGACGTACCTTGCAACGCAAACTACAAAAACACAGGCCCTGAATTCGCTTTACTTTTTCTTGTCAGCGGCTACAATACGCGCCGCTCTTTTGACTGTTCTTTATACAATAAGGTAATCGTTATGCATCCGATGTTAAACATCGCAATTCGTGCTGCCCGCAGCGCAGGTAATGTCATCGCTAAAGCTTGTGGTCAGATGGACTTAGTTCAGACGACTCAGAAAGGCACCAATGACTTTGTGACCAACATCGATAAAGAAGCAGAACAGGCCATAGTGCATGTTTTACGTAAGTCATTCCCGGATCACGATATTATCGGTGAAGAAAACGGCGAATATGGCAACAACAATAGCGATTACCAGTGGATCATCGACCCGCTTGATGGCACCACCAACTTTATCAAAGGCATTCCTCACTTTGCTGTATCCATAGCTCTGCGTCATCAGGGCAAACTGGATCAGGCCGTGGTTTTTGACCCATTACGTGGTGAAGTTTTCACTGCATCCCGTGGTGCAGGCGCTCAGCTTAATGGTCGTCGTATCCGTACCACCAATTTACCTGATTTAGGCGGCGCTATTCTGGCGACAGGTTTTCCGTTTAAACACAAACATCATTTAGATGCGTACACCGAAACCTTTAAAACTCTGATGATTCAGGCTGCAGACGTACGCCGCACTGGTTCAGCAGCGCTGGATTTATGTTATGTCGCAGCAGGCCGTTTTGATGGTTTCTGGGAAATTGGTTTAAAGCCGTGGGATTTCGCTGCAGGCGAGCTGATTTTACGTGAAGCCGGTGGCTTAATCAGTGACTTCGCTGGTGGTAACAACTACCTGCGCAGCGGCAACATTGTTGCAGCCAGTCCAAAAGTATTAGGTGCCATGTTAAAAGGCATGCGCCCACATTTAACAGAATCTCTGTTGAAGTAAATATCCCTGTAGGGGACGGGTTTATCCCGTCCCGTCTTGCGTTCTATTCCAAACTCTGCGGGTTTATCCCGTCCCGCTTCGTTCATCACAGTTGTGGCTTAGTCAAAGGCAGCCCAGCATTGACCCAGGCTGTATACCCCCCCGCCAGACTCCAGACATCCTGATAACCCATTTTCTGCAGCATATCGGCCGCTAATGCCGAACGAAAACCACCACCACAATACAAAATCAGCGTTTGTTGTTTATCCTGCACTGCTTTTTCCACATCCCGTTCAATCACACCTTTACCCAAATGAATAGCAGCAGGCAAATGCCCGGCCAGCCACTCTAAATCCTCCCGCACATCAACCAGCACATAAGGGGTTGGAAACTGCTGTAAATCAGCAATAGTCAGCTCTTTCACCCTGCTTTTGGCATCGTCGACCACAGCCAGAAAGCCAGGGGAATGTTGTTTGGACATAAAAACCTTCTTGTAGTTACATGTAGCCACTACTTTTAATCAATGGCTGTGTCAGTTAAATCAATATAAAACGAAGCTACCTCTTTTCCCCCTTAGCCGCAAGCCGCTCAAAAATGGGTGGCCAAGGTTTTAAGACGAGGAGTGTTTGAGAGAGGAGCGGTAGCAACGAACGAGTTGCCGAGTCGCCTTGGACGCACTTTTTTGAGCGGGCTTTCGCAGCGGCCAGGGTCGCCTTTTCTTTGGATACTTTCTTTTGGCGACACAAAAGAAAGTATCTCGCCAACGGCGAAAGCGTTTTAATTCAGTAGCAAACTGCTACAAAATTCTAATCCACACCAACCGACAGGGCTCTGCACTGGCTTTTATCTGCAACTCCCCTGCCTCAGCTGTGCATAACAAGCTTTGCCCTGCGTCCAGTTGATAACTCTGCTCTTTGAAACTTAGCTGAAGCTGACCAGAAGCCAGATATAACAAAGATTCATTGGCAAGAGTTAAAGATAAAGGTTCAGTTACAGACAATACCTGCAAGCTGGCTTTGACATCAGAGCGCCTGGTCATCAGATTAAAATCCCGTACTGGCCCTGCTATTAATGTGCAGTCAATGGTTGTTTCACCGGCAAAAGCAAAAGGCTGTAAATCTTTATCCAACACAACTGCCTGCTCTTTTGCCCCATGCAAACAAAAACCATTGCCTTGCAGCAGCATAATAATGCGGTCGATTTGTTCAAAACGGGAAAAGGGACCGTCGCTGGCGACTTCGGCTATAGAAACACGCCAGCGCATGCCGCTTTGGTCGTCAGAACGGGCGAGTTGATGCGTAATTCCGCCGCCATTTTTCCAGGCCTGAGTGTGCCATTGGTCTGGGGAGATAAGTTGAAGTGCCATAACAAGAACTTAAAAGCTATTTAAAGTGGCTTATCTTAGGCGCTAAGTTAGGGTGACAAAAGGGCCTGACCATAAATAAAAACGCCTCTTTGCAGCGAGGCGTAAAACAATCAGCTGGCGTTGTTGCAGCAAAACCAGCTGTTTTTGTAGGGGCGGCGGCTTGTCCCTGCCCTTCTATAAACACCGCGGTATCATTAAACGGGCGGGGATAAACCCCGCCCCTACAGCGTTCGGGCAATTAGCAGCAAGCGCTAATACAATTCCTTCCTTCTGCCTTAGCGCGATACAAAGCCGTATCGGCCGCACATAACATGGCAAAAGGAGTGCGGAACTGGCCGCTGCTTTCACTGGCATAGCCCTGACTGACAGTGACAGCGAGCTCCTCCGACAGGCCTTGCTCACAAAAATTCAGCAGACTGACATAATGCTGCACTCTTAATGCCACGGCTTTGGCCATAGCTTCGTCGTGGTAAGGCAGAATCAATGCAAACTCTTCACCACCATAACGGGCCGCTAAACCCTGACCACGGGGAACAGCCAGCGAAATAGCAGCTGCAATACGGCGCAGGCATTCGTCGCCCTGAATATGACCGTATTGATCATTAAACTGTTTAAAATAATCGACGTCGACAATCAGCACACTGACAGGGCTCTGTTTGCGACTGCATTCGTCCCAGTATTGTTGCAGCATTTCTTCAAAATGGCGGCGATTGGCCAAGGCTGTTAAAGGGTCGGTGCAGGCCAGCGTATGCAACTTGTAACACTCGGCTTTGTAAGAGGATAAATCACGTATCACTATCACCAGCAGCGGGTCGTCTGAAGGTAAATAGGACAACGACAGCTCAATATCTTTGACATCACCATTAGCACAAATAATGGCCATTTCAGCCGGCGACTGTTGCTGCGACAATAAACCCCGACGGCCCATATCCACCAGGCTGTGGTAATGCTGCTGATAGCGTTTCACTAAAAAGTCCGGCCAGCAGTGCCCCCGTAATGCACCCTGGGTATGGCCCAAAAACTGCGCTGCTTTGCTGTTGATACACACTATAGTGCCGCTGGAATTGACCACTAATACAGCTTCAGACAAGTACTCAATCAAAGCAGGTAAAGACTCAAGATGAGGGACCGCATAACCACCAGCACCAGAAAAATCGATCCGGCTTACATCGTTGCGATTATAAAGTGAAGGGTTTAACTCGGCACTACTGCCATTCGCTTCACTTACAGGTGCAGAAGTTAAATATAATCTTTTAGTTTGTGCTGAACCAGTCATAGGTCTGTGCTCCATAAGCCCTTATACCGACGCATTACTGCGTTTACTGAGCATGACTTTAGAACTTATGGAAAAAACAAACCTTCCGGCAACCTTCTGATTTAAATCATTGAATTTAAATAGAATAAAATTCTCTAATAAACTAAAAAAGCCCCAACTGGGGCTTTAATTCAACTTTATCGCCTGTGTCAGCAGTAATAATCCTGTTCACACTTGCTTATAACAACAGCTATTCAGCTTTTACCGCCAAACACAACAGCTTTAGCAGGCTCACTTAGGTGGCACATCTTCCTTGTTTACAATCTGCGGATCCGGGCTTACCAGCAGCAAATCATTTTCTTCCGACTCGAGGATAAACTGGTATTTGCTGACACCGGAGTTTTCAATATTATTCTCCAGCTGAATGCTTTGGCCGTCGCTACTTACCGTCACTTTTTCTATATGACCGTCAAAAGGGTTGGTAAAACCAGCGCCTATTAAACGTAAACCTTTAGGCGATTTTTTGCCCGGCACCAACACATAGGTAATAGTGGTATTTTCAGTCAGCTCGACATTACCGTCACAAACTACACCACTTTGGGCATAACCAAATATCGCCTGTTTATTTTTATCTAAGGTGACACTGGTTTCGATAGGGTCGGCGGCATTACAAAATGGCAAGCTGGAGCCTGTTAATAACAATTTGTCGGTGTCAGTGATAATCAGCGCATTTTGATACTGGCTGATGCTACTTTATTGGCCAAACAGCGCCAGAATTTTATAAATTTCAGTGGCCGACAAATTGGTTTCCAGCAGCTCTTTATCAAAGCTGATTTGCTGGTGTTTTTTCGAAAACTTCACACTGCTGACAAACTGAAATACATGCTGTTCCAGTGCATCTTTACCCAAGAAACTTGGAGTTGCGGAGAGGCGACAAGTCAGTGAGCCTCCAGGAGCATAGCTTACCTATGCGACTGGGGCGAGATGGCGCAGTCAACAAAGCCGCAGCTTCAAGTGCGACGGGTATAAAGGCGAAGCGGAATTTAACAGCTACTGCAAATCAGCATTGGTTTTTACAGGGGCAAGTGCCAGATCAATTTCTTGTTGGGTGGCGGCCTGACTGAAAAATGGCGCTGCTGCTAATAAAGCAGTAAAAAGTAAAGTCGTTTTTTTCACGCTAATTCCTTTTAATTGAAAGGGTTAAGATGGGGACAAATCTGGCTCCATACTAATAGCGGGACAGGGAATACACAATAGAAAATTGGGGATAGTTTAAGTTATGGCTTTTTTAACGCTGAAAAAGCCCCGATTGGGGCTTTTAGATTAAGAGTTACTAATTGCTATAAGTACTAAGACTTAGGAGGTACCACATCTCTATTTACTATTTGCGGGTCAGGGCTTAATAACAACAAGCTATTGGTTGTATTAGTGAAAATCAGCTGGAATTTTGTTGTACCAACTACACTGTCTTCATCAACCAGTACCAGCTCCTGACCATCAGCTGAAACCTGCACCGCATCGATAATTTGGTCATAAGGGGTTAAAAAACCAGCACCCATAAAAGCATAACCAGCAGAATTAACCAGTCTGTAGGTAATATTTTCTCCACAAGTCACGACCACATTGCCAGTGCAAACTGCACCATCCTGCAGATAAGTGACTTTAGGTTCTTGATTAACATCCAGCGTAATCATGACGTCAATAATAGGGCCCTGAATTAAAGTTGTAGCGTTCATAAGTTTTCCTTGGTTTGGGTTAAAGAACAAAATTTTAGAAAGCACTGAGTACGATATTCGATTTCTGTAAAAGCTTTTGCAACTCAGGGTGTTGATCCAGCTCATTAAGGCAGGTTAAAGCTAAAGCATAAGGTTGGATATAGTGAGGCTTTTTATCTTTTTGCTGCAAAGGTTCCAGTAGGCTCTTTACCTTGGCGCAGGATTGCTTGCTTTTATCATGTTGTAATTGTGTCCTGTAATGCCTAGCCTGCAGCAGTTCAGTTTCAGCTAATGCAAGCACTAATCTTGGATTACCGGGTTCAGCAGCATAGAACTCCTGATACAAAACTAATGCCTGAGATGTAAAGTCTGTGCTTTTCTGTGATTGACTTATTGCCTGATAATAACGGGCGGACTCAAGTAATAAGTTACTATAGATCCTCAGATAGTCTTGTTCACTACCATAGTCCCCTTTCATTTTGAGAAGCTCATGCAGCAATAAATCAGGGGTATAGTTGATACGCGAGTCACGTAGCTTCGCATTCAATCTCATTAACAGAACTTTGTAGTGAAATGAACTACGTTGCCATACTTTGTTGTCGGGATCCTGTTTAATCACTTGTTCCAGCATGCGGTGAGCCTGATGTAATAGCTCAAAAGCTTGCATGGTTAATCCCTGATAGTCATTAATAACAGCAAGATTAGAATAGCTGTTAAATACTTTATCCAACATGTAAGCATCTGATTTAGCTCTAATATTCATTTTTTCAAATTCAGACTGTATCTGCAAATGCACGGAGATAGCCTTATTTGCATTCCCTTCAGATAATGCAGCACTAGCTAGCCAAGATCGGGTATCTGCTATATCTGCAATCAAAGCGGTATTGGTAGGATCTTTAGCTTTTGCTAATAATTTAAGATTAAGCGACTCATCAAAAAAAGCTGTGGCTTGCTCAAACTCTTGCAATTTCATCGCCAAAGAGCCTAATGAATTAGTAGCGTAAGATAACTCCATGAGGGCATCTACACTGTCTGGCGCTATTTTGTACATAGCCTGGCTATAGCTGTAATACAGCTCAAGTTCTGGTTTGGCCTCTAACCAGTTATTGGCATCGTACTGAATTTGCCCTAACCAAAAGGCATTGGCGCCTAAGGTTTTTAGCAGTTCTAAATTATCTGGTTGCTCACTAAGTACTGGTGTCAGTTTTTCTCTGGCTGCTAATAAAGCGGTTTTGGCTTCATCAATTTTGTCACGTGAATACGCCACTTCGCCCATAGCTTCCAGCGTTTGGCCATGTTGCAAGCGGGCCTGGGTGCTTAGGTACTGATCTTTTTCCGCATCAGAAAAGTCGCTGAAATACTCCAGCGCTTTATTGCTGATACCGTCCAGTAAATCCATCCGGCCTATGCTGCGCAATTTGTCGGCAAAATCACCCACCATAAAACCTAATAAACTTTCGGCCGCCAAACGTTTTTGCTGCGCCAGTTTTTCCGCTTCAAAACTTCTGAAGCTCATTAATACAGCAGTAAAAGTCAGCACACAGAGTAAGGCAAAAGTTAAGCGCCTGCTGGTGCGTACTAATTTGGATCTTTTGCCTGAGGCCAAAATAAAAGCTTGTTCGTTGGAATCCAGCGTAAAAAAGCCATTTTGCGCTAACTGCTGGGCTTCGGCTAAAGGTTTGCCGTCGGCCAATAAATAAGCGCTGTGTTTATCTTCGGCCAGCCAGCGTTTGGTTAAATGCTGCAAGCGGCTTTTTACACTTAAACTTTGATGATGTTCTGCTATCCAGGCTGTGGCTCTTGGCCAGCGCCTTAATAAAGCTTCGTGTGCCACACTAAAACAAGGCACAGCGTTTTGCAGGTGGGAGACAAATAAACGATGCTCCACCATGGCTTGTACCAAAGTACGTTCAGCGTCATTTTGTAATTGTTGCCAGAGTGCAGTGCGGCTGGTGATGGACTGTTCGTCTTCGCGTAACGTCACCAGTAAGGAGAGCACCCGGGGTAAGCTGTCTTTTTCTGCTGTACTTAACTGGGCTATGGCCTGCTCGGCATTTTTACCTATAGCACCTTCAATACCACCTAAATTTTTATAGACAGAAAACAGCAGTTGATTGCTGTCGCTGCGCTGTAAATACAATTCCTGCAAGGTGTATTGCAGCATAGGTAAAGCATCGGGGTTGCTGGCCGCTTCGCTGCATAACAACTCATCCAGTGGTACTGCGGTGTTTGGATCTAAATCCCAGCTTAAATTGGCGGCTATGGCGGGTAAGCGGATCATTTGTAAAAGTTCGGCTCTGCCGGGCGGTGCTAAGTCAAAATGCGCACCACGGGCTTTGCCTGCCATCAAACTGGGATAGGTAACCAATAAAGGGTAAAACTCGTTACGACAGGCACTTAGTACCAGCACTAAACCTGAAGTGGCCAGTTGTTCCATCCGGTCGATAAACTGCAACCTTTCTTCTTCGCTAAACAGCGGCGAAGACAACAGCACTTCAAGCCGGTCGATAAAAATGGCAAAACGGCATTTGCTTTCGTTTTGGCTATGATTTTGAAGCGCTTTTTTACAGCTTTGCAGCACCCAGTCCATTTGATGCTGTAATTTGTCTGCGAGCTGCTCAGCACTGCAGCCGTCAAATACGGGCTGGTCTGCAAGGTCCCAGTCGAGCAAAGCACTGGCCAGCTGCATCAATAATTGGCCAGGTGTCAGATCAGCTAAATCCAGACTGCTGTACGACTCCACTTTAACGCCGTTGTAGCCGCTGTTTTGCATCAGATTTGGCATTACGCCGGCATTAATTAACGAGGATTTACCGCTGCCGCTTGGGCCTAAGACTAAACAAAAGGCTCTGCCGTATTGCACTTGCTGCGCTATACGTTCCAATAAGGTGTCAATTTGACTGCCACGGCCAAAAAACACTTTGGCATAACGGGCATCGTAAGCCTGTAAACCCGGAAAAGGTGAACCGCCCTGCCAGCTTTGAGGTGTGGCGCTCTGTTCCTGCCCCAGCGGGAAAGTGACCTGAGCTAAAGTGCGGTAACCACGTTTACGAATGGTTTCAATATAAGTAGAGGAAGTAGCGCTGTCGCCAAGAGCTTTACGAATTTGGGTGATAATTTTATGCAGCGGGTTATCGCCCACTTCAGCCTGAGGCCAGCAAATGCTGACAATCTCGTCGCTGCTTAGTACTTCTCCGGCGTTTTGGCATAACAACACCAGCACATCCATAGCTTTAGGTTCAAGCTGGATCAGCTGTTTGCCAAGCCTCAGCGTATTGGCACTGGGGTCTACCTGCCACTCGCCAAAAAAGAAAGTACCAATCATAACCACAGCCAGAAGTTAACTATATGTTTAATATATAGTTGTGAGCTGCATTATGAAAGCACTGATTTGTTACCCGTCGTTCTTGAAGCTGTAGCGGCGTTGGCTGCGCTCACTCGCCCTAGTCGCATAGACAACTATGCTCCCAGGGTCTCACTTGCTTGCCGCCTTGCCACAACTCCAATTACTTAGGGTAAACATCAAAGCGAGGGCAAGCTTACACCCTTAAAAACCTGCCCCCCAAAATATTACTCTAACCCGAATTAAAACCAACAAAAAAGGAGCCGAAGCTCCTTTTTGACTGATGCCTGAAATTACTTGGCGCCCAGTACTGCGAAACGTTTTTTGAAGCGGTCAACACGGCCGCCTACGTCTAACACTTTCTGCTTACCAGTGTAGAATGGGTGGCAAGCTGAGCAAACGTCCAGGTGGATGTCTTTGCACAGTGTAGAGTGAGTTTTGAAAGAGTTACCGCAAGTACAAGTTGCAGTGATTTCTTTGTATTCCGGGTGGATACTTGGTTTCATGGGTTACCTCGTTAGGCCGTATCGCTATCTGATCAACTGTTGTCAGACACCATACGCAATTTCAGTTAAATTAGGGCGCGTAGTTTAATGGCTAAGGCTTAAAGTTTCAACAAAATGGCTGATTTATTTTTAATGGCTTTGTGTTACGTCGATCATTAAACTAATTGCTTGATAAAACAGGTGGAATTTAGCTGTGACAGTACTGCGGGTAGCCTTACCTATACCTCTTAGGGTGCATTTTGATTACCTTTGTGACAAAGAGGTAAGCCCAGGTTGTCGTGTTTTAGTGCCTTTTGGTAAACGCGAGCTGATAGGTATTGTCTGGCAACTGAACCCCACCGACAGTTACGACGCGACTCAATTAAAAGCTGTGACCGAAGTATTGGATCAAATACCTGTATTAGCAGCCCCTATTCGCCAGTTACTCAGTTTTGCCGCAGATTACTACCATCATCCTTTGGGTGATGTGCTGACCAGTGCCCTGCCCGCTTTGTTACGCGATGGTAAAAATGCCGATCCGGTTAAAGGCCATAGTTATAGCCTGACCGAAGCTGGCCAGCATTTAACTGCAGAGCAATTTAAAGCAGCTAAAAAACGGCTGGCCTTATGGCAACAGCTGCAGCAGCCTCAAACCGAAACGCAGTTACTGCAGCATTTTCAGCGCAAAGAGCTGTTGTATTTTGTTGAACAAGGCTGGGCTCAAGTGACACCAGTGTTATATGGCCCTTATCACACTGCAGCTGAGCAGCAAAAATCTTTGCCACTGAATCCGGCGCAGGCGCTGGCGGTGACAGCAGTGCAACAAGCCTTAGGCAGTTTCAGTTGTTTTTTACTGGAAGGGGTGACAGGTTCAGGCAAAACCGAAGTGTATCTGCAAAGCATAAGCCCGGTGGTCAAAGCCGGTGGGCAGGTACTGGTGTTGGTGCCTGAAATAGGTTTAACACCACAAACTTTAGCCCGTTTTGAACAACGTTTTGCTGTGCCTGTGGGCGTCTGGCATTCCAATATGACAGATCTTGAGCGTTTTACCGTTTGGCAACGATGCCAAACCGGTGATTTAGCCATAGTGATAGGCACCCGCTCCGCCTTGTTTTTACCTTTTTTAAAGCTTGATTTGCTGATTATTGATGAAGAGCACGATAACTCCTTTAAGCAGCAAGACGGTTTTCGTTATCACGCCCGTGATTTAGCCATTAAACGCGCTTCGATTCAGGGTTGCCCTATTTTATTAGGCTCAGCCACACCCAGCTTAGAGAGCCTTGCCAATGTGCAGCAAGGCCGTTTTGCGCATCTGGAATTACCTGACCGCGCCGCTGGCCAGTTGATGCCGACAGTTGAGCTGGTGGATTTAAAACAACAGCAAATGATGCATGGGATGGCAGGTTTAACTCGCCAGCGTATCGAACAACATTTAAAACTCGGCCAGCAAGTACTGCTGTTTTTAAATCGCCGTGGTTTTGCCCCAGCTCTTATTTGTCATGAATGTGGCTGGATGACCGAGTGCCACAGATGCAGTGCTTTCACTACTTTTCATAAACAAAGCCGTCAGTTGGTGTGCCACCATTGTGGGGCGACTAAAGGTGTGCCGCATCAATGTGGTGGTTGTGGCAGCACCCAGCTGGCTCCTGTGGGTCAGGGCACTGAACAGCTGGAAGAGCAGTTACAGCAACTGTTTCCTACACATACTGTCACCCGACTGGACAGAGACAGCATCAGACGCAAAGGCAGTTTGCAAAAAGCCTTGGATCAGATATTACAAGGCGAACCTCAGCTTATTTTAGGTACTCAGATGCTGGCCAAAGGCCATCATTTCCCTAATGTTGGCCTTGTGGTGATTATTGATGTCGACTCTGCTTTATACAGCAACGACTTCAGAGCGCCTGAACAATTAGCTCAGTTGTTAACTCAAGTATCAGGCCGTGCCGGACGAGGCTCACAGCCTGGTAAAGTGCTGCTGCAAACCCATTATCCGGGCCATGCTTTGTTGCAGGACGTGATCCAAAACGGTTACGCCTCCTTTGCCCGCAGTGCATTAAAAGAGCGGCAACAAACCTTTTTACCACCTTTTATGTTCCTGGCTTTGTTTAGAGTGGAAGCGCATCAGCTGGAGCTTTGTAAAGAGTGGCTGCAAAAAGTGGCTGACCATTACAAAAACTGGCCACAAGTGCAGTTACTGGGGCCATTGGCTTGCCCTATGGAACGTAAGGCGGGTAAATACCGCTGGCAAATTCAACTCTTTGCCAAAGACAGGAAACAATTACACCAAAGTCTGGACTCTGTGCTGGCGGAAATCAGCCGCTGGTCGTTAAGCCGTAAGGTGAAATGGCAGCTGGATGTAGACCCACAAGACCTGAATTAATCATTTCTTTTTAACAAAACTGCAGTAGAATGCGGGACATCAGGCCAGTTGTTGTTAGTTGTGAAGATGCCACCAAAAGATTATGTCAAAGCAGGTCGGGCCGCTCCCAGACCAAGAAAAAATACCAAAACAGTGAAACCTTTCCCCTGGCCGCTAGTGATAACGGTAGGTGTGTTAGTGATTGGTTTTGCTTGGTTTTTATACCATTTATCGCAAAAAACTCCAGTAGACGATCCGGTAACGCCAGTCATATCCGCGAAAAAAGACGATTTGCCACCTAAGCCAGCCAAAGAGCCTTACCAGTATATTGAAGAACTGGAAAATAAAGAAATTCAGGTGACGGTGGAGGAGCTGGCTGCCAAAGGGCCATTTTTAATGTTTTGTGGTACTTACCGTGCTATAGAAACTGCTCATCAAATGAAAGCCAAAGTTGCTTTTGCCGGCTACCCTTCAGAAGTGCGGCGCATTGAAGGTAAAAATGGCGTGTTTTTTCGGGTAACTTTGGGGCCTTACACCAGCAAACGTCAGGCTGAAAGTGACAGAAGCCGGTTGATGCGACAAAAAGTGGTGGAGTGCCGCATCGCCACAGCCACTTAAACGCCTTCCATATTTATATCCAAAGTAATTGGAGTTGCAGTCAACAAAGCTGCAGCTTCAAGTACAAAGGGTATTGAAAATCTGCGTTCCCACCCTTATCTCCTTGGTAATCCGTTTTCCTCAGCCAAAAAGGGCTTCCGATGACCACTATTGTTTCTGTACGCCGCAACGGTCATGTTGCGATTGCGGGTGACGGCCAGGTTTCGCTTGGCAACACTGTGATGAAGGGCAACGCCCGCAAAGTTCGCCGTTTGTATCACGGCAAAGTATTAGCTGGTTTCGCCGGCGGCACAGCCGATGCTTTTACCTTATTTGAACGCTTTGAAGCCAAACTCGAAATGCATCAGGGCCATTTAATGCGCGCAGCTGTTGAGCTGGCTAAAGACTGGCGCACTGACCGCATGCTGCGCAAACTCGAAGCCTTGTTAGCTGTAGCTGACGCCAATTGTTCACTGATCATCACTGGTAACGGCGATGTGATCCAGCCAGAACATGATTTAATCGCCATCGGCAGCGGTGGACCTTTTGCTCAGGCGGCTGCGACTGCACTTTTGGCCAACACTGAATTAAGCGCCCGTGAAATTGCAGAAAAAAGCTTAACCATAGCTGGTGATATTTGTGTCTATACCAATCATCACCAGACCATTGAAGAATTGTAAGGGTAAATTTGAATGTCTGATATGACTCCAAGAGAGATAGTCCACGAGCTGGACCGCCATATTATTGGTCAGGCTAATGCTAAACGTGCTGTAGCTATTGCACTGCGAAACAGATGGCGCCGTATGCAACTCGCCCCGGCTTTGCGTCAGGAAATCACGCCAAAAAACATTTTGATGATAGGCCCAACAGGTGTAGGTAAAACTGAAATAGCCCGTCGTCTGGCTAAATTGGCCAACGCACCTTTTATTAAAGTCGAAGCCACTAAGTTCACTGAAGTAGGTTATGTCGGTAAAGAAGTGGAAAGTATTATCCGCGACTTGACCGACAGCGCAGTAAAAATGTTCCGCGAGCAGGAAGTGGCAAAAAATAAATTCCGGGCGGAAGAAGCTGCAGAAGAACGTATTCTGGACGCCTTATTGCCACCAGCCCGTGATGCCTGGGGTAAAGCAGAAACCAGCGAGTCGGACAGCAACACCCGCCAAACCTTCCGTAAAAAATTACGTGAAGGTCAGCTGGATGATAAAGAAATTGAAATCGATTTAGCCGCACCTGTAATGGGTGTGGAGATTATGGCACCGCCGGGCATGGAAGAAATGACATCCCAGCTGCAGTCTATGTTTCAGAACTTAGGTTCAGACAAGAAAAAAAGCCGTAAGCTGAAAATTAAAGATGCCTTTAAGCAACTGGTTGAAGAAGAAGCAGCCCGCCTGGTGAATCCGGAAGAGCTGAAGCTGAAAGCTCTGGAAGCTGTGGAGCAAACCGGCATCGTCTTTATTGATGAAATCGACAAAATTTGTAAGCGCGGCGAAACCAGTGGCCCTGATGTGTCGCGTGAAGGTGTGCAACGTGATTTGCTGCCACTTATAGAAGGCTGTACCGTTACCACTAAACACGGCATGGTGAAAACTGACCATATTTTGTTTATTGCCAGTGGTGCATTTCAGATGGCAAAACCGTCGGATTTAGTACCTGAGCTGCAAGGTCGTTTACCAATACGGGTTGAGTTGGATGCCTTATCAGCCAACGATTTTGAACGTATTCTGACTGAGCCGAAAGCCTCGCTGACGGAACAAAGCGTGGCCATGCTTGCTACCGAAGGTGTACAAATCAGTTTTGCTGAAGATGGCATTAAACGTATTGCCAATGCAGCCTGGCAGGTGAATGAGCGCACTGAAAACATCGGAGCACGTCGCTTATATACTGTGATGGAAAAATTGCTGGAAGACCTGTCCTTTGATGCGGCTGATCACAGCGGTCAGCAAATTTTGATCGACGCGACTTATGTTGATTCACACCTGGACGCATTAGTGCAGGACGAAGATTTAAGCCGTTTTATTTTATAACTTTTAGTAAAGGCCATAGCATGACAGCACAGACTTCTGTTCCAGCATCAGCTGCAAAAACCTCACAGGTGTCTGTGCTGCATTACCATCGCTTCAGTAAAATGCTGGACGTTAAATTTTCTGACGGACAAGTTTTTCACTTTAGCGCTGAATTTTTGCGGGTGTTTTCGCCTTCGGCCGAAGTGCGGGGTCATGGCAAACCTCAATTGGTCAGCCATAAAAAGGCGGTAGCAATCACCCAGATAGTGCCGGTAGGCCAATATGCGGTAAAACTGGTATTTGATGATGGCCATCAGACGGGGTTGTATAGCTGGGCTTATCTGGCAAAACTGGCGGCAGAGCAGGACGAACTTTGGGCGGATTATTTACAGCGCTTAAAACAAGCCAACAGCAACCGCGACAGTCAGCTGATAATCAAACAAGTACATTGATCATCAGCTGTGTTCACAACTCCAGCCTTTATTACGCCTTAAATTTATCTACTGTCATGTGCAACATGTTGGCCTGACTGGCCACTTCTTCACTGATCTGAGCGTTGTGTTTAGAAATACTCAACGAATCCTCAGAAATATCGCGAATACGCACCACATTTTTATTCACGTCGGCAGCTACTAAACTTTGCTCTTCCACAGCAGTCGCAATTTGGGTGGTCATATCCATGATCAAGCCCACATCATTGGTGATTTGCCGCAATAACTCGATAGTAGAGCCTGCCTGACTGGCGCTTTCTTTGCCCTGGGCCTGACAGTTTTGCATCACAGCAACAATGCTCTTAGTGCGTTGCTGTAAGCCGGAAATAATCTTTTCTATCTGGCCGGTCGACTCTTGAGTGCGCTGCGCCAGGCTACGGACTTCATCAGCTACTACCGCAAAACCCCGGCCTTGCTCACCTGCTCTCGCCGCTTCAATAGCAGCATTCAGCGCCAGCAAATTAGTTTGTTCGGCAATGCCCCGAATCACATCCAGCACAGAGCCAATAGTCGCACTGTCTTTCTCCAGCTCAGCCAGAACGACTGAAGCTTGCTGTAACTCCTGTGATAAACCATTGATCCGATTTACTGTTTGCTCGACTTCTTTTAAGCCTGACAGCGCATTGGCGTTGGTGTCCTGAGCTTTGGTTGCAGTGTTTTCAGTATTGACTGCAATTTCATCCACTGTAGCGCCCATTTCTGTGACAGCTGTGGCCACCATATCGCTTTCCATTTGCTGCTGCGCCATGCCTTTACTGGTTTCTGCAGTAGACTTCGCCAGTTCGTGAGTGGCTACATCCAGCATTTCCAGTGCCTGGTTCACATTACTTACCAGCTCCTGCACATCGGACAGCATATGATTAAAATCTTTGGCCAAAGTGGTCATTTCATCTTGCCCTTCTTCAGAAACACGCAAGCGGAAGTCATTGTCTTTACGCACTAAACCTATAGTGGCACACACTTTTTGGATAGGTTGCAAAATACTGTTGCTGGTCATCAGCACCAGCGCTATCACCAGCACCAAGACCAAAACAAACAAGCTGATAGCCAAGGTTTGGCTGGCTGAACTGGCTTGATTCACCGCCTCTTCGGTGCGTTTTGACATTAACTCCAGACTTTCTTCGGTTTGATGGATAGCTTCGCGCATTTGCCCCATCAGCCCCTGATCGTGCGCCAGACCAATTTTTTGTTCACCTTCCACTAAGCGGACAAAAGCCAGACTGTAAGCATCGGCTAACTGCTGCATGTTCAGAGCTTGGGTTGTGTCACTGATATTGCTCTGAATTTGGCTGCGGAATTGTGCAAAACCTTTGTTAAAACTCTCGAGGTATTTCATGTCCAGCCGCAGCATAAAATCTTTCTCTGCACGGCGTAATTGCAACAACTGAGTGGTCAGCAGCAAGTCGTTGGTGTCTTTAAAGGCCTGCTCTAGTTCATGCGCTTTGGCCCTTAACTCACCATACAAGCCAGACTGAGGGTCTAAACCAACTTGTTCTGACAATTGCACCAGCTGATTAAAGAGTTCCTGATAACTTTTGGTAAAACCGGCGAAGGAGTTTAGTGGGGTTACATCTATACCTACATCTGTCAGTCCTTCAGATAACAAAGCGGCTTTTTGATTCAGTTGTGTGGCGGTTTGATTAAACTTTTGCTGATACTCTAAATCGGAGCGTAATAAGAAGTCCTTTTCACTACGTCTTAGCTGCAGCACATTCAGGTTTAGCTGCTCCACTTCAAGCCTTAGCTCGGCCAGAGTGGTCAGTTGACTGCTTTGAAACAGCAGCAACCCCAACATGATTAACATCGACACAGCCACTGTAATAGCATTCAGTAATAAACGCTGACGTATAGAAAATTGACGTAAAAAAGCCATAGAAGATACTCCAAAAATACTGCGCAAACAGTTGAATCAGCGGGGGATATGAAAATTACTATTAATTATAGAGAGGGAATACAAAGGCAGAGGACTTTTACCAGGCGAAATATGGAATATTTAGTAAAATTTGCAGAATTAATGCAGGATTTGTTGAGCAACCATACAACTGGACACACCTAAAGAAGAACCCGCCAGAATATCCAGTGGAAAATGTACCCCTAGCAGGATACGCGATAAGCCAATTAAGCCTGCCCAACTAAAAGCCAACCAGGCCCACTCTGGATAAAAGCACAACAAAGTACTGGCAACTACAAAGGCTGCAGCTGTGTGACCGGACGGTAAACTGAATTTATCTGAAGCCTCGATATGGGCTTGCATCATACCTGCCATTAACTGATAAGGACGCTGGCGACGGATTGAGTTTTTCAACAGCAGATACAAAGGCAATTCGATAGCAAAACTCAGTAGCAGTAATTCGGTAAAGGCGCTGGCGTGAGTGAGTTCCAAAGCAAACAACAAAGCAACCAACAGCAGATATAAAGGACCGTCTCCGGTTTTTGAACACCAGAAACTAAATTGATGGATCCGCTTGCGTTCGCTTTTGCTAAAGAGTGCAACAAAACAGCGCTGATCCCATAATCCGAGCCTTTGTAACCACATAAGCCACCCGCCGCATTACTTTGACTGCTTCTAGCTTAAAGTGGCTTGGTGACAAAAACATGACAAAAAATAATCTATTACTTTGATAAGGCACAACCATTCAGCAAAGCCAGAGCTTCCGTTTCCGGTAAAGGTTTAGCCAGCAGATAGCCTTGAATGGCATCACAAGCCAAAGTCCGCAGCAACTGCAGCTGAGTTTCAGTTTCAACCCCTTCAGCCAGGATACGTTTGCCTAAGCCATGCGCCAGCGTGATCATAGTTTTGACTATCATCATATCCGAATCATTAGCAGCCATCTCAGTGACAAAACTGCGGTCAATTTTAATTTTGTCGATCGGCATTTTGCGTAAATACCCTAAAGACGAGTAGCCAGTTCCAAAGTCATCAATAGAAACCCGGATCCCCATTTGCTGCAGCTCATTAATATAGTTAGAGCCTTTTTCCATATCTCCCATAGCAGTGTTTTCCGTGATCTCCAGCTCAAGCACGGCTGGCGACACCTGATATTTCAACAGTAATTGCTGAATTCGACTTTTTAAGCCATCAACCTGAAAATGTACAGGCGACATATTTACCGCCAACGGAATATGAATGCCTTGTTTTTTCCACTCAGCTAAAGTGCAGACTGCTTTTTCCAGCAATAACAAATCCAGTTCTTTACTTAATCCCACCTGCTCTACAAGAGGTAAAAACTGCCCAGGCATTAACAAGCCTTTTTGTGGATGCTCCCAGCGAACTAAGGCCTCATAAGCTTCAATTTTTTGTTCGCGCAGATCCCATTGCGGCTGGAAATAAAAAATAAACTGGTCCAGCTCTAAAGCCAACAGTAAGTCTTTCTCCAGACTGAGCAGGCGGGCCGATTCTTCTTCCATGCCCGGCTGATAAAAGGTGCAACGTTGTTGCTGACGTTTGCAATGGTGAAACGCAATATTAGCTTTTTGCAGCAACATCTCAGCTACGGTGGCGTGTTGTGGCGCACAGGCCAGACCTATGCTGGCCGTCAGCTTAGTCAGGCCGTTGTCTGTGGTAAAAGGCTTTTCAATGAGTTGCTCCAAATGCTGTAAAGCAAACAGCTTTTGTCTGTCTGTTGTGCAGTCTTCCAGTACCAAAGCAAAAATATCACCACCGGTTCGCGCTATTAATCGGGGTTTAACAATAGAAGACTCAAAACGGCGGTTTACCTCTCTTAAAATGCG
This sequence comes from Rheinheimera mangrovi, assembly GCF_003990335.1. Classification (NCBI taxonomy): domain Bacteria; kingdom Pseudomonadati; phylum Pseudomonadota; class Gammaproteobacteria; order Chromatiales; family Chromatiaceae; genus Rheinheimera; species Rheinheimera mangrovi. Next base: position 802,385 of record NZ_CP034683.1, on the reverse strand, counting down.
GTCTCCCTGCTTCAAGCCCACGGATTCGTTTACCACTTTAAAGCTATCCAGGCCAATCATTAGCAAAGTGAGTGATTTATCAGCCTGCAACAACAGCGATAACTGCCGCAGCAGCGCGTCACGGTTTAAGGCTCCGGTGAGAGGGTCGTGGCTATCCAGATATTGGGTTTTTGCCGTAAGTTGCTGATTGGTGCTGCGCTCGTCTTCCTGCAACCAAATGATCAAACCTAAACCTAATATCACCTGAACCAGCAGTTCCAGATGTTTCAGATAAAGCACAACCAAGGCCGAAACATGCTGAGAGTCAAGCCATAACATAGAAATCGCGCTAGCCAAAAAGAGCATTCCCCAGGCTAACATGGCACTGGCGACTACTTTAGTTGCAAAAATTCGCTTGGTTAAACTCCATAACCAGAACCCCGCCACACATAAAGCAACGCCTATCAGCACTAAGCGCATATAAAATTGCAGGTACAAGGTCATAGCCTGCCACTGCGGCAACAACAAAAACAAATTGACTGAGAGGAAAGAAATGCCTGTCACCAACAACAAGAGTTGGTTAACGGTTCTGGCTGCAAGCCGCTGCTGTTTCACAGCTTCATAGACCCCAACCAAAATCCAGACCGCAAAAGCGTAACAAAAACTGATATACAAAAACTTGACGCCTAAGCCTAAAAATTCAGCCGCAAATACAGGTCGCCAAAATGCCTCAACTAAAATAAAGGCTGCGTAAGCCGTAAAACAACTGAAAGCTATAGCCCAAGATTTCAGGTAGTTACGTTGATAAACACGAAAAAAATACCAAAGTAAGGCAGAAAGGGTAAAAGCAAACCCTATCTGCGTCAGGTGTAACAAGGTACGGGCTAACAGCTCTGGACTCAAAGGCAAGATCCTGATTAAACAACTTCAGTGAAAGTAGCAAAATCACCTTAACACTGGCAATACAGAGTCACAATCAAGCAGTAAAAAGAATAGTAAAAATAGCAGTAGGCGCCGCGTTGACAAAAGATCCACTGCTGAGCTGACTATTTCGCAGTTGCCCCGTCAACGAGGCGATTGAGCGCAGTCAACGACCTTGCAGCTTCAGGTGAGACGGGTATACTGTGTTTTTGATCAAAGACTTAAAGTTTGGAGCACCAAATGGAATATAACACTTCGGAATTATGTGACCTTTACGCCGACATGATCGATGTGGTTGAGCCTATATTCGCCAACTACGGTGGCCGCCGTTCTTTTGGTGGCACAATCCAGACCATTAAATGCTTTGAAGACAACGGTTTAATTCGTCAGGCTTTAGCCGAATCTGGCGTGGGTAAAGTGTTATTAATTGACGGCGGTGGTTCTGCCCGTCGCGCTTTGATTGATGGCGAGTTAGCTTCTATAGCTGCAGCCAATGGTTGGGAAGGCATTGTCTGTTACGGCAGTGTGCGTGACGTCGACACACTGGAAGACTTTGATATTGGCATTCAGGCAGTAAACGCTATTCCTGTCGGAGCTGATGATCGTGGATTTGGTGAACACGAAATTCCAGTGAACTTTGGTGGTGTGACCTTTTTACCTGGCGACCATTTGTATGCCGACAACACAGGCATTATTTTGTCCCCTGAGCCTTTAGATCTGGAATAACAGATGAGTGATGCTCTAATCCGCTATCAGGCCGCCTCTCTGGCGGCCTTTCAACAGCTGCGCGAAGGTGAAACCCGTTTGGGTCAGGTGTTGCATTATGCCGATCCTGTTTTGCCTTTAGCTGAAGCTTTAACTGCAGCTAAACAACAAGGCTGCGCTTTTGTGTTGTTGGGAGTGCCTGAAGATATAGGCCCGCGCGCCAATTTAGGTCAGGGTGGTTCTGATCTCGGCTGGCAGGCCTTTATCCGTAAGTTTATTAACTTGCAGCACAACGAATTTTTAGACGGATCACAGATACTGCTGTTGGGTGAGCTGAACTGCGCCGACCTGCAACAGCAAAGTCAAAATGCCGATGTCGCGACTTTACGTAGTCTCTGTGCAGAGATTGATTTACGTTTAGAGCCTGTTTTGTCGGCTATTTTTTCTGCAGACTTAATGCCTATACTGATAGGGGGCGGTCATAACAACAGCTTGCCACTGTTAAGTGCTTTAGCCAAAAGCCAGCAGCAGCCGGTTAATTGCATTAACCTTGATCCTCATGCTGATTTCCGTTTGCTGGAAGGCCGCCACAGTGGCAATGGTTTTAGTTACGCCAAAGCTCAGGGGTATCTGCGACATTATCTGGTGATGGGTTTGCATGAGCTGAAAAACTCAGCCAGTTCCTTAGCGCAAATTAAAACTGCTGGTGTGGATGTGTTGAGTTATCAGCAGCTGTTTGTCCGCGAGCAAGCAGCTTGGCCAGAACTGTTGAAGCAGTGGTTAAGTCAACGCGATTCACTGCAAGTCTTTGGTATAGAGTTAGATACAGACGCTATTACAGGTATGCCGGTCAGTGCCTACAATAGCTGTGGCGTATCAGTGCAACAAGCTGAGCATTTTGTATATTTGCTGGCAAGCCAAACTCAAAGTCGTTACTTACACCTGGCTGAAGCAGCTCCGGCTCAGCACCCTGCTGGTTTAGCTGCTGGTATGAACGATGCGGGTCAAATTTTAACGGCTTTAGTCTGTGCCTTTTTGTTTGGTAAGATTCAGCCTACGTAAGTTATTGATTCAAAAAAAATCGAGACAACTTCAGATTCTAGGGTCAGAGCTGACGGCTTCTGACCCTAGTAAGTCGCCTTACTGTAACTCCACTGCTTTACCCACTCAGGAAAAGCATCCAATGCAAAGGGCTTGGCATATAAAAAGCCCTGCCCTCTGGCACAGCCCATAGCTATTAGTTTTTGCTCGACTTCAGGTTGTTCAATGCCTTCGGCCACCACCATAAAACTCATGTTTTTTGCCATATCAATAATGGCGCCGGTAATAGCGGTGTGAGTATCTGAACGGTGCAAGTCAAAGATAAAGGAGCAGTCTACTTTCACCTGACTGATAGGTAGCTCACGTAAATAAGCCAGCGATGAAAATCCGGTGCCAAAATCGTCCAGCGCCAGCTCTACTCCAAGTTGTGCCAGATGTTTTAGCATACGCATCGCTTTCGCTGGTTCTGCGACCAAGGCACTTTCTTTGAGTTCCAGCACCAGCTGCGCTGGCTGCACTTTATGACGTTTCAATAACAGCTCTAAGCTATCAACCAACTCATCCTGCAATAAATCTTTACTGGAAATGTTTACCGCTATTTTGCAGTGGATCTCTTGTTGTGCCAGTTCGGCAAGGGTCATCACTGCTTTTTCCAGTACCCATTGCGTCAAGGGGTAAATCACTCCCATTTGTTCAGCAAGTTCTAAAAACTCTGCTGGTCCCAACAAACCACGGCGCGGATGATGCCAGCGCACCAATACTTCACCAGCCACAACCTGGCGCGAACTCAAGGCAATTTGCGGCTGAATATGCAGTTTTAATTGTTGCTGGCTAATGGCATGACGCAACTCGGCCATCAAGCCCAGTTTGTCATTGTTATAACTGATCAGATCCGGATGGAAGACTTGTGAACTGGTCTGGGTCCATTGTCGGTTTTGCATCGCAAGATGGGCACGTTCGATTAAATCAGATAACAATTCACCATGCTGCGGATAATGGGCAATGCCACTTTTTAGTTGATACTCCACAGCACAGCCATGAATGAGTAAGGCTTCAGGCACATTGTGCTCAAGTCGGCGGGCAATTTGCTCTGCCGCATGCTGGCGGGTATTCGCATCGACCCAAAGTACAAAATTTACCCCGCCTAAATGAGCAACTTTACTGCTTTGTTTTCCTTGTTGCTCCAGCACCAGCAATTCCTGATCCTGCTGTACAGCGGCGTTAATGCGCTGAGCTATCTGTAACAACACCAGATTAGCATTCTGGTGCCCCAACGCCTGATTCACTCGTTCGAAGTTTTGAATTTTTAATAACAGCAAGGAGGCTTTTTGATTAAGATGGCTGCGACACCAGAGCTCAAACTGCTGTTGCAACTGCAATTTATTAGGCAAACCGCTGGTGTCATCATGCAAGGATAAAAAGGACAAGTCGTTGGATTTGGCTTCTTTGTGCGCCGGTTCTTGTATTGCCTGGCGTTTTTTCAACACAAAGATCCAGCCAGCCAATAGCAGCACTAACAGGGTTAATAGTACCACTGCATAAAATAAAGGCTGGCCCACCAGACTCTGGGCCAAAGCGGGAGCAGAGCTGGTCAGCAGTACAGCAGACAAAACAGACCGAAAAAATAACGACACAGCCAACACTCAAAAGATCAGATAAGATCTTAAGATTACTCTGTTTTTCTACCTTGTAAAGTTAGCTCAGTCCACGCAGATTGACTTCACGCCCTGCTTTAACCAATTGAGTTAAGGCGCTGACACCAAACTGATAACACAATTCTGCTGGCTGACTGATTTGATAAAGTCCAAAATCAGCCTGCAGGCCCACAGCTAAAGTGCCTCTGTCGGCCATACCTAAAGCGGCAGCCGCATGCCGGGTCACGCCAGCTATGGCTTCTTGCGGCGTAAAACGGAATAAAGTACAAGCCATATTCAGCATTAAAGGCAAATTACAGAAAGGCGAAGTACCAGGGTTTAAGTCGGTAGAAATTGCCATAGGCACCTGATGCTGGCGCAACAAATCAAAAGGCGGCAATTTGGTTTCTCGTAAAAAGTAAAAAGCACCAGGCAACACCACGGCCACAGTACCAGCAGCTTTCATTGCCAACACGTCTTGTTCTTGCAGATATTCAATATGATCGGCAGATAAACCACTGAATTCAGCCACTAAACTGGCACCACCTAAATGCGATAACTGCTCGGCATGCGCCTTGACTGGCAAGCCTAAAGCTTTGGCTTTTTCAAATAACAAGCGGCTTTGAGCGACCGAAAAGCCTATGCCTTCACAAAATACGTCAACCGCATCAACCAAGCCTTGCTGATGCAGTTGTGGTAGCATCTGATCCACCACAAGTTGCATATAGTCATCAGGCCGCCCCGCATAGTCCGCCGGCAAAGCATGAGCACCTAAAAAGGTTTTCTGAATATCGATAGGGTGAGTACGATTGAGTTCTGCTGCGACTTCCAGAATTTTTTGCTCTGTTTCTAAATCCAAACCATAACCTGATTTGATTTCAACAGTGGTTACGCCCTGGCTTAACAATGTGTTTAAGCGCTGCTTGCTCAGTACAAACAACTCCTCATGGCTGGCGGCACGGGTCGCAGCCACTGTGGATTTAATGCCACCGCCCGCTTCAGCAATTTGCTGATAAGTAGAGCCATTTAAACGCATTTCAAATTCATTAGCGCGGCTGCCGGCATACACTAAATGAGTGTGGCAATCGATGAATCCCGGTAATAACCACTGGCCTTTACCGTCATACAAGGGCGTGGATAACAAGTCAGTTTCCGGCAAATCGGCTTTAGCACCAAGCCAGGCAATACGGCCTTCTTTGACAGCCAAAGCGCCATTGGTAATAGCACCATAAGGCTGACCATTATCAGTCATAGTAGCTAAATTGACATTAATCCAAATTGCATCAAAGACTTGCATTTCATTCCCCTGCACGGCTTTTGGCCTGTTTTCTAGCGCTGAAATTAATTCTACCCGAACAACTTGTATATACAACCAAATTCAGCTATTTTTCTTTGCATTCAAACTCAGGCGTTAAAGCAGTCATGGACAACAGTTCTGGGCAAAAGAAGTTTGCCGCTATCAAAGATTATATTTTGAGTCAGGTAGAAACTGCAGCCTGGCCTGAGCATAGTCGTATTCCATCGGAAAACGAGCTGGCGACTCAGTTTGCTGTCAGTCGCATGACGGCACGTCGTGCTTTGCAAGAACTGACCGAACAAGGCGTGTTGTATCGTACTCAGGGGGTTGGCAGTTTTGTCGCTTCGCCTAAGTCACAATCATCTTTGCTGGAAATTCGTAATATCGCCGATGAAATTCAGCGCCGTGGCCATTTTCATAAAGCCGAACTAGTGCAACTGACCAGCTTACCTTGCCCTGGAGTTGTCGCCACAGCTTTAGGTTTAAGCCGCAATGCGCCGGTGTTTTTTTCATTGATTGTGCATTATGAAAACCAGCAGCCTCTGCAATTGGAAGCCCGTTATGTCAATCCGGAGCAAGTGCCTGATTATTTAGCGCAGGATTTTGTACTACAAACCCCTCATGAATACTTAAGTGCTGTGGCCCCTTTAACAGACGCCGAGCATATAGTCGAAGCTGTATTGCCGGATGAACTGACACGCCAGCATTTAAAAATACCAGCTTCTGAACCTTGTTTACGCCTGACACGCCGCACCTTCAGCCGGGGTGGCGCTGTCAGTTTTGCCTATCTGACTTGTGCAGGCAGCCGCTATCGTTTAGGCGGGCACCTGACGATCAAACCTAAGACTTAAAAAGATAACCTTATGAGCATCCACGTTTAGACCCAAGCCCTGTGATCCGAGCCACCCGCTGCAGTGAAATTACCGCCAAGAGCTGGCATACCGCTGCCAAACCTATGTTGATGAAGAAGCTCAACCCTGAAGCGCTCTTTAGTGGTGTATGGCGGTTTAGGTGGCATGGGTGGCGGCCACTATGGCTGGTTTTCATTTGATTGCCTGTGAAGTCGATGAATCCCCTATCGACTTCCGTGCACCACTACGCGCACCACTAAAAGGCACTGCGGCAGTTGAGCAAGCCAAGACAATCTGACCTCATCAAATCAGCTTTTCTAATGACGACCGCTACTTTACTGCTGATATCGAAAAAGCAACTGAACTGCTGCCTCAGGGCAGCTTAAATTCTTTATTACTGGTTAACTGGTTAAGCAGCTTTTAAGCTCATAGTTTTATTACGCTTTCTAACAAAGAGCACCAAATTGGTGCTCTTTTTTTATAAGAAAAAACTAAATTTGCACCAATCTGGCTAGACCAGTTAAAAAAACTTTGTTAGTTTCAGCTGCGTATATACCTAATGCCTTATTTCTAACCAATACTAAAACCATAACAGCTGTTGGAATTTGTCTATGAAACTTCGTGTTGCACATAAAATTTATCTGGGCTTTGGCTTTATTGCCTTGCTGTTATTAGTCGCCAGTTTATCGTCGCTCTGGAGTTTTGCTGTAGTAAACAGTACCAGTAGCCGGATGAATGAAACCGCAGTACCGGTGCAACAACAAAGCAATATGGCGCAAATTCAGTTACTTAAACTCGCCAAATTATCAGCCTTGGGTTATACGGCTGAAGACGCTGTCAAAATTAAGTCCTATCAAAACGAATTTAGCCAGACATCCGACATATTCCGCAGCAGAATGGACACTCTGACGCCTTTAGTAACCAAAGAACCCGCTTTACAAAAACCTTTAGCAGAAGCACAACAAACCTCTTTGGCCTATCAGCAAGCCGTTGAGCAACTGTTTAAAGCCCGCTTAGAAGCTTTAACTCAGGGTGACAAAGCCGGCGCAGAGTTGAAAGAGCTGGAAAATCTGATCGACACAGCAGGTGCAACGCTGGTGGATATTTCCTTTTTAGAGGCGCCAGGCAAAGCGAGCCAAATGGAATTATTAGAAGGCGCAGCGGGCCGGATGGATGGTCAGCTGTTGGGTTTACTGAAAACTGTGCGTGAAATAGCCGCTATGACAGATCCGGCACAACTGGCAAGCAGTCAGGAAAACCTAGAGTTTGCCTTTAGTGATATGCAAGGCAATCTGGATTACATTGCAAACATAGTGAAACAAGTAGGTGCTGATGATTTATGGCAGGATTTTCTGACGCAACTGAACGAAGCCAAAAGCCGGATTGAAGGCGCAAACAACCTGGTGAGTATTAAATTACTACAGGTAAAACAATTACAAACAGCAAGGCAACAACTGGAACTGTCGGAACAACAAGTGACACAGGCGGTGGCCGCGTTGGATCAGATGATCGGTCAGGCAGATAGCCAATTTAATTCGTTACAACAAGATTTATCCTCCGCCTTAAATTCCGGCACTATCCGCGCAGTCATTATGCTGATTGTGCTGGTGGGTCTGGCAATAGGCGCTGCTTACCTGACCATTAAAGCCATGATTACCCCTTTATCTGGTATCAACAGAGTGCTCGACCGCATAGCTCAAGGCGATTTAAGCCGGGAACTGACCATTAATTCAGACGATGAATTTGGTGAGTTATCTACCAATGTAAATACGCTGATTAAAGCCCTGCGACAACTGATTGAACAAATTCAGCAAGGGGTACTGGAACTGAATCAAAGCGCTCGCTTCTCCAGCCAGGAAGTCAGTGCTATTCATCAGGCTTTAAGTACCCAGCATCATCAGGTCGCTGAAGTGAATGGTATTACCCAGCAGTTGGCGACCAATACACATCAGATCGCAGAGCAAGCCGATATAGCGCAGCAGCAAATGCAGCAGGCTTTAACCCAAAGCCAGCAAATTGATCAGGTATCAGCGGCCAATAACAAACTGATCCAGGAACTGGCGCAGCAACTGAACGATACCAGCAATACCATGCAGGCGGTAAACACCGAATCAAACAACATAGGTGGCATTCTGACCACTATTCGTGGCATAGCCGAGCAAACCAACCTGCTGGCGTTAAACGCGGCTATAGAAGCAGCCAGAGCCGGTGAACAAGGCCGCGGTTTTGCTGTAGTCGCAGATGAAGTCCGCTCTTTAGCAGTGCGAAGTCAGCAAGCGACAGATGAAATACGCTCTATGATTGGCAGTTTGCAGCAACAAAGTATGCATGCGGTGAAATCTATCGAAAAAGGCCAAACCGATGCCAATAACTGTGTAGCGCAAAACGGCCAGCTAATGACAGCTTTAGCTGAAATTAACCATGCTATCGAGGCGATGCATCAAATCAGCGATAATATTGCTACCACTACGTCCAGCCAGTTACAGCTCGGAACAGCTATAGAGCAGAGCATGCATAGCATGGTGGATTTGGCAGAACAAAGTACCGAAAGAGCCACTTCAACTCTGGAGCAAAGTGCACAGGTTGCGACAGCGGCAGGCGTACTGGAAAACGCAGTGCGCAGCTTCAAATTACATTAAACAGCCCCTCTTACCTGGTCATCAGCCAGAGCCATTGCTCTGGCTTTTTTATCAGCACCAAAGATGAACACTGTCATCAATAAAGTTGAGCGGAGAAGACGTTTTTGCAGTCGGGAGTTGCTTAAGACGGAGTTCTGCATCCATCAGTTGATGCCGCAAAAAGCTGGCTAAGTGATTCGGTAGTAACCTGCTATCAAAACAGTGAAGTGACAGAATAGAACACATGAAAGGTCAGTGTGGCAGTAAAAAAAATGGCCAGACAGTGTCTGACCAGGCAGGAAGTGTGTAATCCGTTATCTTTATTCCGTTCCATGTCTAACATTCGTAAACGCTTGATCATCATGACAAATTTGGCGAAAAAAACATGACGAAAGCTTTATATAGCTTGATAACAGCCTTATATCAGCGCTAATTGGTCGAAATTTTCAGCATTTATGTATTTTTTCAGTCGTTGCTGGTCAAAAAGTTCGATACCAGCTTCTGCAGCAAAAAGCCTGACCTGACTATTAATTTTCTGGTAGCTGACGATTAAGCCCCTTTGACAGTTCAGTGATAACATCTGCTGAAACACAGTTCGAACCTGAGCAACTGTCAACGCATGATCTAATTCAGGTTGGATGTAAAGTAATAAAGCCTGTTGTTGACGGCGAATTAAAAAGTGGGACTCACAATCTTCTACCGATTCCATTTCTCGGCCAAAAAATTGTAATAAGAGTTGAGTGTTCTCTTTAAACTGCTGTTGCTGCCGCCCAAGTTTATTGCCTTGCGGCCACCACATAGGATTCAGCACTTCTTCCTGACGTTCAAGCTCCAGAAAAGCAAGAATATTAAACAGCAGAGCCAGCAGAAACATCGACATAAACAGCCATAACATCACACTTGACCAAGTGGAGCTTAATACCCAACTTTGACTGCCGGACAAAACTGAGTACTCAGAAAATAACAGGTAAGTTGCCCCTGCAACTATTCCTGCGGCTGTCGCAATGCATGAGCTGATCAACCATTTGTTATTCATCACAGGTTCTCCTGACGGACTTGATAGCTGAAGTATCAAATTCCGCAGAGTTTTTTACCTGAATGAACCCTGATATTTGCTTTATATCTGTTTAACCTGCGTATTTAAAGCTGCAGCTTTGTTGGCTAAGCGTTCTCGCCCCGGTCACATAGACAGCTATGCTCCCGGGGTCTCACCCACTTGCCGCCTCGCCGCAACTTCAACTACTTTGGTTAAATCTGACTTTTGCGTATTTAAAGCTGCAGCTTTGTTGGCTAAGCGATCTCGCCCCTAGTGTGTTTTTTCGGTAACACAGCAAAGCGGCCTTCAAACACAGCTACTTGTATATCATCACAAAAAATACCGACAGTAATATCCAGCTTAGCTTTGCGATCTTGTGCCAATGCTGAAAAATTCGGCTGACATTGGTGTCGCCAGCAACGACCTTCAGCACGGCCTGTGACAGGTTTCAGATACCGGATATGAGCATCAGCCAATACAATATCGCCATCCAGCTGCTGATCGTTTAACAGCAGCCAGACCATTCCCCAGCCAGTTAAGGTGCCTAAGGTATAAATGCTGCCAGCAAACATGGTCTGATGTAAGTTGATATTGGGTTCGAGCGGAGCGGCACAGCAAATCTTTTGCCTATCCACATGTTGCACTTTTAATTGCATATAAGAAGAAAGCGGAATTTTTTGCCAGAAGGTTTGCTGTAACTCTGGCACCCATTGTTGCAGTTCCTTTAAAGAAGCAGAAAAGGCCAAGCTTTTCACATAACGATGATGGGCTATACCAAATAAAGCATTGGCAGGTTCCAGATACTGATAGCCCGCTTTTTGGTAAAAACCAGAAGCCGTATCACGGGCATTGAGAATAATGCGTTGCATGCCCTGATCCAGCGCCACCTGCTCTAACTGCTGCAGCACCATAGCGCCTAAGCCATGACCCTGCCATTGATCAGACACCGCCATATAACGCACCTGAGCTGTATTTTCGTCTACCTTATGTAAGCGTCCAACTGCCACAATTTCACCGTCTTCGGTGCAAACCATACGATGAAAAGACGCTGTTTCCAACTCATCCTGTTCAGAGCCTTTAGGTTGATCCCAGGGAGCTCGCAGCACCTGCCAGCGTAATTGATAGTAAGCTAACCATTGAGCTTCAGTGTGTGGGGCGCTAAGCTGCCAGTTCACGTTGTCGTCCTGTAGTCCGTTGATTTGAGGGTATTGTGAAACAAAAACCTGACGCTATACAACAGTTAGTCTGGTTTCAGGCGGGACCACCCCGGCTGGAACTAACGGAAGAAGGTTGTTTTTTATGCCTTTATCTGGACGGCATCATGCAAAGCAAGATGAACCAGTTAGCGCCAGCTGCAACACTTTCAGCCCATTTGGTGCCCATTCTTCAATCTTTACAACAGCTTAAACCAGAATCAGTGTTGCAATTGGGTTTAGGCGGTGGTGATATCAATAGGTTTATCACAACGATTTTGCCTAAATCTCAACTTGTGACTGTTGAATTAAATCAGGCGGTGATCGACGCCTATCAGCGTTTTTTTTGTCTGAAGGGAAAAGAAGAAGTACTGGCGTTATCTGCTCAGGATTTTTTGCAGAACAACCAACAGCAATGGCCTTTTGTGCTTTGGGATATTTATCCACTTTTTGAAGGCTGGCAGCAGGCTATGCAAAAAACCTTAGAGCAGACTGGCACCATTTGGATCAATTTGTCACAACCTGAATATCAGCAGGAACTGGAGGCTTTATTGACAGAGCGCCGTTATCAATGCCACCACATTGATCGCCATCTGAATCTGATTTATGAAATCAGCTCTCAAGCAGAAAAGTAACAGGGCCATTATTGACCAACGCCACCTGCATATCAGCACCAAACTGACCTGTAGCGACCTCAATACCAAAACTTCTGCAGTAAGTAACAAAATCCTGATACAGCTTCAATGCGTTATCAGGATGAGCAGCGGTAGAAAAACTGGGTCTTAAACCCGAATTGGTATCAGCCGCTAAAGTAAATTGTGATACCACCAGCAAAGCACCACCAGCTTGTTGCACATTCAGATTCATTTTGCCGTTTTCATCGGAAAACACTCTGTATTTAAGTACTTTCTCTGCCAATTTTTTGAGATGCTGCTCTGTGTCATCTTTCTCTACACCAAGCAGCACCAATAAACCTGTATGAATAGCGCCAACAACCTGTTGATCCACTGTCACACTGGCGGAACTAACCCGCTGAATAAGGGCTTTCATACCATAGCTTCCACTTTTTCTGTCCGCACTGTCCTCGCCATCACCAGGCTGGCTTGATACAAAGCTTTTGTTATACCCGTTTCAGATGCGGAGTGACCCGCATCCACCACCCAGTTCAGCTGAGCACCAGGCCAAAGTGATGCCAGACTAAAAGCATTTTCAGCTTTACAGATCATATCGTAACGACCATGCACTATCTGACAAGGTAAATGGCTGATTTTATGCACATTATTCAGCAGTTGATCGGGTTCAAAAAAACACTGATGCTGAAAATAATGATGCTCAATCAGCGCCAAAGCTAAAGCTGACTGCGTATCCATTTCGCCACTGCGGGCAAATTCGTTGGGGAGCAAAGTGGCAATACGGGATTCCCAGATACTCCAGGCCAAAGCGGCCTCTACACGGACAGCTTCATCTTTATGATGCAGCTGCAACTGGTAGGCCTGCAGAACATCCAGTTGTGAAAGATGAGCGATTGGTTTGATAAAATCCTGATAATAATCAGGAAATACCTGACTGGCACCAAAACCGTTGCGATATAACCAATCAATATCCTGCTCTCGCCCAAGGAAAATACCACGCAAAATAAAACCTAAACAATGCTGTGGATAGTGTTGGCCATAGGCCAAAGCCAGGGTACTGCCCCAGGACCCTCCAGCTACAACCCAGCTTTGGATCTGTAGATGCTGTCGAATCAACTCCATGTCCGCGATCAGATGTTGAGTACTGTTGCTTTCCAACTGCAATGCAGGAACAGACAAACCACAGCCTCGCTGGTCAAAAATAATAATATGGTACAAGGCTGGGTCAAATAACTGACGATGAAAAGGCGAGCTACCACCACCAGGACCACCATGGCAATAAATCACCGGAATACCATCCGGATTACCACTTTGTTCCAGATAAATCTGCTGATGGTCAGGAGTCTGAAGCCATTCAGTGGAAAAGGGGTCTAGAGAGACGGCTGTATTCATGCAGTGTTGTCCTTTTCGGCTAACTTTTCAGTCTCAGAGGCTGCCTGCAGATAAAGCTCTTCCAACAAAGCAGTTAACTCAGCGCCTAATAACACCACCAGCCACACCAGATAGATCCATAAAAATAAAATCGGCACTAAAGCCAAAGCACCATAAATGGCCTGATAGGATGGGAAATGAGTGATATAAAGGGCAAAACCTTTTTTCAATAATTCAAACATAACGCTGGCTGTTACTGCTCCAATTAATGCATGGCGATACTGCACTTTGGCATTAGGCACCACCAGATACAGCAGAAAAAATGCCAGAATAGAAAACACATAAGGCGTCAATGTCAGTAATACAGTGCTTAACCCCGGAGTGTAACCATCAGCCAGACTAGATAAAGACAAAATATAAGAAGTTACAGCAATGGAAGCGCCAAGCAGAATAGGCCCAAAGGTCAGCACCATCCAATAAATAGAAAACGAAATAATCAGCCTTGGGCGTTTTTTAATACGGAATATGCTATTGATAGTTTTATCGATATTGTGGATCAGCATCAGCGCCACAACCACCAAAGCACCAATACCTACAGCTGTCATTTTGCCAATATTTTCAACGAACCCGGCAATATACAAGCGTAATTCATCGCCTTTTGCTGGCGCCACATTAGCATATAGAAAAGCTTCCAGCTGATCGCGCAATTCACCAAACATCGGAAAAGCACCCATCACCGAAAACATCACCGCAATAAAAGGCACCAGAGACAATAACGAGATATAGGCCAGATACCCACCAATCACATTGATTTGGTCGTTTTGACAACGCTTAAGATACAAATTTAAAAAATTATTGCTCTTTGAGCGCCACAACTGCAGCTTCTCTTTGTCCCATCCTTGTGCCATCAGTTTTACTCCACGAAGCTGAACGCTGTACCTGAAGATAGAGCTTCAGTTAAAGCTTTGCTTGGCTTTTCAATAAAATCAGCACCTTGCTGATCAATAAATAACACGGGTAACTTCAGTTCATCCGCAACTTTCAGTCCTTGCTCGCTACCCATACATAAAAATGCAGTCGACCAGGCGTCGCCCCAGGTTGGATCAGCAATTAAGATAGTGGTCGACACTGTAGCATGAGTCACAGGTGTTCCGGTGCGAGCATCAAGTACATGACTGTAACGTACACCATCCTGATCATAAAAGTGACGGTAAGTGCCTGATGTCATAATGGATAGAGGTTCATCCTGCTGCACACTAATGATTTTTTGTAATTTTTGTGAGTCAGGTAAAGGTTTTTCAATAGCCACACGCCAGGCTTTTGCTTCCGGCTTTTTACCTTTACTGACCAGCTCACCGCCCACTTCCACCAGATAGTTTTGAATACCTGCTTTATCAAGAATTTTTGCCAGTTGGCCTACTGTGTAACCCTGAGCAATGGAGGACACATCGACTCGTAAAGCTGAGTGTTGTTTCGCTAAACTTTTGCTGTCAATGAGCGTCACTTTATCCAGACCAATGGTTTGTTTCAGTGCCTGAATTTGCTCAATACTAGGTTTAGTCAGCTTATCACCACGAAAACCCCAGAGCTCAAAATAAGGTTTTACCGTTAAATCGTAACAACCTTCACTGTAAGCAGATATCTGTTTGGCAATCTCAACCAGTTGCACCAGCTCGTCACCGACCTCTGTTGGGGCAAGGCTCTGCTGGGCATTAAAGCCTTCAATCACAGAGTCAGGTCTGTAATTCGACATCAGCAGATCGATGCGTTCAAGCTCATCTTTTAACTGAGTTTCTAAGCTACTTTTATCCAGCTCTTGTTCGCTCCAAAAGCTAACAGTAAAAGTAGAACCTTGAGCAGGTCCTGAAATGCGTTGAATGGGGTCGGGTTGACTACAGGCGGTTAAACCAACAAGAAGAAAGGCAAAAACACTCAGGCGTTTTAACAACATAAGGCGCTACAGACAAAAGAATGGATGGCGCCAGTGTAAACAAAACAAGGCATAAAATCCAGCCACTAAGGCCGTAGTTACTGGCTTACAGCGGAACAAGCGAACAGACTGGACGCTTAAATTCAGGTTTTGGTCGCTGGCAAATTGTGCAATCACCTGACTCAGGTTAGTTTGTTTACTGTCTTATCAGAAGAGGTTTACCAATGAAAAAGCCCCAGGCCTTAGCGCCTTTTATTTACTCTTGCATCGCAAGTGCCACTTTGCTCTGTACTTTGCCCGTTTTTGCTTCGGATGCAACAAGCCAGTACTTTGAATCTGAAGATATTTTTGCTCTGGAATATGCTAAGGAGCCGCAAGTATCGCCAGATGGCAAACAGCTAGTGTACGTGCGTAACAGCAACGATATTATGACCGACGGTACGCACAGCAGTTTATGGTTGCTGGATGTAAAAACCGGCCATCAAAGTCCTTTATTTGTTGATCAGTTTAACTACGCCAGCCCACGCTGGTCTGAAGATGGCAGCCGCATTGCTTTTATCTCTGACCGTTCAGGTTCGCGCCAAATCCATGTGCATTACGTTAAAGAAAACAAAACCGCGTTAGTCAGTCAGCTTTCCAAAAGCCCAGGCAATTTAAGCTGGTCACCAGATGGTGAACAACTAGCCTTCACCATGAATGTACCGGCTCAACCGACCAAACTGGCTAAAGCCACCAAAATGCCGAAAAAACCTGAAGGCGCCAAGTGGTCTGAACCTGCAGTGCTGATTGAACGGGCTCAATATCAAGCCGACGGCCAGGGCTTTTTAAAATCAGAGTTTCGCCATGTTTTTGTTTTACCTTCCACAGGGGGTAAAGAACGCAAGCTGACTGAAGGTGACTTTAATTACGGCTCAGACTTAAGCTGGACACCGGACGGCAAAGCACTGATATTCTCGGCTAATACCAGCAAAGACTGGGAATACCAGCCACGCGACAGCGACTTGTACCAGTTCACGCTAGCCAACAGTCAGTTAAAGCAGCTGACCAGTATGCCAGGTCAGGAAACCTCAGCTGTATTTTCACCCGACGGCAAATACCTGGCTTTTGTCTGGGGTAATAATGAAAAAGTACCTTACACCAACGGCAAACTAAAACTGATGGACTGGCGCTCAGGCGAAATTAAAGACCTGACCAAAGAGCTCGACAGAGACGTCGAAAACCCACAATGGTTCGACAATAGCAGTCTGGTGATCCAGTTTGACGATAAGGGCAAACGCACTCTTGCTTCTGTTTCTTTATCCGGCAAACTGCAGCAGTTAACCGATCAGCTGTCTGGTGCAGCTCTACCTCAGCCATATTTAAGCGGCGAATACAGTGTGGCGAATGAAGTGATCGCCTTTACTCAGGGTAATTCCCAGCGTCCGGCTGATGTGGCCGTGATTGTTAATGGCAAAACCCGTACTTTAACTGCACTAAATGAAGATGTGCTTGGTCATAAAAAACTGGGGCAAGTGCATGAAATTAATTACAAATCATCTTTTGATGGCGAGCCAATCCAAGGTTGGTATATCACACCACCGGATTTTGACCCAAAGAAAAAATACCCCATGATGCTGGAAATTCATGGCGGCCCACATTTAGCCTATGGCCCACATTTCAGCGCTGAGATGCAACGTTTTGCCACTGAAGGTTATGTGGTGTTTTACGATAATCACAGAGGCAGCTCGTCTTATGGCGAACGTTTTGCCATGTTATTACATGGTAAATACAGCTCACCTGAGGATTACGCTGACCACGATTCAGGCGTCAATGCGATGATAGACTTGGGTTTTGTTGATAAAGATAACCTGTTTATAGCTGGTGGATCTGCCGGCGGCATAGCCACAGCTTATGCGGTAGGCCTGACCCAACGTTACAAAGCAGCAGCAGTGGTCAAACCTATTATCAACTGGCTGAGTAAAGTGCTGACAGGCGACAGCTATTTGTATCAAACCTTCCATCAGTTCCCTGGTGTGCCTTGGGAAAACGTTGAGCATTATTGGAAACGTTCACCTTTATCCCTGGTGGGTAATGTCACCACTCCAACTATGCTGATGACAGGAGAAGCGGACAGACGCACGCCCATTAGTGAGTCTGAACAGTTTTACCAGGCACTAAAAATTCGTAAAGTCGACACTGTGATGGTGCGGATTCCTGGCTCGCCTCATGGCATCGCCAATAAACCCAGCCGGATGATCACCAAGATTGAGTACATTCTGGCCTGGTTTAATCAATACAAAACCAGTTCAAACTAACACTGTAAAAGCCCGGTTCTCCGGGCTTTTTTATCTGTGCTGTTGAACACCAAAACCAAGAAGCATGGATGCTTGTATATCAGTGTGGTTTTGTTGGTCTTGTTTCAGGCAAGCAGTTCGACAACCCAAGGCGAGAGCGTGAGTGTTTGTTTTTTGTTCACGCTGTTCAGCAATCGATCTGGCTAACCTAAAAGACAAAGCAAGATGTGTCAATTACGTTCCAAAAGCACTCAAACAACGAGCTGAATTTGTTAACAGAGCTTTCTCCAATTCAGTAGTGAAAACAGCAGATAAATCTAGCTCGCAAAACACTTCCACTAGCTTGTGCACAGACCCTCTTTGTTGTTATTGGATTCTTAGCCAAAAAGGTTCGATCACGAAGATGGCTTGTAGTTCAAACTTTCTTATCCCGAGTTAAGTTGAAGCACTTCATGAGTGATAATGTTTCTTTCGCCATGCCAATATAGCGTAACCAGCAACGGAGAGAATGACTAACCCGAACATCTGATAAACAGGCATGACGGCAAAAATTAGCCCTGCCTGTCCATCTGAGCTTGATGTAGCCATGAAGGTTTCTAGATAGAAGGGAAGAGGGAATATACAGGTTATAACACCAGACACAGGGATAACCTGACTTTTCAGTTTACCGCTAAGTTGGACTGCAGCGACAACCAACGGAATAATTATAGGCAGAGTGATCCAAAACCATATAAACAAGCTCGTCTCTTTTGTTATATATATTACAATGGTCAGTGATAAGGCCATCAATAAAATAGGGGCATACCTAAATTTTTCAGCTAAGTGCATGTAAAACTCCTTGGATAATTTTTATTATGATTCAGCTTATTTAGAGTAAAAATTTCATGATACTTGATGAGAATGGATATATTCCAGATAACCATTCTCTGCGAGAAACAATTTTATTTAGCTATGGTACATAATGAAAAGTACAATTTCGCTCAATAACGTAATGACCGCCTAAGCCATTAGGAAAACGCCACAATTCGCAGCTCTGGAACATAGTACCGCCATTTAAACTTGGATAGCTAATGGTAGCATAACCACCTCCACTTCCGCCTTGCAGTGGTGCATTAGGTGCGCACTCAGCAGCACTAGTATTTTGAGTTGCACCGCAATATGCTGCGAGAGCAATGGGATGGTTTTTGACAAACTGGTAATAGAGCTCAGCTTGTGATGAGAGAAGTAAACTTATCAGAGCTTTTCCGGTAACACTTGACCACCAGCTTCCAGCAGCATGCTGTAGTATTGTGTTTCTCATATTAAACCTGAACTCGTCATCACAACTGCCTTTACTGCGAGTACCCGTGTAACAGATATCATGTGAGTCGCAAGCGGCTTCAAAAGGGAAGTTAGGAATAATTGCATAAGACCATGGTTCGTTGGGGTTACCACATCCATTTGCAAGAGAATTACTTGATTGGAATATTGCTGCCCCTCTGGTATCGGAACTAATGATATTAACAGTATTGGAGTTACGATATTGTTCGAATGCAGCCTTTAATTCATGATAACCGTTGATGGCAGGAATTACATCTGCAGGCAGTGCTTGAGGAATTGCGAGCAGATATCTTATCGATGGCTCAAGAGGGATGCCAATGTTTTCATCGTAATAATTCGGGTCTAGTATAATTTCAAAAGCTTTAGCTTCGCGCCTATCAAGATTAACAACAATGACGTTGCCAATACCAACTTCTTTGGCTGCATTAGCATACACAGAAGATGTTGTACAAATATTACAGACCACGACTTGTGCTGGGACTTCAGCATGTGCATTTGTTACAAAACAAAGCATAGTTACCAGCAGCAGAGCCAATCCGATTAACTCTTTCATTACGAATGTCATGAAATCTCTCCTTGATTTTTTGTTCCCAATACATTCACTTTCTAATGTATTGTTTTTTTTATTAAATAACAATAGAGCTTTTAGGCAAATTCAAGTTTTTGTAAAATAATTGATACTGGCTACACTCCATAGACAGGACTACCGTATGAGTGTTTGATTTTTGTTCACGCGGTTCAGCAATCGATCTGGCTAACGTAAAAGACGCAGTAATATGTGCCAACTACGGTCAAAAAGCACTCAAAAAATGGACTGAATTTATTCAAAATAACCTTCGCGATCTTGCCCGGTGCGACAACACAGTGGGAAATAACAGATGGCACAGTGGCTTAGCGGTACAGTAACGGCAAATACACACTGGACTGACACTTTATTCAGCTTGCGGGTGCAGACCGAAGCGTTTGATTTTATTGCCGGCCAGTTTGTCCGGCTGGCTCTGGATACAACGGATGGCAGAGTCCAACGTGCCTATTCGCTGCTGAATAGCCCAGGCGATACAGAGCAGGAGTTTTTAATCAGCACAGTAGCCGATGGCTTGCTGACACCACTACTACACCAATTAAAACCGGGCGATACAGTGCAAGTCAGTCAACCTGCCAGTGGTTTTTTTATTCTGGATGAAGTGCCTGATGGTAAAAACCTGTGGCTGATTTCAACAGGTACTGGTATTGGCCCATATTTATCCATGCTTGGCACAGACACCCCGTGGCAACGCTTTTCTTCTATTGTCCTGCTGCACAGTGTGCGTTTTGCCGCTGAACTGGCTTATCAGCCCCTGATTAGTCAATTTCAACAGCGGTATGGTACACAACTGCACTATCAGCCCATAGTCACAAGAGAAGCCTACTCAGGCGCTTTACAGCAACGTATTCCTGAGTTAATCAGTAGCGGTCAACTGCAACAAGCTTGTGGGCAGAGTTTGACTACAGAGTCTCAGGTGCTGCTGTGTGGTAATCCGCAGATGATCACTGAGACCAAAGCAGTGCTGGAAAACCTTGGCCTGAAAAAGAATTTACGCCGCGATCCTGGGCAGATCACAGTCGAACAATACTGGAAATAACCCTGTACTGCGTCGCTAACACTGAGTCACAGGTAAAGTCAGCGAGCCTTTCAAACTTTGCTGCTGATGAATCTCTACCAGGCACAACTGGCTGGCGACGGCTTCAGAACTCATTTTCAAGTCCGATACCGTTTTGCCTTTGATTTTCAGTTCAACCTCTTTGTCTTTTGCCAATTGGTTCAGGCTATGCACCACACAAATATTGTTGGCTAATCTGTGATTAAGCGCTAAATCCAAATCACCTACACCAGCCACTCTACTTCTGTCTCTGTCCAGTTCAATACGCAAATCCGGTTTGTGATCGGCAGTAAAACCAGCAAACTGCAGATTAAACACCAGCACATCTTCAAAGGCTAAATTGTCTTGTTCAGACTGAGGGAACTCCATCGTCAGTTGTTGCGCAGCGCCTAAAGACGCAGCTTTCACTAAAGCTTCAGGATCCGGCAAAACAGCCTGATCCAGTTGCTCTGACCAGGTGGGCCCATACACCCAACGATACAAAGCAGTATGAGGTTCTTCACTGGCTTGTTGATACCAGGTGTTTTGCAATGCCGCAATTTTTTCGGCTTTGAGGTAATAACGCAGCGCTGTGTCCTCTGGGCAGGAGCTCACAGAAAGCATAGGTTTTTTACCCAGTGCTATCACCTGAGTATTATTAGGGTCCTGCTTTGTTTGCCACCATTCGGCTGCCAACACAGGACTGGCACTTAAAGCCAACATCAATACTGCCGAAAATTTCATCACTACCCTCCAGTTGCCGCGCCATTGTAGGAGAACAACATCATTTTGCAACCATTCATATTGTCTGTTTCGCCTGACTGGCTGCTGAATTCAGGGAGAATGTGCAACTAAAATCTGCGCCGGAACTTCAGATTCATTATCCGGACAATAGTTTCAATACTTTTACCTGTTCAGCCTCCTGTACCCAACAACAATGGCAAAGGCCTAACATAATCAACGGATCACAGACAGGCCAATTCATGCCATGACCTGAGTGACAAATCGCTACAGGACTGTAAACTGTCTGACTGCTTGCCGTACTTTGATTTCATCTTACGGCTCTGATGACCTAGCGAAACACGGGATACGCACTACATGTTAAAAGTGACTCTGGAACAGTGGCGAATGTTTAAAGTGGTGGCCGATCATGGAGGCTTTAATCAGGCCGCTGCGGTGATCCATAAAAGCCAGTCCAGCATTCACACTGCGGTACAAAAAATTGAAGCGAGCTTAGGAGTGGCGTTATTTCGGGTAGAAGGCCGAAAAACCTTACTGACAGCAGAAGGCGAAATGATATTGCGCCGGGTCAATTATCTACTGGACGAAGCCTCGCGGGTTGAAGATATAGGCCTGACACTGGCCGAAGGCATAGAAACTAAATTACGCATCGCTGTGGATGAAATATTCCCGCAGCATTTATTGTACAAAGCGTTGGAAAACACCTCTGCGGCTTACCCTATGCTGCGGATTGAGTTGAGTGAGTCTATTTTATCCGGCGCTAAAGAGTTGCTGGAAAATTTTCAGGTGGATATTGCAGTCTCACCACTGACCATTAAAGACATTTTCAGTGAGGAGTTATGCCAGATAGAATTTATGGCAGTCGCCTGCCCCACTCACCCACTGTTTACCATAGAACGCGATTTAACTATTGAAGATTTAAAATCTTATCGGCAAATAGTAGTACGGGATTCAGCTATATCGCGGCGCAATGACGAAGGTTGGCTTGGTGCGAACCAACGCTGGACTGTCAGTCATATGCGCACTTCTATAGATATGATTAAAAAAGGGTTGGGTTTTGCCTGGTTGCCTTTATCTTCGATAGTAGACGATTTGGACAAAGGTTTACTGAAACCTTTACCGCTTTGTAACGGCCGAACCCGCAAAGTGAATCTGCATCTGTTGTTTTTAGACGCCGACAAGCTAGGCCCTGCCGCCCGCACTTTTTTAGGTGAATTGCGTTATCAGAGTATGGACTTGCCTACGTCAGAAGATATGTAAATCATTGATATTCAATTTAATTGTAGGGGCAGGGTTTATCCCTGCCCGCGAGGTCAATCCTAAGTCAACAATTCAGCAGCTTCACCGATGATTGATATTTACCGGCGACCAGGCTGGAGTAGCAGCCTCCGGCTTTTTATACAAAGCCGGATAAGCAGTTTGGCTGGCGTACTGCACTTCACCATCTACTACTGTCAGCTCTGCTTCTGTTAGCAATAACTTATCTTCTGCCACTTTTAAAATATCCTGATTCAACACTACAAAGTCTGCATACATCCCTGGCTGAATTTGGCCTTTCACCAGCTCTTCACCGGAAAAATAGGCACTGCCAGAGGTAAATACTTTTAAGGCTGTTAATCTGTCCAGCGTGTTTTCTTTACCGTATAAACGAGTACCACCTACAGTTTTACCTGACACAGCCCAATAATAGGTTGCCCAAGGGTTAAAGCTGGCAACACGGGTGCCGTCTGTACCAAAACCTACCGGAATACCCAGCTCCAGCATCTTTTTAAAAGGTGGGCTTTGTTCTGTTTTGGCTTTGCCATAACGCTGTAAAAAGTCTTCACCGGCAAAAGCCATCCTGCCCTGCACTGCAATAGCGCCACCTAAAGCTTTGACACGTTTCAGGTTTTTATCTGAAATAGTTTCAGCATGATCGATAATCCAACGCACTTTATTCAGCGGCTGAGTCTGGTTTATCGTTTCAAACACCGTCAGCATACGTTCAATCGACTCATCGTAGGTGGCGTGAATACGGAAAGGCCAGCCTTGCACTAAATGTAATCGTACTATTTGCTCTAACTCAGGATCGGCGTCCGCATCCAGTTCTGGTCGTGCCGACATAAAGTTTTCGTAATCCGAAGCTTTCCAGGCCAACAACTCACCGCCGCCTTCCACTACATACCCATTATCCAGATGCAAATGCAGGTTCTGGTTGTTTTTGTAGTTACTCATCCACTGGCTAAAGCTGCTCAGTTCCTTGCCCGGGGTTTGCGGAAACAAGTAGTTCGACACCCGGATTGGTAATTTACCTGTCACAGCCAATACGGTAGAAGCTTGATAGTTATCGGGAAAATCATGACCACCGCCGCCAGCGTCCACCACACTGGTTACACCTAAACTCAGCAGTTTGCTGTAAAACTGTTTACTGGAGTTCAGCTGGTCTTCCTGCGACAACTGCGGCAGCGCAGCTATGGTTTTGTACAAAATGGTTGGGTTAGGGTCGGCAATTAAGCGGCCTGTTAATTCACCCTGCGCGTCTTTTTCATAATAACTGTCTTTAGGCGCCACTGAATCTTTGCTGATCCCCAGCACTTGCATGGCTTTTTTATTCAGCACAGCACCAGAATACAAATGCAATACAAAAACCGGAGTATTGGGTGCTATTTCCGTCAGCTCAGCCGAGGTAGGTAAACGCTTTTCTTTAAACTGATAAGGACTGAATCCGCCTACAACTCTGGCCCACTGGCCTTCTGGTGTCACTTCAACATTCTTTTTCAGCAAAGCTAAAGCGTCTTTTAATGAGGTTAAGCCTTCCCAGCGGGTTTCTAAATTGTAAAAGCGACCACCACGCACCACATGCAGGTGAGAGTCGTTGATGCCAGGGATCACCCGGCGACCTTTTGCATCAATCAGCTGGGTGTTGGCTGTTTTTTGCGCCAGCAGGCTTTGGCTGTCTGTAGTTAATTGTTCAAAGCGGCCATTAGTCACAGAAAAAGCCGAGTATTCTTTGCCATCGAAGGTTTGAATTTTTGCGTTGTAGACTATTAAGTCTGCTGCCATCAGGCTGAATGACAAACCAGAGGCCACTGCCGCTGCTACGAGTTGTTTCACCAGTTTCATAAAATTTTCCTTTTAATTCAGTGTTCGATTACTGCTGAGCAGCGGCTTGTTTGCCACTTAGAGATGAAAAAAATACCGCCAGAGATTCAATATCCTGATCCGATAGCGCACTGGCATTGGCCTGCATGATAAAAGCCAAACCGCCTTTACGTTTACCGTCGCGATAGGCCTTTAAGGCGTACTGCAAATACTCTTTATTTTGTCCGGCCAGATTAGGGTTGGTGGCGACAGGCGCTATACCAAATTCACCATGACAACCTAAACACTGCTGGGATAACACCTGACCTTTGGCATACAACTGCTCGCTGTTGGCTGCAGAGTGTTGACTGAATGTAGCTGCGACTATCAGTAAAGCTAAAGCTGTTAAAGTTTTCATCTTCGCCTCCTCACTCTTTCGATAAAAAGGCCACGTATCGTGGCCTTGTGCTATCAAGTTGCTGACCTGTTATTGGCCTTCTTTGGCATGGAACATTTCAGTGGCATAAATCAAACCTAAGCCATAACCACCCGCATGTTCTTTGGCAATATCAGTCACAGCTTCGTAAGAGGCAGTGCGAGCCCAGTCACGTTGCAGCTCTAACATGTATTGCAACCAGGTCACAGGACGGGCACCGGCCTGGATCATGCGTTGTACGGCCATATCGTGAGCTTCTTTGCTGACGCCACCTGAGGCATCAGTGACAAAATACACTTCGTAACCTTCATCTATGGCCGACAACACAGGGCCTACACCACAGACTTCAGTCCACAAGGCAGAAATCACAATTTTGTTCTTTTTGAATTTCTTCACCAGGTCCGTCACTCGTTTGTCTTCCCAGGTATTCATGGTGGTGCGGTCTATCGGCGTTTGCTCAGGGAAGACCTTTTGTAATTCAGGAAAAATCGGACCGCTGAACGACTTAGCTGCCACTGTCGTCAGAATAGTTGGCACCTCAAAAGCTTTAGCCGCTTTGGCTAAACCAGTGACGTTATTACGCACTTCTTCCACTGTATGAGAGCGGGTGGCAAAAGCCATTTGTGGCTGGTGGTCGATCAAAATCAGCGTGTGGTTGGTTGGCGTTAACATCGTCTTACCAGGCTCACCCGCTAAAGCAGGAGCACTGATAGCAGCAAACAAAGAAACACCAGCGATAACAGATTGTAAGGTTTTGTTTAATTTGAACATTTTAAAATTCCTTCTGGATAATTGAGTTTTGGTTTTGTTAATGGACGACTGCGTAACCAGTCCATGAGTCATATAATAGAGAATTAAAAAAGAATGAAAATTAGTGAAAAACGCAACTTTCATTCTGTTTTTGGGAATTTTAAAATGAAAAAAATAAGCTACTGGCTAAAATTCAATTTGACGTCGCTTTCACATTTGCTGCTTTAAGCTCTGTGCCACAGATGCAGGAACTCCGTTTCCCTGACAGAAAAACAGGACAAAGTGATGGCACAAACAAAAGGAAAAAAGGCAATGTTGACTATGGGTGTTGTGGTCGCAGGAGTAGCTGCGCTTTGGTATGGCGTATTTGGCTTAAAACCTTATAGCTTAAGTGCTGAAGAGCTGACAGCACGTTATGCTTACCCTATGAAACAGCAGGTGCAACTGGCGCTCAAAGAACTAAGCCCACAAAGCTTCGAATTTACCTACCAAAGCTTTGATGGCATGACTGTCAATGGTCGTATCAGCTACCCGCAAGATCCAAAAACAATTCAAAGCCCTGTGCCAGTGCTGATTGGTGCTCATGCTATGGGCAGAAGTCAAATCCGCTGGTGGCAAGACAGTTATAAAGACAGAGCTACCTTTGAGCAAACCGACAAAATCACAGCTATGGCGCTGGAGAAGGGTTATGCAGTAGTCGCCATTGATGCCCGTCATCACGGTTTACGCAAAGATCCGAATTTAAGCATTGTTGATATTATTGATAATTTACATTGGTGGGGAGAGCGTGAGCCGTACGAAACCATGCTGGTGGATACTGTGCGGGATCATAGAGTGTCGCTGGATTGGTTGGTACAACAACCTATGCTTGATAAAAACAACATTAAACTGGCGGGTTACAGCATGGGCGCACAAATCAGCTTATTGTTGGCTGGAGTCGACTCTCGTATCCACAGCGTTGCTGCCATAGTACCGCCCCATATGAACAGCACTACCGCCTTGGTAGCGCCGCTTACTGTGATGGCAGGTCTGGCAGACAATCAGGTCTGGCTTTTCACTGCAGATGACGATGAATACGCCAGCATCAAACAGAATCAACAGCTGTTTGATGCGTTGCCAAACGCCGATAAAAAGCTATTCCGTTTCGACAGTGGCCATCTTTTGCCAGCAGATTATGTGACCAAACTAGAACCCTGGTTATAATACCCTTCGTACTTGGAGCTGCAGCTTTGTTGACTGCGCGCTTTAGCCCCAGTCACATAGGTAAACTATGCTCCTGAGGTCAAAGGCTCTTGTCGCCTCGCTGCAACTCCAATTACTTTGGGTATTCAGTTCGCTGAATAACAGCTTTTAATGGCTAAACTGCAGCGCCGCCAAACGGGCATACAACTCACTGCTTTGCAAAAGCTCTGTATGGGTGCCCTGAGCGACAATTCGCCCCGCTTCCAGCACCACAATACGGTCGGCGGCCAGTACTGTTGCCAGCCGGTGCGCTATCACTAAGGTCGTGCGGTTTTGTGCGGCGTTATCTAAAGCTTGCTGCACTTGCCGTTCGCTTTCAGCGTCTAAAGCACTGGTGGCTTCATCCAATAACAACACCGAAGGGTTACTTAAGATGGCTCTGGCAATGGAAATACGCTGGCGCTGACCACCGGATAAACGCACACCACGCTCGCCTAAATAAGTGTTGTAGCCTTCAGGTAAAGCCAGAATAAAGTCATGCGCTGCTGCCATTTTTGCTGCATCCTGCACCTCTTGCTCTGAAGCTTCAGGGCGGGCATAACGAATATTATCCAGCACAGAACCGGCAAATATCACAGTGTCCTGCAGCACTATGCCAAAAGGCTGGCGGGCATCTGTTAAACGTAGATCTTTTAAATCCATGCCGTTAAATTTCACCTGGCCTTGTTGTGGATCGTAAAAGCGCAGTAACAGCTGGAACAAGGTGGTTTTGCCAGCGCCTGAAGGGCCAACTAAAGCTATATGTTCACCGGGTTTAATCTGCAGTGAAAAGTCCTGCAAGGCCAAAGTATCAGGCCGCGATGGGTAGCTGAAATTCACGCCGCTAAACTCAATACCAATGCCTGCCAGATTATGTTCAGGCAACACAAAAGGCAGAGGATCTGCTCTTTCGATGACAGGAGACTGCACATTTAACAACTGCATTAAACGTTCGGCCGCACCAGCTGCACGTTGTAAATCGCCCCAAACTTCGGCAATAGCGCCAATAGCACCAGCTGTTAATACCGCATATAAAATAAACTGCGACAACTCGCCGCCTGTCATTTCATTGGCCAGCACCGCCTGAGCACCTAACCAAAGCACAAAAGAAATAGCACCAAACACCAGCACTATCGCCACTAAGGTCAGCATAGAGCGGGCGCGAATACGGGATAACGCTGTGGTAAAGGCATTTTCAACCGAGTCAGTAAAACGCAGCGTTTCACGCTGTTCCTGCCGGTACGACTGCACTGTAGGAATAGCATTTAACACTTCACCTGCGACAGCGCTGGCATCGGCAATACGGTCCTGACTGTCGCGTGACAGCTTACGTACTTTGCGGCCAAATAAGAAAATCGGCAAAATAACCAGCACTAAAGTCAGCAGAATATAAGCTGCTAATTTAATGCTGGTGACAAATAACATGACCAAACCGCCGAGCAACAAGAAGCTATTGCGTAAGCCCATCGACAAACTGGTGCCTACCACAGCCTGAATTAAGGTGGTATCAGTGGTTAAACGCGACAATACTTCGCCGGTTTTAGTCAGTTCAAAAAACTGCGGACTCATTTTCACCACGTGGGCATAGACAGCACTGCGTAAATCCGCAGTGACCCGCTCGCCCAGCCAGGACACATAATAAAACCGCAACGCAGTGGCCACAGCTAAGACGACAGAAAGGCCAAATAACGCCAGAAAGTATTTGTCGATATGACCAGCTTGATCGGTAGAAAACCCTGCATCAATCAAGTACCGAAAAGCCACAGGCAAGGTCAGAGTGGCCACAGCAGCTACTGTTAAAGCGATAAAAGTCAGCAACCAACGGCTGGCATAAGGCGTTAAAAACGGAATTAAGCTAAAAAGCGGACCAATTTTTTTGGCTGAAGCCTGAGTTTCATTTTCTACTTCGGTGGTCATAGCTGTGCTACTCATCGCTTATAATCCAGCCACTATGCGCATCACTACAGCCACAGAAGTACCAAGGATCAGCACTAAGGTGGCAAGAAAACTAATGATAAAACCAGGACCCCGACTTTTAGGCTCTTTGATATAACTGGCAGAATACAACACACGCCCTGCTAACCAGACGAAACCTAAAAGCCCGGCCCAGAGTGGGCTGACGTAGTCACTGAATAACCAAAGAGCAGGTAAAAATAGCACCAGTTGCTCCAGCGTATTCATCTGCACTCTGTACAAGACCTCAAAGCCCGCATGCCCAGTCGTAGCGGGGGCTGCCACACCATATTTCGTCCGCGCCATACCAACGGCCAGAAAGCTGTAGATAAATAATAAAAGGGCGAGCAAGGTGACGATAGCAGGAAGATGTAAAGCCATGATAAACCTTCATTAAGGTAAGGCGGATTGCCTTCGAAGGTTATGGGGCTGTTGAGTGATGAATTCAACAGCTTCCCCAGACTTAGTTCAGACGCTTTAACCTGAGCAGATCCCTGACCACTTCATAGCCAGGGAAACAGGCGGTGATCAACAGGCCATTAGTAAAGACTTTTTCCAGCTGTACAACTGTAAACAGGCTATTCAGCTCGGCTGGACCGGCCTGTAACAAAGGACCATTAAAAGCCAGCAGCACTAAAAACACTGTAAATGCAGCATTGACTAAAAGATTGCTCAGCAGCAGACGGCGGCTCCAGATGCGCTGCTGTAACTGCCATAGGCTCAGCAGTACAGACAGCACTATGGTAATCATCCCATTTTTAATGGACGCTTAAAGTAGAAGCCTGTGTTACTAAGTTGTCCTTGTACTTCGGTGGTATGCCACCCAAAGCTTTGTTTGGCCGTTCATTGTTATAAAACCACAGCCATTCTGTCGCATAGTCCTGAACTTCGGCAATACTGCTGAATAAATATTGGTTTAGCCAGTCGTAGCGAACTGTACGGTTATATCGCTCCACATAGGCATTTTGCTGCGGATTGCCTGGCTGAATATACTTCAGGGCCACTCCGTTTGATTCTGCCCAGTTTTTGAGGACAGAACCAATGTATTCAGGGCCGTTGTCGCTACGGATTTCCTTGGGTTTGCCTCGCCACTCAATGACTTGATTGAGCACTCTGACTACCCGTTCTGCCGGTAGCGAGAAGTCGACCTCAATGGCTAAGCCTTCCCGGTTAAAATCATCAATGATATTCAGCAGCCGGAAACTGCGGCCATCCTCGAGCTGGTCATGCATAAAATCCATCGACCAGCATTGGTTCTTCATCTCTGGCACCGCCAGCGGTTCAGGCTTTTCACGGGTGAGCCGTTTCTTGGGTTTTATCCTTAAGCTCAGCTCCAGCTCGCGGTAAATCCGCAGCACACGTTTATGGTTCCAGCCAAAGCGTTTCACATTACGCAGGTAATAGAAACACATGCCAAAGCCCCAACTCCGGTAAGTGGAGGTTAAGCGCAGCAGCCAGTCCGCAATTTCCGCGTTCTCATCCCTCAGACGGGCCTGATAGCGGTAGCAGGTTTCACTGATGCTAAACACCGCACAGGCCAATGTGACAGAAATGGATTTCTCGCGCACCGCCTTTTGCGCCAATTCCCGTCGGCGCGACGGCTTTACCACTTTTTTTCGATGGCCTCTTTGAGGATTTCGGCTTTGAGCCGTTCTTCGGCGTACATCTTTTTCAGCCGGGCATTTTCCGCCTCCAGCTCTTTAAGCCGGGCCATCATGGATGCATCCATGCCGCCAAATTTGGCGCGCCATTTGTAAAAGGTGGCCGAACTCATACCGTGCTCACGGCAGAGTTCGGGAACCGGAGCTCCAGCTTCCGCTTGTTTTAAAATTGCCAGGATTTGGCTGTCACTAAATTTTGATGTTTTCATGCAGAATCTCCTGCGTTTATATTACGAGAAAATTCTACTTTTAGCGTCAGTTAATTTAAGGGATGATTACCCAACGACCTCTCATTATCGTTAGCTTAATGACAAAGTTGAGCGGATTTACCAGCTCCAATGACAGAGTTGAGTGAATTTTTAAACGACGCCGAGTGTACATTTGAAGCTAAGTCTCTGAAAAATATAAACCTCAAATTCCAAAGTTGAGTGGTCCCTACACATTGTAAATAAAGAATTTTCAATCTGTGACTAGCGAAAAATAGCAGACAAAGAACAGCAAAAAGCAGAAGTTGAAAAGAAAAAAACAGTGGAACAGACTTTAGCAATTCTCTGCCAAAGTCTGTTTTTATAAGAGTTATGCCTCCAGATACATCTGGCGTAACTGTTGTAGTTTGCTCTGATCCAGCCCCAGTTTTTGCTGTAAATAGGCATCGACTGAGCCGTAATCTTTTTCCAGTTGATCAAACATGGCACGGATCAAAGCCGGATCTGTGCCCATCATTACCTGGATCACTTCTGGTTTCATCGACTGCATAAACTGATTATGTGGCGAGTCTTTTTTATCCCCTGCTTTGGCGCGTTTTTGCATTTCCCGCAAACCAAAGTTGTAGACCTTTTCCGACATAGCATAGTCGTCCACCACCAGTTGGCGAGGTACATTCAATGCCGACAAAATCAACGCCGACGCCATGCCTGTTCTGTCTTTCCCTGCAGAACAGTTCACCGCCAGCGGCGCTTTACCTGCCAGTAACTGTTCAAACATTTGTTTAAACTGCTCAGCAAAACGTTCAGGCCCTTGCCGGTAAAAACCAGAAAACACTTCGATGGCTTGCTCTCTGGAATTGATTTTGCCAAAAGCATGCATATTGCTGCCTGCCATCATCTCCTGCATTGAATAATCACGCATCAGCATTTGTGCTTCAGGTGCGAAGTTTTTGTATAGAGTAGGTTCAGTAGCCAGCTCTTCACGGGCACGAAAATCACAAAAAGTACGAATGTTCAAAGCACTCAGGTACTGATAATCGGCAGAAGTTAAATCTGTCATGGTGCCACTGCGAAACAACTTGCCCCACACCACTGTACCGCCACTCTGGCTTGGATAACCGCCCAAATCACGGAAATTCACCCCACCCTGCAGCGGTAATATCCGCTCAGCCACCCAATGTCCAGGTTGATCTTTTGGTTTTACATAGACATAAGGCCGGCTTTGGGTAGGCTGCTGGATCAGGTAACTATTTCCTTTTACATCAGACGCAATCTTTTTCATCACTTTTGTATCCGCTTTATCTGCTACAAAAATATCCACAACAGCAGCCTCTGCAGTCCAGTGCACCAGCAAAGCATCAGGTAACAACGCCTGAGTCTGGCGCACCAGGTAAACAGCAGGCGCAGACTGTTGCACTACTGACGGGGTGGTCGCTGCCGACAGGGGCAGAGCACAAGTAAATAATTGGCTCATCACCAATAGAGTAGCTAAAGCAGTTTTTTGTATATGTTTCATTGTCATTTGTCCTTATCTGTTAAAAGTTAGCCCGTACGCCCATCAGGAAACGGCGGCCATAACCTTCCACTTCCACTGGCTTGTTTTCGCTGCCCTGGAATCGTACGCCCAGTTCATCCGTCATATTGTTCAGGTCGGCATACACCGAAAAGGTGTCGTTCAGTTGGTAACGTACCGACAAATCCAGCCGCTCGCTGTCTTGCCAATACAGATCGCCACTGGAATCCGGCGAAATATCATCCAGCCATTGATCGCGCCATTGCCAGTTCAACCGTACAGACCAGCCATGGTTTTCATAAAATAACGAGGAGTTAATCACACGATCCGAGGTGCCGGGTAAAGCCACAGTGCGGCCGTCCGGTGTGGTAAATTCACTATCCAAAAAGGCCATATTAAATTGCAGACCAAAACCACGAATAGATTCGGGCAGGAAATCCCATTGTTGGATATAACTGAATTCCAGCCCTGTCAGCTTGCCGTTATCACCGTTTAATGTGGTGTTATAGTCATAACCAGAGCGGTCAAAACCCGGCGTATCAAAACGGTTGTCGCCCACTTCGGTGACCGAATCAAACAACACATTGTCCACTTTGCGCTGGAAGAAATTCACCGCAGCCAAAGCAGCATCAGCGAAATACCATTCCAATGAAGAATCCACCCCGACAGCGGTTTCGGCTTTTAGGTTCGGGTTACCACCTGATACCGCGTTATCTGTGTCATTAACTGAAGCACCTGAACGCAGCTGACTAAAATAAGGCCGGCTGGATCCTGTCACACCAGACAAACGGAACTTTAAATCTTCAGTCAGATCCACATTCCAATGCAGGCTGGGGAATAAATCGGTATTAGTTTGAGCTACATCCAATGGCGTAGCGCCGTCACTTTGTTTTAAATAGCCCTGGCTCAAAATATCGACCCGCTCTGCCCGCACACCCAGCAGGATCTGATGTTGATCCCAGGTCCAGGTATTCATCGCATACAAACTGGTGATTTCTTCCGTCACTTCGTACCAATTTTCAATAGCACTGAAACTGGCAGGGTCAATTAAACCTGCACCGATCAGAGCCGCCACTGCTGTATCGATTTGGCCACGAGCCGCGGCATTGTCAAAGTAGTTGGCGGTAAAGCCATAGTTTTGGTCCGAGTCCCACTGCTTATCGGTATTAAAAGCATCGGGAGTGAACTCAATACCGGCGGCTCCTGCCAGAGGACCCAGCATAATAAAAGGGCTGCTCATACCGGGCGAAGTGGCTTTGCGATCGTCGTACTGCGCCCCCAGTTGTAAGCGGGCGTCAGCGCCTGCCGATTGCCAGTTGTATGCGGCATCCGTTTTTAAGGTAAAAGCTTGTGTTTCCGCCTCTCCTTTGTAGTTAATCAGGCCATCAAAACCAAAGCCGGACTGATTCAGCACTGATGTTGCTTCACCGCGGGACAAACTGCCATCGGCGTTCGCGATGGTGCTGTACAACTGCACCTGAGGAATCAATGGGTTAGATAAGTCATAACTTAAGGAATGGAACTGGCGCGGGTCTGTCTGGCTACGTCTTAAAATCGGTAAGTCGGTTAAACTTTCTGTTTCGGTGTAATTTAAATCCCAGGCTAGCTCCCAGTCTGCCAACTCGTGCTGACCGGTCAGGGTATTTACAAAAGTAGAGTTCTCATACTGACCATCCTGAAACATGGCCGTAACAGGCACTGCGGTCAGTTCGCCACTTTGTCCACCTCTAGTGCCACGGCCTTTGCTTAAATCCAGTTGAAACTGGTTACGCAGCTCGTGATCAACAAACTCGGTGTATAAACTGGTCAGCGCAAATTTATGTTCTGGCTGCGGCGCAAATTCAAATTTAATGATGGCCGAGTTGGTTTCGCGCTCCAACTGATAACTACGAAAATCAAACAAAGTGGGGGTGCCACTACTATCATAAGAACGCTCGTTATTATCTGTGACTTGTTCCATCTTAAAACCGGACAAAGCGCCCATAACCCCAACTTCGCCATCAGACCAGGATAAACGGCCAGAGTAGCGTTGCTGATCGCCAGCACCTAATTCCAGCTGACCCAGACCTAAATCGATATCAGTATGAAATCCTGGCTTGGATAAAGGCGAGTAGGTTTTAATGTCCACCCGACCAGCCAAAGCTTCGGATGGCATATCAGGTGTCAGAGTTTTGGACACATCAACGGCACTCATCACAGCGGCAGGCACAGAGTCAAAACGGAACACCCGCTCTTCAGCCCCTAACACGTTGACGCCATCAAAAGACACTGCAGTCCAGCGCGCCGGAGCACCCCGCACCTGAATATAACGTTCCTGTCCCTGATCCCGCTGCACCGCCACAGCTGGTAAACGTGATAAAGCAGCGGCTGCCGTTTGATCCGGAAAACGGCCAATATCATCTGCTGCTATCACGTTCACCACATTGGTGGCTTCACGCTGCAACATAATGGATTCTTCCTGACTGTCGCGGATAGGGCTGGCTGTGACAGAAATACGTTCGATGCTTTTTTCTGCCGCTGTATTTGCTGCGGCATCGGCCAAAACTGCTGTTGAGGTGAACGCGCAACAACAAAGCGCAAGTACACTTAGTTTAAAAGGCAGACCGGAGCAATTCCCCTGTGCCGCCATTAATTCTGAGGTTTTCATTTTTATCCCTTCACACAATCTGACTGGCTGTTGATGGCCCCTGTATCTGAGGCAAGTTCAAGGTAGGTTTGGGTAATGAAAGATTTATGAATTAGATAACTACAGGCATTTCAGAGATGTCTCTGTCCGGTTCAGATGGGTTACTTTGCGCTAAAAGCAACAATTCCGGAGCTGTCATCAAACGGTAACTAAAGCGGCCGGTTCTTACACTTTTTTGACTGTCGAATAAATAAGGCTGAGCCAGTTCGGCACCAAGAACAGACACCAGTTCGTCTCTGATTTTGCTGCGGTTTTGATCCAGAGTTTTTGCTTTTAAGCCTTGCTCCTGTAAATCCTGAATGGCTTTTTTATGGCCCTGCCACTGCTCCATCAGCACAATAATGTCTTGTGCCAACAGTTGATCAGGCTTATTGCTGGCCGGATTTAACACCCAGCCTTCAGCCGTTTTCAGGCGTTGGCTTGCATACCAGTAGTAATACAACAACGGAGTGCGGGGTAATTCAATCTGTATCCCATGCACCACAATGCAGGAGTCTGACAACTGAAACTCTAATACGGCAGGCGCTTTGGCAATCTGAAAAGCTTTAGCGCAATCTGTCGGATAGATCTGCCAGCCAAGCTTCAGCCACTGTAAATCACAGTGCGGATCCCAATGTTCTGAACGACACAACGCCAGCGCCATCGCATCGGCAAAGCTAAAGCGCTGTTCCAATAACTGGTTTAAAAACAGCAAGCGCTGTTCAACGACAACGCCTTGCAGTGGCACAGTCAGCGCTAAAGCTTCAGCAATATCAGCACCTGATTGCACAGCTTTAGCGATAAATTTTTCACGCTGCATACTCACAGGAGCTGGCACGAACCAAAGCAACCCCACCAAAAGCAACATAACCAAAGTGGCAATCACAGCAATACCAGCGCTATTTACTGTACATTGCAGCTCAACACTGGCAAAACGCTGATGAGTGCCTGAGAGCCACTGCATAGCCTGACTGTCCTTTGGGGCTGCACCTTCGCCAATCTGGCTGAGAGTTGCACTGCAATGACTGATCAAAAGCGACGCAGGCTGAATGGGGATCAAGGCTAAATCGGCATTCAGCTGTTCCAGCAGATAAGGTACCGCCTTTTGCTGAAAACCATGATGATCTTCCAGTGCTTTATTCACCACCTCAGGCAGCTGATGTTTCAGCTCAGTTCCCAGCTTTTGCAAAGCCGTCAAATAGGCCAGAGCCACAAGTAGCAGCAGGCCAAGCCACAGACCTCCCGCCAGCAACCAATATGAGCTTGGCATCTTAAACTTCACAATGTAAGTCCACTTTGCTGGGTTTTAACATCTCATCCAGAGCCAGTAAGCTCTGCTGCAGCAGACAGCTTTTATCCTCGAGACTTTTATGCAAAAACCAGCTGCCGCCATTGCTATAACCGGGGATCAGCAGCCGCTGTTCTGGCAATACTTTGCTGCCTGACAGCGTATAAAGCAGCTCGTCTTTTGGCTGTTGTACCACTTGTTGGTTTTGGTCCAGCAGTACACTGGAATAGATAGTGATTTCACCTCGCTCAAAAGCAGCCAACAAGGTTGTCCAGTCATCATACTGCCGATAATCGATATCGGCCAACGTCAGGCCTTCCCGCTGCAACAAAGCCACAGGTAACTGAAAACCGCTGTAACTATTCACATCAGTGAGAAAACCAAAACGCTGCTGAGTTAAAAAAGCTTTATTCAACTGAAAAGACGGGCTTTTACTAACGAAATACACCGGATACTTAGGGAAAATAAGAATTTCGCTGTAATAGGCATGCAAGTTATGCAAAGCGCCGGCTAACACCTCACGTCTGGACCACAACAGCTGATACTGGCCTGAAATCAGCGCATCGGCTGTCAGTTCAGTACGTTTGGGCCAGCTGACTTTCACGCGGCCAAAGTGTGCAGCCAGCTCAGTTTTATCGCACAGTTGTTTACCCAGGCTAAAAGAGTTCACCGGAGAGCCTACGACTGACAACACTGGCCCTTCTGCTGCAGAATCAATCCGGCATTCCATACTGTTGTAGTCAGTTAATTGCAATCTGGGGGTTGGCCACAAGGCCAAAATAAGCAGACAGCAGAGTAAGACCAGAGCCACAAGGGCCAGTCCCAGATGGTACTGCCTGTTTGTCAGGTAAAATCTCACTGGTTGTTCTCCATGCTTTGGCAAAAGAGTAGCCAGCAGCTGTGACAACTGTATGACAATCAGATGACTAGGGATTAATTCGCCAGCACCAGCTGCTATTGCTCAACCTCAAGTTTCAAGCTAGGGTAATCTTCTTTATCTGTTTGAAGAATAATTAAAAATGTTTGAAGCGCTAACCCAGATTGGTTTACCCATAGCACTGATACTGATCATGACTGGCGTTGGCATGACGCTGCGGCCAGCTAATTTCACTGAAGTGGCCCGTCAGCCCAAAGCATTTTTTGTCGGAGCTTTAGCCCAGTTACTCCTATTGCCTGTTACCGCTTTGCTGGTGATTTATCTGTTTGATCTGCAAGCTGAACTGGCTGTGGGTTTGTTTATTCTGGCTTTGTGCCCTGGTGGCACTACCTCTAATCTTTATAGTTATTTGTGTAAAGCTGATGTGGGTTTGTCGGTCTCTTTAACTGCTCTGGTTGGTTTTATCACGCCATTTTCGTTGCCGCTGCTGGCGGCATGGTCGATAGAACACTTCCTTGGTGAAAACACCTCATTCCAATTACCGCTGGTAAAAACCTGGCTAACCTTGATGATTGTCAGTGTGTTACCTGTATTACTGGGCATGTGGTTTAACTTTAAATGGCCTGAACGCTCAGCTCGTATTCACCCCTTTATCAGCCGCTTTTCGGTGATTGTATTGGTGTTGCTGATCATCAGCATAGCGACCGATCTGGGCTCGGATCTTTGGCTATTTTTAGAAAAAACCGGACCAGCCACTTTAGCTTTAAATCTGCTAACTATGGTTGCAGGTTATTGGTTAGGTCGGTTTTTACTACAGCAGGAAAAACAAGCCAGAACCATTTGCCTTGAAGTTGGCCTGCAAAATGGCACGCTGGCTTTGATGATCACCACAGGTATTTTACAAAACACCGCTATGTCGATAGCCCCCAGCGTTTATAGCTTGTTGATGTTTATGACGGCTAGTTTGTTTACCGTGTGGGTGTTACGCAAGCACCGAAGCCAAAGCATTCTGCCAGCCACTTAGCAAATGCTGGCGTTTTTCCGCGGACATCTGTGGTAAAAACTCTTGGGCTTCAGCGCAAAACGCCACATCTGCCAGGCTTTCAAACCAGCCCAGCGCTACTCCGGCCAGTACCGAAGCGCCATATGCTGAAGCTTCGTTTTGACTGGGTTTAAGCACTGGCACATTCAGCACATCAGCCAGATGCTGACATAACCAGTTGTTCGCCACCATGCCACCATCAATTTTCAGTTGCTCTGCCTTGGCGCCGTCAGCCAGCATGGCGGCCAATAAATCTGCCGTTTGATAGACCACAGCTTCCAGGGAGGCTCGGGCAAGATGTGCTTTGCCCGTACCCAGTGTCATACCGACCAAAGCAGCCCGAGCTTCAGGTTGCCAGTGTGGAGCCCCTAAACCGGTAAAAGCCGGTACTAAATAGACACCACCGTTGTCCGGCAAACTTTGCGCCAAAGCCTCAGTGTCACTGGCTTGTTGAATAACACCCAGCTGATCCCGCAGCCATTTCACTGCAGCACCAGCGACAAAAATGGCGCCTTCCAGCGCATAACAAGTTTGGCCTTGTACAGTAAAAGCCACAGTGGTCAGTAATCTGTGTTTGGAAAATAACGGGCTGCAGCCGGTATTTAATAAGGCAAAACAGCCTGTACCGTAGGTGCTTTTTAACGAACCTGCACTAATACAACCCTGACCTAAAGCCGCAGCTTGTTGATCGCCCACCAGCGCCAGCACAGGCAAAGCCAAACCAAATAAGCGGGTATCACACAAACCATAATTATCAGCGCTTTGTCTGACCTGCGGCAGTATTTGCTCCGGCACATCAAACAACTGCAGCAATTCTTGATCCCAATTTAAGCTTTGAATATTCAGCAATAAAGTACGGCTGGCGTTGGTGGTGTCTGTGGCATGCACTTGCCCCGATGTGAGACGCCAGAGTAAAAAACTATCGATGGTGCCAAAGGCGAGTTCGTTATCGGCCAGCGCCTGCTGCACCTCGGTATTGTGGCGCAGTAACCACTGAATTTTGCTGGCGGAAAAATAAGGGTCCAGCAGCAAACCGGTTTTTTGCTGCACCCAATCTTCATGACCCTGCTCTTTCAGCTCTTGGCAATAATCCGCTGTACGCCTGTCCTGCCAGACAATAGCAGGGGAGAGCACTTTGTCTTTGGCCTTATGCCAAAGCACAGTAGTTTCGCGCTGATTGCTGATGCTCACACCCAGGACTTCAATGCCCAGCTGCACAGCCTGCGCCAATACCTGCCGACACACCTTGAGCACAGAGAGCCAAATCAGCTCTGGATCTTGTTCCACCCAACCCTGCGCCGGATAAACACAATCCAGCTCCTGCTGCGCTACAGCCAATACCTTGCCATCGCGGTTAAATAACAAAGCCCGGCTGGAAGAGGTGCCCTGATCTATAGATAAAATGGCTTGCTGGCGCATAAATGGCTCTTGGAATTGAAAAAACACTCAATGACCTTAGCCTATCTGGGCCTGATGCAGTTGGGAAGCTAGTCTACAGATCAATAGCTACAAAATTTCCGGAAATACAGACTTAGCAATGGATAAAGTTATGTAGTGGCGATTTTACTGAGCCAAAGTTTGGCAAGGCGCCGAACTTCAGTGCCTAAAGCGAGAATCAAATCAGCGAGCTAAACAACAGAACTTAACCACTCTTATTTTGTCACAGCCATCCAGCATTCAGAAACAGAAAACCCGGCATAAGCCGGGTTTTCCTTTTAAAAACAATGACGTAACCAAGTTACATCATGCCGCCCATGCCACCCATGCCGCCCATATCTGGCATTGCAGGAGCATCTTTCTTCGGCAGTTCTGTCACCATAGCTTCGGTGGTGATCATCAGAGAACCAACAGAAGCTGCGAACTGCAGAGCAGAACGGGTTACTTTAGTTGGATCCAGGATACCCATTTCCAGCATATCGCCGTACAGGCCGGTTGCAGCGTTATAACCGTAGTTGCCTGAACCGTTTTTCACGTTGTTCACTACAACAGATGGCTCTTCACCAGCGTTATCCACGATTTGACGCAGAGGGGCTTCCATCGCACGCAGTGCGATTTTGATACCGTGGTTCTGGTCTTCGTTGATGCCACGCAGTTCAGTCAGTTTGGCAGCTACACGTACTAAAGCCACACCACCGCCAGGTACTACGCCTTCTTCAACCGCAGCACGGGTTGCGTGCAGCGCGTCTTCTACGCGGTGTTTTTTCTCTTTCATTTCGATTTCAGTGGCAGCGCCTACTTTAATCACAGCAACACCACCAGCTAACTTAGCCAGGCGCTCTTGCAGTTTTTCTTTGTCGTAGTCTGAAGTGGCGTCTTCCACTTGTTGACGGATTTGCTTCACGCGACCGTCAATAGCGTCCTGCTCACCAGCACCATCGATGATAGTGGTGTTGTCTTTGGTGATCACCACACGTTTAGCAGTACCTAAATCTTCCAGCGTCGCTTTTTCCAGTTCCATGCCGATTTCTTCAGAAATCACTACACCACCAGTTAATACAGCGATGTCTTGCAGCATAGCTTTACGACGGTCACCGAAACCTGGCGCTTTGACCGCAGACACTTTGACGATACCGCGCATATTGTTCACAACCAGAGTGGCTAAA
This sequence comes from Rheinheimera mangrovi, assembly GCF_003990335.1. NCBI lineage: Bacteria > Pseudomonadati > Pseudomonadota > Gammaproteobacteria > Chromatiales > Chromatiaceae > Rheinheimera > Rheinheimera mangrovi. The sequence goes on along the minus strand of NZ_CP034683.1, from coordinate 761,949 downwards.
GCTTCGCCTTCTAAATCTTCAGCGATGATTAAAAGTGGTTTGCCAGACTTGGCCACGCCTTCTAATACCGGCAGTAATTCACGGATGTTGCTGATTTTTTTATCTACAGTCAGGATGAACGGGTTGTCCAGTTCAACCTGGCCAGCTTCCGGGTTGTTGATGAAGTACGGAGACAGGTAACCACGGTCAAACTGCATACCTTCAACCACAGCCAGCTCGTTGGCTAAGCCCTGGCCTTCTTCAACAGTGATCACGCCTTCTTTGCCTACTTTGTCCATGGCATTGGCAATGATTTGACCAATTTCATCGTCAGAGTTTGCAGAGATAGTACCAACCTGAGCTATAGCTTTGGTGTCGGCACAAGGCTGAGATAAAGCTTTTAATTCTTCAACAGCAGCGATCACGGCTTTGTCGATACCACGTTTTAAATCCATTGGATTCATACCGGCAGCAACAGCTTTTACGCCTTCGTTGATAATGTTTTGCGCTAACACAGTAGCAGTAGTAGTACCGTCACCTGCTTCGTCATTGGCTTTAGAAGCAACTTCTTTCACCATCTGTGCGCCCATGTTTTCGAACTTGTCTTCCAGCTCGATTTCTTTGGCCACAGACACACCGTCTTTGGTGATTAATGGTGCACCAAATGATTTGTCCAGAATGACGTTACGGCCTTTAGGGCCTAAAGTAACGCGCACTGCGTTTGCTAAAATGTTGACGCCTTTGAGCATCTTATTACGGGCTTCATCGCCAAAACGTACGTCTTTTGCAGCCATTTTAAAAATTCCTCTGAATACGTTAGAAAATAGAAAATTCGGTTAGATTATTCGGTGATGACGCCAAGGATGTTGTCTTCTTTGGTGATGACATATTCCTGGCCTTCAATTTTTTCAGTGCGTTCTACGTAAGCACCGAAGATCACTTTGTCGCCCACTTTGACATCTAAAGGACGAACAGTACCGTTTTCTAAAATGCGACCGTTGCCAACTGCAACCACTTCACCACGAGTAGATTTTTCAGCAGAAGCGCCAGTCAGCACAATACCACCAGCAGATTTGCTTTCAGCTTCCAAACGCTTGATGATGACGCGATCGTGTAATGGACGAATATTCATGCTTTTTTATCTCCTAAAAGCGATTTGAGTTTTAACATTGGGTGTTAAATTTGTTGTGCTTGCTATATGGGGCAATCTCCTTATGAACCCAAGGGCTATTTTTTAAAAATTTTGCGCTTTTTGGTGTTTCTGATTGTTTTTTGTGCAAACGCTGCGTTTTATGCAACAAAATTGGCTATGAGCAGGTCTTGACTGCTGTGGCTTTTAAGCAACACGAATGAGGGCATCCCTATGATGATGGAACTGATTTTATGCAATTGTCCTGATTTACAGGTGGCAGAGCGCATAACAAAGCACTTGTTGGAGCAGAAACTGGCGGCTTGTGTTAACGTTTTGCCCGCTGTGCAATCGCATTATGTCTGGCAAGGGGTGTTGGAACAAAGCACTGAAATTCCGTTGTTAATTAAAGCCAGAAAAGAAGATTTTATCGAAATTGAACAGGCTATTTGTGCTTTACACCCGTATCAGGTGCCTGAAATTATTGCCATTGCCGCACAACAAGTATTCGCCCCTTATTTACAGTGGGTTCAAGAGGTAACAAGTCGTGATTAAGAGTTTTTTATTTAGCCTGCTGCTGTGTTTGTCTTTTATAAGTCAGGCCCAAAGCACCAACGCACTGGCCGCCCTGCAGCAAGGTTCGCAGTTTCTGCCGGTAGAACAGGCTTTTGTGATGGATTTCCGCCAGCAGGAAAACAAGTTGCAGGTTAGCTTTACCATAGCGGACGGCTATTACCTGTATAAAGACAAGTTTAAGTTTGCTGGCGTTGATACCGCCTTTTCTCATCCGCAATATCCAAAAGGTGTGATGATCCACGACGAGTATTATCAAGATTCAGAAGTCTATTTCCATCAGGTGGTGCTGGATATTCCACTGAGCCAAATTGGCAAAGAAGCTATGCTCAAGCTGAGGTACCAGGGCTGTGCTGAAGCAGGTTTGTGTTACCCGGTGCAAACGCTGGAAATTCCTTTGATAGCGCCTGAAGGCGCGGCTTCAGAAAAAGCAACTACAACTAGCGCCAGCACTGCAGATACTGCAGCAGCTTTAGGTATAGTGGATAACTCTGCTGCGAATACTTCAACACCTTCTACAGCTCCTGTTTCAGAACAGCTGCAACTATTAGATAAACTACAAACCGACAGCACCCTCAAAGCTTTGTTTTTGTTTTTCCTGCTGGGTTTAGGTTTGGCCTTTACGCCTTGTGTTTTCCCTATGTATCCCATTTTAACCAGCATTATTGTAGGGCAAGGCCAGCAATTATCCGGTAAACGGGCTTTTAGTTTGTCTATGGCTTATGTGCAGGGTATGGCCATTAGCTACTCATTATTGGGTTTATTGGTCGCAAGCTTAGGTTTGCAGTTCCAGACCTACTTTCAGCACCCTATAGTCCTGGTTGCCATCAGCATTTTATTTGTCGCTTTGGCTTTGGCTATGTTTGGCGTCTTTACCTTAAGCCTGCCGGAGAAATGGCAAAACAAAGTAACTAGCTTAAGCAACAAACAACAAGGTGGCAGCATTAAAGGCGCGGCTTTGATGGGTTTGTTATCAGGTTTAGTCGCCTCTCCTTGCACTACGGCACCACTGACAGCTGCACTTTTGTATGTAGCTCAGTCTGGCGATTTAGCTTTGGGCGCTTTAACGCTCTATATCCTAAGCATGGGCATGGGTTTGCCTTTGCTGATTTTAGGCAGCACGGGCGGTAAGTTTTTACCAAAAGCCGGCGCCTGGATGGATGTAGTCAAAGCCAGTTTTGGTTTCCTGTTATTAGCAGTACCAGTCTGGTTACTCAGCCGTTTCCTGCCTGCTTATGTGGTAGTGATTGCCGCAACTTTAGTCTTGTTAATGCTGGCCGTGTATTTACACCGCTTATCGCAGCAGCTCTCTGCAGGCACCACAGGCCAAAGCGTCAGTTGGATGCTGGCTTTAGTGATAGTGCTGGGCACTACAGGTGCGAACTTATGGTATTGGTTGCCTGGCACTACTGTAGCTCCAGTAGCGGGTCAGGGTGTTGTCACTCAAAACACTGAATTTAAACTGGTAAAAACTTTAGATGAGCTGCAACAAGAAGTGAAAAAATCAGCCGATGCGGGCAAACCTGTGCTGGTCGATTTGTTCGCTGAGTGGTGTGTGGCCTGTAAAGAGTTTGAACACATCACTTTTGCCGATGGCGAAGTCAAAGGCTTAATGGCACAATTTACCTTAATTAAGGTGGATGTGACCCATGCGACCGATCAGGATCAGCAATTGTTGGATCATTTTCAGGTTTTAGGTTTGCCAACTTTGCTGTTATTTGACAAAAACGGCAGCGAATTAACGCAATCTCGCATCACTGGCTTTATGGGACCGAAAGATTTTAGTGCTCATTTAGGCCCAATACTGCAATAAAAATTTCTGCGCTACGCTCGGCAAAGTCAGACTGGCTCTGACTTTGCCTGAATTTCTCCACTTCAGTTTCAACTTCGCAAAAAAGTTCCCTTCTGCTGATAAGACCAGTATTTTGCTGCCATTTGCAACGATTTCACTATAATAAGCGGCAAATCTGCAGCGACAGCTAGACGCTGAACAAAAAAGATGCAATTGTTTTCTGTCTTCGGCAAGATAGTGAACAATAACTAAAATAACGGGAAATTCGCGCTATATGTCTACAAACTTACGTATTTTGCTGCTCAACGGCCCTAACTTAAATATGTTAGGCAAACGTGAGCCTCAAATTTATGGTGCCGCGACTTTACCGCAAATAGTGGATGGCTTAACTGCTCACGCCAAGGAACTGAATGTTACTTTGACTCATCTGCAATCCAATGCCGAATATGAGCTCATCAATGCGATTCAGCAAAGCTTAGGACAACAGGACTTTATTATTATCAACCCGGGCGCTTATACCCATACCAGCGTAGCCATTCGTGACGCACTGCTGGCCGTGGCTATCCCTTTTATTGAAGTGCATTTGTCCAATGTACATGCCCGTGAAGAATTCCGTCGTCACTCGTATTTATCCGATATCGCCAAAGGTGTGATTTGTGGTTTGGGGGCCAAAGGCTACCACTACGCACTGGAATCGGCGGTGTCGTCCTTATCAACCATTCCATCAAATTAATTAGGCAACTACGTCATGGATATCAGAAAAATTAAAAAATTGATCGAACTGCTGGAAGAGTCAGGCATTAACGAGCTTGAAATTACCGAAGGCGAAGAGTCCGTTCGTATCAGCCGCAATGGCCCGGTACAGCAATATGCGCCAATGCATTATGCTGCTGCGCCAATGCAACAAGCTCCTGCTGCAGCCCCAGCTGTTGCCGCGGCTCCTGCTGAAGCTGCCAAACCTGTCATCACAGGCCACCAGATGCGTTCTCCTATGGTAGGTTCGTTCTACCGCGCTGCGTCTCCAACTTCAAAAGCTTTTGTTGAAGTGGGCCAAAGCGTCAAAGTAGGCGACACCCTTTGTATTATCGAAGCGATGAAAATGATGAACCAGATCCAGTCTGACAAGGCCGGTGTGGTGACACAAATTCTGGTAGAAAACGGCGAGCCGGTTGAGTTTGACCAGCCATTATTTGTGATCGAATAAGTTAAAAGGCAGACTCATGCTAGAAAAAGTACTGATCGCCAACCGGGGTGAAATTGCACTGCGTATTTTACGTGCGTGTAAAGAACTCGGTATCAAAACGGTAGCTGTGCACTCCACAGTTGACCGTAATCTGAAACACGTGCTGCTGGCTGACGAGACCATTTGTATTGGTCCTGCGCCATCACCACAAAGTTACTTAAACATTCCTGCGCTAATTGCTGCAGCTGAAGTCACCAATGCCCAGGCTATTCACCCTGGTTATGGTTTCTTAGCTGAACGCGCTGACTTTGCTCAGCAAGTGGAAGAAAGTGGTCTGGTGTTTATCGGCCCACGTCCTGAGTCTATCCGTTTAATGGGTGACAAAGTTTCTGCCATTGAAGCCATGAAAAAAGCCGGTGTACCTTGTGTGCCAGGCTCTGACGGCGCTGTAGGCGACGACGATGAAGTCAACAAAGCCATAGCTAAACGTATCGGTTATCCGATTATTGTTAAAGCGGCCGGTGGCGGTGGTGGTCGTGGTATGCGTGTGGTTCGTAGCGAAGCTGAATTGGTCGAATCTATTGCGATGACCAAAAACGAAGCAGGCGCTGCTTTTGGTAATGACATGGTGTACATGGAGAAATTCCTGGAAAACCCACGTCATATCGAAATTCAGGTGTTGGCTGACGGTCAGGGCAATGCCATTCACTTAGGTGAACGTGATTGCTCTATGCAACGTCGTCACCAAAAAGTAGTGGAAGAAGCACCAGCTCCGGGTATTACTCAGGAACTGCGTGATTTTATCGGTGGTCGTTGTGTGCAGGCTTGTATCGACCTGAACTACCGTGGTGCTGGTACCTTCGAATTCCTGTTTGAAGACGGCGAGTTCTATTTCATTGAAATGAACACCCGTATTCAGGTAGAGCACCCTGTGACCGAAATGATCACTGGTGTCGACTTAATTAAAGAACAGCTGCGCATCGCCTCTGGCATGCCGCTGAGCATTAAACAGTCTGACATTGTGATCCGTGGTCATGCTGTGGAATGCCGTATCAACGCTGAAGATGCCAAGACCTTTATTCCGTCACCAGGCACCATCACCCGCTTCCACCCACCAGGTGGCAACGGTGTGCGTTGGGATTCGCATATCTATGCAGACTACACAGTGCCGCCAAACTACGATTCAATGGTCGGCAAGCTGATCACTTACGGTGAAAACCGTGATATCGCTATAGCCCGTATGCGTAACGCATTAAGCGAACTGCTGGTCGGTGGCATCAAAACCAATATCGAACTGCATAAGCTGATTATGACAGACGAGAATTTCAATAAAGGTGGAACTAACATCCACTATTTGGAACATAAACTCGGCCTGAAATAAATACCCTTCGTACTTGAAGCCGCAGCGTTGTTGACTGCGAGCCTGAACCCCACATGGGTTTGAACATGAGACGGGCGGGGACAAGCCCTGCCCCTACAAAGCCACCTTCCCGGTGGCTTTGCTTTTTGCACCACCTAAGCGCTGATTTTACGCCGCCAAACTGCTACAATCCGCGCCAAATTCCAGAAAGTGAAGAGCAACGCCATGCCATGGATCCAATTACGCGTAAACAGCACTGAGAAACAGGCCGAGCAGGTCAGCGATATGCTGATGAGCTGGGGCGCACAAGCTGTCAGTTTTGTAGACGCCAAAGACACCCCTATTTACGAACCTATGCCGGGTGAAGTCTTGTACTGGGAAAATACTGTGGTGGTGGGTCTGTTTGATGCTGAACATAAAATGGACAAAGTAGTTCGCCAGTTGGAAAAAGCTGCCATTTTCAAAAACGGTGTGCAATACAAACTGGAACAACTGGAAGACAAAGACTGGGAAAGAGAATGGATGGATAACTTCCACCCTATTCGTTTTGGCCAAAGATTATGGGTCTGCCCAAGCTGGCGCGACATTCCGGATCCAACAGCCGTCAATGTGATGCTCGACCCTGGCTTGGCTTTTGGTACCGGCACTCACCCAACTACGGCGCTTTGTATGGAATGGCTGGATGCGCAGGAATTGTCGCAAAGTTTAGTGGTCGATTTTGGTTGTGGCTCAGGCATTTTAGGTATTGCAGCATTAAAGCTAGGCGCTAAGCGTGTGGTCGGTATAGATATTGACCCTCAAGCTATTGAATCCAGTCTGGCCAACGCCACCCGTAACGGTGTAGAGCAACAAATTGAGCTGTATTTGCCGAAGGATCAACCTGCTTCATTACAAGCCGATGTAGTGGTGGCCAATATTCTGGCCGGCCCATTAGCTCAGCTTTCCGGCATTATCAGTGCTTACGTCAAACCTGGTGGCTTACTGGCGCTGTCCGGTATTCTGGAAAGTCAGGCTCAGTCGGTGATCGATGCTTACGCGGCAGAATTTGAGTTTGACCCGGTAGCAGTCAAAGAAGAATGGGTGCGCTTAACGGCGCGGAAGAAAGTTTAATACGGCCTACAGTAGCTTTAAACGCTATACAGGCGACCTGCCCGGTCGCCTGTCTCTAACAAACTCATTAGTACACCCAACGTTCTGGCAGTATTAACGCAGCTGCGATATAAGCTACCACTACAGCAACCGGAAAACAGAACGCCAGCAATACCACAACAGCGCGGACTAACCAGATGGGTTGCTCATAAAAAGCCGCAAAACCTGCGCACACACCTGAAATTTTACGTTTGGCCTTGTTCACAAACCAGGCGCTTTTGTCTCTACCTATACTCATGTTATTACTCCCCAACCTTATTAATTACCGCTTTATCCAGCATCCACATCAAACCAGCTAAAGCCCAGACCACGACTATGTTGATAATAATAAACGACATGTCCTGCTCCTCCTTAACCTGGTTAATTCATTCAGATTTCGTCTACGGCCCAGCTGCCAACTATGCCAAACCAAGCTAATACAACCATCAGTGCTGCTATTTCCATTTTGACTCTCCTAACCTTTGTTTATGTTTTTTTGCCTTTGCTGAAACTCATCAGCGCTTTGTTATTTAGACTTCGTCTGCAGCCCAGCTGCCAACAATGCCGAACCATGCTAATACAACCATCAGTGCTGCTATTTCCATTTTGACTCTCCTCAGTATTCGTTAGTGGTTTAATTCATCATCAGTTCATCTGTTGATATCTATACGTTGCAGCTGTTATGCCAACTTGAAAATAATTTATAATCCATTGTTTTATATGGATTTAATATGAAATTAAGCGATATCCCCCTATAGATTGAAATTTAACCAAAACATATAAATAGTGTTTTTAACCACTTTTTAGTTGATTTAAAAAAAGGCAAATATGACTAAATACAGCCATGCAAAGGCAGCAGAAATGCACTACAGAAGAGGTTGGAAATGGGCAGATACAAGGGATAGATAGATAGATAGATAGATAGATAGATACAAACAGGAAAGCGGAAAAGGACTTAAAAAAACAAAACCCGGTACTACTTAAAACCGGGTTGAAGAAGGAATATCGAACGGCGGTAATAACCAATGCCAGATCACAGACACCAGGCCAACACTAACTACGGGCAATAAAAACAGACCCAACAACCCTAATGTTAAGCTCAGCATCCTTAATCCACCTTAGCTACTGCAATCACTGGTTCTTTTTCAGTTTCAGCAGATTTCACTAAAGTGATTTCAAGCTCAGCTATCGCTTTTTGGCTTTGCTCCAGAATCGCAACTTTTAACTCAGCCATTTGTTGGCTCATCAATTCAGCAGCAAAGGTGCTGATAGTTTGTGTATTGACTGCAGGTAAGCTCAGTTCGTTGGCTTGTACTGATGGAGTAACAGCAAAAGCCGCAGCGGTAACAAGGACTAACGTTGCAAGTGTTTTCATGGTCGTGCTCCTTAATGAGTAGTGAAGTTCACTATGTCTATTTCAAGGTGCGTGCCATACTGGAGTTAATCTTTAAGATATTGATAAATATAGATTTAAAATAAAACACTCCTATTTATCAAAAACACACTAAAGGGTTAAAAACAAAAAAGTGGTGAAATTCACCACTTTTTTAAAGTTTGATATTCATACGACTATAGCTGTGGCACCTTTTTTAGCGCGTCCAACATGACTTGTGGACCACTGGTCGGCAGGTGACCAATTTCACTTAAATGCCGCCGCCATAAACGGGCGCCTGGTACCCCCTGAAATAACCCCAACATATGCCGTGCTATATGCCAAAAACGTGCGCCCTGCGCCATTTGCTGCTCTATATAAGGCAACATCAGTTCAACCACCTGATGTGGCGTTGGTACAGTACGGGGGTTGTTATAAATGGCGGCATCAATTTGCGCCAGCATCAATGGGTTGCTGTAAGCTTCGCGACCCACCATCACACCATCGACATGCTGTAAGTGCATTAAACAATCTTCTAGTGTTTTCACACCGCCATTAAGAGAGATATCTAACTGCGGGAAATCTTTTTTCAGCTGATACACCCGTTCGTAATCCAGTGGCGGAATTTCGCGGTTCTCTTTAGGGCTTAAACCACTTAGCCAGGCTTTTCGGGCATGAACAATAAACTGATTACAGCCAGATTCTGCAATAGTGCCGACAAAGTCTACTAAAAACTGATAGCTGTCCTGATCATCAATACCTATACGGCTTTTTACCGTGACAGGAATATCCACCACAGAGCGCATTTCTTGGATACAGGCAGCCACCAATTCAGGTTTGGCCATCAGGCAAGCGCCAAACATACCGTTTTGCACTCTGTCTGACGGGCACCCCACGTTGATATTAATAGCGTCGTAACCCCTTTCCTGACAAAGCTTAGCGCTATGCGCCATATCTTTAGGATCAGAACCACCCAACTGCACTACAACAGGATGCTCTTCTTCATTAAACGCCAGATAATCGCCCTGACCATAAATGATGGCGCCTGTGGTGACCATTTCGGTATAAAGCACAGCGTGCTCAGATAACAAGCGATGAAAATAGCGGCAATGCCTGTCCGTCCAATCCAGCATAGGGGCAATGGAGAAACGGTGATCCATAATTACAGGCTTTGAACGGGTAGTATTCGAACTGGTCATAAAACGGCTGCCATCTGGTTAATCTGCTGCTTCTACAACGCTGAATCCGGGTGATGAATACAGAGTGTAGAAAAATCGCGCGAGTATACACCAGACAGCCAAGCATTTCAGTGCAAAGGAATTACAAAACCAGCTTTGGCGTTGCTCAGGCCGCAGATTTAAGCAGTAATAAGCTATATCGCGAACTTAGCTCTAGCAAAGCTATTTTTCTTTCCCCCTTTTTTAACGGTAACTCTCCGGTGCGGACCTTATTACGCTTTAAGCGCAGCAACTGATAACCAGCCAGATAAACCAGTAGTTTTCTGCTGTATTCTTCAAACCAGGAGCCATTAAAATGATGGATACTAAAGTTTTCTTTACCTGCTTCCGGTGTGCAGAAGTAATGACTTGGATAAATCACTGCATCAGCAGAAAGCTTGTACAACTGGTCTCCGCGATAAGGTTTAAGCAAACCAAAGTCTCTGGCAAATAAATCGCTGATGAGCCCGGTATTGGGCGTTAAGTCCTCCGATCCATCTGCTTTATAAAAAGATTTTGCATCGTACGCACCAAGCAAATGTCCAATAATGGCATTAGCTGGCGCAGCTCCCATCATAGCGGTCACAGGGGCTGTTCGCCCTTTAAAATTCTCAAAACCAGTGACAAAATGGTGATGTCGGAATGGTTCCAAATCTGCGGTCAACTCTAAATCGGTATCAAAGTAAAAACCACCAAACTGATGCAAAGCATACAAACGCAGATAATCTGATACAAAAGCCCATTTTTTTGCGGCAAAAGCTTCATGAGCATAACGGTTGTTCAGGGCAGCAAGACGTTCATTATTCCATTCAATGATTTCATAATCAGGTAAAAACTTTTTCCAACTGGCAATACAGCGTAAAGCCAATTCTGTTTTTGGGGCGTGACCAACCCAGACGTAATGAATAACTTTTGGAATAACCATAGGATGCGGTTTCAACATGCAGATTTGCTCATTAGTTTATGCTTATACTCACAACTGACTGTAATTTTTTGTAACCCTTTGGTAACAATTAGAATTCAGAGGCGCGGCATGTTAGTTGCGTTCGCACAGGATAACAAGCGCTTAATTAACCATAAATTAACGTAGAATAAGAAGCCGCCGAAATACCGCTAAAATTTAGACAGGGCTTTTACAGCCTACTTACAACTTAACTTTGGTTTTGTATAAGGAATTCCCAATACAAGGGCTGGAGCAAACACACTTATGTGATAAACTGCCGCCATTGCTACCGGAGTGAGCTGCGTTATGTCGATTGAATCTTTGGTCACCAGAGCCCGCCATATTTGTGATGTCAATGGCGCGCGCTTTACCAGCATTCGTGAAAAGGTGTTCCGTTTATTGGCGGAAACTCACGGTGGTATTGGTGCCTATGAATTACTGGAACAGTTAAAAGCCAGCGAACCAGCGGCTAAACCTGCCACTATTTACCGGGCTTTGGACTTTCTGACCGAGCAGGGTTTTATTCATAAAATTGAATCGACCAATGCTTTCTTGCTCTGTCATCACTTTGAACAGCATCATCCGGCTCAGCTTTTGATCTGTGATCAGTGCGGTCATGTAGAAGAACTACATTCGTCGCCGCTGCAGCAGGAATTTGTTAAATTAGCCTCTGAAAAAGGCTTTTTAATTCAAAGACAAACTGTGGAAGCTCACGGAAGTTGCCAAAGCTGTCTGAAAAAAGCGTCAAACGATTGAATCCGCTTGACGCCTTCTGGTCACAGTGGCTATTTTAGTGACCAGAACTGAACAAATTTGTAAAGAACTTAGAAAAATTCATACCAAAACAATAAGCTAGACTTGTGTTCTATGACATAGCCACCTAATCTTGAAGTTGGCAATGCGATCAGGTCCAGACTCCGAACAGGCTAAATAAATGAATGTTGAGTATGTAAATCCGTTTCTCTCTTCGTTAGTCAATGTGTTAGGTACCATGGCAAATACTAAAATTGTGCCAGGACAGCCACGATTAAAGAAAGACGAACAGGCTCGCGGTGAAGTATCAGGTTTGATTGGTATGATAGGTCCTACCACCAAAGGGTCCTTCTCCGTCACTTTTGAAGAATCTTTAGCACTGGAAATCATGTCCAGAATGTTAGGCGAAAGACCTGACAAAATTAATGAAGAAGTCACCGATATGGTGGGTGAAATCACTAATATGGTCACTGGTGGTGCCAAACGTATTCTGGGTGAAAAAGGTCATGAGTTCAGTATGGCGACCCCTGTTGTCGTATCAGGTAAAGGCCACACCATCACTCATAAAACTACTGGTGCGAAAATTCTGATGCCTTTTGATTCAGACTTCGGCAAAGTATTTATTGAAGTCAGCTTCGACGAATAACCCGATCTGCACCAACCAAAAAAGCCGAAATTTTGAAGTCGGCTTTTTGCTATTTAGGATTCTGCAGTTAGATAGCGGAATTCGACCCTGCTGGTGATATTACAGAGCAACTCATAAGGAATAGTCTGCACCTGCTCTGCAATTTCTTCGACTGGCAAATCGGCGCCCCATAACACGACTTCGTCACCAATCTGCACGTCAGCATGACCAATGTCTACTGTGGTCATATCCATAGAGACCCGTCCAACTATTGGATAACGTTGGCCTTTAATCAGTACAGGACAGCCATTGCTGGCTGCCCTAGGGTAACCATCACCATAACCTACAGCGACCACAGCTAAACGGGTATCAGCTGGTGCAGTCCAGGTGCCACCGTACCCTACTTTGTCGCCTTGCTTTACATCACGCACAGCTATAACGCTGCTGCTAAAGCTCATCACAGCTTTTAATTGATGTTGCTCTGCTCTGCCCTGCTCCATAGGCGAAACACCGTATAAAGCTATACCAGGACGGATCCAATGACCATGGCTTTGTGGCCAGGCCAAAGTACCAGCGGAATTGGCCAGACAAAGCTCGCCTGACAAACCTTCGACTGTTTTCAGAAACAGATCAATTTGCTGTTGGGTACTGTCCAGTGTCGGCTCATCGGCACTGGCAAAATGGGTCATCAACCGCATAGGCTGAATTACATTCGGGCTTTGACACAACTGCCGGTAGGCATTTAAAAACTCGTGTGGCAATAAACCCAACCTATGCATGCCACTGTCCATTTTCAGCCAGACATGCACAGGGGAATCTAATTCTGCAGCCACTAAAGCCTCAACCTGACTTGGATGATGTACTACTATCTGAAGGTTACTGGCAACCACTTGTGGCAATTCGTCCGCATGGAAAAAACCTTCCAGCAGCACTATAGGTTTGACTATGCCACCGGCCCGCAGCATCAGGGCTTCGTCAATACGGGCCACACCAAAAGCACTGGCGTCTTTGAGTTGTTCAGCCACTTTCAATAAACCATGGCCATAAGCGTTGGCTTTTAACACTGCCAGCACTTTGCTATTCGGGGCAGCAGCGCGAACTTGTTGTAAATTATGCAATAAGGCCGCTAAATCAATACGGGCCTGTGGACGACGACTCATTAATACTCGTCCTCAAAACGGGCTGTGCCTGCGTAGTTGTCAAACCGTGAATAGCGACCATGGAAAGTCAGGCGAATACGACCTATAGGGCCGTTACGCTGCTTACCTATAATGACTTCGGCTGTGCCTTTGTCCGGGCTATCGTCGTGATAAACCTCGTCCCGGTAGATAAACATAATTAAGTCGGCATCCTGCTCGATAGAACCGGATTCACGTAAGTCGGAGTTTACAGGGCGCTTGTCAGCACGCTGTTCCAAACTACGGTTTAGCTGAGATAAGGCAATCACCGGCACTTTCAGCTCTTTGGCCAAAGCTTTGAGTGAGCGCGAAATTTCGGCAATTTCCAGGGTACGGTTATCCGACAACCCCGGTACCGTCATCAGCTGCAAATAGTCGACCATGATCATGCTCAAACCACCGTGTTCGCGGGCGATACGGCGGGCACGTGAGCGTACTTCGGTAGGAGTTAAACCAGAGGCATCGTCTATATACATTTTGCCTTTGCTGTTCAGAAGCTCAATGGCGGATGATAATCGCGCCCAATCTTCGTCATCCAACTGGCCTGTCCGCACTTTGGTCTGATCAATACGGCCTAAAGACGCCAGCATCCTCATCATAATTTGTTCGGATGGCATCTCTAAGCTGAAAATAAGTACCGGCTTGTCGCTGGTAATAGCAGCGTGTTCACACAGGTTCATCGCAAAAGTGGTTTTACCCATAGAAGGACGGGCCGCTACTATGATCAGATCCGACGGCTGCATACCGTTGGTCATTTTATCCAGATCCATATAACCGGTGGAAACACCAGTTAAGCCACCAGAGCTCGGATTACGGAACAGCTCGTCAATTTTATCTATAGTTTTCGACAAAATGCTGTTGATTGGCTCAGGGCCTTCATTGGCATTGGCCCGTTGCTCGGCAATTTTGAATACTTTAGTTTCGGCAAAATCTAACAATTCAGCGCTGTTGCGGCCTTGCGGGTCGTAACCAGCGTCAGCAATATCGTGCGCGACTGAAATCATATCCCGCACTACTGCGCGCTCACGCACTATTTCAGCATAAGCCAGAATATTGGCGGCACTTGGGGTGTTTTTAGCAATTTCACCTAAATAGGCAAAACCACCAACGTCCGCTAACTGCTGATTACGCTCTAAATCTTCGGATACCGTAATTAAATCAATAGGCTGGTTGGCCTCAGCTACACGAGACATCGCAGAAAAAATAAATCGGTGTGAGCGCAAATAAAAATCCTGCTCTACCACTTTTTCTGAGACTTTGTCCCAGGCTTCATTGTCCAGCATCAAACCACCCAACACGGATTGTTCGGCCTCAATTGAATGTGGCGGCATTTTCACCGCAGCGACTTGTTTATCTTTTTGCTTATTGTCCATAACACCAGAAGTTCTAGAAATTGCGACAGGCTAATACCCTGGGTATAACAGCTCTGCATGGGAGCGATAGCCTACCATTAAAGCATGGATGAAGCTGTGGAAAAATCAGTAAAGCAGAATATTTTTAACGGAAAATCAGGATGAAGCAGGAAGGGATTGGGCACACAAAACTGTGTGCCCAAAAGGCTTATTAAGCCTCAGCAACCACTACTACTTTGATAGTAGCTGTTACTTCTGCGTGTAACTGCAGTGCGATGTCGAATTCGCCAGTTTCACGGATAGTACCGTTAGGTAACTTCACTTCTGCTTTCGTTACTGCAACACCTGCAGCAGTGATAGCATCAGCGATATCACGTGTACCCACTGAACCGAACAACTTGCCTTCGTCACCAGCTTTAGAAGCAACTGTTACTTCAGCCAGTGCAGCGATCTTCTCAGCGCGAGCTTGAGAAGTTGCTAAAGTTTCAGCCAGTTTGGCTTCTAACTCAGCACGACGCAGTTCAAATTTTTCGATGTTAGCTTTGGTCGCTGGAACTGCTTTTCCTTGTGGGAATAAGAAGTTACGAGCATAACCAGATTTAACAGTTACGTTGTCGCCTAAACCACCAAGGTTAGCGACTTTGTCCAACAGAATAATTTCCATTGCAATACCCTCTCTGTATACGGTTTAACCAGTCGCTGCTTAGCTGTGTGAATCGCTGTATGGTAACAAGGCCAGGTAGCGGGCGCGTTTGATAGCGCGAGCTAATTGACGTTGATACTTAGCGCTGGTACCAGTGATACGGCTTGGGACAATTTTGCCACTTTCAGTGACATAATTTTTTAACGTAGCTGTATCTTTGTAATCGATCTCAATCACGCCTTCTGCAGAGAAACGGCAGAATTTACGGCGACGGAAATAACGAGCCATGAAATTTCTCCTAACTTAATATTTCAATCTGTTGGGCATGCAGCACCAGTTTAGACTGACCGCTGCGGCTCTGATGGCGGTTTAAAAAACCTGACACCCGAACTTTGTTTCCCAGTTTCAAATTGTGAGTTTGTTGCGCTAACCCGGCTCCGGCACAGACCACTTGTAGTCTGACATAAGCCTGACGGTTAAAACCGGCTTCCTGCTGCACCGATTGGTGCTCAATCACTAAATAACTGTGAGGAATACCGGCCGGACTTTCGCTGTGGTCGACCTGACGGCAGATAGTGCCAGTCACGACCAGGCTATTGTCCATCTGCAAATTACTCGTCGTTTGCTACCAGCTCATCTGAATCACGAGGAGCACGGTCACGACGTTCTTCACGTACCTTAGCCATTGGTGATGGCTCAGTCACAGCAGTGTTAGTGCGCATGATCAGGTTACGCAATACAGCGTCGTTGAAGCGGAAGTTAGTTTCCAGCTCGTCAATTACTGCCTGTGGCGCTTCTACGTTCATCAGAACATAGTGAGCTTTGTGCAGCTTTTCGATTGGATAAGCTAATTGACGACGGCCCCAGTCTTCTAAGCGGTGAATTGAACCACCAGCTTCTTTGATCGCGCCAGTGTAACGCTCGATCATTCCTGGAACTTGTTCACTTTGATCTGGGTGAACCATAAACACGATTTCGTAATGACGCATTGTAGCTCCTTACGGTTAGTTAGCCTCGGGTGAGCTCGACCAGACTCGCATAGAGGCAAGGAACGTTCTGGATGGTCGAAGGGGCGGTATTCTAGGTGTTTCTTGCTGTTAAAACAAGCAGAAACGCAGATTTTTATTGGGCTATCGCAGCAATTGAGCCGGGATATTGCTTTTTTTCTGAAAGGGCCCCATAACAAAAGCTATTGAACAAAAAACGGCCAAGGCGGTGACTATGAGTTTCAGAACAGAACGCGACAGCATGGGTGAGGTACAATTACCAGCAGAGGCTTTGTATCAGGCGCAAACACAACGTGCCTTGGATAACTTTCAAATCAGCGCTTTGACTATGCCGGCGGCTTTTATTAAAGCTGTGCTTAAGGTTAAGCAGGCCGCTGCTGCTGCTAATCTGGAGCTGAAGTTGCTGGAACCAGAGGTAGCTGCGGCTATTCATGCTGCAGCAGAGCAGCAACTGCTCGAACTGAATATGGCTAACTACCCTATCGACCTGTTTCAGACCGGCTCTGGCACCAGCACCAATATGAACGTCAATGAAGTACTGGCCACTTTAGCCAGTAAAAGTTCAGGCCTTCATATCAGCCCCAACGATCATATTAATCTCGGCCAAAGCAGCAATGATGTGATCCCAACCGCCATTCATTTAAGTGCAGCTGTAGCCAATCATCAGTTGATGGAGACGCTGGTCAGGCTAGAAGCAGCAATAGCCACTAAAGCTCAAGAGGTTGGTCATATCGTCAAAACAGGCCGCACTCATTTAATGGATGCGATGCCAGTGACTTTTGCTCAGGTGTTATCCGGCTGGCAGGCGCAAATTGCCCATGCCCGGCAGCAACTGGAATTTGCCCAGCAACAGGTCGTAGTCCTGGCTCAGGGCGGAACAGCAGTAGGAACAGGAGTGAACGCCCATCCGGAATTTGCCACCTTGTTTTGTCAGAAACTCAGTAGCCAAGCAGGTTTAAAATTTAAACCCAGTTCCAACTTCTTTTTCAGCTTGGGCTCGCAGGACTCTGTAGTGGCCTTATCTGGCGCAACCAAAGTGCTGGCTGTGGCTTTAATGAAAATAGCCAATGACTTACGCTGGATGAATTCAGGCCCGCTGGCAGGTTTAGGCGAAATTGCCCTGCCAGCTTTGCAACCAGGCTCTTCCATTATGCCGGGTAAAGTGAATCCGGTGATCCCTGAAGCTGTGGCCATGGTGGCGGCTCAGGTGATTGGCAACGATGCCACTATTACTGTGGCTGGCCAGTCGGGTAACTTTGAGCTGAATGTGATGTTGCCCGTCATAGCCCATAACATCTTACAAAGCCTGGAGCTGTTAAGTTCTGCAAGTGCGGCCTTAGGCGAAAAGGCCATAGCGGGTTTTACGGTGCAAACAGACAAGATAAACGAGGCATTGTCGCGTAATCCTATTCTGGTGACCGCACTCAATCCATTGATTGGCTATCTAAAAGCAGCAGATATTGCCAAGCAGGCGTACAAAGAAAAACGGCCTGTGATAGATGTGGCAGTAGAACAAACCAGTTACAGCAGAGCAGAGTTAGAGAAGTTGTTAGACCCAGCCCTTTTAAGCCAGGGTTAACAGCAGGCAAAGGGCAGAGCAAAAACTCTGCCCTTTCAGTTTTTTACTGACGCTGACGCACGGCTTCAAATAAACAGATACCGGTCGCGACCGATACGTTTAAGCTCGAGACTGAACCAAACATTGGGATTTTCATCAGCGAATCACAATGCTCTCGGGTCAGACGGCGTAAACCATCTCCTTCAGCGCCCATAGCTATGGCCAGAGGGCCACTCAGTTTCGTTTGATAAATAGTGGTGTCGGTTTCACCAGCAGCACCTACCACCCAAATACCAGCGTCTTTTAATTCACGAATAGTGCGGGCTAAGTTAGTCACCGTAATAAAAGGCACTACTTCAGCAGCACCACAAGCCACTTTACGCACCACAGGAGTCACTTTGACTGAACGGTCTTTAGGAGCGACCACTGCATGCACTCCAGCCGCATCAGCACTACGTAAAATAGCACCTAAGTTATGTGGGTCGGTAATGCCATCTAAAATCAGAATAAAAGGACTGGATTGCTCAGAGACAATACGGGCTAAATCCTGCTCGTTGCCTGTTTGCTGAGCGCGGGCTCTGGCCACCACGCCCTGATGCTGCGCACCATTAACCTTTTCATCCAAAGCTTTGCGGTTGCAGTACTGCACTGACACACCAAAATCACGGGCGAATTTCAGCAAAGGCTGTAAACGCTGATCGTCTTTGTCTTTTAAGATAAAAAGTTCAAGAACATCTTCCGGCGCTCGTTCAAATAACGCGCTTACCGCATGAATACCAAATACAAAATCTGCGCTCATCGCAACCTCAATTGAAAATGACCGAGCCCGGCAATACCGGGCTCTGGCTGAATTGTTGGCTAGTGTAGCAAAAACACCAGCCTATTGCTTTTGCTACTTACGCTTACGTGGTGCTTTACCAGGCCTTGGGCCTGCCGGGCTTTTTGTAGTGGGTTTGCGGGACGCTGTTTTTTTCGCTGCAGGCTTTTTACCCACTGGTTTCTTACCCGCTTTACCCGGAGCTGTTTGCTCAACACCAGCTTTACGTGCACCTTTTTTACGCATTGAGGCTTTTTCTTCCGCTGGTGTCATCGCTGCTTTTTTACTGGCGCTGATTTTACGATTGGACGTCGTGCGTTTTTCCATACCCACTATGCCCAAGTCAATTTTGCGAGCTTCCAGGTTCACCGCCAGCACTTTCACTTCAATCAGATCGCCCATACGGTATTGCACATTGCTGTGCTCACCGCGCAGCACCTGACGCTCGGTATCAAAGTGGTAATAGTCGTTCTGAAGCGAAGTGACATGCACTAAACCTTCGATAAACAGATCGGTGATCCGGACAAACAAACCGAAGTTAGTGACGGTAGAAACCACACCTTTAAAGCTGTCGCCTATATGGTCCTGCATGTACTCACATTTCAGCCAGTCCGCTACTTCACGGGTTGCATCGTCAGCACGGCGTTCCGTCATCGAACATTGTTCACCCAAAGGATGAATTTGTTTTTCAGTGTAACCTTTAGGCCCTGTCACTTTCTGGCCCTGAGTTTGCAAAATAGCTTTAATAGCGCGGTGCAACACCAGATCCGGATAACGACGAATAGGCGAAGTAAAGTGCGCATAAGCTTCTAACGCCAGACCAAAATGCCCCAGATTATCGCCTTGATACACAGCTTGCTTCATCGAGCGCAGCATAGTGGTTTCAATCAGTTCTTTATCCGGTCTATCCTGCAGTTTTTGTAAGGTCTGCATCAGGTCCAGTGGTGTGGGTTCCACTGGCAGATTGGCTTCAATACCTAATTCGGCCAGGAACCGTCTGAAGTTGGCAAAACGATCGCCATCCGGGCGCTCATGCACACGGAACAGAGCAAAAGCCTCATGTTTTTCAATCAGCTTAGCCGCAGAGACGTTGGCTAAAATCATACATTCTTCGATGATCTTATGTGCTTCGTTACGATGAATCGGCACTATCTGCTCAATTTTACGATGGCTGTTAAAGATAAAACGGGTTTCCACCGTCTCAAATTCAATAGCTCCACGCTCGGCCCGTACTTTCGCCATTTGTTTATACAGCGAATACAGGTTGTCGATATTGGTTAAGTTGGCTTCGTACTGCTGACGTAACTTCGGATCGCCTTCTAAAATGGCATGAACCTTGTTATACGTCAGACGGGCACTGGAGTGCATCACAGCTTCATAAAACTGGTAACCGTCCAGTTTGCCTTGTTTGCTGATATGCATTTCAGCAACAAAACACAGCCGGTCTGTATGCGGGTTCAGCGAACATAAACCGTTTGATAACACTTCAGGCAGCATAGGAACCACATGGTCTGGGAAATACACCGAGTTACCACGGTCCAGCGCTTCTTTATCTAAGGGTGTATCAGGCAGTACATAAGCGCTGACATCCGCAATCGCGACCCATAAATGCCAGCCGCCATCGGCTTTGCGCTCACAGTACACCGCATCATCAAAGTCACGGGCATCTTCACCATCTATAGTAATCAAACCCAGCTCTGTCAGATCAACACGGCCAGCTTTGGCTTCTTCCGGTACTTCAGTGCCATAACCTGCCACTTGCTGTTCAACAGCTTTAGAAAACTCGTGGGGTATCTGGTGGTTACGAATAGCGATTTCGATTTCCATACCAGGCGCCATATGTTCGCCCAGCACTTCAATCACTTTACCTACGGCGTTAACTCTTTTGCTTGGACGTTGACTGATCTCCACCAACACCACCTGACCATGACGGGCTGCGCCTTCTTCACCTGGTGGTATTACAATGTCCTGACTCAGACGTGGATCGTCTGGCACCACTACTCCTAAAGCGAAATCTTTAAAGTAGCGGCCAACTATAGGTTCACTGCGAGCTTCTAAAATGCGGACTATACGGGCTTCTATTTTGTCACGGCTGGCAAAATCGCTTTTCGATGCCAGAACCACGTCGCCATGTAGCAGACGTTTCATTTCAAAGTTAGGAATAAACCAGTCTGGGCCACCTTGTTCCAGCTTTAAGAAGCCAAAACCATCACGGTGCCCTAAGACTGTACCTTTGACTAAATCCAGGTCGTCGACCAGACCATAACGTTTGCTTTTGTTAAACAGCAACTGGCCGTCACGTTCCATGGCGCGCAGACGTTTTTTTAGCGCAAACAGCGCTTCATCGTCTGTCAGCTTTAATTCAGCGGCCAACTCTTCAAAGTAGGCAGGTTGTTGCCGCTGCTTTAAGTGTTCGAGGATAAATTCCCGGCTTGGGATGGGGTTTTCATATTTTTCTTGCTCACGCGCAAGATGCGGATCTTTGACCGTCATGTTTTCTCTTTTTCACTAATTCAGCCTGCAGTGTAGCAGTCGCAGGTGAATTTTTCACTACAATGGCCTTTTGGCCCTCGTTAGCACAGCACCCGGCATTTTCGTTGCCAGCTGAGCTAACAGCTGTTGCACCTCTTGGTGCGTTTTGGTGTCGGCGATCACAGAGTGATGTAGCCAACGGTAACAATCTTCCATATCTAAAGGACTGGCATCGCCTTTAATCAGCATTTGGGCAAAACGCATCTGCGCTTTTAAATTGCCTAAACCTGCAGCTTCACGCAGATATATCACAGCTTTGCTGTTGTCTTGCTGAACAAAACGGCCAATATGATAATAACGTCCGACTTGCTCCAGCGCTTCAGGTAAGCCTTGAGACGCGGCCTGCAGCATTAAATCCCAGCCGCGTTCGACATCTTTTTTCACACAAACACCAAAGGCCAGCATATCGCCATACAAAAACTGATAAGCCGGCACTTTCATTACATCGGCTCTGGCCTGGATATCACTGACCAGTTGGCATTCGTCTTTTTGCACTCGCTGTAAATGAATGTTTTGTTTAATTAATTCCAGCAGTTCATCCTGAGTATATAGCTGAACCACTGTCACTTCCCGGGCTTGAACACCCAAACAACAGAGCAGCAAAAAGTAGCTTAATACCAGAAATTTAACTTTGCACATCAATGAATACATCTTATCACCTTAGCAGCCAGAAATTTGTCGTTACACTGCAACTTAAAGGCCAGTATGTTATTGCTCAGAACCTATTTTACCTTTTAACCATAACGAAGCCCGGGTAATGTCGGCTGGATAGAGTTCATTGGCTAGGCAATTTCCTGAGTCGATATAACCCAGAGCAGTTTTAAGTAAAGAGTCACGTTTCTCCCCCCAATCTGCATCAACACTGTCCGTCACAGCGCACTCTACTGGCAAACCTGCAGAATAGTCGCCCTGATCTAATGCATTGAAGGTTTGAAAATTAACTACAGACACGATTTTGTCACAGATCTGCACTGGAGCCATACCAAAAGGCTTGCCGCAGGTTTTGGCTCCTATGACGACAACATCAACAAAAGGGCTGAGAGAGTTAATCACCAATTCACTGGCTGAGCAGGTCGCGGAAGATGTAAGCACCACGATCCTTTCCAAATCCAGCCCTCCAGATGCAGCCCCAAGGCTAAAATCCACGCTTTTGTTATCCGATGCATGTTTAGCGTTATATTTGTATTTCAGAAAAGTTTTATCTTTGACCAGATTCCAGGCTAATTGCGAGCTAAGCTGATTGGCCAACCGGATCAAACCACCACTGTTATATCTCAGATCTAGCACCAATTCCTGCACAGATTGTGAGGAAAAATCATTAAAAGCCGTAATTAATTCCTGCTCAGTCTGATTAATAAATGCATTTAAAACCAAATAGCCAGTTTTCCCCTTAGGGCTGTCGAAGACCTGGCGATGTAAAACTGAATTTGTTTTTACGCTGGTTTTTACCAGATACTGCGAGCGTAAACTGCCATCTTGCTGTTGCCATTGAAAAGTGCGCCCTATACCATCCTGATCTGGCCCATACATATCTTCATATGTGGCTGTACCTGCTTCTATTTCGGTTAACCACTCTGCAATGCTTTTATTTTCCACTGCAACAATTCTATCGCCTCTTTTCATTGCCCCTTTTGATGAAGGGCTATCATTGTATACATATTTCACCAGAAGACTTTGCTTGTCTCTGCTGATATAAGTGGAAAAACCAAAGCCATAGTAGGTCGCATTAACAAATCTGTCGTCGTATTCCTGCTTAGTCACAATGTAACTGAAACGATCTTGAGGTGGGGTAACAGCGGCAAGTAGATCTGATGAGCTAGTGTAGTTTTTATAATTAAGATTTGCGGGTAACGCAGTATTCCAATAGTACTTATCTTGTAAATATTCAAACAGTAATTGATTTTCCCTTTCTATCGAGCACTGTCCTGTTTCACCACCTATCACAGGCGGCTCATCTGAGCCTGAATCAGAACAACCACCCAATACAAACAATAAAACCAAATACGCTAATTTCATCTGTATATGCCTGTAAACCATGTATCAATAAGCATAAACAAAAAAACGCTGCACTAGGCAGCGTTTTTTTCTATTTCCCGTAATTAAACGGCAAATGGATGACGCAGCGTGATGGTCTGAATACGATCTGGGCCTGTTGAAATAATATCAATAGGTACGCCGGTGATCTGTTCCAGACGAGTGATGTAGTTGCGAGCTTCTACTGGCAGGTCTTCCAGCTTCTGTACACCAAAAGTACTTTGGGTCCAGCCCGGCATTTCTTCAAATACCGGAGTAACGATTTCATAACCTTCCGCTGCCATCGGCGGCACGTCAGTGATAGAACCGTCAGCGGCTTTATAACCGACACAAATTTTGACCACATCTAAGCCATCGAGAACGTCGAGCTTAGTTAAGCAGAATCCAGAGATACTGTTTAACTGCACAGCACGTTTCACTGCAACAGCATCAAACCAGCCACAACGGCGTTTACGGCCAGTGGTTGCGCCAAACTCATGGCCTTTGACACCTAAGTGTTCACCGACTTCACAGTCCAGTTCTGTTGGAAACGGGCCTGAACCAACACGAGTGGTGTAAGCTTTAACAATACCTAGCACATAGTCTAAGTAACGTGGGCCAAAACCAGCACCGGTAGCTACGCCGCCAGCTGTTGTGTTCGACGAAGTCACGTACGGGTAAGTACCGTGGTCAATGTCTAATAAAGTGCCCTGGGCACCTTCAAACATGATTTCTTTACCGGCTTTACGGGCTTTATCCAGTAAATCGGTCACGTCTACCACCATAGGCTTTAACACTTCAGCTATAGCTAAAGCGCTGTCTAAGGTGCTTTGGAAATCAATGGCATCCACTTTGTAGTACTGAGTTAAAGTGAAGTTGTGTAAATCCATCAGAACCTTCAACTTTTCAGCAAATAATTCAGGATTAAACAAATCACCTACACGCAGACCACGACGCGCTACTTTGTCTTCATAGGCTGGACCAATGCCACGACCTGTAGTACCAATTGGCTTATCGCCACGGGCTACTTCACGCGCTTTATCCAAAGCCACATGGAAAGGCAGGATTAACGGACAAGCCTCGCTCAACAACAGACGCTCTTTTACCGGAACACCTTTTTGTTCCAGCATCGCCATCTCTTTTAATAAAGCTTCAGGGGATAACACCACACCGTTACCTATCACACATTTTACGTTTGCACGCAGAATGCCTGACGGGATCAAATGCAATACCGTTTTTTCACCGTCGATAACTAAAGTATGACCCGCGTTATGGCCGCCTTGATAGCGCACCACATAGCTGGCTTTGTCAGTTAATAAGTCAACGATTTTACCTTTTCCTTCGTCACCCCATTGGGTTCCGAGTACGACAACGTTTTTGGCCATGGTTCCTACATCATGGAGAAAAATTAGGCGGGGATTCTACCAAATTAACAACCAAAGTTCAGCGCGATTAAGAAAAAAAAACCAGATATTTTCTTTCTGGTTCTTTTTCAATAACTAAGAGGGACAAAAATGGCTAAGAGGCAAAGAAAAATAGCAGTAAAACACCGGCTAAGACCAATATTCGCCCCACCTGCTGCATTTGGGCTGTGGGCTGTTCTGCGATTCTTTGCAGATAAGAGCGCCACTTATTTGGAAATAACATAGGGCCGAGGCCTTCAATGATCAGAACCAGCCCTAAAACCGCCCACCAGTAATCAGCCATTTAGCGAATATCCTTCAGGCAACTCAGGTCGTAATCTGCAGCATTGTGGTACAAAGCAAAACCAAAGCGTAGCCGGTCACCCCGATAATCCGTCATGATGCCCTGCTGTTTTAGCGCAGCGGCAATACGCGCCACGTCTTCTGCGGCAAAACGAAAAGTTAAAAACTGACCTTGTTGCTGGTTTTGATTGTCCAACAGATGAGTACGATTTAATAGCGGGTGCCGTATTTCATCTAATAGAGCGAGAAAGGCGTGCTGTAGGCTTTGGATATAGGCCTGCACTTTCTCGACGCTAAGTCCTTGCTGTTGATACAACTCAAACACAGCCAAGACTCTATACAAAGCAGAACAATCCATAGTGGCACCGGCAAAACGATAGCCGTTGTTGGCGTATTGCACCTGGCCTTGTTTGGCATTAGCCAGTTCACTAAATTCGGCAAACCAACCTGTGTAAATCGGCCTGTGCTCGCTGCCTTGTGGTACAGCCAGAAAACAACAACCTTCCCCACCCTGTGCATATTTATAGCTGCCCGCCAGATAAAAGATGCGCTGTGCTATCGCAGATAAATCAGTCGGCACCGCCATAAAACCATGATAACCATCGACCACGATCATGGCATCCGTGACTTTATCAAGCGCCTGTACCAATGCAGTTAAGTCTTTAATACCCACACCAGAGTTAAAAAACACCTGACTGAAAAACACCAGATCAACAGGCTGAGCTGCAACTGCAGCTTCTAATCGCTGTGGAAAGCTGGCAAAAGGTTCAGTTGGCACCCGAATCACATTGACTGTGGTTAACTCACAAAGACGGTTGATCTGACGATGAAAGCTATGGAATTCGCTGTCCGTGGTGACGACGGTTAAAGGTTTGGACCAGTCAAAGCAGCTTAATAAACGCATAACAAATTCGTGGGTATTAGGTGCAAATACAATTTGCCCGGCTTCAGGTAACTTTAAAATACGGGCTATATGGTGTTGTACTGCAGGCACTTTTTCACCGAATACCAAATCCCATTTATCATCCACCAGGCAAGCGGTATCGTCCCAGTAGGCCAATGTAGCGTCACGGGTTACATCAGGCCAATAGTGGTGGGAATGACAGGCAAAATGTTGTTTACCTGGGTTGGCTTTTAAGAAGTGCTGATAAAACTGCTGATACATAGGAAGATCCTTACGAAAGACACAGGCAGATTAACCGAAAGCTATAGGAACAGAAAAGGCCCTTGAGGGCCTTTTCTTATTGAACAAAACAGCACTGTTGTCAGCTTAGTTTTGCACTTTGTCTGACTTCATATATTTAAAGAAGTCGTTGTCAGGCTGAACTACCATCACGTCGTTTTTGTTCTGGAAGCTGTTTTTGTAGGCCTCTAAACTACGAACGAAACTATAGAATTCACCGTTTTTGCTGTAAACATCGGCGTAAACTTTAGCGGCAGCAGCATCACCTTCACCACGCACAGTACGAGAGTTACGCTCAGCATCGGCCACCATAATAGTGACCCGGGCATCGACGTCTGCTTTGATAATTTCTGATTGTTCCATACCACGGCTGCGGTGTTCTTTCGCCACAGCAGTACGTTCAGCACGCATACGCTGGAAAATTGAGTTACTGATTTCATCAGGTAAATTGATTTTCTTTACACGAACGTCAAGGATATCAATACCTAACTCTTTTGAACCAGCGGCCGCCTGTTCCATCGCACGTTGCATCAGTTGAGTACGCTCGCCTGATACAATTTCCTGAATGGTACGGCTACCAAACTCGGTACGTAAACCGTTGTTGATATACTGTTTTAACAGCACTTCGGCCTGAGATAAATTACCGCCTGTGGATAAAAAATACTTACCAAAGTCGGCAATGCGCCATTTCACATAGCTGTCGACCAATAAGTCTTTTTTCTCAGCCGTCACAAAACGATCAGATGAGGGGTCAGCTAAGGTCTGAATGCGGGCATCCAGCTTACGGACATTTTCAATTAGTGGCATTTTGAAATGCAGGCCAGGTTCAAACACCCGCACCTGTTCAGCATCATCACGCTGGATTTTACCAAAACGGATCACAATGCCGCGTTCGCCTTCCGGTACAACAAAAACGCAAGACACTGCAACAATACCCAGGATAGCAATTAAGGCTAATACTAAATTTTTCATCACTTAACCTCTGCCTGTTCTGGTGCTGTCTGTACGGCTTACTTCAGGGCGAACATCTGGTGTTCTTCCGTCTATAACATTAGTTCTGCCATTTGGGGCCAAAGGATTCATCGCAGGGGCTTTGTTATCACCACTGTTATTAATCATTTTGTCCAAAGGTAAATACATAATGTTGTTACCGTTTTTCACATCAACCAGTACTTTAGAGCTGTTGCCATACACCTGTTCCATAGTCTCTAAGTACATACGGTCACGAGTCACTTGTGGCGCAGCTAAATATTCAGGTAATAGTTTCTCAAAACGAGCCACTTCACCCTGAGCTTTTAATAGCGTTTGCTGTTTATAAGCCTCAGCTTCCTGCATCATACGATTGACCTGGCCACGGGCACGCGGCTCAATCTCGCGGGCATAAGCTTCAGCTTCACGGATGTAACGTTGTTCATCTTCCTGCGCTGCAATTGCATCATCAAAAGCTTCTTTCACTTCTTCTGGCGGACGGGCATCACGGAAGTTGACGTCCACTAACTCTAAGCCCATGGCATAAGGAGAGATAATTTGCTCTAACTCAGTTCTGGTGTTTTGACGGATCACTTCACGGCCTTTGGTCAGTACGTCATCCATAATGGAATGACCTACTACATAACGTAAGGCTGCGTCAGTGGCTTCACGCAAGCTGCTGTCGGCATCGACCACAGAGAATTTGTATGCACGCGCGTCAAACACACGGTACTGGATCTCAAAGGTCACACGAACCAGGTTTTGATCCTGAGTCAGCATAAAACCGTCAGTACGTAATGAGCGTACGCTGGTGACATCAACCGGAGTAACTGTATCAATGAAAGTCGGCTTCCAGTGAATGCCTGGCATCACTTCGGAGTGATACTGGCCAAAACGTAAGATCAAACCCCGTTCTGATTCTTTAATGGTGTAAAAACCACTAAAAGCCCAGACCAGCACTGCAACCAAAAGTATCAATACCAATGCGGCTGAGCCACCACTGTTATTGCTGTTGCTGCCGGTGTTTTTATTGCCACCAAAGATACCACCGAACTTTTTGCTTAAGTTGCGGAAGACTTCATCTAAATCGGGCGGGCCCTGATCACGACCGCCTTGTTTCCAAGGGTCGTTGTCTTTGCCATTATTGCCCGGCTCGTTCCAAGCCATGCTTCACTCCATCTCTAGTTGTGATATTAAAACTAATGTACCAAAAAAAGCTGAGTACTGACGATAAAAAACTAAGCGCTGACTATATAGTTTTGTAACAGACCGTCACTTTGTTTCAGTAAACGTGCCCATTCAGCTTTTGATAAGGCGATTCTGACCTGAGTTTCTCCCAAATCAGTAAAAGATTCTGTCTGAACCGCTGAGAGTTCATGTAAACGAGCCCGCCACATAGCAGCGCCAGCAGGCAGTTTTAAATCCAGCTGTGTAAAGTCATCCGCCAATCGTTCACGGATCACCTGTAGCAATAAGTCTATACCTACACCTTGCCTCGCAGAAATATACACTGCAATGGGTTCAGCCTGTTCATTGTATTCTATACGGGCTTCTTGCTCAGTCTGGTCAATTTTATTAAACACCAGTAACTGGGGCACCTGATCAGCGTCAATTTCATGCAATACCAGTTGCACCTGTTTGATATTATCCGCCATCCGTTGGTCTGCCACATCGATCACATGCAACTGTAAGTCGGCATCGCGGCTTTCCTGCAAAGTTGACTTAAAGGCTGCGACTAAGTCATGAGGTAAATGCCTGATAAAACCAACGGTATCGGCAAAAATAATGGAACCAAACTCGGGTAATTTCACTTGTCGCAGCGTAGGGTCTAAAGTCGCAAACAGCTGGTCGGCTGCATACACATCCGCACTGGTCAGGCGATTAAATAAGGTAGATTTACCAGCATTGGTGTAGCCCACTAAGGACACCACTGGAATTTCAGCACGTTTCCTGGCTTTACGGCCTTGCTCACGCTGCTTACTGACTTTATCCAGCTTCAACAACAAAGCCGTAATTTTATCGCGCAGCAAACGTCTGTCGGTTTCGAGGCGGGTTTCGCCCGGTCCTCTCATACCAATGCCGCCTTTTTGCCGCTCAGCATTGTCCCAGCCACGAACTAAACGTGACGACAAGTGCTTCAGCTGTGCCAACTCTACCTGCAACTTACCTTCGTAGCTGCGGGCACGCTGGGCAAAAATATCCAGGATCAGAGTGGTACGATCAATAACCCGGCACTGACAAAGCAGTTCCAGGTTACGGGTTTGAGCCGGGGTTAAAGCGTGATTAAAAATAATCAGATCGACCTGAAGCTCAGCGACAGCTTGCGCTAGTTCTGCCGCTTTGCCACTGCCAAGAAAAAACTTAGCATCGATAGTACTACGGTTGGCAGTCATCACAGCACGTGATTCAACTCCAGCCGACGACACAAGCATCTCCAGTTCCTGCAAATCTTCACTGGCACTGTCTTGTGAAAGATAGATATGCACAAGGATCGCTTGCTCGGCCACCATTTCGCTGTCAAACAAGCTTAAGAATTCCCGGTTATTCCATCTCGTCCATTTCGCCTGTACCAGTACCATGGCTAGCCATAGTATTGACAGCACGAGCTGGGACTACAGTAGAAATGGCATGTTTATACACCATTTGGCTGACTGTGTTTTTCAGAAGGATCACAAATTGATCAAATGACTCGATTTGTCCCTGCAATTTAATACCGTTCACCAGATAAATAGACACTGGGATACGCTCGCGTCTTAAAGTATTTAAAAACGGGTCTTGTAACGATTGGCCCTTTGCCATTTTCGCTTTCCTTATTTCTAATTATGTTTCTCTATATATGGATTATTATATTATTTTCAAGTCGTTAAATAACAACTTTTTTTCAATTATCTTTTACTAGCTTAGCGAAGTTAAAATGGCTTGCAAGTTTTCGGCCTGTTTGTCTTCAGTTTTTAACCAATTTAATTCAGGCCAACTGCGTAACCAGGTCAGTTGCCGTTTCGCCAGTTGACGAGTGGCGGCAATACCCTGATCAATCATTTCCTGCTCAGACAGCTGTCCTTGCAGGTGTAGCCACATCTGACGGTAGCCCACACAACGCATCGAAGGTAAATCCAAATGCAGATCTGCTCGTTGCATCAGATTTTTTACTTCATCGGCAAAACCACAATCTAACATTTGCCGGAATCTGACAGCTATACGCTGGTGAAGTTCAGACCGATCTGTTGGATTGATAGCAAATTGTTGCAGCGGGTATGGAAAAGGCTCGCCTTTGTGTTCTGTCAGTTCAGTTAAACTTTTACCGGTTAACCGGTACACTTCTATCGCCCTGTTAACCCGCTGTGGATCATTAGGGTGAATACGAGCCGCCGATACCGGGTCAAAGTTTGCCAATTGCTGGTGTAAATAACCCCAACCATGTTCTGCCGCTTCAGCTTCGATCTGCTGTCGTATTTCTGGATCTGCTTCAGGTAAAGGTGATATCCCCTGCAACAGCGTGCGGAAATACAACATAGTGCCGCCTACCAGAATAGCGGTTTTCCCCCTGCTGTGGATATCAGCAATAAGTCGTAACGCATCAGTGCGAAAATCCGCGGCTGAATACGCTGAAGCAGGATCAAGAATATCAATTAAGTGATGAGGTGCATCCAGAAGCTCTGCCGCTGTTGGCTTGGCGGTACCGATATCCATGCCTTTATAGATTAAGGCGCTATCAACGCTAATCAGCTCTGCGGGGATGCTTTTATACAGATCAATAGCCAAGGACGTTTTACCGCTGGCTGTAGGCCCCATTAAAAAAATAACTTTAGGATCCATCTGAGTCCTGTAATAACTGAATAGAAGCTGTTAAATCCAGCGGCACGGCGTGCCAATGTGGCCCCTGTTTACTTAACAATGGAAAATGTTTCACTAAAGCAGATGCCTGCAGCACAGCAGAGCCTAATAACTGCTGCAGCAATAAGCTTAGCAGTTGTGTGTCCTGCTGCTGTAACCAGCCTTGCCACCAAAGCGGCAGCCACTGAGCAACCGCACTTTGTCGAAGCCAGGCCGGCACTGCTCTGACAATCAAAGTTTGATTACTGACTAAAAAGTCAAAGCCGAGGTGGCTTAATAAATCCGCTTTGCTGAGCAAATACTCTTGTTCTGTCTGTTGCAACGTTAACCGAACCGGCATTAATAAAGGTAAAGGCTCTGCACCTTGTTCAAGCCATAATCTGGCGGCGCTGGCTGCAAGATCGACTATCCAGACTTGATCTGAGCCAGAGCTTAGCAAATAACGATTCTGGCTGATTAAAGCATCATGTTGGGCAACAGAAACTGATTGCTCCACTCGCTGAGTTTTTGCAGCAAAAACCGGCCAGCTTTGTGCTGCAGGTTGTGCCACAGCAGGCCGATAAGGCTGGCCAGCATAAGCCGAAGGTCTGGCAGCATAAGCTGGAGCAGAGGCTGAATGCTGAGTATGGCCTGACGCAGGTTTTAACGCTGGGGCTGCCGGCATAGAAAAGACTGGAGGTTCTGGTGGTGCCACAACCTCAATACTCTGTTGCTGCGGTTCTAACTGCAATAGTGCATTAGTTAATGCCGACGCGACAAAATCATGTACTAAACGGGCCTGATGAAACCGTACTTCGTGTTTGGCCGGATGCACGTTGACATCAACCTGACGTGGATTAATGTCCAGATAGAGTACAAAAGCGGGTTGCTGTTCAGCACTGAGCATAGAGCCATAAGCCTGACGTATCGCATGATTCAGTAATTTATCTTTCATCATACGGCCGTTGACATAGCTGTACTGACACTGCAGTTGCTCTTTACAGGCTGAGGGTTGCAACACCCAGCCCCAAAGCTTTAAATCATCGTACGCTACTTCGACAAAAGCGGCCTGCTGCAGAAAATTTTTGCCACACAAAGCGGCTACGCGTTTTTGCTGAGCTTCACGACTATCGGCTTTTTTCAGTTGTCGTACTGTCTGGCCGTTATGAATTAAAGTCCAGCTGACGTCAAAACGGCTTAATGCCAGGCGTTTCACCAACTCGTCTATATGAGCAAATTCGGTTTTATCACTGCGCAAAAACTTACGTCGCGCCGGGGTATTAAAAAACAGGTCCAGCACTTCAATGCTGCTGCCATCCGGATGAGCTGCAGGTTTAATTTGCACCTGCATATCCCGACCTTCGGCATAGGCTTGCCAGGCTTTATCCTGAGCTGCAGGTTTTGAGGTTAAAGTCAGACGCGAGACCGAACTGATAGAAGCTAAAGCTTCGCCCCTAAAACCAAGGCTTACAATTTGTTCTAAATCATCCAGGGAACTGATTTTACTGGTGGCATGCCGACTTAAAGCCAGGCCTAATTCAGCTTCAGCTATACCAGAACCATTGTCACGAATAAGGATTTTTTTACTGCCACCACGCTCAATCTCAATCAGAATTTGATCGGCACCGGCATCCAGGCTGTTTTCAACCAGCTCTTTGACGACAGAGGCAGGACGTTCTACCACTTCGCCTGCAGCAATCTGGTTTGCCAGTTGAGGAGGTAAAATTTGAATAGGCATCAGGGGATCCTAAGCACCTGGCCAATCAGAATGTTGTCGCTTTTCAGATTATTGTGTCTGCGAAGTTCAGCCATGCTGACACCATAGTGTTTCGCCACTCTGGATAAAGACTCACCACGTTTCACTTTATGAGTGCGGGTACTGCTGCTGGTACTTGCCACAGCAGTGGATCGGTTTTGTGAGGTAGGCATCACAGTAGGCACTGAGCGACCATTATTTTTATGGGCGGCAAAAAGCGAATCAGCTGGAGGTGATTTTTCAAAATAGCGTTTTATAGCTCTGAACATGGCCAACGCCAGTTTGTGCTGATGGCCTGAATCTTTCAGTAAACGTTCTTCGTTGTAGTTGGAGATAAAACCTGTTTCAAACAAAATAGACGGAATATCGGGCGCTTTTAACACAGCTAAGCTGGCAGCTTGTGGTTCTTTTTTATGCAAATGCGCTATAGGTGCCACTTCACGTAACACTTCTTTGGCTACTTCAAAACCTGTCACCATCGAGTGGTTCATCGACAAATCCAACACAGTTTGCGCCAGATATCGTTCGTTGGCCGAATCTTTGATGATCTCGCCTACACCACCTAATAGCTCCGAATGTTGCTCTGTTTGTTCCAGCATCCGGCCCACTTCAGTGGTAGCACGACGCATCGATAACACCCAGACTGAAGCGCCATGAGCTTTGCGGTTTTGTACTGCGTCTGCATGCACAGAAATAAGTAAGTCAGCTTGTTTCTGCCTTGCAATTTCAGGTCTTTTATTCGGATGAATATAGTAATCACCAGTGCGGGTCAGCACAGCTTTTAAACCTGGCTGCTTATTGATCATGTCCGCTAGTTGGCGTGATATAGACAGAGTAATATTTTTTTCATAAGTACCTTTAGGCCCCACTGCACCAGGGTCCTGGCCACCATGACCGGCATCAATGGCGATAATAATGTCACGGCCAACTGCTCTTGTATTGACTGTACTCAGAGGTTCAGACCTTACCGGCTGAGAGGCCGCCGAAACTGACGAGGATGGTGTGACGGAAGTCACTGGTGCGCCCTGACCGGCAGACGAGGCTCGGCCTTGCGCTTTTAAATCCACCACCAGCCTATGACCATAAGGTGGTGACGGCGGCAAAGAAAAAATACTGTCATTAACCGGAAAAGACAATTCTATCACTACAGCTGTAGCTGCACTGGGGGTACGGCTGGCATACACCCTTTTCACTAAGGGCGAGTCCCCGCTAACAGCGCCAATATTTAAACTGGTTACACCGGCAAGTTCGATTTCAAGTCGGCTTGGATTACTTAAGCGTTTTACTTTATGTGAAGGCGCATTCGCTAAATCCAGCACCAGTCGGGTGTTATCAGGCGCATGCCAAATACGCACACCTTTGACACTGTTCACAGCCCAGCTTTGGCTGGAAACAAGTAACAGCATCAGAGCCACAACCCGAAGTGTCAGACTCATTGAGCCTGCTCCCAGGCGTGCACTATAGCGTCCATCCACGACACTGCTTCTGGTTGGTTCGCCGTGACGCGCAACTGACGCTGGTTTTGATCGATCTGTAACTGCAGATCCAGATCAGCATCCGCCAACAAACCATAACCACGTTCAGGCCATTCAATCAGACATAAGTTGCCTTTGGAGAAATAGTCCCGAATACCCATAAACTCAAGTTCTTCAGGGTCGCGCAGCCGGTACAAATCAAAATGAAATACTTGCTGCTCGCCGATACTGTATGGCTCAACCAAAGTGTAAGTCGGGCTTTTTACATTACCCTGATGCCCCATAGCCTGAAGCAGGCCACGACTGAAGGTCGTTTTACCTGCACCTAAATCGCCCTGTAAATACAGCACAGCACCACTGCGTAAATGCGGTGCAAATAAGGCGGCCAAGACCAAAGTAGCGGTTTCGTCCACTAAATGAAAAATGTAGCTTTGAGCTGTCATCTGTACCTAAGCTGAGTCTTCTCAGTCATATCTGTTTTTAAGCGCACGTATTGTTCGTGAATTGGCCGCTATGCTAACAAAAACAGCGCGGAGCAGCCAGTTTCTTCTGCAATAGTATACGCAACGGACCAAGCAAAAATCAGATCGGCTTTTATGTTAAAGTGTGCGGCGAGAAACAGTGGATTTTATGATGATCAGTGACACCGTCAATAGCGCAAGCGGCCCTATTAGTTGGCAGTATCTTGCAGAGCAAATTAAAGTCTGGGGCCAACAACTTGGCTTCCAGCAGATAGGCATTACCGATACAGATTTAACATCGGAAGAAGCTAAATTGCAGCAATGGCTGGATGCAGGTTTCCATGGCGAAATGGAGTATATGGCCGCTCATGGCATGAAAAGAGCGCGCGCTGCCGAATTACACCCAGGCACAATCCGGGTGATCAGCGCGCGGATGGATTACTTGCCGGAGCATGCGCAGTTTGCAGCTAATCTGGCCGATCCTTCGATGGCTTATATCAGTCGTTATGCGCTGGGGCGGGATTACCATAAGCTCATTCGCAACCGCTTAAAACAGTTAGGTGAACGGATAGAAAAAGAGTTAGGTGTTTTAGGTTTCCGGCCTTTTGTTGATTCAGCACCTATTCTGGAACGGCCGCTTGCGGTTAAAGCAGGTTTAGGCTGGCAAGGAAAACACAGTCTGGTATTAAATCAGGAAGCGGGTTCCTGGTTTTTTCTCGGCGAATTGCTGGTTGATATTCCTTTGCCTGTTGATCCTGTTCATACCGGCGATTGTGGTACCTGTGTTGCATGTATCACTATCTGTCCTACTCAGGCCATAGTTGCACCTTACACAGTGGATGCCAGACGCTGTATTTCTTATCTGACTATTGAGCTACAAGGTGCTATTCCTGAAGAATTCCGGCCTTTGCTTGGTAACCGTATTTATGGTTGTGATGATTGTCAGCTGGTTTGCCCTGTGAACAGAGCCGCCGACACCACAAAAGAACAAGATTTTCAGCGCAGACCACAGTGGCTGCATAAATCCCTGCTGGATTTATGGCAATGGAGCGAAGCTGAATTTTTAAAATACACTGAAGGTTCAGCGATTCGCCGTATAGGCTATCAACGCTGGCAACGCAATATTGCCGTAGCCTTGGGCAATGCGCCTTTTGATGTGGCCATTATTGAAGCCTTGCAACAGCAACTGCCGTTAAGTGAGCCGTTAGTACAGGAACATATTCAGTGGGCTTTAGGACAGCAGCAGAAAAAAGGCCTGCTGCAGCAGAATTTATTAAGTCGCCAGACCGACAGATTAGTCAGGGTTATTCAGAAGGGGTTGCCTCGGGATGCCTGATATCAAATTGTGGTTGAGCTATAAGTCGCTGCTGAGCCTGCTGTAAAATCTCCAGCTTTTGTTTTTTATCAGCCGTATGCCAGTCTTTAATCTCCTGCAAAGTACGACCACAACCTAAACAAACATCGCAGTGGTTTAAACAACAAATTCTGTTACAAGGGGATGCAGGCATAGAAGTCTCCGGTACTGGGTTAATCATAGCCTGTAACAAACCATCCAAGCTTTATTTTCTCTGCTTCGGCACCCAGGCCCAGACAAACTCTGCGATCACAGGTTCAACATTCAGTTCGTCGGTGATCTTTACCAAAATCGTGATATCGCCTTTTTCGGTATCACGAATAAACTGAATTTGCTCATCCGTCAGCGACGTCGTAGCGACCAATTTACCAGTGGCTCTTTTGACATAATTCAGCTGCATCGACTTTAGCAGCGGAATACGGTCGTCTGCCACATGCAAACCCACTAAAAAACCACTGGCCGATTCACCCAGCAAGGCCATTGCAGCCGCATGCACAGACCCTATATGGTTTTGCACCTTGGTTTTATTGGCCAAGCTTAACTTTGCCTGCTGAAAATTTAATACATCGACTTTGACCGAAGCTGTGCCTGCAAATTTCACAGCTTTACCAAATAACAAGCTCAATAAAGGCGAACGGAGCCAAGGCGAGTAGTTATTGATTTTGGCAACATAACGGCCAAGTTTATTGATGGCTTTCATACTGGTCTTACCTCATGACTTATTTTGGCAAAGATAGCAGTAATAAAATCAGGCAGCAAGTTGGGTTCAAGGCAAAAGAGTAAGTTTTGGATTTAAGATGAAAATAGAAAAGGGAGTAAAATTTGGAGCGGGCAACGAGGCTCGAACTCGTGACCTCGACCTTGGCAAGGTCGCGCTCTACCAACTGAGCTATGCCCGCATGGGTGTGTACTTATTTTTTCAAATTGGTATTGGTGGTCCAATTTGAATTTGGAGCGGGCAACGAGGCTCGAACTCGTGACCTCGACCTTGGCAAGGTCGCGCTCTACCAACTGAGCTATGCCCGCATCCTGCTCTTAGTAAACATGGTTCTTTATCTTGGTTATAAAGAAGATTACTAAAAACGCCGCTTCAATTGAATTTTCGTTCGAAGCGGCGCGCATTTTACAAAATTCTCTGACCTTTGCAAGAGATTTTATTCAGGAATTTTGAAAAAATGTTTTTTATAAACTGCTAATTCAGCAATAGATTCCCGAATATCATCCAGAGCTAAATGACTTGATGACTTTTTAACCAGCTTAGTCACTTCCGGGTACCATCTTCTGGCCAACTCTTTTACAGTGCTGACATCCAGATTACGGTAGTGGAAAAAGGCTTCGAATTCAGGCGCATATTTGACTAAAAAGCGTCGGTCCTGACCAATGCTGTTGCCACACATAGGTGATTTACCTGCAGGCACGTAGTCAGACAGGAAGCGGATGGTCTGAGCCATAGCGTCGGCTAACTCAACTTCACTTTCCAGGCAACGTTTGGTTAAACCACTTTTACCATGAGTTTCAGTACACCATGCATCCATAGCATCTAAAACTTCTTTTGGTGTTTTAATGGCAAACACCGGGCCTTCAGCAAGAATATTTAACTGGCTGTCGGTTACTATGGTGGCCATTTCTAAAATCACTTCTTTTTCCGGATCCAGACCTGTCATTTCCAGATCGATCCACACCAGATTATTGTCGTTGCTCGCCATGCTTCTTACCTTTGATTATTTGCAGCCAGTTTTGCTGCTTTGTAACTTGCCCGAATAGCGGTATCATACTATGCCTTAAGCAAAGTAAAAACCGCCGCAGTCAGGCGACAGTAAAGGCACAAGGCCACAGTGACCAAAAAAAAGCACCTCAATCAACGCCAGCATCAACGTATAGCCGCCAATCAGGATCGTCGTTTAGCCCGGGCTCAGAATAAAACCAACAAAAAAGAGCTGGATTCTGACTTACTGGCTGAAGCCGAACATGGCTTAGTGATCAGTCGTTTTGGTCAACATGCCGATATTGAAGATAGCGCAGGCCAGATTTTTCGCTGCAATATCCGTCGCACTATCAACTCACTGGTCACAGGTGACAAAGTCGTGTTTCGTCGCACCAAAGTGCCTGGCGGTGGACCAGAAGGCGTAGTTGAAGCTGTAGCTGAACGTGAGTCCGTGTTACTGCGTCCCGACTTTTATGATGGTTTAAAACCTGTAGCGGCCAATATAGATTTAATGATTATTGTCTCAGCGGTTTTACCTGCGTTTTCGCTGAATATAGTCGACCGTTATTTAATAGCGGCTGAAGCCATGCATATCAAGCCTCTGTTATTGCTGAATAAAATTGATTTATTAACCGAAGAACAGCGCGCGGAAGTCGATCAGCAACTGGCTATTTATCAGAAGATTGGTTACGAATTTTTATTGTTAAGCGCAAAAACAGGTGAAGGTACAGCTCAGCTGGATTCTTACCTGAAGCAAGGCGTAAGTATTTTTGTCGGCCAGTCTGGTGTCGGCAAATCTTCATTAGTGAATAACCTGTTGCCGGATATTTCCGCCGAAACCCGTGAAGTCTCAGAAAACTCAGGTTTAGGCCAACACACCACCACCACAGCACGTTTGTATCACTTACCGGATGGCGGCGATTTAATTGACTCACCAGGTATCCGCGAATTCGCCTTATGGCATCTGGAACCAGAGCAAATAGCTTTAGGTTATCCTGAGTTTAAAGACTGGCTTGGCCGTTGCAAATTCCGAGACTGTAAACATTTAAACGACCCGGGCTGCGCTTTACAACATGCGGTCAGCATTGGAGAAATCCACCCGGAACGTTTTGCCAACTACCATAAAATCCTGCTCAGTATGGCGCAGGATAAACCGAATTATTTTCAACCCTGAGGTTTAAATCCACTATGGATCAAGTCAAAATCGCATTGCAATACGCAATGCCAAAGCATTTATTATCCCGTCTTGTCGGCTATCTGGCAGCGGCTCGTTTAGGTTTTATCAGCCATGCGCTGATTAATCTGTTTATTAAGGCCTATAAAATTAATATGGCCGAAGCTCAATTTGAAAAAGCTTCGGACTATGCCAGCTTTAACGAGTTTTTTACCCGCCCGTTAAAAGATGGCTTACGCCCTATCAATGCTGATGCTGATGTGGTCTGCCAGCCAGTAGACGGCGCGATCAGCCAGTTAGGTGATATTGTCGATGGTAAGCTGATCCAGGCGAAGAACCACAACTATTCACTGCAGGCTTTATTAGGCGGAGATGCGGCTACAGCTGCTCCTTATGCCGGCGGTAAGTTCGCAACTATTTATTTAGCACCCAAAGATTATCACCGTATTCATATGCCTATTGCAGGCACCTTACGTGAAATGATTTATGTGCCAGGTGATCTGTTTTCAGTGAACCCATTAACAGCCGAAAACGTACCGGATTTATTCGCCCGTAACGAGCGTGTTGTGACCATTTTTGATACTGAACTGGGCCCTATGGCTTTGGTGTTAGTAGGCGCAACTATAGTGGCCAGTATAGAAACCGTCTGGGCTGGTACTGTGACACCGCCTACAGGCAAAGATGTATTCCGTTGGACCTACCCTGTCACAGGGCCTCAAGCTGTTACCTTAGAAAAAGGTGCTGAAATGGGCCGCTTTAAATTGGGATCTACAGTGATCCTGGCGTTCCAGGCTGGTCAGATTGAATTTACTGACAAGCAATACCCAACAGCAGTCACCCGCATGGGCGAGCCTTTTGCCGAGATAGTATCTAAGGCTTAAACAAATCAAGCAGAGCTCAGTCTCTGCTTTTTTATGTACAGGATGTACGTTACGTCGCTACTGTCGGGGTGATAGCGGCGAAGGCCGGGCTCTTGTTGCGACCTTTCTGGAGAACACAAATGCAGATTATTGCCCACCGTGGTGCCAGTGGCTCTTATCCGGAAAATACCTTGCTGGCGATTGAACAAGCGTTACTAGCCAAAGCCAATGGTATTGAAATTGATGTGTTTTGTGTCGAAAACCAGCTGGTGGTGATCCATGACGAGAATGTCAGCCGCACCACAAACGGCACAGGGTTGTTGCAGGATTTTACACTCAAGCAATTACAGCAACTGGATGCAGGTTCTGGCCAGAAAGTCCCCACTTTATGGCAAGTGCTGCAACTGGTAAACAACCAAAGCCTGCTGAATATCGAACTCAAAGGTGCTGACACAGCAGAGCCTTTATTAAAACTACTTAAAAAAGCTGAAACAGAACTAGGCACAGATCCGGACAAACTGTTGATCTCTTCTTTTAATCATCACCTTTTGCAGCATATAAAAAACCACAGACCAGATTTAAAAACAGGGGCTTTAACAGCCTCATTGCCACTGGATTACGCCGCTTTTGCGTCAGAACTAGGCGCCTGGTCAGTGAACTGCGACAAAGGATTTATCAATCAACAGATGGTAAAGGATGCGCATCAACGCGGTTTAAAAGTGTGGGTCTATACAGTCAACGACGCTGCCACAGCAAAAAAGATGCAGCAGTTGGGTGTAGATGGAATTTTTTGTAATTATCCGCAGGAAGCCAGAAGCTGGTAGCAGGTCAAAAAAGCTTAGTGCTTGTGGCTATCGCAACTATGACATTTGTTGCAGAGGCGAATATTTAAGATATGCGCCAGCACGACAAAAGATGCGCCAACAATCAGGATATAGTGCTCATAGTCATGGCCAAAAATGTCTTTTTGCCAATAGATAAAACCACCTAAAAACAGCGAGTAAAAAGGGTAAATCTTTTTATGGTAGCGGTGAAAACCGGCGAACAAGGTAATAAAACCCAACACCATAGTGATCAACAAAATGATCCGCTCGAAAGCATGGTTATGCCAGGCACTTAAACCCAGAAGTGGCAATACAGGTAATAACACAGGCAGCATAATGCAATGAATAGCACACAAAGATGTGATGGCTATACCTACTTTATCCAATGTATTCCGAACCTGACTCAGCACGACTTGACACTCCGGTTTTGAAAGAGTGATATAATATAACAAATCAAAATAAAAACAAACCGCCCTGCCCATTCTTTTGCTGCCAACAACGAAAAGCACTATGACGCAATCGGCATCTGGCAAAGGCTGTGGCATAATGCGGAAAATTTTTTGGAGACAAAAACATGGAACAATTACTGGAACAACTGGATCAGAATTTAAAAGATCTGTATCGCAAGGCTTTGGATGCAGACGCGATTTTAGAGGATATCCAGCAACAAGGCCATGGCAACTATCAGACCATTTTTGTTAACGACAAAAGCTTTCAGGTCAGCAGCAACAGATTTATGCCGTATTTAAGTGAAGCGGCAGAACAAGTCGCAGCGATGCGCCAAACCCAGCAATTTAATACAGCCACTTTACAGCGCGTGGTGAAACAAATTCAGTTATTACACAAAACTCTGGCAGATTTCCGCCAGGCAATAACTAAATAGCTTATTTTTTCACCTGATTATAGATATTTATTCTAACGACAAAAGGCCGTTGCACTACTCTAACTAAGTAGAAGGAGTATGAAATGGCAAGCTTAACAACTTCATTAGACAGCATAAAACTACAAGCGCGACAATTTGCGTTGTCCGGTAATCAAACTCGTCCTAACCCTGGTGCAGCCATTGCTAAGGAATTGGAACCCGCTGTACAACAAAGCAAACAGCAACAAGTTGTATCAAGTTTGCCTGAACCTGCGCAGCAAAAAGAAGAAACACGGCAAGATTCGATACGGGTGACAAGTACCCTGGGAAAAGCAGCCTCCAGTGGTCAATTAAGCCGCGAGGAGGCTGTTGCGATTTATAAGGAGATAGCTAGCTTGCTTTGACACTTCCCTGTTGATGCGCGAGCACTGCAGGCTCGATACTGTCTTTAAACCAACGTTCCAGCATGCTACGTTCATGCTCAAAAGGTCTGTCTGCTCTGGCACCGCTGATTCGGGTCATAAAGCCCATATCTTTTAACTTCAAATCTTTTTCTTCTGCAACTACAACCTTGTTTTGATCGAGCAAGGTGTAGCTGAAATTAATGCGTGGAATAAAGATCTCTTTGATGACACGGATCTGTTGACCCGTCTGAGTGAACATATGATTGACATCACCGGCCAAGTCTATATCTGTCACAACAACGTTCCAGCTATAACCTTCTGGCAACTTTCCTGCTAAATCAGCAAAAATTTTATCAAAGCTGGCCATAGTACGTTTTTCGAAACTGCCTCTCGTTTCGCTTGCAGGTTTGATGTCAGTAAACTTTTTATAGTCTTTGTATTCAACCTTCACTTCACCCGCCATGGCTGCAGTACCGACCAGTGCAGAAAGCATCAGTACACCCAATTTAATAAAACGCATATACACCTCCACTCATATCTTTAGAGCACTAAGCCGTCTTGTTTCAAGGATAAAACAGCAGCGAGCAATTCATTCTGAATAAGTACCTAAGCTATTGACTTCACTATAGCCTAGTCCGTTCATTAAACTGAAGTGATTAATTGTGCCAATAGGTGTTCAGATGTAATGCGTTGCTGACATAGCCTGACAATGGCGGTTATAAGCTTTGCTTTATGGCTGTAAAAGCCTGAGTTTCTCGTAGATGCATAAAGCAAAAAACCGCCTCGCGGCGGTTTTTTACACTAAAACGATGTAATTAACCGGCGCGGCCAGCACGTTTACGGTCGTTTTCAGTCAAGTGACGCTTACGGATACGAATTGACAGTGGTGTTACTTCAACCAGTTCGTCATCATCGATAAATTCCAGAGCTTGTTCCAGAGTGTAACGGATTGGTGGAACCAGGTTGATAGCTTCATCAGTACCAGAAGCACGAACGTTAGTTAACTGTTTGCCTTTTAAGCAGTTTACAGTTAAGTCATTACTACGGCTGTGAATACCGATCACCTGACCTTCGTACACTTCTTCAGCATGACCGATAAACATACGACCACGTTCCTGCAGAGAGAAAATCGCATAACCTGCGGCTTTACCCATAGCGTTAGAAATCAATACGCCGTTCATACGCTGGCCAATGGTACCGCCTTTGTATGGACCATAGTGATCGAAGCTGTTGTACATCAGGCCAGTACCAGAAGTGATAGTCATAAACTCTGTACGGAAACCAATCAAACCACGGCTAGGCATTTGGAAATCCATACGGATACGGCCTTTACCGTCCGGCTGCATGTTGGTCATTTCAGCTTTACGCTCGCCCATTTTCTCCATGATAGAACCCTGGTGCTGTTCTTCCACGTCGATAGTGACGTTTTCCATAGGTTCCATTTTCTCGCCATCGATCACTTTCATGATCACTTCAGGACGAGATACAGCCAGTTCGAAGCCTTCACGGCGCATGTTTTCGATCAGAACGCCTAAATGCAGTTCACCACGGCCAGACACTTTGAATTTATCACCGTCTTCAGTTTCTTCAACACGTAAAGCTACGTTGTGTTTCAGTTCCGCATTTAAGCGTTCTAAAATCTGACGTGAAGTAACAAACTTACCTTCTTTACCCGCAAACGGAGAGGTATTGACCTGGAAGGTCATAGTGACTGTTGGTTCATCCACTTGCAGAGCTGGTAATGCTTCCAGATTAGTCGGAGCACAAATGGTATCGGAGATTTTCAGTTCGCCTAAACCAGTGAAGGCAACGATGTCACCAGCGTTGGCTTCAGTCGCTTCAATACGTTCCAGACCTAAATAACCAAATACCTGGCCTACTTTAGCGTTACGTTTGGAACCATCAGCACCTAAAATAGTAACCTGCTGGTTTGGCTTTAAAGTACCACGCTTGATACGACCAATACCGATAATGCCTAAGTAACTGGAGTAATCCAGCTGAGACACCTGTAACTGAGTATCACCGTTCAGCTCAACAGCTGGTGGAGCTACGTGCTCAACAATGGCTGCGAACAAATCGTTGATATCAGTTTTTGGTTCGTTGTAATCCAGAGTAGCCCAGCCGTTGATCGCTGATGCATAAACTACAGGGAAATCTAACTGTTCGTCAGTGGCACCCAAGTTATCGAACAGGTCAAATACCTGGTCAATAACCCAATCAGGACGTGCACCCGGACGGTCAATTTTATTCACAACCACAATAGGCTTTAAACCGTGGGCAAAGGCTTTTTGAGTTACGAAACGCGTCTGTGGCATTGGGCCTTCAACAGCGTCTACCAGCAACAATACAGAGTCGGCCATAGACAATACACGTTCAACTTCACCACCGAAATCGGCGTGACCTGGAGTGTCCAGAATGTTGATATGGTAGCCGTTCCAGCGCACAGAAGTGTTTTTGGCCAAAATAGTAATGCCACGCTCGGATTCCTGAGCGTTAGAGTCCATCACACGTTCCTGCAATTTAGCACGGGAATCGAAAGTACCTGATTGTTGCAGTAACTTATCAACCAG
The DNA here is from genome assembly GCF_003990335.1 of Rheinheimera mangrovi. Lineage (NCBI taxonomy): Bacteria > Pseudomonadati > Pseudomonadota > Gammaproteobacteria > Chromatiales > Chromatiaceae > Rheinheimera > Rheinheimera mangrovi. The sequence goes on along the minus strand of NZ_CP034683.1, from coordinate 717,679 downwards.
GGTGGTTTTACCATGGTCAACGTGCGCGATAATGGCGATATTACGCAGTTTTTCTATTGCTGAAGCGGTTCCGCTCATTTGTATTTCCTCTGTGGCACTAGCTGACCATAAACCTGACCACTAGGCATTGACTAAAAGTTGCTCGAATTCAAGGGCGCGTATTCTACTCTGTTTTTACACAGAAAGAAAAATTAACTGTGATCTGAAGCGGCTTATTTTTGCATCCATAGAGCCAGCCTATATATTTCATGGTTTTTCAGTGACAGCGCGATGAAACTTGCTATTTTAAGTGGTGTTTATTTATAAAAGCACCAAGCTGGGGCTCTTGCCTCACAATGAGGCAACATTGCACCACAATAATGCAAAAGCTTGCATCATTAGGAGGCGACACTATAAAAAACCATTACAGATCAATGAGCTAAATCTTTGGCATAAGAATGGCATCAGAATGCGCAAAGCTTTGGCCTAAGCCAGCATTATATAACAGGTGTGCTCAACACACCCGTCAATAGCACAAACCGGAGGAATGCATGTCTGCATCTACAGTACTGAGTTTTATCAAAGAGAACGACGTAAGATTCGTTGATTTACGCTTTACAGATACCAAAGGTAAAGAACAACACGTGACTATTCCAGTCAGCCAGATCAACGAAGATTTCTTTGAAGACGGTAAAATGTTCGACGGTTCTTCAATCGCGGGCTGGAAAGGTATCAATGACTCAGACATGATCCTGATGCCTCAGGCAAACACCATGTTACTGGACCCGTTCTCAGAAGAAACGACAGTCAACATTACTTGTGACGTAATCGAGCCTAGCACTATGCAAGGTTATGAGCGCTGCCCACGCTCTATCGCTAAACGTGCCGAAGAGTACCTGAAATCAACCGGTATCGCTGACACTGTATTGTTTGGACCTGAGCCAGAGTGGTTCATGTTTGATGACGTGCGTTTCAAAAACACTATGTCTACAGCTTTCTTCGCTATCGATTCTGCTGAAGCTGCATGGAACTCAGACAAAGTATACGAAGGCGGTAACAAAGCACACCGTCCTGGCATCAAAGGCGGTTACTTCCCGGTTCCTCCAGTAGATCAACACCACGACATCCGTAGCGCTATGTGTGTAGTGCTGGAAGAAATGGGTCAGGTCGTTGAAGCTCACCACCACGAAGTTGCTACTGCTGGCCAGAACGAAATCGCAACTCGTTTCAATACTTTAACTAAGAAAGCTGACGAAATTCAGGTACTGAAATACGTTGTTCACAACGTAGCTAACCTGTACGGCAAAACTGTAACCTTTATGCCAAAACCACTGGTTGGCGATAACGGTTCAGGTATGCACTGTCACCAATCATTAGCAAAAGATGGTGTAAACCTGTTTGCTGGTGATAAATATGCTGGTTTGTCTGAAACTGCGCTGTACTACATCGGCGGTATCATCAAGCACGCGAAAGCAATCAATGCCTTCACTAACCCTTCTACCAACTCGTACAAGCGTTTAGTACCACACTTCGAAGCTCCGGTAATGCTGGCTTATTCAGCCCGTAACCGTTCAGCTTCTATCCGTATCCCTCTGGTACCAAGTGCTAAAGCACGTCGTATCGAAGTGCGTTTCCCGGATCCGGCTGCTAACCCGTACCTAGCTTTCGTAGCTCAGTTAATGGCTGGTTTAGATGGTATCCAGAACAAGATCCACCCAGGCGATGCTATGGATAAAGACTTGTATGACCTGCCACCAGAAGAAGAAGCACTGATCCCTCAGGTTTGTGGTTCTTTAGACGAAGCTCTGGATGCACTGGATGCAAACCGCGCTATCTTCACTAAAGGCGGCGTCATGTCTGACGCTATGATCGATGCGTACATCGAAATGAAACGTGCTGAAGCCAAACGTGTTTCTGTTGCAGTTCATCCACTGGAATACGAACTGTATTACAGCGTATAACACCAGGTTTAAAACAGCCTTTCATCCGCTGTTTTGACCAGCAAAACCCGCGCCTGACGCGGGTTTTTCTTTGACTGAAATTTGAGATCTGTGGCTGGACGGATTAGAGTGAATACAGCAGCAACCACCATTCGGGTTTACATGAATAAGCTGATCCTGTTTTTTGCTTTAGTCTGTGCCAACACCTTGGGCCAACAGGTTTATGTCAGCGTAGATAAAAATGGTGTCCCTCTGTATTCAGACCAACCTGTTGCCGGTTCCAAAAAGCTGGAATTGAAAGTGTCGCTGCAAAGCCAGCAACCTCAACAAGACACCCGGTTAGACCCCATAGCTTCATTCACAGACGAAGCAGCACCCTATCAACTCACTATAGTCAACCCTGCAATGGAAGCCACTGTGCTTTCGAATCAAGGTGAAGTGGCTGTACAAAGTGATGTCAGCCCACCACTGGCCGATCACCACAAACTGCGGTTAGTTCTTGATGGCAATCAACAAAGCCCATTGCAACAAAGCAGCAACTTTCGCTTGCTTGGCGTCGAGCGAGGTGAACATCAACTCCAACTTCAGGCCCTTGATCAAAACGGCAAGCTAATTGCAGAAAGTGCTGTAACAACCTTTTACTTACGTAAAACTACAATAGCTTCACCAAAATAGTGCGTTTTGACGGTGATCCGTCCGATTTTGCAGTACACTGTGAAATTGAAGCACCACTTTGGTGCAATAGGTGAGCGCAGTGACCCAACAACAAAAGACGATGGATTTTTCCACCACCGACTTTACCGATCAACTCAGCACCGCCATTTTGGTGTTAGATAGCCAGTTGCAGGTGCAGTATTTTAATACCGCCAGTTCGGCGATGTTTGGTGTGGGCGAAAAACGACTAGCGCAGCAGTACTTTTTTACCTTATTTCAGTACACGGATTTAACCTCCAGCTTCTTTTTAACCGCACTGCAAAACAGGCAAGGCTTTGGCATCAGTGATGTACAAGCGGTATTGTTAGATGGCCGGCATATTTTACTCGACGTGACCGTCAATCTGATTGAACAGCCCCATTTAGCCCTGATGCTGGAATTACGTCAGGTAGATCAGCAACGCAAAATCAGTCTGGAAAGTTTGCAGCAGCACCAGCATTTAGCGGCTCGGGAACTAATTCGGGGTTTAGCCCATGAAATTAAAAACCCTTTAGGTGGTTTACGTGGTGCAGCTCAGTTGTTGGAAGAATCACTGAACGACGATCAAAAGGAATACACTCAGCTTATTATTGCGCAGGCAGACCGGTTACGTAATCTGGTCGACCGATTACTAGGCCCTTATAAAGCGCCGAGTAAAAAATCCTCAAATGTGCATCAGGTGCTCGAAAGGGTCAGCCAACTGGCCCAAATGGACAACCCTACTCATGTTCAGTTTGTCAGAGACTATGATCCCAGCATTCCGGACTTTTCCTTCGACCCTGAACTGATTGAACAAGCACTACTGAATATTGTTGGCAATGCCCAGCAGGTGCTGACTGAAGGTGGCCAAATCACTTTACAAACCCGGATATTAAATCAGCATACCATTCATGGCCGTCGCCACCGCTTAGTAGCGGCAGTCAAAGTGATAGACAACGGCCCTGGTATTCCACCTGAAATTAAAGACACCTTATTTTTCCCTATGGTCACAGGCAAACCTGGAGGTACAGGCTTAGGTTTGTCGATAGCTCAAACCTTAATTCACCAACACGGTGGTTGGATTGACTGCGAAAGCTGGCCGGGGCAAACCGCTTTTACTTTGTATTTACCGCTCAATAACTCTGGAGAAGAACAATGCAGCAAGTAGTCTGGATTATTGATGATGACAATTCGATCCGCTGGGTATTGGAGAAAGCATTAGCTCGGGCAGATATAGCCTGCGAAAGTTATGCTTCGGCCGATTTAATGTTGCAACGTTTACAGTATGAACAGCCGACTGTTGTGGTATCTGATATTCGGATGCCAGGTACAGATGGTATGGCATTGCTGACCAAATTGCAGGAATTATCACCCGAGTTGCCAGTGATTATTATGACGGCACATTCGGATCTGGATAGTGCAGTCAATGCCTTTAAAAAAGGCGCTTTTGAATACCTGCCCAAACCTTTTGATATCAATGAAGCGGTGTCGCTTATTCAACGGGCTTTGGCTCATAGTCAGGCGAAACAGCCAAAACAACAGGCCGTAGTGCAAACAGAAGTACCGGAAATTATCGGTGAAGCGCCTGCCATGCAGGAAGTGTTTCGCGCCATCGGCCGTTTGTCGCGCTCCAGCATCAGTGTACTGATCAATGGTCAGTCCGGTACAGGCAAAGAGTTAGTGGCGCATGCACTGCATAAACACAGTCCCCGTTCAGAGCAGGCTTTTATTGCGTTGAATATGGCGGCTATTCCAAAAGATTTAATTGAATCCGAGCTGTTTGGCCATGAAAAAGGGGCCTTTACCGGCGCAGCCAATTTGCGAAAAGGCCGCTTTGAACAAGCTGATGGTGGCACTTTATTCCTCGATGAAATTGGTGATATGCCGCTGGACGTGCAAACCCGTTTGTTAAGGGTGTTGGCAGATGGCCAGTTTTATCGGGTTGGTGGTCATCAGGGCATTAGTGTGGATGTACGTATCATTGCCGCCACCCACCAGAATCTTGAAATTCTGGTGGCCGAAGGTAAATTCCGTGAAGATTTATTTCATCGCCTGAATGTGATCCGAATTCAAATTCCGGCATTGAAAGACCGTAAGCAGGATATTCCTAAACTGGCACAGCATTTTCTGCAACAAGCGGCGCGTGAGCTGAATGTTGAAGCAAAAAGTCTGGCCAGCGAAACGGAGAAGTTTTTAGCTCAGCTCGATTGGCCAGGTAATGTGCGTCAACTGGAAAACAGCTGCCGTTGGTTAACAGTGATGGCCAGTGGCAAACAAGTACTGCTATCTGACTTACCCCCAGAGCTTACCAGTGCGCCTAAAGTGGTTGTCAGTTCGGTTCCTGGCGGCCAGCAAAGCTGGCAAGATGCTTTAGCAGCCTGGGTCAGTCAAAAACTCAATGCTGGCGAGGAGAACATTCTGGCTGAAGCGGGACCAGAGTTTGAAAAAATAGTATTACAGCAGGCTTTACATTACACCCATGGCCATAAACAGGACGCGGCCAAACGCTTGGGTTGGGGCCGTAATACGCTAACGCGTAAGCTGAAAGAACTGAATATGGAATAAGGCTGAGTTGATCAGCCTCTGTACTGTAAGGTAAAAAAACCAGCCAGATGCCACATCATTGCATCTGGCCGGCAGGAAATCAGCGCTTAGGGTTAATAGGGCTCAAGCGCAATCTCTATGCTTTTGTAATACAAAGAGGTTAAACCTTCATAACCAGAATCTGTGCCAACAAAAACCCAGACCCGCCCCTGCCCATCGCTGTACAACGGAATACGTTCGTTGGTGGTGGTTTGTACTGTCTTTTCAGCAAATTTCGAACCATCACAAGCAGCGTCTTTGGCTGCAACATTGCCTATCACTTTGGCTTGAGTACCAGACTGTGATTGCTGCCCCTTGTCCAGATTTAAGTAATATCCTTCCTGCTTCGGCTCTTTGTCACCGTAACCAAACTTCAGATAAACACTTTCCCCAGGCGCACCTCCAACTCCGGCGCAATCCACACCAGCGTTAGATAAAAAAGTTAACCGTACTCTGGCGTAATATTTTGTCGAAGGTTCCAACCCGGAAAACTGATTTTTCAGGAACATAAACAAATCGTCGCTGCGATTGATGCCCGAGAGGAAATATCCCTTTTTTGCCGCCGCACCAGGCAAGGCGCGAATACCTGACTCTAGCTGGTAGGTTGCAGCGTTGTCTGCCGGATAGTCTGAAAAGCCTGCGGTCCAGCCATGAACTCCTGAATTAAAATCAAAATTAAAAGCTTTGTCTTGTCCTGGAAGTAACTCCACATTACAACCTGCAAGCAACAACCAGCTACAACCAGCAACAAAGGCTAAACGCTTCATCAGAGATCTCCTTAAGTTGTGCTTAGTCTAAGAACAACCGGAAAAAACCCTGTGACCATTTGTAATGGATCAGTTGGCAAAAGTTACCGGATACAACCAAAAGTAAAACCAGCCGTCCGATGCGGCTGGTTTGTTTGAGCTTAAGCGAAGGGTTGATCAATACTGACGGCAGGTTGTGTAAACCAAAGCGGACCTGAGCTGGTCATGTAAAAATGATCCTCAAGTCGCACACCAAACTCACCAGGTACACAGATCATCGGCTCATTACTGAAGCACATCCCAACCGCCAGTGGCGTATGCTCATTGCGCACCAGATAAGGGCCCTCGTGAATATCCATCCCTATGCCATGACCTGTTCTGTGCGGTAAACCCGGCAGGGCATAATCCGGCCCTAAGCCATGAGCTTCTAAGACTTCGCGCGCAGCGGCATCCACCAGACCACAAGCCATACCCAACTTAGCTGCGTTAAAAGCTGCTGCCTGAGCGGCCTTTTCGACAGACCAGATTTCACGCTGACGCGCTGTTGGCTCGCCAAACACATAACTGCGGGTAATATCAGACACATAACCCAATAAACGACAACCGGTATCAATCAACACCATATCGCCCTTTTCAAGGTTTTTTGGCGTTTTCACGCCATGCGGGTAAGCTGAATCCGGTCCAAATAACACAATACAAAAGTAGGAACCGCTGGCACCGACTTTACGATGGGCTTCGTCGATAAAAGCTTCAACTTCAGCTGTACTGATCCCTTCATACAAGATGCTGGCCACGGCTTTATGCACCTCTAATGTCATATCCATAGCGCGCTGCATAATGGCAATCTCAGCCGCTGATTTTTGTGATCGGGAGCCCTGAGTAATCACTTTACCGCTGACAATCTGTTGTTGTGGATTAGCCTGACGCAGGCCTTCGAAGATAAAAAACGCACTGCTGTCATCCAAAGCCAGCACAGGATCTGCTTTAATACAAATCCGTTTGCAGCTATCAAGCAGCAATTGATAGGGGTTTTCGTGCTCGTGCCAGCCCAGCACTTCGCCCTTTACTACCTGAAAACCAGCCAGAGTCGGGATTTCAAATACAGGACTGATATACACCAGCTCGCCTTTTGCTGGCAGCAAAGCTCCCACCAAGCGCTCACTGGCGTACCAGACTGTGCCGGTGAAATAACTTAAATTAGTACCGGCATTCAAATACAAAGCGTCTATGCCCTGCTGCTGCATCAGTTGCTGCGCTTTTTGAATACGGGCCTGATACTCGGCAGCACTGATCGCGTCTACGCCAGCAACCATGGAGGTTAAGCTATCCAGCGCTTGTTGTTTGGTTTTACCACCTATCTGACTCATTAGGTACTCCAATATTCAATTGATAACCCAGAGTATGCAGCTGCGAACATATGAATTAAAATGATATAAATTCAACAGTTCATGAATTGGATTCATCCATGTTGCCGCCACTGAAAGCATTACAAGCCTTTGAAGCCACAGCCCGGCTCAAAAGCTTTAGCAAAGCTGCAGAGCAGTTATTTGTCACCCAAAGTGCTGTCAGTCATCAGGTGAAACTGCTGGAAGACTTTATTGGTCAGCCGTTGCTTTTGCGACAAAACAAAAGTGTCGAGCTGACACAGTCTGGCGATATGTTGTATTCGGTGGTGCGGGATTGTTTTGTCCGGTTGAATTCAGTGACTCAGCATTTATTAAATCAGCCCCCTGTGCAGCTCAAAATTCTGGCACAAACCTCTATTGCAGTGGAATGGCTGGCACCGAGGCTGGAGCTGTTTAAACAGCAGCAACCAGAGCTGGATACCTTATTAGATATGGCGTCTATGGCAAACAATGCCGATCCTGAGCAGTACGATATTATTCTGGGAACCTGGCCGGCTCCGGCTGGTTTTGTTAGCCGGCAATTGCGTACTGAGTTCTGGTATCCAGTCTGTGCTCCGGCGCAGTTTCAATTATTAACCAGCTCTGATGCAGCAGAATTATTGCAATACCCGCTGTACAGCTCGGAGACAGGCGAAGACTGGCAATTGTGGTGTCAACATCAACAACTGCGCAGCCCGGCGGCTATGCAGCTGCGTTATGTCAATCTGGCATTATTGGCAACAAAAGCCGTTACTGGTGGCAGCGGCTTTGCATTGTCGAATGATTTTATTGCAGGGCCAGCCCTGGCTAGCGGTCAGTTGATTGCTTTACGCCAGTTCAGTTATCAGCTGCCATGGGGCCAGTATCAGGTGCATTACAAAGCCGATAGCATGCAAAGTTCAGCTGTGGAGCATTTTATTCAGTGGCTGACAACCCAATTGCAGCCACCTTCTGCTTAGAATTCGTTGCGCTGCGCGTAGGCGCGCCAGAACATTACGCCGCAGACGAAGAATACAAAAGCCAGCACCAGCGGCAGGCTGTTCCACTTGTTCATTACGATGATGTTGTTTTCCGGCCATAACAGCTTTTTATTGGTTGCCGAGGTACGGACGCCATGAATTAAAAAATCGCCGACTTTGTTTTCAATAAAAAAGATCAGCTGATTTTCTTTATTTAAAAAACCGTATAACTGCTGAGTATTGTCGCAATCCTGACGGTCCTGCAGCGGCAACCATTCAGTCGACAAGCTGCTTCTTAAATAAATAATACCTTTGCCACCTAAATCTGCATCGCAATTCATACCACTTAACACAGCCGGCACCTGCAACAAATCTGAGCCATCGCTTTCTACTGTGTATTTAGGAAAGAACACAAACACAGCCACAGCAGCAGCGGTCAGTAAAAAACTACACAAGCTGCTCCACTTTAAACGTCTTTGGCTCCAGTTCAGATACGACAGGCTTATTTTCATAGATCACCTCAAAGTGCAAAGAGCGATAAAGTACCAGTGTCATGAGCCTAAAGAAAGCAGAGAGTGATGCTCCTTATGTAGGCGCTGCAGCAAATTGACAGGCCTGCTGGCGAGCACTGATCAGTTCTACTGGAAATGACTGACCTGGTGGCTGGGGATTTTGCTCACATTAGGTAGAAATAAGGACACCGTGTTATGGGTGTCCTTGTTGATTAATATTTGGGGAAAGGTGCCCCCCCAATATTGTCTTAGTTATCTTTACTTTTAAACATCGACAGCAATTTATGTACAGCCAATTCAATTAACAAAGTTACTGCGATACATACTCCACCAACTATGGCCATTTGATAACCATTAGAGACCAAATCTGTACCTTTCAAAATTTTTGCAACCATGATAAAAACGACCACAGCTGCAACAATGAGTACATTTATACGCCGTTTGATAACTCCATCATCATTGTTCACGTAAACGCTCCTCAGTCATACCTGACGTTCCTCCGGCAACTGCACCAACAGCAGCCCCCACAGCACCTTGCTTAGTTTTGTCACCTTGAAGAGTACCAGGGTTCTCGGTCATACGCTGCGTACGTCCAGCAGGAACGTTAGGTTCCTTCACTGAGGGCATATTTTTGACTGGTACCATTTGCCCTATCTTAGTGCCCATGACAGTCCCTGCCGCCGCAGAAGCCCCTGAGCTTAAGCTTTTTTTAACATCTATATCGCCAACATCTTTACCGTCCACTACAACTTGAGCTGTAGCATCTGCTACAGAACCAGCAGCAAAAGATTTCATTACATTTGTGGCTAAGCGTCCTGGGGATAACGATAGAGCTGCTCTTACTCCACCAATAGCTCCAGATTTAAGCGTGGCTGTCACATCACCGCCTGTGCTGTTATAAGTCTGATACATACTGACGGCAGCAAATGCAACTGCATGAACTAACGATTCACCTTCAGGATCTTTGTATTTATAAGGATTGTTGTTTACATAAAAGTAACGGGTGAAACTCATCGGGTTATCAGCCTTAAACCCAACCGGATCATTCGAATAAAACCGCCCAATAACCGGGTCACAATACCGCTGCTGCATATAAATTAGTACGATGTAGCAACCAGAAATCATTCTGGTTTATCCCTAATATGTATACAAGCAAAAAAAACCGACATCATGTCGGCTTTTCAGAAGGGGGGATGAAGTGTCTAGGCTGCAACTTCCCAGTGGTCGCCTACTTCTTCCAGTTTTAACTTTATATCTTGCGCTGCTGCTTTGGCTTCAGTGTCGGCCAGTAAATCCAGGAAATAACTGACAGGATTATTCTTTTCCTGACTTTCCATGTACAGGGTTCTTAAAGCTACATCTGTCGTACGTGGGATTTTTGTCTGGCCTTTTTCGTAACGTGCAATGGTCTGCTCATCAACACCGAAACGTGTCCCCAGCATTTTTTGAGAAACATTCAGCTCAATACGCAAAAACTTAAATTCCTCATGAGTCAGTGGTCTATTGCAGTCAACAATAGCTTGAGCAATGGTTCTGTGAAGACCGTTCATATCGTCAATACTGGTGTATTCCTCACCGTCAATCACCTCAACCGTAAAGCCATTAACCAAATGCACATTCGATAAACCACATTCGCTGTAATGATACATAGTGATCTCCTTAACTAATCCAGACAGTAACGAGCACGGAGCTTGGCGTCTGTTGATGATTTTTCAGGGCCACGGCCAGTTCTATCACTGTACCTGCGGCCAGACCTTTGAGATTAAATTTCCAGTCACCATTCGATTCCTGAAACGGCCCCTCCCGAAACACGGAGTGTTTGCTCTTAAGCAGCGTCAGTATTTGACCGGTGGTCACGCCTCGTTCCTGCATCCGTTCTTTAACGTGTTTACTCCAGCGAATCCTGTCCGTGTGGTATTCAGCCAGATTATTGATGATCTGTCTGGCCGTTCCTTCCGTCAGAGGAAACTCATCTACTCCTTGAGGTTCACTTTTGCTCATGAATCACCTATCAAGTTGATACCCATCATTTTGATAGGTGAAGTGCGCACTGTCAATCATTGTTATCCATTCATTCAAAACAACCCGCTCCCTATCAACGCCGAAGGATGCGTTTTCATATACACCTCTTGGTAATCATCCCATTTTTAATGGACGCTTGAAGTAGAAGCCTGTGTTACTAAGTTGTCCTTGTACTTCGGTGGTATGCCACCCAAAGCTTTGTTTGGCCGTTCATTGTTATAAAACCACAGCCATTCTGTCGCATAGTCCTGAACTTCGGCAATACTGCTGAATAAATATTGGTTTAGCCAGTCGTAGCGAACTGTACGGTTATATCGCTCCACATAGGCATTTTGCTGCGGATTGCCTGGCTGAATATACTTCAGGGCCACTCCGTTTGATTCTGCCCAGTTTTTGAGGACAGAACCAATGTATTCAGGGCCGTTGTCGCTACGGATTTCCTTGGGTTTGCCTCGCCACTCAATGACTTGATTGAGCACTCTGACTACCCGTTCTGCCGGTAGCGAGAAGTCGACCTCAATGGCTAAGCCTTCCCGGTTAAAATCATCAATGATATTCAGCAGCCGGAAACTGCGGCCATCCTCGAGCTGGTCATGCATAAAATCCATCGACCAGCATTGGTTCTTCATCTCTGGCACCGCCAGCGGTTCAGGCTTTTCACGGGTGAGCCGTTTCTTGGGTTTTATCCTTAAGTTCAGCTCCAGCTCGCGGTAAATCCGCAGCACACGTTTATGGTTCCAGCCAAAGCGTTTCACATTACGCAGGTAATAGAAACACATGCCAAAGCCCCAACTCCGGTAAGTGGAGGTTAAGCGCAGCAGCCAGTCCGCAATTTCCGCGTTCTCATCCCTCAGACGGGCCTGATAGCGGTAGCAGGTTTCACTGATGCTAAACACCGCACAGGCCAATGTGACAGAAATGGATTTCTCGCGCACCGCCTTTTGCGCCAATTCCCGTCGGCGCGACGGCTTTACCACTTTTTTTCGATGGCCTCTTTGAGGATTTCGGCTTTGAGCCGTTCTTCGGCGTACATCTTTTTCAGCCGGGCATTTTCCGCCTCCAGCTCTTTAAGCCGGGCCATCATGGATGCATCCATGCCGCCAAATTTGGCGCGCCATTTGTAAAAGGTGGCCGAACTCATACCGTGCTCACGGCAGAGTTCGGGAACCGGAGCTCCAGCTTCCGCTTGTTTTAAAATTGCCAGGATTTGGCTGTCACTAAATTTTGATGTTTTCATGCAGAATCTCCTGCGTTTATATTACGAGAAAATTCTACTTTTAGCGTCAGTTAATTTAAGGGATGATTACCTCTTTGAGCTTCTGCCTGCTGGCATGGGGGTCAATCTGGGTGTGGTGGAAATACTGGCGTGACCGAGTGTAGGCGCTGCAGCAAATTGACAGGCCAGCTAGTGAACGTTGATCACTTCTACTGGAAATGACTGACTAGGCAGCTGGTGGTTTTGCGCGGTTTAGGTAGAAAAAAGGACACCGGTGAGATGTCCTTTGGATTTTAGAAAAAATACTAATTACAAATCAAACTTATTAAATATGTAACGCAAAAAATTCAAACCTAAATAATATAGAATAGGGATTAACAGAAATATCTGCAGCCCTATAAAAATCAGCCAGGTAAATCCATTCATTTCTCGGACTGGAGTGTCAAAGTCTAACTCAAAATATATTGCAAGCTTAAAGAAAATGTATGAGCCAATAAATGTAATAACCATCAAAACTGTAAACGCGATTGTCATTTTGATAGCCGTTTTTATTGGACTATTTCCAATTACAGATAAACTTTTTCTTTTATTCAGCATCGTCTAATTCTGTTTTTGCTCTTTTATAAATTGTTCACCCGCTGCAACGCCTAAAATTGAACCGGCACCATATGCAGCCCCAACCGCGGCCTCTTTCATTGGATTGACACTAGTAGCTAATTCTGCAGACCCTGCTAGCACTCTTTGTGAAGAGGATTCGGTCATATTGTTTGAATCGACCAGACTTTCTTAGACAGTTTGTTGCCTCATAAAGTACTGCTTTTCAAATACAGCAGGAGGCAGATCACCACTGTACCCATGTTTGCGTTTGATGTTATAGAACATTTCGATGTAATTAAAGATATCCGACTTCGCTTCTTCTCTGGTTACATACACTTTTCGCCTGACCCGCTCTCGCTTTAACAACTGGAAAAAGCTTTCTGCACACGCATTGTCATGGCAATTACCGCGACGACTCATACTGGCTTTGAGGTTGTGTTCTTTTAAAAAGCCTTGCCATTCGTAGCCAGTAAACTGGCTGCCTTGGTCGGAATGAACAAGGACTTCCTGCTTGGGTTTTCTGCGCCAGATCGCCATTAGTAACGCTTTGAGCACCACATCCGCATCCATTCTCGGCTGCATCGACCAACCAACAACCTGACGCGAGAACAAGTCCAGTACGACCGCCAGATACAGAAAGCCTTCATGGGTTTTGATGTAAGTTATATCGGTGACCCAAACCCGATTCGGTTCTGTGACATCAAACTCGCGTTGCAACACATTCTGCGCCACCACCGCAGGCTTGCCATGGTAGTGGCCTTTCCGTCTGCGGTATCCCACTTGCGCACTCAGCGTTTCCTGCTTCATCAGCCTGGCCACGCGGTTTTTACTGCATCGTTCGCCTAAATCTTTCAAATCGCTGGTGACTTTGCGATAGCCATAAACACAGCCACTTTCCAGCCACGAATGCTTAATTAACCCTAACAAGCGGTTGTCTTCCAAGGTCCGGCCAGAATGTGGCTGTTTTAACCATGCATACAACCCGCTGCGCTGAATATTCAGCACCTGACACATCAGTTGCACCGGATAGTGAGCCAGTCTGGATTTTATGAACGTGTACTTTTCTTTGACTCCACGGCAAAGTACACGGCGGCCTCCTTTAATATATCGCGTTCCATCGTCACCCGTTTCAGTTGTTTCTCTAACTCACGGATCTTGGCTTCCTGCTCAGAAACCTGTTGATAATGTTCGCTGTTGCTGCCGTATTTTTTAAGCCACAGGTAAAGACTGTTTGTAGAGATGTCTAAACGCTTCGCAACGCTCGCCACAGAATGGCCGCGCTCCGTAATTTGCTTGACTGCTTCAATCTTAAATTCTTCTGGAAACCGTTTTGTCGTCATTTGTCCCCCTTAACACACTGCATTGTAATGCTATTTTGTGTCTAGGAAACTCTGGTCGATTCAGTTGGCTGCTTGTGTCATAGTGTTATTGGGCAAACCTTTAGCACCGCTAATAAGTTGTGCAGCACCTCCAAGAGCCTTACCAACTGCGCCACCAACTGCTCCGGTAGCAGTAGCTGTTGCGATTTTACTGCCCCTTCCTTATTAATACTTCCAGTTGTAGCCAATTGCTTTCCTGCTTCGGCAACACCATTTGCTCCAGCACCGGCAAGAATGGTCGTTCCCAACCCCATACCAAGTATTGCTGTAGCAGCTCCAGCCGCGGCTCCAGCAAAAGCCGCGATTCCGATGTCTTTCATTGTTGCATTCGGATTAGACATATATTCTGCTGCTCCGCCTATCAGGCCACCAACTACCGCTGCAAACGCTATAACAGCTGGAACTGCAAATTCTCCATCCGGGTCCGTGTACTTATATGGATTATTATTCCCATAAGCATACCGATTAAACAGCATCGGATCCGACGCAGAGAAGCTCACTGGGTCATTGCTGTAAAACCGCCCAATCACTGGGTCATAATACCGCTGCTGCATATAGGTTAACCCTATATCTTTAAAGAGGAAATACGACTCTCAAAATAGGAAAACGGCAGTCTGTTTCACCAGACTGCCGTTTATTATCATTCGATATTAAGACTTGGCTTCGGCTCTTGCCTTGGCTTTTTCCTGCCATTTTTGTTGACGTTCAGCCAATTTGGCTTTTTGTTCCACCGTCAACACTTTGTTGATCTCAAACTGCAATTTCGCACGGGCCACTTCGTGATCCAGCTTGTCTTTCTGCTTGGCTTCTAACAAAGCACGTACAGCGGCTTCATCAAAACTATCAGCCTGCACCAGGGCTTTTAATTGATCCATCTCTGGTTTCACTTCATCACGTTTTGGCATAGTGGCGCGGTGTTGCTCCATCAGAGTTTTAATTTGCTCTTTTTGCGCATCGGTCAAATCCAGACCTTTTAAGGCTTTCATATGAAAACCTGCTGCAGGGCCATGGCCTTGATGGCCACGTTCTGGACCTGCAAAGCTGCTGATGCTGGTTGCAGCCAATAAACCACTGAATAATAATGCAATCACTGTAGAATGTTTCATAGTGTCTTTCCTCGTTTGGGCTGTATTGCGACAGTGATAGCTTACGATACTGATTGCAAAGCAGCGCAAAGCCAACGTAAAGGTTGTGTAAAGGACTGCAACAAGATAGCCGTGTCTTTTAAACTGGCAAAAAACACACCGGAGCCAGAATGACTTCTATATTGATGATTGATGACGACATAGCACTGACCCAGCTGGTTGCAGAATATCTGCAACTGGACGGGTATCAGTTTACTGCTGTACATCAAGGGCCGGAAGGTCTTGAACTTGCCAAATCCAATACCTTTCAGCTGGTGTTATTGGATATTATGTTGCCAGGTATGGATGGTTTAACTTTATTAAAACTTTTACGCCAACACAGCTATTGCCCGGTGTTAATGTTAACAGCTCGTGGTGACGAGATTGATCGGGTGGTTGGTCTGGAACTGGGGGCTGATGATTATCTGGCTAAACCCTTCAGCCCAAGAGAACTGGTCGCTCGCATAAAAGCCATCTTGCGCCGGGTTGAACTGGTACAACAACAACAGCAACCACAGTCCAGTTCTTTACAGGTCAATCAGCTACGACTCGACAGCGCCAAACGGCAGATCTACGTACTGGACAATCCACTGGTGTTAACAGCCACCGAATACCAAATTCTAGAGCTGCTAATGCGTCATGCCGGTGACGTCGTCAGTAAAGAAGATTTAAGCCAGCTGGCTTTAGGCAAAAGACTGCAACTGTATGACCGTAGCCTCGATATGCATATCAGTAACATCCGCAAAAAAATTGCCCAGTATGATGAAAGTGAAAAAATTCAGACCTTAAGAGGCTTAGGTTATTTGTTGTTACAAGGTGAACATTGATGAACTGGTCGCGCTGTAATCCGGTGAACTATCTGGCTGGCCGCATCTTTTTATGGTTTTGGCTGGTGTTATCAGTGGCTGTGGCCAGCGCAATTTTATTGGCAAGAGGCTGGCCTGAACAAACCGAAATACGGCGCTTACCTCATCCCGTCGCTGAGCAGTTCAGGCACCTGAAAGAGCATTTTCAGCCTTTTGCTAACCTCACCACCTTACAGCGCGATTTAGAACGCAAATACAAAGGTCGGTGGCTGATGGTAGATGTAGACAATAATCAGCTACTAAATCCGGATGCATTGCCCGCTAATTTTGACCCCAACTGGCTGACGGAGCTGTCGCAACTGAACAGACCCCGTATGCTGGTGCATAAAAACACTTTTGTGACGGGGCCTTTGCTCATTATCGCTTCCCACAAAAACCTCGCGCTATTTCAATTAAAACAACGGCCTGAACAAGCCTGGTGGCAATTCCATGCGCTGCCGGAAGGCTTTTTATTGATGTTATTGCTAGCCGTCTCTGCTGTAGCGAGCTTAATTCTGGCCTTGTCTATCACCCGACCTTTACGCGAACTGAGTAGCAGTCATTTAAAATTTGCCCAGGGCGAACTGGATAACAGAGTCAATGCGCTGGCCGCCCGTAAAGATGAGCTGGGTGACTTAGGCCGGGGTTTTAATACCATGGCCGCTCAGATAGAAGACCTGATCCATAATCAACAACGGTTACTGAGGGATGTGTCGCATGAATTGCGCTCTCCGCTGACCCGCTCACAACTGGCGCTCGCTCTGCAACAACGTCAGGGTGACCATCCGCAACTGCAGCGTATTGAAATGGAGTTAAAACTGCTGGACCAGCTGCTGGACGAACTATTAACCTTCAGCCGGCTGGATGCAGGCCAGTATCCATTGGAAAAACAAAAGCTGGATTTAACTGAGTTACTTTATGCCATTATTGAGTTAAATCAGCTCGAAGCTGATGCCAAACAACAGCAAGTGCACCTCAATGCGCCTGAACAATGCTGGCTGGACGCCGATCAACGTCTATTAGGCCGGGCTATTGAAAATGTGCTGCGCAACGCCATTAAATACAGCCCGGCAGAAAGCCTGATTTTATGCACATTAAAGCAGCACGAACAACAGCTTGAGCTACTTATTCAGGACGAAGGACCCGGCGTACCTTTGGATAGTTTATCGCATATATTTGCGCCTTTTTATCGCGTATCTGCAGTGCGGGAACATCAGAATGGTACAGGCCTTGGTTTGGCTATAGCAGCCTCTGCGATACGGCAACATCAAGGCAGTATCAGTGCTTCGGTACCTGAAACCGGCGGTTTATTGATCCGTATTTTGTTACCTTTGCCCCATTAAGGATCGTTAATTGTCTGCAGCATCTTTTAATACTCTGTCAGCCCGTTTTACTGAGGAGCAATTGCAGCACGCATTGCCTGTTTTGCAGCAGTTCTGGCAACAAGGCCAACATCGGTCTTTTTTCAGTTTTGATCAAAGGCAGCTTTATTACAGTAGCTTCCGCCATCCTGAGCCGCGAGCTGAAATAGTGCTGTCCCCCGGCCGTATTGAGGCCGCTCAGAAGTACCAGGAATTCTGTTTTGATTTGTATCAGGCAGGTTTTACTGTGCATTTGATTGACCACAGAGGTCAGGGGTTGTCGGACAGGATCAGTGCAGATCGGCATTTAGGCGATGTGGCTGATTTTCAGCATTATGTGCAGGATTTTGCACTCTGGTTACAGCACCATATAGTGCCAAAGCAACAAGCTCCGCTGCTGGGGTTAGCACATTCCATGGGGAGTGCCATTTTATGCCGTTATCTGCAGCAACATAGTAAACACGGTTTTAGCGGTGTAGTGTATTGCTCACCTATGTTTGGCATTCAAACAAAACCTTTGCCAAAAGTTGTCGCCACTGTGCTGGTGCATCTGATCGCAAAGTTACATAGCTTATGCGCTAACCAAGCTTGCTACTTTCCTGGCCAGAAGCCTTATCTGGATAAGCCTTTTAGCGGCAATCATCTGACTCACAGCCTCGTTCGTTATCAGCAGTTTCGGCAGTTGTATCAAACACAGGCTGAACTGCAATTAGGTGGGGTATCCAGCCGTTGGTTAGAACAATCCTTGCTGGCCATCAAAGCGTTGCAACAGGCTCCGGCTCTGGCTTTACCCCAGTTGATTGTGCAGGCAACAGCAGACCCTGTGGTAGATAACCAAATGCAGCAGCTGTATCAGCAGAAACATTCACAACAAGGGCTACCTTGTGAACTGGTGACGATCCAGGGGGCTTTGCATGAGATTATTTTTGAAAGCGACCCGCTGCGTAATCAGTTATTCAGCGCACTCCATCGCTTTGTGCTTCAGCTCGGACTCTGAATAGGGTTCAGCATGAATAATAACTTCGGCCTGTTTATACAAAGCCATCAACTGTCGCTCGGCTTGATCGACTATGGCATGAGCGGCCAGCAGAGATAAATCATCCTGCAATACCAGCCTCAGCTGAATAAATACATCAGGGCCGGCCTGACGGGTTTTTAACTGTTCTACCGCCAGTATTTCAGCTTGCGTCAGCAAGGTCTGCTCTATACGCAGTAACTGATCAGCAGGTAATTGCTCATCCAACAGATGTTGTAGCGCTTCTTTGGCAAGTTCAAAGGCACTGTAAAGTAAATAACCGCAGATCAATACAGCCACCAGATTATCCACCCAGAGGAAGTTTTGACTGGCGAGAAACAACGCGGCCAGAACCAGCAGGTTCATCAGTAAATCACTGCGGTAGTGCAACAAATCGGCTTTGACAGCTAAAGAGCCGGTGCGCCGGATAATCCAGCGCTGGGCAAGTACCAGAGTCAGAGTTAACAGCGCACAAAGCACGGTGATCCACATACCGAACTCCAGTTGCTGTACCGCTTCATTCTGATTAAAACGGCTGAAGGTTTGCGTCAGCAGCAGTAAAGCAGCACCAGTTAAAAATGCGGCCTGCAACAAGGCCATCACGGCTTCAGCTTTGCCATGGCCAAAACCATGGTTGTCATCAGCGGGCCGCAGGGCATAACGCAGCACGGCAAAATTCAGTACAGAAACCAGTAAATCCATGGATGCATCAGTAAAGGAAGCGAGCACCGAGCTGGAGTTGGTCGCCATTACAGCGCTGAATTTCAGCAGCAGAATAGTTAAAGCAATAGTTAGCGTCAGATAACCCGAACGTTTCACCCAAAGTTGATAATCAGTATTCTGTGTTATTTGGTTGTTCACAGTACTCATGTCAGCCTCATTCGTTATCTGCATCCATAGGCATTGTACGCCAATTTTGATACACTCACAGTGCTTAAAAAATTGGAAATCATCATGTTAGACATAGTGTTATATGAACCTGAAATTCCGCCTAATACCGGCAATATTATCCGCCTTTGTGCCAATACAGGCTTTCGCCTGCATTTAATTGAGCCATTGGGTTTTGCCTGGGATGACAAACGCATTAAAAGAGCGGGCCTGGATTATCATGAATTTGCCGATGTGAAACGTCATGCCAACTTTGCTGCCTTTTTAACTGACGTCAAACCAACCCGGGTTTTCGCCTGCACCACCAAAGGCAGTAATCACCACAGTGATGCGGCATACCAATTAGGCGATGCACTGGTATTTGGGCCGGAAAGCCGTGGTTTACCTGCAGATTTACTGGCCACCTTGCCCAAAGAGCAGTGGCTGCGAATTCCGATGACACCGGACAGCCGTTCGATGAACTTGTCTAATGCAGTCTCAGTATTTGTTTATGAATCCTGGCGCCAACTGGGTTATGCAGGTGCCAGACCCTGAGTTTGCCAAGCTTGAAAACATAGAGCTATAGTGTTACTCAGCTTGCTGATTTGTCTTAAAAAATTGCCCGGGGAATGAATTCAGATGCTGCTGCGTTGCCTTAAATTTTGTCTGGCGCTTTGGCTGTTATGCTGCAGCAATGGTATTCATGCCTATTTGCAGGTGCAGCCTATGGTGCATTCCCGCCAGTCACAGCATTTAGCCATTGAGCTCTTTACTCAAGATAAATCGGGGTTGTTGTGGTGGAGTACCAGCACTCAACTGCACCGTTTTGACGGCCATGATCATCAGTCCTACACCTTGCCCGGTGAATTACAAACTCAATCTTTAGTGCAGTTGCTGACGCTGGACCAGCATAGATTATGGCTGGCCAGTGTCGACCAGCTTTGGCTGTTTGAACAACAAAGCGGTGAATTCCGTCAAATTTGGCAAAGTAAAGAAGCCATCAAAGGGCTGTTCTTATCCGGCAACTCTATTCCGTTGATTTTGACTGAACAGGAAATCTGGCAATGGTCGGTTGAATCCACAGACGCCAAACTATTGTGGCGTGGCAGCAGCACAGCAGCAGGCTGGGCTCAGGGGGTCAGTGATGGCTTACATTTATGGTTATGGTCGAAAGACGCCAAATTGGCCCGTTATGATTTAGTCAGCCAAAGTTGGCAACATTACCCGGTGAATTTGCCTCAGCAAACCGATTTAGCTTTAGGACCTGATCAACAGCTGTGGTTGTTGGTACAAAATCAAACACTCTATCAGCTAAAAGAACAACAGCCGCAGCGTGTAGCTACACCTGAGAACTTTTACGCCACAGCTATGGAAGTAGACCCTTTAGGCCAGGTATGGCTGCTCTCTGCACAGAAACTTTATCTTTATCAAAAAGACAACAAAAGCTGGCAAACGCAACAACTGGCTCAGCCTTGGGTGCAGCTCTTCGCCGATCGCCATCAGAATATCTGGTTGGCAGACTCAGCCGGCGCTTTAGCTTTGGCGCAAGCTTCTGCTTTAACAGTTCAGCCAACAGATAAAACTCTGTTATGGGACAATACAAATCAAAGCTGGCAATTAGAACAACAACAGCTTACGCGGGTGACACCAGAGCAAAATAAGAAGCAAACGCTAGTCTTTCCCTTTGCATTGGAGCAGCTAAAAAAATTCTGGTATCAACAACAGTATTTTGTCTGGGTCGGCCAGCAAATCTGGCGTTACGACGACGCCACGGCCAATTGGTTGCCGCTACAAGATGCAGTGCTGGATGTGGCCCTGTCTGAACAGCAATTTTGGTATCTGACCAATCAAGGATTATGGCAATGGGATCAGAGCTCTGAACGCCCGGTTCTACTCAGTGATCAAGCCAGTTGGTTTTTACTGCGTTACCATTCAGGACAGTTATGGTTGACCGGCAGCAACAGGATTTATTCTTATCAACTGGCAGAGCAGCAACTGCGCACCTATGATGTAGGCCCTTGTGTTGCACCACCCTGCCTGGATGTGCGACAGATACAGGATTTAGTCCCAGAGCAACAAGAGTTATGGCTGCTGACACCCGATCAGCTGTATCACTACGAAGTTCAACGCAATACAACCAAGCTAACCCTGTTATTGCAGAATAAATGGCAGGTTCCCTGGCAACAGCTGCATATGCTGAAGCAGGACCAGCATCTCTGGCTCTGGTCCAGACAGCAGTTAAACTTACTTCATCTGGCCGATCAGTCTTTGCTGCAATGGCAATTGAACCAGGGCGAACAATTACTGCCATTTCAGGTTCAACTAGTGGATCATCAGCTACAGATCAATAGCTCCATTGGTCACTACCAGCTGCCGTTGGATCAACAATACGCTGCAACAATAGCCAATCCATTACGCATTGAACTGCTTGCGGAAAATGGCCAACACCTGAAACAACAGGACCACCTATTACAACTGGACAGCTGGGGGCCACAACTACAGTTTCGTTTGAGCCACTACCCAACGGCAGGCAAACAATGGAACTACTTTCGCTACAGTCTGGATAAAGCTCCTGCGGTGATGCTGACTTACCCACAACGACAATTCAAACTGCAACTGGACAACAGCGGCGACTATCAGCTGTCTGTCGAAGCCAGTCAGGATGGTTTGAGCTGGCAGCAGGCTGGCGATTACCAGTTGCAGTTTAACCGCTACTGGTGGATCCAGCAGAGCTGGTTGTGGTTGATGTTATTTGTATCCGTGGTCATGCTTGCTTTGCTGTTATGGCGCTACCGTGTGCATCAAAACCGCTTGCATCAAAGTCTGGAGCAACAGCTGATGATTAGCTCCCTGTTCGACAATACTCAGGATGCAGTCTGGTTAGGCGACGAGCAACTTCGGATTGAAAAAGTGAATCAGGCCTTTTGTCAGATCACAGGCTTCGACGTTACCCAGATAGAAGGTAAAACTTTACAACTATACACAGCCCAGGGCCATCAGACAGAACTGCTGAAAACCATAGTTCAACAGTTGCAGCAGTTCAGCTTCTGGCGTGGTGAGGTCTGGAGTAAAAAAGCCAATGGCGATAGCTTTGCTTTATCCTTAGCTATTACCTTACTATCAGGGAAAGGTGCGCTGGAACCAAAACTCTATCTGGCGATATTTTCCGATGTGACTAACCGCAAGCTGAATGAACGGGAACTACGTAAACTAAGCACTCGTGATCCGTTAACCCAATTACCTAACCGTGCTTTATTTCTGGAGCATCTGGACAGAGCCTTTTTCAGCTGCAGCAGCCGTTTTCCTCACTTTGCTGTATTACTGGTCGATTTAGACCGCTTCGCCAAAATTAACGATTCATTAGGCCATGACAGTGGCAATATGCTGCTGCAGATGGTCGCTGAACGCCTGCAAAAACAACTACCGTCTGGCTATATTCTGGCGAAATTAGGCGTGGATGAGTTTGCCATTCTGGTGCCATCGCATTTTAGTGTCGAACAATTTGATCTGTTGCTGAATCGCCTGAGTCTGCAATTGCTGCTGCAAATCCGCCAGCCGCTGGCATTGGGCGATTTGGAAATCACTCTGACCGCCAGTATTGGTATAGCAATCTACCCTGACGATGGCCGCTCTTCTGACATTTTATTACGCAGCGCGGATACGGCACTGCACCATGCTAAACAAATGGGCCGTAACAACGCTCAGTTCTTTAATGACAAAATGCTGCAACGCACTCCTGAATATTTGGCTTTGGAAAGCGATTTATGGCGCGGTATCAGTCAAGGCGAATTTAAAGTGGTGTATCAGCCTAAATACAATGTCGGCAGCAATACCATAGTAGGGTATGAAGCCTTATGCCGCTGGCATAATCCGGCCAGAGGCATGGTTTCCCCTCTGATGTTTATTCCTATTGCTGAAGAAAATGGCGTGATCATTCAACTGGACCGTCTGGTGTTCAGTCAGGTTTGTGCTCAAATTCAGCAATGGCAACAACAAGGCCGGATGCGAGGCCGGGTTGCGGTGAATCTGTCGGTGCAGCAACTACAACAGCCTGACTTGTTGGACTTCTTACAACAGGAACTGCAGCACTATAAGCTGGACGCCAGTTTACTGGAGCTGGAAATCACAGAGACAGCCATGATGCGTGATGCTGAACACTGCCTTGAGGTGATGCATCAACTTAAAGCTATAGGTTTTACTCTGGCGCTGGATGATTTTGGTACTGGTTATTCGTCTTTGGGTTACCTGAAGCGGTTCCCTATCGACACCTTAAAAATCGATCGGGCTTTTATCAAGGATATGGATATGTCCGAACAAGACCGGAATATTACGTCCACCATAATCCGGCTGGCCGGTTATCTGAAAATAGCAGTAGTGGCAGAAGGTGTAGAAACTGAAATGCAGGCTTATCTACTGCATGTAATGGGCTGTCAGGTAGTGCAAGGTTATCTGTTTAGCCCACCAGTCCAGCCAGAACAAATCGCCTTGCTACTGGATAAAGAGCCAAGGACAGAGTAGTAGGGGCTTGGTTTATCCCAGCCCGTTACTGCAGCTTCAAATACGACGGGGTATTTTAGCCTAAGTAGTTGGAGTTGCAGCGAGGCGGCAAGAGATTGAGACCCCAGGAGCATAGTTCACTATGTTACTGGAGCGAAAGCGTGCAGCCAACAAAGCTGCAGCTTCAAATACGACGGCCGTTTACCCTAAGTAGTTGGTGTTGCAGCTAGGCGACAAATGAACGAGACCCCAGGAGCATAGCAGTCTATGCGACTGGAGCGAAAGCGTGCAGCCAACAAAGCTGCAGCTTCAAGTACGACGGCCGTTTACCCTAAGTAGTTGGTGTTGCAGCTAGGCGACAAATGAACGAGACCCCAGGAGCATAGTTCACTATGTTACTGGAGCGAAAGCGTGCAGCCAACAAAGCTGCAGCTTCAAGTACGACGGCCGTTTACCCTAAGTAGTTGGTGTTGCAGCTAGGCGACAAATGAACGAGACTCCAGGAGCATAGCAGTCTATGCGACTGGGGCGAGAGAATGCAGGCAACAACGCTGCGGCGCCAAATACGACGGGGACTTTTAGCCTAAGTAGTTGGAGTTGCAGCGAGGCGGCAAGAGATTGAGACCCCAGGAGCATAGTTCACTATGTGACTGGGGCGAAAGCGTGCAGCCAACAAAGCTGCAGCTTCAAGTACGACGGCCGTTTACCCTAAGTAGTTGGTGTTGCAGCTAGGCGACAAATGAACGAGACCCCAGGCGCATAGTTCACTATGTTACTGGAGCGAAAGCGTGCAGCCAACAAAGCTGCAGCTTCAAGTACGACGGCTAAACTATTCGTCGCGTTTTTCACGGCCTAGTAGATCCATCGCCGCCAAACGCGCATCTTTGCCCTGATACAACACCTGGTAAATTTGCTCGGTAATAGGCATTTCTACACCGACACGTTGCGCCAGATTAAAGACTTCCTTGGCATTACGGTAACCTTCCACCACCTGACCTATGGTTGTCATGGCTTCGTCTACACCTTTGCCTTCACCTAACAACAAACCAAAGCGTCTGTTGCGGGACTGGTTGTCTGTGCAGGTTAAAACTAAATCACCTAAACCCGCCATGCCCATAAAGGTTTCTTTTTTCGCACCTAAGGCACAACCTAAACGGCACATTTCCGTTAAACCACGGGTAATTAAAGCTGTACGGGCATTAGCACCAAAGCCAATACCATCGGCCATACCGGCACCTATAGCAATAACGTTTTTCACCGCACCACCGAGTTGCACGCCAATAAAATCAGGATTGGTATAAACCCTGAATGTTTTAGTGCAATGCAATAAGTCGGATAAGGTGGTAATAAATTCAGGATCTGTGGAGGATAAAGAAATAGCTGTAGGCAAACCTTTGGCCAATTCTTTAGCAAAGGTTGGACCTGACAACACAGCTAAGGACACTTCTTCGCCGAGAATTTCTTTGGCGACATCTTGCAGCAAGCGGCCAGTTTCAGGCTCTAAACCTTTTGTTGCCCAGGCGACACGGGCATTATGCTGAAGAAAAGGCTTAATATCTCTTAAGGTGTCAGCAAAAGCATGACTGGGCACGGACAATAAAATATCCCGGCATGACCCTACTGCGTACGCCAGATCATCAGTCACAGCCAAAGAATCCGGCAAGCGGATGTCCGGCAAATAGCGCTGATTCATCCGCTGTTCGGTCATCACACGAATATCATCAGCGTTCCGGCCCCACAACAGAGTTGGATTACCATTACGGGCCAGCGAAATAGCAAGGGCGGTCCCATACGAGCCCGCCCCTAACACAGCAATTGCAGCGTTCATCTTAAGACTGTAGTTCTACGCCTTGCTGGGCCTGAGCTTCAGCCTGACGTTTTTGTACATATTGAGCAAATAAGGCATCAAAATTCACAGGTGCCAGATTTAATTGTGGGAAAGTACCGCGGTTCACCAGGTTAGACACCGCTTCGCGGGCATAAGGGAACAGAATATTGGGGCAGAAAGACGCTAACATATGCGCCATTTGTGCATCTTCCAGCGCTGGTACGCTGAAAATACCAGCCTGCTGCACTTCACATAAAAACGCCACTTCTTCTTCGATACGGGCGGTCACGGTCAGAGATAACACCACTTCAAACGTATTGTCGTCTAACTTTTCGCTGCGAGTGTCCAAATCTAATTGAATAGCTGGCTGCCACTCTTTGCGAAATATTGCCGGCGCGTTAGGTGACTCATAAGAAATGTCTTTGACGTAAATACGCTGGATGGCAAATTGTTCCGCGGCTTGTTGTTCGGCCATGATAAATCCTAGTTTTAATAATATTTAGTGATAGCTGGATAGCTCGCTGCAATCAGGCAGAGAGCATCGAATTCAAAGTACCGGCATTTTCCAGTGCAAAAAGATCGTCACAACCACCTACATGAGTATCGCCAATAAAAATTTGCGGTACTGTAGTACGGCCATTGGCCCGTTCAATCATGGCTGGACGCAACTCTGGCTGTTCGTCGATTTTAATCTCGTCAAACTGAACGCCCTTTTGACTTAATAACGCCTTAGCGCGAACACAATAAGGACAATAGGCCTTAGTGTAAATAGTGACTTGTGCCATCAGAGCTCCGACTTACGTTTTACTTTTTAACCAGAGGCAGGTTTGCCCCTGTCCAGGTACTCATGCCGCCCTGCAAAACAAAGACCTTAGTAAAGCCTTGTTTGGACAACGTAGCGGCTGCGCCTTGTGCAGACATACCAGCCTGACAGACTACTATGATGGGTGCGTCTTTTTTGTTTTCAAGTCCTGCAACGGCTTGGGTGTTGATTTGTTCCGTTGTCAGATGGCGGGCGCCGGTGATATGACCTTTTTTAAAATCTGCTTCCGCACGGATGTCGATGACTGTTGCATCTTCCCGGTTCACCATCAGCGTCAACTGGGTGGGAGTAATTTGTTTTACTGACGAAGTTAACGACTTAATCCAGCTGACGATTAAGGCTAAAAATAACGCCACCCAAGCGGCCGTCAGATACGGATGATTACTTAAAAAATCAATATATTGCTGCATAAACACCATTCTGTTTCATTTCAGGAGCAAAACTTTGCGGCCGAGTATACCTAGTTTGATAAAAGAATGCAGCATTGAAGCCCTATCCGTACTATTTCGTCACTGTTTTCACAGGAAAAACAAGGTAAGATAGGCAAACAAAACGATGATCAAGCAACAAGATACGGAGCTTACCAGATGCAGCCGAAAAAGCCGTTAGTCTTACTGATATTGGATGGATGGGGATACAGAGAAGAACGTGACTCCAACGCCATTTTACAAGCCAATACCCCAGTAATGGACAAGTTATGGGCAGAGTATCCTCATACGCTGATCTCAGGCTCTGGTCTGGATGTCGGTTTGCCAGATGGTCAGATGGGTAACTCTGAAGTAGGTCATGTCAATTTAGGCTCAGGCCGCGTGGTGTATCAGGATTTTACCCGAATCACCAAAGCTATTGACGATGGTGATTTCTTTACCAACCCAGTGCTGGTTGAAGCGACACAAGCTGCAGTGCGCCATGGCAAAGCTGTGCATCTGATGGGCTTGTTATCGCCAGGTGGCGTGCATAGTCACGAAGATCATATTATTGCGATGATTGATTTAGCCAAACAACAAGGCGCGACTGAAATCTATCTGCACGCCTTTTTAGATGGCCGTGACACCCCACCACGCAGTGCGGAAGCCTCATTGCAACGGGTGGAAGATCACTTTAAAGCTATAGGTGTAGGCCAGGTTGCCTCTGTGATTGGCCGTTACTTTGCGATGGACCGCGATAAACGCTGGGATCGTGTGCAAGCGGCTTATGACTTGTTAACTCAGGGCAAGGCATTGTTTACAGCCACTACTGCAGTGGATGCACTAAAAGCCGCTTATAGCCGTGATGAAAATGACGAATTTGTTAAAGCGACCGCCGTTAAAAATGCTGCTGGCGATGTAATTAAAATGCAGGATGGCGACAGCCTGATTTTTATGAACTTCCGTGCCGACCGTGCTCGTCAGTTCAGCCGCGCTTTTATTGATGCGGACTTCGCAGGTTTCGCCCGCGAGTATCAGCCTCAACTGGCAAGCTTTGTGATGTTGACCGAATACGCTGCCGATATTAAAGCGCCTTGTGCTTATCCACCAGAAAGCCTGGACAACGTATTGGGTGAATGGCTGGCAAAACACCAGAAAACCCAGTTACGTATTTCCGAAACTGAAAAATATGCCCATGTGACCTTTTTCTTTAGCGGTGGCCGTGAAGATGTATTTGACGGTGAACAACGTATTCTGGTGCCATCGCCTAATGTGGCCACTTACGATTTGCAGCCAGAAATGAATTCCACCGAACTGACCAACAAACTGGTGGGAGCCATTCACAGCGGCGAGTTTGATGTGATCATCTGTAATTATCCAAATGGTGATATGGTAGGTCATACCGGTATTTTATCTGCCGCAATTAAGGCAGTTGAAGCCGTCGATCACTGCATTGGCCGAGTGGTTGAAGCATTACAACAAGTGGGCGGAGAATGTTTAATTACCGCCGACCATGGTAATGCAGAGCAAATGATGGATCCGGAATCGGGTCAGGCTCACACCGCCCATACCAGCGATCCGGTACCACTAATTTATGTGGGCCGCAACGCCGCAGTGACTTCAGGCGGTATTTTAAGTGATATAGCTCCAACTATGCTGCACTTAATGGGCATGCCTATCCCTGCTGAAATGACAGGCAAAATTTTGATGAAGACAAATTAATGCCAGTACGACTCGTCAACTTTAGAATAAGGATGCAGCAGAGCTTAGCTCTGCTGCTCTGTTTAGGCACAGCAACAGTCGCGGCTCAGGATCAAAAAGAGGTGCAGCAGGAACTGTCGCAGCTCAAAGGAAAAATTCAGCAAACCGAAAAAGAACTGAAGCAACAACAAAAAGCTTTTACCAAAGCACAGGATTTGTTGAAATCGGCAGACCAATCACTGGCCAAGCTTGCACAACAAATTCGACAAAGTAATGAAGAACTTGCCAAAGTACTGCAACAACAACAGCAGTTGGAATTAGAGCAGCAGCAACTGCAACAAAGTTTCGAATTACAAAAATCCTTACTCGCACAACAACTTAAGGGCGCTTTTGTTACTGGCGAACATGATTACACCAAAATGCTGCTGAACCAGCAAGACAGTAATAAGCTGGAACGGGTACTGACTTATTATCAGTACTTGAATCAGGCACGTATGCAGCAGATCAAAAAAATTAAACAAACGGCGGACTCGCTAAAGCAAGTTGAGCTGGAGTTACAGGATAAAGCAGAACAACAGCAAGAATTACAGGCCCAGTTGAAAGAACAGCAGCAAGAACTGACAGAAGCAAAAACCAGTCAGTTGGCTTCAGTGAAAAAAATGAAGAGTTTTTTAACGGATCAGGAACAGCAACTGGACTACCTGAAACAAAACGAACAAAGCCTGCAAAACACCTTAGGTAAATTAAAAGCTGCAGCTATCGCGGCAAAAAAACGGATCAATTTGCCAAAAACCAAAGGCAAATTACCCTGGCCTGTGCAAGGTGATATTTTACAGGGTTATGGTGAAAAACGTCTGGCCGGTGTCAGTTCGCGCGGCATCTTAATAGCAGCGGCGGAAGGCTCAAAAGTAAAAGCAGTGGCTGATGGTCAAGTCATTTATGCCGACTGGCTCAAAGGTTATGGCTGGGTGATCGTATTGGATCATGGCAATGGTGTGATGAGCTTGTACGGCCACAATCAAACCTTATTAAAAAAACCAGGTGAAGCAGTGAATGCCAGCGAAGCAGTGGCTTTAGTCGGAGCTAGTGGTGGTCAGGCTCAAGCCGGATTGTATTTTGAGATCCGGCAAAAAGGTACGGCAATTAACCCTATTACCTGGTTACAGAAACGCGCAGGATCTTAGTCAATGAAGTATCTATTAAGCTTGGCTTTTGCGCTTTGCAGCTTACCCTCTGTTGCCGCTAAAGTGGCTATTGTGATTGATGATATTGGTTACCATCAGATTGACTACAAGCTGCTGGAATTGCCTTATGATCTGACCTTTGCCGTGATCCCGCATACACCCCACAGCAATGCAGTGGCCAAAGCTGCGTATAAGAAGCAACGAGATGTGATTTTGCATATGCCAATGGAGTCTGCACGTCGGGCCGATTTAAGTAAAAATGCATTAAAAATCACAATGAGCCGCTCTCAGATTGAGCATAAATTACAGGCTGCTTTTGCTGATGTACCTTATGCCATAGGCGTTAACAACCATATGGGCAGTTACTTCACAGAGCAGGCCGACGTGATGGACTGGACTTTGGGGTATATTGCCAAACGTCAGCTTTTTTTCCTCGACAGTAAAACCACTGCACGCAGTCAGGCTGGTGTTTATGCAAAAAAACATCAAATGCCACTACTGACCCGTCAGGTCTTTTTGGATAACGATCGCTCATACCAGGCTTTGGATAAGCAATTTAAGCTGATGATCAAACTGGCTAAACAGCATCAGTATGCGATAGCTATTGGCCATCCTTACCCTGAAACTTATGCCTATCTGAAAAAGCACTTAGCCGATTTAGCAACACAAGGCATTGAAGTGGTCAAGTTATCTGCACTGCTGCCAGCCGACTATTCGGTGATGACAGCAGCACAAACCGCAGATATACCTTTAACTTTGCCTGAACGAGATCCGGTCCAAGTTACGCTTGTGAATGGCATAGAGAACAAAGCAATGAATACAACAGTAAAAACACAGACTCCAGAGCCGGTGTTTGTGCCAGCCATTGAAGAGCCTGCAGCTATTATTGCCATGTATAGCCAGCAATGGGACATACCAGAGCTGCTGAACCCTATGACATTAGCCGTAATCACACCAGTTCAGGTATTGATACAAAAACCCTGGGCTTTGCCAGAACCAGCTAAAAAACCAGTAAAGTCTTTGCCCTTTTATCAGCTAGGAAGTAGTTTTTAACTAAAAATGCTGCAGATAAAAAGCAAAAAGCCCTGATATGTATCAGGGCTTTTTTACGGGGAAGAAACATTAAGCAGCCATTGCAGCCTGCAGTTTCTTCATCGCGTTTTTCTCTAACTGACGTACACGCTCAGCAGACACCTGGTAACGGTCAGCCAATTCTTGCAATGTCAGTTTCTGATCATCTAACCAACGGGCACGGATAATATCCTGGCTACGATCATCCAGTGTACGTACTGCTGCTTGCAGACGATCGACTGATGCATTATCCCATTGATCTTCTTCAATACGGTTGGCTAAATCTGAGCCTTTATCCTGCAGATAAAATACCGGCGCAGTGTAATTGCTTTCGTCTTCATCATCAGAAGCATCAAAAGGCATATCGTGATTGCTCATCCGGGATTCCATTTCCAGCACTTCGTGCACAGGAACACCTAAGGAATCCGCCACGTTTTGCACTTCTTCTTTGCTGAACCAGCCTAAATGCTTTTTGGCTTTACGCAGATTAAAGAACAGCTTACGTTGTGCCTTGGTGGTGGCCACTTTAACAATACGCCAGTTTTTCAGCACAAACTCATGAATTTCAGCTTTGATCCAGTGCACTGCAAAAGACACTAAGCGCACACCGACAGAAGGGTCAAAACGTTTTACAGCTTTCATCAGGCCTATATTGCCTTCCTGAATTAAGTCGCTGATAGGTAAACCATAACCTGAATAGCTGCGGGCAATATGCACTACGAATCGCAGGTGAGACATAATCAGCACACGGGCTGATTCTAAATCACCGTCTTGTTGTAATTTTTCAGCTAAAGAACGTTCTTCTTCTGCTGTGAGCATTGGGATAGTACTTACCGCATGAGTGTAAGCTTCTAGGCTGCCACTTCCAGCCACTGTCAGATTCATCATTTGTGAAGCCTGAGTCATGTCATTTCCCCTAATTGCGTAATTGGCCCAAATCTTAGCACTCTTTGATAGAGAGTGCTAAAAAAAATTTCGGTCTTTTAAGATCTGAATTGTATAAGCCCTGTTTTTTAATAATATCAATTCATATATAAACAACCAGTTTTCTTATATGATAAATTTAGAACCTACGCACACTGGTAATGAAAAAAAATAAAATCCACTTAAGGCACTTCTATGTATTGTTATGTCGCCCGTCAGCCTATTTTTGATCGTCAAAAATCCGTAACAGGATACGAGCTGCTATTTCGTGACGGTGTGGACAACTGTTTTCCAAATATTGATGCCGACGAAGCCACGTCGAAACTGATCACTCAACATCATCTGTTATTAGGGGTTGAAAAGATCACTGGCGGCAAGCAAGCTTTTATTAACTTTTCGGCAGATACACTTATCCACCACTTCCCCACTTCCATTGACCCCAACAGTATGGTGATCGAAATTCTCGAAACCGTGCCTATCAGTGATGAGCTGCTGACTGCCTGCAAAGAGCTACATAAGATGGGCTACCGCCTTGCGCTGGACGATCATGATTTTGACACCAAGTGGGATGTGTTTTTACCTTATATCAGCATTATTAAGGTGGATGTGCGGATGTTTAATATACTGCAGATCAGTAAATATCTGCGCCGTATAGCTAAATACCCTGTGACCTTACTGGCGGAAAAAGTAGAGACCGCAGATGAATACGAACAACTGAAGCAGCTGGGGTTTGATTTATATCAGGGCTACTTTTTTGCCCACCCGGAAATGCTTAAACACAAACAGATTGGCAGTAACAAGTTAAACCTGCTGGCACTGATCAGCGAGTCCAGCAAAATACAGTTAGATTTTGACGGACTGGCCGCCATAGTAGAACGCGATTTGGATATGTCCTACAAGCTGCTGCGTTTTATCAACAGCGTCAACTTTGCCCGTAAACAAAGTATAGGTTCATTGAAACATGCCATGGTGTATATGGGTGAAGCTGAACTGAAAAAGTTTATTTCCCTGCTGGCATTAGCCAATCTGGCAGAAGGCCAATCGGATGAGTTGTTAGTCATGTCACTGATCCGTGCACGTTTTTGTGACCGGTTGGCTAATATTCGCGGTGACAAAGAAAATCCACCAGCGGCTTTTTTAACAGGTTTATTTTCTTTGGTTGATGCACTGCTCGAGCAACCATTGGAAGAATTGTTGGCCCAGCTACCGTTGCTGCCGGAAATAAAAGTAGCATTGCTGGAAAACAAAGGTGTGCTGGCAGAATATCTGACGGTTGAACGCACTTTTGAGCGTGGTTTGTGGCAGCAGCAAACAGAACTGTCATCCCGCATGGTGCCCGATACCGTAGATTTAAATCTGGTGTATTTTGAAGCTGTGGAATGGGGGCAACGTTTGCTGGCAGTGCAACAACATTAACCCCCGGTATTCAATTAAAGTCCTGTTGCTTCAATCTGGCTGATATTGCGACGCACAGCCAAAAAGGAGCCTAAAAACCCCAATGTTACTGCTACCAGCAATAAATAACCTAATTCGGCCAGACTAAGCGGCTGTAAAGTAAAGCTGCTTTCGTACAACTGGGTCACACTGGCGATCGCCTGTTTTAACCACCACAGCAGTACTTCTTCTATTAAAAAGGTCAGGATGCCGCCAAAAAAACCAAGCCAGATACCGGTATATAAAAATGGACGCTGGATATAACTATTGGTAGCGCCCACCAGTTTCATCACTTCAATTTCGTCTTTTTTATTCAGGATCATCAGCCGAATGGTATTACCCACCACCAGAAGTACGGCGACCATCAGCAGCAAAGCGACAGCAATAGCCACCTGACGTACTAAGCTGACAATAGCATCCAATCGTTCTAACCAGCCAATATCCAGTTTCGCCAACTCAACATAACGTTCCTGCTGCAGCGCAGTCAGTAAAGCAGAAGCTGCGACGCTGGAGGTATTTTTCGGACTAACCAACATGACATGAGGTAACGGATTTTCTTCAATATAACTTAACGCATCGCCGAAACCAGATTCAGCGGTAAACTCAGCCAGCGCCTGACTTTTATCAATAAACTGCACATCAGCCACTTCAGGGTTAGCCTGTAGTAAAGCTATCAGTTCTGCAATCTGAGTTTCGTTGGTATCTGCTTTTAAAAACAAGCTGATTTGCGCCGCCTGATCCACACTGGTGCTGACCTGCTGCAGGTTTTTTACCATTAAATGCAAAGTTACAGGTAAAGTTAAACTCACGCCAAGCACTGCAACTGTTAATAAAGACGAAGCCGGAGTCAGCCATATTTCACCTAAACTGGTCAGAGCCTGGCGAATATGATGCACCCAAAACATCACAAATCTGTTCCACAAGCTTTGCTTCACTGCAGTAGCCCCTGTCGCACGGCCCTGAAATAAAATACTCATTCGTCGGCTCCATAGGACGTTAAGCCATCGTTGATCATGCGGCCATTTTTTAAAGTCAGGGTACGGTAACGCATCCGGGCCAATAGACTTAAATCGTGACTGGCAATCAATACAGACACGCCCACCTGATTAAAGGCTTCGAATACGTTCATAATGTCTTTGGATAAATCAGGATCCAGATTACCTGTGGGTTCATCGGCTAACAATAAAGGTGGGCGATTGACGACAGCACGGGCTATACCGACCCTTTGCTGCTCACCACCGGATAAAGTGTGAGGCAGACAGCGCACCTTATCCAACAGCCCTACTTTATCCAAAGCTGCATGCACTCTTTTGGTCATGTCTTTGCCGCTGAAACCTTCAATCACCAGAGGCAATGCTACATTGTCGAACACGCTATGGTTCATCAACAGCTTATGGTTCTGGAAAATCATACCAATATCACGGCGCACATAAGGCACCTGACCTTTGTTCACCCGGCTTAAATCCACGCCGTTGATAAAGACTTTGCCTGTGCTTGGGCGTTCAATCAGGCTGATCAGTTTTAATAAGGTACTTTTACCCGCGCCTGAGTGCCCTGTTAAAAAGGCCATTTCGCCTTTTTCCAGATGAAAACTAACCCTGTCGAGCGCGACAAAACCACCGCTATAACTTTTTGTGACTTGCTCAAAACGCAACATAATCAGAGATCCCTGGCAAACAATGCCTTAATAAAATCTTTACTATCAAATACCCGCAAGTCATCTATCCCCTCACCCACACCAATGTAGCGGATAGGTAATTTAAACTGGTCAGCGATTGCGAATATCACACCACCTTTGGCTGTACCATCGAGCTTGGTTAAGCTGATGCCACTAATATCCACTGCTTCTTTAAATAAGCGTGCCTGACTTAATGCATTTTGTCCTGTGCCAGCGTCCAGTGTCAGCATCACTTCATGTGGGGCGTTGGCATCGATTTTTTTCATCACCCGGACAATTTTTTTCAGCTCTTCCATTAAATGAGCTTTGTTTTGCAGACGACCTGCGGTATCCGCAATCAATACATCAATACCACGGGCTTTGGCTGCCTGATAGGCATCAAAAATCACTGAAGCACTGTCGGCACCACTGTGCTGCGCTATCACAGGAATTGCATTTCGCTCACCCCATACCTGCAACTGCTCGACAGCTGCAGCTCTGAAGGTATCGCCAGCGGCTAACATCACTGATTTGCCTTGTTGCTTAAACTGCTGCGCCATTTTGCCAATAGTGGTGGTTTTACCTACACCATTCACACCGACCATCAGAATCACAAAAGGACCATCAGCGCCTTCTAGTTGCAGCGGTTGCTCAACATCATCCAGCAACATCGCCATTTCCTGTTGCAGTTTATCGAACAAGGCATCAGCATCTTTTAACTGTTTACGATTGGCATGTTGCACCAGCTGTTTAATCAGTTTCTGACTGGTATCTACACCTACGTCGGCCATTAACAGCTGAGTCTCTAATTCCTCGTATAAATCGTCATCAATTTTTTTACCTAAAAACAAACTAGCTAAGCCATTGCCTAAATTCTGGCTGGTTTTAGTTAAGCCTTGCTTTAAGCGGGCAAAAAAACCTGGACGTTCAGCAGGCTGAGGTTGCAGTTCAACCACAGGTGCAACAGTAGCTAAAGCGGCCGCCTCTGATTGTTGGGCTTCAGGCTCAAGTACTTCTTCTGTAGCTACTGTTACTTCAGTCACTTCTGCAATCGCAGCAGCTTCAGCTGTAGTATCCGTCTGTTGTTCTGCCGGCTTACTCTGCTGTTCTACTGCAGTTTCAACAGGTGCAGCTTCTGTTTTTTTACCAAAACCAAGCCAGGAGAAGAGTTTATTTTGCTTTGTCATAAAGGTCGCTGCCAGAAGATCCGAAAACTAAGGTAAAATTGACCTATATAGTACCATCTTTAAGATGCAGGACAAAAATACTCAATGAAAACAGCAAAGGGCCGCAGTACAGCTCCGGCACATCAGGGGCCAGGTTTTGTCAGGCTGATTAGTGGCAAATGGAAAGGCCGGCGTTTACCAGTCTTGGATGCAGCAGGGTTGAGACCAACTTCAGACAGAGTCAAAGAAACTCTGTTCAATTGGCTGATGCAGGATGTGGCTGGCAGTACTGTGCTGGACTGTTTTGCCGGTAGTGGTAGTTTGGGTTTAGAAGCTTTATCGCGTTATGCCGATTTTGTTTTGTTGCTGGAAAAGGAAGCCAAAGCAGCAAATTTACTGAAACAACATGTCAAAAGCCTTGGTAGTACAGAAGCAGAAGTTTTGCAGACAGATACCTTGGTGTGGTTACAAAAACCAGCGCAGCGTCAATTTGACTTGGTTTTTATTGATCCACCTTTCCGTCAGGATATGGCACTGCCTTGCTGCAAAGCTTTGGCTGAACAGGGTTGGCTCAAACCCGGTGCGCTGATTTATCTGGAAACAGAAAAAGAACTGGCTTTGGATCAGCTTCCTGCAAATTGGCTGTTATTAAAGGAAAAAGTGGCAGGGCAATTGGCTTACCGGCTCTGGCAACAACCTTAAAGCTGAAAACAGAAAAGGCGCCATCAGGCGCCTTTTCTACATAAAATTCGATTAGCTTGCGCTACGGGCTTTGATAGCTTCCAGAATTGGCGAAGCAGCAAAACCATTGCTTGTAGCCCACTCTAAGTCACCTGATTTAGCAACATGGCTGCCTGGCAACTGCTTGATGATAAACTCAGCAGTATCAGCTGCATTGTGTTTGATAGCATGACGCACTAAAGGTAAACCGTCACAAACGATACCATCATAAACGCTTTTTAAACGCAGACGGTTGTCTGACAAGGCTTTACGCAGGTCGTTTTTGTTGTTATCGGCCACATAAGCACAGATTGACTGAACAATCTGGTCGTTAGCTGAGGCAGTTGGTGCAACAAATTGCACAGCGGCGATAGCGATTAAAGCAACAAACTTAAATTTCATAACAAGCTCCGGTGTTGGCTAACACTGATCTAAAAATCAGGCTGATTGGTCTGTATAAACAGGCTGAAACTTCAACAACAGTATGTTTGCCGTTGTTTATCAGCGAACACGAAAGGAGGAGCTTTGATACCAGCGAGCTGGCGTAGATGCGTCCTACGTAATCATCAGATTACGGCAGCCCAGCCATCATAGGTTTCCCCTTAGATCTGCAGCTTTGCGTGTACTCCCTTTCGGGAGACTTGCCTTTCGAGCGCGCGCATTCTAAGCAGTGACTGCTTTTTATGCAAGAAGAATTTTTACGCTTTTTAACAAAGTTAAAGCATTGACTCTAAAGAAACTATTCCTCCGGACAGCAAGACTTTTAGCCGTCTAAATTTTGAGTTTCAGGAACAAGCTCCATGCCTAGATTGCTTAATCCTTGTTCACGTACCCAGGCTTTCAGCATTTGTACTTGTTCACGCTGAAAACCGTCATTTAATGGTGTCACCAGTTCAATCAGTTCTGACAGACAATCCATTTCATATTCCATCAGTTCATGATCACGTACCCACTTTTTCAGTTCAGCTTCAGTAGTAATATCAAGATCTTCAGCCTGGTACTCGATTAAGCGGGCAACTGAGGCCTGCGAAATTTTGGCGACGTTAACAAACTCAGTCGCATCCTGTGACAAAATGCCATTTAACATAGAATCCAAAGCTGTGGCTGTATCAATAGCAGGATAGACTCCAAACATATCAAACTGATTTTGATCTGGTGTCGCCAGCTCTAACTCATTGCATAAACGCTCAAAATTAATTTTAACCTTTTTAACAAACAGCCATTCCCACACCATATTCAGTATATCGCGGCATAATTTAGCATCACCAAAACCTGTGACTTCACTAAATAGCTGATAATTAGGCAGCATCCGCTCCAGCAAAGTCGCTGCTATTGCAGCTTGCTGATAAAATCCCAGTTCACGCATGTTCTGGAAGTTGTTTGCTTTTTGTTTCATGCTTTATCCATATTGGTCTGGCAGTTGTGGCTGCGCATCATACACAAGCACAGCCAGACAGAAAACACTGTTATTTTTGTCCAGTGTACTACCCGCATGGCACTAATGCGAATATGATCAGAATCTTAGTCTATCTTTCTCCACTCTGACCACAGGTGACTTTATGTTGATGACCATGACCACCCCTGCTTTGTTATTTCCGGCTATTTCTCTGCTGTTATTGGCTTACACCAACAGATTTCTGGTTTTGGCGCAGCTGATTCGTCAACTGAATACCCGTGAGGGCGGGCAAGTGCGGGACATGGCCAAACGTCAGATCGAAAATCTGCGACAACGTATGTTTTTAATAAGGTCGATGCAACGCTGGGGCGTCATTAGTTTTGTACTGTGTACTTTGTCGATGTTTTTTCTGTTTATGCAGTGGAGTTTGGCCGGTCAGACCGCCTTTGGCGCCAGTCTGGCCAGTTTAATGCTGAGTTTACTGGTGTCTCTGTATGAAATTCAGATTTCCTGCAATGCCATTAAAATAGAGTTGGAAAGTATGGAGCAAGAGCAGGCTTAACTAACCCGCTCTTAGTGCTGCCAGTTGTTGCTCTAACGCTGCGCAACTGGCCTTTGTGTCCTGCTGCTGGATAGATAAAATAATTTCCCCCACAGGCAAACCAAACTTATACAAAGTAGACTGATTCATCAGCTGTTGCGGAGTCACCAGATACAACCAGTCCTCCACTTTGACTTCAATCACATCATCTTCATCCGGGATTTGCAGCACATATTCCCAATACAAAGTATTACCAGCCTGCTGGCCGGTCGCCTGTCCTGTCACATCAGCAGCTGAACCTGTGACTTTACCTTCTTTATCCACCGCCAGTTGCCAAATTCGTTGTTCCACCCGCCCATCGCTAAAATGAAACAACTCAAACAAAGTCCCTTCATTACCTTGCCACTGACCACAGAGCTGCGCTTCAAACCTCACACTCTGTTTACCTTGCCAGTTTTTTACCACGCCGTAAGCCTGTAGTGACCCACTGAAATAATCAGGTAAATGAAAGACTGGGGTTTGTTGCTGATAATCCTGCACCTGATGGCTACATCCCCACAGTAGCAAAGACGCAAACAAAGCAATAGAACGCATAATAAAGCTCCTCAACCAAGATAAAGGAGCTATACGTAGCCAGAGTCTGTCTGGCTCAGTTTTGTGTTAATGCAAAACAGCAATAAAAGGTAGCACCTTGCCCTTCTACTGATTCAAAGCCAATTAACCCATTCATACCATGCACCAGCTCTTTTGAGATGGCAAG
Source organism: Rheinheimera mangrovi (assembly GCF_003990335.1). Lineage (NCBI taxonomy): Bacteria > Pseudomonadati > Pseudomonadota > Gammaproteobacteria > Chromatiales > Chromatiaceae > Rheinheimera > Rheinheimera mangrovi. Next base: position 678,368 of record NZ_CP034683.1, on the reverse strand, counting down.
ACCCAAACCCGTGCCTCCTGTTTGTCTGGTGTCTGAAGCATCCGCCTGTGAAAAACGCTGAAAAATACGATCACGGAATTTTTCCGGTACGCCGGGTCCTTGATCAACAACTGCAATTTTTACCATTTTTTCGTTCAGGCTCAGCTGCACAACCACTGTTGCTGCGGCTGGCGAGAATTTAATAGCATTACTTAAAAAATTCGATAACACCTGAATAAAACGTTTAGCATCCACCTTGATACAGGCATCCGTCACTGAGGTTTGAATATGCAGCTGAATATGCCTGTCTTGCGCCATCATTTTGTTGGCATCCAGCGCCTGTTGGATCAAAGGCAACACCAACTCAGTTTCCAGATCAAACTGCATTTTTCCTGCAGCTATTTTTTCAATGTCCAGCAAATCGTTGATCAATAAAGTTAAACGCTGACAGTTTTTATAGGCAATGCTGATCAGGCTACTGACTTTTTCCGGCATATCGCCCATAACTCCAGCATGCAGTAAACCTAAAGCTCCGGTAATCGAAGTTAAAGGTGTGCGCAGCTCATGGCTAACCGTAGAGACAAATTCATTTTTCAGTCGCTCTATACGTTTACGATCACTGATATCCCGCACAGTACAAATGTAAATCAGCCGTCCCTGTCTGCGGATCACGGACAAGGCCATTTCCATAGCAAAGATACTGCCGTCTGCACGTAATCCATCCAATTCGCGATTGCAGCCTAACATTGGCTTCACCCCAGGAGTAGGCAAATAGGCCTGGTTGGAGTCCTGATGCTGACGCAGTACTGGCGGTAACAGGTTGGTCGCATAGTGCCCTAAAAAATCCTCAGCTTTACAGCGGAATAAGCTCTGGGCAGCAGGGTTCATACTGGCAATACGACCATTCTCATCAATGGTAATAATGCCATCGACCACATTATTTAAAATAGTCTGAGTATGCTGGGCATATTCTTTACTAATTTGTTCCGCATCTTTACGCTGCGCGACCGACAAAGTTTGCGCCATCACGGCAGCTATAGCACTGGCAAATGCTTCTTCGTCAGAATGCCATTGGCGTTTGGGCCCTATGTGCTCCAGGCACAGCACTCCCACCACTTTGCCAGCAATGATAATACCGGCATCAAGCATGGAACTGATGCCTAAAGGTTTTAGATAAAGTTCAGCAAATTCCGAGGTTGCAGGATCGTGAATCGCATCATTGGCACAAATCCAGCCACGGGACGCAACTACATCGAAATACTGTGGATAATCTGCCTGCCTCAGCAGCAATTGCCCAAACTGCTGCTGACCTTCACTTTGATGCAAAGCCAGACAAAACATTTCATCACCCAGCTCAGACAACATCCAGACACTGACTCGGTTACACAGGACAGCCTGGGCAGTTAAACGCACTAAGCTGGTCGCAAAAGCCAGGGTATCTCCGTTGGCGACAGCCTCATCAACCACCAATTGGGCTAAAGTAATACGTTGGCGTGCGGTGCGACTCTGACTGTCTTTTTCTGCCGTTTCCGCTGTCTTCCTGCTACTGATATCCAGACAAATCACGACAAACCCCGTCAACTGGCCCTGCTCGCTGAATACAGCATCACATTCAAGACTTAACCAACACGCTTGACCCGATACGCCGCAGCACAATAACTCTTCAGAAAAACCTGTGCCTATGACAATGGCCTGATGGATACGTTGCAGTACTGCAGCATCGGCTTTTTGACTGGTTAAAACCTGAGTGATCGCCTGGCCGTTTAAGTAACTGGCTTTATGGCCAGATAAGCGTTCATAAGCTGGATTAACCCACTCAATAGAACCTTGCGGATCAGTCACTATAACTCCGTTGCTGGTTCGGCTGACCACCAGCGACAAACGCTCCAAAGAAGCAGTACCCTGCTCTACCTTATGTTCCAGCTGTACAAAAGCATCGCTGAGCTTTGTTGCCATCAAAGCAAAAGACTGGATCAAACCGTTCAGTTCAAAAACCGGCGTTTGATACAAACTGAAATCTGTTCTGTCACCACTGGCTAACAGATCTGCTCGGCGGTGCAAGGCCTCAATAGGTTGCACCAGTTTGCGGCTCAAGACAAAAATCAACAAAGCGCCAATGATCACAGCCAACAGTATTAACCAAAGGGCCTGCAATGAGTTTTCGTCGACAAAACTCATCAGTTGCTGCTGTGGCAAAACTACAGCAATGCGCAGCTTTAAGCCTTGTGGGTCATTAAATTCAGTAAAATTCACTACATAATGCAGACCATCCAGCTCAAGCTGTTGCTGGCCTGCGGCACCAGTTTTACCATGGAGGGCTGCGGCTGCACTTTGGATCAATGGGTTTTCGCTTCGACTGGCGAGCAGTTGAGTAGTACCAGAGCCCAACTCAGATAACAACGCTGCTCCGGCGGAAGATGCAATCAAGTGACCTGCAGGGTCAGTGATAAAAATCAGTCCCTGCCCTTCCACCGACTGAGCCTGCAAATACAACTCTAAATGACGCAAACTGATATCCGCTGCCACTACCGCCTGTAATTGCCCACTACTGTCAAAGCTAGGAGCAGCCAAACCAACACCTAACCCCTCATACGACTGATATTTATAGATCGGATACCAGCTTGGTTTGCCTTGCTCAACTGCATGCTTAAACCAGCTGCGGGTTCTAACATCATATGGAATACCTTGCTCCAGTGCAGCTCCGGGTAAACCTATTTCCTGCAAGGTATAGCGCACCCTGACTAAGTCTTGCTGATTCAGTGAACTGATTAACGTCAATTGGCCATCGCCAACATCCCGGTTCACTCCCAGGTATCGACCATTAGCAAAACCTGCAGAAACATAAGTTAAGTAAGGGGCGCTACGTATTTGCAGTGTCATAAAGCGCGCCAAATCCTGCTCAGATTTCAGGTCCAGCATGCCACTGTCTATGGATTGTAATGTTGAATCCAATACAGTTTTTGGGATCGCCAGTAAATACTGCAAATGAGAATTTACCCGCAGACTAATTTGATCGGCCAGCTTCTGGCCGTAATGCAAAGCGGCCTGCTGACCATTGCTATAAGAAATCAGGCTAATCAAACCAGCAGTCAAAACAAACAGCAACAACACAGGCACTGTAAAAAAAAGCCGCAGGGACATTCCTTTGTATGAAGGGCGCTTTAAACGCATAGAAGCAAAACACTCCGGCTCTGATTTTTATAGACCATTCCAGTATAGCGGCAATATTTGGAACTACTGCAAGTTAAATCAGCTACTTATCCATATTTATCTGCAACTTAATAGGTGCCGGGCAACACTAGTGGATCAAGCCTAGTTCCAAAGCCAATAACACTGCACGGGTTCGGTCACGTACGCCTAATTTAGCCAAAATACTGGAGATCTGATTCTTAATAGTGCCCTCAGATTTGTACAGCGCACTGGCTATTTCTTTATTGGCATAACCCGACGCCATCAATTGCAGAATTTGCAGCTCTTTGTCAGATAACTCTTCAATAGCAACGGGACGAGGGAAATTACTGACCGGGCTCAGGCCTGATAATAAACGCTCTGTGATAGTGCTTTGAAAACAGGTGCCGCCTTGCTGCAGCGTTTGAATGGCAGAGACTAAACTGTCCAGCGACACGTCTTTAAGTAAATAGCCTTTGGCTCCCAGCTGGATACTTTTTAACACCAGATCATGCTCTTCAAAGGTAGTTAAAATCAGCACTGGTGTTTTTAGTTGCTGCTGTTTTAATAGCTCCAATGTGGCTATGCCATCCACTTTGGGCATAGATAAATCCAATAAAATCACGTCTGGCTTATGCAATAGCACCAACTCCACCACAGTCGAGCCATCCGGCGCTTCAGCGACCACATCAACCTGACCAGACAACTGCAATAAACTTTTAATGCCCTGACGGATCAGCATTTGATCGTCAACCAGCAACACCCGCAAGGTCATAGCTGTATTCCTGAAGGTAAAATTACCTGTAAATTAAAGTGATTGTCTTTGATTTGCCACTGCAAAGTGCCAGCGCAAGATGCAACCCGCTCTTTCATGCCAGTTAAACCATTGCCTGGTTTCCAGCCTGGATCCACCTTGCCGTTGTCATCAATAGTCAGCTGCAAAAAGCCATCTACAGGTTTCACAGATAAATAAAACTCAGTGGCCTGACTATGTCTTAAGGTATTGGTTAAGGCTTCCTGCACAATCAATAACAATTGCTGTGCTATTTTCACATCGGCAAGCTCTGCATCCTGCGGACAATCCCACTGTACTTTTACAGCGGGAACTGCAGTCAGAAGCTTATCCAATGCCTGATAAATGGAAAATTGCTGGTGTTCACGCAAGGCGCTGACAGCTTCACGTACATCAGATAACAGCAGCTTGGCAATCTGATGGCATTGATCCACTTTGGCTTTCGCTTCGCCTTCAGTTAAATGCCCCGCTACCTGCAAGTTAATAGTTAAAGCTGTTAAATGGTGACCCAATACATCATGTAAATCCCTGGCTATCCGGGTACGCTCCTGCTGCTGGGATGCCACCATTAGCAAATCCTGAGTCGCCAGCAATTGCTGGTGACTATGCTGTAATTCTTGCTTAGCTTTTTGTTCTGAGCGCGCCTGCTTGGTCATCAATAGCGCAAAAAAGTGAAAGCTGCTGAACAAAAGCCCGGTGATCCATAACGACCTTTGCTCCAAAGCAGAATCTACGCCATACCAAAACCCCATCAATGCAAGAGTGATGATCACCGCAGTTCGCATTGCCACCAGATAAGGCAAAACCGACACCCAAATAATGCTCAGAATAGCCAGGTAATCGAAAGGCAACAGCCAATTTAACGCCAGAGCAGACATCAACTGCAGCAGATAACAACAGAGCTCAAAGGCAGGCATGCTGCCATGACGTTCAGCACTGCGGGTGGTCAGATAAAAACAAAGGCCATTAACTAAAAATAACGGTATAACCCAGGGCCATAAAGTCCAGAGTTCAGCATCAGACCAGAGCAACCATAAGCTCAATACAAAGACTAAAAACCAGGTCAGCAAGCCTGCCAACACATCCCATGCTATTGAAAACTTTAGTCTCATCACTGACTTCAACCTTTGCTTATTCACTTTGCAGTATGCCTGATTTCAGGGGCGGCTCAATAGGCCAAAAGTCACAGTCAAAAATCCTGACTTATGGCACCTGCGAAAACACAGCTGAAGTTTTAGTCTGACTGCATCTGCTAAAGGGAGAATGATGATGTTAACGCTACATAGCCTGTTATTAAAACTACATATTGTTTTAGGTGTAATTGCACTCTTGCTGTTCTGGTTACCTATGTTAAGCCGCAAAGGTAGTTCTTTGCATCGCAGATCCGGCCGTTATTATGGCCATATTATGAAGACTGTGGCTTTAAGTGGTTTGGTGATGACCTGCATGGTCTGGTTTGATCCTATCGGAATTAAAGGTGCTGCTCTGCTGGCAGATGGTCAGGTCTCAGAGCGCAAACTGGCATTTTTTAACATGCTGAACCTGTTTTTGTTTTTACTCAGCCTGTTGACCTGGGTCACCATACGTCATGCCACCGGCAGCCTTTTATGCAAACAAAACCGCGAGCCACTGAAACACTGGAGTTATCAGGCTCCGGTCTGGTTGCTTGTGGTGGCAGCGCCCTACGCAGCCTGGCAAGGTTTTCTGTTTAATATGCCGCTGGTGATGGTGTTTGCCGGTATTTCGCTCGTGACCAGCTTTAGTATTCTGGCTTACCTGCATACCAAAACGGTTACCGCCAATCGTTGGTTAATAGAACACGCCTCAGCCATGATTGGTTCGGGCATTGCCGCTTACACCGCATTTTTTGCCTTTGGTGGCCGAGCCTTATTTGCCGAGTTATTAACAGGCCACTGGATGATGTTGCCCTGGCTGATCCCGAGCCTGATTGGTGTGCCAGCTACTATCTGGTTTAAACGCCGCTTATCACAGCCCTTAAGAAACTCAGCGTCATAACCTGAAAAAACCAAGGAGAACTTCATCAGAAATTCTCCTTTATATTTATACACTTAAAAACTCTTCAAAAATATTCCTGCTTTTTTGTCAAATCAGGCAAACTATTTTCAGACCTGATACGACTTATCATCAATACAACTTCACAATAGATCAAAAGTGTTTAAACGCAGCGACGAGAGCTTAATAGAAAAAGCCATAGGCGGTGATGCCAAAGCCTGGCAGCAATTGGTGTCGAGATATCAGGCACCCCTGTATTATTTTGGCCTGCGTTTATTGGGTTCGCCTGACGACGCCCGCGATTTATTGCAGGATGTATTGATGGTGCTTTGCCGTAATCTGGCACAGTACCGAGGTGATAGTTCATTCAAAAGCTGGTTGTTTGGCATTGCCAACTACAGAGCCATGGATATGCTCCGCAAGCGTAAAACAACCACAGAGTTTACCGACGAGCATGATTTTTATGATGATGAAGCACCAAGTTTTGAACAACAACTTTATGGTCAGCATACACAAAGGCTGGTGCAACAGCAGTTGCGATCCTTACCGCCGGAGCAGCGGTTGGTTGTAGAGCTGAGGTTTTATCAGCAATTTACTTTTGATGAGATTGCCGATCAGTTGGCGCTGTCGAGCAATACCATCAAATCCAGATTTTACGCGGCCTTAGATAAACTGCGTACGCAGTTGGAGTTAACAGATGTCGAACAGTCAGCAAATTTTTGAAGCATGGCTGGCCGGAAAATTGACGGCCAGCGAATGCGAACAGCAACTGGACCAGAACAGTGAATGGTATAGCCGTTTTCAGACAGCACAGATGATTCAACGTCAGGCTAAAGCACCATTTTTTGCGCCAGTGCCTGAAGTCGACACCATGTCGATGTTTGCGCAACAATGGCAGCGCCCTGCTAAAAGCAGCAACTGGTGGCCCAAACTAAGTGTGGCCTTTTCGGTGGTGGCTTTAGTGGTCAGTTTGTCACCATTGGAGCTGCAGATGCAGGACAGTGGCCTGACATTAAGCTGGCGTGGCGGACAACAAATGCAGCAGCAACAGCTGGAAACCTTGCTCGCAAGCTATCGCAAAGAGCAGCAGGATTATATCCAGACTCAATTACAGAGTACTCAACAGCAGCAAGCTTCACAGCTTATTTTGCTGAAGGACTATTTAACCGAACAACAAACCAAAGAAAGACGCACCGATATGCTGGAACTGGTGGAATACCTCAATCAGCAACGTCAGTCTGACTGGCATTACTGGCAGGATAATTACCAGCCAAGCCAGGCCAGATTGGATCTTGGTGCATCACCGAACACTCAGAACAGATAACCTAGTGGAGTAACAAACTCATGAAGATATTCAGCAAAGTCTCCTTGTTGGCAGGCCTTATTATCGCAAGCAACAGTTTTGCCGCCACTGAAGTGAACGCTAAGCTTGGACAAAATCTGAAAATAATGCAGGACATACTGCAAAGCTCATTAGGCGGCGAAGAGCACTCCAGCATAGGTCGGATCCAACACAGCTATCTGATAGGTCAGGGTGTGGCATTTCGGGTGGATAGTAACAGCGGCTGGTTGCGACATTTTGTGATGCCTCCTATGCCTCCTATGCCACCAGTAGCTCCTGTGGCTCCCGGGGCTGCAGTGGCGGTTTCAGCTAACGTGGCAAACTCCATCAGTATTTCGGAAAACGGTAATAGCTTTAGTTTTAGCTTTGATGAAGAAGCTATGGAAGAAATGGCTGAAGCCGCCGAAGCCATGGCAGAACAACAACAGGATCAAAGCGAAAAGCTGCGGGATCTGCGGGAGGAACGCCGTGACATCGAACGTGATTTACGGGATTACGAACGGGAAAAACGCGATATAGAGTTTTCCTCCAAAGTCAGCAAACTGGATGCAGATCAGCAAAAGAAACTAAAAGAAATTAACCAAAAGTCAGAGCAACTGAAGATCCAACTGACCCAATTGCAAAAAAATCTGACTGAGCAAGAACAGGAATACAATAAAAAACGCGCTGAGCAGCAAAAACTGGCGGCACAGCGTCAAACTGAGCTGGTGGCTAAAGTAGGTCAGGTGTTCAGTAATACCTTGTGTGATTACGGCGCCAGCTTACGGGATTTAAAAGAGCAGGAATTTGTCTCGTTTCAGCTAAGTTTATCTGGCCGCAACAACGCCAAAGATCACTACTGGGTGGTGAAAAAATCCGATATCAACCAGTGTGTCACAGGCAAGATTGATGCACCGGCTTTATTGAAAAAAGCCAGTTATTACCAGTATTAATAGCTCCCACTTCAAGACAACACAGCAGCAAGCCTCTGTGTTGTCTTGACAGCAGTTCAGCTTCTGGCGTACAAAGCCGAAAATTCATGATAAACCAGAGCTCAATAGTCCTTATGTCTTATCAATGGCCCACTTTAACAGACTGGCTGGAACAGATAGCTCCAGCTTTTTATCAGCAAGGTTATGTGGTGTTGGAACAGGCTATTCCGGCCAAGTTATGCTGGCAGTTGTATCAGGACGTGCAACGGCAGTCATTAAAAGCGGCAGGAGTTGGACGTCAGGGCCTGCACCAGCTGGATCAGCAAGTGCGACGCGATCATACCGCCTGGTTAGATTCTGACAATCCGGTGCAACAGCAGTATTTGCAACAAATGGCTTTACTGCAACAGGATATGAACCAACGCTGTTTTTTAGGTTTAATAGATTTTGAAGCGCATTACGCCCGTTATCAGCAAGGTGATTTTTATCAGAAACATCTTGATGCTTTTGTCGGCCGTTCAAATCGTGTGTTATCCAGCGTTTGTTATCTGAATACGCCAGAGCAAGGCGGCGAGCTGGTACTCTATGACGAGCAGGATCAGCTATTAACCACCATACAACCTAAAGCCGGCACTTTGGTGATCTTTGAAAGTTGTCGTTTTCCACATGAAGTATTGCCTGCGTCCGAAACCCGCTACAGCATTGCGGGCTGGTTCCGACATAACAGCAGTATTCAGGGCCAGATTGACCCCTCACAATAAACAGCTCAAAACAATAAACAAAAACACTCGCACAGTGTTTTACTTCAGGGCAAGATAATAAAAAAATTCGGGAATAGTGCCTGTGGTCTTATCTTCATTTTGGGTGTCACCGCTCACGTCATTGGCTCGTTTGTCATTCTGGCGCAGAGTGCACAAATATCTTGGCTGGGTGTTACTGCTGCAATTAATAGGCTGGTTTGGCAGTGGTTTGGTGATGAGCCTTTTACCTATAGAGCAAGTACGAGGTGAACATTTACGTCGAGCTCTGGCAACTCCGGACTGGAGTCAGGCTATCTCTCCTGCACCACTGGCGCAGCAACTCCCGCATCATCAGTTGAAACTCAGCCAACAAGGCATTACTCCTGTTTATCAATTCAGTAAAGACAAGGAGCAGTTGTATTATTCGGCCTTAACAGCTGAAGTGATAGCTCCATTAACAGAAGCTCAGGTAAAAGACTTAGCAAGACGTCAGTATCAGGGCTCTGCCGAAATAGACAAAATGCAGTACATGCAACAAGCACCTTTTGAAGTCAGGCACTTAACTGCACCTTTATGGCAAGTGCAGTTCGCGGATGAAGACAACAGCAGCTTTTATTTGGAAGAGTACACAGGCAAACTCTTGTCGGTGCGCACCGCGAACTGGCGTGTTTTCGATTTTGTCTGGATGCTGCATATTATGGATTACGAAAACAGAGAAGATTTTAACCACCCACTGTTGATTGTGTTTTCCGCTACAGCTTTGTTTTTTACCCTAACCGGCGCTTTGTTATTGCCATGGCGGCGGAAAAAACGCAATCGCTCATAACAAATCGAGGCCAATACCTGCAAATAGCAATAAACCACTGTAATGGTTATTTAAAAATGCCTGGAAACAACCGGCCCGGCCCTGCGTTTTTGCCTGCCAGTGTTGATGAATAAAACTCAGCAGCACCAGCACTAAAGCCGCATAAAAAAACCATCCAAGGCCATTTTGTTGACCCACCCAGGCCATCAGCGCCAAAAACATCAGCTGCAGAGCAGCAATAGCAGGATGACAATAACGACCAAATAATAACGCGGTGGATTTAACCCCTATCGTTTTGTCGTCCTGCATATCGACCATAGCGTAAAAGGTATCAAATGCGACGGTCCAGACTAAATTCGCCAGATACAAAGCCCAAATCCATAGCGGAATACTGCCTGTTGCAGCCATAGCGGCCATAGGAATTGCCCAGCTGTACGCCGCTCCTAAAACAAATTGTGGCAGGTAGGTCACACGCTTCATAAAGGGGTAGAGAATGGCTAAAGCAACTGCCACTAAAGATAACAGTTGGGTAGCCGGGCTTAAAAACAACAGCAAACTTGCACTACACAGCAGCAAGAGTACAAACAGCTGCAAGGCTTCGCCGCTGCCAACCAGCCCAGCGGCTAAAGGCCGCGCTTTGGTGCGCTCAACATGACCATCAAAATTGCGGTCCGCATAGTCGTTAATCACACAACCTGCAGATCTCATCAGTACAACACCAGCACTGAATACCAACAATAAGGTTAAATCCGGAAAACCAGATGACGCCAGCCACAAGGCCCACCAGGTTGGCCACAACAACAGATAAATGCCAATAGGCCGGTCCAAGCGCATTAACTGCCGGTAATAAGGCCAATTCTGCCATTGCAATTGCCATCTCATAGCTCAAGCACTCCGGGTAAAAAAACTTCCTGCACCAATAAAGGGTGTTGTTGCACTGAAAAGATGGAGCGTCGGGCCCATAATTCCCGCTGTGCACCAAGCACTGGCAGGTGTAAGCCAGCACTGAGTAAAGCGACTTCAATCTCACCGCGCTCTAAACTGGCATGTTGAAAAATATACTCCCCCAAAGGCTGGGATCCCAAACGGGCCAAAGGTTCCATCTGTTCCAGTGTCGATTCCGGTAACCAGCTTTGTGCATAAACACAAGGCGTACCGTCACACCAGAGGATCACATCCCGTTTTAACCCTTGAGGCTGTTGCCATTGCCGTTGTAACAGGTCCGGCAGCACTTGCCAGTGTTCTGCGACCAATTCCAGCCTGAAATTCTGGCAATGACGTTTAAGTAATGCGGTCAATGAGCCCTGACATAACAACCAGGACTCAAGTGCCGCAGGCAATTGCAGCTGCCGGGCATTTTGCCAAAAGGCATTGAGTTGAAAAAGACTGTCTGTGCTGTGCATAAAATTAAACTGCAGCTAAGGTGCCGCGCATCATAACAATTTTGCCATCGTATTGGTATGTAATGCCTTTGAGGGAAAAATTGATTACCATAGCGACATTATTATGTAAGCCCCCCCTTTGTTCTATGACGTATTGCCATACATTAATTATCGGAGCTGGCCACGCTGGTTATAGCCTTGCCAAAGAATTACGTAAGCTGGACCCCAATCGCAACATTTGCCTTGTCAGCAGTGACAGCGCAGATTATTACTCCAAGCCATTGCTATCCAACGGCTTTAGCAAACAAAAAAGCGCCGCTGATTTTATCCAAAAAACTGCAGCGCAAATGGCTGATGAACTGAACATCGCGATTTGGCCGCATTGCCAGGCTGAACAGATTGACACCGAGCTGCACCAAGTCCAGACCAATAAAGGCACAATACAGTATCAACAACTGGTACTTGCCACAGGAGCCAGCCCAGTCAAACTGGCTTTACCACCAGCAACAGAAGGTCTGGTTTGGTCTGTGAACGACTTAGCGGATTACCAGAATTTCCTGCAGCAAAGCCAGGGTAAACAAAAAATCACAGTGTTAGGCGCAGGTTTAGTTGGCATTGAATATGCTAACGATTTGGCTGCAGCAGGTTTTCAGGTATCGGTCATAGCGCTGGAGCAACAACCTTTGGCTCAGCTACTGCCGCCACTATTGGGCGACGTGTTGCAACAGCAGTTAAAAAACCTTGGCGTTGAATTTTATTGGGGCTCTGCCATCGCAGACGCAGAGCTCACTGGCCAGCACCTCAGGCTGACATTGGCAGATGGCCGCAGTCTGGATACAGAACTGATCCTGTCCGCCGTGGGTTTAAAACCAAATCTGCAACTTGCAATGCAGGCAGGTTTAGACTGTGGAAAAGGCATAAAGGTAAATCGGACTCTGGCAACTTCGGCCACTGATATCTATGCTTTGGGCGACTGCGCTGAAGTTTGCGGTTATAACCTGATGTATATTCAACCAATTAGTTTATCTGCCAAAGCCTTGGCCTTAACTCTTACCGGCCAAAGCAGCGCAGTGCAATTCCCTGTAATGCCGGTGATTGTTAAATCGCCGGCTTTATCTGTAGTAAGCTGGCCGGCAGCACCGCAGCAACAGGGTGAATGGAGCTTTGAGGGACATGGACTGGATTGGCTGGCCAGGTTTCAAAGCCAGTCAGGCCAGTTGCTGGGGTTTGCGTTAACCGGAAAAATGGTGGCACAACGTTTACGATTGGCAAAAGAAATGCCAGCTTTGATAGCTTAACGTCAGACCTTCGGGTAAGATCCTTTTTTGAATGTTTGATAAAAATGAAAGAGTGAACCGGATGAAAAAAGCGCTGACTTGTTTTGTTTTTTTATTGTTAAGTCAAAACCTTTGGGCTCAGGATGAAGCCAACACGCCCATGAAGGCGAGTTATGCATATTTTGGCTTTGATCCGGATATAGTCACTAACTATGTTACGCCAACCACTGAAGATCTGGGGTACGTTCGGGTGACGATGGAACTGATGATTATGGATAAAAAGTATCTCGAGGTGGTAGAGCACCACGAACCATTGATCCTGGATAAAATAGTCGCAGCCTTTGGCCGTGAAAATGGTGAAACAATTAAGTCTCTGACAGGGCGAGAAGAAATCCGCCTGAAAATACTAAACCAGTTGCGTGAAGTCCTTAAAAAGGAAACGGGTCAGGATATTTTAAAAGACGTATTGTTTACCAAGTATCTGTATCACTAAGCACTAAAAAGCACTTACTGCACTGTCAGCGCTGTGCAGTAAGTAGTTTGCTTGCGGCTATAAGTAAAAACGCGCAGACAATTCCAGCCAGTAGTCCCGCCAGATGCGCCCAATTCGCCATGGCAATCCACAACAAATCAAAAAAGCCTATCACTAGCCATATCAACATAAAGCCCACTAAAGCATTACTGATGCGCAAACCCCAGTTCGGCTTTAACAAACCGCATATCCAGTAAAAACCAAACAGGCCATACACCAAACCTGACATACCGCCGAAATGGGAATCGACCATGAAGAACTGAGTAAGATTGGAAATCAACAATACAATCAGCGTCAGGCTGATAGCAACAATACGGCCTAACTTCAGCTCCAGCGGCCCAAGTAAGTACCAGACCCAAATCAGGTTAAACACCAGGTGGGAGCCAGAAAAATGCAACCAGCCCGGAGTAAACCAACGCCACGCTTGATCCAGACTTAAGCCCAGTTCAGGTTTCAACTGCAAAGCCGCCAAAGCAGACCATGGATCAATTTGTTGCCAGCCATACACCAGCAAAGCCGACAACCAAACCATATGGCTAAACCAGCCACCGTTAGCCCATAACTGTTGCCAGTAACCGGATAAACCTGCTGACCCTGTGCCCGACTTCAGCACTTCAGCTCTGTCCCATGCCGCAGCCTGATAACGATCTGCATAGGGGTTTAACAAAAAGCGTTCCAACTCAGCCAAAACCTGTTGTGCATGCTCCGGCGCACACCACAACTCGGCTTGCTCTGCAGAATGCACTACCACACTGACATCCAGTTGCTGATTTTTACAATAATCAGCCAGACTCAAAGCCGCAGCAGAAGAGGCAAAATCACCAATTTTAATCATGGGAACCCGTAACAAAAGGCAATTGCTGACGCCAGGCTTCAAAACCGCCGTCCATACTGAATACAGTTTCAAAACCCTGTTGTGCCAGATACTGAGCAGCACCCTGGCTGGAATTACCGTGATAACAGACCACAACCACCGGAGTTTCAAATTCGGTTTGTTGGATAAACTGATTCAAACTACCGTTGGTTAAATGGAAAGAGTCAGCAATATGACCAGAGGCATAACTTTGCTCATCACGAATATCGACCACTACTGCTTTATGCTGCTTAATTTGCTCCAGCGCTGTGGCTACTGAAATACGACTGAACTCACTCATAGGTCACTCCGTTTACAACTTCAAATTCAAATGAATGCCGCGATTGTAGCCCAGCCAGACTATGTTGAGTACCACAGCTTGCATCAGATCCGCTGAACAGCAGAGAATTGACGAAGAAATAAACAGGCTAAAGCTACTAAATACCGCATTAAAACACCAAGTTAACAATTACAGCTTTAGCTAAAGCCCAAGCTTAGGTAAAATAGCGCGCCTTGTTGGTTTGGAAACAGAGTACTCATGTCAGATAGTCCCTTGTATTTAATTTACGATCCTGCTTTTGATGATATGGACGCCGAAGGCTGCCCGGGATTTGGTTTTATACTGGTATTTGACGAGCAGGATCTGGACAACTACCAATCGGGTGAAAACCCGCCTTTCCCTGCTGTATCCATGTTATTTACTGACCATGCCGATGGCAGCATCAGTGGTGACTTATTAGGCTGGGCGCAACTGGATGCCGAAATATTTCAACAGTTTCCCTTGGGTCAGTTTTTTCAGTTGATGGAACAAGCTGCTCAGGTTGCTATTAACGCTTATCGTCAAGTGGGCCAGGTACCAGACAAACTGATAGCCCAAATGTTACCGGACGATGATTTAATTCAGTTTGATGTGCAGTTTGCCACGCTGGAGCTAAATGATGCCGAAGCCGAATCACAGCTGGCCAAACAAATGATGTCTGGCCGTCCTTATTTAGATTCTTAACCGATCCTTTTCCCTCAATGCTCCGTAATCTGACAAAACGGAGCTTGTATGACCCATCATAAATTACATCTTCCTCAAAAAATCTGCGCCTGCTGTGGTTTAGCTTTTAGCTGGCGGAAAAAATGGCAAAAAAACTGGCCTGAAGTAAAGTACTGCTCAGAGCGCTGCCGCCGGAAAAAGTGACTTTCAGCCTATTGTAAAATTCTGCGAAAAACCTGTTAAATAAGGGTTAACCTATAACGCAGGATCCGTTATGAAAACTCTGTATCTTTTCGCCGCTTTAAGTAGTTTCCCCTTACTAGCCAGTGATTTAAGTTCATACGATTTATTGCTAGAGCAGGATAAATTCCGTCAGTTACAACAACAGCTAAGCAAGACAAGCAATTTACCCGATAAAGAGCTGTGGGCACTGCAACTGAAAACCATGCTGGGCTTGCGCCAATCTGAACAGGCAGAGCAATTGGCTAATCAGGCGCTTAAAGCCTATCCAAAAGATGCGGAACTGCTGCGTCTGGCGGCATTAAATCAGTTTAATCTGGCGCAAGAGAGCAGCATTTTTTCTGCAGGCTCTTATGCCAAAGCAGGTTTAGCTTTACTGAAACAGGCGATGGCTGCGGATCCTGCAGATTTGGAAACTCAACAAAGTCTGATTAGTTTTTATCTGCAAGCCCCTGCCATTGCAGGTGGCGACACGGAAGAAGCGAAAAAACTGGCGAAAGCTATGGCAGAAAAACATCAACCAGAAGGTACCTTAGCGGGTATCAACGTATTAATGGACGATGACAAACTACCGCAGGCTATTCAGCTCGCAGAACAACAACTGCAACAGTATCCAAAACACCCGGCTTTATTAGGCGCTTATGCAAATTTACTGAGCTTAAATAACGAACCGGCCAATGCTTTTATTCAGTATCAAAAAGCAGCCGCTGCAGCGACAGATTTGTCAGAGCAGCAAGGTTACTACTATCAGCTGGGTCGCTTAGCTGCAACAGCCCAAAAAGATCCACAACTCGGTCAGCAGGCACTGTTGGACTATTTAGCTTTTTATCAGGACAGCGACAACGCCAGATTCAGCTGGGCACAATTACGCTTAGCCCAGATTTATCTGGTACAAAAACAGCAGGATAAAGCAAAAGAGTTGCTACAGCAGATCAAAAACCAGCAGCAGGACGATGATCGGCTGCAAAGCGAGCTCAAAAAACTGGAAAAACAACTGAAAAATGCCTGAAGCCTGCTTATCTGAACGGGATCTGTGGATCCCGTTTTGCTTTTTAGGCGCAGGCCTTTTACTATATGCACTTTATTTCATCACCCAGTTCGCCGGAATCGCAGCATGGCAAAAGCAATTAATATGGCCGAGGTAGAAAAAGCGTTAAGTGGCTTTACTATTCCCCCTCAGCCGACTGTTTTATTAAGTATCAAAGCAGAAATTGAAAGTGATGATCCGAACATTAAGCGTATTGCTGAACTGATCAATCAGGATCTGGGGATTGCGGGTTTTACCCTCAAAGTGGTGAACTCTGTCTATTTTGGTTTGCGTCGTAAAATCAGCTCAGTAGAACATGCCTGTAAGTTTTTAGGTTTAACCCGGGTGATTAAATTAGTCAGCTCTGTGGTGTTGCGTTTTACTCTAAGCGAAGGCCGGACTGACCGTTTCACTGAAAACCTGTGGCAAAGCGCCGGCAACGTGGCCAATGCCGCTACTTTGTTAGCACAGCAGCTGCGTTATGGTACAGATTGCGCTGACGATGCCTACAGCTTAGGTTTATTCCATAATGCCGGTATGCTGTTGATCAGCAGCCAGTTTAAAGATTATGCCAAAGTACTGAAACAAGCTCATTTAGCGGGCTACAGCATGTCTGACGCTGAAGATCAGAATTTCCAGACCACCCACGAACTGCTGGGCTATATGATTGCTCAGTCCTGGGGCTTAGCACCTGAGCTGACCAATGTGATCGCTTACCACCACAGCCATGCGCTGATCCTGGCCTCTGATGATATCTACGAAAAACGTTTATTTGCTTTGCTGAAACTGGCTGAGCATATGACAGATGAAAGCAAAGTTTTGCTGGATTTAGATATGGATCCGGAATGGGATCATCATAAAGCCACTATTCTGGATATTCTGGAGCTGGACGAACTGGCCCTGCACGACTTAGGCGACTACCTGCAGCAGCAAGGTGTGCCAAATAGGTACCACGCTTGATATCCCCTTCGTACTTGAAGCCGCAGCTTTGTTGACTTCGCTTCTAGCCCCAGTCGCATAGGCAACTATGCTCCTGGGGTCTCGCTCGCTTGTCGCCTCGCTGCGACTTCAACTACTTTGGGTATAGCCGACCTTTGTTCTGAGGAATTTATAACGATGCGTATTGTACTAGCCCCAATGGAGGGTGTGGTGGACCATTTAATGCGGGATATGTTAACCCGTATTGGTGGTTTTGATTTATGCATCACTGAATTTGTCCGGGTGGTAGACCAACTTTTGCCAAACCGGGTTTTTACCCGTATTTGTCCTGAATTAAAGCAAGGTGGCGTAACTCCGGCCGGTGTGCCGGTGCGGGTGCAATTGTTGGGGCAAGAACCACAATGGCTTGCCGAAAATGCTGTACGTGCTGTGCAACTTGGTTCTCCGGGAGTGGATTTGAATTTTGGCTGTCCGGCCAAAGCGGTCAATAAAAGCCGCGGCGGAGCTGTGCTGCTAAAAGAAACCGAAACCTTGTACCAGATTATTAAAGCAGTGCGTGATGCAGTACCGTCCCAGTTTCCGGTCACAGCAAAAATACGCTTAGGTTTTGACGATACCAGCCTGACACTCGACAACGCCCGCGCTATTTATGAAGCCGGAGCAAGCGAGCTGACAGTTCATGCCCGCACTAAAAGTGATGGCTATCGACCGCCTGCGTATTGGCCCTGGATCAAACAAATCCGCCAAACCATACCTTTGAATGTGGTCGCCAATGGCGAAATCTGGACACCAGAAGATGCAGCTTTGTGTTTAGAACAATCCGGCAGCACAGATTTAATGTTAGGCCGCGGTGCTTTAGCCAGCCCGGGTTTAGCCCGCGATATCAAACAGCACTTTGCTAATGGCACTCATCAGAAAATGCCATGGCCTCAAGTACTGGAACTGCTGTTGCAGTACTCAGACTATGAAATAGCAGGCGACAAAGGCCTGTATTATTCCAACCGGATTAAACAGTGGTTTAGTTACCTAAAGCTGCAGTATGTCGAAGCCGAAACCTTATTCCAGCAACTACGGGTACAGCAAAAAGCAGCGGATTTAGTAGCGACTTTGCATGGGGCTTTGGAGAAGCTTTCAAGCATCTCTGAACATTAACCCGCGGAGATTCGACTCAAACGGCACGGTCAACTACAACGCAGACTCGCCGTAAATACGTACATGTAGGGTCCTGTTCGGCCCTGGGGTTTTGCAGAGCAAAACCCGTTCAGTCGGCAGCAAGTCAGATTGCTGACTTGCTGAAATCCCGACTTCACCCAACTGGACAGGGTCTGCTAACGCAGTTGTCCGGCCGTTTCCCAAGCTCCTTTGTATCTTCACTTTGTGCCAAAAGCGGATATTGCCTGTACTACTGGGCGAATACACAGTGTTATTTGCTTTCAGCACAAAACAGGCACGCTTTGTACAAGCTAACAGGCACATTTATCTGTTGCTGAAAAAGAAAAAACACTCTAATTTAGATACTTAGAGTGGGCCAACCTAAAAATAACAGGCCAGAGAAAAGAAATACTGTGCCAGCACGCTTTGTTCGCAGCTAGTAGTGGTTGATTGTGATTAATTGATTTTTATTAATAAGTTAATGCTGGCATGCCATCTGGTAGAACCAGAGAAGGCGTGCTGGCACAATATACAAATGTTATGTGATCTGAAATGGACAAGCCACGAATTAATGTAGACTTCAATGAACTAATAGAAAAAGATTTGGTTCTACTTTCTAAAACAGATGAAGTTCAAGACTCAGCCGGTGAAAATATTATCCTGCAGGTCGGCAAGCCAGTAGCAATATATGAATATAACCACTATGAAAGTGGCGAAAGGGAATATCTGTTAGCTGAGGGAATTGCAGTCTTGAATGAAGTTCAAGAAAATCCCATCGCAAAATGGTGTTGCCGTATAAATGAGCATGGAATTAAAGTAGTGAGCACATAACAAAGTGCTCCAACACGCGCACTTCGTGCGCTGGACAGTTTGTAAGTCGCGGCTTTGTGGTTTTGCTGCGCAAAAGTAATCCACAAAACCATGACTTACAAACTGCCGTTGAGCACGGCGTTAGGTAAATCCATGAGAAAAATCATATTGTTGTTCATTGTCCTATCTTTCTTTGGATGCTCATTATTAAATACATCAAAAAGAGAAATACGAAATTCTGAAAAGTTATGGGCGACTTCTGCGGTAAAGAATTACAACTACACATTTACAGTTGCATCTTTGGCTAGAGACAATGAGTGCTCAACTCCTAAAGTTGGAATTGAGGTTGAAGTGAGAAATGGAAAGCTTACGAAGTTCGGTACTTGCGCATTAACTGTAGAAAAAGCTTCTCAATTTGGAACAGTAGAGAGGGTGTTTGAAACTCTGAAAAATGAAAGGTCTAGCTCACCTCCTGGTCTAGAGGTAAGATTTAATAAGGTTTATGGGTATCCTGAATATATAGACATAAACTATTCTAGGTGGCTAACTGATCATAGAGTTCAATACCACCTGCGTAATTTCAAGGTCATGGAGTAAAGTTACCTAACAAAGTGCTCCAACTCACGCACTACGTGCGCTGGACAGTTTGTAAAGAATTAGCACCTAACTAAGTGAATTAAAGTGAATGAATACGATAGAAAAAGAAGCTCTAGGCGCTCATTACTTGGTAATTTGTTGGGCGCAACTCTCGGAATGATAGGTTGTTATTATGGTATGGATGCATACTACGATGGCGATGAGAAAGTAGGGCGAATTCCCCCAGTATTGTTTGCGTTTCTGAGCTTATTACTTGTTTTTACATGCTCCAATTCATTGTTTAAATTAAACAAGACATCCAATAAGAAAGCCGGAAGTGGCACCGAAACATAACAAAAAAATTAAGTCGCCTGCAGGCGCAGGCTGGGGCACATACACACAGGGCGGCTTCGCCATTATGCCCTACGTGTCTGCGCCCTTTATTTAGAAGTTATGTTCTCTAAAGGGATTTTGTGCATTGAACAAAAGCAACAAATTTAAGCTCTCGCTTATAGCATTAATTGCCTGCGTCATTGGCTTTCAGTTTTCGACACCGAGCATGAATTTTTATACTAACCCGTTCTATATTGGCGCTTTCATTTTCGCTATCGCTTTGTTGGTTAGTGCGCTGAATTTTTTCTGTCCAAACTGCAAGAAAAATCAGGTTACGCTCTCTTTAAAGCAGTTTAAGCTTCCGAGTAATACATGCTGCAATTGTGGTTACAAGTTTTGTAAAAATGGCACGGAATAATATCGGTGCTCAGAACATAACAAGCAAATGCATCCGACGCCAAACAGCGGCGCGGCTGATTAGAGCGTTATGTCCATTTTTCGCTCTTAGCTGCCAATCAGAAAAGGCCATACGGTAATCATCCCTTAAATTAACTGACGCTAAAAGTAGAATTTTCTCGTAATATAAACGCAGGAGATTCTGCATGAAAACATCAAAATTTAGTGACAGCCAAATCCTGGCAATTTTAAAACAAGCGGAAGCTGGAGCTCCGGTTCCCGAACTCTGCCGTGAGCACGGTATGAGTTCGGCCACCTTTTACAAATGGCGCGCCAAATTTGGCGGCATGGATGCATCCATGATGGCCCGGCTTAAAGAGCTGGAGGCGGAAAATGCCCGGCTGAAAAAGATGTACGCCGAAGAACGGCTCAAAGCCGAAATCCTCAAAGAGGCCATCGAAAAAAAGTGGTAAAGCCGTCGCGCCGACGGGAATTGGCGCAAAAGGCGGTGCGCGAGAAATCCATTTCTGTCACATTGGCCTGTGCGGTGTTTAGCATCAGTGAAACCTGCTACCGCTATCAGGCCCGTCTGAGGGATGAGAACGCGGAAATTGCGGACTGGCTGCTGCGCTTAACCTCCACTTACCGGAGTTGGGGCTTTGGCATGTGTTTCTATTACCTGCGTAATGTGAAACGCTTTGGCTGGAACCATAAACGTGTGCTGCGGATTTACCGCGAGCTGGAGCTGAACTTAAGGATAAAACCCAAGAAACGGCTCACCCGTGAAAAGCCTGAACCGCTGGCGGTGCCAGAGATGAAGAACCAATGCTGGTCGATGGATTTTATGCATGACCAGCTCGAGGATGGCCGCAGTTTCCGGCTGCTGAATATCATTGATGATTTTAACCGGGAAGGCTTAGCCATTGAGGTCGACTTCTCGCTACCGGCAGAACGGGTAGTCAGAGTGCTCAATCAAGTCATTGAGTGGCGAGGCAAACCCAAGGAAATCCGTAGCGACAACGGCCCTGAATACATTGGTTCTGTCCTCAAAAACTGGGCAGAATCAAACGGAGTGGCCCTGAAGTATATTCAGCCAGGCAATCCGCAGCAAAATGCCTATGTGGAGCGATATAACCGTACAGTTCGCTACGACTGGCTAAACCAATATTTATTCAGCAGTATTGCCGAAGTTCAGGACTATGCGACAGAATGGCTGTGGTTTTATAACAATGAACGGCCAAACAAAGCTTTGGGTGGCATACCACCGAAGTACAAGGACAACTTAGTAACACAGGCTTCTACTTCAAGCGTCCATTAAAAATGGGATGATTACCATACCAACTAATGGCACCAAATCCCCATTAGGGCGCGGTTCCGGTACTTCGCTGAGCTCAGTACGTCCATTCGGCGGCAAGCCAAATTGTTGGCTTACCGAAAGCCCGAATGAACCCAGAAAAAATTGGGTGGTCAAGGTTTTAAGGCTGGGAGTGTTTGAGTGAGGAGCCGGTAGCGACGAGCGAGTTGCCCAGCCGCCTTGGACACACGATTTTGGGCCGGGCTTTATACTTACTTCGCGCGTCCCCCTTCGGGGCCAGCTAAAGCTGTTCAACGCAAACCTTGTCGCTGCGACCTGGGGTCGCCTTTTATGAATTACATCCATGTAATTCACCCTGCGGGCCAGCCTTCGGCTGTTAGAAAGTGCTTCCTGAACTTACTTGCTTTGGGTACTTTCTTTTGGCGAAGCAAAAGCAAAGTATCTCGCCAAAGGCGAAAGCTTCTGCGGTAAACATCAATGACTACTTGCAGCAGGTTCCAAACCGGTCGATTGCTCTGGCGATAACTCTTCAGACTGAATATCAGCACTCAATACCAAAGCCGAAGTCGGCTGAATACAACAAGCCAATACTTCATCCCCGCCACAACTCATGCTGGGCTCCAGCACCTGCTGGTATTCACCTTTAACAACCCGCACTTTACAAAGGCCACAAGAACCTCCTTTGCAGTCGTAATTCAGCGGTACTCTTGCAGCCAGAATAGCATCCAGTACTGATTTATGGCCCTGGCTATCTGCAAACACACCATTGATTTCAATAGGGAAACTTTGCTCGCTGGCCGAAGCACTAAAAAACTCGGCATAACAATGCTGGGCTCCTAAAATGCCCAAATCATAAATCAGCTGCTCCACCATTTTGGCTGAAGCGCAAAAGTAATACTGAGCCTGAGCGCCTGCCAGTTTATACAAATACCCTGCGTCAATGCGGCCTTTAAAGCCTTGCCAGTCTGCTGGCGGCTGAGTCAAAGCAATACGAAGTTGTAAACGGGGTAAACGGCGTAGTAAGGGATAAAATACGATATCGTCCAGACGACGGGCCTGATACACCAGAAACACCTGACGTTTTTGCCGGATTGCGGCATAAGCCATTGCCAACATTGGCGTAATACCTACACCACCAGCCACCAGCACCAGCGGCTGGCGCGAGCGGTTTAATAAAAAATGGCCACGTGGATAAGAGCTTTCGATGAAGTCGCCTACTTTTAAATGCTGGAATAAAGCCTGACTCAAGCGGCCATCGGTTTCAGCTTTAATCACCAGTTGGTAATAACGCTGCTGACTACAATCCTGTGCCAATGAATAAGCGCGGCTGACGGGTTTGCCCTGTAAATCTTTGCCATACAATAGAATATGCTGACCCGCTTTAGCTTTGGGTAATAGCAGGCCGTCCGGATGCTGCAGCCATAACTTCAAATACTGGCCCTGGCGTTTTACCCTTACCAGTTGCAGTTTCAAACGCTGGTTCTGTAATTTTGGCAAAGCAATATGCTGCCAATAACCACGGCCAAATAAGAACAATGTCAAAAACAGCAGAGCAAAAGTCAGGACGATCATTGGAGCTGTAGCGAGTTCAGATAAGAATAATTATCAAATGATAACAGATCGCATTTAGGCTGCCAAGCGGGAAATTAATAGCAGAACACAGAGTGAAACAGAGAGCGGGATGAAGGGCAGAGCAAAGCTCTGCCCCTGTCAAATTACCAGTTCAGAATGACTTTACCGGATTGGCCTGAGCACATAATCTCAAAACCTTCCTTGTAGTTTTCCATTGGCATTTCGTGGGTAACTATTGGGCTTAAGTCCAGACCTGACTGAATTAAGCTGGCCATTTTGTACCAGGTTTCAAACATTTCGCGGCCGTAAATGCCTTTGATCACCAGGCCTTTAAAAATAACCTTATTCCAGTCCACCGCCATATCTGAAGGTGGAATACCCAGCATAGCAATTTTGCCGCCATGGTTGATGGTATCTAACATGCCACGGAAGGCAGAAGGCACACCGGACATTTCCAGACCTACGTCAAAACCTTCGGTCATGCCTAGCTCTTTCATCACGTCTTTTAAATCTTCTTTGCTGACGTCTACTGCTCGGGTCGCACCCATTTTACGCGCCAGCTCTAAGCGGTATGGGTTCACGTCGGTAATGACGATATGACGGGCGCCGACATGGCGCGCAACGGCCACAGCCATTATGCCTATAGGGCCAGCGCCAGTGATCAGTACGTCTTCACCTACTAAATCAAAAGACAAAGCAGTGTGCACTGCGTTACCAAATGGGTCGAAGATAGCCGCGATATTATCCGGAATATTGTCCGGAATTTTAAACACGTTAAAAGCCGGAATAGACAGGTATTCAGCAAAAGAACCTTCACGGTTAACGCCTACACCGACGGTGTTGCGGCATAAATGCACACGACCGGCGCGGCAGTTACGGCAGAAACCACAGACCAAATGGCCTTCACCTGAGACGCGATCGCCTTTGGCAAAACCACGGACTTCCGAGCCCATGTCGACTATCTCGCCGACATATTCGTGACCTACCACCATGCCATGAGGAATAGTTTTTTGTGCCCATTCATCCCATTTGTAGATATGCACGTCTGTGCCACAAATAGCGGTTTTTTTGATTTTAATCAGCACATCATTTGGGCCTACTTTTGGCATTTCTACTTCTGTTTGCCAAATGCCCGGTTCTGCTTTTAATTTTGCTAATGCTTTCATCATGGCGTCCTCAGGCAATTACGCCCATTTCTTTACCAATACGAATAAAGGCTGTGATGGCCTTATCCAGGTGTTCTTTGTCATGCGCGGCCGAGATCTGAGTACGAATGCGCGCCTGATCTTTGGGCACTACCGGGAAAGAGAATCCCACTACATAAATGCCTTCGGCGAGCATACGGCGCGCCATTTCAGCTGCAACTTTGGCATCACCTAACATCACAGGAATAATAGCGTGATCTTTGCCTGCCAGCGTAAAACCAGCAGCTGACATTTTTTCGCGGAAATAACTGACGTTGTCCCATAACTTAGCGCGCAGTGCATCACCGTTCGCCAATAAATCCAGCACTTTGATAGAGGCAGTCACAATAGAAGGCGCTAAAGAGTTAGAAAATAAATAAGGCCGTGAACGCTGGCGTAACCACTCGATGATTTCTTTTTTGCCTGAGGTATAACCACCAGAAGCGCCACCTAAAGCTTTGCCTAAAGTACCAGTGATAATATCAACACGTTCCAGCACATCGCAGTATTCGTGGGTGCCGCGGCCATTTTTACCAACAAAACCCACAGCATGGCTGTCGTCCACCATCACCAGCGCATTGTATTTGTCGGCTAAGTCACAGATGGATTTTAAGTCAGCAATCACACCATCCATAGAAAATACGCCGTCTGTGGCGATCAGTTTAAAACGGGCGCCATCGGCATCTGCTTGCTTCAGCTGAGCTTCTAATTCGGCCATATCGTTATTGGCATAACGGTAACGTTTAGCTTTACATAAACGCACGCCATCAATGATCGATGCATGGTTTAACGAATCTGAAATGACCGCGTCTTCAGCACCTAAAATGGTTTCGAATAAACCGCCGTTGGCGTCAAAACAAGAGGAATACAAAATAGTGTCTTCAGTACCTAAAAAACCACTGATTTTTTGTTCCAGTTCTTTGTGAATATCCTGAGTACCACAGATAAAACGCACAGAGGCCACACCAAAACCGTGGGAATCCAGGCCTTGTTGGGCGGCTTTAATCAGTTCCGGGTTATTGGCTAAACCTAAGTAGTTATTGGCACAAAAATTTAAAACCTGTTCATGACCTACGGTCACGGCGGCTTGTTGCTGAGAGCTAATCACTCGTTCAGCTTTGTACAAGCCTTGCACTTTTACGTCTTCTATTTGTTGTTGTAAGTGTGCAAGGAAAGGAGTCGTTCGCATAGCTGTCTCCAAAGAGGCTGTGGGCTTGGTAAAAACCGCCGTATTGTAATCACTAAGCGGTAGGGATGCAGCGCTTTTCTGTCAGAAAAGGCTGCAGATCGGATTAGTTGCGTAGCAAATTGTTGCCAGTTGGAAGTCAGAGCGTCTGATCACCGGACAACGCCTGGTAATGCTGTTGTAGTTTTTCTATACGAGGCAGAGCCTGAGCTGTGGCATAAGGCTTAAATAGCAGCAGCACTTTGAGCACCCCCAGATAAGCTTGCTCTTTGTTCATGGAGGTTTGGGGCTCCTGGGTTTTTAAATAACTGATCCAGAAGGTCACCACCAGTTTAATAGTGTGGGCAAAATTAGCGATGTCTGTATCGTCTATTGCAATCACATCAGCTTTTTTTAATGCGCTTAATACTGAAATGACCTTAGCCAGCACAGCTTTTTGTACTGTCAGGTAATCCTGCTGCAAGGCAGGATCACGCGACAAAATATCCGGCAAGTTGGCGTAAAAGAAATGGAAGCGCCACATTAGTTCGAATACCACATCCAGATACTGGGCTAACGAGTCCAAAGCCTCAGACGGTTGGCTGGGAGGCTGTACTCTGCTGTCGAGCAACTTGGCGTATTCACGGAAAATATTCCGCACTATGTCTTCTTTATTGCGAAAATGGTAATACAGATTTCCCGGACTAATGCCCAGATGTGCAGCTATATGATTGGTGGTGATACAACGCTCACCCTGCTGGTTAAACAACTCAATACTGGCCTGCAGTATCTTGTCTTTGGTCCGTAGCTTCTTATCCATCCGCGTATTTCTTTTTATTTATTTTTTATTAATTTGCTATAGTAACGCCAATTCGATTAAAAACTCTAGTCTCGTATACCCTTCTTACTTGAAGCTGCAGCTTTGTTGACTGCGTGCTCTAGGCCCAGTCACATAGGACAACTATGCTCCTGGGGTCTCACGCACTTGTCGTCTCGCTGCAACATCAACTGCTTTGGGTATAGGCAAAACAGGGATCAGCCACAAACGATGAAAACCAAAGCGATTTATCCCGGTACTTTTGACCCTTTAACTAATGGTCACAGTGACTTAGTCCAGAGGGCTTCGCGTTTATTTGATCAGGTGATAGTGGCTGTTGCTTCTAACCCAAGCAAGCAACCTCTGTTTACGCTGGCAGAACGTGTGCAGTTGGCTGAACAATGTTTTGCAGATATTCCTAACGTGACAGTGGTGGGATTTTCAGGCTTGCTGGCCGATTTTGCCAAGAATAATCAGGCTCAGGTGCTGTTACGTGGCGTGCGGGCTGTAGCCGATTTTGAATACGAGTTTCAGCTTGCCAGTATGAATCGACAACTGAACCCGGACTTAGACAGCTTGTTTATGACACCTTCAGAAAAAAATACTTTTATCTCTTCCACTTTAGTGAAAGAAGTTGCCCGCCATGGTGGCGATGTCAGCCGTTTTGTAGCTTCTCATGTTGAACAGGCATTGAAGCGCAAGTTTGCTGCGGTTTAGCCTGAAACACGGATCCTGGTCGTAATGAAAAAACTTCAGTATAGTACTTTTACCCTGGCTTTTATGGCTTTGTCAGCACAAGCCACCCCTTGGATAGATACCCAGGACAATTACCTGCGCCAGTCACTGCAAACTTTGTCTCACGCAGGTTTAATCAGTGGCCCTGTGAATACCTACCCTTTAATGTGGAAAAACATTGCAAAAGATGTAGCAAAAGCTCCGAATCGCCGCTACAGCGAAGAGGTGACTTTTGCGCTAGCCCATGTACGTAAAGCTTTGAACGTCAACGAAAGTGACAAAACCGCAGGCATTAAACTCAAAGCTAATTCAGAGGTTATGGGTATTCTGAGTTTTGGCGAAAGCTATAACGAAAAAGCCAGCATCACAGTATTCAGCGAATTTCAGAATGATATTTTGGCTGGCCGCTCCGAAGTGCATTACCGAAAATTACATGACGGCAGTGCCGAACAGGAATTAACTTACGACAACAGTTATCTGGCAGCCTTGCTGGGCAACTGGGTAGTATCTGTTGATCAGGTCAGCTCCTGGTGGGGTCCTGGTCAGCAAAGTGCCTTACTGCAAAGCAATAACGCCCGCCCCTTGCCTTCTGTACGTTTAAGTCGTCATGGCTGGGATGCGATAGATTTGCCTGTGCTGAACTGGTTAGGCCCATGGAGCTTTACCACCTTTATCGGTTTAGGCGAACATCAAAGTGCGGTCAGTCAAACCCGCTACTGGGGTGGACGTTTTAATTTCAGACCTACCGCCGCTTTGGAACTGGGGGTTTCCCGAGTCAGCCAATGGGGCGGTCAGGGAAAAAATAATGGCTTTGGTGATTGGTGGGATATGCTTGCGAATAAAGATGAATCAAGCGCCAACTCAGACCAAAGAGCAGCTATAGATGCGAGCTACCATTTTACTCTGCTGAACCAGCCTCTGACCGCTTATGTGGAACTGGCCGATGATGATAACGCGGAAGATTTACCGGATAACCCCTTGTTGCTGGCCGGTGTGCGCAGTTACTGGGGTAATAGTTCAGGCATTCATACGGTCAATATGGAGTATTCAGATACTTATATCGATTGTCCGGATTCAGTGATCAAAGGCGATTGCGCTTATCAAGGCGAGTTATACCCTCAAGGTTACAGCAGATACGGCCGGGTGATTGGTAGTGGTTATGGCAAAGATGCGCGGGTATTGAGCGCTGGTTATCATTACCAGACCTATGATGGTATTAGTTGGTCAGGCCATCTGTATCTGGCTAATTATTATGATACCGCAGGTAATAGCGAACAAAGCTGGCAGGCGAAAGCAGAACACAGACGACCATTTTTTAATGGCTTACTCAGCTTGCAACTAGGTTATCTGGATCAATCGCCATTACTGCCCGAAGGCGCTGACGAAGTGGCAGCTGCCACCACCTGGGAATACAGGTTCTAACGAATTCGGGTCAGAATAAACATGGGGTCATAAGACCCCATGTTTATTCGCAACCGTCCCTCTCGCTTCCCGCTCGGGCCAATGCTTCGCATTGTCAAACATTGTTCCTGTCCATGTTTTTATAGCTTTATCACTATATTGCGTTTATACAGCAGCAACGACAGGTACCAAAACCCAATCACGTGCAGCACAGCAAACAAAAAAGACGCCAGTTTGGCAGGGAAAATCAAAGCTAACTGCTCAAAGCCCCACTGATACAGCGATACTGAACCTGCGTCAGTTGGAATAAAAATAAGCTGACCAATAAGCACAGCCCACAACCAGGACAAGATATAAATAAACAGCGGATTAGTACCGTAGACTTTTAAAGGTTCTGCCAGAACAGTCCAGCCTTTGATATCAATGCACCAAACCAAAATAGCTAATAACAATAAAATTAAGCCACTGCTCAGCGCCAGATAACTACCAGACCATAAGGCTTTATTCACAGGCCAAAGCAATTGCCACAGTGCAGCTAAAACCACCAAAGCCACGCCAGATAACAACAAGAGCCGCAACGCCTGGTTATGCTGCTTCCCCTGTAAAGTTGAAGCCGTAGCAAAACCAATCAATACGGCCACAATACAAGGCAAAGTACTTAAAAGGCCTTCAGGATCAAAAGCCACACCAAAACCCTGATACAAATGTGCGGCACCAAAAATGGCCAGATCCCATTGCCGCACCAGGTTGTGCTGCAGGCTATAAGGCTGCTCGCCACCACCCAGTATCAAAGCCAACCAATACAACAACACTAAAACCACGGCAATGAAAGGCAAATAACTACGTTTGACGCTTAATACCAGCAACGCAGCACACCAGTACGCTAGCCCTATTCGTTGTAATACACCTGGCAGGCGCAACTCGGCCAGATCCACACTAAAAGGCACGTAGTTCAACAGAACGCCGATACCAATCAGTTTTAAAGCCCGGCTACTGATACGCCAGACACTCTGTGGAGAAAGCTCTGTGGTTTTCAGCGAATAAAACATCGCTGCCCCCACCACAAATAAAAAGGTAGGGAACACAATATCAGCGAAGGTAAAACCATCCCATGGCGCATGCAACAGCGGACTATACACATGCTGCCAGGAGCCAGGCGTGTTTACCAAAATCATTAAAGCTATGGCTAAACCCCGTAAAGCATCCAGCGCATAAAAACGTGTTGAAGACATGCAGGCACCTATACCAAAAAAACGAGTCAGAATAGCCAAAGTAATTGATGTTGCAGCAAGGCGACAAGCGAACAAGTCCCCATGAGCATAGTTGTCCTATGTGCAGTTGGATTGAAGCGAGAACTCGCAGGTCAATCCAACGATAATGTGCAACAAACTATTGGGGCGCGAGAACGCAGTCAACGCAGCTGCAGCTTCAAGTACGCAGGATATTTATTTCCAGCTGGTTAACTTATGCCCTTTAACTGCATAAAACAGGATAAAGGCGTAACAAGGTAACATCACCAGATAAGCGCCCTGCTGCCCAAGACCAGAGCTGCTGGCAAGACCCCAAAACAATGGCCCAAAAGCGCCACCTGCGATCCCCATAATCAGTAGAGCTGAACCAATGCTGGTTAAAGCTCCCAAGCCAGATAAAGCCAGAGGCCATACCGCAGGCCAGACGATGGCATTGGCTAATCCAAGAATAGCGATAAATAACAAAGTATCTGGTAAAGCTGTGCCACCAAAAGGCACTAAAAGAGCATTTGCAATCAGATAAGAGTTGGTATCGCCAAAAACGATGGCCAAAGTTAGTACTAAACCTAAAACGGCTGAGACAGCTAAGGCTTTTTGTTGTGATAACACCCGAGGGATCAGCACTATGCCTAAGATATAACCCAATACCATACAAGCCATAGTATAAGAGGTCATGACAGTGTAGCGTTCAACCCCAAGCGACAAGGCAAATAAACCTATAGTGTCACCCGCTATCACTTCAACAGCCACATAGACAAATAAAGACAACACACCAAACACCAGCGCAGGTTTTGCTAATACTGCTTTGAGCTGATCGGTACCAGTGCCTGTATCCGACTCTTTTTCCAATTCAGGCAAAGGCGAATATTTGACAGCAAGTCCCAGTAAACCTAAAAATGCGGCCAGCCCTAAATAAGGCAATACCAGACTCGCCGCCATGGCGTCAATTTGGTCAGCAGTCAGAGTTGCATCAGCCGGCGCAGTAAAACCGCTGACAATCAAGGCGGTAAATACCAGTGGCGCCACAACACCAGCGGTTTTGTTTAAGATGCCCATAATACTGATGCGTACCGCAGCCGTATCTTCAGGACCTATTTTAACCACGTAAGGATTCACAGCAGTTTGTAATAAGGTTTGACCAGCACCAATCACCAATTGAGCCAGCAGAAATAAGCCAAAGGTTTGAGTTTGTGCCGCTGGAATATACAAAAGCCCTGCCAGCATCATCACTGCCATACCCAAAGCCATACCGTTTTTATAGCCCACCCGACGGATCAACCAGGCCGAAGGCAACGCAGTAAAAGTAACGGCTATATAAAAGGAAAACAGCACCAGAGAGGCCTGCAACGGGGTTAACTGCAGCATTTGTTTTAAGTAAGGCATCAAAGAGCCATTGAGCCAGGTGGCAAAACCCAGCACAAAAAACAGCATGGCCACTATGACCATGGGCAAAATACTGCGGCGAACCTTGGGGGTATCGACTGTCATTTCCATAATTCCTTCCTGTTGCTTTAATAATTATTATTTTGAATTTATTGGATATTTTTACTATTAGATAGCAGGACGACCTTCCAGCCAGCACTGCTGTACCAGACCTTCGTCATTCAGTAACACCAGATCGGCTTTGGCCCCCACCAGTATTTGTCCACGCTGCGCGCTGATACCTAAAAACTCGGCCGGATACAAAGACGCCATACGCACAGCTTCTGCCAACTCAAGGCCAAGCTCTTTCACGGCATAAGACACAGCGCTGGCCATATCCAGTACAGAACCTGCTAAATTGCCGTTTAAGTTGGTTAACTTGTTGCCATCCCGAATCACTTTACCGTCAAAAAAATCAAACTCGGTTTGACTGGTGCCAACAGGCGACATGGCGTCTGTGACTATCAGTAGCTTGCCTTTAGGCTTAGCAGCTAAAGCCACTTTCACCGCCAGGGGGTGTACATGCAAACCGTCTAAAATCACGCCACACCAGCTGTGTGGGTCGGCAAGTGCAGCCCCTACTACACCGGGTTCACGCGAAGTTAAAGGTGACATGGCATTGTATAAGTGGGTAAAGCCCGTAGCTCCGGCAGCCAAAGCAGCCTGTACTGTAGCAGCATCTGTATTGCTGTGACCTAAACAGACAATGACATTGGCTTGGACTAATTCTTTGATTTGTTCAGCGCTGATAGTTTCAGGCGCAACAGTCACCAGCTTGATGCCAAGGTCGGTGCGACGATAAATCGCTAACTCAGCTTCGGATAAAGGCCGGATAAAGTTCTGCGGATGCACACCTCTCTTTGGCACGGATAAATGCGGGCCTTCAAAGTGCACACCCAAAACACCGGGCTCTTTATTCGCAATAGCCTGAGCTATCACATCAGCGGCTTGTTGCATCACAGCCACAGAATCAGTGATGACTGTTGGCAATAAAGCCGTGCTGCCAAACTGAGCATGGGCTTTGACCATAGTGCGCAGCGCTTCGAGACTGGTATCTGTGTTAAACAAAGCGCCACCACCGCCATTAACCTGCACGTCAATAAAACCCGGCACCAAAGTGCCAGCAAGCACAGCGCCAGCTGCGGGATGAATCGCATGAATGCGACCGGCTTCAATCTCCAGTGTCACATTCTGTTGCCAGTTCTGGCCATCAAAAAGCCGGGTTACTGAAATCTGTTGCATCAGGACCTCGTCAGACTGTTTTAGTGACTTTATTCAGGCCAGGAGGCGCATCCGGATTGACGCCACGGCTACGAGCCACAGCTTCAACATCCAGATAAAAACGCTGCAATAGCGCCAGAGGCAATACCCGCGGATTCGATAACAAGTCTGCATGGTGTAAATGCACAATACGGGCACCACGGCTGCGTACTTCGGCAATTTGTGCCTGATGAGCGGCATTGGCTTCATCCGCTATGCTGACATCGACAATGGCAAACTGGTCTTTGACTAAAGTCACAGGGCCATGCAGGAATTCAGCACTGGAAAAGGCCTCTGCATGAATGCCACAGACTTCTTTGAGTTTCAGCGCAATTTCACGGCTAATGGCATAACCAGGACCACGACCTAACACTACTAAATGCTCAACGCCTTGCAATGAGTGTGCTGTTAACTGAGCAGGCAATTCAATAGCGCGCTGCAGTAACTCTGGCAGGCTGATCACCGCATCCTGCAACTGGCTGTTACCAGACCATACCGCCACCAGCTGTAATAAAGCACTTAAGGTCGCGAGATAACTTTTGGTTGCAGCTACTGCTTTTTCAGCGCCCACATTCAGTGGGATCACCTGATCAGCCTGTTCAGCTAAAGGTGAACTTTCATCATTGACCAGAGCAACGACTAAAGCACCAGCGGCTTTGGCCATAGCTACCTGAGCCAGAATATCCGGGCTGCGGCCTGATTGTGAAATCACCAGTACCAATGCACCTGTTAAATCTAATTGTTTGTTGTATACGCTGGCGATAGAAGGGGCTGCAGCTGCAACAGGTAAACCTATTTCAATTTCTATCAGATACTTGGCAAATACGCCGGCGTGATCAGAAGATCCACGACCGACCATATAGACATAACGGGGTTGCTTTTGTTTGATAAGCGCCACTATGTCGGCAATACGACTGGCATTGGCCGCTAATTGTTCGCGGATCCGGCTTGGTGCTTCTGCAGCTTCCTGCGCCATAATGGTTCGGGTCATCTTGTGTTACTCACAGCTAATAGTTAAGAAACAAATTAAGAAATACGTTGGGCTTTGTGCTGACTTTGTTTGGCAAACCAAACCGCGCCAAATTCAGGGGCAGCTAAAGCCGGTGTGACTTTTTGCTGTACCTCGGAAGCCAGATAAGGTTGTAATTTGTGGGCCAAACCACCAATCAAGGACAATCGAGGTGGATTGATGCTTAATAAGCGCTGGGCTATCGCACTGATATGAGCAGCGGCTTGCTGCACTATCTGCTCAGCCAGAGCATCGCCTTGCTCTGCTGCAGTAAAAACCAGAGGCGCATATTTGGCATAGGTGGTTGGTGTGGCATGCATAAAGAAATCAACCAAAGCCAAAGTCTGACTCAGCTTTAATTCATGGCATAACAAATCGGTCAGTAAAGTCTGCGGACCTAATAAATCTTTGGCTAACAGCACATGATGCACCATCTGTAAGCCTATCCAGGCGCCGCTGCCATTATCACCATAAGGGAAACCATGGCCGCCAACTTCAATCAGTTGACCTTTCACATCAGCCAAACCGCAAGAACCTGTTCCTGCAATAATTACAGCACCATCGCCGCCTTGATGGGCGCCAATACAAGCTACATGCAAATCGCTGGTTAAATGCAATTGCGCAAAGGGATGCTGCCATTCTGAAAAAATACGGAAATATTCAGGCATGTTGACGCCAGCCAAACCGGCACCCACAATGAGTTTGGACATATCTTTAAAAGCCATACCAGCGCAAGTCAAAGCCTGCTGGGTCGCGGCCAGAATAGAGTCGGTTGCGACTTTCATACCACGTAACGGATTAGCGGGGCCAGATAAGCCTTCGCCTATTACCTGATTGTCTTCTGTGGTTATGATGACCCGGCATTTGCTGCCACCACCATCTACACCTAAATAAAACGGGCCATCATAGCCTACTGCTGTAGTCATCCCACCAACCTCATTGCATTGTCCGCTGGTCTGCATTAATCAAGTCCGATTAAGCTTTCACCTGTTGCTGTCCATTATTTCATCAAAAATCGAATTGACAGCGTTGTCATTTTTTCAATTCAGCATATAATAATTTTGACAAATAACAAGACCCTTGTTTAAAAATCGAGCTTAATTTTTCGAAATAAGCAGAAAAACTACTAAATTAACATTTAAAATCAATCAATTAAAAGAGGTCTACCTTGTCATTGTTCTGTCACTTTGCGTATTAAAAACACAAAAACATGCCTGAACAATTCACATAAAATCCATCAGGGAATAGCCCGCGGTACAGTGTACCGCTGTTTAGGGGAGCGTACGATGAAGTATTTTTTACTACTATGGCTTTGTATTAGTTACTTTTTTAGTGGACAAGTTCAGGCTTTTACTCAGGCTGAATTAGCCGATTTTGCTAAAAACACCGAATTAAAATTTGCGGTCAAAAGCAATTTTACCTCAGCTACTGCGCTCAAAGCTCAGGTCGAACTTATTCTGAGTAATAAATCATCGCAAACTCTGAAGGCAGGAGAAGGCAACTGGGTGTTGTATTTTCATGCGATCAGAAAACAGGAAGCTGCAGAGCAACATGGTTTGATACTGCAGCATGTGCAAGGTGACCTGCACAGTGTGAGCCCGGGTAAAAAATTTAAAGGGTTAAAACCAGGCGAGCAACTGCGCCTTACTTTTTCCCCCTCTTCTTCGATGGTCAGTTACAGCGACTGGATGCCACGGTCTTTTATTACTGCCAAAGGCTTAAAACCTGAAATCTTTGCCAATACGGATAGTGAAGATTTCAGTCGCTTTGTTGAGCCCTACACCAGAGCTGAACAATTGCAACGCTTTAATCATCCCGGGCCAGACTTATACCCAATAGCCACCAGTCAAAGCCGTTTTGTGCTCAACCAGCAGCAACTTTCCGCCTTTGAAAAACCAGAACAGCTATCCATAGTGCCGAGCCCACAACAGCTCAGTTACCAGCGTGGCCACACTCAACTCACTGCCGATTGGGTGATTTATCACAGTGGCCGTTTAACCTCTGAAGCCAGCTATTTGCAGCAACAATTAAAGCAGGTTACTGGTTTATCTTTAGCATTAACCACTCAGATTCCATCCACTAAGCAGCCGCATATAGCTGTGGGTATTGCGGATGTTAAAGAAAAAGCAGAAGGCTACCAGTTGGTGATCCATGATGAGCAAATTGCGCTAAATGCCAATGACAACGCCGGAACATTTTATGCAATTCAAAGTCTGCTGGCGCTGCTTCCGGTAGAAGGTGAACGTACTGTGTTACCTAATCTGACCATCAGCGACTGGCCACGATTTGGCTGGCGTGGTTTGCACTACGATATGGCGCGTAATTTCCATGGCAAAGAAGTCACCTTGCGAATGATTGACCAACTGGCGCGCTACAAACTAAATAAACTGCATCTGCATTTAACTGAGGATGAAGGCTGGCGCATTGAAATTCCAGGCTTACCAGAGCTGACTCAAATTGGCGCCAATCGCTGTTTTGATTTATCCGAACGCAACTGCCTGCTGACTCAGCTCGGCACAGGCCCTTTTGCATCAGGCAACGGCAATGGCTATTACAGCACAGCAGATTTTATTGAGATATTAAAATATGCCGCTGTTCGCCATATTGAAATCATTCCGGAAATCGATATGCCTGGTCATGCCAGAGCGGCAGTTAAAGCCATGCAGGCTCGTTACCTTGCACTGAAAGAACAAGGCAAAGAAGCAGAAGCGACGCAGTATTTATTGTCCGATCCTTTGGATCAATCTAAATACATGACAGTGCAAAACTACACAGACAACTCCATTAATGTCTGCTTGCCTTCAACTTATGCCTTTGTTGATAAAGTCATTTATGAACTACAGCAAATGTACCGTCAGGCTGGATTAAAACTCAGCACTTTCCATATGGGCGGCGATGAAACAGGCGTTGGTTCCTGGACCGCCTCTCCTGCTTGTCAGCAACTGATCGCAACACCAGACAATGGTATTGCAGGTGTCGCAGATCTTAAACCTTATTTCGTCGCCAAAGTGGCCCAACTGGCAGCCAATCGACAGCTGGCTTTAGGTGGTTGGGAAGATGGCTTAATGTATGACGCCAAAAACCCCTTCAACCGTCAGCAATTTGCTAATGAAAAGGTCTATGCCAATGTGTGGGATAATATTTGGGAATGGGGTGTTGGTGATCGCGCTTATCGTTTAGCGAATGCCGGTTATCAGGTGGTGTTATCGCATGGCACCCATTTGTATTTTGACCATCCTTACGAAGCTCACCCGGAAGAACGTGGTTACTACTGGGCTGCCCGTTTTACTGATGTCGCCAAAGTATTTGGTTACATGCCCGATGATTTATATGCCAATGCCGATAAAACCCGTGAAGGTAAAGTGATTGAAGATTTGGAAGTCTTGTTAGGTCAGGAACTGCCCCAACTCGAGAAACCAGAAAATATTCTCGGTATTCAGGGGCAAATCTGGACTGAAACCATTCGTACCCCACAACAGTTGGAGCAAATGTTGTATCCACGTTTATTGGCTTTGGCAGAACGAGCCTGGCACAAAGCTGATTGGGAAGGTGCAGATCCTGACACTGAGCAAAGGCAACAAGACTGGCAACGTTTTGGCTGGACTTTAACTCAAAAGGAATTACCACGTTTAGCGGAAGCTGGTGTGGCCTTGTATCTGCCACCACCAGGTGCAGTGCTGCAGGATGGTTTATTGCTGGCCAATAGCGCATGGCCTGGTTTAGTGGTCGAATACAGTGAAGACCAAGGCCAAAACTGGTTACCTTACTCCGAAGCGGTGAAAGTCAGCAGTAACTTACTACTGAGGACAAAAGCAAAAAATGGAGCCACCAGCAGAGTCACCAAGCTGGATTAGTCACAGGGTCAGAGCTTCGGCTCTGACCTGCGCTATGGAGGCTTAACTAACCTGAGCTTAACGCCCAGATACTGGGGGCAGAGTTAAAACTCTGCCCCCAGTATCTGCTCCATCATCCAGCTGGCTTTTAACGCCGTTTTGCCAGTGGAAGGATGGCCAGTGCCATGCAGCAAGTCCTGCACCATCGCCTGAATATGATAGAACTGGATATTTTCCGGATGAGGGATGTCCAGACTCAACTGCTGCTCATTGGTAAACAGCTGTACAGCTTCATTTTCAAACACTGAAAACTCAATCCGGCCTTTACTACCGTAAATAACCACTTTGTCCTGACGCTCAGCAGCTGCAAAGTTCCAGAATCCAGTGCCTAAACAACCCGACTGAAACTGCCAGACCGCAGAGACCGCATCCTCAGCCGCATACAGCTTTTGTTGGTTCAGGCTGATGCCACGCACATCCACCACATCACCCAGCAGATACAACAATAAATCCAGACCATGGCTGGCTAAATCGATAAAATAACCACCACCAGCTTTAGAGGGATCGGTACGCCAATTGTAGTGGCCTGCTAAATCCACAGTATTTGGTGTGCGGCTAAAACTCCATTGCACCTGACGCGGTGTGCCAATCAGTTGCTGTTCCAGCCATTCTTTGATTTTTAAAAAACGTGGTAAAGAGCGACGGTAATAAGATACATACAAAGGCAGCTGCTTTCGCTCAAAAGCCTCTGTCATTTCAATACATTGTGCGGTATTCAACGCCATAGGTTTTTCGACACAACAAATTTTACCTGCGGCCGCGACCAGTAAAGCGTAATCTTTGTGACTGTCAGGAGGAGTGGCAATATAGACAGCGTCCACTTCGGGGTCATTGATCAACTGCTGCGCATCGCAATACCAGCGAGGCACCTGATGACGTTTGGCATAATCTTCTGCTTTGGCCGCATCGCGACGCATCACGGCCACTAAGCCAGATTGCTCCGCTTTGTTAAAAGCCGGGCCACTTTTCAATTCCGTGACATTGCCACAGCCAATAATTCCCCAGCGGATTTGTTTCATGCTGATACACCCTCAACTACTTTTTGCTCACTTTAAACAAGCGCTTGGCTGATTTCCAGTGCAACATTGTACTGGCATCAATGGTAAAAACACGAGGCAGCAGAACTATTGAAAGTGCGCTAAAACCTGTACGCAAAAAACATAGAAGCTGAAAGACCAAAAGATGTAACAGATAGCGATGGCTGGGTCGGAACACTTAAAACGAAAGCAACAAGCAGCAACTGATGTGCTGCTTGTCCGGGATGAAGAAAGGGTTTAAGCCGCAGCCGCCGCTGCTTTATTAACCCGATCGCCTAAACGCTGCACTTGCTGTAACGACATCAAATGCGCATAGATGGCAGGCATGATGCCGCGTTTATTCAAATCCAATAACTGCTCGTCAGAAAGCGAGTTCAGTTTCTTTTCGTCCACGATATAAATACCAGAGATCTCACGTGGGCTACCTGACAGAGTCATTGTCAGTGTTTGAGGAATTAGCAAGTCTAAGTCAGCCAGTACTTTGTTAAAAGCTCTAGTCGTTTGCGACTGCATATAAAACTCACGCATCATATCAACACGGGATTTTAAAAAGTCAGACTCAGAACCGTCTTCGTTAAACAACGAATGACCAGTTTCAGTGTTCACCATAGGGCTTGATTCAACCAGAGCAACAACCAATTGGCCTTCTTGAGCTGGATCGTCTGCTAATAATAACGGATGATTCCACAGCACTTTTGGTACATAAAAACCTTGCCATTGGCCTTCTGATACCATCAGGTTTTCACCTGATTTTAGCCCGAGCATAGTCACAACATCGAAACGCTCTGACGCAGGGTCTTTAATGAAAACGATTGGAAGTTCTGCACCAACACGAATAAATTCCTGAACGACCACCGGCAAAATGTGCTGTTCTTTCGCAAAGGTGAACGGATTGGTAATGTTAATTTTGGTGTGAATATGTTTTTCTTTTTGTAGCGGAGCAATTTGCAGCGACATGAATAATACCTTTTACATCATTAAGAATTTAACCCTTATCCGGGCTAACGACCAATTTACAGCAGACTGATGTATGCTAAATTTAACCTTCAACTTACCCCAGTTTCAGCTTCGAGACTAGTAGAAAATACAGAGTTTTTGGCAATATTTAACAGTAGTTTTGCCTGTGAAGGGCAGTCCTGAAGCGCTATGAACGTTTTATGCACTATTGAGCTTTCTCTAATTCTTTAATTAGCCACTGTTTTATGGCTGCCTCTCTGGAAAAAGCGGATTGTCCAAGAATGCCTTTTTTATCTTGTGGAATATGAGTGAAAGCATCATCGTCCAATTGAAATAAAAAATGAGTGAACATCGCCTGCCAGGCTTTACGTTGTTGCAGTGGTAGCTGCCTGAAACTCAGCAGGCTATGTAACAGACTACTAAAAGGAGAAGATCGGCTATCTGCTGTGCCAATAGAGCCATCCCACCAGTAGTTGCATAACAGATTGACACTACCAGTGGATTCTACCTGATGCCACCACAATGCTGGAATATACAAAACATCACCTGGCTCCAGCTCTGCCTGCTGGGCCTGTTCCAACGCCTGTCGTGCTTTTGGATAGCGCTGAAAATCAGGGTTTGTAAAATCGACCAGACTGATAGGTGCTCCGGTAGGAGCATAATCCAGCGGACCTATATACATATTGGCCACTTGTTCCGGTGGAAACAGCGTAAAAGTGCGGTTTCCCGCAATCACGCAGGCCAGATTTTCTGCATCATCAAAGTGAGCCGGAACCAAAACCTTGTTCCCCAGCCAAATCCTCGGAATCACAGCCTCTGAAAGCAGTGGATTCTGATTCTCAGACATAAAACCAGGCAAACATTCAGAGACAAGTGCACTTTGAGCCGCAATATGCACGGCATCCGGCTGCTCTTTGGTTTTGAACAGTTGCATTAAAATAGCGGACAGAGGGTAATGACGCTTTTCATAGTTAAACCCCTCCAATCCATCTTTATAAAAGATACGTCCCTGGGTTTGTGGCGCTAAGAGTAAGGTGTCAAGCTGTGCACCTGAATCCAATGATGACATATAGTGGTAAAACCGGGATTCGCCCTGAAGCGCTGACTGTACTGATGGCCAGGAATTAAAAAAACCTTTTAAAACAGCTGGCTGACCAGCCGGCAATATCTCTGTTTTGAATTGTTCAACTGTCACCTGCTGCCAGCATTTTATCTGTGATGGCATACCTTTCTCCATAAAACAAAGGGGTTAACATAGTTAACCCCTTTTTAGCTTTTGCCAAACAGCGTTTATCAGAACGCCATTCTTATACCAGCTGTAAAGCGGCGACCATTTTCGTAGATAGAAAATAAACGAGCTTCATCAGTATTGTATTCAACCACTTGCTCATCTGTTAAGTTCACTGCTTCCAGCGACAGACTCACAGCCTCAGTCAGGTTGTAGGTGAAGCTTGCATCCAGTTGGCCATAAGCATCATTCCACAGCTCATCGCCGTTGAAATGCAAACCTTTGTACCACTCAGTACGGTAGTTATACATCAGACGAGTGCTGAACACATCAGTCTCATAATAAGCGCTTAAGTTCACCATCTGATCTGAAGTGCCTTCCACTAAGCCAGAACCAGGCTTCGTCAGATCACGTTCTTCATCACGTTCAGCATTGGTGTAGGTGTAGTTAGCAGTCACACCAAAATCACCAAATGATTGCTGATATGACAACTCTATACCATCTGTCTTACCACCAGTACCGTTTTCAGGACGGGTAAAGGTTACGTCTTTCCATTCATCCCCTTCTTCCCAGTAACGCTGGTCCACAAAGGTAGAGAAGCTACGATAGCTCTTAATATCTTTATGGAAATAAGTGACGGCAAGCAGAGAAGACGCATCAAAATACCATTCCCAGGACAAATCGAACTGATCAGCAATTTGTGGTTTCAGGTATGGGTTACTGGCACTACCTGTTGGCTGAGCCACATTCAATGAACCATAAGTCTGTACAGTAGAAATGTCGTTCCAGTTTTGGCGAGCCATAACTCGGGCAGCACTAAAACGCAGGATCTGCTCTTCTGACAAATCAAATGCCAGGTTCATGCTTGGCAGCACTTCACTGTAATCATTGTCAATTGTGCGCCATTCCAGAATCTCAGGAGTCAGGTAGTCAGGGTTGGACGGGTCCAGCTTACTGACCACTGTGGCTAAGCCCCAAGTTTCTCCGGAAAATTCATAACCGCCAGAGGTTTGATCGGTGCTGACGTAACGAACGCCAAGATTACCTCTGAAGCCTTCGCCTTCAAAATCACCTTGCAGATAGAGTGATAAGATATCTTCTTCTACAGCCCAAATCTCGGCCAGGTTCAAATGCTGAGCATAATCGGCAGCGTAACCATTGAGGCCTCCAAAGGCAATACTCTCCATCGCATCACGGTTATGGAAAAATTGTTGCGTCATATTACCGTTCACAACAGCATCAATGCTGGTGTTGCCTGAGTACAAACCACATTTATCCCAGGTATTACATTGAGAGAAAATGTAAGCCATGTAGTTTGGTGATCCGCTGCTTGCATCTATAGTGGAAGGCCAGTGCCAGCTGTACGCCAGTCTGTCCTGAGTCCGTTCTGCAGCACGATATTTAGCACCGGTTTTAATTGAATTAAACACACCGGCTTTTACCGGAATGGTGAAGTCAAACTGACCATAGGTTTCTTCATCAGTTGTTGGTTTAGAACCACCCCAAATCCAGCCGGCCTGAAATTGTGTAGGATCTGTTGCGTCTACTGTAGTAGAAGCAGAAGGCTTGTCTCCACGTAAATCAAAGGAATAGCCAGTGCCGCCTATTGGCGTATATTCCCATGAAGTTTCGCGGTAAGTACCACCTTTAGCTTTGGTTTGACCAACCTGAGTATGCAGCTCGTACTCGTCAGCAACATAGTTCAAATCCAGGTCAAAGGATTTTGTTTCAGTGGATGAAACCCTGTTGATGAAGTTGTAAGCCGCCTGGCCACCGCTTGCAATTTCACCCGCCACCACACTACCATTTTCAATGACGGTATTCGTCAGATCTGCAGCATGGTTATTAGGGAAAATCAGCCAGTTTTGGTTGTGGTTGTTTGCGTCTACTTTAGAATCAAGCAGGTTCAACACTATATCGAGGCTGTCTGTTGGTCTGGACTGCAAAGACACAAAAAGAGTTTCACGTTCACGCGCCTGTTCAAAACGTGGCACACCTATATGACTTGGAACTTTCAGATCTAAGTCAGCGTTGGTTGGCCAGCCAAGGATTTCAACACCCTGACGCACTACAGTGCGATCCTGTTTAATAGCAGATACCAGCACACCAAAATTTTCGTCGTCATTTTTCCAGGAATATAAACCTGAAACCTGTGGATCCCACTCTTCCGACGAATCTGAATATTGGCTTTCTAACGCCAGATTTACAGTGTTTTGATCTAAAGCCAAGGGACGACGGGTACGTAATAACACAGTACCACCAATAGAACCTTCGTCGATACTGGCCATAGGTGATTTATAAACTTCTAAATCAGAAACAAGAGCAGATGGCAGCATAGTGTAGTTAAAACTGCGGCCTGGGTTATCCAGAATAAACCAATCTGCTGTAGCCACAGTCTGGCCATTTAATAAGGTACGGTTAGTCGCAGAACTTGCGCCACGTACTGTAATTTTTTCGCCTTCACCAAACTCACGACTGACGCCAACACCAGTAATACGTGATAAAGATTCAGCTACGTTTTTATCCGGAAATTTACCTATATCTTCAGCTGTTACAGCGTCGACTATAGAATTAGCAAAACGTTTAGCATTTAAGTTGGCTTCTTGTGATGCCCGGATCCCTCTGACCTGAATCACTTCAACCTGTTGTTCTTTTGCCGCGCCATCTGCAGCAGCCTGATCAGCCATAGTTGGCAGCGCTAAAACAGCTGTTCCAACCATTAGACCTAACTTGACTGCTACGGCACATTTATTCATTTTGTTGTGCAACATAAGCTTCTCTCCCATTCCTGATTTTTTTTGTGCGATGATTTTTTTTGTCCTGAAACAACAGTTTTTCATGATTCCATCATGACAACGCTGTCATTGAAATTTAACATACACAAAAAAAATCAGCTTTGCAAACTCCTTTAGATGAAAATTTAAACGAATTTTAAAAGTATGATCTGTGGTGTTAGAACTGTTTTTTATAACGCCCCTTTTTGTACACAAAGACAATCCATCCGCAAATCTGGCATATCTAATTGATTTATATAAATTAAAATAATAATTTTATTCACAACCAAAAGAAAGGTGCTTTTTTC
Organism: Rheinheimera mangrovi; assembly: GCF_003990335.1. Classification (NCBI taxonomy): domain Bacteria; kingdom Pseudomonadati; phylum Pseudomonadota; class Gammaproteobacteria; order Chromatiales; family Chromatiaceae; genus Rheinheimera; species Rheinheimera mangrovi. The sequence continues at coordinate 634,791 of NZ_CP034683.1, read as the reverse complement.
AGCGAAAAAGCCGGAATAAATGTTTGCCGTTTTATCAAAAAAGAGTTATCCCTTAACTTAATATTTGTTACAAAATGACCAGCGCTGTCATAAAGTTAGCTGGTTCAGCAAAAAATTCGCTTATTTATTTTCAGCATAAGGCCGCTTGGTGTTGTGCTTTTTGGGATCCAGCAATGAAAGTGACCATTCATGACGTAGCAGCTAAAGCGGGTGTGTCAATCAAGACAGTGTCGCGGGTGATGAACAATGAGCCGTCGGTAAAACAAGCAACGGTCGATAAAGTGAATCAGGCAATGCAAGAGCTGCATTACCAGCCAAACGCTGCAGCCCGCAATCTGGCCAGTACCAAGTCGTACAGCATAGGTTACATCTACGACAATCCTAATGCCTACTATGTAATTGATATGCAAAGAGGTTTACTGGATGCCTGTCGTAAGCATGGTTATGAACTGCTGATCCACCCTACCAATGCAAAATCACCAGGCATAGTGCAGGAAGTGATTGATCTGGTGCAGCATTCCAGACTGGCCGGTTTAGTATTAACTCCGCCATTTTCGGAAATGCCGGAAATAGCCGAAGCGCTAAGCAGCATTAATGTAGATTTTGTGCGCATTATTTCAGGCTCAACGCCTTCACCGAAACAAACCAACTGCGTGCTGGTGGACGACTTCACTGCAGCTTTTAAAATCACCAACCATTTACTGGAATTGGGTCACAGCCAGATCGCATTTTTATGTGGGGATGAAGAACACAGTTCCAGTGGCGAACGTTTAGCGGGTTTTAAAGCAGCCCTCACCAAAAGAGGCATAGAGACCAACCCTAAGTTTGTGGTGCCGGGCAGTTATTCGTTTGAGTCAGGTGTAAAAGGTGCAACTCAGTTGCTGGCTTTATCGAACAAGCCAACCGCTATTTTTGCCTGTAACGATGAAATTGCAGCAGGAGCATTATTTAGCGCCCGTTTGCAACATATTGAAATTCCACAGCAGCTTTCAATTGTTGGCTTTGAAAACAGCCCATTTTCGCGCCAGACCTGGCCACCACTGACCACTGCGCATCAACCCAACAGCACCATAGCGCAAAGTGCAGCAGAATTATTATTTAAACACACCAGACCAGGCAGTCACAGCAAGACCGAAGACCAACCAGTGTTTATTCCGGAACTGCTGGTGCGGCAATCGACAGCTCAAGCCAGCAACTGAGTCATTGAGGGCAGAGTAAAATTAAATCAAACATATTAATTTTACTCTGCCCTCGTTAGCTTAAGGCGCGACCTGTTGCAGCAACAAACCTGCGATATAACCACCATAAGTACCAAGTGCATAACCTAATACCGCCAGTAATACACCAACAGGGGCTAGAGCAGGATGGAAAGCCGCCGCCACCACTGGAGCTGAAGCTGCGCCCCCCACATTAGCCTGACTACCTACTGCCATATAAAACAGTGGAGCTTTGATCAGGCGGGCAACAAAAATCAGCAAGCCTGCATGGAAGCTCATCCAAATCATACCCACTAAAAACATCATCGGATAATCCAGAATAGCTGTCACATCCATATGCATACCAATGGTAGCAACCAGAATGTAGATAAAGACTGATCCTAATTTTGAAGCGCCTACAGCCTCCAGATTACGAGCTTTAGTACCAGACAATACCAAACCCAGAGTTGTTGCAATCAGCACCAACCAGAAGAAACCACTGGTTAAACTATACATGGCTAGATGTGGTGCGTGCTCCGCAATCCAGGGGGCGATAAGATCTGCCAGAAAATGCGAAATCCCAGTAACACCAAAAGCGACAGCCACCAGCTTCATTAAGTCAGTTAAGCTTGGGTTACGGGAGTTTTCTGCCTGATACTTTTCAATCTTTTGCTTTAAAGCTTCAATCCCTGAAGTGTCAGCTTTGTTGGCACGGTCAAAACGTTCAGAATTATTGGCCATCCATAACAGTACCGCCATCCAAATATTGGCAACAATAACGTCAACGGTAATCATCACCGAAAATATTGGGCCACCGACTTCAAACACTTCTTTCATTGCCGCCTGATTGGCACCACCACCAATCCAACTGCCGGCAATAGTCGTCATACCACGCCAAATAGCATTTTCACCTTCACCACCCACAGCTTCAGGCGCAAAACTGCCAACAATAGCCAAAGCTAAAGGCCCACCAATAACAATACCGGCTGTCCCCGTCAGAAACATAATCAAAGCTTTAGGGCCAAGGCCTAAAATAGCTTTAAAATCAACACTGATGGTTAGCAACACTAAGCTGGCAGGTAACAGATAACGCGACGCCATTTTGTATAGCTCTGACTTATCACCATCTATAATGCCAAAACTGTTAAATAACGAAGGGATGAAGTAACACAGCAATAAAGCTGGCACATATTTGTAAAAGCCCTGGCAATATTTATTGCTGCTTTGGCTGGTATGAAACACCAACCCCAAAATTACAGCCAATAAGCCAAGCACGACCGCATCATTGGTGATCAGTGCAGTAGATTGTTCCATACGTTTTCCTCGGTTCTACCCATAGTATTTTGGGTATAGCTCTGCAGCGGCTTTATGAATGGCTATTATTTTCAGCTTTAACGCTATTTATTTGTGATAACAGATAAAAACATCAGTTATCCATGCCATTCCACTGACAGAACTTTGTAGTTATTTTTTACGTGAAGCCTAAATCTATCACAGCTGGCGGGCCAGACAAAACAAAGTTTCCCGCTATGCCTTGGTTCGGCGAAAAGTAACGACTAAAAGCCTTTTCAAGCAAAAATCAGCTGCTATAGCACTAAAGTACCGTTGTGGTTCCTGTTCACTCTGCCTAGCATAAAGTTTTTGTCAGCACAGGCAGTTGAGCAATGAATGTATTAATAACAGGCGGCACTGGTGGTATTGGTTTTGCGGTGGCAGAGCATTTCGGCCGTTTGGGCCATCATGTGATTTTGGCGGATATCAACAGCAGCCAACTGGATAGTCGCAAACAAGAGCTGACAGCCGCAGGTTATCAAGCCAGCAGCATACTGCTGAACTTAACAGAACAAGAATCGATTGACGCCTGCGCTCAGGCTTATCAGGTCGATATTCTGATCAACAATGCCGGAGTGCAGCATGTAGCACGACTGGAAGATTTTCCTGAACAAAAATGGCAACAACTGTTGCAAGTGATGCTGACAGGGCCAGCTATGTTAACCAAAGCTGTGTTGCCGCGCATGCAACAACAAGGTTTTGGCCGGGTCATTAATATAGGTTCTATTCATGCACTGGTAGCCTCGCCTTTTAAATCCGCTTATGTGGCCGCCAAACATGGTTTATTAGGCTTTAGCAAAGTAGTGGCTTTAGAAAACGCCAACTTTGATTTCACTATTAATACCATTTGCCCTGCTTATGTCCGCACTCCGCTGGTTGATCAACAAATTGCGGCACAAAGTAAAGAACATAACCTGACCGAACAGCAAGTAATAGACCAGATCATGCTGGCGCCTATGCCACAAAAAGCCTTTATAGGCGTGGATGAAATTGCCAGCACAGCGGCGTTTTTATGTGAGCCCGCGGCACGGCATATTACTGCACAGACACTGGTACTGGACGGTGGCTGGACAGCACGCTAAAGCAACCAAAGGCTCAGACGAGTAGCCCAAGCTGGACAGTCCGCCCGGCACCAAGGCAGAATGAAGTGATTCCGTGACCACTGACCTGATTATGACCTTACCTGCCAGCAACATTGGTCTTGGCACCATTGCCGCTTTGTCTTTGCTGTATTTATTAGTGTTATTAGGTGTAGGTGCTGTGGGCCGCAGGCTGCAGCGCCGCCATCCAGTGTCGCCCTGGATTTTCAGCTTCGCGTTATCGATTTATTGCACCTCATGGGCCTTTTATGGTGTCACAGCTCAGGCCGCCGTCAATGGCTGGTGGATACCGCCTACTTACATTGGCTCACTCATTCTGTTCTGGTTTGCTTTTGGTTTAATAGGCCGCATTGCTATTGCCTGTCGTCGCTACCGTATTACTTCAGTAGCCGACTTTATCGCCACCCGTTATGGCCATTCCCGTTTACTGGCGATACTCACCACCTTGATAGTGTTGATCGCCATTATTCCTTATATTTCGTTGCAGCTGCAGGCCATCAGCACCAGCATTCAGGCGCTGGTGATTATGCAGGACAACAGACCCTGGTATCAGGATACCGGGCTTTATGTCACGCTTTGGCTGGCTGTCTTTGCGTTATTATTTTCTGGTCGCAGCGCCAAAGCCCATCAGCCAAATCCGGGCTTAATGGCGGCCATTGCCTTTGAATCGCTGGTGAAATTACTGGCGCTTTTGAGTATCGGTATTTTTGTCTGCTGGGGTATGTTTGACGGCATGGCTGATATTTTTAGCAAAGCAGCAGAACACCCCTCGGTGCAACAAATACAACAACAAGGCCAGCCCTCTTATGTGTATTGGGTGCATGTACTCCTGGGTTTTGTCGCCACTTTATGTTTACCCCGCCAGTTTCATGTCAGCTTTGTTGAAAACCAACAACTGAGCCATCTACATCAGGCCCGCTGGATATTCCCTGGTTACCTGCTGCTGATGAGTGTGTTTACTCTGCCTCTGGCTTTGGCCGGCATTATGATGCTGGGTCCCCAAGCCAATGTGGATTTAGTGGTACTGCAACTGCCTTTGGCTGCCAACCGCACTGATATTGCTTTGTTGGCTTATTTAGGCGGATTTTCTGCTGCCACCAGCATGGTGATAGTCGCCACTGTGGTGCTGGGTATTATGATCACCAACGATTTACTGACGCCGCTGATTTACCGCAAACAAAACACCGAAGATCCAGGCCAGCAAAAAATCAAAGTGGTCACTTTAAGGCGTTGGTCCATGCTCGCCGTATTGTTTTGTGGTTATCTGTATTACCGCTGGATAGGCACCAGCACTGGCCTGGCTCAGCTGGGTTTAATGGCTTTTGCTTTAATAGCACAATTAGCACCAGCTCTAATTTTAGGGTTATTCAGTCAACGCATTAACAGACAAGGAACCATCGCCGCTTTATGTAGTGGCCTGGCGATTTGGGCTTATATTTTATTGCTGCCGGAATTGGCCAGAGCTGGCTTTATTGGTGGTGACTGGTTAACTGAAGGTCCTTTAGGCATCAGTTGGTTAGCGCCATCTCAGCTTTTTGGTGGCCACATCGATTCCGTCAGTTTAGGTGTGCTGTTGAGTTTGACCGTCAATACAGCAATGCTGCTGTTGGTCAGCCATTTCAGTCAAACCCGTTTAGGTGAATGGCTGGAAAGTTACCGTTTTTTACGTCGCCCAAGCCAACCGAGTTCCAATAGCCAAAGCCCGGTATTAAGTGTGCAGGACGGTTATTTATTAGTGCGGCGCTTTGCCGGTGAAAAAGAAGCGAAAAAGCTGCTGCAACGTTACAGTAAAAACACGCTGGAACCCCAACAGTGGGCCAATCCGCAGTTTATGCAGGCGGTGGAGCGCAGTCTGGCTGCTGTAGTAGGTGGCGCTTCGATGCGGCTTTTGTTGCAGGCCTCAGGTAAACATGCCCAGTTGCCTATCGAGTCTGTGGCCCGTTTTGTCGACGAAGCCAGTCAGGTATTTCAGTTTAATCAGGCCTTATTGCACGCCACCATCGACAATATCAGTATGGGTATCAGCGTGGTTGACGCTGATTTACGGGTTATTGCATGGAATCAGCGTTACCTCGATCTTTTTGCCTATCCCCCCGGCTTAGTTGAAGTAGGACGCCCTGTTGAAGATCTTATCCGTTATAACCTGCAACGCGGTTTAGCGGGTCAGGCTTTATCTGAACAGGCCATCTGCCAGGAAATCCAAAAGCGACTGAATTACTTACGTCAGGGCAGCAGCTACAAGTTTCAGCGCCAGCAGCAGGATGGCCGTATTTTTGAAATGCTGGGCAATCCGCTGCCCGGTGGCGGTTTTGTCACCACCTACAGCGATGTCAGCTCTTTTATTGAAGTACAACGCGAGCTGGAGCAAAGTAATAATACGTTGGAACAACGGGTCAAAAGCCGCACCGCTGAGTTGGAACAATTAAACCAACAACTGCAGCAGACTAAACAACAGCTCGAAGCCACCACAGCAGCCAAAACCCGTTTTTTCGCCGCTGCCAGTCACGATCTGATGCAGCCTTTTAATGCCGCAGCCTTGTTTTGTGGTCTGATACGCCAGCAAAGTCAGCAAGATGAAGTCAAACAGCTGGCGCAAAATTTAACCCATTCGCTGAATTCTGCCGAAGAGTTACTGGCCGCTATTCTGGAACTGACCAAACTGGATGCCGGTGTGGTCAAAGCCCAGGCTGAAACATTTGCTTTGTCTGAATTATTGGATCAAGCAGCCCGCGAAGCCGCGGTATTGGCCCACAACAAAGGCTTGAGCTTTACCTATATTCCTACCCGTCTTGGCACCTTTAGCGACGCCAAACTGCTTAAACGGGTGATCCAGAATTTATTGGCCAATGCGCTGCGTTATACCCAGAGTGGCAAAATTCTGCTGGGTGTAAAACGTCAGGGTGAGGCGCTTCGAATTTGTGTTTGCGATACCGGCATAGGCATCAGCGAAGCAGATCAACAGAAAATCTTTGATGAGTTCCAGCAAGGCAGTCAAGCCGACCAAAAAGGCTTAGGGATAGGGCTTGCGATCAGCCAGCGGATTTGCAGCTTATTAGCTCATGACGTCAGTTTTAGTTCTGTGCCAGGCAAAGGCAGCTGTTTTTATATCAGAGTACCGCTGGCCAGAGTCAGTCAACGGGTGTTGCCACAGCTTAAATCTAACCAGCCCAGTCGTTTTGCCGGTCAACGTATTTTGCTAATGGATAACGAAGCAGTGTTGTTGCAAGCCGTGTCGCAATTACTGCAAAGCTGGCACTGTGAAGTGATAGCAGTCAGCTCTCCAAGTGAAGCGCTGAATGCTGTACAACAGGGCTTTAAACCTGATTTGATGTTGTTTGATTATCATCTGGATCATGGCGCTACAGGAGTTGAAGTAGCGGTGCAGTTGGCTGAGCATTTTGGCATCAACGCTCCTGTAGTGATTAACTCAGCCGATCAAAACGGCGACATCCGCCAACATGCGCTCAATGCTGGTTTTCATTTTATGCTCAAACCTCTAAAAGAAGTGTCATTAAAGCGCTTATTACAACGTCTGTTGAACTGAACAAAGTCATAAACTAAATTTTCTCAACTGTGAAGCTGAGCTGCAATTACTCATCTAGGCTTAATAGTTTCAATTTATTGAGGAAATCATAATGTCTGTTTTTGGTATTGTGCATACGCTCATTAGCTTAATTCCTATAGTGCTGGCAGCCATATTGCTGTTGCAGCAAGGCCATATTAATCCGCGCAGCAAGCTTGGCTTTTGGTATAGCCTGAGCACTGTCGCAGCAGTGGCAACTGCTTTTACTATTATGAAAACCGGTAAGCTTAGTGAAGGCCATTTCTTAGGAATTTTGATTTTGCTGCTGATTGGTGCTGCATATCTGCTGCCAAAACTGTCAGCCCTGCAAAGTAAAGCCGCTATGCTGGAGCGGTTTTTGATGAGCACCAGCTTTTTCCTGATGTTTATTCCAACTACTGTTGAAAGCTTAAGCCGCTTACCTGTTGGCGCACCGCTGGCTCCGGAAGGTCCTGAATCTCCATTAGTAAAACAAATCCTGGGTATTATCTTCCTGTTATATCTGGCTGGTTTATTCTGGCAATACAAGAAGTTAAAAAGCAGTTCAATCAACTGACTCAGTAGCTCAAAGCAAACTGCTGCTGGAAAAACTGGATCACGACCTTTAATCCCGCCTTCATATGATGGCGGTTTGGATACACCAGATGCAATGGCAGTGGTTCTGGCATATAGTCCTGCATCACTTCCACCAGACTGCCATTTTGCAGCTCTTTTTCTACCTGATAACGAGTGACAAATAACAAGCCCATATCCGCCAAAGCTGCATGTTTTAACGCTCTGTTGCTATTGCATAACACCCTGCCTGACGTGAGTACTTCAATGCTCTGATCCATATACCGAAAAAACCAGGTGCGATCGGCAATGGAAGAACCTGAACTTAAACACTGATGCTGACATAAATCTGCCGGGCTTTGCGGCGTGCCAAACGCTTCTAAATAACCAGGAGAAGCCACCATAGTAATAGGTAAACCTGGCAGAGAGCGCGCAATAAGGCTGGAATTGGCCAAGCGACCAAAACGCATTCCCAAATCCATTTTCTCGGCAATCAGGTCGACCACTTTGTCGTTTAAGTCCAGCTCCACCGATAACTTCGGATACTGCTTTAATAACTCAGGAAGCAAGGGGGCAATACGCAAAGTACCAAAAGTGACGGGGACAGTGATGCGGATTAAACCTGAAGGTTCGTCCCGCAGTTCGGATAAGTGATGTTCAGCCTGATCGGCCTGAGCCACCACCTGCTGGCAGTACTCAAAAAACGCCTCACCTTCAGCCGTTAAACTCAACTGGCGGGTAGAACGCTGCAATAAACGTACGTTTAAATGCTGTTCTAAACGGCTGATGGCTTTACTGACCGCGCCTTTGGACATATCCAGTGCTACAGCAGCCTGAGTAAAACTGCGGCTTTCTACTACTTTGGCAAATGTAGCCATATCACTTAAACGCTGAAGCAACGACATCCCTGCACCTTTTTCTTATGCTGTTTTCGTTGTTGATTTTAACCAGATTTTTTCACGCTGACTGTTTCTTTTAGGAAACTATCTGTCTTTGTTGAGCTGGCTAATCAAAACCCTACGCACTCTCTACACTGCTCATTATTCAGACAGCAGGAGTGCAATACTATGCTCAAACAAAGTTTAATTCAGGTATTTAAAGGCTTAGCTGAGTTTCATGGTTATGTGCCATCCGAACCAACGCTACAGACACAAGCCAATCAAAGTACGACAACCAGTCAGCCAAAGCCGGTTGTAGTTGCAGTACCAAAGCAACCAGCAACTGTCTGTTGCTGCTAGTCACCAGTTCCTAGCTAAAAGGCGTTGCCGCCTCTTGCCCACCCAAAGCGGTGGGCTTTTTTTTATGTACAGGAGGTACGGTACACCGAAAATGCAGGAGCATATTTTCGGTGACGCACAATAGTGCTGAGACTATTGCCGAACCACTGTTAAAAAACAAAAACTGCACCATACTTTGTACCTGTTATTTATCAACGACAGGGAGAGCGTCATGCTTTATCAGGTCAAAACCGGAGATACCTTAAGTAGCATAGCGGCCCGTTATTATGCTGACAGCAGCAAAGCCAGTTGGATAGCCAGTCAGAATAAGCTGACCAATCCTAACCAGATTTATCCGGGTCAGCAGCTGCTGTTGCCAGATTTACCAAGCACCACTTCAGCCTCACTGGTTAGTCCTGCTTTGTTGTCTGCTTTATGCCCAAGTTTAAGCAGCAGTACATTAAGTAGTTTCTGCAACGCGCTGGACCTGGATTTGCCTAAAGCTAAAATTACACCGCCTTTATGTGTTGCACATTTTATGGCGCAAACGGCCCATGAAAGTGCTGGTTACTCGCAGCTCAAAGAAAACCTGAACTACAGTGCCTCAGCCTTAACCTCTTTATTTGCTAAGTATTTTGTTGGTGTGGATCTGAATAGCTACGCCCGTCAGCCGGAGAAAATAGCAAACCGTATTTATGCCAACAGAATGGGAAATGGCAATGAGCAAAGTGGTGACGGCTGGGCTTACAGAGGCCGCGGTATTATTCAGTTAACCGGAAAAGCCAACTATCAGGCCTTTAGTCAGGATTGGGGCGTGGATGTGGTCAGCCAACCCGATTTAGTCGCCACAGATCCGGTGTTGGCAGTGGCTTCAGGCTGTTGGTATTGGCAAAAACGTAATATTAATGATGCGGCAGAAGCAGATGATTTAATCAAAGTCACCCGCTTAATTAACGGCGGCACCAATGGCCTGGACGACAGAGCGCATTTGCTTGGCATAGCTAAACAGCAAATGGGGTTGGGTTAAAACTCATCGGGCAGCTTTAGCTTCTCAAACATAATCCCCGCCAAAGTACGGTTATTCACATTCAGTTTGCGCAGAATAGCCGACACATGCTGCTTAATGGTGGTTTCCTGCACCTGCATTTCATAAGCAATTTGTTTATTCAGTAAACCGTCTGCAATCATTTTCAGCACTCGAAATTGTTGCGGCGTCAGTTGTTCCAATCGGCGGGCAAAATCCTGATCAATCAGATCCCTGGCTTTTTCCACTTCATTCACCAATTCAGCCGGCAGCCAGGTCTCCCCTGCCACAACCTGAGCCACGGCTTCGGATAACAAATCCAGCGGCGCAGATTTAGGAATATAGGCCGAAGCCCCGAGTTGCAAGGCTTGTTTAATCACAGCAGGATCTTCAATAGCAGACACCATCAAAATCGAGATATCAGGGTATTCAGTGCGCAGCGAAGTTAAACCAGCAAAACCTTCGGCATCCGGCAATTTTAAATCCAGAAAGATTAGTTCGGTATCAGGATGTTGCAGCAATAAAGCCCACAGCTGCGCCATGCTATTGGCTTGCAGCAAGACCGCATCGGAACCAAGAATTTGTTGCGAAGCTTGTGCCAAAGCGACACGGAATAACGGATGGTCATCAGCAATAATTGCAATCATAACAGCGCAGTATCAACTTTATAAAACCTCTTTTCACCATACTGAACCGGGGCTTTCGCCCCGGCAAGTGTTTTTTAGCCTTCGTACCGGGCGGGGATAAACCCCGCCCCTACAATCCTTGTCGACTCAAATTACTTTAGATACGTCGTTTATATCTAATGCTGCAGATACGGGCGGGGATAAACCCCGCCCTACCACATCAACAGCTTAGAAACGATATCCCAGAGTTAAACTATAAGTTCTTGGGTCGCCGTAGTAGGCGGTAATGGTTTGCTCACCCGCCAGCAGCGGGAAGTTGTACCCGGCAATACGGGTTTCTTTATCGCCTATATTACGCACCTGAGCCGACAAGTCCCAGTGACCATCATTGGAGTACCAGGTAGCGCCAGCGTTAAACAGGGTATAACCACCAAAATCCAGCACGGACGGCACTTCAAAAATCTGCGTATCAGCGCGGTACGAGCCCATGACGTTATACACAATTTCGCCTATACCGGCACTTTGGGTGTATTTCAGACCTAAAGTACCAGTCCACTCTGGGGTATTGGCGAATGACCAGATATCTGACACATCGGTATTGGTTTTGGTGGCCGCATCAAAAAACACCACTTCGTTAAACTTAGCGTCTGTGTAACCTAAAATCCCCGTCAGTTCTACGTTACTGGTCAGAACTGAAATCATCTCCACTTCAAAACCACGGATATCAGCGCTGGCCGCGTTCAGCACCTGAGAAGCAACGGTATTGTTGACTGCCCGCTGCACCGTCACCTGCATATCGTCATAGCTGGAAGTGAAAGCCGCAGCATTTAAACGTAAAGTGCGATCATTCCACTCACTTTTAAAACCAAGTTCAAAGGTATCTACCGTTTCTTCCTGATACGGGTCACCGGCATTTGGGTTAATTGACTGGTTGCCGCGCATATCAAAACCACCGGATTTAAAACCGTCGGTGTACGAGCCGTACCACATAAAGTTGTCATTGCTCTGGTATTCAAAACCTACACGAGGTGAAAAATGGCTGAAGGTTTCGCTGCCTGCAAAGTCTGACTGCACAGCAATAGGAGTGCCGTTGTCCCGTGGTCTTTTGTAGCCTAAATAAACAAAACGATAAACTTCAGCGTCTTTATCATCCTTGGTATAACGACCGCCTAAAGTGAAAGATAGCTTGTCAGTGAATTGATAACTACCCTGTGCATAAGCGGCTACGCTGTCGGTGTCGACACAACCACCATTTTCAGTAGTGACGCCAAGGCCCTGCACCAGCACAGTACCAAAAGCACCACAGGCTTCGCCATTAAAGTAATACAGGCCGGATGCCATCTTCAGTTTGTCGCCGTTAAACAGCAACTGCAGTTCTTGCGAAGTTTGTTCATCTTCATAAAAAGCCGGTACATCCAGCGACGGTAAACGAGTGGCGTCAAAGTCGATATTGGTATCTGTGACGCCTTCACGTTTGGCGCTAATGGATTTGAGGGTCCAGTCGCTGTTGATATCCCACGCAATAGTCAGCGACTGACCTTCAGTCACTACGGAGTTATCCGCTGGCATACTGGTATTGGAATCAAACACGCTTTTCGGTGGCGCATCACCTGTGACTAAACTTGGCGTTAAACGATGGCCGCCTTTGGAGTTTGAGTCATCTTCGGTGCGATCCGCGGCAAAACTAAAACGTAAGTTATCTGTCGCCTGATACTGCAGACTGACACGACCGGTCAGAATATCTTTATCGTAGTTTTCTGCGCCCGTATTGAGGTAAGTACCAAAACCATCCCGGTTCAGCGTGGCTAAGGCAGCACCAAAAAACAGCTTGTCTGTTAATGCAGTTTGACCGGCAATTTTAAAGTCTTTTTGACCATAGTTGCCGACAGTGCCACGTAGGCTGAGCTCATTGTCACCACTCAAAGGTTTAGTGATGTATTTCACCGCGCCACCTATGGTATTGCGGCCATATAAAGTGCCCTGAGGGCCACGCAACACTTCAATACGTTCTACATCGTACACGTCCATAGCAGCACCCTGAGGGCGGGCCATATAGACATCATCAATATAAATACCGACGCCAGGTTCAAAACCCCACAAAGGGTCCTGCTGACCAATACCGCGGATGTAGGCTGTTAAGGTGCTATTGGTACCACGGGATACCTGCAACGTAGTGTTCGGCGAATAAGCCTGCACTGCGGTTAAGTTTTCAATACCACGCTGCGCCAGAGCTTCTGCACCTATAGAGGTTACAGCAACAGGCACCTGCTGCAGGTTTTCAGCCGTTTTACGGGCTGTCACCTGAATGACTTCCAGCGTCGCTTCTTCTTGTTGTGCTGCAGCGTCGTTGCTGGCCTGTTCTGCCATGACCGGATTAATTAAGGCGGACCCTATCAGCACTGCTAATAAAGTGGGTTGGAATACAGTCTTCGTCTTCTTATTGTTATGGGCCATCTGGCTTCTCCTGCTAACTTGTCCAGTACCACTCTAGGCCGTCTTGTCGAAATGTTAAGCTGTACCTTAGTACTATACCCACGACAAACTACAGGTAAGCACATGAAAATAAAAGAATTATATTAAACTGAAGTTATAAGACTGTACCTTAGTACTATGGTTTGCCCTACAGCTTTACACCAGACTAAAGAAAAAACACAAGGTTGTTTCTATGCTGAGTTTATTTGGTCTGTTAGCGGGGCTGGTGTTACTGATAGTGCTAACCATGCGCGGGGTAAACCTGTTTATTCTGGCGCCACTCTGCGCTTTATTTGTGGCTTTGTTTAATGGCATCCCATTTTGGCTGGCCGATAACCCGGCCAATTTTGTCCAGGGTTATATGTCGGGTTTCGCTGGTTTTGTCTCCAGCTGGTTTTTAATGTTTTTACTGGGCGCCCTGTTTGGTAAGCTGATGGAACATACAGGCGCAGCGGACGCAGTAGCCCTTGCCATAGTGAAACGTATCGGCAAACAACGGGCTGTATTGGCTGTAGTTTTAGCTTGTGCAGTGCTGACATATGGTGGCGTCAGTATTTTTGTAGTGGCCTTTTCCGCTTACCCTATGGCGGTGAGCTTATTTAAAGACGCCAACCTGCCCCGGCGTTTTATCCCGGCCGCTTTAGGTTTAGGTTCTGTCACTTTTACTATGACATCCGCCGGCTCGCCTGAAATTCAAAACTGGATCCCTATTCAATACCTCGGCACCAGCCCTTATGCGGGTTGGGAAGTCAGCATTATAGTGGCGATTTTTATGGCAATACTAGGTTATTGCTGGCTGATGAAGATGATCAAAACTGCGATAGCCAAAGGTGAAGTTTTTGAAGGCCGTGAAGCGGATCCTGTGTTAGGCGACAAAGCCTTGCCTCATCCTTTGATGGGTATTTTACCTTTGCTGGTGGTGCTGCTGTTGTCCTATTTACTGCATGACACCCTGCAACAAGCCGCCTTAATAGTGGCGCTGACCGGTGGTGTCAGCACCTTGTATTTACTCAATCGTAAATTCTTACCCTCTTTAAGCCAGACGCTGGATCAAGGCGCTACCGGGGCTTTAATAGCGATAGGCAATACAGCAGCTGTAGTAGGTTTTGGCTCTGTGGCTAAGCTGACACCAGCTTTTGCCGCTGTGGTCGAGACCATGACACATTTACCAGGCTCTGAGCTGATAGGCGCTGCTGTTGCTGTTAGTGTCATTGCGGGTTTAACAGGTTCAGCCTCTGGCGGTCAGGCCATAGCTTTGCCAGAAATAGCCCCGGTTTACATAGAACGTGGCGTCGATGCAGAGCAGCTGCACCGTGTGGTCGCTATCTCATCCGGTGCTTTAGACTCATTGCCGCACAATGGTTATGTGGTCACTACTATTCGTGCTATCTGTGGTGAAAGCCATCAAAATGCCTACTGGCCTGTGGCCGCTGTGACTGTGGTAGTGCCCACTTTGGGCGTGATGCTGGCTATTTTCCTGTTTCAATGGCTGTGATCAAAGCTTTGCTGAAAGGATTTAAAATGAAACTATGGCTTGGTTTGATACTGCTGTTCAGCAGCTTGGTGCAGGCGGCAGAGCTGCCTTTAGTGCAAAAACAGCAGCTGGAACTGGCACACTTTACCACTCAAAGTGGCGTGGCGTTAAAGCAGGTGAAGGTCGGCTGGGAAGCTTATGGCAAGCTCAATGCCGATAAATCCAATGTCATTTTAATCACCCATTATTTTTCCGGCACTTCGCATGCGGCTGGCAAATACCGCTCTACTGATGCAGCGCCTGGTTACTGGGACAAAATTATCGGCCCTGGCAAAGCCATAGACACCAACAAATTTTATGTAGTCAGTGTCGATAGTCTGGCTAATCTGAACGCCTTTTCGCCTGATGTGATCACCACAGGCCCTGCCAGCATTAATCCGGATACGGGCAAGCCTTATGGTTTAACTTTTCCTGTGGTGACCATTCGTGATTTTGTTGAAGTGCAAAAAGCTCTGCTGGATAAACTCGGCATCAAAAAACTTTATGCCGTGATAGGCCCGTCCATGGGTTCCTTTCAGGCCATTGAATGGGCGGTCAGTTATCCGGATAAAGTGCAGCGTTTACTACCCGTGATAGGCACTGCTTATATCGATAGTTTTAGTGCAGTTCGGCTGGAGCGTTGGGCTCAACCGATAAAACAAGACCCGGATTGGAACAAAGGCGCTTATCCGTTAACAGAACAACCAGCTGGACTAACACGAGCTTTAGCTTATGTTATTCAGGATGCACTGAACCCGGAATTATTTAATCAAACCTATCCGGCCCCTTCTTTGGATAAAGCTATTCATCAGGATATTCAGGCCGAACTACCTGCCTGGAACCAGCTGCTGAGCACCGCTAAACAACGCTCAGCCCAAATGGATGCGAATTCATTGTTGTATTTGGTGCGGGCCTCACAATTATGGCGCGCAGGTATGGGCGACAATTGGCAACAACAGCTCAAAAGCGTGAAAGCCAAAACCTTGTGGTTACCAGCTACAGGAGATTTATTACTAACACCAGCTATGGCCAAACACAGCAAAGAGCAAATGCCGGATGCTGGCTACGAAGAGATTTCAGGTCAGGCAGGTCATTTGGACGGGCTTTTGAATATTCAAAGCAAAACAGAACAAATCCGGCTGTTTTTAGCAGACTAAATTTAAACACCACACTTTCTATCCACCCTAAGTAGAGGTTCGCCTTCCTCTGGTTCAGCTAAAGCCCTTGCTTTAGCTGTTTTTTTCGTGCATGGCTGGCCAGGAGCTTTTTACGTAACTGATACCGCGCTAAACACCATGGTCACAACTATAAGAAAACTAAAGATTCACGCGGCACAATGCGGTTCCTGTTTGCCATAAATACACCGAGATTCTTTGAGTTCAGGAGGGTTAAACAGCTTATCCAACGGGCTGACTGTGCCCGCGTAGTGCTGGCCAATCACATGAGTATAAATTTGAGTGGTTGCCACATCGTTATGACCCAGCAATTCTTGCACGGTACGAATGTCATAACCCGATTGCAACAAATGGGTAGCAAACGAATGGCGAAAGGTATGGCAATTCACCTTTTTATGAATACCGCAGGCGACCACAGCTGGCTGCAACGCCTTTCTGACCGCACTATCATGCAAATGATGCCTGCAAAGTACCCCAGTCAGTGGGTGTGCACACAGACTGGTTGAAGGAAACAAAAACATCCAACCCGCTTGCCGATACGCCGAAGGGTACTTACGCCCCAATGCAAAAGGTAAAGACGGACCAATGCCACGCAGATTGTCTTGCTGCTGCAACGCCAAAGCTCGTGTTATTTGTTGTTTGAGTGCCGTAACCAGGCTACTACTCAACAAAGTTTGCCTGTCTTTTTTGCCTTTACCGTCCCTGACCGTAATAGACAAGTGCTCCAGATCAATATCTTGCACACGCAAACGTAAACACTCCGAAACTCTTAACCCGCTGCCATATAACAAAGACACTATAAGTGCACACATCCCTTTCAGATGGGGCAGCAGTGCAGCGACTTCACTAACAGATAATACGACAGGCAAGCTGCGCTGTTTCGCCGCATGAGTAAACCCCAGCTCACCCAACTCTATTTTCAAAAACTTGTGGTACAAAAAAACTAACGCATTTAAGGCTACTTTTTGAGTGTTCACTGCAACATGGCGCTGATTCGCCAACCAGCTTAAAAAAGCTTTAACTTCATCAGCCCCCATCTGTTGTGGATGCTTTTTCTGATGGTACAAAATAAAACTTTTTATCCAATACAAGTAGGAATGCTCTGTACGAATACTGTAGCCCCTTAACCTAATGTCTTCAGATACAGCTTGTAAAAAAGCACTTTTAGCCATTTCGAAGCCCACCAACACATGTGTTTATATACAGTATTATTTGTTTTTTCCCAAAATCAAGCACGCTTTCGCTGATTGGCAGGCACAGTTATTTGTTGCTGAAGAAGGAAAAACAATCTAATTTAGAGACTTAGGATCACAGAGCAAGTAAATAACAGGCCTCCAAAAGGGAATAATGTGCCAGCACGATTTACCCTGTACGTGGATAAATCTTTTAAAAATACACTTTGTGAATCAAATGATTAACCGCAGCACGCCAACTGGTAGAACCAGGCAAATCGTGCCAGCACAATATACAAATGTTATAAGCCATAGGGAAGATCGGTGTTCAAAACGTTAATAGGCAAACTCGATGTACTCAGCGTTTTTATCGCGTGGTCTCTTTTGATCGCATTCTTTCTAGCGTTGGGTTACGGCAAGTTTCTTTCTCCACCGGAGGCTAGTGCGAGTCATTTGGTATACATCTTTGGTGCTTTTCTTGGCGCTGTAGTTGTACATATTATTTTGGCGTTTTTTAATCGTTGCCCTCACTGCAATAAGTGTTTAACTGTTCAAGGGTTTAAGTCACCGCATCCAGCATCTAGTGGGGACTGGTCTAAAGTTGTTTGGCATTGGTTTTCTGGCTCAATCGTTTGTATTCATTGCGGCAACAGGGTCAACACAAATGGCTTATAACAAGTTGCTAAATTTCGTTCCGGCCACAAACAGCGTGGCCTCCACGGGACAGCCTACACTGCGTTTCGGCTGCCCATTAGCAAAGCGTTAGCTGAAAAGGAAAGTCAGTTGAATATTTCGAGATTCATTTTTGTCTTATTAACGTTTTTGTCATTCTCAGCATATGCAGATAAGCGGACTTATATAAACTTGGATGGTACGGCGGATGTTCTTAATTTATACGGGATCACTCTGCAGGCGATGGATCCAGAACACAGTCCTATCGGATTCAGATATACAGTAACGTACCCGACAAAAGTTAGAAATGGATACGAAATTGAGCTGGTGAGATTGCAGATAACAGAAGATAAATACGAGGTTTTCCAAACTGATTTATTTTCAGGAGTTGCCGAGAATTCAACCAATAAGCATACTTTCAATTTCAAGAATGGCATGGGTAAGATACTTTCAATAAGCTTTTTATATCACTCTGTCGTTGAATCAAAAGTTATTAGCATAGGAGTTGAAGATATCAGTTCTGCACCAGTTAAGTTCGTGTTGTAAACAAAAAATGTTTTCTCGTTCAAAATTGGTGATAACTGGCTGGTTTTCAGCTAACAATCCGCGTCATTTGGGGCCTACGTCCCCTGCGACGCTCACAAGTTCGCGCGCATGCGCGGGGCGTTAGGGTTACTGCGAAATCATGGTGAATCTCAAAATAAAGAATGCGTCAGAGCTAATGGCAATTCACAAGCTAATTTGCGCAGTTAAGCGCAGTGAAAACCCCGACTTACCAGAAGCTTTATTCAGCCCTTTAATTGCTAGTTTCGCTGATGAAGTAGCGAAAAAGATATTAGAAACGCGGTTACAAGAAAATGATATTGAAGGCGCTGAAAGATGGAAACACTGTTTGATTGTAGATAGAGACTCTGAATTAATTGATTTATTTAAGTCCAATGTAAAGAATGGAAGCTGGTGGGAGAATCTAGATTCTCAAGGAAAGCGCGATCACATTTGGGCTTTTTTTAGTCCTGGCAGACCGACAGATGAAGTAATCGAAATGCTAACTTTGTTGTAACCCTAACAAGTTGCTTAATTTCGTTCCGGCCACAAAAAAACGTGGCCTCCTCTGGACTGCCTACGCTACGCTGCGGCAGCCAATTAGCAAAGCGTTATGTTTCTCGAGGTAGTAAGTGACTAAAGAGTACACTGACAATTTGGAAGAGATTGCTACCTTCGGTTTTGAAGCAATCGATCCTGATGAGAAAGTTGAGGTCAATTTAAAAGACTTGATGTACGTTTTCTCGACCTTGCAAGAATATCAAAGGTTTTTTCATCAGCCTTTGCATTACAAAAATATTAAGGATATCGAACGGTTTCTGGGCTCGATCAATGAGCACGCTGGATTTAAATTGCTACACACATCTATTCACGAAAAGATGCGAAATATGCTGCCAGCGCACATAGATGTGAAATATGGGGAGGGCGATTTTGATTCTCCAAAATTACCCTTCTATTACGATGAAAATAGATAAAAACATAACAAGCGCAAACAACCGATTCGCTACGCTCTCGGCTGTTGCGGGCGTTATGTTTACTTTGAGATATGACTGAATCGGAAGCTATAGAAAACTTCAAGGAATTTTGTAGACAAGAATTTAAAGAGCTTGCGTATCTACTCGGCTTAAAGGAAGTTGTATCACCCAAACGTAAATTTGAAAACCCATATAAAATAGCTTTCAAAAATAAAGCACTTTTCATCCAATTTGAAAGCATTAGTTATGGTTTTCCTTTGGGAACAACTTTTGGCAAGTCTTCTAGGGTAAACTCCTTTAGCGTTAACAATGCCCTATGTTTGCTAAAAGGTAGAGCGGAAGCAGAGAAATATAATGATACTTGCCCAAGTGGTTATCATTCGAATCTAAAAAGAGATTTGAAGATTTTAAATGATAACCTTAGTTTTTTTATGCAGCTCGATGACGAACTAAAGATAGCGGCTCTTTTAAATATACAAAAGGAAAATCGAGAGCAGTATCGTGTGTAAACATAACAAGCAAATGCATCCGACGCCAAACAGCGGCGCGGCTGATTAGAGCGTTATGTGTTTTCATGAGGTATCAGTTTAATGTCCAACGTATTGAATGTAGCTAAGTCTCGCAATGCCAAGTCGGAATTTAAAATGTTGATTGTTTTGGCATTTTGTTTAGTTGCTTTGTCATTTTTTGCAATAGGCTTTATTTATGCTCAAGCGCCAGCAATCACCATTTTGATAAAGCTTCTGGCAACCATGGGTGCTGTAAATATTGCCATGGTTTTCTATACAATTAAAAAATTCAACGCTTTATCAAACACATAACAAGGCGCTATTGTCACCACTATCGTGGCTGGGACGGCTTACGCTGCGCTCCAGCCGCCCCAAAGCTTAGCGTTATCAATTTAATTTAGCTTGTGGAAAATCTTTTAACCCCTTTTGGTGTGGTTGAGCGTTATTAGAAAACAATAATTGAAATTTCAGGAAGAATGGACTTCCCCCAATCTCATAGACACTCGTTAACCTCGTTGAGATTAGCTTTTTCCTCATAATCTGCTGGTGATAACTGTCCTAAATGACTGTGTCTGCGCCGACGGTTATAAAATACCTCGATGTACTCAAAAATGTCACTACGCGCTTCTTCACGGTTGTTATAAATTCTCCGTTTAATCTGCTCTTTTTTCAGTGAACTAAAGAAGGATTCGGCAACCGCATTATCCCAACAGTTACCGCGCCGACTCATGCTGGCTGAGAGTTTGTGTGTATCCAGAAATCGTTTCCATTCATCGCTACTGAACTGGGAGCCTTGGTCAGAATGTATGATGACCGGTTGTTTCGGTTTCCTGCGCCAGACAGCCATTAACAACGCATCAAGCACAATTTCTTTCGCCAGCGTGGCCTTCATCGACCAACCAATGACTCGTCGAGAGTACAGATCTAACACTACGGCAAGATATAAAAAGCCCTCGTAGGTTCTGATATAGGTGATATCAGTTACCCAGGCTTTATTTGGCTCGTTATAAGTAAATTCACGCTGTAACTGGTTTTTTGCCGGTACAGCGGGTTTACCCGCACGATAACGTGGCGTTTTATAACCACGAATAGCTTTGAGGCCAGCCAAATTCATCAAGCGAGCTACGCGATTCTCCGAGCAGGTTTCACCGGCTTCACGTAAATCAACATGGATACGAGGGCTGCCATAAATGCCGCCGCTTTCAAGCCATGACTCTTTAATCAGTGCCGTTAAACGCTGGTTCTCACGTGCTCTGTTTGATTCAGGCTGCTTCAGCCATTGATAATAGCCGCTGTGATGGACACGCAGCATGGTACACATCAACCGCACAGGATGGCAGTTCTGGTTATCGCGGATAAAGGCATACCTTAACTGAACTGCTTGGCAAAGTATGCGGCGGCCTTTTTTAGGATGTCCCGCTCTTCTTCAGCCCGTTTTAAAGCGGCTTTTAGCCTGGCATTTTCAGCGGCTAAATCCTGCTGCTGCGTCACTACAGGATCTGGATTAGTGGCCTGATTATGTTCCTTGAGCCACTTATAAAGGCTGTTGTCTGATACGCCTAAGCGCTCAGATACATCTTTAACGGAATATCCACGTTCTGTGATTTGTTTGATAGCTTCGGCTTTGAATTCTGGTGTAAAACGTTGCTTGGACATGGTGCCCTCCTAAAGTTGTATTTTAACCTAAGGAGTGTCTAGTGTTTTAGGGGAAGTCCAGATAACTACGTAATTGAAAATACAGCAACAACGTTAGCTCAGTTAATGCGTTCGAAATCATTGTTATCTGGTTGCGATCATCAAAAGTCATCTGAAGATATTGCTAAATTTATGACTTTGGAATTAAACAAAATTGCAAATGATAAACACCTCTCTGTCGTTTATGACCCACAATGGGTGAATGAACTGAAAACATACCGTTCATCAGCACAAACTAAAGCGTTTTCGGATAGTCGAGCCATGGAGACGCCTACAGACAACTATGGTTTTAAAAAGGTTGAAATGCTTGATGGCAACATTGGTTACCTTGACATAAGAGTGTTCTCGGATAGTCATTTAGGTGGTGAAACGCTTGAAAATGCGATGAAATTTTTACAGCATGCCGATGGTGTTATTATTGATTTAAGGAACAATTTTGGTGGCAGTCCTTTTATGGTAACTTCGTTAGCCAGTTACTTTTTTGACTTAGATACTGTTCATTTATCGACTTTTGAAAGTCGAGAGAATGGTGTGTTAACTCAAACGCAAGATTGGACGTCGCCTTATGTTCCGGGTCCTAGGTTTAAAGATACTCCTCTTTATATTCTCACCAGCAGTAATTCTGCATCCGCTGCAGAAGGCTTTAGCTATGCTATGCAAAGTTTGACTAGAGCAACCATTGTTGGAGAGGTAACAGCTGGAGCTGCTCATGCCAGAAGAGCAGAAATAGTAAATGACGATTTTATTCTCACTTTACCAACTGCCCGACCTGTTGACCCCAGAACAAACGATAATTGGGAAAGAAAAGGTGTAAAACCAAATATTGAAACGAGCAGCGACAATGCACTTAATGTAGCTTATGCAGAGGTACTAAATACCTTAATAGAAAGTAAAAGTAGTAATCTCAGCTTGCACAAATGGGTCTATCCGCTTGTAAAAGCTAAATCGAGCCAATACCAGCCAAATCAGAGTGATTTCAATCAGATAGTAGGTACGTTTGGAGAGCACAAGGTATTCCAAGAAGGTGGTAAACTCTTTTATCAACATTCAGATGAGCCGGCCTTTGAAATTGAACTTCTTGATAAAGAAACTATCGTTTTTAAAGCGTTTACCGAGGCAAGGCTGCAAGCAATATATAAAGATGAGCAAGTCATTGCATTGAAAATGCTCTCTTTTGGTAGGGATGAAAGAGAGTTTCAGAGAACCATGTAAAGATTGCTAACAAGGTTGTCAACGCGGACAAAAAACAGTTGGCTATGTTCGTACCTCACAAATTTTAGCCAACTATTTTTAGCCGGTTACAACGGCGTTAGGCCGACATAGGAAAGTTACATGATCCCAACATCGGCATTACTCAACCCAACTGGGTACCTGATAGGAATTGGCGTAAAGAAAATTGTTGAAAAAATATCAGAGTCGGATAGCTCAACTCCGATTTCAACACTTAAGGAAGAATCCCTCCGAGCTGAAATCAAAGCAAAGGCCTTGTTAGCACAAGCTAAGGTTGAGCAGGAATTAGCTATATCACGAAGAATAGACAGCGCCGAAGAAGTTGAAATCGAAGAGTATTACGACACATCCGGAAAGGGAAATGCCGGATTAAATACCGACGGAGAAACAATATCCTTAGGGCTTGGCGGAGAAGGCCGAAGAGTTACCAAGCGGATAATAAAATTCAAAGGTTGTACGCCAATCATCCAGCAGCAATCTTCTGATAGCGAGGCCTAACAAATGGTTCAAGTCGCTCGCTTCGCTCACTGCGGGACCGGCTAAAGCCGGCCCCTTAACCAAACGTTAGGGTTATATGAAGATCGTACACTACGAATCGAATGCACCATGGGTAGGGAAAATGAAATATCCAAACCCTAAGTGCGGAAAGGAAACTCCTGCTAAAAGCGTTATGAAACACAAGAGGATCGCAAGAACAAATGGTGGTTTTGAGAAAGGCAGAAGCAAATGATCTCGCTGAAATTATGGAGTTATACAAACAGAGTGCTTCACTTCATAATCCTTGGGTTTATGCTCCAAATAATTACGAGGAGTACTTGAAACAAGAACATCGGTATTTTGTTTGCTGCAATGAAAGTGGAAATATTTTAGGTACATTCAATATTTCAGGAATTGTTCGCGGTTATTTTCAATCGGCTTACCTAGGCTATGAAGTCTTTAGCCCATATCAGGGAAAAGGCTACATGAGTAAAGGAATACTATTGCTCCTGAATAAAGCATTTGAAGAATTAAATCTACATCGTCTAGAAGCAAATATTCAGCCAGAAAATGCAGCATCAATTAAATTAGTTTCAAATTCGGGTTTTGTTAAAGAAGGCTTTTCTAAAAGTTACTTAAGGGTTGGCGGGCTTGAATGGAAAGACCATGAACGGTGGGCTATCGTAAATTCAAGCTGGTCAGAGCAGGAAACTTCATAACAAGTCGTTGCAGCACCGTTCCGCATCGCTGCACTTGACAGTTTTTAAGTCGCAGTTTTATGGTTTTGCTGCGCAAAAGTATTCCATAAAACCACAACTTAAAAACTGCCGCTGAACTCGGCGTTATAACTTGACGTTAATATGCAAAGTTCTCTGGTTCTATAGAATAGGCTTATTTCCTGTCACAGCCGCGCAAACAACACCAAATGATCCAGCTCCAGCTTAATACCAATGCGGCTATGCAATTGATGGTTGTGGTGGCTGGGCGCTAAGCAATACACCTGCTCTGCCCCTTCCAATTCCAGGCTATACAAAATATGCGAGCCACGGAAGGATTTACTCACCACTTTGGCGGTAAAACCACTTTGATCGTCGTGCACTATATCGTCCGGCCGTACCAGCAAGTCCACAGCGACACCAGTTGCAAAATTCGACTGAGTCTGGGGAAACACTCCCAAAGCTGTGTACACCTTCTGATCCGCCAAGACTTCGCCTTTAAGTAAAGCACCGTGGCCAACAAAGTCTGCCACAAATCGGTTGGCGGGCTGATGATACAGCTCGTAAGCACTGCCCCACTGCTGCAGCTTGCCATGTTGCATCACACCTATCTGATCGGCCATGGCAAAAGCTTCAAACTGATCATGAGTCACCATCAAAGCACTGATGCCACGCTGCTTGATAATGGCACGGATATCCTGTGCCAAAGCTTCACGTAAATCAGCGTCTAAACCGGAGAAAGGTTCATCCAATAACAAAACTTCGGGCTCTGGCGCTAAAGCCCTGGCTAAAGCCACACGCTGCTGCTGGCCACCAGACAGTTGATGCACATAACGCTCGCCTAATGTCGGCAAGCCAACTAATGCTAACAGTTCCTCTACTACCTGTTGCTGCTGTGCTTTTGGCTTTTTCTTTAAGCCAAAGGCAATATTTTGCGCCACTGTCAGGTGCGGAAAAAGCGCGAAATCCTGAAACACCATGCCAATACGGCGCTGCTCAGGATTCAGCATTTTGCCTGGCTCTGACAGAGATGAACCTGCCAACACAACAGAGCCCGTTTGTAGTGGTTCAAAGCCTGCGATAGCTCGTAATAAACTGGTTTTACCGCAGCCTGAAGGCCCTAACAAACAGCCGATTTGGCCTTTTTGCAACGTGAGACTAACGTCTTTGACCACAGTAGCCTGACCATAAGCTATCGAAACCTGTTGTAACACCAGCATTACTGGGCTCCTCTGTTAGAACTGTCCAAAGCACGGGAAAGCAGGATCACCGGAATTAAACCTATCAGAACTATGGCAAGTGCTGGCAAGGCAGCATCGGCCAGACGCTCGTCAGACGCCAGCTCGTAACTGCGCACCGACAAGGTATTAAAGTTAAAAGGCCGCAGCAATAAAGTAGCGGGTAACTCTTTGAGTACATCCACAAACACCAGCAATAAAGCACTGAGTACTGAAGCTTTCAGCAGCGGCAAATGCACACGCTTGAGCACTCCAACCGGGCTTTCCCCTAAGCTTCTGGCGGCATTGTCCATTGAAGGAGTGATTTGCATTAATCCAGCTTCGACACTATGCAAAGCCACAGCCATAAAACGCACCGTATAAGCCAGCACCAGCGCCACTAAAGTGCCAGATAATAACAAACCAGTGCGAATGCCAAACTGCTGCTCTGCCCATAGATCGATGGAGTTATCCAAAGCGGCCAGCGGTATCATCACGCCTATGGCGATTACTGTGCCAGGCAAAGCGTAGCCCATAGCCGCCAGCCGCACAGGCAACACCAAAGACCAATGGCCGGACAAACGTTTGGCATAAGCAAAACATAAAGCCAGGCTGGCGGTGACCAGCGCTGTTAGAGCAGCCAATGAAAAACTATTGAGCAACAACTGCATAAAATCTACCGACCAGAACTGGTCCAGCCGCTCCACAGCCCAGCCCACTAACTGTAACGCAGGCAATAAAAAGCCAAACATAACAGGCAATAAACACAGCAGCAGCAGAGTAAAACCAGCTAAGCCATGGATAGACTGTCGGCTGGGTTCCTGTTGTTTTTGGCCTTGTTGATAAAACTTCAGTTTGCGTCTGGACCATTGCTCCAGATAAAGCAGCAACAATACAAAACTACACAAAAGCGCCGATAATTGCGCAGCCCCCAGTTGATTGCCCATTCCAAACCAGGTGCGGAAAATACCAGTGGTGAAGGTGGTGACGCCAAAATACTGCACTGTGCCGTAATCGGCTAAGGCTTCCATCATCGCCAGCGCCGCCCCTGTTAAAATAGCGGGGCGAGCCACAGGCAAAGCCACCTTCCAGAAATGCTGGCGCGGCGTATAACCTAAAGTGCGGCTGGCTTCCAGTAAGGAGCCGGATTGCTGACGAAAGGCAGTACGCGCCAACATATACACATAAGGATAAAGCACCAGCGACAACATCAGAATGGCACCGGGCAAAGAGCGGATTTCAGGGAAATAATAATCGCCGTAAGACCAGTCAAACCAAAGCCGCAGCTGGCTTTGCACTGGCCCGGCAAAATCCAGCAAACCTGTATAGCTGTACGCCATAATATAAGCCGGAACTGCCATAGGCAGCAGCAATAACCACTGCACCACTGCTCTGCCAATAAACTGATAACGCGCCACAGTCCAGGCCATTAAAGTGCCAATAGCAGCGCTGCAAAGACCCACACCCAAAGCCAACAGCAAAGAATTGCGGACATAATCGGCCAGCACAGTATCCAGCAGATGCGCCCAAAGCTCTGGCTGAGGTGTCAGTAAAGAGCCAAGCACCACCAGCACGGGCACAGCCAGTAGCAAAGCAAACAAGGTGGTGGTCCGGCTAAATAAAGGGCTGGTCAAACGAAGAGTATCCTTCTAAAAAAGCCAGGGGCGACCTTTATGGTCGCCCGCTTATCCGATCAACAAAACTGTGGCTTCAAGTACGCAGGGGAATTACTTCCAGCCCGCTTTGTCCATCACTTGAATAGCCTTAGCGTTTAATTCGCCTAAAGTCGATAATTGTACCTGCTCAGCTTTAAATTGCCCAAAAGATTCAAGACGTTGGCTCCACTTCACATCAGCCACTACCGGATACTCGTGGTTAGTCACAGCGTACCAGCTTTGGCTTTCAGGTTTTACCATGTATTCCAACAGCTTTATCGCTTCGGCTTTGTTCGGCGCATATTTAGCAACGCCAGCACCAGAGATATTGATATGAGCGCCACGGTCCTGCTGATTTGGCCAGAACACCTTCACAGCTTCAGCTGCGGCTTTGTCGCCAGCTTCATCGAACATACCACCTAAGTAATAAGTGTTGGCGATGGCGATATCACAAACACCAGCAGCGGCCGCTTTAATTTGGTCACGGTCACCGCCTTTTGGAGGCTGGGCAAAGTTTTTCACAAAGCCATTGGCCCAGGCCTGAGTTTTTTCTTCCCCTATCTGGGCTATTAACGCCGCCACCATAGACTGGTTATAAATATTGTCAGACGAGCGCACACAAATTTTGCCTTTCCATTTTGGATCGGCCAAATCTTCGATACTGCTTAACTGTTCTGGTTTGACTTTACCCGGCACATACATAATTGGACGGGCCCGCTTGGTTAAACCAAACCATTGCTGTTTTGGATCGCGCAAATGAGCCGGAATAGCGTCCGTCAGTACTTTTGAATCAATAGGCTGCAATAAACCCTGCACTTCAGCCCGGTATAAACGGCCGACATCAGTGCTGATCAACAAATCCGCCGGGCTGTTGCGCCCTTCACTTTGCATACGGCTGATCAGCTCATCCGGCTTGCCTGTGATTAAATTCACTTTAATACCAGTGTCCTTGCTGAATTGATCCAGCATAGGTTTCAGCAATTCTTCCTGACGGCCAGAATACACATTCACTTCTGCCGCCTGAGCCAAAGTAGCGGCTGTTAAGGCCGCTGCCACTAAAGATTTTTGCCAGAATTTCATCGGATACTCCATTGGGGTTCACTGAAAGTTGCCGCAGTATAGCCACAAACAAGAACTGTTCTCAAATAACAAAACTGATTTTGCTGTAAGTTGCTGCTTTAAAGAGTTAAACCACAGCGGCTGAATTCATCATTATTTACTGTCAATACGGCCCGATGCAGCAAGCAGACCATGGCCAGACTCAGGCCGCAACTGCAGTACTTGCGCGTAGAGCTCCTGTGCTTGCTGATTTGGGATAGCGGCCAGCGTCACACTGCCATTGGCGGTACTGAATTTAACTTGCACCAGTTGGTTCTGACGAAAAAACCACGATTGCACCAACTGTACTTTTTGTACCTGCCGCAGCGGCAATACTTGCCAGAACTGACCAAGACCTCCATGCCACAGATACAACACCTGATCCTGCACACAGAATCCATGCCAACGGCGGTAGGCCCAAAAATCGGCCAACAGCCACAATGCGGCAACAAAGAACATCACCACGCCCGTGCTTAAGGCGATAACCCTGGATTGCCACAATACGGCCACGAACAGACCAAGCAGCAGAATAAGTATGCCCCGGAGCCACAACAAGCGCCGGAAATAAGCCGGAACATAACGCTGCAAGGGTAGCTTCTGGATATCGGACAGAGCTAAAAGCTGCTGTGCCTGCAATTGCTGATTGATGTCATCACTCGTCTGCCCCAACAGCGCAAACTTACTTTTCTGTTCCCGGGAATTGGTGAAACCATGAAAAATAAGTGAAAAGTGACCAAAAAGCCGCGCCAGCCATGGCTGACTAAGGGTGAGCATCTGTACACCTTTCGTTTGGATGCGCTGCGACTTTTTCAGCAAAGTGCCCTGGAGTAACTGGAGCTGCCTCTCATCCCGTAAAAAACGCTGCGGATAAAGCCAAATAAAGGTCATCAGCACTAATACTACAACCACCAACAGCAGTACGCTCAGGCCGGCCGCTATTTGCAATGTGAAACTCTGTTCTAGTCCTGAGTGTTGCAACACTTGTTGACCTTGCGCAAACAAGCGCTCAACCAGTTTGCCATCAAGCTGCGATTGGACAGCGCCAAAAACGGCCAATAGTGGTAACCACAAATGTTTGTTGTACAAAGTCGCCAGCCAAATCCGAAAAAATGACGTGGATGGAACAGCTTGGTCGACCTGCACCTCACCCTGTAATAAAGCAAGTTGCATTGACGTCAGACCCGTTAGATAAAACTCCTGCTGCTGACTACCGGCACTATCAAGACTGACGGCAAATAACTTCAGTGGCCTGAAATAAAAAGGCTGTTGAACCTGTAGCTCTTGAATACGCGATGTTGCCAACAGCAGATGTTCTTTTTGCAGCACTCCACGGCGCAACTCGACACCTTGAGCAGAAACACGAAACAGGGTGCTGCGCCAGTTCAGCAATGCACTGCCAACAACCAATAGCGCCAACCCAGTGATCCCATAGGGTGCATAAGCCTGAAACCTATCGCTAAAGGATAAATAGGCACCACCTAGGATCACACCAGCCCATTGCGCTACAGCTTTCACCAGCAAAGGCAGCAAGGCCCAGAAGGAACAGCGCTGCCATTGCTCAGCTGCGGCCGACTGTTCTGGCATATCAGCGTTCGACATCAGCATCTCCACGCGGGATCAACTGACTAAGCTGCTCACTCAACACCACAGCAACCCCATGTTCTATATCGGCCAGCGCAGCTTCAGCATCCAAACCACCTGCGGTGTAGACTTTTAAGGTGGCCAACCCAAAGCGTTTTTGCAGTGGCCCCTGGCTAATAGTTACATGCTGCACACGATGCAAAGGGATCAGCACAGCTCTGCGCCAAAACACGCCGTATTGCAGTAAAAAATCCTGAGTACGGAGTAAAAATCTGGTGTGCCGGATTTCCAGTGGTAAGCAAAACCAACAGGTCAGAAATATCAGTCCGGTCAGGCCCCAGCATGCTAAAAGCAGCGGCAATAGCCAGTGCGAATCCCACCACCACTGCGCAACCGACAATCCACAAAGCACAACCACTAAAGTAAGTAACCAGCTGCAGCGTCTTTTGGTCAAAGCCACTGTTGGTAGCAACAACCACTCATCGGGTAAAGGACCAGTTAAGCATTGGTCATCTAAAAATCCAGCGTCTAGCAGCTGATTGGTCATGGCTAAGCTTCCTTGTTTTCAATCTCGCCAGCATATCGCAAAGACTTGTTTCTCCCAAGATTTAGGTTTACATACGGAAAAACATATATAAACTATTACATATGATTTTCCGTATATAGTGTTCAACTATGCAACTTAACCCTGTCACCTTTTTTAAAGCCCTGTCGGATGAAACCCGGCTGCGCAGTTTGTTGCTGATCCAGCAGGAACAAGAGCTTTGTGTTTGTGAACTGGTGGCTGCGCTTGCAGATATTCAGCCTAAAATTTCCCGTCATTTAGCCCAGTTACGTCGCGACGGTATTTTGCTCGACCGCAAACAAGGCTTATGGGTGTATTACCGTTTAAATCCTGAATTACCGGACTGGGCGCTGCAGTGTTTGCAACAGACAGGCACTGCGAATTCTGGCTGGCTGGAGTTAAACCAGCAGCAATTGTGCCAGATGGGCGACAGGCCAGAACGGCAAAAAAGCTGCTGTTAATTCAACCTAACAGTATCAAAGCGGAGCACGACAATGGGATTATTTGAACGCTATTTATCGGTCTGGGTTGCGCTGGCTATGTTGCTGGGTGTGATTGCAGGTAACCTGACACCTGCCCTGTTTCAACTGGTAGCGTCATTTGAATATGCTCAGGTGAATCTGGTGATTGCGCTTTTTATCTGGGTCATGATTTACCCAATGATGGTGCAAATTGACTTTAGTGCCATTAAAGATGTGACTAAAAAACCCAAAGGCATAGTGCTGACGCTGGTGGTGAACTGGCTGATCAAGCCTTTTACTATGGCCTTTTTAGGTTGGTTGTTTTTCCGTCTATTGTTTGCCGATTGGGTCGACCCACACACTGCGACTGAATATATAGCAGGTATGATTTTACTCGGCGTAGCGCCTTGCACCGCTATGGTCTTTGTCTGGAGTCAGTTAACCAAAGGTGATGCCAACTACACTCTGGTGCAGGTCTCGATTAACGACATTATTATGATTTTTGCCTTTGCGCCTATCAGTGCTTTGCTGCTGGGTGTGTCAGATATCACAGTGCCCTGGTCGACCCTGATTTTGTCTGTGGTGCTTTATGTTTTGCTGCCGCTATTGGCCGGTGTCTGGACCAGAAAATCTTTCGCCACTAAAGATCCTGAAAAACTGACGGCTTTGCTGGCGCAGATCAAACCCTGGTCCGTGTTTGGTTTACTGGCCACTGTCGTACTGCTATTTGGTTTTCAGGCGCAAACCATTTTGAATCAACCGCTGGCCATAATACTAATCGCCATTCCGTTGCTGCTGCAAACCTACGGCATCTTCGCTTTGACCTACTTTGCCGGTTGCAAACTACATCTGCCTCACAATATAGCGGCCCCCGCTGGTATGGTCGGTGCCAGTAACTTTTTTGAATTAGCAGTGGCTGTGGCCATCTCACTTTTTGGTCTGAATTCAGGTGCAGCCCTTGCCACAGTAGTAGGTGTGCTGGTTGAAGTGCCTGTGATGTTATCGCTGGTGTGGTTTGCTAATCGCACTAGCCACTGGTTTTTGCACAATGAATAAAAGATTGCATAGCTGATAAGGACAAATTTATGTCACACCCATTTGACGAGTTAGCGCTGGAAGGCTCAGCAGCGCTGTTGTTCACACCTTGCCCTGGCACTAAAACTGAAGCACTGAAAGACTCATTGCTGACGTTAAAGCAGGCCGGAGCTTCAGCCATTTTGACTTTAATGCCTGAAGACGAAATAGCGCGTAATCAGGTCACTGACCTACCGGCCTTGTGCGAAGAACTTGGATTAATCTGGTTTCATTGCCCTATTGAAGACGACCATGCACCGCAGGCTGACTTTGCCACAGCCTGGCAGCGGCAAGGACCACATATTCATAAGCTGTTAAAAGATGGCAAAAAAGTAGCCATCCACTGCAAAGGCGGTTCAGGCCGCACTGGCTTAGTGGCTGCTCAAATTCTAATTGAACGTGGCATCGACAAAGATCGGGTCAAGCAACGTATTCAGGCTTTGCGGCCTAACGCACTGACGTTAGCCCCACATCAGGCCTATTTTCAAAGCCTTTAATCACCCTTTAGCAAAGAGATGCTGTTATGAAAAAAATTAAACTAGGTATTAATGGTTTTGGCCGAATCGGCCGTTTAGCGTTACGTGCTTCTTTTGACTGGCCTGAATTTGAGTTTGTGCAAATCAATGACCCAGCTGGTGACGCTGCTACTTTTGCTCATTTACTGAATTTCGACTCAGTGCACGGCCGCTGGCAGCATCAGGCTGAAGCGCAAGGCAATACCGTTGTTATTCAAGGCCAGTCTATTGCGGTCACGCACAATAAAGCCATCAACGACACCGACTGGTCAGGCTGTGATGTGGTGATTGAATGCTCTGGCAAAATGAAAAGCACAGAGTTACTACAGGCTTATTTAGACCAGGGCGTAAAACGTGTAGTAGTCAGTGCTCCAGTCAAAGAAGCTGGCGTATTAAACGTGGTGATGGGGGTCAATCATCAGTTATTTGATGCCGCAGTGCATAAGATAGTCACAGCGGCCAGCTGCACTACCAACTGTCTGGCGCCTGTGGTTAAAGTGATCCATGAAAAGCTGGGCATTAAACATGGTTCTATCACCACCATTCACGATTTAACCAATACTCAGTCTATTCTGGATACGCCACACAAAGACTTACGCCGCGCCCGTGCTTGCGGTAGCAGCTTAATTCCAACCACGACTGGCTCTGCCACTGCTATTACTGAAATATTCCCAGAACTCAAAGGCCGCTTAAATGGCCACGCAGTGCGGGTACCACTGGCCAATGCCTCGTTAACCGACTGTGTATTTGAAGTTGAACGCGCCACTAGCGCAGAAGAAGTCAACGCTTTGCTAAAAGCAGCGTCAGAGCAAGAACTTAAAGATATTCTGGGTTACGAAGAGCGACCTCTGGTCTCGGTGGATTATAAAACCGACCCTCGTTCCAGCATTATCGATGCCTTGTCGACTATGGTAGTGAATGGCACTCAGGTGAAAATTTACGCCTGGTACGATAACGAATGGGGTTACGCCAACCGTACAGTGGAGTTGGCCAGAATGGTTGGGTCTGTATAACAGGAAAATGAAAATGACAGTAGCACTAAAGCAATACTTGGTAGTCACCGGCAACTACTGGGCTTTTACCCTGACCGACGGCGCTTTGCGCATGCTGGTGCTGCTGCATTTTTACAAACTCGGCTACAGCCCTTTAGAAATAGCATCGTTATTTGTGTTTTACGAGCTGTTTGGTGTGGTCACTAACCTGTTTGGCGGCTGGCTGGGTGCTCGTATTGGTTTAAATAAAACCATGAATATCGGGCTGTTTTTACAAATTGCAGCGCTGTCGATGTTATTGGTTCCGGCTGAGTTATTAATAGTGCCTTGGGTGATGGCAGCTCAAGCTTTGTCCGGTGTGGCCAAAGACTTAAATAAAATGAGCGCCAAAAGCTCGATTAAATTACTGGTACCGCAGGATTCACAAAGCAAACTTTACCAGTGGATAGCGATACTAACAGGCTCAAAAAATGCACTGAAAGGGGTTGGCTTTTTTATCGGTGGTTTTTTGTTAACTCAAATCGGCTTTCAGGGTGCTGTGGCTACTATGGCTGGCGCTTTAGCTCTGGTTTGGTTACTGAGTTTAGTCTTGCTGAAAAAAGACCTCGGCAAAAGTAGCTACAAACCCAAATTTAAAGACATATTGTCGAAAAGTGGCCCTATTAACTTGTTATCTGCGGCACGCCTGTTTTTATTTGGCGCACGGGATTTATGGTTTGTTATAGCCCTGCCGCTGTTTTTAGCCCAGCAACTGGCCTGGAGCCAACAGGCCATAGGCACTTTTCTGGCCTTGTGGATTATGGGTTATGGTGTGGTGCAAAGCTTGGCTCCTTTCATTACTGGCAAACGCTCCGGCAAAGTACCGGGTCGTTGGGCCGCCGTCGGTTGGGCCATCGCACTTTGTATTATTCCGGCGTTATTAGCCAAACTTTTGCCGCTGCCCTTTCCGACAGAAACTTTGTTAGTCTCGGTACTGCTGTTATTCGGCGCTGTCTTTGCGGTCAATTCATCCTTGCATAGCTACTTGATAGTAAGCTATGCCAAAGCGGATGGTGTATCGCTGGACGTCGGTTTTTATTATATGGCCAACGCCATGGGCCGTTTAATTGGCACTGTATTGTCAGGGTATTTGTATCAGACTCAGGGCCTGGAAACCTGTCTGTATTGGTCCAGCGGCTTTATTCTGGCGACAGTACTGTTGTCCTGTTTTTTGCCAAAGGCTAAAGAGGTAAGCCTTCGTTGATCTAAACAGAATGCGATGTGAGGTTTAAATGGCGGGTTAGAAGTTGCCACCAGAGAAAGGGGTCATGCTAAGGTGATGCTATACAACTCAGCTTATTGATCAGTCAGGAGAAAACCTGTGTTAAGGTCCCGCAAATTATTGTCTTTTTTTACTCATTCCCTGCTTAGCCTGGCGCTACTGTGGCTCGCACCTGCCGCCTTAGCCGCTACTGCGGCAGAGCAACTGCAAAAAGTTATAGATGACCATTGGCAATACAGCCTGCAGGAAGACCCCATCAGTGCAGGCCGGATGGGACTGGCTGGTTACAATAATCGTCTGCCTGGTGTGACGGCTACAGATCGCGCCCGTCGGCTGAAGGCTGAACAAGCTTTACTGCAACGTCTGCAAGCAATAGACACAAAACCACTGACAGACTCAGACCGGGTGAATCATCAGCTGCTTGGCTGGGTGCTGCGCAATTCGATCCAGTCCAATAAGCTGTTCCTTGACCGCATTCCGGCCAATACCTTTTACAGTTTCTGGAGCTCAGCTTTGGATGCCAGTAGTGGCCTGTCTATGCCTAAAGTAGCGGATTATCAGGATTATATAGCCCGCATCAATGACTTTGGCCGTTACTTTGACGAGAACATCGCCAATATGCGCACTGGAATTAAAGACGGCTTTGTTTTACCTAAAATTGTCGTCCAGGGTATAGCACCTACAGTGCGCGCCCAAGTCTATAAGGACCCAACACAAAGCAGCCTGTACGAACCTTTTAAAACACTGCCTGCGGCTTTTTCTCAAAGCGAGCAACAACAATTACAACAGGCCGCCAAACAAGCTATTCAACAAACAGCTTTACCCGCTTTTGCCCGCTTAGCCGACTTCCTTGAAGGCGACTATATGAAAGCAGCCACAGAAAGCCTGGCTGCAGAGCAATTAACAGAGGGCAAAGCCTATTACCGTCATACCATTAATACCTATGTCACACAGGATATGGATCCAGCAGAAATCCACAACATTGGCCTGGCTGAAGTGAAACGTATCCGCACCGAGATGGATGCATTGATTAAAGAAACTGGCTTTAAAGGCAGCTTCAGCGACTTCACGAAATTTCTGCGCACTGATCCGCAATTCTATGCAAAAACACCAAAAGAACTGCTGAAAGAAGCCTCTTATATCGCCAAACGTATTGATTACCGGCTGCCGGAATTTTTTGGCAAGCTGCCACGCCTGCCTTATGGCGTGGTGCCGGTTCCAGCCGAAATAGCACCGAACTACACTACAGCCTCTTATAACCCTGCAGCTATTGGTGGCACTCGTGGTGGTGCTTATTGGCTCAATACAGATTCACTGGATCAACGCCCTTTGTATGAGCTGGTGGCCTTAACGCTGCACGAATCTGTGCCTGGCCATCATTTACAAAATGCTTTGTCACAAGAGCTGGAAAATGTGCCGCAATTTCGCCGTAACCTGTATTTAAGCGCCTATGGCGAAGGCTGGGGTTTGTATGCCGAACGGCTAGGTGTGGAAATGGGGGTTTATGAAAATGCCTATCAGCAATTTGGCCGTCTGAGTTATGAAATGTGGCGCGCTTGCCGTTTAGTGATAGACACAGGTATTCACTCCCAAGGCTGGAGTCGCCAGCAGGCGCTGGATTTCCTGTCGAGCAACACCTCTTTATCACAGGCCAATGTAAGGGCTGAAGTGGATCGATATATTTCCTGGCCGGGACAGGCACTGTCGTACAAGATGGGTGAAATTAAAATCCGTCAGTTGCGGGCTAAAGCCGAACAACAACTGGGCGCAAAATTTGACCTGCGCGCTTTTCACGATGCCCTGTTAGCCAATGGCGCTTTGCCTTTGGAAATTCTGGAAGCGGAAATGGATCGCTTTATTGCCAGAGAAAGCAGCAAAACCAGCACAAAATAAAAAGGAAGAATAATGAAAATTGTCAGTTTGTTTAGCCTGTTATTGCTGGCACCTGGTTTAGTGGCCGCTTTGCAACAGCCCAATACTGCGGCAACCCAAGTTGCCACAAAAAATCAGCCCTCTGCAATCAAAAGTTTTACTAAAGGTATGACCCATAAAAAGGGCTATTTTGATTTTTACTATCAACAGGACAGCGGCAAGCTTTATCTGCTGGTCGACAAACTGGCGCAACCTTTTATTTTTCAAAGCTCATTACCCCGGGGTATAGGTTCCAACGATATTGGTTTAGACAGAGGCCAATTGGGCGACACCCGACTGGTGCAGTTTGAACAGTTCGGTAATAAGCTGATGCTCAAACAGCTGAATACCTATTACCGAGCGACCTCAAGCAACAGCGCAGAACGTCAGAGTGTGGATGAAGCTTTTGCCAGTTCAGTACTGGCGGGTTTACCTGTAGTAGCGCAGGAAGGCTCAAGCCTGTTGGTCGATTACACCGACTTTTTACTCAGCGATATTCATCAGGTGAGTAAAACGCTGGAATCACAAAAACAAGGCAGCTACGCAGTAGACCCTAACCGTAGTGGTGTTTATCTTGAGCGCAGCAAAGCTTTTGTCCAGAACACCGAACTCGAAGCCATGGTGACTTATGCCGGCGGAGCTGCAGGGGAGTGGGTCAAACAAGTCACCCCTTCGCCCAACGCTATTACTGTACATTTGCATCATTCGTTAATAGCTCTGCCGGAAGATGGTTATCAAAGCCGTGCTTTTCACCCTTACTCAGGCTATTGGAAAGTGGAGTACATGGATTACGGCACCAGCTTTGACAGCCCCATCACCCAACGCCTGTTACCACGCCACCGATTAGAGAAAAAACAACCTGGCGCTGCGATCAGCGAAGCGGTTGAACCTATTGTTTATTATCTGGATCCCGGTGTACCTGAACCTGTGCGCAGTGCGCTAAAAGAAGGGGCTTTGTGGTGGAACAGCGCCTATGAAAAAATTGGTTATAAAAATGCGTTTCAGGTGAAAGATTTACCTGCAGATGCCGACCCGATGGACGTACGTTACAACGTGATCCAATGGGTACACCGCGCCAGTCGTGGTTGGTCTTATGGCGCTGGCGTAACAGATCCACGCACAGGTGAAATCCTTAAAGGCCATGTCACGCTTGGATCCTTGAGGGTACGACAGGATTTTCTAATCGCCACAGGCCTGACCGCGCCTTATCAGGGCGATAACATCAACACTGAAAAAGAAAAAGCCATGGCGCTGGCCCGTATTCGCCAGTTATCAGCGCACGAAGTTGGCCATACGCTGGGGCTTATCCATAACTTTGCTGGCAGTGCCAATGGCCGTTCTACCGTCATGGATTATCCGCATCCTCAAATCGACCTGCGAAATGGCAAACTCAGCCTCGACAATGCCTACCGTGAAGGTTTGGGCGAATGGGATCTGTATGCCATTGCGTATGGCTATGGTGATTATTCTGCCGAACAGCTGACACAACTGGTCAGCAAAGCCAAACAGCAAAACCTGCAGTATATGGCCGATGAAGATGCACGACCTGAGGGCGGTGTCAGCGCAATAGGCCATTTATGGGACAATGGTGCAGACCCTGTCGCCGAGCTGAACCGGCTGGCAGAAGTACGCAAAACGGCTTTGGCACAATTTGGTCTGAATAACATCACCACAGGCCAGCCGCTGTCCGCCATTCAGGAAGCTTTAGTGCCGATTTATCTGCTGCAACGTTATCAGGTAGAAGCGGTCAGCAAACTGATAGGTGGCGCTTATTACGAGTATGAACTCAAAGGCGATTACGACAGCCCTAAAGGGTTTCGCTGGGTCAGTAAGGATACTCAGCAACAAGCTTTGCAGGCTTTATTGGCCACCTTAACTCCTGATTATCTGGCGTTACCAGAGCAACTTGAAGTGTTGATTCCGCCCAAAGCTTATGGCGACAGTGATGGCCGCGAAAGCTTTCAGGGCCGTTATGGCCTGGCCTTTGATCCCTTATCAGCGGCTGAAGCTGCAGCCAACCAAACACTAGGCCTGTTACTAAACCCACAACGTTTAAACAGGTTAAGTGGTCAGCAACAACTGGGCGATCTGCTGGATAAAGTCATTGAAGCCACTATCCGGCAAAAGCCTTTATCCGCTAAGGCCGGATTACTGCAACAGCGGGTGTCGCATGTGGCCTTTTATCAATTGATGCAGGCCCTGACGGCCAAAGAACTAGCGCCTGAAGCCAGAGCCACAGTGCAGCAACGACTGGTAAATCTGGCAAGCTGGCTGAAAAAGCAGGATAACGATGGCCATCAGCTGCAACACACTTTATGGCAAAACTTCACCGAATCCGGGGTTTGGACACCAGTTTTTGTGCCAAAAGCTCTGCCTCCTGGATCGCCCATTTAATCTGTTGCAGATACCTGGTGCAGAGCCTTAATTGGCTCTGTACTATCAGTAAATCTAAAATCTGGCGTCAGCTTTGAGAGGGCTTTTTATGTCACTACAATACAATTTCAGTTTGCTGGCCCGCTATAACCAGTGGATGAATAACCAGCTCTATCAACTCGCTTCAACACTCACGCACGATGAGCTGCTGCAAAACAGAGGCGCTTTTTTTGGTTCTGTGGCTGGTATTCTGAATCACTTACTGGTGGCCGATTTAATCTGGTTAAACAGATTTAAGCAGTTGGCCATCCAACCCAAAGCATTGCAGCCACTGAGCAACCTCCCCCAACCGACAGCTTTGGATCAACTGCTGTTTGTGGATTTTAAGCAGCTGTATCAGGCACGCCAGCAAATCGACGCCTTATTTTTAGACTTCATCGCCGAACTGGACGATCAACTACTGCAGCAACTATTGAGCTACAAAAATATGAAAGGTGAGCCCATGCAAAAGATGTTATCTTCGGTAGTGCAGCATGTGTTTAATCACCAGACGCATCACCGCGGTCAGCTGACGACCTTGTTTTCTCAGATGGGTCTGGAGGTCGGAGTCACGGATCTGCTGATGCTGATTGATAACGAATAGTTGCTTTACGCCCGTTGAGCGCAAGCACCGGACTCTGACCATGCTAAAAATTTTAGGCAAATCTTCATCCATCAATGTGCGAAAAGTGCTGTGGACCTGCGCAGAACTTAACTTAAGTTATGAACACGAAGAATGGGGTTCTGGTTTTCAATCCACGGAAACAGAAGCATTTAAAGCGCTGAATCCTAATGCGCTGGTGCCAGAGTCTGTCAGGCAAAGAGCTTTAGTTGAACAGTGGATGGACTGGCAGAGTACAGAGCTGAATAACTCATGGCGTTATGCGTTTATGCATCTGGTTAGAAAAAGCCCAGCCTATCAAGACAAAGCTGCTGCCCAGAGCAGCATTGTCGTCTGGAATGAAAAAATGCAACTGCTGGATACAACACTGGCGAAAACAGCTCTGTACATCACAGGCGCTGAATTTACTCTGGCAGATATAGTGCTGGGTTTGTCGGTAAACAGATGGCTAATGACCCCTATGGCAAGGCCAGAACTGCCAGCTGTGGCAGCCTACTATAAAAGGCTGAGCCTGCGCCCTGGTTTTCAGCGCTTTGGCTGTAACGGTATCCCCTAAGCTGTTGCATTCAACAAAGGAAAGCTATGTATTTTATTGCTGCTTTTGGAGTATTGATGTTGCTCTTTAGCCTGATGATGCTATTCAGGCCACATGCCTTTGCCCAGGGGATCATCAACTTTAGTGAGCAGCCTTATTTTCATCCTTTTGAAATTATCAGCAGACTAATTGCCGGAGGCCTTTTTGTGGCTTATGCCGCAGACACTCAGTTCCCTTTGCTATTTAAAGTCATAGGTTTAGTGTTGTTATTGGTTGGCGCTGGTTTGGCTTTAACCCCTCCCAGCTTACATAAAAAGTTTGCAGTTCAATCGGCTCAAGGTTGTAAAAACTACTTCCGTTTAATAGGTGGGGCTTCTGTAGGATTATCTTTTGCTTTGATTTATGCCGCTATAGGACTCTAGCTGGCCGATTGTAGGGGCTTGCCCCTGCCCGCCTCCTATTTCAGATCAGTACCGGACTTCAAGTACGACGGGGGATCGCCATTGATTAGCAGCTATAACTCATCTAACTTAAATGCTAAATAAGTCTCTGTGGAGCATCTTGATGCTGAAATTAATTCGAAATCTGGCTGCCATCCTTTTAGGTGTAGTAGTGGGAGCCGCGGTGAATATGGCGCTTGTCAGCATCAGCCCTATGCTTATTCCTCCACCTGCGGGTGTTGATGTCACGAACACAGAAAGCCTGAGTTTGGGTATAGATTTATTTGAACCCAAACATTTTATTATGCCCTTTCTGGCGCATGCTCTTGGCACTCTGGCCGGGGCTTTGGTTGCCTATCTGATAGCTGCCAGCCATAAAAACCGTTTTGCTTATGTGATTGGCGTGTTTTTTCTTTGTGGTGGTTTGGCGGCAAGCTTTATGATCCCAGCGCCTACCTGGTTTATTGCACTGGATCTGATAGTGGCTTATCTTCCTATGGCATGGCTGAGTATTATGCTTGCGCAGCGAATACAGCCAGAAAAAACGGATTGGTGAAAAGTTGACAGAAACTGTGGAAAATAAAATCTCTGGATTGGGCCAGCTTGCCATCACAGTCAAAGATGTGCAGCTTTCATTGCCATTTTATACTCAAGTGCTTGGGCTGCAGTTTCTATTTGCTCCCTCTGAGCAGTTGGCTTTTGTTCAATGCGGCGACACCCGTCTGATGCTAAGCACCCCACAGGGCGCTGGTGAAATTGGCAAAAACTCTATCCCTTATTTTAAAACCACGGCTATAGAACAGTTTTATGCTACCGCCATAGAGCAAGGCGCTGTTGGCGAAAGAGCACCACAACTTGCAGCACAAATGCCGGATCACCAGCTTTGGATAGGCTTTCTAAAAGATCCGGATGGTAACTTAATAGGCCTGATGGAAGAAAAGCGCTGAAAGATCAGCAGCAAAGGTACAGCTTATCTGCTGTCGTAAAGCTGTCGTGCTAGTGCCGTAACCTGCAGCCGTTTTTTGAGTTATCTTTGCGTCTATTAGTCAATGCAAGGTATCGAAGCCATGAAAATTAACGCAGAACTGGTAAAAAAACTAAGAGCTGACAAGCAATGGTCACAGGAGCAACTGGCAGCAGCCTGTGGCCTGAACCTGCGTACTATTCAGCGGCTGGAAAATACCGGCAATGCATCCATTGAATCAGTGCGGGCTTTAGCTGCTGTTTTTACAGTGGATGCCAGCAGCCTGCAGCTAAGCCCCGAAACATCTGACGCTATAATTCCCACTCCACTTTCAGTGGTCAAAGACTGCTTTGTGCAATTTGCTGATTTTTCCGGTACAGCCAGCAAGTATCAATACTGGTGGTTTTTAGTTTTTGTACTGCTGATTAGTGCACTTGCGGAAATTATCAGCCCGACTTTAAGGCAGTTTGTCACTGTGCTAATTCTGCTGCCATTTTTGGCTGTGGGTACACGCAGACTGAATGACGCGGGGCAAAATGCCTGGTGGCAACTGATGTATCTGGTGCCTTTTGGCTTTGTGGTGGTATTGTTTTTTATGGCCAAAGACAGCATACAACCTAGCTTGTCCGCAGCAGATAGCCGGGCATAAACAGAAACGGATCCTAAGGTGCAAAAACCAGTGAATATTATTACTCAACATGATTTGCTGGACCTGCTGCTGCAACACTATCAAGCCGACATAGGCAAAGATTTCACCGCCTATCGTCATCATTGTTTCAGAGTGCTGAATCTGGCATTTTGGCATTCGGATCACTCAGAACAATCACTGGAAAAAATAGCTCTAGCTTGTGCTTTTCATGATCTGGCGATCTGGGTCTGTCATAACTTCGACTATATAGATCCGTCCGTGGCTTTAGCTCAGCAGTATCTGCAGCAACAAGGGCTGTCGGACTGGTCGGCGGATATCAGTTTATTGATCAGTGAACATCATAAAGTCACAGCTTGTGGCGACAATAAACTGGCTGAGGCTTTTCGTAAGGCAGACTGGACAGATGTTTCACTGGGTTTGCTCAATTTTGGTTTAGACAGAGCTCTGCTGCGGACTTTATATCAAACCTTCCCCACTGCCGGTTTTCACTGGCGGTTGGTGCAGCTTTCTGCGGCTCATTTTGTAAAACATCCACTCAAACCACTGCCGATGTTTAAATGGTAAGGTAGTGAATGCACTGGTTTTTAAATAAAGGAAATGCACAATGAACAAAGATGGAAAATTAAACTACGTCGAACTTCCCGCCAAAGATTTAACCGCCACCAAAGCTTTTTTCAGCGCAGCTTTTGATTGGAGTTTTGTCGACTATGGCCCGGATTATGTCGCCTTTTCCGATCAAGGCTTAGACGGTGGCTTTTTCCGTTCAGAACAATGCTCCACCAGTGCTACAGGCGGAGCTTTATTAGTGTTTTACAGTGCAGATATCAAGGCCGCTTTAGCCAAAGTACAGCAGCATGGTGGCATTGTGATTAAGCCTATTTTTGACTTCCCTGGCGGCTGCCGTTTCCACTTTACCGAACCCAGCGGCAATGAGTTTGCGGTTTGGTCAGAGTCTAAAGACTAAGCCGGACTGAGCTTAGTCCTGAACCAGTTGAATAAACACCGGATTGCTGTAAAACCATAAGTCCTGCCAGGGGTTTTCACCTTTGGCATCAGGCTCTGGTTCCAGCTCATTTTTATTGTTGGTGCCCCGCAAACGTACATACTGGCTTTTGCTGACTTTACCCAGCGGTAGCTCAAACTGGCTGTAGCCGTCTTTAATGCTCCAGTCGGCTGAGTAAAAACGTTTAGCGACTTTGGTATCTGGTGTTTCGTCGCTGTTACGATTGTTCACCGGCCCTGTGAACAGACCCTGGATCACGTCCACCCGCTGTACTTCCGGGTTAAAACCACCGCCGTTGTTGCTATCTGGGTCGCGAAAACGCACGCGCAGCACCAGCTCATCATCAGGTTTTACTGTGAGTGTCTGGCCTGCTGTAGCGGTTTTAGTGGAGTTTTTTACTGCCACTTCGACAAACAAAGCATCTATTAAATCGCCAGTGGTGACAAAAACCTGACCGGCTTTGAGTGCTGCAAAAATGCTGTCGTAGTTTTTATCTGCATAGACATAAGTTTTGGCGTATTGACCAGGCCAGAAGTCGGCCCAGCCATCAGTGTAATGACCATGGCTGTCGGACACGCCTGTCACCCACCAATTCCGGCCTTCGCTGAGTAAACTATCCCAAACCCCACCTAAACGGGCTGTCATCTGGTCGTAGCCGCCCATAGTCGGATAATCCGGGTATTCGCCGCGAATGGCATTTGGGTCTGTGCTGCCATCCGGATTTAAAGTCGCAGCCTGATGGCCTTCAGCGCCCGTCATACCTATGACCACATCGGGCGCTGTATCCTGCCAGTCACGTAATTGCGCTGGAGTCACTTTATTGTACTGCCGAAAACCAGTGGCTAAACGTGCCGGGTGATTGACCAACAGCAAAGGTTTATCCGGTAATTCATTCATGGCTTTTAAGGCTTGCAGCATAAAAGCATCTTCGGCTTTTTCCGGCCCAGGCGGCACCCCCTGACGGCCGTTGTAGCGGCTTTCTATCTGGTACAGCTGCTCTGCTTCTGTTGCCCTGTGCGGCATAATAAAACTGGCATGGCGACCACCAGGGCTATTGCCCGGCACATCAAATTCCATACCGTAAAACTGCAAAATCTGCGGTAAAGCTTTACGTGAGGCCACAAGTTCAGGATAAGCCTGCTCCAACGCCAGTTTGGCGCGGTTTGGCCCACCGTGATCAGTGACCACCATCCAGCTTAAGCCGTAATGTGACGCCATTTGCGCATTGAGCGGAATCGAATATTTAGCATCGCCACCTAAAATAGGGGCTGGCGGAAACACAGAGTTATCCCATTTCACACTGTAATGGGTATGCACATGGTGATCACCGGCCAGCCAGCTTTTGCCTTGTTCAGTCTTAACTACCGGATGAACCTGTTGGCAGGACGCCACCAGCAAAGTCAGGACTCCAGCCAGGCCAATCTGCTTTTTATTCACTACAAAAGTTTTCACTCACTACACCTTAGGAATTATAAAACAGCCCTGACCCGACAGAATCAGGGCTTTTTAACCAGATTAGAACTGTACTGTTACCCCAGCCATATAAGTCCTGCCACTAAAGGTAGTGTTATAGGCTCTGTCGCTGGAATCACTGTACAACTCATCCCGCACATTGGTCAGGTTTATCGCTTCCAGGTTCAGCTTTATACTGTCGCTTAAGCGATAAAATGCAGAGAAATCAACGTTGGTTGTGGCATGGTAACCACGTTCGTCATCGTCAATCGAGCCGCTTTCCACACCTGTGATGTAATCACTGCGATAAGCGGCAGCAACACGGGCGCCCCATTGTTCAGCTTCGTAATACAGCGTGAAGTTGTAGCTTTGTTTGGATAAACCAGGAAAGGCTTTGATTTGATCTTTGCCTGAGTTTTCCACGTTACGATACAAGGTGTTACCGTCTGCCCAAGTGTAGTTGGCAATCACACCTAAGTTATTAAACGGCTCTGGCAGGAAATCCAGATCCCGTTGCATCGCCAGTTCAAAACCTTTGATGGTGGACGAATCAGAGTTTTGTGGTGACGACACGTTAAAAATGTCGTTTACCGTTTTGCCTTTTGGTAATAACTCTGCCGGTAAACCCAATTCGCTGT
This sequence comes from Rheinheimera mangrovi, assembly GCF_003990335.1. NCBI lineage: Bacteria > Pseudomonadati > Pseudomonadota > Gammaproteobacteria > Chromatiales > Chromatiaceae > Rheinheimera > Rheinheimera mangrovi. The sequence continues at coordinate 589,989 of NZ_CP034683.1, read as the reverse complement.
AAACAATCTGCTGGGTTTCAGTGACGATAAAGTTATCGATATCTTTGTAAAATACAGCGGCCGACAACAAACCTACATCTTCAAAATACCACTCTAGCGCTGTATCAAAGTTATCCGATTCAAAAGGTTGCAGATGTGGGTTACCCACTGAAATCTGGCCTATATCATTTTCACCCAAAGAGGTTTGGCTAACGTTGGCCGAAAACGCCATAGCGCCTAACGAAGGACGAGTCATGTTTTTGCTCAGGCCAGTACGCCAAATCACGTCTTCAGCAAACTCGTAGGCAATATTCAGGCTTGGCAAATAATCAGAATAATCGCGCACCATCTCTGTTGGAATGCCTTTCGACAAACCTTTTGAGCTCAGCTCTGTACTAAAGTAACGCACGCCGATATTAGCGCGCAGCGGCATACCTGCCACATCGTATTCAGTATCGTAAACCAGATAAGCAGCCTGAGTTTCTTCGGCTAAATCATAAGCCGAACTTTCCACTGTGTAGGCATCTGTTAAGGTGAAATCGGTCAGGCCATAAAAGGCCTGTAACGCCGCCATATCACCTTGTAACCAGCTCTTGTCCGGGTGACCGTTAAACAGTTGCACCTGTTCTGCCGTCAGAGTTTTTACGCCCTGATTCTGCGGAGTGGCTTTATTGGTTGGGAAATCCTGCGCGACCCGCTCAAAACCTGAATTAGTGAACTTTTTATAGTTGGCACCAAATTTCAGGCTGGAACTGTCGGTTAACGCATAGTCAAAATCCAGCTTGGCATTATCAAAGTCGGAGTAGATAAAGTTCGACTGGAAATACAGATCCTTGACTGTGTAACCTTCCAGCGAGGCCACATCAAAGCTTGGCGAATAGCTGTGACCGTAAAAAGCGTCCTGCGTGAAATCAGTAATAATGTTGACGCTTTTTTTCGCTTCAATATTGAGTTTATTCACACGAGGCTGCTCGTAATCGGAAGAGCTGTGGCCAACCAGAGCGCTCATTTTTAGATCGTCAGTCAAAGTCCAGTCTGCGGTTAAACTGGCCTGATTTAATACCGACTCGTTGCGATCCTGGCGGTTTTCGTTACGCCAGGTGGCGTTTTTATAATCGGCATACATTACTTCTTTGCTGCCGTTGTTGTCGCGCCACACCAGGCTGTTGACCGTTGAGTTATCTTTTACCGCCATATGATGTTCAGACAGTTGGTTTTCCAGTTTGCCGTGCATCAAATCCAGCACCAGGCTGAAGTCTGAATTGGGTTTATATTGCAAAGCTGCGGTAATACCTAAACGGTTTTGATCATTTTCCCAGACCGAATAACGGTGACCACGAGGGAACCATAATTCACCTGAATCCAGTTCAGCCTGCAATTCAGTATTGGTGGCATCAGCCGCTTTTTTGCCACCTTCACGACGCCAGCGTGTGGTGTTGGTGCCGTATTCGTTGGTCGCTCTGTCGCTGTATGCCACAGACACCAGCGCACCAAAATCTGACCAGGTATTCGACAATAAAGCCGCGATACGAGGATCTGTGCTGTCGGTATTGCTGTTGGTGCCTACCTGAGCGGAGACAGCAGCCTGAGCACCATCGTAATCAAAGGGTTTGGCAGTACGTAAATTGACAGTACCAGCTATGCCACCTTCTTCCTGATCGGCAGAAAAGGATTTTTTCACATCAATCTGGTTAAAGAGTTCAGAGGCAAAAATATTAAAGTCAAAAGCTCTGGTCCGGGACACACCACCCCGTGCATCCATAGGCGAAGACGAAGTACCTAAAGCTTCCATGCCGTTGACCTGCACACGGGTAAAATCAGGGCCTAAACCACGCAAAGAAATCTGCCGGCCTTCGCCACCTTCACGGGTAATAGTGACACCAGGCACACGTTGCAGTGAGTCGGCCAGGTTCAGATCCGGGAAATCGGCAATATCTTCCGCCACTATCGAATCCTGAGCGATCATGGCTTCACGCTTCAGATCTTTGGCTTTGATAATAGAGCTACGAAAGCCTTTGACTTCAATCACTTCAGTTTCTGATGCTTTAGCTTCTGTAGCTGATTGAGCCAGCAATACAGGGCTGTAAAAAGCCGGAATTGCGGCCAGCACGGCCAAAGCCAGATGACTCTTGCGACGATTCGTCTTCATAATTAATCCATTATTCCTGTTTAGTTGAGCTGATTGAGTAGTTCTGCCAGGCCTGAAAGCGCAGCAGTCCTCCTAAAGAGCAACAAAGAGTGATTTATGGACAAAAAAATTTATGAAAGTTTTTTTACGGTGGGTTTGAGGATAGCTGTCACTGAAACTGAATCATCAAATTGGTCATTAGAAAGCGGGCTTGTTGCCCGCTCCAAAGCCTTATTGGATCTCAAACAACTCCACATCAAAAATCAGGGTTGAACCGGCCGGGATTTTGCCTGCGCTGCGGTTGCCGTAACCCAGATTGGAAGGGATATAAAAGCGGAATTTATCACCTACTTTCATTAACTGTACGCCTTCGGTCCAGCCGGGGATAACGCGGTTTAACGGGAAAGAAATAGTTTCGCCGCGTTCGACTGAAGAGTCGAATACTGTGCCATCGGTAAGCGTGCCATGATAATGCACCCGCACTTTGCTGCTGGCTGTTGGGTGGATTTCGCCGCTGCCACTTTGTAACACCTCATACTGCAGGCCTGAAGCTGTAGTTTTTACGCCGTCTTTTTTGGCGTTTTCAGCTAAAAATGCACTGCCTTTTTCCAGATTCAGCGCTGCGGCTTTTTGGTTATTGGCGTTGTTGTAGAAGTAATAAGCTATACAGGCAATAACTAAGATAATTAACGCAATTTTCATGGTGAGTCCGATGATGTAAATGAAGTAACAGCATCTTATGTTTTATAAGTGTTTTGGTCAAAACCAGACCTGACAGTCCGCTACAATGCCGAAACAACAACTACTTTACTGGATGCGAAAACTGCATTTCAGGCTGTTGCTGTGCTCAGCCGGATCAATCGCCAGTGAAGCTCCTGAAAAGCCTGCAGTTTGTCGTCAGCTTCACCATCAAGTAATAAAGTGGAAATACCTTCACACGGCATCACTTTATGCCTTGCAACAGCTCCGACTTTATCAGAGGTCAGGGCAATCAGCACTTCACTACTTTGCCGCACTATCGCTCGTTTAAATTCTGCATCCTCAACATCAAGAGCAGTGACGCCCTCGAGGGCATCCAAAGCACAAACGCCCAGCAGACATTGATCAAAATACATGGTTTCTAGTTGTCTGATGGTACCAGGCCCTACTGAAGCCCCCAAACGTCTGTTCAGCTTTCCACCAAGCAAAATAACGTCACACAAAGGTCGATTGATTAACTCGACAGCAATCGCGGGCACATGTGTCACAAAAGTCAGGCGTTGTTCCATACTGACTGCTTTGGCAATGGCCATATTGGTGCTGCCTGAATCAATAAAGACACAACTACCATCGCGCAGCAATTGAGCAGCAGCATGACCCAATCGGGTTTTATCGGCTCCGCTGTTCTGAATACGCTCGGACAAATCACCCACGGCTGTTAGCATACTAACAGCGCCGCCATAGACTTTTTTACATAAGCCCTGATTGGCCAGTTCCTGCAAATCACGACGTATCGTATGTTCAGACACATCCAGTTTTGCTGCCAGTTGAACACAGAGCACACGACCATGCTGACGTAACAGGTCTTTGATCAACGCTTGCCTCTGATCCGGAAAAGAAGCATAATCGAGCATAATAAATCACAAATGAGCAAACAATATGCTAAATACTACCTTTAAGTGCTGGTTTCAGCAATCTAAAGGACAGAGCTTTCGTCACAGAGTGGTATTTATCCTGAAGATATTTGCTCGATTGCGCCGACTTACCACTAACGAGGTTTCCTGATGTCTGATGCGAGTTCCTTAGATAATAGCGTTGCTTGTCTGCCCAAAAAAGACAGAGAAGCGCTTTCAACCCGTGTTATGTTTTTTTGCTCTGGCCTTGCCACTGCAGCCTGGGCTGGCATTATCCCAATAATTAAAGCCAACACCGGCATAGACGACGGCACTTTGGGATTATTACTATTGTGTTTAGGTATGGGCGCTATTTTGTCTATGCCTGTGGCTGGCGCAGTGGCTACCCGTGTCGGTTGCAAACTGGTGCTGCTTGTCACACTTTGCGTTTTTTCGCTGCTGTTAATGCTGCTGCCGCTTGCCAGCAGTACAGTTCAATTAGTGCTGTTGTTACTTGGTTTTGGCTTTGGTATTGGCGCCACAGATTGTGTGATGAATATTCAGGCCATACTGGTAGAAAAAAGAGCAAACAAAACCCTAATGTCTGGTTTTCATGGTTTTTACAGCTTAGGTGGTATTGCTGGTGCTGGTATCATGGTCGCTTTGTTAAGTGCAGGAGTCAGTGCTTTTCATGCCTGTGTGCTGATTGGTCTGGCGATGATGGCCTCACTGATGTTAATCCACAAGGGGTTATTACCTTTTGCCAATCCAAAAGAAGGCCCTTCGTTTGCACTGCCAAAGGGCGCTGTCTTGTTAATTGGTGTGATCTGTTTTTCGTTTTTCCTGGCAGAAGGCACAGTGTTAGACTGGAGTGGTGTTTATTTAACTGAATATCAGGGCGCTGCTCACGCAAACGCAGTATTGGGATTGTTTTGTTTTTCCATCACTATGACCCTAGGGCGTTTGACAGGCGATAAACTGACAGAACGGCTGGGTGCCCGGCTGGTGTTAACCCTGGGTGGTCTGCTGGCCTGCGCAGGTATGTTTTTTGCGATTACCGCGCCGGTTCTGCATTGGGCACTGGTTGGTTATGCTTTAGTGGGAGCTGGCTGCTCCAATATTGTGCCCATTATGTTTTCAGCTACGGGCAAACAGACCAGCATGCCACAAGCTATTGCAGTGCCAGCTGTCTCTACTCTGGGTTACATAGGTGTATTGGCAGGGCCTGCCAGTGTAGGACAGATGGCGCATTTTTTCAGCTTACCTGTAGCGCTTTATGCGATAGCCGTGCTGATTGCTGTAGCCACCCTGTTGTCGCTCAGGGTGAAGATCTAAACTTCTGCTCTTTACCTGTTGGCTAATTCAGGGAGTATAGTCAGGCGGCTCTTGCTCAAACACGGTAACTAATCTTTGTTTGAGCATCGCTCTTGAGCCAAATGCTGGCTTTGCCTACAATGGTGCACGTTTTATTTATTACAGGCCATAGCCATGACAGACACGACCACTCAAGACACAGCAGCACGCCCGGATTTACCGGATCGCCTTTGCACTAACCCACGCAGCCCGCACTTTGTAGCGGCCATTTTTGAACATGAAGTGGGTATTCGCCTGAACGGCAAAGAACGTTTTGATGTGGAAGAATATTGCATCAGCGAAGGTTGGGTGAAAGTGGCAGCAGCCAAAGCGCTGGACCGCCGTGGCCAACCTTTACTGATGACAGTTAAAGGTAAAGTAGAAGCTTTTTATCGTTAAAAGCATACAGCTCGCTCAGACTGTCGTTTGAACGCGAGACGGGCAGGGAAAACCCTGCCCCCGCATTTTCACAGCTAGTGCAATCTAAGCAGCCGTATTTAGCATCAGAAAAATGCAATGCTTCCCATCAAAACTCCGCTGTAACCCCAAGCATATAAGTGCGGCCGCTATAAGTGCTGTTGTAAGCTCTGTCGCTGGAGTCGCTATACAGTTCGTCGCGCTGGTTGGTTAGGTTTAGGGCTTCGAGATTTAGCTTTATATGGGCATTGAGCCGGTAATAAGCTGAAAAATCGAGATTAGTGCTCTCGTGATAACCACGTTCGTCATCGTCGATAGAACCACTCTCAACACCTGTGATGTACTTGCCTCTGTAAGCCGCAGCAACACGAGCGCCCCAAACTTTGGTTTCGTAATACAAGGTCAGGTTATAACTTTGCTTTGATAGGCCAGGGAAAGCTTTGCGCTGGCTCTGGCCTGAGTTTTCAACATTCGGATACAAGGTGTCGCCATCGGCCCAGGTGTAGTTGGCTATCAGCCCTGAATGCTGAAAAGGCGCTGGCAGGAAATCTAAATCACGTTGCAGCGCCAGCTCAAACCCCTGAATGCCGGACGAGCCTGAGTTTTGTGGAGACGAGACATTAAAGATATCGTTGACCGTTTTGCCGTCAGGTAATAAGTCGGCAGGCAACCCCAGCTCGCTATAACGCCGCAGCTCTGTTTTGGTCTGAATAAAGTTGTTAATGTCTTTGTGAAACACAGCCACTGAAGCCAGACCTGCGTTTTCAAAATACCACTCCAGCGCCATATCAAAGTTCTCAGAATCATAGGGTTGCAACTCTGGGTTGCCTGTGGAGATTTGGCCTATATCGGTTTCACCCAGGGAGGTTTTACTGACATAAACAGAAAAGGCCATGGCGTCTAAGGATGGGCGGGTGATATTTTTATTTAGGCTGGCGCGCCAGATCAGATCTTCTGAGAGTTCATAAGCCAGATCCAAACTCGGCAAATAACCTGAGTAGTGGCGATTGATCGTAGCAGGCTGCATAGAGGACACCCCTTGCGAGCTCATTTGCGTGTCGAAAAAACGTAAGCCAAAGCGCGAGCGTAATGGTGAACCTGCAAGCTCTGAGTCGTGGTGATACAACAGATACAGCGCATTGGTTTGCTCCGCTAAATCGTACACTGTGCTACTCAACGTATTGGCAGCCGTTAAGGCAAAATCGCTCAGGCCATAAAAATTCTGCACTGCAGCTATATTGCCTTCCAGCCAGCTTTGGTCCGGATGGCCGTTATAAATTTGCACCTGATCTGGGGTCAGGCTAACCATCCCCTGATTCTTTGGTGTCGCGTTGTTATAGGGAAAACCACTGGCTTCTTGCTCAAAGCCCGAGTTACTGAACTTTTTATAGTGAATACCAAATTTAAGCACATTGTTTCCGCTGAGCTGGTAATCCACATCCAGCTTGGCATTGTCAAAACTGGAATAGATAAAGTTCGACTGGAAAAACAGGTCTTTGACTGTATAACCTTCGATAGATGTAACATCAAAATCAGCCGAAGAACTGCGGCCATAAAAAGCGTCCTGGCTGAAGTCTGTGCTGATGGAGGCTTTTTTCTTCGCTTCAATATTGAGTTTCTGCAACAGCGGCTGGCTGTAGTCGGATGAACTATGGCCCAGCATAGCGCGGATCTGCAGATCAGCTGTGGCTGTCCAGTCTGTGGCCAGACTGATTTGATCAAACACCGACTCGTTATAATCCTCCCGGCTTTCATTACGCCAGCTGGCATTTTTGTAGCTGGCATAGACTACTTCTTTGTCGCCTTTTGCACTTTCACGCCAGATCAGCGAGTTCACCAGGTTATTGTCTTTTACCGCCATATGATGTTCTGCCAGCTGGTTTTCCAACTTACCGTGCATCCAATCCAGCACCAGACTGAAATCCTGATTGGGTTTGTATTGCAGTGCTGTTGTGATACCTAAGCGGTTTTGTTCGTTTTCCCAGACTGAAAATCGCTGACCACGTGGAAACCATAACTCACCAGAATCCAACAGATTTTGCAGTTCAGTATTGCTACTATCGGCCGCTTTTTTGCCGGTTTCCCGCCGCCAGCGTGTGGTATTGCTGCCATATTCATTGGTAGACCGGATGCTGTGAGTGATGGATATCAAAGCACCAAGATCTGACCAAAGCTCAGAGAACACTGCGGAGAAGCGTGGATCTGAGCTATTGGTGTTGCTGTTGCTGCCCAACTGAGCCGAAATACTGCTTTTTGGCCCGTCGTAATCAAAAGGTTTGGCGGTATGTAAATTCACAGTGCCCGCTATACCACCCTCTTCCTGATCAGCTGAAAAGGACTTTTTGACATCAATTTGATTAAACAGCTCAGAGGCAAAAATATTAAAGTCAAAAGCCCGGGTTCTGGACACAGCGCCACGCGCATCCATAGGCGAAGACGAGGTGCCTAAGGCTTCCATACCGTTCACTTGCACCCGGGTAAAATCCGGGCCTAAACCCCGCAATGAAATCTGCCGGCCTTCGCCCCACTCTCTGTTAATAGTAATGCCAGGCAAGCGCAGCAAGGAGTTGGCTAAGTTCAGCGCAGGAAAGTCGGTAATATCGTCGGCCACCAAGGAATCCTGTGCAATCATGGCTTCGCGTTTTAGCCTTTTAGCCTGAGGCAACACTGCTTTGGTCACAGCATTTTGCTCTGCAACTACAGTGGAACGTATAGCTATCACTTCCATAGCTGCAGGCGGTTTTTGACTTTGAGTTGCAGGAATAGCGACAATCACTGCTGGTTTTTCTACTACTGCTTTAGCTCTAATCAACCAGCCTTTTTCGCGGGGAATAGCTTCTAAAGGCTGCTGCGCTAACAACTGATGCAGTGCTTCAGTGGGTTCAAATTCACCATAAAGAGCCGGTGCTTGTCGCCCTTCAAGTAAAGCTGGATCGTACAATAACGGCTGATTTGCCTTGCGGGCAAATTGTAGCAAGGCAGCAGATAAAGGCTGAGATGGCAGGGAGTACAACTGCTTCTGTGAAGCTTCAGCAGCCCATAAAGCAGGGCTTTTGCACCAGCACAAAAGCAATAACACCCAGAGTTCAGGTCGTAACCACACAACCCGCCTCCACTGCTACTCTGACCTACTCAGCCGGATACCGCTACTGTTTTGCTGCAGCGTCAGGCCATAAGCTTCAGTCAAAGCCGATAAGGTTTGTTGGGTGTTGGCCAGTTCAAAACGACCTGCCACCCGCAAATCTGCGACCTCTGCACTGGCACTGACAGGCACCAAAGCCGAGCGGTTTAGCCTGTGCAGTAAATAAGCTAAGGTTTCGTTTTCAATTTCAATCCAGCCAGAGCGCCAGTCGACTAACTGTTGCAAATCCACTTTTTGCACTTCGGATAATTTATTCTGCTGAATACGAATTCGCTCACCACTTTTGAGCAACTGACTTGGGCCAGCAGCGCTAGCCTGTACCTGCACAGCACCTTCGTACACTGTGATATCAATCAGATCCGGGTCGCGATCAATATTAAATTCGGTGCCAACAGCCACTACGCTGGCTTGATCCAGTCGGACTTCAAAAGGCCGTTGTTTGTCTTTGGCCACAGCAAAATAAGCAGCACCCTGGCCTTGCAGTACCTGACGTTTATCTGGCGTAAAAAACACTGTGAGCTGACTGTCAGGCGCTATATCGACCACTGAGCCATCATCAAGCCCTTGTTGCATGCTGCTGGCCTGAGCTGTTTTAAGCTCGTAAGGCGCAGGACTAGAAAACACGCTGCCATTGCCCAGATAAAGTAACATCACCAACACAGAACTGCATGCCATAGCAGCGCCAGCCAGCTGCAATTTAGGCCACTTCAAATTAAGCAATAGGGGAATAGATAACTGCCAACGTTTTAACGGCGAAGGCTGATAAGCAGACAAAGCTTTAGTTAAAGCCGGATCCTGCCAGGTTTCGACCATAGATTGCAGCAGTACTGGGTGTCTGGGATCGGCATCCAGCCAATGGCTAAACCGCCTTTTACTCAGGCTGTCCAACTCACCACTGGCGAGTTTTTCCACCCAACTGGCGGCTTGCAGATACAACTCCTGCTCTGCCTGTTCTTTGCTATTCAACTTTTCTTGTTCATTCAAAATAGGACTCACACAACACGCGACTGATCGATCAGACGCTGAATATCCGCCAGCGCCCTGCTGACATGTTTAGATACTGCATCCTCGCTGATTTGCAGTAAAGCAGCAATATCACTGCGGCTTTTACCCTCCATCCGCAACAACACAAAGACTTGTCGTCTTAATGGCGGCATCGTAGATAGCGCCCGACTAAAGCGATCGACAGTTTGCTGCATGCTGGCCATTTCTTCCGGGTTGGCGCTTTGACACAGCACTTGATCCGGCTCCTCGGCCTGGACTGGTTTTAACCGCATTAACATATGACGGGCCACAGTGAAGGCATAAGCAAGAGGATTCAGAATAGGCCGCTGCTTTGCCTGTTCCAACACACGGGCAATAGACTCCTGAAAAATATCGGCGGCATCAGCACTACTGGCATTTCGCTCCAGATAACGAGCCAAAGGCGCAGCATTTTTTAAGGCCTGATGCACATCCTGCACAGGCTTTTCAACTATCGACATAAAGCCCCCATAGTCACATTCATAGTCAAACCATAGCTGACAGATATGACATTATGTTGACACGATGTCAGAGAGGAAGGGAAAAAGGAATGCTATTTAGCAAGAAGGCCTGTGACGGCCTTCTTTAACTGCAGAATTAATTAATTTCAGTGACAAAGTGTTCGCGGCTGCGACGCACTTTTTGCAGCTTCACCAGCCAGTCGCCTTCATCAGCGCGGTAGCCTAAAGGCAGTAACAATACAGAGCGTAAACCTTTTTCTTTTAAGCCAAGGATTTCATCCACTTTCACCGGGTCAAAACCTTCCATAGGCGTGCTGTCTACTTTCAGCTCGGCTGCAGCAATTAAAGCTGAACCTAAACCAATATAGGCCTGACGGGCTGCATGTTGATAGTTGGTTTCAGCATCACGCTGTGGGTAGGTGTTCAGCAGCATAGCGCGGTAGTTTTCCCAGCCTTCGTTTTTAAAACCACGGATATCATTGGTTAAATCAAACATGGTGTTAATACGTTCAGCTGTGTAGTTGTCCCATGCAGCAAACACCAATAAGTGTGAGCTGTCAGTGATTTGCCCTTGATTCCAGGCGTGCGGCTTAATTTGTTCACGTATGGCTTTATTCGTGATCACCAGTACTTCATAAGGCTGTAAACCACTGGAAGTAGCGCTTAAGCGGATAGCTTCCAGAATAAAGTCGATTTTATCCTGTGAAACAACCTGGCTCGGATCGAATTTTTTGGTGGCATAACGCCATTCTAATTTGCTAATTAAATCAGACATCTGGAACTTCCTAGATACAAAGGGGAAACAAAATAGGGGGCAATTATACCCCTGCAGCCTGCAGTTTTGTTAGTTAATATCAATATGACTTATCACATTTTAGAAGAGTAAACTTTAACGGAGTAGCGTTGAAAATTGAAATTCGAAACCCAATCCACATAAGAGCCAGTTCGCCTATTTTTTTCAGCTCGAATATTAAAACCTGATCGCGCGCAATGCCCTCACATTGCGCGATATTGCAGCCTGTTTAGCAGGGCGCTAATGACCTAAAGATAGTTATCGTGCAGGTTGTAGCACCATCAGCAGTGGTTGAGCAAGCATGTCCCTTAGTTTTACTGGGGCATAATTGTAATCCTGTGTTGCCTCCACCAGGAATTGAGGGGGCGCCACCACCGCCACCACTCACAGGAGGACCGGTGATCTCAACCTCCTGCTGTGATAAGTACTCACGAAAACAAGGCATTGACCCAATATCATCTGTTAAGTTCACGCTGCCGCCATTGGGTGTCAGATCAGTTAATCTGTGCCCATCTACCCAGGAAGTGCTTCTGTCTACCGAAAGACGTATTCCCCAAGAGCTCAGGCCAGGTTGATCTGAAATTTTACCTATATAATTCACTTTAAAATTAAGATTATTCAGGTTCTTTTGTTCGGGCGTCGCACCAAAAAAATGGCGCTCGTAGACTGCCTGGGTTCTGTGTTTCTCATTAAAACTGAGCTGGGCAGAACCATGTTCAATGCGAAAACCAACAGGATCCATAGGGCTGATCGTCATATACTGACTCCATGGTCTGTCGCCTATATTTCTCTTAACTTTTTCAGCAATGGCTTTATCAATATCGCTTTTTGTATCAGGTTTGGTGAAATAATCCATTGGATTAGCAGAACACTGCTCTTCAGAACCTGCTTTTAGCGCTGAAAAATCTCCACGAATAGACTTTTCGATCATCTCATTCATCTGACCTACTGCATCATTTATTGATGATTCAATATCGTAATAAGTCGCCAAAACAGCACGTTCATCAGCTGTCAATCTAAGTTTGCTCAAACTGACTTCGGGATTGCATCCCATGCCAGTACATTTTTGTTGAACCCGATATTTAACAGCTTGCTCAGTCGCAGGGTTTACAACAATCAACTCTAAGGGGGCTGCAGAACAGTTCATATCATCCGGCTTAACCACTGTGCCTGGAGGATTGGTATATTCACATTGAGCTGCAGGCGCATAACTTTCCGCCAGCAGTTGTGCTTCCTGATTATTACAGCTATCGCAGACATAGGCTGTGAGCTGATCGGCCTGTAATGGCATAGTGATCAGCCCTGCCGCAATGAATAAAAATTTCATTTGAAAGTCCTTTTAAAACAAACTAAAAGCGTAATAAATACAAAATATTTACCAAGCTATCACAAGTAGAATCAAAAAAAACCTTAAAAGGTACAAAACTCCCACAAATGAAACACCAATAGCAAAAGAGCCAGCGGCCCCTTTGCTATTCAAGCTGCAATGCGAAAATCAGTTTCACTCTGCTTAATTATGTTTCTCCGTTGGCGTCACTTCCACTCTTTCCATTGGCGTGTCTAGCAAGTCCAAAGCGAATTCCAGCTTCACCAGCATATCTTTATGCTCCTGGCCTGTAGCTGAATACTGCCATTGCTCCAAAGCTGTGATACTGACTTTGTCAAAAGTGCCTTGGGGCACTGAACGCACAATACGCACATTACTGACTTTGCCTTGTGCTGAGATATCAAACTTAGCATCCACATAACCTTCTATTTTTTGTTCGGCGGCCTGAATTGGGTACTTAGGTTCAATCCGCATTACAGGAACTGGTTCATTTTTCACAGCAGCAGTAGTAGACGCAGCCTGAACAGGTTGCTGTAACCAAAGGCCTGTGGCAAGCACCAGCGCTAAAGCTGCGACTAATGTGGTTTTACTAAAACCCTGCTGAGTTTGTAATTGTAATAAACGTTGTTTCATCTGTTTTACATCTCCATAGTGAGTGGTAAGCCCCTGCCAGCTGACTGGCGTTGGCTCTGAGTTGCTTAGTAAAGCTTTACCGTAAGCAATTTTGTCGGCAGTGGCTGCGCCTGCTAATACCAGCGCATCACAAGCTAATTCCTGATCCTGGCGGTAGGCGCTGTAGGCCAACCAACACAAAGGGTTAAACCAGAACAACATCAGCAAACCCAGAGCAAGCAGATTGCAAAACAAATCGCCACGCTGCCAATGTGTCAGCTCATGATTGAGGATCAGTTGCTGTTGAGTGGGCGAAAAACGTTGGAAAAAATCAGCTGGCAGCATAATTTCTGGTCGTAACACACCACTGATATAGGGTCCCTGCACTCTATCGCTTAACAAGCAAGGCAAGGTGGAATGCAAAGACGCGGATTGCAGTTCGATAGATGTAGCTGCCGCTTTTTCTTTGCGCAATTGCAACTGACTACGCAACACTGCAGCGGCAAATAACAGCACACCAGTCAGCCAAAACCAGAGCAGCAAAGAGCCGCTGCTAAACTGCTGCGAAGCTTGCTGCAACCCCACCTGATACACCTGCATAACAGCCAAAGAGCTGTTCTGCCCCAGCTGCAATGGCAACACAAAACACAACAGCAATACAGGCACCAGACACCACAATGCATACAAGGTGCGCCCTCCAAGCCGCGTGAGTAAATAAGGCCGCAGCACCAGCAATGTCAGTAGCATCAACGACAGCGGCAGCAGTAACTCCAGCAACAGACTAATCATGTTTATTCTCCTGCTCCCAGCGGGCGATCAGTTGCTTCAACTCGGCAATATCCTGTTCTGCCAGTTTGTCCTGCTGAGCAAAACCTGCCACTAAAGGCGCGATTCGACCGGAAAACACCCGCTGAATAAAACTCTGGCTTTCCTTCATCTGATAATCGGCCTGCTGCAGCACAGGGCTGTATAAATAAGCCCGGCCGTCTTTTTCAAAAGACACAGCACCTTTAGTCACCAGACGGTTCAACAGAGTTTTTACTGTTTTTTCATGCCACTGACTGGCATCGGCTAAAGCATCCACAACTTGATTGGCTGTGGCTGGTGCTTGTTGCCATAACACCTTTAATACTTCCAACTCAGCCTGACTGATATCTTTCATTGCATCTCACCTATCGATTACAAGCGTAATACATAAACTATTACAGCTGTAATCCATAAATGCAATAGCGTGGAGGAAATATTTTTCAGCAGGCTTTTTATAACTAATCCCAGCAAATGATTGCGTTAACAATTTTCATCTGACAAACATCTAATATTGCCTTTATACTAAATAGAACAAGCAGATAGCAGAGTTATGTTCATGCAGACAACGGATTCCACTGCGCAAACAGGTCAGGTGCTGACACTGGAGCATTTTGTCAGCCACTGGCAATTAATGGTGGATTTATTAGCGCGTCAGGCCGATGTACCTTGTGCTTTGATCAACAGGATGGATGGCAGTCAGTTGGTATTGCAGGTGACCAACAGCAATGGCAAACACCCATTTTTTGCCAGCCAAAGCATGCCACTGCACTTGAATTCCTATTGCGCCAATGTGCTGCGTACGCAAAAGCCTCTGCATATAGCAGATGCCACACAGGTACCGGAAATGCATGACAACCCTACTGCGGCGCTGGGGTTGGTGTTTTACCATGGTTACCCGTTGTATTGGCCTGATGGGCATCTGTTTGGCACCATTTGTATTCTGGATTATTTCAACAGGCCTATGGACGAGCAGCATACTCAGTTGCTGCAGCTCTTTAAAGAAGCCATTGAAGGCGATTTAGCCTTGTTTGATCAAAACGTTGAACTGCAGCAGCAACTGCAGGATGAAAAAAATTACAACCATCAGTTAATGTTGTCGTTACAGCAATCTCACTACAACTTGCCTCAACTCTCTGATTTACTGGCTAATTTAATGCAGATGCTGCAACAGCAAATGATTCAGAGCCAACAACAGCTGCAACTGATGCACAGCAGGTTGCTACAACCAGAACATAAACTGACCCTGCCTTTGCTTAAACCCAGCCTGCAACAACTGAAACAGCAGAGTTCCTGCTGGGCCGTATTATCAGGCATGCTTGAAAAACTGTCTGGGGTGCAGTCCCAGCAACAGACCACCAGCAAAGTGGTAGACCTGGCTGAACGTGGCGCTTATCAGGCCTCGCTATTACTGAAAGCGTCTCCGAGAATTTCATCCTGCATATCGCCATTGCTGGCTTGCTCATTACCACCTCAAGTACTGGAATTATTGTGCTGTGCTTTGAGCTGCTACGTGCTAAACCATAGCCTGAGTCGCACGCCTGAACTCTGCTTAAGTACCGAACAACATGGCTCTCAGTTGCAACTCAACTGGATCTTGTTGTATCCATGGCAGCAAGAAGCTGAACCAGAAGAAAGTCACACTGAACCTTTTTGGGTCTTTAGTCAGTATCTGGCAAAGTTGTCTGGCGTATCATTGCAGCGGGAAAGCACAACTGAAAAACTACAGATCAAAGTTTATTTAGCGCAAGCAGCAGACCTGACTGCAGCTTATTGAAGCACGCACTCGTAAAACGAAGCAGGGAGCATCAAGCTCCCTATCGATCCTGTTTCACTGCTTCTTCTGAGCGATAGTGATGCAACTCGTCTGGCAGGATATAGCCATTAAAACTCAGCAGTTGCACAAAGGTTTGCCAAAACTCACGGCTGAACATAAGGACCTCCGGTTTTACTTAAGGCCCCTTAAGTATAGCCCTGACCATAACTGGCGTCGTTAATTAGCTGTGAACAGCACTACAACTTCAGCTTAATCCTGAATATCCTTCCATTCGTCAGGGTTTTATTTATAGCGCTACTGGCCTATGCTAGCGTCAACTTATTGCTTTGACTGAACAAACGCGAGTGTGTATGAAATTTAGTTTTTCAGCCCTGATGATGGTTGTGGCGGCAGGTGCTGCTCAGGCCGCAACTGAACCTTTAACGGCTCAGCATTTATGGCAAGTGGCGCGCCCCGGTGCCATGACCTTATCACCCAGTGGTCAGCAACTGGCATTGACGATCACCCGTTATGATCTGGCCGCCGATAAAGGCAATGCTGATATTCATATTCTGGATTTACGTACCCAACAATTAACGGCTTTAACCCAGCACCCGGATTCAGATACTGCACCAGCCTGGAGCCCTGATGGTCGTCAGCTGGTGTTTTTATCCAAACGTGGCAATGAAACGAATCAGCTATTTTTATTGCCTTTAACTGGTGGCGAAGCCAAAGCTTTAACTAAATTACCTGTTGCGGTGCAGCAGCCAAAATGGTTTCCGGACGGCCAGCGTATTTTGTTTCTGGCCAATGTACCTAAAGGGTTTAATGGTGACTTTGCCGCTTTAGCAGAGCAGTTGAAGAAGAAAAAAGACAATAAAGTGACAGCACGGGTGACAGAAGACAGAGTCTATCGCTTCTGGGATCACTGGTTAACCGATGACAGCTATCCGCATTTGTTCAGTATTAACATTCATACCGGCGAAATAGCAGACTTAACACCAGGCTGGGATCGCAGATTTAGTTTAAATGGCGATGCTGAATTTGATATTTCTACAGATGGCCGCCAGATAGCTGTCAGTGCAGTGACCAGCCCACCGCCTTTTGATCAGCTAAATCACGATATTTTGATTGTTAAAACTGACGGTTCAGGTGAGTTTGTCAATATCACCGCAGACAATCCGGCCAGTGACAACAACCCTAAATTCAGCCCTGATGGCAACAGCCTGGTCTATGGCGCACAGCGCAGCACCTTTTTCACCTCGGATAATAACCAGCTGATCCGCTTTGATTTTAAGCCCCAGCAAAAAACCAACCTGACTCAGGATTGGGATATTTCGGTCGATGACTGGGAGTTTGGCAACAACGGCACTTTGTATTTTCAGGCGGCCGACAAAGCAAAATCAGCTTTGTATAGCATGCCGTTAGCCGGTGGCCCAGTGAAACAAATTTTGCGCCAGGCTGATATCAGTCAGCTGCAAATTGGCCAACAGCAACAAATTTATCTGGTGCAGCACAGCATGAAGCAGATGCCGGAAATTTATAGTTTGGATAATAAAGGGCGCACTTTAAAGCAGCTAAGCCGGATCAACCAGGAGCTGCAGCAAAGCATTAGTTGGGGTAAAACTGAAGATGTCAGCTTTGCCGGAGCAGATGGCAAACTGGTGCAGGCTTATATTACGTATCCGCCGAACTTTGATCCCAACAAAAAATGGCCTTTGCTGAATGTATTGCATGGCGGACCACACAGCTACTCGGGTGACAGCTTTAGTTACCGCTGGAACTCCCAGGTATTTGCTGCAGCAGGTTATGTAGTGATCCAGCCCAACTTCCACGGTTCAACCAGCTTTGGTCAGGCTTTTGCTGAATCTATTCATGGCGAACACCCGGTAAAGCCTTTTATGGACAGTGAAGCTGCTGTGGATTACATGCTGTCGCGTGGTTTTATTGATTCCACCCGCTTAGCAGCAGCTGGCGGCAGTTATGGGGGTTATCTGGTAAGCTGGATTGCGGGTCATACCGAACGATATAAAGCGCTGATTAATCATGCCGGTGTCTATAACCTGATGGGCCAGTTTGCCTCTGACGCAACCACTCACAGAGTACATGCCTATGGCGGTGCACCCTGGAGCGGCCTGGACGTCATGCAGCAATGGAACCCGGCTTTATTTGCCGATAAGTTTGTCACTCCTATGCTGATTATGCATGGTGAACAGGATTACCGTGTGCCAGTGACACAAGGGCTGGAAATTTATGGTGTGTACAAAGGCAAAGGCTTAGATGCACGTTTGGTGTATTTCCCCAATGAAAACCACTGGATTTTAAAACCAAACAACTCCATTTTCTGGTTTAACGAATTCACAGGTTGGTTGCAACGTTATGTACCGGCGGGTCCAACAGATTGAGTTCGGACTCTGTAACCTCGCTTTATCAGCAACAGGTCCAACAGGGCCTGTTGTTGTATGACGAGCCACAATATCAGGCGGTATTGGCGCTGCAACAGATAACAGACCAGCTGTGTTCCGGCATGCCTACTTTGGGTTTGTATCTGCATGGCCCTGTTGGTCGTGGCAAAACCATGCTGATGGATTTGTTTTACCAACAGCTGGCTGTGGATGGCAAAATCCGGCTGCATTTTCATCATTTTATGGCGCGGGTGCATCAGGAACTAAAACAGCATCAGGGCGAAGCTGACCCTTTATTGCAAATCGCCCAAGACTGGGCACAACAATACAAAGTACTGTGTTTTGACGAGTTTTTTGTCAATGACATAGGCGACGCTATGTTACTTGGCACTTTATGGCGTTATTTGTTTCAGTGTGGTGTGGTGCTGGTCACCACCTCCAATGCAGAACCTGAAGAGCTGTATAAAAATGGCCTGCAACGTCAGCGTTTTTTACCCACCATTGATTTGCTGCGCCAGCACTGTCGGGTGTTAGCCTTGGATAACGGCATAGATTACCGGCGATTAAAGCAAAGCCCTATGCGTTATTACCAGCAGGGAACGACTGAAACAAAGTTAAAACAACAGGCAGAGCAGCTATTTGGCGAAGTGCAGCCCCTGCCCGACTTTGAATTGTTGGGCCGCAGTTTCCCGGCGTTATGGAGTAATGAAAAAATCATAGGTTTTGATTTTATGGCACTCTGCTCCGGCCCACGCAGTCAACTGGATTATATGCAGCTGGCAAGCCGCTACCAAGCCATAGCTGTGCTGAATGTACCGCAATTCAGCGCTGTGTCGGACACGGCCATTTTGCATGGTGTGGAAGATAGTTATCAGCGCGAACATCAGGATATTTATATCAGTAAGCTGGACAATGAAGCACGGCGTTTTATTGCATTGGTGGACGAATGTTATGACAGAGGCTGCTTGTTACTACTGACCTCTGCTGTTGCGATTTCAGAGCTGTACCAGGCGAAACAGCTGGAATTTGCTTTTGCCCGCTGCGAGTCGCGTTTATATGAAATGCAGCGGTGGCCAGCTGCTGCGCCCGACCATAGTCAGAGCGCAGAAGCTGCGTTGTCCTGATGTATAAATAATCTTCTTACAAATAACGTATCCAGGCTTGCTGGCTGCGTTTTTTATACAAAGAAAAGCATTTTGTTGGGTAATACAAAGCGACGGCTAACAGCACGCTAGTCAGCCAGATCCAGCCCATATGCTCCATCCCAAACCTGTCGCCCTGATTAGGCCCAAACAGAGTGACTAACATCCAATGCAGCGCCAGCAATACATACAAATGCAGTATGTAGAAAAACATTGGTGCAGAACCAAAGTTCACCAGGATTTGAGTCCAGTTGCCTTGCTGTTTCTCCAGTGCGAACAACAGCAAAAACATCAGACCTAAGGTCACCATCAGGAAATTTAACGAAGGCGGATACTTGGTCAGATTCAATATCGACATCAGGGTTGTGACTAAATCCGGATAGAGTTGCCAGTCCAGGGTTTCACCGTAGATATTAAAACCACGCAGCAGCACAAACAGTACTAAACAGCTGGCTCCTAGCTGCAGCAATAAAGCGCCGCGATGCTGTGCAGACATCCTTTTACTGTACAATGGCCCCGCCAGATAACCCAGAATAATCACACCTATCCAGGGTAGAACCGGATAACTGGCCTTAATTTTCACAGCGCCTTCACTCACCAGATAGTTGCGGTCATGCAAAATAGTCCAGAGCGTATAACCCCATTCATCAGGCTGAAAATTGATAGGCGTCAGCAGGTTGTGGCCAAAGACTATGCCAAAACCTATCACAGCCAATACAGCTTTTGGCCACTGACTAACCAGTGCCAACACCACCATACTCAGGCCAATAGCCCAAATCACCTGCAACCAAATGGTGTCGTAGGATCCCATCCAGGACAGAGGCAACACTATCCATTCCAGTGCTATTAAAAACAAACCACGCTTGATAAGGAAACTTCGGGCCGAACGCACAGGGCCATTCACCGGATTGGCATAAAGCCAGGCCGACAAACCAGTTAAAAACACAAAAACCGGCGCACATAAATGTGCAGCAAAACGGCTAAAAAACAGGCTTACAGAGGTGATATCGAGATCCATAGGATCCGACACCTGCAGATGATAAAAAAACCGCTCCCGCACATGGTCCAGCAACATAATCAGCATCACCAGACCCCGCATCATATCGATGCTTTGGATACGACTACGATTAATCATTTCCCAACCCCCAGAATTAGAAAGCATAGGTCAGACTTATGCGGTAGCTACGTGGCTCACCCGGCACTGTCCACAGCGCCGAATAGGAGTTATGGATATAAAACTTATCAAACAGGTTGTCGACATTCAGCTGAGCTTTCCAGTTCTGATCCAAATCAGCAGCCCAGGACAGGCCAACTAAAGTATGGGACGGCAGCATATAGCTACTGTCGACTGAATCTCCCAAACGTTTGGCTACATGATTAACCTTGAGCCCTAAACGGCTTTCAACAGAACCTAAAGGTAACAACTGAGTCAGCATCAGGCTGGCGTTATGTTTAGGAATATTCACCAAACGACTGCCGGCAGGCACATTAACACCCCATTCCAGATTAATCATATCGTTGACGGTTTGTGTATCCAGATAGGCATAAGACAATTGAGCCGATAAGTCTCCTGTGAGCTGGCCTTGTAAATCCAGCTCAATACCACGGCTGGTGGCTTCACCTAAGGTGGCCGAGAAACCGACATTCACCGGATCGGAGGTTAGAATGTTGGATTTTTTTGCATCAAAGAATGCCAGGGTGCCGGTGATACCTGCAGCGACAAATTTTGCACCAATTTCATAAGAGTCACTTAACTCAGGTTCAAAAGGATTGCCCGCATAGTCTGTGCCGCTTAGTGGCAGGAAACCTTCAGAGTAGCTGCTGTAAAGGCTTAATTCTGGGTTTACTTCATAAACTAAACCAATACGAGGGCTGACTTGTGTGCCGCTTTTGTCCGATCGGGTGGCCTTTAAAAGCTCCTGAATATCCTGCTGATAATCGTCAAAACGCAGACCAAGCAGTAATTTCCAGTGTTGTGTCAGATCCATTTGATCCTGCAAATACACACCCCAGGCTTTTTGGCTTTCCTTATTTTCATACAAAGGCGCAGGAGCTGTGGCTGTACCTCCATAGACTGGGTTATAAATATCTAAAGCGTAAGTGCCTCTTGGACCACGGAAACGTGACAATAAAGTATATAAATCATAATCGTAGGCATCAGCTCCCATCAGCAGGTGATGCACAATACCGGCAGTAGTCAGGTGGCCACTCAATTCAAAACGCACGGACCTATCTTCAGCCTGATAATCACGGTAACGACGCTGACGAGTTAAGGTTTTACCATCATCAAATAACGACTGACGAGCTTTGGCTAATTCAGCATCCGAAGAAAAACCGTTTAACGACGAGTCACGATAACCTACACCAGCCAACAAAGACCAGTGGTCTGTCAGGCTGGTTTCATAAGATAACTGATGGCCAGTGGCCTCAATTTCAGTAGGGCCGTCACCTGGTTCACCTAAATAACGGGAGCGTGGCACTGTATGAAAATCACCGTTTAGCACAACAATACCGCGGTCAAATAATTGCTCTTGTTTCAGGTATTCAAACTCGTACAACAAGGCGGATTTATCATCCAGATCAATACGTACTGAAGGGGTAAACACCTGTTTTTTGCTGCTGACATAATCACGGAAACTGCCATAGTCCTGCACTGCACCATTGATGCGCACTGCCACATTGTCGCTGATACCATTGGTGTAATCGGCTTCGACTCTGTGCTGATCAAAACGACCAGCAGAGACTTGCAGATAACCTTCCTGCTCCTTTTGTGGTTTACGGGTCACGACATTAATGGTGCCTCCGGGTTCTGAGCGGCCATAAAGTGCTGAACCCGGGCCTTTTAGAATCTCAACATACTCCACATTAGATAAATCACGGTGACCACTAAAACCACGGCCGCCGTTAAAACCATTAATTAAATAACCGGATGGCATATTTTCATTGCCCGGAAAACCACGCAGCGAAAAACTATCCCACAAGCCACCGCCGTTATTCTGCCGTGAAATGCTGGCTGAAAAATCCAGAGCATCCTGAAAGCGCGTTAAGGCATTGTCTTGTATTACACTTTTGTCGATGACCGTAATGGACTGAGGTAAAGACTGAGCTGGAATATCTCCACGATAAGCCTGGCGATACTGCACTTCGATACGCTCAATATGCTCAGCCGACTCAGCCATAGCTGCAGGAATAGAGGCAATAAAGCCTAAAGAGAGCATAAGAAAAGAGAGTTTAAAATTTAGACTTGGCATGATGTTTTTAGTCCGGTCACTGTAAAAAAATAGGCTGAATCGATAAAGTTAGAGACGAAATGATACAATATAACATATCCATAAACCAACAGATTTATCTGCTCTCTTTCTGGCTCTGACTGCAAAGCAGCTTGAATAAGCCCGTCGCAGCCCCGATACTGCCTTGATAAAGGCTTTCTCAACTGACGTGAGTGATAGATGGAACAATGGTTACAGCAGTTACTGACTGAATATCAGGCTTATGCCCTGCTGATTTTATTTTTGCTGACTTTTGCTGAGTCCGTCGCCGTGTTGGGCCTGTTAGTGCCAGGTACAGCCTTAATGTTTAGTTTTGGTGTGCTGATTGGTGCCGAACAAATGGGCTTCTGGACAGCCTGCATGGTGGCGACAGCAGCAGGTTTAGTTGGCGATTCCATGTCTTATCTGGCTGGACGCAAATTCAGACCTCAGTTGGAAAGCTGGAACTGGTTATCCCGCCAGCAAAAAGAGTTGGATAAGATAAGCGGCGCTTTAGAAAACAATGTGTGGCTGGCTATAGTTGCAGGGCGTTTTATTGGCCCCAGCCGGCCGCTATTGCCTTTGTTAGCCGGTATGTTGCAGTTAGCACCATCACGTTATTTCCCTGCCGCCATTCTGGCTTCTGTGCTCTGGCCCATCGCTTATTTTCTGCCTGGTATTCTGGCTGGAGTAGCCTGGCAGCTCAAAGGCACCAACCTGACCTTGTTTTACAGTTTGCTGGCAGGCTCAGTCCTATTGGCCATATTAAGCAGCTATTTGCTGAAAAAATACTTGCAACACAAAGAGCAGGATAAACCAAAACATCGCTGGTTTTGGGGCTCTTTAGTCAGCATCTTCCTGACGGCTTTTTTATTTTTTGAGTTAAGCCAGCATCCAGCTACTCCTCTGTATCTAAAAGAGTTATCCGGATTAATGTTCTGATCTTCAGGTTTAACCATGCCAATACAAGCTCAGCTTTTGTAGTAAAAACTCTGATAAGGCTTTAAGTACAGGAGAAGAAGACAAGCGCTGCACCGCCAGCAAATACAAAGGCGCTTGCTCAGTTTTATAATCAGGTAACAACTTCACCAAAGCGCCGGATCTCAAATCAGACAAAATATCTAACCGGGATTTATAGGCAATACCTAAACCTGCCACTGCCCAGCGCCGCACCACATCGCCGTCGTCTGCCACTAAAGCACCCCGCACCTGAACCTGATGTAGCTGCCCATTTAGCCAGAACTGCCATTTACTGTGGACGGCCTCGCCCAGCACCAGCTGCAAAACCTGATGCGAGCAAATGTCTTGCGGCTGCTCTGGCGCTCCATAACGACGGATGTAATCGGGAGAAGCACAAAGCACTCTATGATTATCTGGCACCAAAGGCAAAGCCACCAACTGCGAATCTTTTGGCTCACCATAACGCAACGCCAAATCCACAGGCTGACGACCTAAATCAGCCAGCCTGTCACTGACCCGGATCTTCAGCTGTAATTTGGGATGCTGCTGTTGAAACTCCGCCAGCCATACAGCCATGCTATTCCGACCAAAATCTGACGGCATAGATAAAGTCAGTTCACCGGATAACTGCTCTTTGCCCAGTTGCAATAACTGCTGGCCTTGCCCCAGCAGCTGGATCGCCTGGCGGGCATAATCCAAATAGGCCATACCTGCTGTGGTGAGCCTTAAACTGCGGGTAGAACGCAAAATCAGTTGAGTATTCAGCTGCTGTTCCAGTCGTTTTAACGCCACACTGGCCAACGCAGGCGAAAGGTCCAGCTCACGCGCAGCAGCGGAAATAGAA
Source organism: Rheinheimera mangrovi (assembly GCF_003990335.1). Taxonomy (NCBI): domain Bacteria; kingdom Pseudomonadati; phylum Pseudomonadota; class Gammaproteobacteria; order Chromatiales; family Chromatiaceae; genus Rheinheimera; species Rheinheimera mangrovi. Next base: position 566,003 of record NZ_CP034683.1, on the reverse strand, counting down.
CCTAAATCAGCTGTTAATACAAAAAGTTGTAAATCATCGGTTCTGAGCATCATTATCAAATTATTTTTGAAACTGAATCCAAATCTAGCATATTTTTCTAAATAGTCAGCACCCTTAAACTAACAACATCAACCTCATGGAGCATCCAGATGAAAGCCATAGTCTATAGCCAGAACTTACCAGCCACAGATCTACAGTCTTTATACGACACAGAGCTGCCCATTCCAACGCCGGGCGAAAACGATCTGCTGGTTGCTGTTAAAGCAGTTTCTGTGAATCCGGTCGATACCAAAATCCGTCGTAACGCCGACACCCAAGGCCAGCAAAGAGTTTTAGGCTGGGACGCTGCTGGTGTTGTAGTCGCGGTGGGCAGTGCAGTCACGAGCTTTAAAGCAGGCGATGAAGTCTGGTACGCCGGTGCTATTGATAAGCCTGGCTCAAACAGCGAGTTTCAACTGGTGGACCAGCGTATTGTCAGCTTTAAGCCAAAAAGCTTAAGTTTCACCGAAGCAGCAGCTTTGCCTTTAACGGCAATCACGGCATGGGAGCTATTGTTTGACAGGTTTGAACTGAATGAACACAACACCAAAGGTAAATCTCTGTTGGTGATTGGCGCCGCTGGCGGCGTAGGCTCAGTGCTATTGCAACTGGCACGGCAAAAAACTCAGTTAAAGGTGATTGGTACTGCTTCAAGAGCAGAGACTAGTGAATGGGTCAAAACCTTAGGTGCGGATTTAGTAGTAGATCATAAAAAACCTATGGCTGCACAGCTGAAAACTCTGGGTTTGCCTGAGATCGATTATGTCATCAGTCTGACTCATACCGACCACCATTTTAACGACATACTGGACTTGATTAAACCTCAGGGCAAACTGGCTTTGATTGACGATCCGGAGCTTATTGATATACGCCCGATGAAACGTAAAAGTCTGTCGCTGCATTGGGAGCTGATGTTTACCCGTTCTTTATATCAAACCGAAGATATGATTGCTCAACAGCAGCTATTACAACAGGTTGCGGATATGGTTGACGCTGGTCAGTTAAAAACCACCCTGAACTCAGACTTTGGCAAAATTAACGCCGAAAACCTGCGCAAAGCCCATCAGCTGATTGAAAGCCAACAAGCAATCGGCAAACTGGTATTAAGCGGCTTTTAAACCGCTTAATACCGCTATTGCTAAAGCCGAGCTCATCACCTTAAGGCTGCGCTTGTTGCGTAGCCTTTTCTATCCGCTCTTTGGTATTAGGATGTGATTTTAAATACTCCAACCACGGCAACAGCTCTTCTTTTGGCTGACCTTTGGTCAGAGCCTGCATAGCCTCGGCAAAAGCCTGTGGAGACTTGTTCAGCTTTAACAATGATTGAGTCGAGAAGTAATCAGCCTGACGCTCCATATCTCTGGAAAACGCAGATTGAACCAGCGAGGTGCCCGTACCCAATACTGCTTCAGTAATACCTTCCAGATCACTGAATAATACCGACATCACAATAGTACTGGCCGTCGCTTGTGCCGCCAGCGTCATACCGTGCCTGTGCTCAACATGCCCTACTTCGTGCAGTAACACAGCCAGAATAGCATCGGGTTGTGTTTCAAGGCGTTTTACCAGTTCATCCGTAATAGTCAGATAACCACCTGGCAAAGCAAACGCATTGGCGCCCAATCTTTTACTGGCACGAAAATGCAGTTGGTACTGATAACCGCTGCTTAACTGCAACTGATCGACAGCCATTTGCCACTGGCTACGAATAGACTGTTGTAACTCCGGGCTCAGTTCTGAATCGGACAACAAAGTACGGTCAAACACCTGCATACTTTGTTGACCAATACTTTCTTCAACAGAAACCGGGATCCAGGGCACTAAAGCTGTAGCGGCTTTTGGCAAACCTACAGTGGTGAGCCACCAGATTAATATGGGCACTGCAATAACTGACAGAACAATCAGCGATTTATTGGTTTCCAGTTTCAGAGTCAGATTCTGACGCCTACTTTTAGGCCAGCGCCAATTGTGATCCTCCGGTGAAAATACAGCTCCTGTTTCAAACAACAAGTCGGCGGGTAAACCGGGCAAAACCTCGGCGACCTTGTAACTATCTGCTGTTGCTTCGTACAGCAGTGCATTGTCATGTTCAGCATACAGCTGCACCAGCCCCTGTTCAGTGAAATGCAACACTGCAGCACAACATTCTGTACTGGCGGCATACTGGAATTGCCCTTTAATGGTCTGCATCAGGTCAGAGAAAAATCAACGTCAAACAAATCGGCAGCCTGTTCAGCAAAAGCAGATGAATTCTGCTGTAGCGGATCAGTAAGTCGATCAGCAGCGGGGTAAACGGTCACTTCAGTTGCTTTAGCTAATAAAGCGGCCATCCGGACTTTAGTCCAAGGATAGGCCAAACCTAAAGTACACAACACTAGCAGCATATTAGTAAAAGTAACCCAGACTAAATCTACAGTTTCCAAATTGGAATGCAGCTCTGCAGTATCAGGTAGCAACGTTGAATTAAACAGATGGTTACGGATCATGGCGTGGTATACGGCGCCAACCAGCATAAAAACGCCAAAATAGGCCACATACAAAAGTAATATAGCCAGGCTAACTCCTGCTTCAGGCTCTGGCATAGAAAAACCTGCGATTGCAGCAGCTACACCACAGACAATACCTAAACCAATAGCCACACTTAAAGCAATAAAAAAGGCTTTGAAGTAGTTAGAGGTTTTGGTATTCACCTCAAATTTTTTACCACCGAAGCTGATATTGCTGAACACAAAATGATCCAGCTTTTTCAGTGCCCATGGCATTGCCAGATACAAAGTAAAAATACACAGAAATGGCAACAACAGGTAATAGACAAAAGCCGAACCATAAGTGCCATGGAAGCCAAAACGAACGTTACGATAGCTGGTCATACGAAGGTTAAATTTCAGGCCTTGTACCAGTAACCAAGGCAGCGCAATTAAAAACACTAAAGCAGCCGCCAAACCAAACAACGGACTGAACGTACTTAATACGGAAATCAGCGCAAAAATAATGACGGCTATAATACGGCCTTTCAGGATCTGGATGGGTGTAGCTAAATAACGAAAACCATGACCATCCACTTTGGTATGACCATAAAAATACTGAGTGGTACGAACCTTAGCCCATGCGCTGTAGATACCAAGCGTCACTATGGTCAGCAGCACATTCACAATCCAGATACCAAAAAACTCAGCACCACGACCAGAAAATTGTACTGTTGACCGACGAGCAGAAGCTACTTCAGTTGAAGCAGCTGAACCATGCATATCCATATGAAATTGTCCTTAACTAATAAACCCTGCCAGTTAAACCAAAACAGGAATTATTGTCAACTTATTGTAAGAAAAAAACATCTATTGTGATTAAGACAACCTATTGTTGTGAATAGAAAAATCCGGCACAGTGCGCTGATAGTCCTGCCCCACTAATGTTGATGTAACAATAAAATCCGCTGTGGCTTTATTACAGGCCACAGGAATATTCCATACCACAGCTAAACGGATCAGCGCCTTAACATCAGGATCATGAGGCTGAGACGATAATGGATCCCAAAAAAATACCAGCCAGTCAATTTTCTGCTCAGCAATTAAAGCACCTATTTGCTGGTCGCCGCCCAAAGGACCGCTGGCCAAACATAGTACTTCTTTGTTTAAAGCCTCATTTAGTAAACGACCCGTGGTGCCTGTCGCCACCAGCTGTTTATCCTGAAAAAAATCAGCATGTTCTTTCACCCAAGCCAGCAATTCAGCCTTTTTTCCATCATGCGCTACTAAAGCTATAGTTTTCATTGTTTTACTCCTTAAGTTTGTTGCCAGCATACACTGAGTTTTTCATAGAGTTCAGCATACTTAGCCAAAGTATTTGCTGTTGCAGCCAGGCGACAAGCAATCGAGTCCCTAGGAGCATAGTTAACTATGTGACTAGGGCGAGTGCGCGCAGTCAACAACGCTGCGGCTGCAAGTACGAAGGTCAAAAAATTGCAGGAGCAATTTTTAACATCGGAGCAAAGCGACGATGGCCCAGCAGGGTGAGCGCCATGGATGGCTGCGAATAATATAAAAAAAGCCCGGCAAAGCCGGGCAAACAACCAAGGTCCACGTAAAAACTCTGTACTTGGGATTAATCTATCAACCGACGATTTTTTTCATCGCGGTCATGTAGCCCCTTAACTTTTTGCCAACCAGCTCTACGGGATGCTGGCGGATTGCTTCGTTCACAGCAATCAGGCGAATATTGTCTACACCATTTGCAGCAGAGCTTAAGCCCTTGCCCACATAATCGGCGCTCAGCTTATTAACGAAATCACGTAACAATGGCACTGCAGCATTACTAAACAGGTAGTTACCGTATTCAGCTGTGTCTGAAATAACCACGTTCATTTCGTACAAGCGTTTACGCGCTATGGTATTGGCGATTAACGGTGTTTCATGCAACGACTCGTAGTACGCTGATTCTTCTACAATACCGGCCGCAACCATGGTTTCAAACGCCAGCTCTACACCGGCTTTCACCATAGCGACAAACAAAATTCCGCGGTCGAAATAATCCTGCTCTGGAATTTGCTCGCTGGAAACAGGTGCGTTCTCAAAACCAGATTGACGGGTTTCTTCGCGCCAGCCAAACAGCTGCTTATCATCATTGGCCCAATCGGCCATCATGGTGCGGGAGAATTCACCGCTGATGATATCGTCCATATGTTTTTCAAACAGTGGACGTAAAGTTACTTTTAATTCTTCAGCTAAATCATAAGCTTTGATTTTGGCTGGGTTCGACAAACGGTCCATCATATGAGTGATGCCACCGTGTTTTAAAGCTTCAGTCACAGTTTCCCAGCCAAACTGGATTAACTTGGCGGCATAACCTGGCTCTACACCTTCGGCCACCAACTTGTCATACGCCAGAATAGAGCCGGTTTGCAACATGCCACATAAAATGGTCTGTTCGCCCATTAAGTCGGACTTCACTTCAGCAACAAAAGACGATTCCAGTACACCGGCACGATCACCACCAGTTGCAGAAGCGTAAGCCTTGGCGATTTCTAAACCTAAACCTTTAGGGTCGTTTTCAGGGTGCACTGCAATCAGCGTTGGCACACCAAAACCACGTTTGTATTCTTCACGTACTTCAGTACCAGGACACTTAGGCGCTACCATCACCACTGTGATGTCTTTACGAATTTGTGTACCTTCTTCCACAATGTTGAAACCGTGCGAATAAGCTAAAGTTGCACCTTGCTTCATCAACGGCATCACAGCTTTAACAACTGATGTATGCTGCTTATCCGGAGTCAGGTTTAATACTAAATCCGCAGTTGGAATTAACTCTTCGTAAGTGCCTACATTAAAACCATTGTCAGAGGCGTTTTGGAACGACTTACGTTTTGCGGCAATAGCTTCAGCACGCAAAGCATAAGAAATATCCAGACCTGAGTCGCGCATATTCAGGCCTTGGTTTAAGCCCTGAGCACCACAACCTACAATCACCACTTTCCAGCCTTTCAATAAATCAGAGCCTTTGGCAAACTCTTCTTTGGCCATAAAACGGCATTTACCTAACTGTTTTAACTGCTGACGCAAATTCAATGTATTGAAGTAGTTACTCATAACAAATCCTGACGAATTCTTCTAGCTGGCTATCTGTTGTGCTCAGCGTAACAGGGCAGAGAAGTCATGCACTGTTTTGATGCCTTCGAGAATAAAACAGTGCAATGATTGCGTGAAGTGATATATTCACAATACAGTATTTCACTTTATGCAACACTGACCTTCATAGCAGAGACACTAATGGATATTCGCAACGCACAGCTATTTTTGCATCTGGCAAGCAGCCTGAACTTTGCCCGCACCAGCGAACAAATGTATGTCAGCCCTTCTACGCTTAGCCGGGTGATCCAGCGAATGGAAGAAGAGCTGAGCGTCGAGTTATTTCAACGGGATAACCGCTCTGTGCGGCTGACGTTGGCGGGCCAAAAAGTGCAGGCTTTTGTGAAAAGTTACCTAGAACAATGGCATCAACTGCAAATTGCTCTGAGTGAAACCAGTGCATCCTTAAGTGGTGAGATCCGTCTGTTTTGTACTGTGACGGCCAGCTTTAGTCACCTGCCCGCAATCCTGGATAAATTCCGTTTAGTCTGCCCTTTGGCAGAAATTAAACTGATTACAGGCGATGCTTCTGCAGCTTTAGAGAAAGTAAAACAGGATGAAGCGGATATAGCGCTGGCTGTATACCCTGAACATTTCCCACTGAATATGGCCTTTCGCAGTATTGCCAAAGTACCATTACAGCTAATCGCTCCTGTGATCCCATGCAAAACCAATGATTTGCTTAGCCAAAGCCCAATTCCCTGGGAACAAGTGCCTTTTATTTTGCCCGAGCATGGCCCGGTGCGCAGCCGCTTTGAGTTATGGCGTAAAACCCGAATAGCCGAGCCTAAAGTGGTTGCCAAAGTGGAAGGCCATGAAGCTATGGTCAGTATGGTGGCTTTAGGCACAGGAGTGGCTTTAGTGCCAGCTATAGTGGCGCAGCAAAGCCCGGCAAGGGACAGAGTGAGGTATTTAACTCAAGGCGATGAATTTGCCCCCTTTGATTTAGGATTGTGTACTTTATCAAAACGGCTGCATGAACCCTTGTTAAGAGCCTTCTGGCAGGTGGCATCTGAGCTGATTTAACTCAGATGCTTATTTCATTCATATCAGAACTATTTCACGACGCGCAGGTGAGAGACTTTTTTACCTTTGTTCGGATCCGTAGGTTCGTCATCCGGTGGCGTCTGTTCGGCGTTATTATGCTCGTCGTCAGACACAGCTTCCAGCTGATGAATATCATCCTCTGTGTCTTCTTCAGCATCAAACATAGTGCCAGCGCCATTTTCGCGGGCATAAATAGCCAACACAGCTTTCACAGGCACTGTCAGCGCAAAAGGTTTACCGCCAAAACGGGCGTTAAAGGTAATCACTTCATTACCCATCAACATATTACCTACAGCGGAAGGCAGAATGTTCAGCACTATCTGACCATTCTGAATGTGCTGTGCGGGCACTTTACAGCCTTGCATACTGGCATTGACCACCAGGTAGGGCGTTAAATTGTTATCCACTATCCATTCGTAAAAAGCACGGATTAAATAAGGCTTATTCGGCGTCATGTCCATCAGTAACCACGCCCCCGACGGATTTCGCGTTCGGCTTCAGTTAAAGACTGCTGAAAACCGTCGCGTTCAAAAATACGGGTCATATAAGTTTGCAATAACTTACTGCCAGCTCCGGTCAGTTCAATATCAAGCATTGGCAAACGCCAGAGCAAAGCCGCCAGATAACAATCAATCAGGCTGTATTCGTCACTCATAAAATACAGATGTTCCTGGAACAAAGGCGCCATAGCAAGTAAGCCTTCACGTAAATCGCGACGGGCTATAGCGGCGTCCGGAGCATTCTTCAGAATCTTGTCAGCTAAACCATACCAGTCTTTTTCGATGCGATGCATCATTAAACGGGCATTAGCGCGAGCTACCGGGTACACCGGCATTAAAGGTGGATGTGGGAAACGCTCATCCAGGTATTCGTTAATAATATCGGCTTTAAATAAAGCTAAATCTCTGTCCATTAAAGTGGGCAAAGAACCATAAGGATTAACCTCATAGACATCTTCAGGCAGACTATCTGTGCTGACCTGCATAATATCTACAGTGACGCCTTTCTCCGCCAGTACCATTCTGACCTGATGACAGTACATGTCATTGGCTGTTGAAAACAAGGTCATCACAGCACGTCTGTTGGCAGAAATCGCCATAGGATCCTCCGGTTATAAGCAAAAATGCAAAGGGGCCTCGCGGCCCCTTCAAAGGCTAACATCAGTGTCCTTAATGGACATCTCTCCAGTACTCTTTCTTCAGCAGGAAAGCGAAGATAAAGAAGATACCTAAAAAGATCAGAACTTTAATACCTAAGCTGCGCGATTCCAGTTTAGAAGGCTCGCCAACGTATTCCAGATAGTTCACCAGATCAGCTACCGCACGATCGTATTCTTCTGTACTCAGCTCACCTGAACCATCAGTCTTAATACCAACGTCAACTTCTGTTGGCACACCATCAACCAGGCGTGTTTCAGAGGCTTTGTAAGGAATACCCTGCAGCTCTTGTAACACATGCGGCATACCGACCATAGGGAACACTTCATTGTTCACACCAAATGGACGGGTTGGATCCACATAGAATGAGCGCAAATAAGTGTAAAGCCAGTCAGGACCGCGTACACGTGCTACGTTGGTTAAATCTGGTGGCGCAGCGCCAAACCAGTTGGCCAGATCCGCTTTAGGGGCTGCGTTTTTAATATGGTCGCCCACTTTATTCGCAGTAAAACCTAAAGTGGCCATACCCACGTCATCCGGAATACCTAAATCACGGAAAGTACGGGAGTAACGCTGGTACTGCATCTGGTGACAACCTAAGCAGTAGTTCTGGAACATACGGGCACCACGTTGCAGTGACTCTTTGTCCTTCAGATCAATAGGTGCTTTATCTAAATGCACAGCATGACCACCAGCCGCCATAGCAGCGCTGGATGCTACCAGCGCTAGTACAGTAAATAACTTTTTAATCATCAGGATAACCTCACTGGCAACGGCTTGGTTTTCTCATTTTTGCTGTAGAACCATAACAGGCCAAAGTAAGCAAAGTAAGTGAACGAGAAAATCTGCGCTAACAAGGTATAAGTTGGAGTCGCAGGTAATACACCTAATACACCTAACACCACAAAGCTGATACAGAACATGATCAAGTTTGCTTTGTGCAGAGTGCTACGGTAGCGGACTGAACGCACAGGGCAACGGTCTAACCATGGCAACAGCGCAAGGAAGATAATAGCCAGGAACATGAAGATCGCACCAAACAGCTGATCAGGTACAGCACGTAAAATGGCGTAGAAAGGCGTGAAGTACCATACTGGCGCTATGTGATCCGGTGTCTTCATTGGGTTGGCCGGTTCAAAGTTTGGCGGCTCAAGGAAGAAACCACCACCTTCTGGTGCAAAGAAAATAACCCAGCAGAAAATAATAAGGAAACCTACCACACCTACTATATCCTTCACCGTGTAGTACGGGTGGAAAGGAATAGCATCAACGATAATTTTCTTACCGCCTTTGGTGAAATACTCATGGAAAGTAAATTTATCAGACACATTGTCTTCAATCTTCTGACCATCATTTGGACGTTTTACATCAATACCATCAGGGTTGTTTGAACCTACTTCATGCAAAGCAATGATGTGCAGGAATACCAGAACAACTAATACCAATGGTAAAGCAATAACGTGCAATGCAAAGAAACGGTTTAAGGTAGCTCCGGAAATAACATAGTCACCACGGATCCACAAAGTTAAATCATCACCAATCACCGGAATAACACCGAAGATAGAGATAATAACCTGAGCCCCCCAGAACGACATTTGACCCCAGGGTAATAAGTAACCCATAAAGGCTTCAGCCATTAAAACTAAGAAAATCAGCATACCGAAAATCCACAGCAGTTCCCGCGGTTTCTGGTAAGAACCGTACATCATGCCACGCAGCATATGCAGGTAGACAACAACGAAGAAGGCAGAAGCACCGGTAGAGTGCATATATCGCAGTAACCAGCCATAGTCGACATCACGCATGATGTATTCAACAGAAGCAAAAGCACCTTCAGAAGTAGGAACGAAGTTCATGGTCAACCAAATGCCGGTCAGAATTTGGTTCACCAGTACTAACATGGCTAACGAGCCAAAGAAGTACCAGAAGTTAAAGTTTTTTGGTGCTGGGTACTGCAACACATGGAGATTCATTTTCTCCATAAATGGCATGCGGTACTCTATCCAGCTCATAAAGTTTTTAAACATTAAGCTGTCCCCTCATCTTCACCTATCAAAATGGTGGTGTCGTCGACAAACATATAAGGTGGGATCATCAGGTTTTTCGGCGCAGGAACACCAGAGAACACACGACCAGCCATATCGTAGGTAGAGCCATGACATGGACAGAAGAAACCAGAAGGAATGCCTTCAACCTGAGCATCAAAGTCTTTCATCAGGTAAGTTGGAGAACAGCCCAGGTGAGTACAGATACCCACAGCGACAAAAATCTCAGGCTTTTTCGAACGATGATCGTTTTTAGCATAATCAGGTTGTTGCGGTTCTTCAGAAGCAGGGTCACGAAGTTTATCTACTGCTTTGGTCAGACTTTCCAGCATGGCTGGCGTCCGCTTCACGATCCACACAGGTTTACCCCGCCACTCGACCCGAATTAACTGCCCGTCTTCGAGTTTGCTAATGTCAGCGGTGACTGCAGCACCAGCTTGTTTAGCTTTTTCACTCGGATTCCAGGAAGCAATAAAGGGAACAGCAGCTCCAATCGCACCAACCCCACCAACTACAGAAGTTGCTATGGTCAGAAAGCGACGGCGACCATGATCTACAGGCGCATTGCTCATCCACTCATCTCCACGTTAAACGCTTAAATGTTGATATTTTAAGCGGCTGAATTACAGCGATTATTATAAGTTGAAAAATACGGCGGATCATAATGAAAAGCCCTGCTTTACACAAGGATTTAGCCGAATTCTCTTTGTTCTGACACCAGTTTTTCGACGAATTACGAAACCAGAATAGTCAGTAAAACTTTGCATCACCATGTTTTAACCCGAAAAAGACATTTCTGTCATGATCAGGCACAAACAGAGCGGTTCTGAAGAAAAGGAAATAGGCGACAGGAAAAGAGAAAACACCGATCTTACCTCAGCCTTGAGCAGATAGTAATGCACAGAAAAACAGCGTAGTTTTTTTGACACTCCGTGAAAATCTGGCAATAAAAAACCCGGTACAAGACCGGGTTCTTTGCAACAAAAAACGAATTAACGTTTTGAGTACTGTGGACGCTTACGAGCTTTATGCAGACCCACTTTCTTACGTTCAACTTTACGGGCGTCACGAGTGACGAAACCAGCTTTACGTAATGCAGGGCGCAGAGACTCGTCGAACTCCATCAGAGCGCGGGTGATACCGTGGCGGATTGCGCCAGCCTGACCAGAAATACCGCCACCTTTAACAGTAACGTATAAGTCAAACTTGCCTACCATTTCCACTAACTCTAATGGTTGCATTACAACCATACGAGCAGTTTCACGACCGAAGTATTCAGTGATAGAGCGTTGGTTGATAACGATGTTACCTGAACCTGCTTTGATGAATACACGAGCTGTAGAGGTCTTACGACGACCAGTACCGTAATATTGATTAGTTGCCATGTTCTGCTCCGATTAGATATCTAAAACTTGCGGTTGCTGAGCAGCATGTTGATGCTCGGCGCCTGCATATACTTTTAACTTACGGAACATAGCGCGGCCCAGAGGACCTTTTGGCAACATACCTTTTACGGCTGCTTCCAATACCATCTCCGGCTTCTTGACCAGCAGTTTTTCAAAGTTAATTTCTTTGATACCACCTGGGAAACCACTGTGAGAGTAGTACATTTTGTTTTTTGCTTTGTTACCAGTGACTGTCACTTTGTCAGCGTTTACAACGATGATGTAATCACCGGTGTCAACGTGTGGAGTGTACTCTGGCTTGTGCTTTCCGCGTAAACGAAGAGCGATCTCAGTTGCGATACGACCAAGTGTCTTACCTGTTGCATCAACAACGAACCAGTCACGTTGCACGCTTTCTGGCTTAGCAGTAAAAGTTTTCATCTAAAAACTACCCAAAAAAAATAACACTGTTACACCTAACACAACTTACATTGTGTCGCTTATCGCACCCCTTCGAGTACATAAACTGCCAGGCTACGGCAATTTCAGGCTGTAACGTGGGCCGGCCGCGGATTATATAGTAACCAATGATAAAAAACAGCCATTTACAGAAAAAATTACGGTAAATGTTCTTTGGCCAGATAATCGTGCGATTGCATCTCCTGCAGCCGGCTTAAACAGCGCTTAAATTCAAAGGATAAAATGCCTTCTGTATAAAGTTGTTCCATAGGCACAGCAGCGGAAATAATCAGTTTGACATGGCGTTCATAGAACTCGTCAACCAGCGCAATAAAACGTCTGGCGACATCGTCACGGGTTTGCCCCATTTGCGTCACGTTAGAAAGCAGCACAGTGTGATAACACTTACTCAGTTCCATATAGTCATACTGACTACGCGCCGTTTCGCAGAGCTCCGGGAAATCAAACCAAATAATACCATCGGCCTCTTTACGGCTGGTTAAAGTACGGCCCGCGATTTCTATTTGGGCTTGATCCTGCCGTGGTTCCACTGACAAGGCCAGAAAGTATTCCGCCAGATTACAATCGGCTTTTTTATCCAGCGGCGAATGATAAATCTCAGCCTGAGTTAAAGTACGCAGCCGGTAATCTATACCGCTATCCACATTAACAATGTCCGTATGCTGTTTAATTAAGTCGATGGCAGGCAGAAAGCGCGCACGCTGCAAACCGTTGCGGTACAAACCGTCAGGCTCAATGTTGGAGGTTGCCACCAGTGTAATACCCCGGGCAAACAGCTCCTGCATCAGCGTGCCTAAAATCATCGCATCTGTGATGTCAGAGACAAAAAACTCATCAAAACACAACACATCAGTTTCTGCTTTAAAGCGATCAGCCACTACTTTTAATGGATCTGACACGCCAGGCAGAGATTTCAGCTCCTGATGCACTTTGTGCATAAAGCGGTGAAAGTGAATGCGCAGTTTACGTGTTCCAGGCAGGCACTCATAAAAGGTATCCACCAGATAGGTTTTGCCCCGCCCTACTCCGCCCCAAAAATACAGGCCTTTCAGTGGTTGTATTTCAGGCTTTTTGCCCAGCAGCTTATCCAGAAAACCTTGTTTCAAAGGCTTCTTTTGCACAAATTGCTGATACAGACGTTCCAGCTGCTGCACCGCATTTTGCTGGGCTGCATCAAACATGAAATCATCGCGTTGGAGGTCTTGTTGATATTTTTGCAGTGGTGTAGTCATGCCGGATATTGAAAAATAAGCCAATTAACCCTAAATAATGGTCGTAATAGTAACATGCCTTACCACTCTGGATAAGAAGATAGGTTAAACTATTGTTGAACTAACTAATTTTTCAGGAGTTGTTATGACTGTTACTTTTGCCTTGGCCTGGTTAGTAGCTGGCTTAGTGGTTGGCATAGTGGCAACCCGCTTGTATTGTTTGCGTCAATTTAATCAAAGCAAACTGCAGGTGGAGCTAAACGAAACCAAACAACAGCTGCAGCAATATCGTAGTGATGTCACTGAACACGTGGAAACGACCCATCAACTGATGAGCCAGCTTCATGAAAACTACGAAAAAATTGCCCGCCATATGGCTCAGACCAAGATGCAGTTGATCGAAAGACCAACCTTTGACAATCGTAGCGAGCTGAATTATTTCGCAGCAGACACTACGGCACAAATACGCCAGTCGATCCATAAGCTGGATGAGCGTCGTAAAGTGAAGGATGAACCATCCTACCAGCCGCTGGATTATTCCAATACGGCCAGTGGCTTAATGAAAAATAAAACTGAACGAAACTCATCGGACAACTGAACTTTTCGACTGGTAAAGCATTCTTAGTGACGTCATCTGTACGAAGGAGCATTACCTATATGAAGTCGCAGTTATCTTTAGTTACTGTCAGTATTTTAGCCGCCTTTCTGCTGGCGCAACCTGCGCCGGCTCAGGCCAAGTTGCCATTTTTTGGCGCTGGCGATCAGGAAATGCCTAGTCTGGCTCCTATGCTGGAGAATGTGACTCCGGCTGTTGTGAACATATCAGTGGCAGGCAGCCGCGAAGTACGACAACGCTTGCCTGGTGGACTTGAACAATTTCTTGGCCGTGGTGGTGAGTTACGCCAGGAGCAACCTTTCCGTGGCTTAGGCTCTGGCGTTATCATTGATGCAAAAAAGGGCTACGTGGTCACCAATCATCACGTCATCAATGAAGCTTCAGACATTCAGGTCACCTTAAAAGATGGTCGCACTTACAAGGCCAAAAAGATTGGTGAAGATCCGGAAAGTGATATCGCTTTATTGCAAATCGAAGCAGAAGATTTGGCTCAGGTTGAACTGGCCGACTCAGATGCGTTAAAAGTCGGTGATTTTACCGTTGCCATTGGTAACCCTTTTGGTTTAGGCCAAACCGTGACGTCGGGTATAGTTAGCGCTTTAGGCCGTGGTGGTTTAGGCATAGAAGGCTATGAAGACTTTATTCAGACTGACGCCGCCATTAACAGTGGTAACTCTGGTGGCGCTTTAGTCAACCTGAAGGGCCAATTGATAGGTATCAATACGGCCATCCTTGGGCCTAATGGCGGCAACATCGGCATAGGCTTTGCTATTCCTGCCAATATGATGAAAAACCTGGTCGGTCAGTTTATTGAATACGGCGAAGTTCGCCGCGGTTCTTTAGGGGTACGAGGCGGTGATTTAAACGCTGAAATAGCTAAGGCCATGAAAGCCAAAACCAATAAAGGTGGCTGGGTGCAGGAAGTGATCCCCGGTTCAGCTGCAGACAAGGCTGGTCTGAAAAGCGGCGATATTATTACTCACCTGAACGGTAAGCAGATTGGCTCCTTTACCGAGATCCGCGCCAAGATCGCCACTTTGGGCGTAGGTAAAGAGATTACTTTAGGTATTCTGCGTGAAGATAAAGCCATCACAGTGAAAGTGACACTGGAAGCCGCTGAAGCAACGACTGCAGAAGCTAAAGTGCTGCATCCTATGCTGGAAGGCACCAGTTTAAGTGATGGCAAAACACCGGATGGTGAAAAGGGTATTGTGATTGAGGATGTTGCTGCCCGTTCACCTGCCGCCGCTTTAGGCCTGGAAAAAGGCGACGTGATTGTAGGCGTTAGTCGCAGCCGTGTCACAACGACCAAAGAGCTGCGTGACATTCTGGCTAAAAGCTCTGGTGTGATTGCTCTGCAGGTGCAACGCGGCAATCGGATCCTTTATGTGTTAATACGATAACTTTTTGCAGTAGCAAGCCTGTGGCTTGCTACTGCAACTTCAGTTTTAGTGTTATGCTTGCAAAATCTTTCAGTTTTATAATTTCTTCCAGTGCCCAAACTTCTGATAAGTCTATTAAAAAGTGTCGCTTATGGCTTGGCAATAGCCATGCTGTGGTTGGTTTTTTTTAACCAGAACCAAGGGCTCAGCCTTAACTTTTGGCAGCAAAAAGAACAACTTCCGGCTCCTGTTTCTTATTCCAAAGCTGTACGGGCTGCAGCTCCTGCTGTCGTCAATGTCTATACCAAAAGCACGACCCAAGACCCGCGTTCTTATCAAAACCGGACTATCGAACGTCAGGAGCTGGGTTCAGGCGTTATTATGAATGCACAGGGTTATGTGCTAACCAATTATCATGTGGTCTACGGTGCCGATCAAATATCCGTAGCATTACAGGATGGCCGCGTTTTTGATGCAGTACTGATTGGTCAGGATCAACTAACTGACTTAGCCGTGTTGTATGTAGAAGCAGATAATTTGCCAGTGATCCCTCAGGATGCAAGTCTGGAGCCCCAGGTCGGTGATGTAGTGCTGGCTATAGGTAACCCATTTAACCTCGGCCAGGCTATTACTCAAGGCGTAATTAGTGCTACAGGCCGCGCCGGTTTAAGCCCAGCCAATGGTTATGCTGATTTTATGCAAATGGATGCGGCTATTAATGCGGGTAACTCAGGCGGCGCTTTAATTAACAGCAATGGCGTATTAGTAGGTATTAACACTGCGGCTTTCCAACGTCAGCGCAATCAGGATATTCAGGGTATATTTTTTGCGGTGCCTTACCGCTTAGCCAGCAACGTACTGCAGAAGCTGATCAAACATGGGCGGGTGATCCGTGGTTATTTAGGTGTCAGCGGCGATCCTGTGGTTAATCCTGCCGGTGATCTGATGATATCAACAGCACAGACCCTGTTTGGCGTGAAAATCAGCGCCATAGAGCCTTTAAGCCCAGCAGCTATAGCAGGCTTAGAGGTGGGGGATATATTGCAGAAAATTAACGGAGAGACTTTAACCAGCGTGCATCATGCACTGGATTTGATAGCGGAAACACCACCGGATACGAGCTTACAAATGTCGATTGAGCGGGATGGAAAAGCGCTGGTTGTGCCCGTGGTGATCCGGGAACTCAACTAATTCATCAAGCCGGAATAAGAAAGCCAGTGACGATGCACTGGCTTTTTTATTTGTGTTTAAAGCGACATATCAGGCCGGAGCATTAATCCGCTGAATATTAGCGCCTAAGCCTTTAAGTTTATGCTCAATTTGTTCGTAACCTCGGTCGATATGGTAGATACGATCAACCACAGTTTCACCTTCAGCGACCAGACCTGCGATGACTAAGCTGGCAGAAGCCCTTAAGTCCGTCGCCATCACCTGAGCCCCCATCAGCTTGTCGGTGTGCTTAATCAAGGCTGTATTGCCTTCCAGCTGAATATCAGCACCCATACGTTGTAACTCAGGCACATGCATAAAACGGTTTTCGAAAATGGTTTCAGTGACCATACCCACGCCTTCAGCCACCACATTCAACACAGTAAACTGTGCTTGCATGTCAGTAGGAAAACCAGGGTGAGGCACGGTTTTTACATTCACTGATTTTAACGTACGGCCTGTCATATTCAAACGGATCCAGTCCGGTCCGGAACTGACTTCAGCGCCCGCTTCCCGCAGTTTTTCGAGCACTACTTCAAGCTCGGCTGGTGATGCGTTTAAGCAAGTGACATCACCACCAGTCACAGCAGCGGCAACCAGGAAAGTGCCTGTTTCAATACGGTCTGGTAAGACAGTGTGATGTGCGCCGTGCAGCTTTTCTTTGCCTGTAATACGAATAGTATCAGTGCCTGCGCCCTGAATATCAGCACCCATAGCAATCAGATACTTGGCTAAATCCACCACTTCTGGCTCACGTGCTGCATTTTCAATAATGGTTAAGCCATCAGCCAGCACTGCGGCCATCATCAGGTTTTCAGTGCCTGTGACACTGACCATGTCCATAAAAATATGAGCACCATGTAAGCGAGCCGCTTTGGCTTTGATATAACCCGCTTCTACTGTGATCTCTGCACCCATTTTGCGTAAACCGTCAATATGTAAATTCACCGGTCGGGCGCCAATAGCGCAACCGCCAGGTAATGACACTTCGGCATGGCCAAAACGGGCTAACAAAGGTCCCAATGCAAGAATGGAAGCGCGCATGGTTTTCACCAGCTCGTACGGGGCCATCTGGCTGTGAATTGCTGTTGCATCCACAGTCACCTGATGCCCTTCGCAGCTGACTTCAGCGCCAAAAATACGCAACAATTTAAAGGTGGTATCAATGTCTTTTAATACAGGGACATTGCTCAGCACCGAAGGCTGCTCTGCCAGAATAGTGGCGAATAAAATAGGAAGTGCGGCATTTTTAGCGCCGGAAATAACAACGTCACCTTTTAAGGTAGCGCCGCCTGAAACCAGAAATTGTTGCATCTTTAACTACTATACAGGTGGGTTAAGTAATTTTTCACGGCGCCATTGAGTCGGCGTGAACGTTTTAATCGAAACGGCGTGGATACTACCATCAGCTATAGCAGCCATCAAAGGGGCATAAATCATTTGTTGCTGCTTTACACGACTGACACCGTCAAAACAGTCCCCTACCGCAGTCACTGCATAATGATTGCCTTCAGCTTTGACATACACTTCAGCCAGTTTCAACTCTTCGGTCAATAGCTGTTCAATATCATTACACTGCATGGCCTTTATCCTCTTTTTCTAATGGCAGCAAAGCCAAAACATCTGACAACTTCGCCAGAGAGATCAACTGCTCTGGCACATGACACATTTGGATGTTCAATTTCAGCTTAGCTGCTTGTGCTACTTGATGCAGTAACCATGCAAGGCCTGCAGTGTCAACTAACGCCAGTTCACTAAAATCAAATACTACTGTGCCACTTAGTTTTTTTAATAACTTAAATGGCCATACAGTGGGCACGGTGTCACGGTCTAAAGCACCGGCAAAAAACAGTGTTTGTTCTTGCTGACTAATTTTTAGCATCATTACCCTGCAAAGGAGCTGTAATAGGAGCTTTTGATTTTTCTACTAACAAGGCAGTTACGCTGGTCAGACCTTGCTGACGGATCAGGTTACCCAATTCGGCCCTTTTGCTGTCCAGCAGAGAAATACCTTCAGCAACCATGTCAAACACCTGCCAGTTCGCAGCATCTTTAGCGCGACGCAGTTTAAATTCGATATTAATATCTGGTTTGCCCGGATCAATAACGCGGGTTTTGATAGTGACGATATTCTGATTGCCGACAGCTTTGGCTGGCTCAAAAATCACTTTTTGATTTTTATATTGAGTCAAAGCACCAGCATAAGTCGCTACCATATAGTCTTTAAAAGCCACCACAAAAGCATCACGCTCTTCTGGCTTGGTTTGTTTAATGTAGTTACCAATCACACGAAAAGCCGCATAACGGCTGTCAATGTATGGCACTAACTCTTCATTGACGATCACTCGTAAATGCTCAATGTCTTTTTGGATCACAGGCTGATCGTTGGCGATACGGCGAAAGGTTTGATCCGCCACAGCTTCGATCATTTTGTATGGGTCATCATAAGTTTTAACGTCAACGGCACCAGCTTGGGCAACAACACCCAAGGAAATTAATGCAGCAGCTGCAATTTTTACCAGCAAGTTTTTCATGCTTAGTTGCTTCCTCTGTTAAATAAGAACTGGCCAATTAACTCTTCCAGTACGATAGCGGATTTGGTGTCTTCAACATAATCACCACTTTTCAGAATGGAGACTGTTTCATCAACAAAACCAGGCTGTAAACCTAAATACTGTTCACCCAACAAACCAGAAGTCAGAATAGCGACCGAGCTGGTTTCAGGGAAATTGTTGTACTGGCTGTCAATTTCCATCGCCACTACAGGTGAATATTCTTCGGTGTTCAATTCAATCGAACGCACTCGTCCCACTACAACACCACCGACCTTGATCGGAGAACGTACTTTTAAGCCACCAATATTTTCAAACTTGGCGTACAACATATAGGTTTGGCCAGAGCCGGTCATGCCGCTGTTTGCCACTTTCAGCGATAACAACAAGAAAGCAGCTATTGCCAGAGCAACAAACAAGCCCACCAACACTTCGATTTTGCGAGATGTCATTTTTTATCCACCAAACATTACTGCAGTTAATATAAAGTCAAAACCTAAGACCGCTAAAGAAGATGTCACCACAGTTTGTGTGGTGGCCTGGCTGATACCTTCAGAGGTTGGCACCGCATCAAAGCCTTTATGTAAGGCTATCCAGGTCACAATCAAGGCAAACACAGCACTTTTAATCACGCCGTTCAGAATATCCTGTTGGAAATCGACGTTAGCTTGCATGGCAGACCAGTAACCACCACCATCTACACCTAACCAATCCACACCCACCAGATGACCACCTAGAATACCTACAGCGGTAAAAATCATCGCCAGCAGCGGCATACTAATGACACCAGCCCAAAAGCGCGGCGCAATAATGCGGCGCAATGGATCTACAGCCATCATTTCCATACCGGATAACTGTTCAGTTGCCTTCATCAGACCAATTTCAGCTGTTAATGCACTACCTGCACGGCCTGCAAACAATAAAGCTGTGACCACAGGCCCAAGCTCACGTAACAAACTCAATGCAACCAAAGGGCCTAACATTTGTTCGGCACCAAACTTAGACAGCACGGTGTAGCCTTGTAATGCCAGCACCATGCCGATAAACAAACCTGAAACCAAAATAATAAGTAAAGACAACACACCGACGACGTACAACTGTTTTAACAATAAAGGAAAACTTTTACGGGGGGTCGGCCAGGCAACCAGAGCACCAAACAACATAATAGTTGCCCTGCCAATGCCCTGTATTTTGGCAATACTCTGTTGTCCAAGTTGCTGTAACTTATCCACTATCACTTAGCTAACTCCATTAATTCGGCACTGTAACTGGCTGCTTTAAAGTGGAAAGGTACAGGACCGTCAGACTGCCCCTGCAAAAATTGCTGCACTAAAGCAGAAGGGTGAGCCCGAAGTTCATCCGGTGTTCCCTGCCCTATCACTTTCTGCTCTGCCACCACATAAACATAATCAGCGATACTCATCACTTCGCTCACGTCGTGCGACACCACTACAGAAGTTAAACCTAAGGCGTTGTTCAGCGAACGGATTAAACGGACTATCACGCCCATTGAAATCGGATCCTGACCGGCAAAAGGTTCATCGTACATAATAAGTTGTGGGTCTAAAGCGATAGCACGGGCTAAGGCAGCACGGCGAGCCATACCACCAGATAATTCGGCCGGCATTAAATCCCGGGCACCGCGTAAACCTACAGCCTCGAGTTTCATCAATACCATCAGACGAATAATATCTTCCGGCAGACGGGTATGCTCTCTAATAGGGAACGCCACGTTGTCATACACCGACATATCACTGAACATAGCGCCGCTTTGAAACAGCATGCTCATTTTTTGTCGGGCTTTGTACAAATCTTTACGATTAAGCTGAGGTATATCCTGACCATTGACCAGAATTTTGCCCTGTTCAGGTTTGAGCTGACCACCAATCAGACGCAACAAAGTGGTTTTACCTATACCACTGGGCCCCATAATAGCGGTCACCTTACCACGCTGAAACTGCATGCTCATGTCATCATAGATCACACGGTCACCACGTTTGAACGTCAGGTGCTGAATGTCTACCAGAATATCTGACACGTTGATCCTCATTTAAAGAGTAGCGCTTAACGCTAAAATTAAAGGCGCGCAATATACCTACGCACAACTGCTACTTCAAGCTAAGCGGACTAGTAAAGGCCTGCTATTGTATAGGTTTTTCGCCACGACAACCTTATAAAAAATAGTAACAACTGATTGCAAAAACAGAATAATTCGATTGTTTTACGTAATCTTTTGCATTTGCGGCTGATAAGCACGAAAATATCGGCCTCTGTGTATGGCCGCAAAGTGTGCCGCGCTGAAAATGAATCGCAGCTTAATGCTTCAGCTATCTCTATGATCTGACTGATTCTCTTACTGGATCCTTTCCACAGAACAGCAGATCCAACTGCGCTGACAATGACTAATTGATGGGGATTTTTGCATGACTCTGGATTTTCGCCCTCAGGCCCTGCAAGTGTTACAAATTGAAGCTGCAGCTGTAACCCAACTTGCCGCCTATATAGACGACAGTTTTAATTTGGCTTGTCAGATGATGTTTGACTGTAAAGGCCGGGTCATTGTGATTGGCATGGGAAAATCCGGCCATATAGCTCACAAAATTGCCGCAACTTTAGCCTCAACCGGCACTCCTGCTTTTTTTGTGCATCCGGCAGAAGCCAGTCATGGTGACCTCGGGATGATCACCCACGACGATGTAGTCTTGGCTATCTCTAACTCAGGTGAAACAGCTGAAGTTCTGACCATAGTGCCAGTGTTGAAACGCCGTGGTATTAAAATGATAGGCATGACAGGCCGTTCTGAATCAACCTTAGCAACTTTATCAGACGTGCATCTGTGTGTGAGGGTTGAACAGGAAGCCTGCCCATTAGGCCTGGCTCCCACCGCCAGTACCACAGCAACACTGGCGATGGGCGACGCTATTGCAGTCGCCCTTCTGGACGTTCGTGGTTTTTCTGCAGATGATTTTGCCTTATCTCATCCGGGTGGCAGTTTGGGTCGTCGTTTGCTATTACGTTTAGAAGATGTGATGCATTTTGGTGATGCCCTGCCTGTTGTGCGTCAACAAGTTAGCCTGAAAGACGCCTTGCTGGAAATTTCCCGCAAAGGATTAGGTATGACCTCTGTTGTAGATGACTCCGGTAAACTGGTTGGCTTGTTTACTGATGGCGATTTACGCCGAGTGCTGGATCAACAAGTCGATTTGCATAAAGCCAGCATTGCCAGCCTGATGACCAAAAACTGTATTACTGCCAAACCTGCTATGCTCGCGGCTGAAGCCTTGCAAGTCATGGAACAACACAAAATTAATGGTCTAATTGTGGTCAACGAGCAACAAGAGCCAATAGGTGCTCTGAATATGCATGATTTATTAAAAGCAGGAGTGCTCTGATGCCATCTTTATTTGCCCAAATGTACCAGGCTATCAGCCCAGAGCTGGAACAAAAAGCCCGACACATTCGCTTGTTGATATGTGATGTCGATGGCGTGTTCTCCGATGGCCGTATTTACCTGGGTAATCAGGGCGAAGAGCTCAAAGCCTTCCACACCCGCGATGGCTACGGTATTAAAGCCTTACGGCATGCAGGTATTGAAGTGGCAGTGATTACTGGCCGCCGTTCAGAAATTGTGCAGCAACGAATGACCTCACTTACTGTCCCTTACATTTATCAGGGGCAGGAAAATAAACTCGCCGCTTTTGCTGAACTCCAGCAGAAACTGGCACTCGAAGCCTCACAAATCGCTTTTATTGGCGATGATTTGGCCGACTGGGCCGTGATGCAACATTGTGGTTTAAGTGTTGCGGTACAAGACGCCCACCCTTACCTTGCGTTGCATGCAGATTACCGTTGTAAATTACCAGGTGGTTTTGGTGCAGTGCGTGAACTCTGCGATTTGCTATTGACCAGTCAGGGCAAATTTGCTGAATTTTCAGGAAGTAGCACATGATTCGTCAATTTCTCTGGTTGTTACTGATAGTGGCTGCAGCTGCTGGCTTTTACAGCTGGCAACTGTTGGATCAGGAGCAAAGCGGAAGCCCGGCCAATCAAGACAACCAACCTGACTATGTGGCACAGGATCTCACCCGAATGATTTATGACAAAGAAGGCCATTTGTCAGATTTAATCCGTGCTCAGCGTATGGAACACTTCGAACGCTTTGGTTTTTTGCAGTTTGATTTCCCTATCTACACCATTTATCAGGAAAAAGTGCCATTATGGCAAGTGACAAGCGAGCAGGCAGTGCTTTATCCTGATGACAAACTCATTCTTGAACACAGAGTGGAGCTGCGCAATATGTCGACAGACCCACTTTTTACCCGAATAGAAACCAATGCAGTTGAGCTTTTGTTTAACAGCAATACGCTGCAGTCAAACGAGCAGGTACGCATTTTTGGACTGGGTTTTCAAATTACAGGCCAAGGCATGCTGGCTGATTTGAACGAACAGAATATAGAGCTGAAACAGCACACTAAAACGGTTTATTACAATGAAAAGTAACATTATTTTACTCAGCGTTCTCATCACTTTCAGTGGCTTTTGTCTGGCAGGCCCTGATGACTTTAAAAAAGAAATTCAGGTCGGTTCTGACCGCCAGTTTGGCTCGATTAAAGATAAAGTAATGACTTTTGTTGATAACGTCAAAGTGCAACAAGGCAGCTTATTGATTGAAGCAGACAAACTCGAAGTCATTGCCAGCGCAGGCAAAGGCAAAGAAGTTTTTATCGCTTCAGGCCAACCCGCAAAATATTCCCAAATGCTGGACGGTGATAAGCCTATTAAAGCCAGCGCGAACGAGATCCGTTATGACGTAGCCAACGGTACGCTTGTCCTGACGGGCGGCGCAGAACTCAGCCAAAACGGCAGTATGGTGCAAGGCGCAGTGATTAAATACAACCTGGAAAAACAAGAGCTGGAAGCGGAGTCTGACGGTAAAAAAACCGAACGAGTCACCACAGTGTTCAGCCAGGAAGGAAAAGAATAATGAAGTTAGTTGCGTCCCATCTGGCTAAAAGTTACAAAGGGCGCCAGGTGGTCAAAGACGTTAGTCTGGAAGTGAGAGCCGGTCAGATTGTTGGTTTGTTAGGTCCTAACGGTGCGGGCAAAACCACTACTTTTTATATGATTGTTGGTTTAGTGCCATCAGATAAAGGCAAAATCACCCTGGATGACAAGGAGATCACCTTTGATCCTATCCATGCCCGTGCTCGCGCAGGCATTGGTTATCTGCCGCAGGAAAGTTCGATATTCCGCAAACTGACGGTATATGACAACCTGCTGGCCATTTTGCAGCATCGCAAAGATCTAACCGAAGAGCAGCGCGAAGAAAAAGCCGATGCGCTGCTGGACGAGTTCCATATAGGCCATATCCGTAACAGCCTTGGCATGAGTTTATCCGGTGGCGAACGACGCAGAGTGGAAATAGCCAGGGCATTGGCCGCAGATCCGGCGTTTATCCTGTTGGATGAACCTTTTGCTGGTGTTGATCCCATTTCAGTGTTAGATATTAAAAAAATTATTCAGCATCTGTGCCAAAGAGGCATAGGGGTGCTTATCACCGACCACAATGTGCGCGAAACTCTTGATGTCTGTGAAATTGCCTATATTGTAAGTCATGGAGAACTGATTGCTGCAGGTACCCCGACTGAGGTTTTAGCAAACCAACAAGTCCGTGATGTCTACCTTGGTGAGCAATTCAGGTTATAGTTTAAAACAACATCCGAATAGGGTTGTTTGGAGAAAATAAGAAGTACATGAAACCGTCTCTGCAACTTCGTCTTGGTCAGCAGCTCACAATGACTCCTCAATTGCAGCAAGCAATTAAACTGCTGCAATTGTCTACTATTGAACTGCAACAGGAAATTCAGGAAGCGCTGGATGCTAATCCATTGTTGGAAGCTGAAGATGACTATGCAGTATTTCAGGAACCTTCATCAAAAGATTTAAATCATGGTGCCGAGTTTGATTCGCCTGACTATGACAACAGCCATGATGAGCATTACGAACCCGAAGTAAAGGACAGCAGCGAAGCGATGTCCGAGCAAAATATCAAAGAAGATTTACCGCTGGACAACCACTGGGACGATTTAGTCAGTGCGGCTCCGGTTGCTGGTGCCAATAACTTCAATGGCGATGAAGATACGGTATTTCAGGGCGAAACCAGCGAAACCCTGCAAGATTACTTACGTTGGCAAATGCAGCTGACCCCATTTTCAGATACAGACCGCACTATTGCTGAAATCATTATCGAAGCCATAGACGAAAACGGTTTATTAACGATAGACACAGAAGATATTCTCGAATCGCTAGGCATGCCGGAAGTGGAAGCCGACGAAGTCGAAGCGGTCATTAAACGTATCCAGTTGTTCGATCCTGTAGGTGTTGGCGCCCGCACTATTCAGGAATGTCTATTGGTACAGCTGCGCCAGTTTGATCCAAAAACCCCCTATCTGGCTGAAACCCAGCATATTATTAAAGAATATACTGACTTTTTAGCTAACAGAGATTTCCGTTCTCTGATGCGTGTGACTAAACTCAAAGAAGACGACTTAAAAGAAGTGATGCGGCTTATTCACAGCCTGAACCCTCGACCTGGGGCAGATGTGATTCGACAAGAACAGTCGTATGTGATCCCTGATGTGTCAGTTGCAAAAATCAAAGGACGCTGGATGGTCGAGTTAAACCCTGATGCGATGCCAAAGATCAGAATTAACGAGCAATATGCTGCCATGTCACGTAATGCCCGTAATGCATCAGATGGTCAGTTTATTCGTTCCCACCTGCAGGAAGCCAAGTGGTTTTTAAAAAGTCTGGAAAGTCGCAACGAAACTTTACTTAAAGTTGCCAACTGCATAGTACAGCAGCAACAGGCCTTTTTTGAGCACGGTGAAGAAGCCATGAAACCCATGGTATTAAACGACGTGGCTGAAATGGTGGGAATGCATGAGTCAACCATTTCCCGTGTTACTACACAAAAATATATGCACACTCCCAGAGGAATATTTGAACTTAAGTTCTTTTTCTCCAGTCATGTAAGTACAGAGAGTGGCGGTGAATGTTCATCCACCGCAATCCGCGCCTTTATAAAAAAATTGGTGGCGGCGGAAAATCCTGCCAAACCTTTAAGTGACAGCAGGATGGCAGAAATACTGTCAGAACAAGGGATTAATGTCGCACGGCGTACCATTGCCAAGTATCGTGAAGCCTTGTTTATTCCGCCGTCTAATCAGCGCAAGAGCTTGCTTTAACAGCTCTATTAAGAAGGAAGAGTCTATGCAAATCAACTTAACTGGTCGTCATGTAGAAATCACTGAAGCACTGAGAGAGTACGTCGATAGCAAATTTTCCAAACTTGAACGTCATTTTGATCATATTAACAATGTACATGTAGTGCTGAACGTGGAAAAATTAAAGCAGATTGCAGAGGCTAAGATGCACCTCAATGGAGGTGAAGTATTCGCTGTGTCGGAAGACGAAAATATGTACGCTGCGATAGACCAGTTGATCGATAAACTGGATCGCCAAGTTATTAAACATAAAGAGAAAATTTCTCGTCATTGATTCTGAAACTATGAACCTGAGCTCAATGTTATCGGAGGACTGCACCAAGAGTGCGGTCCTTTTTAATAGTAAAAAACGCATTCTGGAATACATAGCTGAACTGGCACATCAGCATTTACCGGAAGTTCCTGAGTACAACATACTCGAAGCCCTGATGAGCCGTGAGAAACTCGGTTCCACAGGTATTGGCGGTGGTATCGCTATTCCGCATGGCAAATTAAAAAATGTCACCACACCTTTGCTGGTGTTTGTCGTCAGTAAAGATCCAATACAGTTTGATGCTATTGATAACCAGGCTGTGGATATTTTTTGTGCCATCCTGATCCCGGAAAATCAATGCCAGACCCATTTATCTACTTTGTCCGGCATAGCCCGTATGCTCAGTCAAAAAGATTTCACCAAAAAAATCCGTCATAGTGCCAATAGCCATGATTTGTACCAGTTGCTAATGGCAGGCGCTGAACAGGCAATGGCAAAATGAAATTATTAGTCGTCAGTGGTCGATCGGGTTCGGGCAAATCTGTTGCCCTGCGCGTCATGGAAGACCTAGGTTATTATTGTGTAGATAACATCCCCGTCAATTTACTTCCGACTTTAGCCAACGCCGTGATGGGGCAGTACGAAAGGGTCGCTGTCAGTATTGATGTGCGCAACCTGCCGCAAGACCCCGATGAATTAACAGATATCCTGTCTTACCTGCCGCACAAAGTTGACCTGACCATTCTTTACCTAGACGCCGACCACACCAGCCTGATTAAACGCTTCAGCGAGACACGACGCTTGCATCCGCTTTCGCATCAGGCCATGTCACTGGATGAAGCCATACAACGCGAACAACAGCTGTTGGACCCTATCTCCAGCCGTGCAGATTTATACCTGGATACCACAGAACTAAACGTACATCAGCTGGCAGAACAGCTTAGAGAACGTATCCTTGGGCAAAAAACCGGTCGTCTGGTGATCTTGTTTGAATCCTTTGGTTTTAAATATGGTATTCCCAAAGATGCCGATTATGTGTTTGATGCGCGCTTTTTACCGAACCCACATTGGGAGCCCGAACTGAAAATACTGACAGGCTTAGATCAACCAGTACAAAACTACCTGTCTTCCCAAGCCGTAGTGGCTCAGTATATCTGGCAGATTAATCAGTTTATCGGCACCTGGTTGCCGCATTTAGAGCGCAACAACCGCAGTTACCTGACCATAGCCATAGGCTGTACCGGCGGTCAACACCGCTCTGTGTATATCGCCGAATCCTTGGCTGAAAGTTACCGTTTACAGCGGGAAGACGTGCAAATCCGTCACCGCGAGTTAGTGAGACATCATGGTAGATAAAAACATCCAAATCCGTCACCACGTATTAGTGAGGCGTCATCACGATGGCCGATAAACTTCAACAAACAGTCACCATCGTCAATCAACTGGGCTTGCACGCCAGAGCAGCTACTAAGCTGGTACAGTTATGCCGTCAGTTTGATGCCAAAATTGAATTACAACAGGAAGGCCAAACCGCAGATGCCAGCAGTGTCTTGGCACTTTTAATGTTGGCAAGCAGCAAAGGTAAAACGCTGGAAGTCTGTACTGAAGGCACTCAGGCACAAGAAGCACTGACCGCTGTGGTCGCTTTGATTGAAAACGGGTTTGACGAAGAAAACTAATAATTCAACAATGCGGTTTAAAGGTCTGCGTTTTGTTTTCCTGACGTTTGTGTCGATGTTTTGAGTTTTAAATGCAACGCAGCTTTGATTAACATATGAGCTGTAATAGGTGCTGTAATAAATAAAAACAGAGCGATCAATAACTGCTGTAAACTTAACTCACCTTTCACAAAGTTGAAATAAAGCATAGAGGCTAATACCAGAGCTCCCAAACCTAAGGTTGTCGCCTTGGTTGGGCCATGCAGGCGGGTATAAAAATCCGGCAATTTCACTAAAGCGACAGATCCTAACAACACAAACAATGACCCGGCCACTGCCAACAAGGCAACCAACCCCTCAAGCAAATTCATAGATTACTCCTCATCCGACGCTTTATTCAGTTGCTTACTCAATGATGTCGCCACGCAGTAAAAACTTACACACAGCCACAGTACTGACAAAACCCAACATAGCAATCAATAAAGCGACTTCGAAATTCAAGCTAGTCCCCAAATATATACCGTACAACAACAGCAGCGCTATGCTGTTGATATACATCGTATCCAGCGCCAACAGACGGTCAACAACCGAAGGTCCACGAATGGCCGCATATAAATTTAATAGCAAAGCAAACCCTACCACAACAAAGCAGCATTGCAGGATCAGATCAAGCATCAAAATATCTCCTTTAATGGAGCCTCGTAGCGTTGTTTTACCTGTTGGATTAATTCAGCTTCATCGGCTAAATCCAACACATGCAACAACAGATAACGTTGCTCACCGGATCCGACATTTAACGGTAACACTTCAGCGCTGACAGTCCCAGGAGTTAACGACACTGTACTGGCAAGGATAGTGATAGCAAGGTTGTCTGTTAAATCCAGCGGCACAGTCACAAAAGCAGGTCTTAGCTTTTTGTTAGCACCCAGCACCAGTCGAACCACCTGCAGGTTGGCGACAACAATATCCCACAATACCATCAGGCCATAAGTGAGAGCTGCGCCCGGCTTTTTAATACCAGGCTGGATCAGGCGAAACTTATGGATAAGCAATGGGATCAACCAGGCCAGCAACAGACCAAAAAACAGATGGATTAAAGCCACGCTGTTGTTCAGTAATAACCAGACCAGAAACAAAAACAAGCTACGGACAGGGGTTGGCCACCAGGTTTTGAATGAAAACATCAGAAGGCTCCCGGGCTAAGATTAGCAATCTGCTGTAGCTGCACAGCTGCAGCCTTACACCAGGCTGTGAGTGGGCCAGCAAATAAGCTTAACAAAGGACTGGCCAGTACCAGGAGCATTAAAGCTATGCTGCGACGGCTACCAGCCATACGGGCTTCAGTATCAGAACCCGCTACCTGCCAGAACAAAATACTACCCGCTCTGCTCAGTGCTATTAACAGCAGTACACTGCTACCTAATAAAACCGACCAGAACCACAACATAGCACTGCCTTGCGGTACAGCCTGAAGCAGCAACAGTTTGCCTATAAAACCAGAGAACGGTGGCATACCCACTATACTCAACGCCACCACAATAAAAGCCGCCCCCAGCAACACAGGTTGCGCAACTTTTCGGCCGTTCACCAAGCGGTCTCCGGCTTTGCCACGTTGATGAGCAATAAGGTCGGCCAGCAAAAATAAAGCTGCAGTAGCTAATGTTGAATGCACCAGATAATACAGTAGTGCTTCCACTGACTCTGGAGTCCCCAAAGAGAGAATAGCAACCAAAGCGCCTACTGACACAATCACCAGATAGCTGGCCATTTTACGTAGATCTTCACTGGCCAGAACACCCAGCACTCCCATCAGAATCGTCAGAAGGCCAGCCCACCACAGCACAGGAAAAACCCAACTGGCGACAAAGCCTGCATCCTGCAGCACCATAGCAAACACCCGCAGCAGGCTGTAAATGCCTACTTTGGTCATAATGGCAAACAAAGCAGCCACGGCAGGAGAAACAGAAGAATATGCATTCCCCAGCCAGAAGTGCAACGGCATCACTGCGGCTTTTAAACCAAATACAACCAAAAGTAATGCAACAGCGGCTTGCAGTAACTGCAACTGAGTATCAGATAAAGTCGCCACTTTGGTGCCTAAATCCAGCATATTTAGTGTGCCAGAGGCACCATAAATCAATGCCAGTGCAAATAAAAACAACGCCGAACCGACCAGATTCAAAATAACGTAATGCACTGCGGCTTTGGTTTTAGCTTTACCGCCACCATGGATCAACAAAGAGTAGGAGGCAATCAACAGCACTTCAAAAAATACAAAAAGGTTAAACAAGTCAGCGGTTAAAAAAGCACCGTTAATACCCATCAACTGGAAATGTAATAAAGCGTGGAAAAAAGGGCCGTTTTCATCTTCACCACTGCTGGCATACAAGCTTGCAGCCACCGCCAGTGCGGAAGTCAGACACAACATTAAACTGCTGACCTGATCTAACAACAAACTGATGCCAAAAGGCGCTGGCCAGTTACCCAGTTGATACAGCTGAGCCGGGCTATCGGTACTTTGTATGACCAGCAGCAGACTCAACAGCAACAGTATCAAAGAGCCACCAACGCTTAAACAGCGGCGCAATAGCAGGTTCTGATCAAAAGGTGGCAACATTGTCAGTAAAGCCACCAGCAAAGGCCAGAGGATCGGCAGAATAATCAGATGATTCATGACGAAGCTCCCTGCCGGGTGTTTTTCGCTACTGGTAATTTACCGTCGACATGATCATTGCCTAAATCAGCACGAGCCCGAATCGATAGCACCACCAAAAAGGCGGTCATCGCAAAACCAATGACGATGGCAGTTAATACTAAGGCCTGGGGCAGAGGATCGGCATACTCTTCCGTTGCTTTAAGCACAGTACCAGCACCTATTTTTAAGCCGCCACTGGCAAAAATAAACAGATTCACGGCGTAAGACAACATGGTCAATCCCAGCATGACCGCAAAAGTTCTCGCCCGTAAAATCAGGAATACGGCACAACAGGTAAGCACCCCTATGATAATCGCAACCAGTAATTCCATTAGCTTTGTACCTCATGCACGGGCCTGTGTTCTGTGGTCATTTTGCCCAGATTAGCCAAAATCATCAGCGTAGAACCCACTACTGTCAGATAAACCCCTAAATCAAAAGCGATGGCACTGGCCAATTCAATTTCACCAAAAAGCGGTAATTGGAAATAATCAAACCAGGAGGTCAAAAAGGGCCGATCAAAAGCCCAACTTGCAGCTCCTGTCAGTGCTGAAATCAATACTCCAGCAGCAACCAGACGGTGATATTCCATAGTTAAGCGCTCGCGTACCCAATCCACACCTTGTGCCACATACTGCAAAATAATGGCGATAGCTGTGATTAACCCCGCGACAAATCCGCCACCTGGTAAGTTATGACCACGGAAAAAGATATAGACAGAGACCAGCAGTGCTAAAGGCAATAAGGCCTGAGACACTACAGCCAGCAACATCGGGTGTTTATCCAGCGCCCACTGCCGTCCTTGTGCGTCTGAACTGGATTTAAACAAAGGTAAACGGGTCAATAGTTTAAATATGCCCAAAGCGGCTATACCCAAGACGGTAATCTCACCTAGCGTATCAAAACCGCGGAAATCGACCAGGATAACGTTCACAACGTTATAACCTCCACCACCGGTTTTGGCGTTGGCGAGGAAAAAATCGGAGATCCGCTGCTGTGGTTCCAGCATCACCGCATAACTTAAGCTGCCAATCACCACGCCACAGACCGAAGCTATAGCTCCATCGCGGATCAGCCTGCCAGCATTAGATGCCCTGCTGATTTTATGTGGCAGGAAAAACAGAGCCAGCATCAGCAGCACTATAGTCACCACTTCCACAGACAGCTGGGTGAGGGCTAAATCCGGCGCTGAGAAACGGACAAAAATCAGCGTGACCACTAAGCCCACCACAGAAATCATCACCAAAGCTAATAAGCGCTGACGTTGGCACAACACTGTGGCAAAAGCGGCAATAATAGCAACCAGCATGGCGGCCAGCATCAACGCATCGACAGGTAACTTAGTATGATGCCCGCTGAACTGGCCCATTTGTTGTAATGGCCAAATCAGCAATACCACGACTATAAGGAAAAGCCATAACAAATAGCGCTGCAACTCAGCCGATTCAAACCTTTGGTGCCAGTGCTGGGCAAAACCTAACAGGGCTTTGATTTTCTGTTCAAACAACTGCAGAGGATTGAACTCAGGCAATTCGGCCTGGAAACGAAACAGATGTTTGCGGTTTAAGTACAACAAAATCCCTAAAGTCAGGGCCATCACACTCATCATCAGTGGCAAATTCACCCCATGCCAAATCGACAAACTGTACTCTGGCAAAGGACCGCCCAATGCCGCAGCAGATGCAATAGCCAGTAAATCACCCACTATGTACTGCGGAGCTAAACCCACCAGAATACAAAGTGCCACTAAAATTTCGACCGGCACCCGCATATAACGGGGTGGCTCGTGCGGAGTACGGGGTAAACCTCTGGGCTGGCCGTTAAAAAACACGTCATGAATAAAACGGGCCGAATACGCCACAGACAAAGTGGCGGCTAAGGTGGCCAGCACAGGAATAAGCCATGACAAAGCTCCTAATACATCCTGGTGCAGGGTTTCCGCAAAAAACATCTCTTTGGATAAGAAACCATTAAGCAAAGGCACACCAGCCATAGAAGCAGAAGCCACCATAGCGAGCGTGGCGGTCACCGGCATAAACTGCCAGAGACCATTAAGCTTACGCATATCCCGTGAACCGGACTCATGATCAATAATGCCGGCTGCCATAAATAACGAAGCTTTAAAAATAGCGTGGTTAATAATATGGAAGATTGCCGCTACCGTCGCCAGATCAGTATCTAAACCCAGCAGTAGCGTGATTAAACCTAAATGACTGATCGTAGAATAAGCCAACAAGCCTTTTAAATCGTGCTGGAATAACGCCAGATAAGCGCCAACCAGCAGAGTCGTCATACCGGTGATCGTCACCAGCAGGAACCATAAATCTGTGCCTGCTAATAATGGATACATCCGCGCCAGCAAAAAAATACCAGCCTTGACCATAGTGGCCGAATGCAGGTAAGCACTGACCGGAGTCGGCGCCGACATCGCATTTGGTAACCAGAAATGAAATGGAAACTGAGCTGACTTCGTAAAAGCCCCTAACAGCACCAGAATTAAAATCACCGGATACAAGCTGTGCTGTTGCAGCACATCCGCCTGAGATAACACCACATCCAGTTCAAAACTACCCAAAACCTGGCCAATCAACAAAATACCAGCCAATAAAGCCAAACCACCAAAACCCGTGATGGTTAATGCCATACGTGCACCTACGCGAGCATCAGCTCTGTGCCACCAAAAGCTAATGAGTAAAAAGGAACTGATACTGGTCAGCTCCCAGAACACCCAAAGCTGCAACAGGTTATTCGATAACACTATGCCAAGCATGGCCGTCATAAACAGCATCAGGAAGCCATAAAAACGTGCCATCGAGTCTTTTTCAGATAAATAATAGCGAGCGTACAAAATGACCAGCAAGCCAATGCCAAGGATCAGCAGCACAAACAGTAGTGACAAACCATCCAGCCGGAAACACAAAGACAGACCCAAAGTTTCGACCCAAGGCAATGTGTAAAACAAGGTTTCGCCAGAAAACACGGCAGGCGCAAGCTGTAGCACTAATCCCAAAGCCGCCACGGGTAAAAAGGCAGTTGCAAGTGCACTGTAGCTGCGTGACCAGCGAGCTGTAAACACAGGCACTAAAGACCCTATCAAGGGAAATAAGACTAAAAACAGAAGCTCAATCATGTACTTGCGTCCTCTTTACGGGCTGAGTTGCATTCACTTTATTGAACAAAGAAAGCAACCTGAGCGGTGTGGCAAGCAACAAACAACTTTTGCGCCAGACAGAGGGTGAAATACCCTGAAGATTTAATATGCCGTACTTTATACCTGTCTGGATACGGGCTGTCCAGCGTTCTGACGGATCACAAGCTGAAGTGAGAAAAATGAAGGATCAGAGGCAATAGACCTCTGATCCATAACAGTTTAATGTCCGGTAGCTACCGCCGCAGCAGCTGCCGCTGCATCATAATGATGGATCCAACCTTCGGCATACATCCAATGGGTGATTTCAGGCAGCAATACAACGGTGCTAAGCAAACCTACCAGTGCAAGCACTATGGTGTATGGCAGCGCCATCCACACCATTTTCATATACGACAGGCGAATGAGCGGAGCCAAAGCGCTGGTCAGCAGGAATAAGAACGCAGCCTGACCATTAGGTGTTGCCACACTTGGCAAATTGGTACCAGAGTTAATAGCAATCGCCAGCATTTCAAATTGCTCACGACTGATAGTACCGGCCTGCCATGCCGCTTTGACCTCATTGATGTACACAGTGCCAACAAAGACGTTATCACTGACCATGGACAACAAACCATTGGCTAAAAACAACACCGCCATTTGTTTTTGTCCATCAAAAGTCAAGACAAAATCAATTACAGGTTTGAACAGATGCTGGTCAATGATCACGGCAACCACAGCAAAAAACACCACCAGTAAAGAGGTAAAAGGCAAGGCTTCCTGAAAGGCTTTACCAATAGCGTGTTCATCGGTCACGCCACAGAAGGTAGTGGCCAGAATAATCACCATTAAACCTATTAAACCAACAGAAGCTAAATGCAGACTTAAACAAATAATCAGTAAAATGGCGATGATGCTTTGCACCCATAATTTACTGATGTCAGAGGCCGTCATACGTTCAGTCTGATAGTTGTCATACGCAATCAATACGTCCTGAACAGCCACGGGCAAACGCACACCAAAATCAAATAAACGAAATTTTTCCAGCACTATTGTGGTCAGTAAACCCGCGATAAACACAGGAACACTGACCGCTGCCATACGTAGGGCGAATTCACCAAAACCCCAACCTACAGCTTCGGCGATGATCAGGTTTTGTGGCTCACCCACCATAGTGGAAACACCACCTAAGGCCGTACCCACACCTGCATGCATTAACAAGTTACGTAAAAAACCACGAAACGCATCTAAGTCAGCACGAGATAGTTCGGCGACCTCAGAATCTTCATTGTGGTTGTGCGGGTCGGGGAATTTCTTGCCTGAAGATATTTTGTGGTAAATAGCGTAAAAACCTATGCCCACGGCAATAATCACAGCGACTACAGTTAAAGCGTCTAAAAATGCAGACAGAAATGCAGCCATACAGACAAAAGCCAAAGACAAATTCGTTTTTGAACGCACCCGGATCAACAGCTTAGTAAACACAAACAACAGCAAGTCTTTGACAAAGTGAATACCGGCCACCATAAAGACCAGCAGCAAAATCACTTCGATATTCATTTCAATTTCATGCATCACCTTGGTGGTACTGGTCATGCCCATCACAATAGCCTGCAACACCAATAACCCACCTGGTTGCAACGGGTAACATTTCAGCGCCATCGCCAGAGTGAAAATAAACTCAACCACTAGAGCCCAACCCGCTATATAAGGGCTTTGCAAAAACAACATTGGATTAATAAAAAGAAAAGCGATGATACTTAGTTTGTACCAGTTTGGCGCCTGCCCGAGAAAGTTATTGTACAAGGCCAAAGCCATGCCAGATGGTTTCATAGTGTTTACCCAAGTTCGGAGTGTTGCGTGTTGGATTTATGTTTTGTTATTTACCATAGTTCAAATCTGTGTAAAGGTGATGACAATTAGCACAGAAATTATCAGGTAGTTCAGTTTGTTATACCTAGCGCACCTGTTTTTGTCCAGACAGATTGTGGTAACCCGCCGACTAAAACAATAAATAAAAGATCAGCATTGGTAAAGCAACTCAATTTGACTAAAAACTGGCTTTTGCAGGTGAAATGTAACCTAAGTAACATAAAGTAAAGAAAACTTTAAAAAAATCTCAAATTAACAAAGTCCTGAGTTGTCACTCGCTAAAAAAGAAAGTAAAACATCAGGGCTTGTTTGAACTTTATTCACAAAAACAAAAATATCAGCTTAACTTAATTAAAGTAATTACTGCAGGAACTCATTATGGCAATACTCAATGTTGCAGAAGTCGCCGCCTTTTTAGGTATTCAGGAAATTCGTGTTGAACGTCTGGCTCGCGAAAATCTATTAGTTGCCAATGGAAAGGATGAACAAGGTAAACCTGTGTTCGATGAAGAAGATGTAAAACGTTACAAAATTCTGGCTGAACGATTAGGCGGACTTTAAAATTCTACTTCTGAACAAGCTGCAGTAACAGCTGGTAACAGTCTGCTGCGGCTTGTTTGTATCTGGGGTCCTGATTTTCCAGTTCTTCCTGCCAGTACCATAACCAGCAAAAACCTGAATACACCACTTTAGCTAAGGCTAGCTTCTCTAATAACTGCACACTGTAAGCAGAACTGCGGGACGCTTTGTAACTATCCAGTAGCAGCTGTTGTTCCGCATCCGACAAATCAAACTGAACTATTAGCGCCACTAAATCAAATACCACATCAGCCAACTGACAGTATTCAAAATCTATCAACCACAACTTGTTCTGCCACAGCAACATATTCTGCGCATGCAAATCCATATGGCATAAGCCAATGTCAGCTTGAAAATACTGCAGATCACGGGCAGCGGTGATCAAAGGTTGCCAGATTTTTTCCGCTTCAGTGGTCCAGTGCGGCTCCAACTGTTTTTTCAGCTGTTGTAAATAAAGCCAGGGGTCAAGCACAGCAGTTTGCACTGGCAACTGATGCAAAGTCGCCAGCTTTTGTGCCAAACCAGCAAGGTTCTGCCTGATGTATGCAGCGGAAGGAGCTTGAGTATCAGGTAAAAATTCAGTGATCAGCATGCGCTGATGATTGTTCAGACACAAAGGAGCCGGTGCCAGTCCTGCGGCAGCTGCAGCGTGCTGACAACGTAATTCCTGTTGCCTGCACACACCTAAAACTGAAGGACCATAATGACGCAGCACATAATGCCCTCTGTCAGTTTGCACCTGATAGGAGCTGGTTCTTTTGCCTTGCGTCAGTTGCTTGAACAGCACAGGCTTATGATCAGCAAAAAACTCCAGTTGTTGGCATAAATGCCAGATCACACGGGATGGGTCTGCTGTTGTTGCTGATAGCTGCTGCGCCATACAAAAAATCCGATCAAGGCAATGATGGTATAGAGTACAAAAAGTGCCGTCGTAAAATACAGATGTTTTTGTATATAAACATAAATACAGACGGCATCGATCACCACCCAGTACAACCAATTCGACACCACTTTGCGCGCCACCAGATAAGTGGTCATCACACTAAAAGCTGTGGTTTGTGCGTCTATATAAGCAAAATCGGCGTGCGTGTACTGCTCCATCAGATAACCCAATATCAGCCCGGCTATCGCTGTGCCGCCAATTAAATTCAGATGCGTACTGGCCGACCACTCCGTCATGCCCGACTGCCCTGCTGGTAATAGCTGCTTCTGCTGACGCCAGCTGTACCAGCCATACAAGGCCATGCCGGCATAATACAGCTGCAGCAACGCATCAGATAACAAAGCTGAATGCCACATAATATGGGTGTATAACAGAGTACTGAGCAAAGCAGCTGGCCAGCACCACAAACTTTGTTTCATCGCCAGCAGCACATAAGCCAGCGCTGACAAAGTCGCTGCCAGCTCCAGCTGAGTCAAGGTTTGCCAGCCGCTAAAAAGCTGCCACCAGGAGTCCGTCATGGTCGCAAATCACCGTGCAGAAACTTCACCACAAACACCACTTTGCCGTAAGTTTCAAAAGACCAGCGAATACCCTGCTGCAACAAGGCCATCACTTCGTCGTAATCGCCAAAGACTTGTGTGCTCAGCGTATTGGTGATCACCAGCACATTAGGGTTGGTGTTGAGCAGTTCAATAAAACCTTTGATAGGCTCAATGTAATCACTGGTGAGTGGGTACTTACTGATTTCAATAGATAATTTCATCAAAAATTCCTTAAACTTGCCTTAAAACTGGTAGCTGGCTGTCACACCTATACGGCGTGGTTCACCCAATTGTTCATAGGTATGAGGCTCGTAGCCGTCACGCGGGTCGTTACCAAAGTAAAAGCCCCGTACACCGTAGTCCTCGTCCAGCGCATTGCGGCTCCAGAGCGCCAACTGCAGCTCATTCCACTGGTACTGCAGGCGTAAATTCACTAAATGCATTTGCTCTGATCGGGAGTCGTGGCTATCAGAGTAATAAAACGCGGCTTTACTCTGCACGCCCAGATTAAAACTCAAGTCAGAGGTCAGTAACCACTCATTGTTGACACTGTATTGATACTTTGGCGCATGGGCTTGATCGCGGCCCGTCTTATCTACACCCTTTTCCGTGACAAAACCACGGATTTCACTATCAAGCCAGGCTGCATTGGCAAACAAAGTCCAACTGTCCGTCAGCTGAACCCGGCTTTCCACTTCCAGCCCATGATTACGGCCTGAGGCAGCATTATCAATAAAACCAATAAAGGACTGATCACGGGTGACCCAACTATTGACCTGCATTTCATCACGCCACATGGCAAATAAAGCCACCCGACTGACAATCTGCTGATCAGCTGAACTGGCTTTAACACCAAACTCGGCATTCCATAAAGTTTCAGGTGAAAAATTGGCTTTGCTGTTTAAATAGTCTGCCAAATCCTCAGAGCCGCTGCCCTGAGCTTTACCCAGAGCTTCACCATTGACCCCACCCGCTTTGTAACCTCTTGAACCCAACAAATACAGGCTTGTTGCATCGGTAAGCACTAAACTTAAGCTCAGTTTGCCGCCCCACATCAGTTCGTCGTTTTGCTGAGCTATTCCATTGCTGTCAATGTATTCATCGTCATAACGTTCAGCACGGGCGCCAGAAGTTAAACTCCAACCATCCCCTAAATCTGTGGACCACTGCCCAAATAACGCCAGGTTCTGGCGTTTAAAATCACTGAAAAACTGTGCAGCCTGCCATAAATCCCAGTTCCAGAATTGACGTTCTAACTCAGTTTGCTGACCACTGGCATACCAGCCGGCAACCCAATTCGCTTGATCTTTGCCCAAAAAGCGCTGTTCCAGACTCCACTGATCCCGCTGCCGTAAATATCGGTCTGTGGTGGCATAGCCATCCGGGTGAATACCTTCATAACTCCAGTCTTCGTCAAAGCCATAGTCGGTATCGGCAGTCAGGCCACTGAGTTGTGTGTAGACATTAGCCCAACTTAAGCCCTGATAATCGGCCTTTATAGCCAAAGCACGGCTTTGTTGTTCATCTTGGCCTGGTTTATCCGATAAGGTTGTGCGGTTGCGATCTAAAGAAAACACATCGTAGCCATTATTGATATCACGGTAATGACCAATAAAATCCAGCGTCAGATCGCTCGTCGCCAGATAACGCAGTGCAGCACGGACTGAGGTTTCGTCAATATTGTTAGTATCGTCACGATTTAGAAAGCTGTTGTCGATAAAGCCATCTGAGCTTTGATGATCAGCTGCTACACGATACGCCCACTGCTGGTTGATCGCATTGCTATAAGCGCCGCTTAGCTGGTAGCTATCGTAGTTGGCCAATGTAGAACTTAACTGGCCTTCACCTTCAAAGCTCGGAGCATTCGAAGTTAAATTCAACATACCGGCCATGGCATTAGCGCCAAATCGAGTGGCTTCCGGGCCGCGGAATATCTCTACTTGCTGCACATCAGCCAAAGAGCTGACCCCTAAAGCTGAATAATCAATGCCATCAATCAGCACACCCACCGAAGGGTTAATACTGTCGACAAACTCACTGCGCTCGCCAATACCACGAATTTGTAAAAAACGGCCACGGGATGCACCAGCCGAAAAGTTTACGTTGGCGGCTTGTTGTAACAAATCATCTAAATGTTGGGCGTTGTGACGACTGATATCCTGCTGACTCAATACCAGAATACTACCTGGCAGCTTTTGTAACTGCTGCTGCCGGAAATCGCCTTGCACCAGAATACGCTCTACAGCCTGTTCGGACGCAGGGTTTTCTTCGGCACTCACAGTAGTGGATAAAGCGGCAAGAATGGCCAGGGATAAATAAGAAACCTTTTTCCCTAAGTAATTGAAGTCACAACGAGGCGACAAGTAAACGAGTCCCCATGAACATAGTCGTGCTATGTGATTGGGGCGAGAGAGCGCAGGCAACAAAGTAGTGGCTTTAAGTACGAAGGGCAAAGACATATGATTCTACTCCATATCAAAAAGTAGGATCACCAAAGCAAAAGGAATACAGAAGTACCATCCCTCCGCCGGTATGATCCGGATCAGGTTCGAAGGGTTCGCGTTTGACGGCGTCTCAGCTAAAAGCACCCCTTGGTTCGCGGCGCAGTGTATCGGCTTTTTTTCAGACAGGCAATTGCCAGATCTACACCTTTATGCAGATCTGGCTTACGAATTAAACCAAAGCAGGTAAATACCAGCTGGCAATAGAGAAATAAATCACGACACCAGCCACGTCGGCAATAGAGGTGATCAGAGGTCCACTGGCGGTTGCCGGGTCCATGCCAAAACGGCTGAGTAAAAAGGGTAAAGATAAGCCAACTAAACTGCCAACCAGTACCACTATCAGCATAGTGGCAGCGACCACCAGCGCTATGTCCAGCCCCCCACGCCAGTAGCCCAGCGCATAGACAGCAAGAGCCATAGTGATACCTAATAAACCTGCTACCAGCACTTCTTTGCCGAGCATTTTGCCCCAGTGCCGCAGCTTAATGTCGCCAGTGGCTAAAGCCCGTACCATCAAAGTACCAGCCTGAGCGCCTGCATTACCGCTGCTTGCAATCAATAACGGCAGGAAAAACAACAAGGCTATATGTTCAGAAATAATTTGCTCAAAAGCAGCTAAACCTGCGCCGGAAAAAATATTGCCAAACACCAACACCACCAGCCAGACCACGCGTTTGCGGTATAACAAACTGATTTTGGCATCTTTTACGCTGCCTTCGAGCTTGCCGATAGTGGCGGTTTTGTGAAAGTCTTCTGTCGCTTCAGCAGCTGCGACGTCCATCGCGTCATCGTGGGTGACAATACCGACTAACTGCCCTTGCGCATTCACCACAGGAATAGCAATTAAATCGTACTTAGCCACCAGTGACGCTACTTCTTCCTGTGCTGTATCAACATGGACATGGATAGGGTCGTGTTTCATCACATCATCGACCAGCGCATAAGTCGGTGCCAGAATCAGCTCGCGCAACGACAAAGCGCCAATCAAAGTGCGGTCCTGATCCACTACATAAGACAGGTAAATGGTTTCCTTATCCGGCGCTTCGTTTCTCAACACTTCAATGGCTTGAGCAGCCGTTAAATCCGGCGACAACATGGCGTAATCTGAACTCATAATGGCGCCAGCCGTGCCTTCAGAGTATGACGACAGGCTCAGCACATCATCACGTTCTGCTTGCGCCAAAGCAGGTAACAAGGCTTGTTTTTGTGCATCAGACAGCTTATTAAACAAGTCAGCCCTTTCATCAGACGACATCTGGCGAATCACAGGGGTGAAGTCCTGGCGACTGACGTTATGTGCCAGTTCAACTTGTTTGTCTTCGGGTAAATAGCTGA
This sequence comes from Rheinheimera mangrovi, assembly GCF_003990335.1. Classification (NCBI taxonomy): domain Bacteria; kingdom Pseudomonadati; phylum Pseudomonadota; class Gammaproteobacteria; order Chromatiales; family Chromatiaceae; genus Rheinheimera; species Rheinheimera mangrovi. The sequence goes on along the minus strand of NZ_CP034683.1, from coordinate 524,462 downwards.
AAACGTCTGCTTGTGTGCTTAACGGAAAACAACTTAACAGTTGCCACACATGCTGTGTGGAAAACTCAGCCAAAGCACCAGCTAAGTCGGCAGCGTGAGTATCAGCCAGACGAACAGATAAAACGGACAGGTCACCACTCTCCAGAGCAGCACGTAAAGTATGGATCAGAACTAAGGGTTCCATGTTTTTACCTCGAACTACGGGCCGTAGTCGCAAGGTTCAGACAAACCAGCGGTCTACAGCAAAACTACAGGGTTAAGTTGTATGTCAGGCCAGGCCTGTGACTGGGTACGTCCATAAAAACGGAACTCTCCTATGCAAACGGAAAGGAATATCAGCTTAACTTATTGCTGATACAGCGAAAAACGAGCATCATTTTACTCCTGTAACCACTTAACCTCAACTTAATAACGGTTATAAGTGCGTGATTTAGTTCAGGCTATACCCGAACGTCAAAAGGACACAACATGTTTGCTGAAAATCAGGCTTTATGGTGGCAACCTCAAACGCTGCTGAATGAACAAAGCTGTAAAATTCAGCTGGGACCTTTGCACATTTTTTTGCAACGTAAGGCTGGCGAATGGCGACTCGCAACAGAACAACTGACGCAGGCGGAGCACCAGCATGTGGAATCACAGCTGCTGGCTCAATGGCCGCAACACCGGCTGGCAAACCGTTTTGTATTTGAAAATGAACCACTGCAGTTTTGCCTTAAGCCCGTGCTGGCAGATCGGCCTGTGGTGGTTAAAACTCACCAGCCCGTTTATGTGCCGCCTGGTGAACAAGTCACTTTTTTTATCAGTAGCCCTGTCAGTATTCGTATCGAATTACAGCAACCCGCTTTACTGCTACAGGAAGTTCAAACACAACGCTTATCCGACACCTGGTTTGGCCCGAACACCCAGGTAGGCGAACTCTGTTATGCCGATAAAACTCAGGCCAGACACAGCAAAGAAGAACTGCCCAGACGAGTGCATAAAGCCGTTACCCCTGTTACGGTGAAAAACAACTCCAGCCAGATGATGAGCATTGAAAAACTCAGCTTACCTGTACCTTATTTATCCTTGTATGGTCTGGCCGATGGCAGTTTGTGGACCGATCAGGTGTTGCTGGATCATCAGGACGATGCCGAACTGAGCCGACTGCAAATCAGTAAACAAATGCCGGCAGGTTCAGATGGCGCAGAACGTTTAGCCAAACCACGTTTGTATATGGAAAAACATGGCCTGTTCCGTGCCTTTAGTGATTTATTTGCTCATGCCGCAAGCAGAGGTTCTTTATGATTGACCTGATCATTAACTACTTAGATTCAGATAAGTTTTTCTCTTTGCTGCAGGCAGGCCTGTTGTTTACAGTCGGCTTTTTAGCTGCAAGTTTATTAGCCCGCGCTACTTATAAACTCTGCTTAAAACGTTTTAGCCCGCATCATGCCAGTTTAAGCCGCCGCTTAGTGTACTGGTTGGTATTGGCTTTATTTATTGCCAGCGGCTTAAAACAGTTAGGTTTTAACTTAGGCGTATTGCTGGGTGCCGCAGGGGTGCTGTCTGTCGCTATCGGCTTTGCTTCTCAAACCTCTGTATCGAACCTGATCAGCGGTTTATTTTTAATAGGCGAACGGCCTTTTCAGATTGGTGACACTATTCAGGTGGGCAATACCACAGGGGAAATTCTGTCCATTGACCTGCTGTCCATCAAATTACGTACTTTCGATAACCTATTTGTGCGCATTCCTAACGAAAGTCTGATAAAAACCGAAGTCACCAACTTAACCCGCTTTCCTATTCGCAGGCTGGATTTAAAAATTGGTGTAGCCTATAAAGAGAACATCAGCCAGGTTAGGCAAGTACTGTTGCAGGTCGCTGAACAAAACCCTTTAAGTCTGGATGAACCCAACCCGGTATTTCAGTTTTTAAGCTTTGCCGAGTCTTCGTTGGATTTACAGTTTTCGGTCTGGACCAGAAAAGAAAACTACAGAGAACTGCGCACCTCGTTACTGGAAGAAATCAAACTGGCCTTTGATCAGCAAGGTATTGATCTGCCCTTCCCGCAACGGGAGCTCAGCCTGAGCCAAGACACTTTGGCTCTGTTACGACCAGAACAAAACACTAAAACTCAAGGATAAGCAGCCAGAGAACAGAAATGATCTGAGTCTTTTTCCTATCTTATCCGGAAAATTGTGTCATGATAAAACCCAATCAACAGGAATGGATGTTGTAGTCTTGACGATGCTGAAGATGTATAAACTTAGGTTACTGAAGCCGCTAACCGCAGTTGTTGCTATGTTGCTGTTTAGTGTAACTAGCCCGACTTTGGCATCAGAGTTATGCTCTTTGGTAGAAACTAATACTGATTTTAGCGCCTATCAGGGGCAGACCATTTCAGAAATTCGCTTTATCCGCAACGATGTGTTTGATCTGCAACAGCCCAACACCTACTGGTTTCACCGCTTCGCTAACCGCACCCATATGATTACCACCGAAGCTACGCTACAGGAAGACGTCCTGTTTAAAGTGGGAGAGCCATTGGATGCCGACAGTCTGGCAGAAACAGAACGCCTGTTAAGAACACGACGGTATTTGCGCAAGGTCGAAGTGCGGGTGACTCATCAATGTCCGGACCAGCACGTTGTTGTCACGGTCAGCAGCTGGGATAACTGGTCGCTTTTACCTAAAATATCCGCCAGCCGCGAAGGCGGAGAAAGCCGTTCTACTTTCGGCCTGGCTGAAGATAACCTGTTCGGTTCTGGTAACAAAATCAACCTCGATTATGAACACGACAGCGAACGCACCAGCTACTTAGTAAACTTCAGCTCTCCCAATATGTTTGGCAGCCACTGGGGGTTAAATACCCGTTACGCTGATAAATCCGATGGGGAGTCTTACTTAATTGCGGTCGAAAAACCTTTTTATCGCCTGAATGCGCCCAGGTCTTTTGCCCTGACCCTGGATCAGGACAGCCAGGATATTAACGAGTACCTGTTGGGCGACGAAGCCAACGAATTTCAGAAACAAAAAAGGTTCTTTGATATTCAGGGGGGCTTGAAAGTATCGGCTGCTAACAACTGGGTACAACGTGTTTTTGTGGGGGCGACCCACAACGAAGTAAAGTTTCAAGACACACCTGATACCTTGTTTGGTACACCAGTACAACGAAATTTGTCTCAATTTTGGCTGGCCTGGCAGTACTTAGAGTCAGACTACCGACAGATGTTTAATATCTACCAATTTAACCGGGTAGAAGACATCAACTTAGGCTGGCAGGCTGATGTAAAGTTGGCCTATCTGGCACCTATGCTGGGCGCTGACGATCAGGGCTGGCAACTGACAGCCTCCGCTTATAAAGCCACAGAATTAAATGCAGATAACTATTTACTGACCTCAGCTTCAGCCAGTCAGCTGGAACAGGCAGACCTCAGCCAAAGCCTATTAAAAAGCCATCTGCTGTGGATCCACAAATTTGACCCGCAGCAGAGTCTGGTCGGTCAGCTGACTTACCAATACGGCAATGATTTATTTCGTGATGAGCGCTTAAGTTTAGGCGGTGACACTGGCCTGCGGGCTTTCCCTTTGTATTACCAAACTGGTGAACGTCTGGCGCTGGCTACCATGGAATACCGCTATTACAGCAACTTATCCATAGCGCAGATTTTTGATGTAGGGTACGCCACCTTTGCCGACATGGGTCGCACCTGGGGTGACAACCCTGATTTACCGGGCAGCTCAGGCGATCAAACCTTGTATGGCATAGGTGCCGGCATACGTTTGCTATCAAGCCACAGCAGCCGCGGCACCATGATCCATATCGACCTGACCAAAGCTTATGGCGGCGACGACGACTTATCCGGTTTTGAATGGCGGGTATTGGCTAAACAGAGTTTTTAGTGTTCGCCCTGACAAGCCGGACAATACACTGTGCTGCGCTGTCCTAAACGTATTTCTTTTAATTCAGTCTTACAGCTGAAACATTCCTCACCGCCACGACCATAAACCAAAAGTTGCTGGGCAAAATAGCCCGGCTTGCCATCAGTTTGGCTGAAGTCTTTTAAAGTGGTGCCGCCCTGAGTGATGGCTTTAGCCAAAATTTGTTTCACCACCTGTACCAGCAGTTCAGCTTTTGCTGCGGTCAGTTGATTCGCTGGCATTTTTGGATGAATACCAGCCTGAAACAAAGCTTCATTGGCATAGATATTACCCACACCAACCACCACATGATTATCCATCAACACCAGTTTGATGGCGCTACTGCGTTTTTGACAAGCGGCCAGCAACATAGCTGCGTGGAAATCACCGAGCAAAGGCTCAGGCCCTAAGTTTGCCATCAGGGTATGCACACTGTCTTTCGGCTGCCACAGTACGGCACCGAAGCGTCTGGTGTCGTTTAATCTCAGCACTAAGCCATTACTCAGATAAATATCTACATGGTCATGTTTTCCGGCTGGCGTTACTGCAGGTACCACTTTCAGATGACCTGACATGCCCAAGTGGATAATCAACTCGCCTTCCGGCAAATGAATTAACAGATACTTAGCTCGTCTTGTCACATCCAGTACCGGCTGCTGGCTAATCTGCAGTACTTCATCTGGTATTAACCAGCGCAACTGGCGTTGCCGCACCACCACCTTCTCAATACGCTGTTGCTGCAAATGCGGACTAATACCTAAACGGGAAACTTCAACTTCTGGTAATTCTGGCATAACAGCCTCAACGTAAAACGGATGGGAATAATAATTCAGCCTGACCTTGTGGCAAACGGTACCATAAATCAGCATCTACAGCTTTTAACCAAGAAAACTCACCTGCTTGATACAACTGCCATTGCAGCTGCGCAGGTTTGCCAGTCAGCCAGACTGACACTTCGGTCACAAATACTGGATTGATTGGATTCAATGGCGATTGTTCTGGCAAAGTCGCTTGTTGCCAATGCTGCAGTAAAACCGTTAATTGCTCCTCAGTCAGTACAGCAGGTTGTGAACGCCAATTTGGCCCTGCCCGCTCAATCTGATGCTGCGGAAAATGCAAAGCTAACAACGTCTGATTTGTTGAAATAAGCTGAGCTTGTGGCTCGTTACGCACTTGTTTTAAGTATTCAGGCAAACCAATAAACAGGGCGACTAAAATCACCACTGTGTAGATCATGACGTTATTCCAGCCTTTTTGACTTAAACGGATCATAAAGATAAAAACCGGGGCAGAAGAAAAACAGCAGTGTAAACCAGAGTCAGGCGGAACAACCAGAAGAAAGCGAAGAAGATACAGTAGACAAAGCTATGACGTGGATATGCAGTACTTTATAGCTCATAAAAAACCCGACTTGCGTCGGGTTTTTTAAGTTCAATTACTTGATTTTCGCTTCTTTGAAAATCACGTGCTTACGCACTTTAGGATCGAACTTTTTGATTTCCATTTTTTCTGGCATGGTGCGTTTGTTCTTCGTAGTTGTATAGAAGAAGCCAGTACCAGCAGAAGAAACTAAACGAATTTTATCGCGCATAATTTAATTCCTTAAACCTTCTGACCTTTAGCACGCAGATCGGCTAAAACAGTATCGATGCCATTTTTGTCGATAATACGCATACCACGAGTAGAAATACGTAAAGTCACAAAACGGTTTTCGCTTTCAACCCAGAAACGGTGAGTTTGCAGGTTAGGCAGGAAACGGCGCTTAGTTGCGTTGTTGGCGTGTGAACGACGGTTACCTACCATCGGACCCTTACCAGTGATTTGGCACACTCTAGACATGTCAATGTTTCTCCAAAATTACTTCAGCTCGAGCTTCGTTCATCCTTCTGGCCAAGAAGAATGCCCCGGATTTCTGAAAGGGCGCAATTTATACACGAAAGCCTGATCAAATTCAAGCAAATCTGTACGGTTCAGGCGATCGTTTGCACATCCAAACTTCAGACCTTTATAGCCAGCCGCGTTCGGCAAAGGAAATAACCTCTGCATCACCTACCACAAAATGATCCAGCAACTTAATGTCGACAAGAGACATGGCTTGAGTCAGGCGTTCCGTTATAACCCGATCGGCACGGCTCGGCTCTGCAACTCCGGATGGATGATTGTGAGCCAAAATAACGGCGGCGGCATTATGCGCTAAAGCACTCTGAACTACAATACGCGGATACACAGGAGATGCATCAATAGTGCCGAAAAATAACGGCTCGGCGCAAATAAGCCGGTGTTGACTGTCTAAATACAACAACATAAAAACTTCGCGTTTTTGCGAAGCTAAACTTTGTTGCAGATAACGCTTCACCAAAGCAGGTTCGGTAAAGACAGTATCCCGCTGCATGCTTTGCACCAAATAGCGCCTGCTTAGCTCCATAACCGCTTGTAATTGCACATATTTTGCCTGACCTAAACCGTGCCCCTTGCAAAAGTCAGCCTGACTGGCTGCTAACAAAGGTCGAAGCCCACCAAACTGATGCAATAAAGTGCGGGACAACTCCACTGCATCCATTCCGGCCACACCAGTACGTAAAAAAATAGCCAGCAATTCACCGTCAGATAGATGTTCTGCGCCATGCGCCAGCAGTTTTTCTCTTGGCCTTTCACCTTCAGGCCAGCTTTTGATACTCATCTTCGCCTCCTTGAGTTTTTGTTTTCCTTCATCTTTCCGTGTTATCTTAACGCCAACTTAACCACTTTTTGCTGCGACAGACATGGCACTATTACTGGCAGGAAAACGCATTTTATTAGGCATTAGCGGCGGTATTGCCGCTTACAAAAGTGCCGACTTAATTCGCCGTCTGAAAGAACGTGGCGCTGAAGTACGGGTGATTCAAACCGACGCAGCGCGCGAATTTATTACGCCTTTAACTTTGCAAGCCTTATCCGGCAATCCGGTGGCCAACAGCTTGCTCGACCCAGCTGCTGAAGCAGCTATGGGTCATATTGAGCTGGCCAAATGGGCCGATTTATTACTGATAGCCCCAGCTTCGGCTGATCTCATTGCCCGCTTGGCCCATGGCCTGGCCAACGACTTGTTGAGCACTTGTGTGCTGGCCACTGATGCCCCAGTGGCAGTGGCTCCTGCAATGAATCAGCAGATGTATAAAAATATAGCCACCAAACACAATATAGATACATTAAAGACACGTAATTTTTACATCTGGGGCCCGGCCGCAGGCGAACAAGCGTGCGGTGATGTCGGTATGGGCCGGATGTTAGAACCTTTGCAGCTGGTGGATTTAGTACTGCAGCATTTTGCGCCGCGAGTTCAGCCTTTAACTGGCGTATCGCTGGTGATTACCGCTGGCCCTACCCGCGAGCCGATAGATCCTGTGCGTTATATCTCCAATCACAGCTCGGGCAAGATGGGTTTTGCTTTAGCTGAAGCCGCTGTGCAATTGGGTGCACAGGTTACTTTAATTGCAGGACCAGTGCAGCAAAAGACCCCTGATCAGGTCAAGCGTATAGATGTAGTCACTGCCGATCAGATGTATCAGGCCGCATTAGAGCAGGCGACCAGTGCAAGCATCTTTATTGGCTGCGCCGCTGTAGCAGATTATAAAGTGGCGCAGGTCGCAACACAGAAACTGAAAAAAACCAGCGACGACAGCACCAATCTTACCTTAGTAAAAAACCCGGACATTATTGCCGCTGTGGCTGCATTAACGTCACAACGTCCTTTTACTGTAGGTTTTGCCGCCGAAACTCAGGATGTCGCCAATTATGCCCGCCAGAAACTGGCGAAGAAAAAACTGGACCTGATTTGCGCCAATGACGTATCAGTCACAGGCCAGGGCTTTAACAGCGAACAAAATGCTCTCACTGTATTTTGGGCTGACGGCGAACAGCAGTTTGGCTTACAAGCCAAAACAGAGCTGGCACACCAACTTCTTTTATTGATTAACGAGCGTTATCTGCATGAAAAAAGCCATTGATTTAAAAATTCTCGACCCACGTATCGGCACTGAATTCCCATTACCGGCTTATGCCACACCGGGTAGCGCTGGTTTAGATTTACGTGCTTGTCTGGATGCAGAAGTACAACTGGCGCCTGGCCAAACCACGCTGATCCCAACAGGTTTGGCAATTCATATTGGTGACGCTAACTTATGCGCCACTATACTGCCACGCTCTGGTCTGGGCCATAAACACGGCATAGTACTGGGTAACTTAGTGGGTTTAATCGACTCGGATTATCAGGGCCAGTTAATGGTGTCTATGTGGAACCGTTCGCAGGAAGACTTCACTATCCAGCCTGGCGATCGCATCGCTCAGTTGGTGTTTATGCCTGTGGTACAGGCAGAATTTACTATTGTTTCAGATTTTGACGCTTCAGACCGGGGCGAAGGTGGATTTGGTCACTCTGGCCGTCAGTAATTAGTGACAAGGATTTCCATGGCAACAACAAAACGTCCCAACCGCAAAGAAGATATTTTGCAGGCTCTGGCCGCTATGCTGCAAAGCCATGCGGGCCAGCGTATCACCACAGCAGCTTTGGCTGCTCAGGTGGGTGTATCTGAAGCGGCATTGTACCGTCATTTCCCTAGCAAAGCCCGGATGTTTGAAGGCTTAATCGACTTTATTGAAGACACCTTGTTGTCGCGTATTAATGCGATAGTCCAGGAGCACAAACAAACCGAGCAGCGCATCGAGCTGATTATGCAGCTGTTGCTGATCTTCGCCGAGCGTAACCCTGGTATTTGCCGGATTTTAACCGGTGATGCCTTACAGGGTGAACAGGAACGTTTGCAGGAGCGCATCAGCGCCTTGTATGAAAAGCTGGAAACTCAGTTAAAACAATGTCTACGCGAACGTAAGTTACGTGAAGGCAAAAGTTTTAGTGTGGATGAAGGTGATTTAGCCAACCTGTTGCTGGGTATTTGTGAAGGCAAAATGCAGCAGTTTGTCCGCTCAGGTTTTGCCCGCTTGCCTACAGCTCAGTGGCCAAACCAATGGGCTTTGCTGCAAAAGACCATCTTTGCGGTTTAAAGATTGCTGTTTAAAAGCTAGAGATAAAAAAACCGGTCAGCTTAAAGTTGACCGTTTTTTTGTTTTCTGTTTAAACACAGTTAACTCAAGCAAAACCATTAAGCCAAAGTAATTGGAGTTGTGGCGCGGCGACAAGTGAAGGAGACCCCAGGAGCATAGTTGTCCTATGTGACTGGGGCGCTACTTTGAATTGACGAGAGGGCGCAGTCAACAAAGCCACAGCTTCAAATATGAAGGCTTAACTAAACTTCTGCCAGATAGCGGCGGCCCAGACTAAGGCGACAAAGACAAGCGCTGAAGTCACAGCAGCTGAGCCCATATCTTTAGCCCGGCCTGATAATTCATGCCGCTCTAAACTAACCCGGTCGGTTAAGGCTTCAATGGCAGAGTTGAGTAACTCCACAATAATCACCAGTAACCAAACCCCCATCAAAATAGCAAAGTGACCAAAATCAGCAGCTAAATACCAGGCAAAAGGAATAGCAGCTAAAGTAAGCCCGGCTTCCTGACGAAAGGCGGCTTCGTTCACCCAAGCTGCAGTAAAACCTTTACGGCTACAATCCGCAGCTTTAATAATACGCCCAAAACCTGTGCCGTTTGGCTTACTCATCGCTTATCCTTTATTGGATCTAAAACCCTAACTCACACCATATTGGGCACGATAAGCAGACACAGCTTCTAAATACTGGGCCAGCTCTGGTTTGCCTTGCAGGTAGTTGATTAAGTCGTTTAAACAAATAATAGACACCACTTGAGTGCCAAAGTCGCGTTCGACTTCCTGAATAGCAGAAAGTTCGCCCTGACCTTTTTCCTGACGGTCCAGTGCAATCAGCACACCACTTAAACTGGCGCCTTGTGCCTGGATCAGCTGCATCGATTCACGAATTGCAGTACCGGCCGTGATCACATCATCCACCAACATCACTTTGCCCTGTAAAGGCGAACCCACTAAGTTGCCGCCTTCACCATGGGTTTTGGCTTCTTTGCGGTTAAAGCAATACGGCACATCTTTACCGTACTGATCAAACAAAGCCACAGCTGTGGTAGTCGCAATAGGAATACCTTTGTAGGCAGGGCCAAACAACAGGTCAAACTCTACACCAGCGTCTTCTAACGCCGCCGCATAAAAGCGGCCTAAACGGGCTAAGTCGCCACCCGTATTAAATAAACCTGCGTTAAAAAAGTACGGGCTGGTACGGCCGGATTTCAGTGTAAAACTGCCAAACTTCAGTACCTGACGCGACAAGGCAAATTCAATAAAGTCTTTTTGAAACTGTTTCATAACTTAGTGTGACCTCAAAACCTTAAGTAAAACTTAAGCTAAAACGCGTTTTTGTTCGTCGATAATTTCACGGATGGCGTGTTTGCCTAATTCCATCATCTGCTGCATTTCTTCAAAGCTAAATGGCGCTTCTTCAGCCGTGCCCTGAATTTCGATGATTTTGCCGGTTTCAGTCATGACGATATTCATATCGGTTTCAGCGTTTGAATCTTCGGCGTAGTCTAAATCGGCCACAGCAGTGCCTTTATAAACACCCACAGAAACCGCAGCCACCATAAAATTCAACGGGTTGGTTTTAATCATGCCTTTAGCGCGCATAAAATTCAGTGCATCCACTAAAGCTACACAAGCACCGGTAATAGAGGCTGTGCGGGTGCCGCCATCGGCCTGGATCACGTCACAGTCGATAGTAATAGTGTTTTCACCCAACAGTTTTAAATCCACAGCAGTACGCAAAGCGCGGCCAATCAGGCGCTGAATTTCCATAGTACGGCCACCCTGCTTACCACGAGCCGCTTCACGGTCGTTACGGGTATGAGTTGCGCGTGGCAACATGCCATATTCAGCTGTGATCCAGCCTTTGCCCTGGCCTTTCATAAAACGTGGCACACCTTCAATCACGCTGGCAGTACAAATAACTTTGGTGTTACCAAACTCAACCAATACTGAACCTTCAGCATGAGCCGTAAATTGACGGGTGAAAGTAATAGGACGAATTTGACTCGCTGTTCTGCCGCTAGGACGCATGGTGAAGCCTCAACCTGATATTAAAAGTGCTTCATTATAGGGATTTCGCCCTTGCTGTGCCATCTATACGCTAAGTAATTGCGGCAGAGTGTTTTTTGCACCAAGCTTGCTACCGGATCTAACAACTAAACGCGGTCAACAAAGTTGCAGCTTCAATTAAGACGGGTATACTCGGCATTATTTTGTATTTCAGGACCTCATTATGATCCACAGTATGACCGCTTATGCCCGCCACGAAATTCGTGCCAGCTGGGGCAATGCCGTTTGGGAAATCCGCTCCGTTAACCAACGTTATCTGGAAAGCTATTTCCGCCTGCCAGAACAGTTTCGTTGCTTAGAAGGTTTATTACGCGACAAACTGCGACAGAAACTGCACCGCGGCAAACTGGAAATCAACCTGAAATACAGCGCTGCAAGCTCTGCTGGTGAGTTAAAAATTAACGAAGCTTTGGCCAAACAACTGATGCAAAGCGCCAGCCTATTAGCCGAACAAAGCGGCAAAGCCCAACTGAACGTGGTTGATATTCTGCGCTGGCCTGGTGTGATGGAAACTCAGGAAGAAGACATCGACAGCTTACAAGCCGAACTGATGGCCGCTTTTGACGCCGCCTTAGTCGACTTCGTTGCAGGCCGTGGCCGTGAAGGTGTAGCCATAGAGCAAATGATCCGCGACCGCCTGGATCAAATCTCCACTCATGTCAGCACCTTACGCACCCATTTGCCACAAGCACTGCAATGGCAACGCGACAAAATGTTAAACCGCCTGCAGGAAGTAAAAGCCGAACTGGACCAAAACCGCCTTGAGCAGGAAATGGCCTTTTTAGCCCAAAAATCTGACGTAGCAGAAGAGCTGGACCGTTTAGACGCTCATATCAAAGAAACCCGCCACAGCCTAAAACAAGGCGGAGCCATAGGCCGCCGCCTCGATTTTATGATGCAGGAATTCAACCGCGAAGCGAACACCTTGTCTTCTAAAGCCATCTCAACCGAGATCACCAATACGGCGGTGGAGCTTAAGGTTTTGATTGAACAGATGAGAGAGCAGATCCAGAATATAGAATAAAATCAGTAGTTTAAATCAAACCTCTACTCATAAAACTGATTAAAGTCTTTGCTTGATCTTAGCTCAAGCAAAGACCCTTTCTGCCAGTCCCTCGCAAAATGCTTTATGTCATACCCTAAACATACCATTGGGCTTTCCACCTCAAACGTCTGACACAGATGCAATTCATCTTATTAGTCTCTACGACGTTAGGGTTATTTCAGGCAATGTTTTATCCTCTCCACTAATCAACGATTTACAAAAAATTAGAATTAAGTACTCCTCTGAAGCACTTATTAATACTGGATAAAACTTCATTTAATTGTCGTATTTTTGCATTTGATCATTGTCGTATTTTTGCTTATGCTACAACTATGATAAACGGGAGATATCAGATGACGATACAAGACAGAATACAAACCAGAGTGAAGCGCTCTAAGCGTTCTGTTTTTCTACGTTCTGATTTTACTGATATCGCTGATTATGACCAGGTTGGCCGTGGGCTCAGAAGCCTGGTACGCGAAGGCTTGTTATTGAAAATTGGCTACGGCCTGTATGTGCGCGCCAGAATCAATCGCATCACTGGTCAGCTAATGCCGGACAACCCTGCCGGTAATGACGGTGTAATGATAGAGGCTATGGAAAGGTTAGGTGTTGATTATCAACTTGATGACTTGTCTCTGAAAAATTTGTCAGGCGAAAGCACTCAAATTCCGGCAAATGTGAAGATTATTCCTAAGAGTTCGCGCTTTACCCGCAAGATTGCGGTAGGGAAACAGCGTGTCAACGAAGTTCGATAGCTCACTCTTTGTCGATGTTGCGAATGCTTTAGGGCTTGGCAACACTGCCATTGTTGAAAAAGACTATTACGTAGTGCAATTGCTGCAGCAGATATCTGCACTTGAACTCGAATATCACCACATCGTGTTCTCTGGTGGAACAGCACTGGCGAAATCTGCAATCAAAACCTATCGCATGTCTGAAGACGTCGATCTAAAGCTGGTCCCAAAGCCAGCTTTTTCCGACCTCATCTCTCGAAATGCCAAAAGAAATGCACGCAAGGCCGCTAAGCAACTGGTTGAGTCAGTTATTGCACAGAGTGAAATTTTTTCTGTTGAAACTGCGCCTCTAGTGTTGGATGAATATAGATATTTCAGTTTCGAAATCCGTTACCCACAGGAGTATCAGCAAGCGCCCTGTTTGCGTCCATTTATCAAACTGGAGTTTATCGAATCTGATTTACTCAGCGCCTCTGAGCCACGGAGTATTCAGTCTATTTTTTCGCGCATGCTGAAAAGTGATGTCGAGATTAACCAGTTATCCTGCGCTGCGATTATTGAGACACAAGCCGAAAAACTGCTGTCAATGATGCGCAGAACAGCTAGTGTAGAGCGCAACAGCGAACGGGATGATGACGAGACCTTAGTTCGGCATATCTACGATACTTACCATATCCAGCTCGCCCAACCTTCAGATATCGAGCAACTGGGTGCACTTGTGGCTAAAGCAATCCGCACAGATGTTGAGCGCTACGGTAATCAACATCCACAAATGGTTGAATCCCCTATTGAAGAGTTACGCTTCGGATTGCAGCTTTTAGCTGACAACCCTAAGTTCGAGCAGCGATACAACAGCTATGTTAGCCCTATGGTGTATGCTGAAACCCCCACTCAATGGCTGGAGGCGTTAACTGTTTTTATAAAGCTATCGAATGACGTGTTGGATTATGTGGAGCAACAATTTGATGACCTACTTGCGAAAGTAAGCAGTTAATGCATATCTTAAGCGAAGTAAAATTGGCGGGTAAATCGGTGAGTAAAACACAAAAATAAACATCGAATTCACACGCAAGCAATTGATTTAAAATAACTTATAGAAATCAATCAATTAACAGATACAGAATATTGAGTAGCATCAATACATTGAAACAAAAAAGCCCTGCATTTTCGTAAATTCAGGGCTTTATTTTTTATAGCGATTATCTTTTTTACCCTACGGCTAACTTCGCCGCTTGTTGCCACATAAAACTCGGCATAGGCGACTGAAGCTTCCAGGTAATGCTCATGGGCTGTGAGCCAGTATGTGATACATATTCAACTTCACCAAAGTTAACAAAGCCCATAGTACGGCCATATTCATCGTCTGTTTGCTCACGAACAAACAAGAAAATCCTCTTGCCCGTCATTTTATGCTGTAGATAATCCAAACCTCGGCCACGATCTGGACGCGCACTATTTTGTGACTGCCAATGAAACAGCGATTCATTAATGGCGTAATCGTGATACATGGTCGTCGGAGAAAATTGTTTTTCATTCTTAATTAAAGTGACAAATAACAGCTCAATATTTTGATCTTGAATAACATACACACCTTCCCTCGCTGGAGGTTGTCGCTCGAAAGTTATGGCTCCAAAACCAGTTAATATTTGCTCACGTGTATAGCGGGCATGAAGTCGCAGTGGCACTTCTGGTAGACCTGCCAAAGCTAACTGTTCATGCTTAGTCCGCGCGATTTGCCACTCCAAAACGTCGAGCAACTCATTTCTAAGAGATAGGCAGTTTAAAGCCTTTAAACTTTGCTCAAGTGTTTCAAAACCTAATGCAGGACCCGGCTTTTGCCAAAAGTCGTAATGACACATTAACGCCAACCGTGGGTTCTGAGATCCTTCAACAACAAAATGGTGCGAGACGAGCTTTTTCAGGAATACCAAATAGTGATAGTCGTCACAGGTCAAAATCCTGAGTTTGATAGCCCGTTTGTATACTTCAACCAATACATCATCGGCACCTGTTTCTCTGACCTCATCAAATGAACGCGAGACTAATTCGCCCCACCCACCTCGTTGATATAAGTCACGGATACCAATATGTGGATGTAATTTCAGGAAATTACCAAGGGTTAATGGCAATTCGAAATTATGAGGGTATTGCCTGATAAGCCCGACTAACCTGTTACTCGTCAGTGTCGCCTGACGAATATTGTTCAGGACGATCTCTTGCGTGATTTTCGATAGCTCAATCCGACAGCCAAGTGGTGCGTGCGGGAAACCTTGTTTAATTTCGTCGCTAATCGCTTTATTTGTTTTACCAATCAGCGCACGGAATTTATTGGAAAAATCATATTCAGCTCGTGAATTACCCACAAAATCCAATACAGTACAACACTCTTTATCATCGGCTAGACGCAAGCCTCGCCCCAACTGTTGCAGGAAAATAGTCAAGCTTTCGGTAGGGCGTAACAATAACAATGTATCAATTTCTGGAATATCTACCCCTTCATTAAAGATATCAACCACACATAACACATTGATTGAACCTGATCGGATCGCCTTCTGCTTTTGCTGCCGATCATGACTGTTATCACTGATCAATACGTCACTTTTGATACCTTTTAATAAAAATTGGCTACACATATATGTGGCGTGTTCACGGCTCACACAAAAGGCCAGAGCTTTCATGTTGCCAATATCTGTGATGATTTGCTGCATGCTTTGCAAAATCTTATTTACGCGGCTTTGATTATGAGTGTAAAGATTGCTTAGCTGCGAAATATCATAGCGGCCACGATTCCAACTAATGCTCCGGAGATCCGTATCATCGTCAATCCCAAAATACTGGAATGGGCAGAGATGCCGGCGGTTGATCGCTTCAGGCAATCGCATTTCCGCAGCTATGACACCACAAAAATCCTCTAAAATATTTGCACCGTCATGACGTTCCGGCGTAGCAGTCAATCCTAAGAGGATTTTAGGCTGGAAGTAATCAAGCACAGCTCGGTAGCTATTAGCAGCGATATGATGCACTTCATCAATCACCAAATAGTCATAAAAGTCTGCAGACAACTTTATAGAATCTAATTGATTATTCAGTGTCTGGATCGACACAAATAGCTGATGATGATGCTCTGGTCTGTGACCGCCAACCCATAACTCACCAAACTGGCCGCGTTTCAACACTCCACGATAAACCTGACGCGCTTGAATTAAGATTTCCTCTTTATGTGCAATAAACAAAAACTTAGCATCTGGTTTTTCTTTGATAAATCGGGCGAAATCAAATGCGGAAATTAAAGTCTTGCCTGTGCCGGTTGCTGCGACCACTAAATTACGAAACCTATTATGGATTTGTCGCTCGATACTAAGTTGTTCCAAAATCTCGAGTTGATGTTGAAAGGGTTTTAGATCGAAATAATGCTGATGATCCTCACTAACACTACCGCGGGCAGTCTTTAATGCAACCTTGAGCTTCTCACGACTCTCGACTTGACCATCGAATAGTTCAAACTCGCTGGATTGCCAATAGGTTTCAAAAGTGTTCAGTGACTTATCAATAATATGTGGAATTTCCTGCGATGTGATTTTCAGATTCCACTCAAGGCCATTCGTCAGTGCTGAGTGCGATAGATTGGATGAACCAATGTATCCTGTGTGGAAACCTGTATGGCGTAAAAATAGATAACTTTTGGCATGTAGCCGCTCACGTTCAGTGTTGTAGCTCAATTTCACTTCAGTGTTAGGTAAGCTTGCCAGATACTCAACCGCTTTAGCATCTGTAGCTCCCATGTAAGACGTGGTAATAATTTTCAACTCGCGGCCACTACGCGTAAAGGATTCCAACTCGTTGCGAAATACACGAATACCAGTCCACTTGATAAAAGACACCAGCCAGCAAATTTTATCTGCTGACAAAATCTCACGCTTTAGCTCAGACTCAAGCGACAATCCTGCATTGCTACCGCAAAACAACTCGCTCTCAGTCAAACCTGTCAGCGGGAATATGTCCTCAACATACTTCTGTAAATCGGCAGCTATTGGGTTATCCAGCGTGTACAACGCTGTCAGAATTTTTCCTCTGCTACTTAGTAAATTTTCTTCAATAAAACCATCATCTTGAATTTTATCCTTCAGCCACATAAGCATCTGGTTAGCGAGCTCAATTTGCAGCTTTAACCGATCGTCACCCGTTGGAACTGAGGCTACAGCAAATTCCATAATTTTACTGAAAAAGCGGGATAACCAAACTGAGGCCTCGTTAGAAGATAGCTCTCGCTCACCGACGTAAAATCGTGTTCGGTCCAAGTTCCGTTCAACCAACTGAGTGATCAATTGCTCGTAAAGGCCAATTTGCTGCATTAAAAAATCCTTTTAATTCTGGCGGTGGCGTAGTGAATGCTCTGCATAAAGATTTGGGGTTTAGCAAGTTGTTCCAGGATATCGTACTAGCTGCTACGCCGTAAAATAATAGCGACTGATACGACATAAAAAACGGCTTGGCGTTCAGTCGATGTACGATCCAAACCTGCGAATAATACAGCACTAGACGACGATTCATGGTTTTATAAGCATCATCAATCAGTTGCATCTTATCTACCGCGTCACGGTCACCTGTCAGCAATTTGATGATTTACAGCTTAAAACTGGAAAAAAAGGAAACTATAGTTTCACAATCAAACAGAAAAGGTAATTTTAGTTTCACATCAATTCAGTTAAGCATCTCGATTTGTCACTTTGCCTAAAGTTAAAAATGAAACTATAATTTCACTAATTACTGATTAGAGAAAATATAGTTTCACTATGAGTGCTGTCGAATCAAAAACAAAGCGCACCGCTGTCGTTTTCCCAAAACACAAAAAGGTGTTAAGCATCCTGGGTGAAAACTTAACGCTGGCGATGAAGCGGCGCGGCATTACTCAAGATATGATGCATAGCAGAACAGGGCTCTCTAAACCGACGCTACGAAAAATCTTAAAAGGCGACCCTTCTGTTTCGCTTGGGCACTACGTCAATGTATTAGCCTGCCTCGGCCTGGTGGACGACCTAACTAAAGTTGCCTTTGATGACGAGCTGGGAAGAAAGCTGCAAGACATCCAATTGCTGAACAAAAAATAAGAGCGCCGGATTATGGAAATCTACGTTTACGCTGATTGGACTGAGTCAACTGACCCTATATTGGTCGGTACTTTACGCTCCACAGAAATCAGAGGCAAAGAGCATTTCAGCTTTAGTTATGATGATAAGTGGCTGGCCTCTGACTATGTTCGTCAGATCGATCCCTCTCTAAAGTTATTCGTTGGAGAGCAACATGCGCAGGGCGATAAAAACTTCAAAACATTTCTCGACTCATGCCCTGATCGTTGGGGACGGTTGCTGATGCAACGCAGAGAAGCGGTGATCGCCCGACAAGAGAAGCGACGAACAAGAACTCTGTACGAAACAGATTACTTACTGGGTGTTCATGACTCATTCCGCATGGGTGCACTGCGCTTTCGCACATCACCAACAGGTCCATTTTTAGACGATAGCCATGAGCTGTCTGCCCCCCCAATAACCAGCCTGCCCGAGCTGCAACAAGCCGCACATAAAATAGAAGAAGCACCAGATTTAGATAATCCAGATTATCTGAAATGGCTCAATATGCTGATCTCACCAGGTTCATCTTTAGGTGGTGCCAGGCCAAAGGCGTCAATAAGAAATCATGATAACAGTTTGTGGTTGGTCAAGTTCCCCAGTCGTCATGACGATTACGATATTGGCTTATGGGAGTTCATTGTTTACCAAATGGCCATTGAGTCAGGCATCGAAATGGCAGAGTCCAAAGTTGAAGCCATTGGCAGTCATCATATTTTTTTAACAAAAAGGTTCGACCGCACCGAGTCTGGCAAGCGGCTTCACTTCAGTTCTGCAATGACTCAGCTTGAGTACTTTGATGGTCAGGATGATGGTGCAAGTTACTTAGAACTGGCTGAGTTTCTGATACAGCACGGCTCCAACACTCAGCAAGACCTTGAACAACTTTGGACAAGAATGCTGTTTAACATCATGGTCTCTAATTGTGATGATCATCTGAGAAATCACGGATTCATTCTGGAGCCCACAGGCTGGCGGCTATCTCCCGCCTACGATATCAACCCCATGTTATATGCCACCGGCTTACACCTTAATATTGATGATGTGAGTAACGCGCTCTTTGTAGACTTGGCATTTGAAGTTGCGGAGTATTTTCACGTTAATGCTGATAAAGCAAAGGCTATCCATCAAAGATTGTTAAAGGCCGTGTCAAAGTGGGAAAGCCTTGCCCAACAAGCTGGTATCCGCAAAGAAGAAAGAGAGCTATTGAGGGGCTGCTTTATACTCGATTAGAACGTCACTACACTTTTATGCTCATAAAAACAAAAAGCCGCTATAAAAGCGGCCTTCAAATTCAGAATTAACCCCCAAAGCTACTTACAAAGCCCCCGCGGCAATAACCCCGCCGCTATATAAGCATCATCAATCAGTTGCATCTGATCTATTGCGTCGCGGCCACCTGTCAGCGGTTTGCTTTCGCCTTTGATGCAGGCGACGACGTGCGCCAGTTGATGGTCGTAGGTGGAGTCGCCGTTGATTTGATAGTCATGAGCCTCGCCGTTTTTGGTCAAGCATAACTTGTGGCCTTGATGTGGGGCGACCAGGTTCAGCACTTCCAGCTGAGCTTTGTCACCTTCGAGATAGAAAGACGCATCGTGGTGGCGGCTTAAATGTTCGCTCATAGCGCAGCCGACATAACACAGCGGGCCGTTTTCGAACTGTAGACGAAGCTCGAAGCTGCTATCGAGTTGAGGTTTAGGGCAAATAGCGTCGGCCCATAAAATTTGCGGTGTGCTGGCGAATAAAGAGCGTAACCAGTGCAGTGGGTAGCAACCTAAATCCATTAAAGCGCCACCACCTAAAGGCGCGTTATGACGCAACGAACCTGGTGTTTCGGCAATACGCACTGAAAAATTGCTGCGTACTGTGTGAATAGTGCCAAGTTCGCCACTGGCCACTAAACGCTGAACTTCGGCAAAAACCGGATGAAAGCGGTAGTGATACCCTTCAATCAGTAAACGGCCACTGCTTTCTGCGGCCGCGACCATGGCTTGCGCTTCTGTAGCATCCATGGCAAAAGGCTTTTCGCACAACACATGCTTACCTTGTTGCAAAGCTTTAATCGACCACTCTGCATGCATAGAAGGTGGTAAAGCGTTGTAAATCAGGTCGATATCATCACGGGCCAGCAGCTCGTCATAGCTGCCTAATGCCAGTTCTATATCAAACTGCTGGGCAAAAGCCTGAGCCTTTTCCAGAGAGGATGCAGCCACTGCTGCAATGACTACATCAGAGCGCAAGGCAGCGGGCTGAATAATAGCCCGATCGGCAATGCGTGCTGCACCTAACAAACCTATACGGATCATAGCTATTCCTTTTATTTAGCCCTTTGCCTTTTGCTCTTCGCCCAAGGCCTTACAGCGGCAATTGCACCAGCAACTGATAACTTTGGCCTGCAGTGATAGTGCGCACCGCTAACTCTTCCTGTTGCACTTCATCCAGCCAGAGTGTTGGCGCTTTGACATCAGCAACCCGCTCAAAACGGATATGGAAGTCTGCGCCACGAAAACGGCGTAATACGGACGCCTTGTTCCAGCTGGCCGGCAATTGCGGCGCTATGGTTAAACCATGCTGGTCGCCCTTCACACCAAACAAACCTTCGACCAAACAACGATACACCCAGTGCACTGTGCCTGTATTAAATAACTGGCTGGAGCGGCCTGCAGTGCGCGGTAAGGTCTGGTATGCGCCACGGTAATAATTTGGAATAAATACCGGCAACTGACCCCGTTGTAACTGATCCTGTGGATCGTCCGACGGCAGCATTTGTTTTAATACCTGATAAGCTTTGTCGGCCTGATTAACCTGATACAAAGCAAAGAGGTAGAAGGCTGCAGCGTGGTTATAGACTGAACCGTTTTCTGCCGAGCCCGGATACTTTTGCGTGACACGGCCCACGTCTTCACGCATAGCTGTATAAGCAGGTGCCAGCATTTGTGGGCCATAAGGCGTATGCAATTGCTGCTCTACTGCTTTTAACAGCTGTTGCTGTTGTTCGCTGTTGGCGGCACCACTTAATAAAGCCCAGCTTTGTGGGTTCAGGTAAATGCGGCCTTCGATGTCTTTGCTGATACCAAAGACGACATTGTCGTCTGTGATACCACGGCCGTACCAGTTACCGTCCCATAAATATTGGTTCACTGCGGCATTAAAAGCGGCTGCTTGTTCTTCGTATAAAGCCACATGCTCAGTACGGCCTGCATCACGGCAAATTTGCGCCCACACCTTCAGCGCATAAGCTGCTGCCAGACTTAACCAGCCCGACACACCTTTGCCTTTGTAACCCACCATATTCATTGGGTCACACCAGTCGCCCTGCTCAATGTAACTTAAGCAACGTTCGTCTTTTTTCAGCCATAACCAGCCCATAGCACGGTGAATATGCTCAGCCACCGTATGTTGTTCGGCAGAATCTTTGAAGGCGACTTTTTCGTTTAACAGCGCGTAATCGTTGGTTTCTGCCAGATAAGCGCTGATACAGACAGGTAACCAGACACATTGGTCGGTATGAGGCACCTGATTGATGTATTTCAGTTCGGCGTCTTTGTGCAGCAGGATACCGTCTGGCATTTCACCCGATAGATGCTGCTGCGATAAAGCTGTTAAAAAGGCCTGACGTGCCACAGCAGGAGCCAGATAGCTCATACCCATATTGTCCTGCAGATAATTACGGGTTTGTGGATCTGTGGTTAAGCGGTTGACGTCGCCATGGTAATACACCTGACGCGCCAGCCAGTGGTTGACATAGTTATTCAGCTCCTGATCCGGCGTATCTATTTCTAAGCAAGGCACAGCTTGCGCAACATAAGCGGCATAAGCCTGTTGGATCTGGCCGAAGCTCTCTGATGTGCCAAACACCTGCTGTCGAATTTGTGCTACTTCAGCTTTGTCATAAGCCGGCCCAAACACAAAACGATACTGCTCTGACTGGCCTGCAGCTAAAGAAGCTCTGTATTGCATCACACAAGCTGGCGTTTCGTAGTCTGAATCACCACAAGCTAAAAACGGCTGTTGTACAGCTGAAGGCGCATGTAAACCGCCCTGCCCTTCGAATGCTTGCTGGTTCACTTCCCAGAAATCCGGTGTGCGCTCGGCCAATAAGAAGGTTTTGTCTTTTAAGAACTTGTTTTTAAAGTAATCAGGGTACTTTTGATAAGGCGTCACTGAAGAGCAGATAATGGCTTTTAAATCGGCATCATAACGGCCAGACTGGTTCATCCAGGACATATAACCAACCGGGAAATACGGATACAGGCTTAAAGAACGGTTCTGATTTGAATCGTTGCGTACCGTCAGCTGCCATAACTCCAGCGGTTGATCCGGAGTTAAGGTTAATAACCATTCCACAGTTAAACCACAGTCCAGTGTCAGCTGCCAGCGGATATCCGACTGGCCTGCTGAAAACACAAAGTTCTTTGCTTCTTTGCGCACCGGCTCGTAAGGCACAGACCAGATTTCACCGCTGTTTTCATCTTTGATATACACAAAACGGCCCGGATGATGAGCGTAATACGGCTGCTCCGGCTGCATAAAAGTTTTGGCTTCTAAGTTCGGCGCATGAGCATATTTAGCTGGTTCTGGCTGCATAAACTGCGCTGTGGCATAACCACGGCAGTTTTGCTGGATCATCATCACCTTGTTCCATAAAAAGCCCGCAGCCTGTGGCATCGCAGTGGCGCTGTACAATTCATAACGCTGGCCGTTTTCTGTGGCTTGCATCAACTTCTTCATAGTTACTCCGACACTCCGACTACTGCAGTTTGTTTAAAAGGTGCTGCTTTGCGCTGATCCAATTCCTGTTGAATGGTCAGCAATTGTTTTTCATCTAAATGGTAAAAGCGCATGACAAAAGCAGCTAAAAAGGCCACTAAGCCAGGGATCACTGAAACCATGAGTAAAATACCCATTTGTGAGCCCGCACTTTGTTCAGTGTTGGCGACATAACCTATCAATGCCAATAACCAGCCAATTACAGCTGAGGCAATAGCACCGCCGAGTTTTTGCGAAAAGGTAGCGGCTGAAAAGGTCATAGCTGTGGCACGACGGCCAGTGCGCCATTCATTGTAATCTGCGGTATCGGCATACATAGAAAAAGCCAGTGGCGATTTAGGCCCTAATACAAAACCTATAGCCAGGTTGATGGCAAAAATTAAACCCACCTGATCAGCTGGCACAAAAAACAAGCTGATAGAGAATAATCCGGCCAGGCTCATGAGCAGCATCATCAATGGCTTTTTATCCATAAACTTGGTCATTAATGGCGTAGATGCAGCACCTAAAGCCAAAGCAAACATATAAGAAGATAAAAACTCGCCGACCAGCTCAGGCCGCATTACATAATATTTAAAGTAATAAGTACCACTGCTGGCGCGCATGGTAATAGTGATCATAATGATCAGCGCCAAACTGAACAGCACCAGCCAGGGTTTGTTGTTTTTTAAATCGAGCAAATCCTGTTTCACGGCATTGTTGGTTTCACTGACAGGCTGAATACGCTCTTTGGTGCTGGCAAAGGTGAATAAAAACAGCAAAGCAGCAGCTATACCAAAGACGCCCATAGTCAGCTGCCAGCCTAAGATTTCATCGCCTTGGCCTAACAACACCACCAGCTTAGGGGTTAAATAAGTCACCAGAATACCGCCGGTAAAACCACCGATAAAACGGAAGCTGACTAAAGTAGTTCTGTCCTGGCTATTACGGGTCATCACACCAGACAAGGCTGAATAAGGAATATTGATAGCTGTGTACGTCAGCATCAGCAGGCTATAAGTGCAATAAGCCCATACCAGTTTACCGCCTGGGCCTAAATCCGGCGTGCTGTAGGTCAACACACCAGCACCAGCAAGAGGTAAAGCGAGCCACAATAAATAAGGCCGGAATTTACCAAAACGGCTTTTGGTTCTGTCCGCTAAAGCGCCCATCATAGGGTCGGTAAACGCATCGATGATTTTAGTGATCAGCATCATGGTGCCAGCGGCAGCCGCTGAGATACCAAATACATCGGTATAAAAAATCAATAAAAAGGCCGAAATATTAGCCCAATAGAAATTAAAACCCATATCGCCGACGCCGTAACCGAGCTTTTCGCGCAGCTTTAGCTTGTCTTGAGGTACCGCAGTTTCTGTTGTCACTTTGTCACCCTGTCGTTGTTTTGTTGTTTTGATTTAAAGATTTATTGACCATGCGCCAGCCAATGATGGCCAGTCGTGATCACTTGTTATAGTCGTTGCTCTATTTTTAAAATGACTTGCAGCATCAGTTCGTTGACGCTTTGACTGATATCCAGACACAGCACATCAGCTTCCTGCTCTACCGATTCCATAGTAGCCAGCTGGCTTTGCAGCATAGACACAGGCATAAAATGGTTTTGCCGCTGCGCCAGGCGTTCGGCCAGCAATTCAGCGCTGCCTTGTAAATAAATGAACTGTGGGTTGGAAGCCGCCTGACGAATGCGCTCACGATGCTTGCGGATTAAACCTGAATAACTTAATACCACTGCAAGTTGTTTTGTTGCGCACTCTTGTAAAGCTGCACATAAACGGCCGACCCATTGGTCACGCATTTCACTGGTAATAGGCGTGCCTGACGCCATCATCTGTTTGGCTTCAAGGCTGTGAAAATCATCACCTTCCAGATAATGCCAACCCAGTTGCTCTGCAAGGCGCAAAGCCAGCGTAGATTTGCCGCTGCCGGCCACGCCCATAATGATCAGACTTTGGCATTGTGTTGTATTGCTTGCCTGCTTCTGAGCTGTTAGATCCTGTTGCATCAGATACGATCACACCTTCCATAAAAATGTGGCCTCAGCTTAATTCAGATAAAATGATAGCGCAACCATTTTGACTCAAACTGAGCTTTCAGTTATTGTTTTTCAAAAATAATGAGAATGGTGTGATGAACAAAAAACCTAACCTGAAAGATGTGGCTAAAGTAGCAGGGGTCAGTGCTATTACTGTGTCCCGCGTGCTTAGTAATCCTGATAAAGTCTCAGAAAAACTGCGGGCAAAAGTTGAACAGGCTGTGCATGAAATTGGTTATATCCGTAACCATGCGGCCAGTGCATTGGCTTCCCGTCGTTCAGGTGTGATTGCGGTTATCATTCCATCATTATCTAACATAGTTTTTAATGATGTTTTGCAGGGTATTTATAGTGCAGTGAAACAACATCATCTTCAGGTGGTATTGGGGGATTGCCATTATTCGCCTTTGGAAGAAGAAAAACTGATCGCCACTTTACTCAGTCAGTCGCCTGAAGGTTTTATTTTAACCGGCACAGATCAAACCGATTATGCCCGTAAATTACTGCAACAATCCGGCATTCCTATAGTGCAGCTGATGGAACTCAGCGACTGCCCTATTGATATGAATATTGGCTTTTCGCACTTTAATGCCGGGGTGGATATCACTAACCACTTGCTGCAAAAAGGCTATCGCAAACTAGGCTTTCTGGGCGCCCGCATGGATACCCGTACCCAGCAACGTTTAGCGGGTTTTAAAAAGGCGATAGCGGATTTTAAGCAGCCTTGTCAGAGTTATGTAGTCACCACCACTCAGTCTTCCTCGATACGTTTAGGCGGTCAGTTATTGCAGGCTGTGATGGCAGAATCTCAAGGGCAGTGTGATGCGGTGTTCTGCTGTAACGACGATTTGGCTTTGGGAGCTTTGTTTGAAACCAAGCGGATGAACCTGAAAGTGCCGGCAGATATCGCCATTTGTGGTTTTAACGATTTAGAAGCTTCAGCTTTGGTCGAACCCGCCATTACCAGCGTCGCCTCACCTCGTTTTGAGATGGGCCAGCAAGCGGTTGAATTACTGATGACAGCATCGGGCGAGGACAAAACCCATAAGCCACCTATAGATGTGGGTTATCGCATAGTGGAAAGGGCTTCAACCTGACACAAGCAAATTCGGTGCTAAAAGTGCTCAGATGGAGTTCGAAATTCAACCTGAGCAACTATACAATTAAAGTTATTTCTCTGTTTTTTTCTCGATATAGTGATAGACACAGCGAATAGCCAACGACGCATACACTATGGCCCCAACAAAGGCGAAAAATTGGTCTGTTAGATAGCATTGATACCCAAAGCACAACACAGTGAAAATCATTAAGGCCAACACACCAGGTTGCTCTCGATAAACCGGATGGATAAATCTCATAATAAAAGCTTTCATTAGTGAAGATTCCTGTCAAATTAAGGACAATTCATTACTTTAATTTCAGTCCAGTGAGTACAAAGGCCGCCTTGAGTACATATAGTGTGTTTCTCAGAATAATAGCAAGTAGAAGGAGTCGCACTGCCGCCACCGCCACCACCGCCACCACCGCCGCCACCACCGCCGCCGCCGCCAGAGTCTTCATTTTCGACACACTTATCAAGATTATACTTGGCATTGTCATAAGCGAGGCGACACTGATAGAGCGTGTGGTTGTAATTGCCTGTTACGGCAGCATAACTAATCAATGCTATGCTACAACCAAAAATTGTTACATTCCCTACAGTACATCCAACTAAAAGCCCTAAAGAAGCAGCCAGAGAAGCAACCTCAGCAGGCCGTATGCATCCGCTTAAAGTAGAATACCCACCATACCCGTTTGAATCGACCAGAGTTTCCTAGACACAAAATAGCATTACAATGCAGTGTGTTAAGGGGGACAAATGACGACAAAACGGTTTCCAGAAGAATTTAAGATTGAAGCAGTCAAGCAAATTACGGAGCGCGGCCATTCTGTGGCGAGCGTTGCGAAGCGTTTAGACATCTCTACAAACAGTCTTTACCTGTGGCTTAAAAAATACGGCAGCAACAGCGAACATTATCAACAGGTTTCTGAGCAGGAAGCCAAGATCCGTGAGTTAGAGAAACAACTGAAACGGGTGACGATGGAACGCGATATATTAAAGGAGGCCGCCGTGTACTTTGCCGTGGAGTCAAAGAAAAGTACACGTTCATAAAATCCAGACTGGCTCACTATCCGGTGCAACTGATGTGTCAGGTGCTGAATATTCAGCGCAGCGGGTTGTATGCATGGTTAAAACAGCCACATTCTGGCCGGACCTTGGAAGACAACCGCTTGTTAGGGTTAATTAAGCATTCGTGGCTGGAAAGTGGCTGTGTTTATGGCTATCGCAAAGTCACCAGCGATTTGAAAGATTTAGGCGAACGATGCAGTAAAAACCGCGTGGCCAGGCTGATGAAGCAGGAAACGCTGAGTGCGCAAGTGGGATACCGCAGACGGAAAGGCCACTACCATGGCAAGCCTGCGGTGGTGGCGCAGAATGTGTTGCAACGCGAGTTTGATGTCACAGAACCGAATCGGGTTTGGGTCACCGATATAACTTACATCAAAACCCATGAAGGCTTTCTGTATCTGGCGGTCGTACTGGACTTGTTCTCGCGTCAGGTTGTTGGTTGGTCGATGCAGCCGAGAATGGATGCGGATGTGGTGCTCAAAGCGTTACTAATGGCGATCTGGCGCAGAAAACCCAAGCAGGAAGTCCTTGTTCATTCCGACCAAGGCAGCCAGTTTACTGGCTACGAATGGCAAGGCTTTTTAAAAGAACACAACCTCAAAGCCAGTATGAGTCGTCGCGGTAATTGCCATGACAATGCGTGTGCAGAAAGCTTTTTCCAGTTGTTAAAGCGAGAGCGGGTCAGGCGAAAAGTGTATGTAACCAGAGAAGAAGCGAAGTCGGATATCTTTAATTACATCGAAATGTTCTATAACATCAAACGCAAACATGGGTACAGTGGTGATCTGCCTCCTGCTGTATTTGAAAAGCAGTACTTTATGAGGCAACAAACTGTCTAAGAAAGTCTGGTCGATTCAAGGGAAAGAAAGTATATATCCCTCCATCACCAGACTCTAGAATACCAACATTATTGATCTTTACGGTATCTGCCGACACTTTACAACTTGCAAAAACTAATAATGTAAAAAAAATGTATATTTTATACATTTTTCATCCTCTGAACTGAAGCTAAATAACATTAGTTTAAATTATGTAAACTAATGTACTATTACTTAAAAACACAGTAACAACATCAACATACCTTACCGAGGAATGAGGCGTCAACAAAAAAAGGAACAGCTGCAGGGCGACACGCATTAACTGCGGTTTATTGAACGGCGAAAAGAATGGCACAGTTGTACTAATAACAAAACATCATAAAAAAGTACCAGCCGAAGCTGGTACTGATACCCCCAATTACCGGGAGGACCCGGACTCGCACAAGTCCGGGAGACAAGGGTAAAACATCAATAATGTTGGACGAATTATTCAAAAGCTACGTTAAAACGCACACCAAAGGTACGTGGTGATTGCCACATAAAGTTAGGTACTGCGTCACCGTGAGTACGGCCTTGATCGCTCTTAATATCGCGGTCAGTGACGTTATTCACAAAAGCTTCTGTAGACCAGTTGCCTTCTGAAGGTTCAAACGTCAGGCTTAAGTCCACTTTGGTATAGGCATCCTGACGGTCGATATCAGCAGCATAAGGCAGATTTTTGAAACCTTCAGGTCTGTCACCACGGTTGGCCGGGTCAAACCATACTTCGCTGGTGTAACCCACACGAATTCTTGGCTTTAACGTAGCGCCGCTTTCCAGACCAACAAAATGTTCGTAATTCACAGAAGCTGAGAATTCCGGAGCCATCACTAAATGGTTACCGCTGAAATCCAGCAGGTTAGGTAAAGCAGGGTTACCTGCAGACGGGTTAAAAGCTAAACCATCACGGCCATATTTAGAATCTGTGGTCAGGAAGTCATCGTAAGTTGCATCCAGTACAGACATAGAACCACTTAACTCGCCATTTTCAATCACTAACCAACGGGCTTCTAATTCCAGACCATTAATAGTGGCTTTACCGGCGTTAGTTTTACGCAGCAAGTCAGCGCCAGTGTTGGTGACCACGTTACTGGTCACCTGTAAGTCTGTGTATTCAGTACTGAACAGTGCAGCAAATAACTGCAAGGTGCCATCCAGGAATAAACCTTTCATACCCAGTTCAATACTGCTGTTTTCTTCAGGTGCTACGTAAGCGGCAGTTCCCGCAGCTTCGTTATTGTTGCCAGCGATAATGGCATCCAGGTCAGCCTGGGTGAATGGACCAGTGCCCGTATATTTACCGCCATCCTGAATAGTACCGGACTTAAAGCCAGTGGCGTAGGAGCTGTAGAACATCACATCGTCTGTCATGTCCCATTCAACACGAGCCATACCTGTCGTTTTGCTCCACTCCGGGCTGGTGTCGTTGTAGGTATCAACCCAACATTGACCAGGTTGCACCAGGTTTTTGTTCGGGCCAAGACCATTGAGGATGCCTTCCGGATCCATGTACCCCAGGTTGTCCTGATTAGGGTCCATCACTTCAGTACGTTTTACATCAGGACACATGATGTTACGGCCACCTTTGTCCCAACGTTTATCGTTGGTGTAACGTAAGCCAGCGCTTACACGCCAGTCATCAGTCAGCTTGTAAGTCGACTGAGCATAAATACTGTTGGACTCTAAACCACGGTCAGGCTGACGGTAAGTGGACCATAAGTTTTTATTTGGGGTAGTACCACCTTCGTAATCAACATCAGGGTGCACTATGTCAAAATTAGTGCTGTTGTTTTCTTTGAAGTAGAAGTAACCCACCATCCACTGTAAACGTTCAGCGTCGTCATTTTTAAACTGTAATTCGTGCTGAGTGGCTTCGTGGGTACATTCCACACAACCACCCCATTCATACTTGGTCAGGCTCCAGGTTCTGTCCCATACCGAAACACGAGACGTATCTGTGTAACCGCCTATGTAAGACAATTGCAGGCCCGAGTCAAAGTTGTAGTTGGCTCTGGTACGGAAGCTATCGCTGGTTGCGTCGTTAAAACCTGGCTCTTGTACATAAGAGCTGCGATCCGAACCACCGCTGATGGTTGGGATATTACCAGTGCCATTGTCGGTAAAGTTTTCGTAGGAGAAGGTTAAATCAAACTTGTCTGACGGCTGGTAAAAAGCACTGAAACGCGCAGCAGCCAGATCGGTAGAACCGTATTTTTCACCCATAGCTGAACCTGGCAGGAAATCAACCACACCTTCAGATTGGTCCACAGCAGCAGCAACACGCACAGCTAAAGTATCGCTTAATGGAATATTGACCATACCACGCATAGCACGACGGTCGTAGTTGCCTAAAGTGATTTCGGCGTTGGCATCAAAACCATCCAGACGGGCTTTGGCAGTGTGTAAGTTCACTACACCACCAGTGGCATTACGGCCGAATAAAGTGCCTTGTGGGCCACGTAAAATTTCAGCGCCTTCCAAATCAAACATCAAGGCAGAGGCGCCCTGCGAGCGGGCTGAATAGACACCATCTATATGGAAAGCGACGGCAGGGTCACCACTTTCGGTTTGGTCAGAAGAACCAATACCACGCACATACACCATAGGGGTATTTTGGGTGCCGTTTTGCGCAATTTGTAAACTTGGAACTATGCCCTGCAAATCATCCAGTTGTGCCACATGGTTTTCGTCCAGAGTTTTCTGGTCAAAGGCTGTTACTGCCAGTGGGGTTTCACGTAAGGTGGTTACCCTTTTGGTCGCGCTGATTTGAATCACTTCAATAGCACGGCCTTCATCATCTTTGCCATCGCTGCTCTTTGTGCTTTCAGCCACTTGTGCAGCCACACCAAAAGCGCTGCAGAGTGCCAGAGTGGTGAGTAAATACGCCGGTTTTAATTTTAAAACTTTCACTATGAATCCCCTATCCTGTCTGGATGTTTTTGTCAGCATGACAGCGCTAACACCTGTTGATTTTTTTTATTTGGTATCAGTTCAAGCGATAGGAAATCCAGGGCATATCCTCTCGGAATTGCTGTTTGAATTGATTTCTTCCGCTTGTTTTTCATACCAAGGCTAAGCCTGGGCGTTAAATTAGCCTCAGATAAATGATTGCGCAACCATTATTTAGATCTTTTTTGTGAAAATAAGCTGGGATCCGGATCTTTTACGACAGAATACGAACGAGGCAACAGCCGAAATAATAGGCAATTGTTGTTTGAGTTTTCAGCAAGCAGGCAGGTGAGAAGGAAAAAAATCAAAAATGATAGCGCTATCAATTCATTAAATCAGAGCCAAATTAAAGCTACAGCTATAAATTTGACTCTGACCTAACTATTTATTTTTTCTGCAAAAAGGCTTTATCCAGCGCCAGAAATACCACTGGAGTCGTCAGCAGAGTTAATACCTGGCTAAAGGCCAAACCCCCTACCACTGCCACGCCTAAAGGTACCCGCAGTTCTGCACCAGTACCAAAGCCCATCATTAAAGGCACAGCACCTAAAATAGCTGCCAGCGTGGTCATCATAATAGGGCGGAAACGCACTAAGCAGGCCTGATGTATCGCGTCTTTGGCTGACATGCCTTGTTCGCGTTGGGCTTGCAACGCGAAGTCGACCATCAGAATACCGTTTTTCTTCACTATGCCTATCAGCAGAATAATGCCAATAAGCGCCATAATGGAGAAATCCAGCTGCCAGGCCCACAGCAATAAAATGGCACCTATAGCAGCCGAAGGCAGAGTAGACAAAATAGTCAGAGGGTGGACAAAACTCTCGTACAACACACCTAAAATGATATACACCGCTAGTAAAGCTGTGAAAATCAGTAAAGGTTGCGTCGCCAGAGAATCCTGAAAGGCCTGAGCTGCACCCTGAAAAGATCCGGACACAGAGGCTGGCATTTGTAGCTCTGCTCTGGCTTGCTCTAACGCATTCACTGCATCGCCCAAAGCCACACCAGCAGCCAGGTTAAAGGATAAATTCGCCGCAGGCTGCATACCATTGTGCGCAATAACTACCGGGCCACTGGTCGCTGGTAATATTTTGGCAAAGGCTAGCAAAGGCACCATATCCCCTGTAGTGGGTGAACGTAAGTGGAAATAGTTTAAGCTGTCCGCTGTACCACGCTGCGCTGGGTCCAGCTCCAGTATCACATTGTATTGGTTGGTTTCTGTCTGGTATTCGTTAATCTGGCGCTGACCAAAGGCATCGTACAAGGCCTGATCCAAATCAGCAGCGGCAAAACCTAAACGCGCGGCTTCCTGCCGGTCCAGCTCCAGCTTAATAATATTGGCGTCCCACTGCAGATCATTGGATAAGTCGGTAAAGATCGGATTTTGTCTGAGCTTAGCTGTTAAAGCCTGAGTCCAGGTCGCCAACTCTTCACTACTTAACGCCTTAAGCACATAACTGTATTGAGCACGGCCTGGGCCTGCGCCAAGGTTGATATCCTGCGCTGCCCGCAAAAACACCTGCAAGCCTGGTATTTGGGCAAATTGCGGTCTTAACCTATCGATAATTTCACTGGCGCTGGCATCCCGGTCGTCCGGGTCGTTTAAGACTATCCAGACCCGGCCAGAACCTGTGGAATTATTGCCCCCAACCAAATGGTTAAAGCCTGTGATATCGGGATCCTTTTTCAGTATGGCTTCCAGCTGTTTATGTTTGGCCACCATATCTTCATAAGAGATATCAGAAGCGGCCTGAGTGATCCCTATGACAAAACCTGTGTCCTGCAGTGGGAAAAAGCCTTTGGGTATCGCCATAAAACTGGCGACACTACCTGCCACTGTCAGGAAAAACACGCCAAGCATAATGCGCTGATGATCCAAAGCCCAGCTCAGCACTTTGTCATAACCTTTGACTAAGAGATCAAAAAAACCAGGATTATTTGGGTCATGAGCCGGTGCTTTATCCATAAAAATAGAAGCTAAAGTCGGCGCCAGCGTTAAACACACCACTACTGAAATCAAAATGGCTGCTGTGGCTGTTAACGAAAACTCTAAAAACAACTTGCCGATAATGCCGCCCATGAACAGCAACGGAATAAAAGCAGCCACTAAAGACACGCTGATAGAAACTACAGTAAAACCAATTTCCTGCGCCCCTTTCAGTGCTGCCATTCGTTTGGTCTCACCCGCCTCTAAATGCCTGTGTATGTTTTCAATCACCACTATGGCGTCATCAACAATAAAACCTACGGCTATGACGATGGCCACCAAAGTGAGGTTGTTCAGGCTAAAACCTGCCAGATACATAAAAGCGCAGGTGCCAATCAAGGACACACCAAGCACAGCAGACACTATTAAGGTAGCGGACCACTGGCGTAAAAACGCCGCCATCACAGCTATCACCAGTATCACAGCGATAGCCAGCGTCAGCTCCACTTCATGCAAGGAAGAGCGGATAGTCCGGGTTCTGTCGTTAAATACTTCAACTTTGACGTCTGCAGGTAAAGCAGCGGTCAGTTGAGGTAAAGCTGCTCTGATCCGGTCTGCTGTGGCTACTATATTGGCACCAGGCTGACGGCGAATAATCAAAGCCACACCTGATTCGCCATTCGGCCAAATCTGCACAAAATCGTTTTCTGCGCCAAGTTTCACAGTGGCTACATCGCGCAAATACACAGGGGCACCGTTGTTATAACTGACGATTAGATCAGCATATTCATCGGCAGAAAAAATCTGGTCATTCACAGTAAGAGTGGACACTCTGTTCGAGCCAAATAAAGCCCCTTTAGGTAAGTTGACGCTGGCGCGTTGCACTGCGGCACGAATATCCGCCAATGTAATGCCAGCAGCAGCCAGAACTTCGGGTTTGGCCTGAATACGAATGGCTGGTTTTTGCTGACCACCAATAAATACTTCACCCACGCCGTTGATTTGGGTCATTTGGCGCGCCAACACAGTTTCAGCTAAATCGCTGATTTCAGTGCGGGATAAGGTTTCAGAGGTGACCCCAATAATTAAGATAGGACTGTCAGCCGGGTTTACTTTACGCCAGGTCGGTAAGTTGGGCATATCAGGCAAACGACCTGCCGCCTGATTCAATGCTGCCTGTACTTCCTGCGCTGCAGTATCGATATTTTTTTCCAGCACAAACTGCAGCGTAATGTCGACTGAGCCCAAAGCGCTGCTTGAAGTCATTTCGGTAATACCAGGCACTGAACTTAAGGCCACTTCCAAAGGCGTAGCAACGGATGAGGCCATAGTTTCTGCACTGGCACCAGGCAAGCGCGCATTAACCTGAATAGTTGGAAAATCAGCCTCAGGTAAAGGCGCTATGGATAAACGGGGGAAAGCCAATACGCCCAATAAAATTAAGGCGAAGGTTAATAATACTGTGCCTATAGGGTGGTCCATACACCAGGCAAATATACTGCGGCTTTTCATGCTTTATTGCTCCACAGCAGCAGTTTGCGGGGCTTCAGTTAATATTTTCAACTCAGCACCTTTGCGTAGCCTGCTTTGACCATCCACTATCACTTGCTGACCTGTTTTTATGCCTGTGACTACCACCTGGTTTTTGTCCTGCAATACCACTTCAACAGCAGCAGTGGCGGCTTTACCTTGTTCGTTAAACCAGACAAAAGCCCCTTCAGGCCCTTGTTGTAATGCTTTGGCCGGAATAGTTAAAGCCTGTTCCAGCACCTTGCTTTGCAAGGCAATAACCACGGACTGACTTGGCCATAAAGCCATATCCGGGTTGGCAAAATCGGCTTTCACCCTGATAGTGCCAGTCGCAGCGGCCACTCTGTTGTCTACCACTTTGAGCTGGCCCTGAGCTAAAGGCTCTGCACCTTCCTTTAAATAAGCTAAGACTGGCACAGTTTGGTTTTGGCGGATTTGTTGGGTCAGTTGTTGCAGTTCAGGCAAACGCGACTGTGGCAAGGCAATTTCAATACTAATAGGGTCCAGCTGCACTACAGAAAATAAACTACTGGCATCACTGGTTCTGACATAGTTGCCGGCATCCACATTACGTATACCGACCTGACCTGAAATAGGCGACAGAATTTGGGTATAAGACAACTCCACCTGCTGTGCATTGATAGTCGCCTGCACGCTGCGCAGTTGTGCTTCCAATTGCTGCACTGTGGCTTGTTGCTGGTCGGCCATCTGCGCCGACACCGCCTGATCTTTACGTAAATTCTGATAACGTTTTAAATCAAGCTTCGCCACATCCAGCTGAGCTTGCACTACAGCTAACTGAGCTTTGGCTTGTTCATAAGCGGCTTTAATACTGCGATCATCAATCACCGCCAACAAGTCACCTGCTTTCACCAACTGGCCTTCTTCCACCAGAATACGCTGCAATATGCCGTCCACCTGAGGGCGAATTTCAACACTTTGCTGCGCTTTGACTTGTCCTATGGCCCGGATCCAGACAGGCACGCTCTGCTGTTGCACTAAAGCCGTTTTGACCGGCACAGCCGGGCCTTGTTGCGCCACCACAGCACAGCTCAGCCAAAGGCCGGATATCATCACTAGCTTTACCAATTTCATGCAAAAACTCCGTTTAATTCTGTAGTACAAACAGCCTGATCAGGCCAGCTTAGCATAGCGAATACCAGCATAAGTGACAGCACTGTTTCTTGTGTTGATTCAATATTTTGTAGCATTCTGACAAGCTAAACGATTTGGGCTCCACTAAGGATCAGCCAATGCGGTCAGGTGCAAAAAATAGCAGACCAGCAGAAGATTGTTTCACAGCGGCATTTACTCAGCTGTAAAACCCAAAAGATCCGCTATAGTTATTTAACCATTTATTAACAGGCGGAGTTCGGGATGAAACCGCTTTTGTATTTGTTGTTTTTCTGCAGTTTTACCCTGTTGGCGCAACAACAATGGCCAGCGGCGGAGTGCGATAAAACCGTAAAAAAACTGCAGCAGCTGGAACAAAAAATCAGCTCGGGTTACAGCCTAAAAGAAGCAGAGCAATTAAGCCTGGATCAACGTCTGCTGGAAAAACAGCTGGACCAGTTTTGCCAAAAACCTGTCTTAGCCTCAGACCCGCAAAAACCCAAAGCCAAAAAATCAGAGGCAAAAAAGACGGCCAAAGTAAAAGCTGCGGCAGATCCTTTGGCCGACATAGCCAAAGGCCCACAGCTTTATGTCAGCTCAGTGTCGGTCAAAGCCCCTTATCAGGGCAAAAAACTACAGGCATGGCTGGAGTATTACTCCGAACCTAAACAATGTTTTGGAGTGCGGGACAGCCGGCAAATGGTCTGGTGCGTGGAGCAACGTCAACAAGCCAAAGCGAATTTTGAGCGACAATGGCAGCAAAAATTCGCACTATCGCAACCAGAATGATAAGCTCCGACCAGTTGAACTCTGGAGCTTACTTTTATGAACGCCTTAACAAAAGCCAACTTACAACTCTGGTGGTTTGGATTTCGTTATATTCCGCTGATAGGTTTTTGCAAACCAAAAATTCTGGAATTAACAGACGAACGCACTGTGATCCGGATGCCACACCACCGTCATACCAAAAACCATCTGGGCAGTATTTATTTTGGTGCTCTGGCCATAGGCGCAGATTTAGCCGGTGCTTTTTTAGTGTTTTACAAGGCGCGGCAGAAAAAGCTGAATATCCATTTTGCCTTTAAAGACGTACAAGGCGAGTTTTTAAAACGCCCGGAAGCAGCAGTGCATTTCACCAGTGACGATGGAGCTTTAATCGATCAGATCATCCAGCAATCACTGGATACAGGGGAGCGGATTAATCAACCCGTCACTATTAATGTCACCTGCCCTTCCTTGCATGGCGACGAGTTAATGGCGAAATTCACTTTAACTTTGTCGGTGAAAGCGAAAAAGAAATCCTGAACCAACACCAAGCCTTGTTTGCAGCTCAGCCCGGACAAGGCTAAAATCGCCTTTTGATTGTAGAAGGTGGCAGGCATGCAGGACTTATTAGGTAACTTATTTATTATTTCAGCGCCAAGCGGGGCGGGAAAATCCACGCTGATTAACGCGCTGTTACAGCAACATGCCGATATGCAGCTGAGTGTGTCTCACACTACCCGTTCGCCGCGTCCGGGCGAAACCAATGGTGTACAGTACCATTTCACTGATGTGCCAAGCTTTAAACAACTGATTGCAGAAGACCAGTTTATTGAATGGGCTGAAGTCTTTGGCAATTATTACGGCACATCTAAAGCTGCTTTGGCTGATAAGCTGGCGCAGGGTATAGATGTGTTTTTAGATATCGACTGGCAAGGCGCCCGTCAGATTAAACAGCAACTGCCTTTTGTCACCAGCATTTTTATTCTGCCGCCCAGTGTTGACGCTTTAGAGCAACGGCTGAATCAACGTGGTCAGGATAGTGCCGAAGTCATTGCTGGCCGCATGGCCAAAGCCCGGGATGAGATCAGTCATGCCGATGAATACGATTATTGGGTGGTGAATGATGATCTGCAGCTGGCGCTGCAGCAGTTTTCCGGCATTATCCAGACTCAACGCTTAAAACAACAGAAGCAGGCGATACGGCAACAGAAGTTAATTTCTGGCCTGTTGGCGAACGAAACGAAATAGAGTAGACTATGCGGTCTTTATTCAGACCCAGATTAACCGGAGTGGCAGATGGCTCGCGTAACAGTTGAAGATGCAGTAAATAAAATTGGTAACCGCTTTGATTTAATTCTGGTGGCCTCACGTCGTGCCCGTCAGTTAGCTGTTGAAGGCAAAGAGCCAATGGTTGATCCGGAAAACGATAAGTCTACCGTGGTTGCCTTACGTGAAATCGAAAAAGGTTTTATCACCAACAACATTCTGGACCAGCAGGAACGTCGTGAACAGTTACAGCAAGAAGCGTCAGAAATGGCAGCAGTGGCTGCAATTATCGGTTCTGACGAATAATCTGAGCTTGTACCCTCTGCCAACGGTATCCGGCCGTTGGCAATAGTTTGAAATCCACGTATATTCAAAGGAACACGCCAAAGCGTTGTGCGTATTGGGGAGTTTCGGATGTATCTGTTTGAAGGCCTGAAAAATCAAATCAGTGCTTACCTGCCACCTGAGCAGGTCGTTCTGGTGCAACAGGCTTATGTTGTCGCCCGCGACGCGCACGCGCCACAAATTCGCTCCAGCGGCGAACCTTATATTACTCATCCTGTTGCAGTCACCAGTATCCTCGCTGAAATGCGGATGGATTACGAAACCTTAATGGCCGCGTTACTGCATGATGTGATTGAAGATACACCGGTCAGCAAAGAAGACTTAACCCGAATGTTTGGCGAAACAGTAGCCGAACTGGTGCAGGGTGTCAGTAAACTCGACAAAGTAAAATTCAAAGATATCAAAGAGTTCGAAGTTACTAACCTGCAAAAAATGTTTATGGCAATGACGCAGGATATCCGCGTTATTCTGATTAAACTGGCCGACCGCACTCATAACATGCGCACTATAGGTGCACTCAAACCAGAAAAACGCCGTCGTATTGCCCGTGAAACTTTAGAACTCTATGCTCCTATCGCCAACAGGTTGGGTATTCACAACATTAAAAACGAGCTGGAAAACTGGGGCTTCCGCGCTTTATACCCAATGCGGTATCGCGCTTTAGAAACTGCAGTCAAACAGGCTCGTGGTAACCGCAAAGAAATTATTGAACGCATTCAGTCAGAAATAGAACAGCGTATTAAAGCCGCTGGTATTGAAGCTGAAGTAGCTGGTCGTGAAAAACATCTGTATAGCATCTATCGTAAGATGAAAAGCAAAGAGCTGATGTTTAACGATGTGATGGATATTTATGGCTTCAGAGTCATTATCAATAGCATAGACAACTGCTACCGCGTACTGGGTGTAGTGCATAACCTGTTTAAGCCAATAGAAAGCCGCTTTAAAGACTATATCGCCATTCCAAAACAAAACGGTTACCAGTCTTTGCACACCTCCCTGATTGGTCCACACGGTATTCCGGTGGAAATTCAGATGCGTACCCGCGAAATGGATGAAATGGCCGATAAAGGTATTGCCGCTCACTGGTCATACAAAGGCGCAGGCGAAAACAAAAATACCACTGCGCAAATTCGTGCCCAGCGCTGGATGCAAAGTTTACTTGAGCTGCAACAAAGCTCCGGCAACACTTACGAATTTGTTGAAAACGTTAAATCCGAGCTGTATCCGGACGAGCTGTATGTATTCAGCCCTAAAGGTCAGATTGTTGAATTACCTATAGGTGCCAATGCGGTCGATTTTGCCTACACAGTGCATACCGACATA
Source organism: Rheinheimera mangrovi (assembly GCF_003990335.1). Classification (NCBI taxonomy): domain Bacteria; kingdom Pseudomonadati; phylum Pseudomonadota; class Gammaproteobacteria; order Chromatiales; family Chromatiaceae; genus Rheinheimera; species Rheinheimera mangrovi. The sequence goes on along the minus strand of NZ_CP034683.1, from coordinate 485,502 downwards.
GGCAACAGATGCGTAGGCGCACGGGTGGATCGTAAACCTTACCCACTGAACAAACCTTTAGAAACAGGCCAGACGGTAGAAATTATTACCAGCCCTGGTGGAAAACCTAATGCCAACTGGCTGAACCATGTCGTCACCAGCCGCGCTATTTTAGGTATTCGTAATTATCTGAAAAAACAGCAACTCAGCGAGGCTGTTGGCTTAGGTCGCCGTTTGCTAACTTCAGCTTTAGGTGATGTAAAGCTGGAGAATATTCCGCCAGAACGTATTGAGCAGGTACTGCAAAGCACCACGCAAAAATCGCTGGATGAACTGCTGGTTGAAATTGGTTTAGGTAATCAACTGCCTATCGCTGTGGCCCGTCGTTTAATGGGTGGTTTTGATTCTGGCGAAGAAGCTTTGCCAGCTGAAAATCCGGCGAATCAAAAAACCAAAGCTTTTATTATTGGCTCTGAAGGTATGTTACTGACCTTCGCCAAGTGTTGCCGTCCTATTCCGGGTGATGAAATTGCCGCTAACGCCACGCCAGGCAAAGGCCTGAACGTGCATCGTGTTGAATGCCGCAATATTCGTGGCTGGGAAAAAGAGCCGGGTAAATACTTCCCGGTGAAGTGGGATAAAACAGGCGACAAACAGTTTTTATGTGATATCCGGGTCTTTATTGTCAACCAACCCGGCGTGTTGGCTAAACTAACAACAGTGATAGCCTCACAGGATTCCAATATTCAGGACTTGTCGACCGACGACAGAGACACTGGCGAATATGTGATTAAAATCACTTTGTCTGTGCGTGACCGTATTAATTTAGCCAACGTCATGCGCAAAATCCGTGTCTTGCCTGAAGTACTTAAAGTTTACAGAAGGAAATAGCTGTTATGTCAAAAGTGATCATCAGTACAGATAAAGCCCCTGCCGCTATAGGTACTTACAGTCAGGCCGTTAAAATTGGCACTACTGTGTATTTATCTGGCCAGATCCCTTTAGTACCAGAAACGATGCAGATGGTGTCTGAAAATTTCGCTGAACAAACCCAGCAGGTATTTGAAAACCTGACTGCCGTTTGCCAAGCCGCCGGTGGCAGCTTAAATGATATGGTCAAAGTAAATATCTTCCTGACTGATCTATCCAACTTCGCTACAGTTAATGAAATTATGAGTAAACATTTCAGCGCCCCTTATCCGGCGCGTGCCGCAGTGCAGGTCAGTGCTTTACCCCGTGGTGCTCAGGTGGAAATTGACGGCGTGATGGAAGTGCCGTCTACAAATTAACAGGGATAGCAGCTGTTTTAGTCCTGTAAGGCAAAACTGAGTGAATAAAATCCTATGTTGTCTATTGCTGTTAGTTTTTCCTCGTCTGGCAGCCGCAACAGAGATACCAGTCCTCACCTGGTGTCTGGATCATTTTTCACGCTTTCATGCCTATGAAACAGGCAAAGCTCCGTATGGGCCTTCTGTTGATTTAATGCAAGAGTTGGCCAAACGCGCAACGTTTCAACTGCAATTCAGTCCTAAAACCCCTTCAGCCCGCTGCTTCCGCCAAATGCAGACGGGCGAAGCGGATTTAATGACTAATCTGAATTTTACTGAGGAAAGGGCAGACTATATGTTTCTGCTGCCCTACAACGAACGCATTCCTGAGTCTTTATATTTACAAGCTGGTGACCAGCGCCACATCCGTAACTTCAACCAACTGCCCTCTTTAACTCTGGCGACTGTACGTAATTACGCCTATCACCCCAGCCTGATGCAACTGATTAAAACCTCTAAGCGCCATGTTGAAATTGACAGTATAGAAACTGGCTTTGAAATGTTACAACGTGGCAGAGTGGATGCATTGGTGGCCCCCACGCAAAGCTCGCTGGATGTGATTGCAAGCCACGCAGATATGCATTTTCAGTTTCAAAGAGCGCCTGTCGATTTTTCAGTGGTCGAAAAGCGTTTTATCAATATTGGTTTGTCGAAAAAGAGTCGGCACCTGGCACTAAAAGACCGCATCGAACAAGCCATAGCATCTATGGTGCAAGACGGCACAGTAAAAAAACTCTACGCTTTTGATCCACTCAAACATGGGCCTACCTACCTCGCTGGTTCACAACCTGAACAGCAAAAGTAGTCCCGAAACATAGCTAAAACAGCTCTGTGGCTATGCCTCCTGTCAATCACAGGTTAAACTGCCTGTTATCAGCCACTTAGCACGGTCTTTCTTTTGACAGTAACAGCACTGGATAGCCTATCCGTCAGCCAGCTAAAAGGTGTTGGCGCCAAAGTCAGTGAACTGCTGCATAAGCTGGGTATTCAGAGTGTGCAGGATTTGCTGTTCCACTTGCCTTTACGTTACGAAGACCGCACCCGCCTCTACCCCATCGCCGATTTATGGCCGCAGCAAAGCGCCACAGTACAAGGCGAAGTGATCAGTAGTGAAATTACCTTTGGTAAAAGACGTAGCTGGCTGGTGTCCATTCGTGATGGTTCAGGTCATTTAACCCTGCGCTTTTTCCATTTTAATGCAGCACAAAAAAATGCCGTCACTCCAGGCGTCACCTTAAGAGTGTTTGGTGAAGTCAAACGGGGCATGCGCGGTTTTGAAATGATGCACCCCGAATACAAAGTATTAAAAGACGAGCAGGCTCAGGATGTGGCAGAAACCCTGACTCCTGTGTACCCAAGCACCGAAGGTTTAAAACAAAACAGCTGGCGCAATTTAACAGACGCTGCTTTGCAGGTATTACAACGCAGCAGCCCAACTGAATACTTAGCGCCAGTGTTGGGCCAGAACAGCTGGTCTTTGTCCGATGCGTTATTTTATCTGCACAGGCCACCACCAGATGCATCCTTGCAACTACTGGAACAAGGCCAACATCCGGCGCAGCAGCGACTGATTTTTGAAGAATTAGTCGCTCAGCAGCTGTCGATGCTGCAATTACGCCAACAATGCCGCGTGCAACAAGGCCGCAGTTTTGTAGTGGATGAAACCCAGAACCAAGAGTTTTTAGCCGCTTTGCCTTTTGCACCGACTGGTGCCCAACAGCGGGTTATTAACGAAATCCGTCATGATTTAGCCCAAACCGAACCTATGTTACGTTTAGTCCAGGGCGACGTCGGCTCTGGTAAAACGCTGGTTGCGGCTTTATCGGCTTTAACTGTGTTGAGCCGTGGAGCTCAGGTTGCGCTGATGGCGCCCACAGAGCTGTTGGCAGAACAGCATGCCAATACCTTTAAAGCCTGGCTGGAACCTTTGGGTTATCAAATTGCTTGGCTGGCAGGTAAAGCCTCAGCCAAACAAAAACAACTGCAACTCTCTGCCATTCAGAGTGGCGACGCGAAAATGGTGATCGGCACTCATGCCTTGTTTCAGCAGCAGGTGCAGTTTCAGCAACTGGCCTTAGTCATTATCGATGAGCAGCACAGATTTGGTGTACACCAGCGGCTGGAACTGCGGGAAAAAGGCGCTGATACTGGTTTTTACCCTCATCAACTAGTAATGACAGCCACACCTATACCCCGCACTTTAGCCATGACAGCTTATGCTGACTTAGATACCTCTGTAATAGATGAACTGCCACCGGGTCGCACTCCTGTCACTACTGTGGTATTGCCAGACAGCCGCCGTGCTGAAGTCACAGAGAGGGTGCGTCAGGTGGTGCAGAATCAGGGCAGGCAAGCCTATTGGGTATGTACTTTGATCGAAGAGTCAGAACAGCTGCAATGTCAGGCGGCAGAAATGACAGCAGTTGAACTGACTGCAGCTTTACCGGATTTACGCATAGGTTTAGTGCATGGCCGGTTAAAAGCCGCTGAAAAACAACAAGTGATGGCCGATTTTAAAGCCGGTGAACTGGATTTACTGGTGGCCACTACTGTGATTGAAGTGGGTGTAGATGTGCCAAACGCCAGTTTAATGATTATCGAAAACCCGGAGCGTTTAGGTTTAGCTCAATTGCACCAGTTACGAGGCCGGGTCGGTCGTGGCAGTGCAGTCTCGCATTGTGTTTTGCTTTATCACGCGCCTTTATCGCCCACAGCTCAGGCCCGCTTGTCAGTGCTTAGAGAAAGTAATGATGGTTTTGTCATAGCGCAACGCGATTTAGAAATTAGAGGTCCAGGTGAGCTACTCGGCACCAAACAAACAGGCCAGGTCAGTTACCGCATCGCCGATTTGAGCAGGGATGCACAGCTCATTCCAGCAGCTCAACAGGCCGCTGCATTGCTATGGCAGCAGTATCAACCAAATTGTGCTCCGCTAATCCGCCGTTGGCTGGGTTTTAAAGAAATTTATGCCCAAGCCTGATCTGTTGTAATTTTCTGAAACACCACAACAACAGTTAATTACACAACTTCATTGCAGAACGCCCGATGATAGGATTCAGCCCGGCTCAACGGCTGAAATTTACTCAGAGGATTATCAGATGAAACACAGTGCGCTATGGCTTGTATTAAGCCTCTTTTCCGCTGTTGCTTTGGCAAAGGACGCTGAACTAGTTTCAGCGCAAGCTTTCTCGTCCGTGCAGCCTTTTTCCGTCAGTGGCGCTAACCCCAGAGCCTGGACATCCACTCTGAGTTTTGGTCCATGGCATAGCGCCAAAGCAGTACAGGGACCCACTTTAGGCTTTGGCCTGAAGTTACTTGGTGTTTCACTTGGCTATAGCAGCCAGGCCTATCAGCTGAGTCTGACCGATGGCAAAGACTGGCAACATATGGAATGTATCAGCGCCGCTGTGACGGGAACTAAAGATGGCTGGACTTTGGATCTGAGTCTGGGAGAAAAACCCGTTTTTGCCTGTGGTATTCAGGGAAAAGTGAATTCAACTATGCAGCTAAAAGCCAAGTGGGATAATAAGCTGGAAGGGACCTCTCAACTCTCTGATCGTGTAGTCCGTATCAACTCCTTACATCAGCTGAAAGGCGCAGCTTTTGACAGTATGGATCCTGTCGGCTACTTGTTGTCAGATCACCAAGGGCCACTGGCTCAGGTCGAAGTGATTAATAGCGGTAAAGTCTGGATCGATCCCTCTTTACCCGGGAATATACAGCTGGAGCTGGCAGCATTGGTCGCAGCTTTGTTATTGTATGTACCTGACAACAGCAATGATGACTTCTAAATGTTCCGAATTGCGCAGATAGACCATGTGGTACTCAGAGTGAAAAACCTGCAGCTGATGCTGGATTTTTATCAGCAGGTATTAGGCTGTACTCTGGAGCGACAGGAAACCGACTTAGGTTTATATCAGCTAAGAGCAGGCAACAGCCTGATTGACTTAGTGCCGGTCGAACAGCCACTGGGGCAACAAGGTGGAAAAGCGCCAGGTGCAGAAGGCCACAATATGGACCATTTGTGTTTACGTATCGAGCCTTTTGAATCAGAAACTCTGCAGCAGCATTTTAGAAGTAAAGGCGTCACAGCAGGGCCAGTGGAATCACGTTATGGTGCCGAAGGTAAGGGTCCGTCGATTTATATTCAGGACCCTGAAGGCAATACAATCGAAATTAAAGGTCCGCCCACCCTTCTTACTTAAACCCGCAGCGTTGTTGACTACTCTCTGTCGCCCCAGTCGCATAAGACCACTATGCTCTTGGGGTCGCCATCGCTTGTCGCCTAGCTGCTGCTTTAATTAATTTGGGTAATTTAAAGGACCTGAACTGCTGGTTTTTTCCGTAAAGCCAGATAGGCATCCAGTGAATAAACAATCAGCGCCAACCAGATAAAACCAAAGGTCACCAGTTTTGCCGCCGTCAGCGGTTCGTTATAAAGCCAAACCCCAAATACAAACATAAAACTTGGGCCTATGTACTGGAAAAAGCCCATAGTTGACAGTTGCAACCGCTTCGCCGCCGCGATAAATAGCAATAAAGGCACTGTAGTGACAAAACCTGCGGCCATCAGCCATAAGTTTAAACTCCAGCTGTTTTGACTCAAATCAGCCGCACTGCTGTCGGCAAACTGCCACCAGTAATACAAAGCCAACGGCAACAACAATAAAGATTCAACAAAAAGCCCGGTAATAGCATCGATCGCCAGCTTTTTCCGAAACAAACCATAAAGCGCAAAAGTACCGGCCAAAGTCAGGGCTATCCAGGGCACAGAACCAAAAGTCACCAATTGAATGACAACGCCTGTGACAGCCAGTGATAAAGCCAGCCACTGAAATTTGCGCAAACGCTCGCCGAGGAAAAACATGCCCAGCAATACATTCAGCAAGGGATTAATGTAATAGCCAAGACTGGCATCCAGCATATGATGGTTATTCACAGCCCAGATAAATAAGCCCCAGTTTCCGCCTAAAATCAGCGAAGTCCCTAACAACGCCAGCACCAGTTTAGGCTGGGCTAAAATCTGCTGCACTTTGTTCCACTGTTGCATTGCAAATACGATCAACACCAGCAAGACAAAAGACCAAACCACGCGGTGGATCAATATTTCCTGCGCAGGCACAAAATCGATTTGTTTAAAATAAAGCGGAGCTATGCCCCACAAGGTATAAGCGCCAGCGGCAAAAGCACCACCCAGTTTTTGCGCAGGACTTAACGTCATCAGTATCCCCTCGGTCCGCCGGACAGCTCCGGTTTATGCCGCGCATTGTACGTGACGCCAATGACAAAGGTAAGTCAACTCAAGCCAGTGGTTGCACTCTTGGCCGCAAACTGATCAAAACAGGCTTAAACCTATGCATAACGCAGTTCTTTTTGAAACTAATAACAGGGACGGCAAGCCCCCTGTAGGGAGCATCACCGTTTTTTTTAGTCAAAACAGCCAGAGAGCTCAGGCTGTGGCAGGTAGTTGAAATCTTTTAACTGCAGTATCCAATGTCCCGGCCATACTAGTCAGCTGCTGACTGGCAGCGGCCACTTGTGTCACCAACTCTGCATTATGTTCAGCAGCCTGATGCACCACACTGACACTGACATTAATCTCTTCAATAGCACTGCTTTGCTGTTCCGCTGCACTGGCTATCTGCAGGCTCATATCCCGTACCTTATCAATCGACATATTCACCTGTTGCATCAGAGCACTGGATTGACCTGAGAATGTAATAGTTTTGCCGCCTAATTCGCTGCTTTGCTGCATCTTTAGCACAGCTTGCTGAGCACTGTGACGGAAGGCACTGATCATAGCTTCTATTTCAGTGGTTGAGGTTTGAGTGCGCTGAGCTAGATGCCTGACCTCATCCGCAACTACGGAGAAACCTCGCCCTTGTTCACCCGCTCTGGCCGCTTCAATAGCAGCGTTTAAAGCCAGTAAATTGGTTTGATCCGCTATGGCCTTAATCACCACCAATACGGCACCAATGTTCTCACTGTTTTTCTCAAGCTCGGATAAAGAGGCAGAGCTTTCAGCGAGGCTTTTCACCAGCAATTCAGTACTTTGCACTGCTTGCGTATTGATGGCCTGACTGGAAACAGAATTCTGTGCCGCTTCTTCGCTTGCACAATGGGTAGTGGAAACACTTTGTGCGACTTCATGTGCTGTCGCCGACATTTCATGCATAGCAGCAGCAATTTGTTCCATCTGCAAACTTTGTTGCTGCACATTGTCCTGCACGCCCAAACTGCTATCTGCTAAAACAGTGGCTGCACCTGTGACTTCAACTGTAGAGCGCTGAACTAAAGTTAACAACTGTGCCAGGTCTTGTCTGGTTTGCTCCATTAGCTTTAGCATTTCGCCAATTTCTGCAGGCTCATCGGCCACTACAACCTGGCTGAGATTCCCCCGCTGCAACTCTTTTAGCGCTGCCATAGCCTTCGCCAGGCCTCTTTGAATAGCTTTGCGAGTGGAGCGACTGATCAGCACAGAAATCAGCATGACCAACACAGCGGCGATCACCACCTGCTGCTCTAAAGATTTAGTTTGCTCGTCAATACTTTGAATTTCGGCTGCTGTGAAACTTTCTACATTATGCAGCAAGGTTTTAATATCAGTCATTAACTTGTTATCTATCTGTGCCAGCTCCGCTTCCAGGTCCTGGGCTTGCTGCCCTGCCCCTGCTCGCTGAATTAACTGTTCAGCAAGAAGGTCCCACTCTGTGGACAAAGTCTTTATCGAATGCAGCAATGCTGTGTTTTTCTCCACCATAACCAGCTGTTGTTCCGTCATGCTTGCGGAAGGTTTCAGATATGGCTCAGCTTCGCGTAATGCATTTTTAAGCTGCGCAGAGCGATCGTTAAATTCTGCCTTGATGTGCTGAAACTCTGAGGTGCTTTGTGAGGACTGATGAGGGATATAACGCAGTTCTTTTTGTAACAACAACTCCTGAGCGTATTGCTGCTCGGTAATTTCCGTCAGTTTATCAATAGCGGGAGTATCTCTGTGCACTACATCAGCGAGATGGGCTTCTATTTTAGCCAGCTGTATAAACACAAAAGCAGTCATGACAACTACTCCGACACAAATCACGCCAACAGATAGCATCAGTCTTTGTCTGATAGACAGCTGCATATAACCTCCTTCATCTTAAAATTGATCGATCACATCCATGCAAAACCGACTAAGTAATGGAAAGTGGTACAACAAAACAACCATGCTGTTTTGCTTTTCATCTAGCACAGGTTTCATTATTATCAATTTGTCCTATTTGTCAACAGAAAGCAGCAAGGGCATATGGATAACTCGTAATAAAAAAGGTTACGAATATTAGGTATAGCTCATGGAAACAGAGCGCAGTGGAAATAAATCATGGAGATTCAGATAGGTAATATAAAAGCTATATGTCAGCTTGTGAGATTCTGGAATATCGAGTGGATAAAACAGTACTGCGCAGCGTAGGAGAAAAAACTCAACCCACCAGATAAGTACCGGTACCCAAAGCGATGTGAGTGCCCTGCTCGTTGTGCAATTCCATACGGCACACACAAACTTTATTACCAGTGCGGATCACCTGGGCTGTGGCAATAAACTGCTGGCCACGACCAGGTCTTAAGTAGTCGGTGCGAATATCGATAGTGCTCATTTTTCCGAGCTTTTCTGCTAGTTCAGTGTCAGCTATATCGCCCAATCGGGTTAAGGCACTGGACACAGCCATTAATCCGCCCACCACATCCAACACTGAGGCTATAACGCCACCATGTAAAATTTGCTGCACCGGATTACCCACCAACTGGCCTGCCCAGTCGAAACGCACTTCCGCTTGTTGCTCATCAAAACGGGTAACTTTTAAACCTAATAAACGATTAAAAGGCATTTGATCAAAAGTATCGGCGATAAAAGGTAATAACTGATCGGTGTGCATAAGGTTCTCAACTTCACTGGTAAGAGCAGTATGCAATCTACTCCAGCAGAGCCAATGACACAATGCCCAAGACAGCATCTGTAGTTTTGATTACAATGCGCCAGTTTTTTCGTAACGCAGCAGCGCACTTTGCCACAACTATTGTTCGACACCTTAAAACAAGCTTTTGGTTACAGCCAGTTCCGTCATGGACAACTGGAGGTGATCCAGGCTTGCCTGAGCGGTCAGGACAGTTTTGTGTTAATGCCAACAGGTGGCGGAAAATCGCTGTGTTATCAGTTACCTGCGTTGTTATTGCCTTATGTGACTGTAGTAGTTTCGCCCTTAATGTCGCTGATGAAAGATCAGGTCGACGCTTTGCAGGCCAATGGCATAGCGGCTGAGTTTATAAACAGCAGCCAAAGCAGAGAAGAAATTCAGGATGTGATCCGGCGTTTACGCCAGCAGCAGCTAAAACTGTTGTATCTGGCGCCAGAGCGTTTGTTGCAACCGGACTTTATGGCACGCCTTGCGGAAGTGGGTGTCAGTTTATTTGCCATAGACGAAGCACATTGTATTTCGCAGTGGGGCCATGACTTCAGGCCTCATTACACTGAACTGGCGCAGCTCAAGCAGTATTTCCCGCATGTGCCTATGATGGCGCTGACAGCCACAGCAGATCCGGCCACGCAAAAGGACATCAGTCGTCAGCTGAATTTACAGCAGCCTTATGTCTCCATAGGTAGCTTTGACAGACCCAATATCCGTTACACAGTACAGGAGAAATTCCGTCCGCTGGAGCAGGTGGTCAATTACCTGAAACAACAAGAACAACAAAGTGGCATTATTTATTGTGCTTCACGCCGCAAAGTGGATGAACTGACAGAACAACTTTCGGGCAAAGGTTTTCAGGTGGCGGCTTATCATGCAGGCTTAACCAATGAGCAGCGCAACTCAGTACAGGAAGCCTTTAAAAAAGACCAAATTCAGCTGATTATCGCCACAGTGGCTTTTGGTATGGGCGTCAATAAATCCAATATACGCTTTGTGATCCACTTTGAGCTGCCGCGCACTATCGAAGCATATTATCAGGAAACAGGCCGGGCTGGCCGTGACGGTGTGCCAGCCGAAGCTTTGATGCTGGTTGACCCTGCAGATATAGCCAGAATGCGCAGCTGGATAGAAAAAGATGAAAACAACAGCAGAACAGAAGTGGCTTTGCAACGCTTTAACCAAATGGCTGCTTTTGCACAAGCCCAAACCTGCCGGCGTTTAGTGCTGCTGAATTATTTTGGTGAGTCCAGCCAGAAACCTTGTGGCAACTGCGATATTTGTATAGACCCACCCAAACAATTTGATGGCACTGAACTGGCCAGAAAAGCGCTGTCCTGCGTGTATCGGGTTAATCAAAGTTTTGGTATGAACCATGTGATCGACGTGTTACGTGGCAGTCAAACCAGTCGTATTCATGAACTGGGCCACGACAAGTTATCTACTTATGCCATAGGCAAAGATGAATCCCACGATTATTGGCTGAGTATTTTGCGCCAGTTAGTACATTGCGGTTTATTACAACAAGATATCAGCCAGCATTCGGTGCTAAAGCTACAGGAAGCAGCCCGCGCTGTGCTACGCGCCGAGCAAACTCTGCAGCTGGCAGTGCCACGCTTAGTTCAAACCAAAGCCAGTAGCAGCAGTAAAACCACAGCGCCTCAAAACTACGACCGTAAGCTGTTTGCCCGCTTAAAAGTGCTGCGTAAAGCTATTGCAGAACGAGACGACGTACCGCCTTTTGTGGTGTTCTCAGACGCCACGCTGATAGAAATGGCGCAGGCGTGCCCAACCAACAGCGTGGAGTTTTTAGCCATCAGTGGTGTTGGCCAAACCAAACTGGGCCGTTATGGCGCTGATTTCCTTGATTTAATTAGTGATTATTTAGCAGGCGATTAACCCTATTGACAGATGGATGTAACCCAAAAAGCTAAGGATAGAGGTATGCAAAAACATAGTTTTCGTTTCATTGTTCTGTTGACGAGTGTGGTATTGATGGCTGGATGCAGTAGCTACGCCCCTAAGCAGGCTGCTGATGATTTTTTCGAAGCAGCAAACAATAATTCTGAACCCAACGGAAAAAATACAACACAACATCAACAAGATACAGAGCATTCATTAATAGCCGACGGCATAGTGGGTGGTTTATATGTTGGTTTTCAATGGTTAAGTTCGTTAGGACAAACGACCACAAAAAATTGAGCATTTGCCTGAATCTCCGTTCAGGCAAATGGGATCAAGATCACAGACAAGATTATTTCCCGGCATTTAACCCTGAAAAATACGCTGCTAAATCCAGAATATCGGCATCAGACAAGCCTGCCGCCATTGGCGACATCACCGCATGTTTACGTCCGCCATCACGGTAAGCTTTAATGGATGTCTCCAGATACTTCTGTTTTTGACCTGCCAAATTGGGGTAATCCGGCAAAACCGAAATTCCTTCAGCACCATGACAAGCCGAACACACCGCAGCTTTGGTTTTTCCAGCTACTGCATCCTGAGCTAAAACCGGTGCAGACAGCCCTACTAACACTAAGATTATCAAAGGTATAAATCGCATTATTGTTATTCTCCCTGACGATGGACTTGGGTTTATTTTTACTATGTTTTTTCCATTAAAGACCTAAGTACTTGTTTATACAAGCTGGATGACAAAATTCAGCCAAAGCATCAATAAAAAGCGCTTGAGCTAAGCAGATACAGCAAGGACAATGGGCCATTGCCGTTTTGGGGTTTGTTATGCCACTTCTTTTAAGTTCCACCTATGCATCAGCTTTACCCGATTTAGTCAGCGCAGTCAGCGTTACTGCTTTTGAGCAGCCAACACTTTTAGCCTACAGCGCTGACACCGCCGCTTTGTTACAACTCCCCGCTGCATTTTTTCAGCAGACAGATGCGGCTGATTACTTAAGTGGCAAAAAGTTGTTTGCAGGCAGCAAGCCGATAGCGCAAAAGTATGCTGGCCACCAGTTTGGTCAATACAATCCCGAATTAGGTGATGGCCGGGGTTTGTTATTAGGGGATGTTAAAGGCTCTGATGGTAAAAGCTATGACCTGCATTTAAAAGGCGCTGGTCGCACCCCTTATTCACGTTTTGGTGATGGCCGTGCTGTATTACGCTCCAGCATTCGCGAATTTTTAGCCTCCGAAGCTATGTACCATTTGGGTATTCCAACTAGCAGAGCATTAAGCCTGGTCGGTAGCAACGAGCCTGTACAACGAGAAACCATAGAACAAGGCGCCATGGTGATCCGGGTTTGCCCCAGCCATATCCGCTTTGGCCATTTTGAACACTGCTTTTATACCGGCGATAAAAACCAGTTACAGCGCTTGGTCGATTTTACGCTGCAGCAGCATTTTCCGGATTGCCTGAACACAGAGAATCCAGCTTTGGCTATGCTACAACAAGTGGTAGTGCGCACGGCAGAACTAATAAGCCAATGGCAGGCTGTTGGCTTTAACCATGGTGTGATGAATACCGACAATATGTCGATTTTAAGCCTCAGTTTTGATTATGGCCCTTATGCCTTCCTGGACGATTACGAACCAGGTTATATCTGCAATCACTCCGATCACAGCGGCCGTTATGCCTTTGACGAACAGCCTGGTATAGGCTTGTGGAATCTTAACGCCTTGGCTCATGCCTTATCACCTTTAATTAAGGTGGACGACTTGCGCACTGCGCTTGGCTTGTATGAACCGACACTGGTCAGCCATTACATGGCTTTGATGGGAAAAAAGCTGGGCCTTGTCAGCACAGAGCCGACGGATCGCGCTTTAATAGGTCAATGGCTGGCGTTATTACAGCAACAAAAACAAGACTACACTTTAAGCTTTCGCCGTCTGGCTGATTTCTCTGATGACGCCAAAGGCTCCTCCATCCGCGATCATATGCTGGACCTGGAGGCTTTTGACCAATGGGCAGAATTATACCGCGCGCGCCTGGCGAAGGAATCTGCTACAGCAGCTGAACGTAAAACCCAAATGAACAGCATCAACCCTTTGTATATACTGCGGAACTATCTGGCCCAGCAAGTAATTGAAGCAGCAGAACAAGGGGATACAGCACCATTGCATGAACTGATGCAGGTGCTACAACAGCCTTATCAGCTGCAGCCTGGTAAGGAAGCCTTTGCCGCTCCACCACCAGATTGGGGCAAAGGTATGGATATATCCTGCAGCAGCTAACGGAAGTTTTATGAATAACGAAACAACGAACAGTTTTATTGTACCAACTGATGAGACGCAGCTGTTGCTTGCGAAAATACGATGAGCAACTCCGCTATCAACAGCTTTATTGTACAAATTGAAGATAAACAGCTGCTACTGACGCCTTTATGGCCAATGGGTTTTGAGCAAGTACAGCGATGTAAAGAGTGGTTTGAACACAGCGCGATCAAAGCCGGTACTTTAGCTTATGGTGCAGACAGAGTGGAGCTGGGATTAAACTTTGCTAATGAAGTGTTTACCTTTTGTTACGAAGACTATAGCGAAAGTTTTTGGGTCACAGCTGACAGTGCTGGTGGCGCTATGCTACTGTCAGAATTAGCAAAAGAATTCAGCAACTTGGAGATTAGATGACAGTAAAACTGCAGCATGGATTAAAGCTATGGTGGCTTATGCTGCTGATGTTTTGTAATGGTGCTTTTGCTTTTCATGCTCAGGTCAATAGTTTTGATAAACTGCTGACCCGCCAGGAGCTGGGTCCTGCGTTGTATTTTCAACAGACTCATAAAGCCTTACCGCTGGAAGAACTTATTTTTGACCCCGAAAGACATCACGCTTTTCGTTTGGTCAGCGAATACAAAAAATCGCTGCAAAGCGCCGATCAGTCGCTGTGGTTGTTTACCCGTTTACATTACACAGGCCAGACCCCCATTCAGACCCTTGTGCACTACGATTTTCCATTAGCTGATGTTGTGCAGGTGTATAGCTACAACAGAGCAAAAAATGACTTGCAGCTATTGAGCAGTACCGGCGCTTCAGTGCCTTTTTATCAACGTGCCCTCGCCTACCGCAGCTTTGCTTTTCCACTGAATTTTGAACCAGGTCAGGAACTGGACTTGTTTATCAAAATACAGGATGCGGCTATCGCCCCTGTAGAGCTGACATTATGGCAACACAATAATTTCGTGTTGGATCAACTCTATAAAAACATTCTGGATGGCCTGTTGTGTGGTGTTTTATTGCTGATGGCTATCTACAACCTGTTTTTGTTTTTTTCCTTGAAACAACGGCTGTATTTGTATTATTCCGGTTTTTTTATTAATTGCGCTTTGGTGCTGGCAATTTTAAATGGTTTGGCTTTTGCGATGTTATGGCCTGATTACCCGGAAATTAATCAGGCAATTTTGTATGTTGCAGCAGGGGCGACCTTCACGTGCCTGACCCTCTTTAGTTGGCATGTACGCAAGCAACAAGGGGGTATTCTGGGACGGTTTGGTTTTTACCTGTGTTTAATCAGCGCCTTGTTATTGCTGTTCAGCCCACTCTATGCCAGCAGCCAATTAAGGTTCTGGGGTTTGTTGGTTGTCACCGCTTTGTGTCTTGGCGTCAACACCATGTTTGCACTGGTTTATGCCATCAAAGGGGATCGCACCGCTAAAACCTTTGCTTTAGGCTGGTCTTTTTTCTTTGGCTGTATAGTGGTGCTGGCGCTATCCCAGATAGGTTACTTACCAACAGCTCAGGCATGGCAATACCTGCTGTTAATGGCAGTCATGGGTAGCATGGCACTGATGAGTTTTAGCTTGCTGCAAAATATCAAAGGCGCCCAACAACAAAGTATTGATCATCAACGTCTCGCCAACGCACATTTACAGCAGTATTACGACATCTACCACAATGCCGTTGAAGGTATGTTTACCAGTACCTTGCAAGGCCAGTTAATTACTGCCAATCAGGCACTGCTGAGCATGCTGGGTTATCAAAGCCTGCAACAAATGCAACTGGATGTAGCAAAAACCGGCATGGCGCGTTATTACGCCAACCCGGAAGACAGAGCCCAAATACTGAAACAATTGCAACTGGGTGATAATAAGAACTTTGAAATACGGGGTTTACGTGCTGATGGCTCGGCATTTTGGGCTTTAATGTCAGCACGGCTGGCCGAAGGTGACGGTGCACAAAGTGCTTATGTGCATGGGTCTATAGTGGATATCACTGCCCATAAACAAAATACTGAACAGCTGGCTTACTTAGCAACTCACGACCCGCTCACCTCTTTATACAACCGGCATTATTTTATTGAACAGCTGGAACAGACGCTGCGATTTGAGCATAAAGCCACACTGCTTTATCTGGATATAGACCAGTTTAAGCTGATCAATACCACCTGCGATCACACAGCGGGTGACGCCTTGTTATGCCAAATCAGTAATCAGATGCAGCGGGTACTGGATGGCAGAGGTATTTTAGCCCGACTGGAAAGCGATGAATTTGTCGTGTTGTTACCTCACTTAACCAGTAATGAGGCTTTTGCTATAGCCCATCAACTGCTGGATACAGTGAAAGAATTCCGTTTTATCTGGCTGGATAGTGTGTTTCGCATTAGTGTAAGTATTGGTCTGGCAGAAAACTCAGACGGCAATAAAAATACAGAACATTGGTTAAAACAGGCAGATTCAGCCTGCTTTGTCGCCAAGGAAAAAGGCCGTAACCGCATTCATATGTTTAATGCAGAGGACGAAGAATTACAGCGCCATCAGTCTGAAATTCAGTGGTTAAAAACCTTACGCCAGGCACTGGAGCAAGATAACTTTGTGCTCTTTATGCAGCCTATTACTGCAATTCAGCAAGCTCAGTCTGGTTTGCATTATGAGTTGTTGCTGCGTTTATCTTTACCAGAGCAAGGTTTAATAGCACCGGGCAATTTCTTAAGCTCGGCCGAGCGTTATGGTCTGATGCCACAAATAGACCGCTGGGTGATCCGCAACTATTTCCGTTGGCTGGCACAACAACCTGCCCATCTGGCGGAGTTGAATTTGGCCAATATCAATTTATCCGGCGCTTCGTTAACTGACCCGCTATTCAAAGCTTATGTCAGCTCATTGTTCCGTGAGTATCGCATTCCTTTTTCTAAGGTGTGTTTTGAAATCACCGAAAGTATGGCGATTTTAAATGTGCACCAGACACTGGATTTTATTTCCCACTTCAGAAATCTGGGCTGTAAGTTTGCTTTAGACGACTTTGGCAGTGGTTTTTCTTCTTATGGGTACCTGAAAAATTTCCCGGTCGATTTTGTCAAAATTGATGGCAGCTTTGTCCGCGACTTACTGATCGATCCTTTTGACTGCGCCATAGTGCAGTCTATTCACGATATTGCCCGCGCTATGAAAATTCAAACCGTAGCCGAATACGTTGAAAACATGGAGATTTGTCACAAGCTGACCGATATGGGAATCGACTTCGCTCAAGGTTATGGTCTGGCCAAACCCCGCCCTTTATACCAGCAGGAATAACGGTTTATTCGCTGCTGTTTTTGCCATAAAAACTATATTTGTTTGCCCCTATTGCTGAGTCTCAAGAGCTGTCATTACAATAGCGCCCCGCCCCAGAGGGGTAATGCTGTTTGTTCGGAGAACCTATGCAGCAGCTGCGCGACACCGCTTCCCGGTTAATGATCCTTAACGACGAAATTGCCCAGACTTATAGTCGTTATCAAAACGATCGCAAGCTGTTTTGCCGCAGTGGTTGTGGTGAATGTTGCCTGCATCCGGGCATTGAAGCTTCAGTGCTGGAAATGTTGCCTTTGGCGGTGTATTTGTACGATGCAGGCCTTGCAGAAAGCACACTGGAGGCTTTGCAACAGCATGAGCAGGATGGCTGTTTTTTTTATCAGGCTTCCTCCGAAGATCGTAAAAGTGGCCAGTGTGGTGTTTACCCTTACCGCCCGGCAGTATGTCGTATGTTTGGTGCTGCAGGCTATCGTGGCCGTGAAGGCGAAGTTTTGCTGTCGATTTGCAAAGTGATACGCTCTGATGAACCAGACGCAGTGATAGCGACACAACAAAGCTTGAGCAGCGAAACCCCACCTATGATGCGTAACCACAAAGCCCAAATTGCTCAGCTGGATTATGAGCTCAGCAAAGAAAATATGCCGATTAAACAAGCGACAGCAGCTGCATTGGAAAAAGTGTTAACCAAAGCTTATTACGCTTCTTTTGCTGAATAACCCTTAGTTTTTCCCTGGAACTGCAGCAGGTTCTCTAGCTACTGCTTCCTGAGCAACAACGGGTTTCTCTGCATTCGGTTCAGGCTTTTTATCCGGTTGTTTGTCCGGCTTTTTATCCAAAACAGGAATTAAAGCTGCCACATTGGCATGGGGGATCAGCTTGACCTGATCCTGATGGTAAATCCATAAGTAGCTGACGGTGCGGGTAATAATCTGTACTTCATTCAACTGCCGGATTTCTTTGCCACCGGGGTGGATAGGATAAATCAGGCTGAGCTGATATTGTCCGGTTTGATGGGCTTTAATGGCTTGGCTTATTTTTGGTGTGTCTGAGCTACTAAAAAACACCAAATAAAAGACAAAAGCACTTAACCCCCACACCCAATTCGGCAGAAACGAGCTTGAACGATAGTACTTATCTATCCATAAGGCATACCGCTGGTACTTTTTCCTGCTTAGGCGCTCAAACCAAACGGTAAATGCCACAGAACAAATTCCTGTCATTAAATAAATTGCGGTTTGTGGATGAGCAATAGCTGCCAGCAAAAAGTCACTTAACTCAAGATAAGGCAAGGCATTAAACTGAAACTTATCCAGTAAGGATATAGTAAAAATCAGCCCCATAATGCTCGCGGTCAAATAACCAAAGGTTAAAGCCAAACTAGGATGCTTTAGGAAAAAGCGGCGTAAATTTCTTAGTTCAGCATCAGACTGTTGGTCCATTTGCTGGCCATAACTTAGCTTGGCCACTTCGGCAGGCAAGTCAGTAGTGTCCGTCGTCCGTTTTAACTCATCCATGGCAAAGTCTTATTTACATGATCATTACATGACTTTAAAGCAGCCCGTATCACAGAGCAATAACAAAATATCGTTAAGCTTTTGCTCTGTATTGGTTTTCTAAAAGGTGGATCAGAGGCGCTGCAAAAATTGTTTGGCGTAGCTCAGCGCTGTGTCGGTGTGGTTAAAATGTTGTGGCTTGTGCGAATGCTGGTATTTCATCTCCAACAACTGCTGCTGAATAGGGTTTAGGCCAATAAAACAGCGTAACACGCAGCCATGTTGATCTTCCCATCCACTAAAGTCTGTCATCATACTGATGGCATCTGGCGTTGCCAGCTCCCAGCCTTGCATATCCATAACCCTGGCCCATTTTTTACCAGCGAATCCTTGTACCGCAGCTTTTAAATCTTCAATGAGTTGCTCTGAGCCTTCTTTATTCCAGGCTCCCTGAATTTCACACAACAAAACTTCGCCTTGAGGTGTGACACTGAATTTACCATGGGCAATAGAATCGGTCATTGGTACTGCTCCTGTTCACTAACCATTTGAGTATAGACAGCTTTAGTCATCACCCAAATCAGTCAGCGCATAACGTTCAATTTTCTTCAGTAACCCCTGACGGGAAATACCCAAAGCTCGCGAGGCCTGGCTCTTATTGCCTTTATATTGGGTCATCGCCTGCTGAATTAAACGGATCTCCAAAGCTTTCACCTGCTCATCCAGACTGCTTAAGTCAGATCCAAGTACCAGTTCAGTGTCTGTATCCATGCTTTGATGCTCCAGATGCAGCAACTGAATATCGGCAACCCGGATCACACCTTGCTGTGCTATAGCAGCGACACTTTCCAGCGTATTCTTTAATTCGCGTACATTACCAGGCCAGTGCTTTTGCAAAAACCAGCTGATCGCAGCCGACTCCAGCTGAAGCTTCTGACCATACTGCGCACTGAGTTGCTCCAGGAAAAACTGAATTAGCAGTGGAATATCTTCGCGTCGCTCATCCAAAGCCACAGTTTCGATAGTGACACCTTTGATGCGGTAATACAGATCTTCGCGAAATTTACCTTGTTTGACTAAATCCGGCAGATTGGCGTTAGTCGCAGACACTAAGCGGATATCAATTTTTTGCTGCTCTCGTCCACCGACCGGATAAAAAGTACCTTCCTGCAACACCCGCAGCAGTTTCACCTGCATCGCCAATGGCATTTCACCTATTTCATCGAGAAACAAAGTGCCGCCATCGGCCAGTTTTAATAAGCCCTGCCGGTCTTTATCTGCGCCGGTAAAAGCCCCTTTGACATAACCAAACAGCTCACTTTCTAATAAATCAGCCGGAATAGCGCCACAATGCACTGAGACAAAAGCCTTGTCTGCGCGAGGGCTGAGTTCATGCAAAGCTCGCGAAATCACTTCTTTACCAGTACCGGACGGTCCTGTCACCAACACCCGAACTTCGGTTGGTGCTATACGTTGCACTAAGGTACGAACCGTCTCCATATGCCGCGAATGACCAGCTAACTTCGGCAAAAAACTATGTTGTTGCAAGCCTTGCTTTAACTGCCGTACTTCTTTCTCCAGCTGATGTTTAGTGATAGCGCGTTTCACCACTACAGCCAGTAATTCCGGGTCTATTGGCTTGGCAATAAAATCCCATGCACCTTGCGCTATGGCCTGCAATGCCAGCTCCCGATCAGCATGGCCAGTTAAAATAATCACAGGCCGTGTGGAAAACTCTGGCACTGAAGCCAAGGTATGAGCCGGGTCAAATTGAGGAGGTAAAGCCAGATCGAGCAAAATTAAATCTGCATCAAACTGCTGTAGTTTAGTGCGGGTTTCGTCCAGATTAGCGGCTCCGGCCACCTGATACCCCTGTTGCTGTAAAAAACGTTCCGCTAATAAACGAAAGGCTGGCTCATCATCGACAATTAAAATGCGCGCCTGATTAGGCGTTGTTGCGCTAAACATGGTGGATATCCTTTGGAAACAAAAGTTCAAAACTGACAGGCCAACCCAAATCAGTACGGAAGCTGATCTGGCCCTGATGGGCATCCATAATACGTTTGACAATGGCTAAGCCTAAACCGCTGCCACCACTGCGTTTACTGATAAAAGGCCGGAATAATTGTTCGGTGGTTAAGCTGAGATCCAAAGCAGGGCCATTGTTATGCACCTGCACCCGGATCACATCCCCGACTAAGGCCACTTCGACACTCAAGGTTGCATCGGCCTGATTACGTAAAAAAGCATTGGCGTTATCAAACAAGTTTAAGAACACCTGCTGCACTCTGTGCTGATCAGCCCGCAGCATCAAACCAGATGGAACCTTCAGCTCCAGTTTGACCTGCTGCCAGTCAAACTGTTGCAACAAGCTTTGCAGCAAAGGCTCCAGCTCAATCTGGCTGTATTGCAACTGCAAACGGCCTGAGTACACCAGCATATCGGAAATTAACCTGTCAGCTCTTTTCAGTTGCTGCTGAATATGGCCTCGCAATTCAGCATCAACACCAGCGGATGCCATAGAAATAATATTCAGCGGGTTACGTAATTCGTGCGCCATCGAAGCTGCCAGCGCGCCCATTTCCACCAGATGCTGCTGCGACAACTGCTGCTTTTCAGCTTCGGCCAGCTGCAACGACTGCGCCAATAGCTCACAGCTACTACCAAGCAATGAACCAAACACCTGAGCGACTAAACGGATACCGGGCGTCATATCATCCCAGCCCAGCAAATCCACCTGCCATCGCCCCTGTTGGGTATAACAACGGATTTTTAATTGGCTTTCACTGGCAAACAGACCTGAAGCTGCCGGCAATTCGACTTGTACATTTTGCTTAAGCGCAGCAGAGAGCAACTCTGATGCTTTTTCACTTAACCCGAGCCAGTTTTGACACAACCCCAATTGCTGACGCCAGGTGTTGATCAAGGCCTGATCCAAAGTAGCTCCAGGGTAAATTAATCGTTCAGCCAGTTTGGCGACAGGCCGGTAACAGGCTGCAGTAAGTAATAACACCAGACTGGAATACAACCACAACTGCCATCCAGGCACGTTTGCCAGCGCTTTCATACCTAACTGACCAAAAATGGAGCTGACCAAAGCCATCAGTAACAGCAATAACAAGGACATCACCAGCCAAAGTAAAGCTCTGTTTGCCAACGCATTTACCGCCAGCATCTGGTAACGCACTACGCCATAGACCAGCAATACCGGATAGCTGGGCAACAACAACATAGGATAAGGGAACCAATCCAGGCCAAAAGAAGGGAAGACCACAGGAGTAGCCAGCAATAAACCCCAACCGCCTGCTAAAAACATCGCGACAATAGAGCGTTTTTTATTACCCTGATGATAACGCCAGCCATACCACAACACAGCGTGGGCCAAAATACCCAGAGCGACTGTATACAGCAGATTTAAAAAACCATAGGAATGAAATACAAAAACCTGGCCCAAAGCTATGCTTTGCAGCACATCACCGGCGTCCAGACTCCAGCTCAGTAGCACAACCAATGCGGTCAGAAAATACAACCAGCCAATATGGCGTCGCGCCCAGCTTAACCAGGGGGCTTTTACCTGATCCTGTTCAACAAACCTCAAGGCAAAATGCAGGAAAAAGGTCGGCATCAGTGGATTGGCCAATAACAGGTAACGTCCCAGCTCTGGCTGGTCGTGTATGACAAAAACATGACCTAAACACCAAAGCGCCATCATGGCACCAAAGCCTGCTAAACCTGCCAGTGTCTGCTGATAACGGGAATGCCACCAGAGCCAACCCGACATCAATGCAGCGCAGCCACTGCTGACTAACATCATCAACTCAAAAGCTAAAATCAAATCCACAGCTCACCGTCAACGTTGTTGTCATCACTTTGGCTTTAAATCGTAAATCAAGTTAACACCCACTGCAAATCTTAAATTTTATTGATTTAGAATCATAAAGTTACAAATAAATAAAATTATGGCCTGATTCTGGCAATACAGGGATAAGCAGCGTTCTTGCTGCATAACTTGTCAACAAAGAGAACATTATGCCAGACCTGTCTATTCTTGCTGCCGAACTGCTGACCATGTTGCTGTTATTGTCTGTGGCGCTTGCGCCATCTGTGCTAAGCCGAGTCAAAGCCCCTAAATAACGAGGTTTGTATGGAACTTGATGTCAGTATCCTCTCGCGTATCCAGTTTGCCTTTACCGTAAGCTTCCATATTATTTTTCCGTCCATCACCATAGGTTTAGCCACGCTGATTGCGATTTGGGAAGGCTTATGGCTGAAAACCGGTAACCCACAGTATCTGCAACTGGCCAAGTTCTGGATCAAACCTTTTGCTATTACCTTTGGTATGGGCGTGGTATCCGGCATAGTGCTGTCATATGAGTTTGGTACCAACTTCTCTAAATTTTCTGAAATCGCAGGCGCTGTGCTTGGGCCTCTGATGGCTTACGAAGTACTGACGGCTTTTTTCCTCGAAGCAGGCTTTTTAGGTGTGATGCTATTTGGCTGGCAACGTGTTAGCGCCAAAATGCACTTTTTCGCCACAGTCACAGTAGCTATAGGCACCTGGATTTCTGCTTTTTGGATCATCGCTGCCAACTCCTGGATGCAAACGCCACAGGGCCATCAGATAGTCGACGGTAAATTTGAAGTCGTCAGCTGGCTTGAAGTCATTTTTAACCCCTCTATGCCCTATCGTTTAGTGCATATGTTACTGGCCGCTTTAATCACCGCAACTTTTGTGGTGATGGCCACTCACGCCTGGTATTTACGAAAAGGCCAGCATAAAGAATTTGGCCGCAAAGGTTTATCGATGATGTTGTGGTTCGCTTTAGTGCTGACACCACTGCAAGCCTGGGTGGGTGACTTACATGGCTTAAACGTGAAAGAACATCAACCGGTGAAACTGGCTGCAATGGAAGGGATCTGGCCAGAAAAAGAAGCCAATGTACCGCTGCTACTGTTTGCATTGCCTGATATGAAAGCCGAAGAAAACCACTATGAAGTTGCAGTGCCTGGTGTAGCCAGCCTGATCTTAACCCACGACTGGCACGGTGAATTACAAGGTTTAAAATCTGTTCCGGCAGAGGACAGACCTAATGTGCCTATGGTGTTCTTTAGCTTCCGCATTATGGTCGGTCTTGGCATGTTAATGATAGGTGTTGCAGTGCTGGGGGCTTATCTGCGCTGGCGTGGCACTTTATATCAAAGCAACTGGTTCCTCTGGCCTGTCAGCTTTATGGCTCCCACAGGTGTGATTGCTGTGTTAGCCGGCTGGTATGTGGTGGAAATTGGTCGTCAGCCCTGGATTATTTATGGGTTGGTGCGTACCAGTGAGATTGTCAGCCCCTTACCTGCTGAGCGGGTGCTGTTTTCGCTGACCTTGTTTGTCTTGACCTACAGCCTGCTGTTTGGTGTCTATCTGTACTTTATGCGCAAGCTGATCAAAAAAGGCCCAGCCCCTATAGAACATCTGGAACAACAACGCATCGGTGTCAAAGCCTCTGGTTACGCCTTGTCCTTTACCAAAGCTTTAGCAACTGACGCTGATGCAACTTCAACAAAAGGAGCCAACTAATGGAGCTGGAACTGAGTTTAGGCCTGTTTTATTTGCTACTGCTTGGCTTTGCCATTCTGATGTATGTGCTGCTGGATGGTTTTGACCTGGGTATGGGTATTTTGTATCCATGGTTTGATACAGACGCAGAACACGATCATTTAATGCGTTCCATAGCACACGTCTGGGATGGCAATGAAACCTGGCTGGTCTTTGGTGGCGTGATTTTATTTGGTGCTTTCCCTGCAGCTTATGCCTCTATCGCCTCTACGTTTTATCTGCCAATTATGCTGATGCTGATAGGTTTGATTTTCCGAGGTGTAGCTTTTGAATACCGTTTTAAATCAGATACTTCAAAAAGATATTGGAATACTGCCTTTGCTGTTGGATCCAGCCTGGCCGCTTTTTGCCAGGGCTTGATGCTGGGTACTTTAGTGCAAGGTGTACCGGCTGATTTTATTCATCAGTCCAGTTTCAATTGGCTTAGCCCGTTCAGCTTGTTTTGTGGTTTAGCTGTGATGGCAGGCTATGCACTGCTGGCCTGTTGTTATCTGGTGATGAAAAGCCGTGGTGAGCTGCAACAAAAAGCAGCGCGTTATGGCCAACGTTTACTACTGATTGTGATGCTATCCATGCTGCTGGTCAGCTTATGGACAGTCTGGATTGAGCCGGAGATCCGGGCTCGTTGGTTTGGCGGCTGGCATGCTTTATGGTTAATCCCACTGCCTCTGTTGTCGGTGCTTGCCGCCCGTTTATTATTCCGTGACTTAGGCCGGGTGAATCGCAGCCATAAAGCGGAAACTGCAGTGCATGAACGCCATGAAGAACGGCCATTCTGGCTGGCGTCTGGATTATTCCTACTGGCCTTTGTTGGCTTATTGGTTAGCGTATTCCCTTACCTGTTACCACGCCAGTTAACCTATATGGAGGCCGCAGCACCAGATAGCAGTTTGATATTTATGTTGCCTGGCATCTTCATTTTTGTGCCACTGATTTGCGCCTATACGTTGTGGGGTTACAAAATTTTCGCCGGCAAAGTAGAAGATTATCAGGAGGGCTATTGATGAAATTCGTTGGTAAAAAGTTGTCTCAAACCCAGTGGTTTGTCGTTTTATACCTGTCCGGCTTTTTAACTTTAACTTTAATTGCCTGGCTACTAAAACAAGGAATGAAGTTTTTATAGAGCCTTTAAAAATCAAGCATTTTTGCTCAAAAAATAACAGGATTTTATTGATCTGACACAAAAAAAGTGTTGATCAAAAGGCCTGTTATTTTCATTTTTTTCATTTTTTTTATTTGCATTTTAAAAAACACTGCTGCTA
The DNA here is from genome assembly GCF_003990335.1 of Rheinheimera mangrovi. Taxonomy (NCBI): domain Bacteria; kingdom Pseudomonadati; phylum Pseudomonadota; class Gammaproteobacteria; order Chromatiales; family Chromatiaceae; genus Rheinheimera; species Rheinheimera mangrovi. The sequence goes on along the minus strand of NZ_CP034683.1, from coordinate 460,429 downwards.
TAGTCAGGTAAAGACCGAGCTGTTTTGGTCCTTACTGGGTGCGAAAGATGAAGTATTTAAGTTTTATCGCAGTGTTGTTTTACCTGAGTTTGCTGTTTCCTACGGCAGGTCACTCTGCATCCAGCAGTTGGGTAGACTTACAACAAGCGAATAAAAACTTCACAGTTGCCTTGGTAGCATCAGCCACCCATTCCTCGGTAGACTTAACAGAAACACCAACTGATGACGATAAAAGCTCTGTCAGCTGGAATAGCTTTGAATTTCCTGTAGCGCAGAATCGTTTTTATCAACAACCAGAAACTAGCTTCAATACAGTTCAGCAAAGCTGTTATGCAGCGCGTGCCCCACCTTTATACCTCTCTTAATTCATTGAAATAGTCAGAGTTTCAGGCTTTACCGCCGCCAGATCTGACGACATCTATTAATTGTATTGATATCCGGTTCGCTGCCTCTGAGCGGACTGATGAGAGGTTTCTATGAAAAAGTTAAATTTATTCAACGTTGATGTAATAGATCATTTAGTTCAGCCAGCCGAATTTGCCGAAGCAAATTTAAACTCAGCAGCGCTGGATTTCCTGTCTGATTTTAAAACCAACAGCCCTATGATGATTGATGCCAGTACCTGTGCAGTCGAAGCAGAGGATATGATGAATCATGAACATACCAAATTAAAAGTGGTGATAGACGCCAATCAGGAAATGATTGGTTTAATCAGCTACGAACAGTTGTCTATCCAGAATGTTCTGCAACGTTTAGGCAAAGGCGTCAACCGCACTGACCTGACAGTAGGCGATTTAATGCGTCCACGCGACGAAATTAAAGCGCTGGCTTATCAACAAATTAAACACTGCACTATCGGTGATGTACTGAACACTCTGCAACACAATGGCGAACAGTATTGTTTAGTGATCGATACCGAATCTCACCACATAAGGGGAGTGATATCCGCAAGCGATATCGCCAGCCGTTTGCATATTCCGGTTCATATTGAAAAAGCACCGACTTTTTTAAATATTTTCGACCGTATGTATGCCTGATCAACCTTTAGCGGGTAGTTAACTCGGCCCGTTAAAGCATGTTTTCTTCCTGGTTTTCCCCGTTTCGTAGTCATTCCCGCGGAACGGGGTTTTTGATAGCCGCCACAGAGCACAGGTACCTCCAAGACCTCCCCTCTGCCTGCATTGCTGGTTCATGGCGGCGTTTTCCAGATAACAAAACACTTGCACTTCCAAAGTACTTGCTTTCTACTCCAGTTGACTTTCAGTTTATGTCAATGAATGAGAAAAAGTTTGTTAACTGAGTCCTACCCACAAATGCTGAAGAAGCTTTTTAACCTGAGATCGGTTTAACGAGCCATGACTGTGTTCGCATTAAACTCCGCTTTAGTGATGTTCGATTGTGGCTTATTGTCCTTCAATTGATAGGCAATAAGTCCTGCAATCATGTTCAGTATAAAGCCATGAACGCTGCGGTGTCTGGAGTGTTCTATCTGTGAGGTATTTTTCAACTGGTCGTTGATAATTTCGATGATAAAGCGCCTGGAGAGCATAGCTCTGTCCCACAAGGATATGGCCTGTTGAAGATAGATACCAGCAACGCAGCACAGTGATCGTCAGCCAATTACCGGTGAGTAAATGGTATGGATTAATGGAAAATCCAACGGTGGCGGATGCTCTGTTAGATCGATTGATCCACAACGCCCATCGGCTGGAATTAACAGAAGAATCGCAACGGAAAAAAGTCTGGCTGAACCGACTGAAGTAAGTCAAAAGTGAGGAGTTACGAAGAAAAGATCAGATGGCCGGACGATACCGAAACAGCTGGCCGGACAAACCGAAATACGCATCTAGTGAGCATTAGTTCTCTACGGACATAGCCCCGACCGAACGATCACCGCCTCCATAGGAGGTGGTTTAATATTGACAATTAAATATCTTGCCTACAAAGATCATGAGTTAAATTATTCAATTGAATCATTTTCACTTGGTAATAGCTGTCTCTCTGCAGATCGAGGCGTCGCACCTGAAAAATTGTTATATGCATATATTTGTTTTGTTTCCCGAGACGAAAAAACCACTTCAAACTCTTGATATTGGCTGATCCCTCTGGCGGCAGCCATATCAGCCAAACCAGCACTCATCAATGTCGAGCCAAAGCCCCCCAAAGATGCCAGCAATTGCCCACTTACGGCAATACGTTCAACCTCTTCACCATCGTCCGCTGATAAAACAAAATAACTGCTAGTAGAATCGCCCTTGCGATACAAATCTTCTTGCAGCTTACTGAAGTCAAGATATTTATTCATCAATGGCTGCAAATCTTTAACTTGGATACCCAACACATCAGCTAACTCTTGCTGCCTTTGATCTAATAGTTGCTTTAATTCAATTTGTTCTTCAGCACTCAGATCCTGATAGTTTTTACTTAACGCATTTCTTACTTGAGGCAAAGCAAGAAGATCAACCTCAGGCTGTAATTGCTGAGCCTTGAGTTTCTCCATCGACTGTGCAAAATGCAAATATGCCTCGGTATCAGAGAAACCAAAAAAAGTAGCATAAGGTGTATATGAGGAAAGAGAGGTTTCCTTTACTGGCGCAGCTTGCAATGTTGAAGCAATGCCAATGCTTAAAACAAAAGCAGAAAACTTGATTATATTCATACTAAACACTCCATATTTAAAGTTAATGAAAAAAACAACCATGCAACATTAATCAACAATTTCACCCAAATCAACAACAAAGTTCCTAAAAACACATATGAATTAATGGCTTGAAATTTTACGTCGCATGTGAAAATAGGAGCCGCTCTGACGTTTACCTACCACATAGCACGATGTTCATGCATGACGGCGTTTTCCACAATGAAGATTTATGTCTTCAATTCAAAGAATCACCCGAAATAAACACCATCCCCCAGTGATTTCGCTAAAGCTTTCTTGTTTGCGGCAGATACATAAGCATCAGGTTTAACTGCTGTTGATAAGGAGATACAAATGAACGAAGCCAGCCGCTTACAAAGAATGCGTGAACTTGGAGTACGTCTCCAGGAGCTGCGTTTGCTGCCTTCACATTCTGTAAACTCTTATGCCGGAGCAGCTATTAACTTCTTGTTCCAGAACTATCAAATTGAAAAGCCTGCAGGCGCACCTTTGGATGTGACCCTACGAGCTTTAGCTACAGGCCTTGCCTTGAAACACAATATGCAAACCCGCCCTGATCCGGACAAAGTGATCGACTTTTTCTGTCGTCATTATCAGGTGCATTAACCACAATGCGTTCCGACTAAAGCTGCTGAAAAGCAGCTTTTTGCGTTATAAGTCAGGCTTTTGACCAACATTGGCTTTGGCTCAATCCTTTACACTGCTGCTTATATTTTATTACCTGGTGACGCTGATGCGAAGCAACCTGGATTGGTTTCGTCATGCTTTTGCTTATGAATGTGGCGCTATAGTTCTGAGAACTTTATGCACTTTGGCTGTGGCGGATACAGCTCTTGGTAGCGCTTCTGCTTTTTCGTTATTCAGCTCATTTACTGTGTTTTTGCTGACCTTAACTCACACTAAAGTGTTTGATTACTTCTTATGGCGCTCCACTGGCTCTTTAGCCAAAACAGGCAAAGTGCGGCTTTTGCATTGCGTCAGTTATGAACTGGCCGGCGCAGCACTTAGCATTCCTTTAACCTTATGGCTGCTGGACTTTAATCTGACTCAGGCCTTATGGCGTGAAGCCTTGATCTTTGTCGTGTTTTTGCTGTACACCTACCTGTATAACTATGGTTATGACTATTTTTTCCCGGTAACCCATGCCAAAACTTATTCTCAAAATAATTGATGTTGCAGCGCGGCGACAAGTGAATGAGTCCCCATGAGCATAGTTAACCTATGCGATTGGGGCGAGAGCATGCAGTCAACAAAGCAGCAGCTTCAAGTATGATGAGAATATCGATTCGCGCTTATACCCCTGAACTTCAGAGCCACAGCCATGATCACCATCAGTTAGTGTTGCCTCTGTCTGGCCGGCTCAATTTGCTGATTAATCAGCAACAATTTCAGGTCGCTACTGCAGAATGTCTGGTGATCCCAGCAGGCACTGAACACGGCTTTTCTGCCGCTGAACAATGCAGGTTTTTAGTTGTAGATTTAACCCATTTACCCGCCCATTTGCTGCAGTTAGCTCAACCTGTGTTTCAGCTGTCCGGCCGGATGCAACCGTACTTATTGGTATTGGAAGCGTTGTTAATAGAGCAGGATCAGCAATTGTTGCCAGCAGCACAGCAGTTTTTCCTGCAGTTGCTGGACGCTGAACAACCAGCACCAGCAGTGGATAAAAGGTTACGTCTGGCTCTTCTCTACATGCAGGAGCATCTGGCAGAAGAGTTAGATTTAGTGAAGCTAGCCAGTAAAGCCAGCCTGAGTTTAAGTCAGTTTAAACAACTGTTTCGCCAGCAGTTAGGCCGAAGCCCGGGCCAGTATTTAACGTCTTTACGAATGCAGCACGGCCGTACTTTAGTGTTGTTTTCTGATCTGGCAGTGCAGCAGATTGCTCTGGAATGCGGCTATCAATCGGCGTCTGCCTTTAGTGCGCGTTTTTCGCAGCTTTTTGGACAAAGCCCACAACAGTTCAGAGGACAGCAGTAAAGAGATTCTGCTAAAGCTGAATCAGCTCCACAGCACCACGTTTTTGCATAGTGACATAAAGTAAGGTCGGGTCTTTTTGCGAAAAAGTGACATTAGTCGGAAACTCGCCTTTGAGCTTATATTCCTTCAGCAACTTGCCATCCGGGCTGACCTTGGCAACAACAGCTTTACCATAACGGGCTATATATAAACTGCCGTTGGCATCGGTACGCATGCCGTCCAAACCAAAATCCGGGAACTGGATCAACAGCCTTTTGTTGCTGGCGTTCAGTTGCTCATCCAGATCGTAGACCCAGACCTTACGCTGCGCACTTTCGTTGACATACAAAAGGCGTTGATCCGGGCTGATCTCTACACCATTAGTGGTCCCCATGTCTTTTTCCACCAGCCTGGAGCTGCCGTCTGTATCAATGCGCCATAACTGACCTTTGTTGTTTTTCCAGTCCGGATCACTGGCAAAAATAACGCCATTAGTCGCTATAGTTAAATCGTTCGGCTGAAACATCTGAGGCTGATGAGCGTGTAACTCCAGCTTTTTACCGTCATAACGCCAGATATTGTGGCCGGTATAATCTGCTATAAACATTTGGCCTTTCTGGTCAAAACGAATGCCATTGCCAATGCTGCCTTTAGGTAAAGTCAGGGCTAAACTGACCTCACCTTTGGTACTGACTTTGCCAATAGTGCCTTCCACACCATAGTTCACTGCATATAAATTGCCGTCTTTGTCTGTAGCAGGGCCTTCTATAGTGGCATGGAAAACGCCGTCCGGCACAAAGTCGGTACTGTCGATCTGCGTTGTGGCCTGAGCGGTCAAACCGGAAATAGACAACAATAAAATCAGTAACTTATGCTTCATTCCTTTTATCCTTTGCTGTTTAAGCGGGCTGAATTCCCTGGCTGAACCTCAACAACTGTTCCGGGTCGTAACGGCTTTTCAACTGCTGCAGTTTTTCATAATGAGCACCATAATAAGCCGCAGACCAGTTTTTAATCAAAGCATCAGTGTAATTTAAATAAGCGCCACCCGTACTGTAGGGCTGCATCATACTTCGCATCTGGTTTACCCAAACAGAGGCTCGTTTAAGTTCAGCCTCCGGACTGCCAACAGGCCGGCTAACCAGATACTGAGCACTAAAAAGCGCATCTCTGTGGGCAAAAGCTGTCTGTTCGGCAGGTACTGAGCTGATAGCGCCCCCCATCAGGGTTAATAAAATACCGCCGGACAATCCTTGTTGCTGGCGTTGCTGCACTTGCTCCAATAAAGCTTCCAAACCTGCTCTGCTAATGACTTTATTGAAAAAATCTGAGCTGCCTGCCATAGCCACACGTTTCAGTTTGGCCTGTTCAGATTGATGCGGCAGTTTGCACTCTGGCATCTCCAAACCTGCGCAGTCGGTCAGCATATATTCGCGGTAATTATGCAGCACCACATCTTGCTCAACGGGCTGTACAGGTAATCGTCTTAACCAATTCACCCATTGCTGCTGTAATAATTTAATCTGGCCTACACTGATCACCCGTATTTGCAACTGGGGCTGATGGCCTTGTTCACCACTCCACCATAAAGCCGCCTGAGACCACAAAGCTTCAGGCAACTGGCGACTCCAGTGTTGCCATAAATTTAATACGGGCAAAGCGTCTTTTAAGGCAAAATAAGCATGACAACTTAAGATATCGGCCGTAGCAAAGGTTTGAAACTTCAGGCGGGTGACTATGCCAAACTGACCACCGCCACCTCCTCTTAAGCCCCAGAATAAATCGGCATTGTGTTGCTCATTACAACGTAATACGTCGCCATCTACTGTCACTACTTCAGCTTCAAGCAAGGCGTCGCAAGTTAAGCCATACAAGCGGTCAGCAATACCAAAACCCCCGCCCTGAGTTAAACCGGCAATGCCAACGCCAACACAGCTACCACCCGGAATAGAGCGGCCTTTTTGACTTAACTGGTCATAAATATCACCCAGCTTAGCGCCTGCCCCTATCCAGGCAGTATCCTCTTCCGGCTCAAGCTGAATATCCGCCATTAAAGCTAAATCCAGCAAAATTCCTTTGGTGCTGGAATAACCTGCATAGTTATGACCACCGCTGCGGCCTGTGATTGGCAGTTGAAACCTGCGGGCAAAAGCTAACACCTGCTGTACATCGGCGGTAGTAGCACAGCGAGCTATCACAGCAGGAATAATGCTGTCATAGCGGGAATTGGCGGCTTTATAAAATCGGCTAAAACCAGCATCCGAAGGGAACAATAACTGACCGGAAAAATCAGCTTTTAGCTGCTGCCAGTCGCTGCTTTCAGGCAAAGAGTGGGCAGGACTGAACTGGCAACCCGATACCGCAGCTAAGGCAGCTGCACTGCTTAAAGTTAAAAAATGACGTCTGTCCAAAGTGAAGTCTTTTCAAAATAACAACCGCAGGCAAAGTAGCATAAATTGGAGGGATCTTCTTGTGGCTTAGTTGAAATGACAAACAAAGGCTTTAAAAATGACTGATAGCCTCGTCAGATTTGAGCTTTCCCTTAATAGAAGAATTTTTAACAACTCCATCTAAACCTTCAGGCTTGATACTACGACTAAGCTATTTTACTTCGGATAAAAATAGATGAAAAAACTAATTACAATCAACGCATTACTTCTAACATCCACCATAGCCTGCGCCAAACCTGAAGTAGATTGCACAGTCTACCCCAACCAACAAAGCTCAGATTATCTATTGCCCTATCAGGTGGGCGAAGCCTTTCCTGTTGTCGTTTCGACCGGGCATTACCGGGCAGCAAATCAGGGTGTTGGTCTTTATGCGATCGACTTTGATATGCCTATAGGCACAAAAATAGTGGCCTCGCGATCTGGTGAAGTAGTGGCTGTCCGCGAAAATTTTCATGATGGCAATGGCAAAGATTTAGAAGAAAACTATGTTTTTATTCGCCATAGTGACGGCAGTGTAGCCCGCTATTTTCATCTGACCCACAATGGGGTTTTGGTGAACGAAGGTGACAAAGTCAAAGCCGGTGAACTGATCGCCCTCAGTGGTGATACAGGCCAAACTCTAAGCCAGCATCTACATTTTGATGTGCAGCAATGCGGCCCTAACCTGCCTCCAGGTTATAACAAAATGCCCTGCGGCCAAACCCTGCCTGTCACTTTTAAAAACACCAGCGATCATAGCTGCGGTTTAGAGGAAGGTGTTAGCTACAAAGCCTTGTAGGCTTGGTTGAGTTGGACACTGGTTAGATCGTCGTATTCTTACGCAACTTATGGAATAAACTATGCTTTGATAGGTAAGCTTTGCCTCAATTTAATCTAAAAGATTCTGTTGCGGCCTCTACGGTATAGAGTCACAAAGGATAGCGCAATCAAACTAAGTCTTTGTGCAATAAACTCAAGAGTCCTAGACAATACCCACAATCAAAGTTATCACAAAAGATAACAAGGTAGGGATTACCTATGAGTTGGAAAATTGATTTTTATGCTGGTGTAGAAGAACAGATCCTCGACATGCCAGCCAAAATTCAGGCAAGGATGATTAGGCTATTAGAGTTAATGGAAAAACATGTAGCAAATCAAGGCCCTCCGCATACCTAGTCTATGGGTAATGGCTTATTTGAAATATGAGCTAAAGCTCAGGAAGGGATTGGGCGCGGGTTATTTTGTTACTTAAAAGGCAAGCATATCTATGTGCTGCATGCCTTTGTAAAAAAGTCTCAAAAAACACCTAAAAATGAGCTGGAACTTGCTCGCGAACGACAAAAAGAGGTTCAACATTGATGAGTCTGCAAAAACTAAAACAACGTGCTTTAGATAATCCTGAAGTGAAAGCTGAATACGAGCAATTGGAGGCTGAATTTAACTTTATCGATCAACTCCTCTCCATGCGCACTAAAGCCGGGCTCACGCAAGAACAGGTTGCACAAAGGATGCAGACACAAAAGAGCAATATCAGCCGCTTAGAAAAAGGTAACTCCAACCCCAGCTGGTCTACGCTGGTGAAATATGCCCACGCCTGTGGTTTTGAGCTTTCGATTAAGTCGCATAAGATTTGAGTTTTCCCAGAACATATTACATTGCCCGGCGCAATCAGCATCAGATTGCCACGCATTATCCATAAAGGTTAATTAATTGATTTTTAATACTAAGATACGAGTTCCTCTATCCATAAACTAATCCGTGGAACACGGCGTAAAACTGGCCCCAGATCGGGTCGGGATAAACCCGACCCCTACAATTTTTTATCAGCTTTTAGGGAAACTTTAAGCCGGTGATTACCACAAATTAGCTCGCAGAAACCGCAAGCCTGAAACAACAAGCCCACCAATTTCCCCTTGCCGCCTGAAAAAAAGCTGTTTATGCTGGCTGCACTTAGCTTGTCGGAGTGCTGCACAAACCTGGTTTGTCAGCTGAGACCGCCCTTGGGCGGAATCCGTGGAACCTGAACAGGATAATACCTGCGGAGGGAAACAAGAGCGCAAACAGTGGCGGTGATCCGTCTGCCTGTTGGCGCACTCATTCGGCTCATCTGTTGATGGCTGTCCACGCTTTTCCCAAGCTCTGTTGAAAATTAACTATTTAATTATTTCACCGGAGTTTATATGTCAGAAAATCAAAACCGTCGCGCCACTCGCGCCGCTGCCGAACAATTTATTCAGCAGTTGCAGGGCCAGCCTTATCCTGCCAGCCGCAAGGTCTATATCGAAGGCGACTTGCCAGGCGTGAAAGTTGGTATGCGTGAAATTGCACTGCAGCCCAGTTTAATTGGCGGCACTAAAGACAAGCCGTTATTTCAACCCAATGCACCGGTTCGGGTCTACGACACGTCCGGTCCTTATTCCTGCCCTGATGCTCAAATTGATATACGTAAAGGCTTGCCCCCCCTTCGTACTAACTGGATCAAAGAGCGTAACGATACACAACTGGTGACAGACTTCGGTTCTGTCTACAGCAAAGAGCAGTGGTTGGATGAAAGCCTGCAAAGCTTAAGATTCGAGGCTTTAACAGAAAGACGCAAAGCCAAATCAGGTGTGTCAGCCACTCAACTGGCCTATGCCCGCCGTGGCATTATTACGCCGGAAATGGAATACGTGGCTATTCGGGAAAACTTAAGTCGCGCCAATCTGGCTGCAGCCACTGAAGCCCGAACTCAGCATAGCACCCAGCATCCGGGCCAGAGTTTTGGTGCCCACTTACCCAAACAAATTACTGCTGAATTTGTCCGGCAGGAAATAGCAGCAGGCCGCGCCATTTTGCCTGCCAATATCAATCACCCTGAAATTGAACCCATGATCATCGGCCGCAACTTTCTGGTGAAGGTCAACGCCAATATCGGCAATTCAGCCGTTAGTTCGTCCATCGAAGAAGAAGTGGAAAAACTGCTATGGGCCACCCGCTGGGGCGCAGATACTGTGATGGATTTATCCACTGGCCGTTATATTCATCAAACCCGCGAATGGATTATTCGCAACAGCCCTGTGCCTATTGGTACTGTGCCTTTGTATCAGGCGCTGGAGAAAGTTGGTGGCATAGCCGAAGACTTAAGCTGGGAATTATTCCGCGACACCTTAATTGAGCAGGCAGAGCAAGGGGTGGATTATTTTACTATTCACGCCGGAGTGCGCTTAGCTTATGTGCCTATGACGGCCAAACGCCTGACCGGCATAGTCTCGCGTGGCGGCTCTATTATGGCCAAATGGTGCCTGGCGCATCACAAAGAAAACTTTTTATATCAACACTTTGACGATATCTGCGACATTATGCGTGCTTATGATATCAGCTTTAGTTTGGGTGATGGCCTGCGCCCCGGTTCTATAGCCGATGCCAATGACGAAGCTCAGTTTGCCGAGCTGAAAACCTTAGGCGAACTGACCCACCGCGCCTGGGCTAAAGAGGTACAGGTAATGGTGGAAGGCCCGGGCCATGTGCCTATGCAGCTTATTCGTGAAAATATGCAGTTGCAGCTGGAGTACTGCGCCGAAGCGCCTTTTTATACTTTAGGCCCACTGACCACAGACATAGCACCGGGTTACGATCACCTGACCTCAGCCATTGGTGCCGCTCAGATTGGCTGGTATGGCTGCGCTATGCTGTGTTATGTCACGCCCAAGGAGCATTTGGGTTTACCTGATAAAAACGATGTCAAAGAAGGTTTGATTGCCTACAAAATTGCTGCCCATGCTGCCGATTTAGCCAAAGGCCATCCAGGGGCACAAATACGGGATGATGCTTTATCCAAAGCCCGTTTTGAGTTCCGATGGCAGGATCAGTTTAATTTAAGTTTAGATCCGGAACGCGCCCGCTCTTATCACGACCAAACCCTGCCCCAGGAATCCGGCAAAGTAGCGCACTTTTGTTCTATGTGTGGCCCTAAGTTTTGTTCGATGAAAATCAGTCAGGATGTGCGCGACTATGCCGCCAGTATTGAAGTGAAACAGCTGGATACTGAACAACAGCAAGCAGAAATGCAGAAAAAAGCGCAGCAATTCCGTGAGTCTGGTGCAGAGCTGTATCACGGCTCGGATTCAAAGTTGGAGGAACCTCAGTTATGAGCCCGACGCTGCTTATTCTGGGCGGCGGTTTAATGGGACGATTATGCGCTTTGGCTTTGTCCGAACCCGGATTTTGGCCAAAGCCAGCCCGTATTCGCCTGCTGGAAAAGGGGAGTTTTAGCCCTTCCCAAGAGCTGTATCAAGCCAGCGCTGCTTATGCCGCTGCCGCTATGTTGTCGCCTTTGGCTGAGTCTGTGCTTTTGCAGCAGGATTTAGTTGAACTGGGCTATCGTAGTATGCAGCTGTGGCAACAGCTGCAACAGCAGTTGCCGGATTTTGGCCTGCAACAACAAGGGGCTTTGCTGCTGGCCCATCCACAGCAACAGAACCTGTTATTGCATTTGGTCAGCCAAATTAAAGCCCAACCCGACTATCGCCCCAAATGGCTGACTAAAACTGAACTGGCCGAACTTGAGCCTTCGTTAGCGGCTCGTTTTCAGCATAGTTGTTATTTGCCAGGCGAAGGCCAGCTCGATAATCAGGCCGTCCTGAAGCATTCCCTGCAATTGTTACAACAAAGAGGAGTATCGCTGGAGGCTCAGTCCGCAGCTGAATTTCGGGGTGAAGAGCTTTGGTGTAATGGCAAGTTTGAAGCGGCTGATTTGGTGATTGATTGCCGTGGTTTAGGTGCGTCCACTGAATTGCCGCTATTGCGACCAGTGCGGGGAGAAGTACTGAGAGTCAAAGCACCAGCAGTACAACTTAGTCGCCCTGTGCGGTTATTCCATCCTCGTTATGCGCTTTATATAGCACCCAAAGGCGACGGCATTTTTGTGGTAGGCGCTACAGAGCTGGAATCGGCCGATCAATCCGGCCCTTCAGTGCGCTCTGCGCTGGAACTGTTATCGGCTTTGTATTCAGTAGACCCTGCTTTTGCCGAGGCAGAAATTTTAAGCCTGCAAGCCTCGGCCCGCCCTGCTTTGCCGGATAACAGACCTGAAATACAGCAAAAGCCTGGGTTAATCCGGGTCAATGGCTTATACCGCCACGGTTATTTATTGGGCCCAGCTTTGGCTGAACAAGTGGCCCAGTTGGCTTTGTCGCAGTTCAGCGAAACTAAGGAGCTGTGTTATGGCTGAACATATGAAAACAGAGCTAAGCATCTGGCTAAATGGCAAAATCGAGATCTTAAACTCCAGCCAGTTAAACGATCTTTTGCCGCGCTTTAAAGCCCCTTTTGCTGTGGCTTTAAATGGCCGTTTTATTGCGGCGGCCCAGTATTCAGACACACAACTTCAAGCCGGTGATCAGCTGGATATTGTCAGCCCTATAGCTGGAGGTTAAGTATGCCAACCGAATTTAATATTTACGGCCAAACCCTTCGCAGCAGGCTGATTTTAGGCAGCGCCTTGTATCCAAACCCAGCCTTGATGCAGCAAGCCCTGCAACAAAGTGGCTGCGAAGCTGTGACTTTAAGCCTGCGCCGTCAAGCGCCGGAACAGCATGGCGGCGAGCAGTTCTGGCAACTGATCCGTGATTTAAAACTCAGGCTCTTGCCCAATACCGCAGGTTGCCATTCAGTGCAACAAGCTGTGACTTTGGCGCAGATGTCGCGGGAAATTTTTAACACGAACTGGGTAAAACTGGAGCTGATAGGCGATGACTACAACCTGCAGCCCGACCCCATTTTATTATTACAAGCGGCCGAACAACTGCTGGCGGATGGTTTTGAAGTCTTGCCTTATTGCACCGACGATTTAGTGCTGTGCAAAAGGTTGTATGAACTGGGCTGCAAAGTACTGATGCCCTGGGCTGCGCCTATAGGTTCAGGTTTAGGAGTGCTCAATCCTTATGCACTGCGGACTTTAAGGGAACGTTTGCCGGATGCCACTTTAATAGTGGATGCAGGTTTAGGTTTGCCCAGTCACGCCTGTCAGGTAATGGAAATGGGTTTTGATGGTGTATTACTGAATTCTGCCGTGGCTTTGGCCAAAGATCCTGTATTGATGGCTTTGGCTTTTTCGCAAGCCGTAGCAGCTGGCCGCTCTGCATTTTTAGCAGGTGCTATGCCGAAACAGGACTTTGCCAGCCCTTCGACTCCCGTGCTTGGTATGCCGTTTTGGTTGCAGGAGGCACCATGATTCAAGTCAATAACACCGCAGTGATTTGGAGTATTGCGGGCTCAGACAATAGCGCAGGCGCTGGTATTCAGGCCGACTTAAAAACTATTCAGAGTTTTTCAACACCAGAACAGCCTCTGCACTTATGCACTTTAGTGACAGCTATTACCGCACAGCATAGTTCTGGGGTCGATGCCTGCATGGCGGTCTCTGTCGATCTGCTGCACCAACAGGCTATAGCTTTACTCAAAGATGCGAAGCCTGCTGTGATAAAAATTGGTCTACTGGCCAACAAAGCTCAGGTGCTTTGGCTAACTGATTTTTTACAACAGCTTAGAAAAAGCCAACCTGACTTACTGGTGATTTACGACCCAGTCGCTATCAGCAGTTCAGGCTCAAGCATGGCAGAGCCTGATTTATATCAGGCTGTGATCCGGCATTTATTGCCACAACTGGATCTGCTGACGCCTAACTTGCCAGAGCTGGAGGCTTTAACCCAAAGCTCCGATAGTCAGCAGGCTGTTGAGCTGCTATTTAAAGCCGGAGTAAAAGCTGTACTGCTCAAAGGCGGTCATACAGAGACTACAGTTTGCACCGATCAGCTTTTTATCAGCGCCGATTTTCGCTACCGTGCTTATCCGGCTTATACCCATCAAGTCAGCCTTCGCAGCCCCCGCCAACAGCACAACTTTACCCATGGCACAGGCTGTTATTTTAGTAGTGCTTTGGCGGCAACTTTGGCTTTAGGTTATGCGTTGGAAGATGCTTTTGTGGTGGCCAAAACTTATATCAATCAAGGATTAAGCCAGCCAGTTGTCATCACAGAATACACAGGCACTTTGGGGCATTACGGTTTTCCTGCTAAGCCAGAATATTTACCAGAGCTGCTCTCTGACGATCGTCAGCCACCAACCCAAGCCTTTACAGCCTTAAAATCACCTTTAGGTTTATATGTAATAGTACCTTCAGTCACAGAGTTACAAAGAGCCTTAGCCGCCGGAGTAAAAACCCTGCAACTACGGATAAAAAACACAGATCAGCAGCTGCTACGCCAACAGATCAAAGAAGCCATCCAACTTTGTCAGCACCCTGATATTCAGCTGTTTATCAACGATCATTGGCAATTAGCGCTGGAGCTTGGCGCTTATGGTGTGCATTTAGGTCAGGAAGATATTGATCAAGCCGACTTAGCGGCTTTGCAACAAGCCGGACTGCGGTTGGGAATCTCCTGCCATGGCTTTTATAAACTTTTAAGGGCGCAGCAGCTTTGCCCTAGTTATCTGGCGATAGGTGCAGTTTTTGCTACCCAAACTAAAAACATGGGCGGTAAGTTACAGGGGCTACAGAAACTGGCCCGTTACACTGCGTTATTCCCACAGATCCCTTTGGTGGCTATTGGCGGCATCAATGAAAACAATGCCAAAGCTGTGCTGGCGACGGGCATCAGGCACTTAGCTGTGGTGCAGGCTTTTGCGACTACTGCAGAGCCAAAACTATGGGTGCAACAGATGCAGCAATTAATCAGCGAGGCGCTTCATGCTGACTGATTTAGAATTTATCCGTTATAGCCGCCAGTTGATGTTGCCGGATTTTGGCGAAGCAGCTCAACAAAAATTGAAGCGAACTAAAGTGCTGCTAATTGGCTGTGGTGGTTTAGGCAATGCCGCCAGCCAGTATCTGGTGTCGTCCGGCATAGGCCAGTTGACTTTGGTCGACGGCGATAAAGTGGAGTTATCTAACCTGCAGCGGCAGGTGTTATTCCGCGACGCAGACAAAGGGTTTAACAAAGCCAAAATGGCGGCGCGCCAGCTTAAGCAACTCAACCCGCATGTCCAAATCAAGCCAGTTGAACAACATTTTAGTGCCAACAATGCCGCAGCTTTGCTGGAAAATACCGACTGGGTGCTGGATTGCACAGATAATTTCAAAAGCAGGAAACTGATTAATAAGCTCTGCCGACAGCATCAAATCAGTCTGGTCAGTGCGGCCGCTATAGCTCAACAAGGCCAGTTGATGCTCTGGCCTTTTGCCCATAACCCAAGCCCATGTTACCAATGTTTATTTCCGGATTTAACTGATCAATCCGGTAATTGCAGCAGCTTAGGCGTGTTAGCCCCTTTGCTTGGAATTATCGGTTCTATGCAAGCCATGTTGCTGATACAGCAAATTATTCAACCGGACCACCAGGCAAAATTTTGGCAGTTTGAGGGCTTAGGCTTTAGCTTAAAATCTTATGAGCTGCCACTTCAACACTGCAGTTGCAGCGAAGAAAAATAGCGTGAGATTGGTTTATAGCAACAAAGCTGTAAAGTTAAGTAGTATAAAAAGGTTTAAGCCACAGCAGGCATCAGCGCCCACCTGCTAAATCAATAAAAGTGCCTGTGGCGTAAGACGCCTGATCGGACAACAGCCATAAAATCGCTTGTGCAACTTCTTCCGGCTGGCCACCTCTTTTCATCGGAATGGCGTCTTTGATGCGATCAACCCGGCCCGGTTCACCGCCGCTGGCATGGATATCTGTGTAAATAAAACCTGGTCTCACAGAATTGACCCGAATGCCCTGATCAGCCACTTCTTTGGACAACCCCAAAGTGAAACTATCCAAAGCCCCTTTGGATGCGGCGTAATCTATGTATTCGCCGGGTGAACCAGTACGGGAAGCCACGGACGATACATTGACTATTGAGCCACCTTTGCCTCCCAGTTTGACTGACATCCGCTTTACAGCTTCGCGGGCACACAACATAGGCCCTATCAGATTGGCGGCCAATACCCGTTGTAAACGGCCTTGATCCATATCCAGCAGGCTGCTTTGCTTTTCCAAAATACCGGCGTTATTCACCAATGCAGTCACAGGCCCCAATTCCCGATCCACCCGCTGAAACAACGCCACTATCTGAGTTTCATCAGCAAGGTCGGCCTGCATAGCAACAGCTGTGCCGCCAGCGGCGCGAATATCGGCCACCACTGCATCTGCAGCCTGTTGATTGGTTAAATAATTAACACAAACCGCGTACCCCTGAGCTGCAGCCAGTTTTGCAGTAGCAGCACCAATCCCTCTGCTGCCTCCTGTAACAATCAGAATTTTTTTCATTTTATTTCTTAAATATCAGCTCAAACCCGTTTAAAACCAATCCTGAATCCACCCCAATGCCGGCCTTTGACCATGATAGGCACCGACAAATCATGCAAAATTTCGCCTGTGTCACGTTTATAGGTTTGTAGCAGCATAGGCTGAGTATTGCTACCACAGCGGCTGCCGGTGCGGTCGCTAAAGATACGTTTGGTACGGTTTTGCAGTAAGTCTTTTTCGTAGTTGCCCGTTAAGGCCTGACTGTATTTTTTATTGTGGGTCGGGAAATAGCCTTTACGATCGACACCACCAGCGTACAACACATTGCTGTGGCGCTCTAAAATAGGCTCCTGGATCAAAGGGAAAAACTGGTCGGTAAAGCTGTCGTAAGCGGTATGGAATTTTTGTGGATTAGTATTGGCGATCGCCTGGTACTGCTCGGCAAATAACTGTTGTTCTGTCAGCTTGCCGTCGCTGAGGGCTTTTTCAAATAAAGCCCCTATGGCAGCTGCGGCTTGCTGCGCATCTTTCAGTACAGGGTTAAAGAAGCTCTGGCTGGTGACTGTACTGAGTTCGCGATAAATACTTTCAGTTTCTACCGACAATTCAATGGCCTGATCCGCCACTGTGCTGCCTTTATGTTCTATCGCCGACAAGGCTTGATTAATACTCTGAATCGACTGACCCAATTGCTGGCTGGTATTTTCCAACCCGGTACTGACCTGCTCTATTTGCTCCAGCGCAGCAGACACCTGCCCTACTTCGGTATTGATACCATTAAAACCTGCCGCCACAGACTGCAATTCCTGCTGCACGTCACCACTTAACTGCACCAACTGCGTCATTACACCAGCAGTTTGCTCACTTTGGCTGCGAATATCAGCCAGCATTTTCGCTATGTCTTTGGTCGCTTCTGAGGTTTTACCTGCCAGAGCCCGCACTTCATCAGCCACTACCGCAAAACCACGGCCTTGTTCGCCTGCCCTGGCAGCTTCAATAGCGGCGTTAAGCGCCAATAAGTTGGTTTGATTGGCCACGCCTGTGATCACTTCAGTAATACGCTGAATATCATCGGCACTGCCCTTAAGTTGCTCCAACCGCGCAGCAGCATCGCTAACAGCGCTAGCTAACTGGTTGATGTTACCCACACTTTTTTGCAGGCGCTGATCGGCTGCACTGCAGGCATCGGCCGTATGAGTAATGCTATGGCTGATTTGCTGCAGATTATCAGTCAGTTGACCACTGGTATCAGCTAAGCCTGTAGCTGCGCTGCCAATCTGGCCGCAGTCGTCACCACTATGTTTGATGTCTTTAATTAAACCATCGATATAAAACGAAACTTCTGCCGCACCTATTGCCATTTTTGATGTGGCCTCGGTGATGTGATGAGCGCTGTCGACCTGCGCATTGGATTCATTTTGTGGCTGAACTTCTGGTTGTTGACGGCCGGACCACAGCAGAAAACCACTTACAGCCAACAGATTCAACAGCACCAATAGCCAGCTGTTGAAATCCAGCCACAGGTACAACACCTGCGCCGTCAGCCAGAGCACAACAAAAATCACTGCAGCACGTACATTTTCCATAACGACTTCCCATTCGACAAAGGCCAGAGACAAGATGGCAGAAGAAAACATGACAGAGCTGAGCACTCTGCGGTATTTCGGTTCTGGCAGTGTTTCTGTTATGTCAGCCACTGTCAAACCATCCTCGGGCGAATGCGACTAAAGTCTATGGCTGAGGCTGTAAAGCAGATTATTGCCGAACAGGAAAACCACTGTCGGTCCAGGCTTGCATACCACCAGCTATTGAATATAAGTCACGAAAACCCATACGCTGCAGCGACTCGGCGGCTAAAGCAGAGCGGGCACCAGAGCGGCAAATTAAATACAAAGGCTCACTCGCCAGTTCTGTTAAAGCGACTACTGCATCCTTATGCTCTGCAACAGCAGGATGCTGCGGCAACTGCATTTCCAGCACCCCACGCGGCATATTGACTGCAGTAGGAATATGACCAGTGGCAAACTCCGCAGGTTCACGTACATCAATAATACGAGCCTGACTGGTTTGTAATAAAGCAGCCAACTGCTGCACCGTCAGTTCCTGAATTTTCGTTTTGGCTTCGGCCACCAGCTGGGCTCCGGTTTTCATAAAAGCAGTCCTGTGTAGTGAGTTGGTTTTACTATATACCCAAATACAGCAGAGATGCAGCAAAAGGCTCAATTTGTCTTTTTAAAACAAAGTTAAAGCTCAATAGCGGCCGCTACTATATTCGCCAATCTAGCGCGCAGCTCTGTGATGGAAGTAGTGCGGTTGGGGTGAACACGATTCGATAACAAAATGATATAGGTGCGGCTGGCCGGGTCTAGCCAGATACTGGTGCCGGTAAAACCTGTGTGGCCAAAAGAGCCTTGGGGCAATAAATCCCCTTTAGGTGCTGAGTAGCCTGTTTGCATATCCCAGCCTAAAGCCCGGCTTTGGTTGCCTATAACAACCGGGGTTAATACACGTTGCACTGCCAGTGGGGATAATACTCTTTGGCCTTTAAGCTCACCGCCGTTTAATAGCATTTGGGCAAATAAGGCGAGATCGTCCGCTGTACCAAAAACTCCGGCATGACCTGCTACTCCGCCTAAACGCAAGGCTGTTGGGTCGTGCACTACGGCATGCAAATAGGGCTGGGCATAGTTTGGCAACAATTTGTGGTAATCCGCATCCCCGTTCAGCTGTTCAGTGGGTGCTATGCGCTGCAGATAAGCTGTATCTTGCAAGGGCTTATCCTGCGGCAAATAACGGCTGCCTTTCATCTGTAAAGGCTGAAAAATGCGTTGCTGTGCTAATAGATCCAAAGGCTGTTTTGTGACCTGTTCAACCACCAGGCCCAATAAAATAAAGCCTATATCTGAATACACAAACTGCTGATCGGGTTTGGTTTTTAACTGCAGCTTTGCAAGCGCAGCATCTAAACCAGCCTTGCCTTGCCAGAATTCACGTCGGTCAAAACCATCTGCCAAACCTGAACTGTGGGTTAGCAATTGCAGCATAGTGATTTTCTTCACTTCCGCATCGGTGAGTTGCTGCAGATACTTGCCAACAGGATCTGTAAGTCTTAACTCGCCCTGCTCCACCAGCTGCATAATTAAGGTTGTGGTCACTAAAGGCTTAGTTAAAGATGCTAAATCAAAAACTGTGTCTGGTGTGGCCACGGCAGCTGCAGGCGAATAGGTTTTAAAGCCAAAAGCTTTGCGATACAAAACCTGTTCGCCACGCCCTACCAGCACCACAGCACCGGGTAATTGCTTATCTGCAATAGCCTTTTCGACCAAAGGCGCTATGCGATCATAAGGTTCAGTTGCCATAACTGCAGAACTGACACAACACAACAGGGAAAATAGTATGCCTTTGATCTTCATAAATTTTTTCCCATTATATTTACCACAAATGTAGGGGCGGGGCTTGTCCCCGCCCGTCCAGAAGCCGGGTCGGTGTCGAACTAGGCTTGCCCTGCCCCTGTTGAGTTCAGTCCTCACTAAACAGAGCCAATAGATCCTGCGCCTCACCCTGCCAGATATGGCTTTGACCCAGACTGAAAATCTGATCGGCTAATCCTTGTTTAAACTGCTGTAACTGCTGCACTTTTTCTTCCACAGTTTTGCTGATAATCAGTTTATAGACAAATACTTGCTTGTCCTGGCCTATCCGATAAGCGCGGTCTGTTGCCTGATTTTCTGCAGCCGGATTCCACCAAGGGTCGTAGTGAATGACAGTATCAGCTGCCGTCAGGTTTAAGCCTGTGCCACCTGCTTTTAAGCTGATTAAAAATACCGAATTATCACCCTGTTGGAACTCGTCAATTTGTTCCTGGCGTTTTTTCGTCTGGCCTGTCAACTTACTGTAGCTGATATCCATATATTGCAGTTCCTGCTCTATCAGGCTCAGCATGCTGGAGAACTGACTGAAGATCAGTACCTTACGACCTTCTTCGATCATCTCAGGCAAAGTGTCCCGCAGCCACTGTAACTTAGCATTATTCTGCACCAACTGAGCTTGCTCTATTGGCAATAACCGAGCATCACAACAAGCCTGCCGCAGCTTTAACAAAGCGTCCAGATACTCCATCTGGCTGGCGGCTACACCTTTGCGTAGAAACATTTCCCGTACTTTGGTTTCCATTATTAAACGGATACTTTCGTACAAATTACGCTGATCCGACTCCATATCGAGCAGCTGCAGAATTTCGGTTTTATCCGGTAATTCGGTCGCCACCTGCTTTTTAGTGCGGCGTAACATAAAAGGTGCAATCCGCTGACGCAGCGCATGAGCCCTTTCTGCATCGGCTGACTTTTCTATGGGTTTGCGGAATACCTGCTGAAAACGAGCTTCTGTGCCTAATAAACCAGGCAAGACAAAATCAAATAAGGCTTTAAGTTCACCCAAATGGTTTTCCAGCGGCGTGCCTGTGAGCGCCAGCTTAAAGTCGGCTTTGACCAAGCGTGCACTTTGTGCCGACTGCGAACCGGCATTTTTAATATGCTGGGCTTCATCCAATGCCATCAGGCTAAAGTGATGGGTCTGGTAATAGGCGAGATCCCGCACCAGCAGTGGATAACTGGTGACTATTAAGTCGTATTTTTCCAGCTGGTCAAACAACGCCTGACGTTTAGGGCCGTATAAAGTCAGCACTTTCAGTGAAGGGGCAAAACGGGCAGCTTCCTGCGCCCAGTTGCCCAATAAACTGGTAGGACAGACGATTAAAGCCGGGTGTTTCAGTAAACCCGACTCTTGCTGATGCAGCAAAAAGGCCAGCGTCTGTACAGTTTTCCCCAACCCCATATCGTCGGCCAAAATACCGCCTAAGCCGAAACGGCGCAGAAAACAAAGCCAGCTTAAGCCCTGCTGCTGATAAGGCCGCAGCTGGGCTTTTAAAGTGACAGGCGCAGCTATATCTTCAATACCTTCAAAATGACGCAGCTGAGTCACCAACTGTTGCAAACGACCGGCATTTAGATAACGGATTTCTTCAGCGCCAGGGCCTGGCAATAAAGCGGCTTTGTAATCCGGTAGCTCTATTTCACTGGGGGCTTTTTTCAGGTTTAACAGTTCAACTATGGTGTCAATTAACGGCTGTATCAGGCTAACCGGCAAAGGCAATTTGCCTTGAGGTAAACTGAGCCACAAGGTTTCATCGGCGGCAGGCAAACCATAACTACGTAACCACTGAGTGATTAAAGGCAATAACGGAATTTGCTGACCATCAATTTCGACCTGAATAGCTAAACCAAAACCACCGGTGTTTTTGTCTGTGACTTCCAAATAAGCTTTGGCGTGGATCACCGCCTGATTAAAGGCTTTGTCCTGTTCAATACGCCAACCTTGTTGCTTTAAGTCCGGAATGGCTTGCAACAAAGGCTGCCATAACAGAGGGTTTTCCGGTCCTTCGCCACAGTCAAAATAAGGTGTTGTAGATTGCTCAACAGGCACTGAACGTAAACCATACTGGGATAGAGTTTCCAGCGCCTTGATTTCGCTGTCACGGTCGCGGCGAATAAAGACAGTCTGATTATCCAGCTGCAGCTGAGTTTGGGATTGTTGTAAATCCAATGGCAATAAATGCGGGCCATACGCCATCTGTAACACAGCCACAGCTTTGCTGACTTTGTTTTTTTGCGTCAGCAACTTCAACCGTAATACAGGAACTGGTTTGCTTTCAATTTTCTGCACCGCACTGTCGTCCGGCATAGGCAAATTGAGTGTGGGGAAAATTTGCTGCAACCGTTTCATGCTGTCCGGCAACACGGCAGCTGGCACAGGAGGCATGCGCATTAATAGCTTCAGTTCACGACCAGTGATGTCGCTTTCGAGTAAACCCAGCTGATTATTAATTAAATCGAGGTAACAAGGCGGATCGGTATACACCAGTTCCAGTTCACGATCTTTAGGCATTAATTGCAGTAACTGCCAGCCCGCTTTGCTTTTTAACCAGCGTAATTGCAGTGACAAAGTATCGCCCCAGAATAGCTCCCGGCGCTCTTCATCCAGCACACAACGGCCCGTTTCCAGCATTTTTAAAAGCAGCTGATAACCCCACTGATCTTCCAGCAAGGCCTGACGGCGTAAATCAAAAGCAAAAAACTGCTGCAATAACCGGTAATCATCTTCGGCCAGCCATAAAGGCCGGATTTGGCCGGAAAGCTCACTTTGCGCAATAATTTTGCCTTTGCTGAAGCTGCCATTTTTAGCTTGTTTCACCCTTTTCGGCAGCAGCTGTAAACCTAAACTACTGGGGCGCAGTTCATACAACACCGTATCTTCAGTAGTGTTGGCTGTAACTGGAGTATTGTATTGTTCGGCTTCGCTAAACCATTGGTTAAGCTGTCGTACAGGCTGTTGCACCGACTTTTGTTGCAGTTGATCCAGTTGGTGTTTCAGTTTCAGTAAGGCCGCCAGTACATGCTTGCATCTGCTGCCATCAGAGCAAGTACAGGAATCCGTCATTTGTACCTGACCATCGCGCTCGGATATAGAAATCAGCTGTTTAAAAGGACTAAAACCATCACCCCAAACCTGACTGCGGATTTGAGAAAAGTCAGCTTCATAATCCAACTGCACTACTTTACCGGCCAAAAAATAAGCCCGCGCCTTATGAAAGGTGGCAGGGTGAAACCAGAGTTGTAACTGCTCTGCAGAGACAGGAAAAACAAAATCAGCCGTCATACGCCAAATTTTTTAAAACCAAATGGCGTTTATGCTACCTCAAATTACAAGGCAGCCATAGCAGGCTTTTGTGTCACGGCTTAATCATCTGGGGATAATGTGGTTAATACCACATGCCTTTTGATGTCTTTGACTAAAATGCCGCATTTAAATAACTGCTTATGGATCTGTTTTTGAAAATACAGATCCAGCTTTTGTTCAAGTGCCGCAGCCAGAGCTGCTTCGGAATTAAACTGACAACGCACCAGTAAAGAGCCTGGGAAATGCTCATACTCCAGGCTAAACCAACAGCCGACAAAATCTGGATAAAGAGGCATGGCCAGCTCTTCCACTGCTTCCAGCGATTTCAGCACATTGGCCTGTTGTTTTAATTGCACCACACTTAGTTTTTTTGCCATCTGTTACTCATGATCCTGCTTCTGTACGGTGGGGATTATGCCATGAATTGAGCAGCATTAGCTTCAGGCTGCAACCCTAGCCTGCAACTGTTACTACAGCGCCTGTAAATTTTACCATTAGCTAAACAAAAACCTAAGACAGCCTGCGTTCATAAATCCTGTATAAAATAAACAATAACAGTGACTTATAGTGTAAAAGCCGATATTGGCATGATGCTCGCTTAGTGTACGAAGTACGTTCAACTGGTGCAGAAGCACTGAGGAGCAACTATGTTAGGCTGGGCTTTAACCTTTTTTATTGTGGCCATAGTGGCAGGTATTCTGGGTTTTGGTGGCATTGCAGGCGCTGCAGCAGGTATAGCAAAAATTATATTTATGATTTTTGTGGTATTGCTGGTTATTTCACTGTTAGCAAATGCACTGCGTGGCAAAACCCCTAAATTGTAAGTGGCCCCAAGCGGCTGAAGGAGAATGAAATGAAAACTCAAAGCACATTATTCAAAGTGGTGTTGGCTGTGATGCTGGCGACCTCTATCGCCGCCTGTAGTGAAAGCGATGCGGAAAAAGCAGAAGACAGAATGGAAGAGTTAAAAGCTCAGGTTGAAGATAAAGCTGAGCAAGCCACTGACAAACTGGAAGAAGCTGCAGACAAAACTGCAGATGCCATGGAAGACGCTGCTGACAAAACAGCAGAAAAGGCGAAAGAGCTGTGTGAAGCGGCCAAAGAGAAGGCAGACGCTGAAGATAAAGACTGTTAATGGTCTGAGGCGGGGGTTTAACCCCCGCCATTCTTTATCAGCAAGACGAGCACTTTAAAGCTCAACTTTCCTGCTGGTATTTTTCCAGTTTGTTGTAAAGCGTTTTTACACTGATCCCCAACTGTTGTGCTGTATCGGTTTTATTCCCATTATTTCGTTCCAGCGCTGCAAAAATGGCGGCTTTTTCCAATTCATCCAATGGCATATCTGACGGAACCTCAGCAACCGCAGCAGTTGCGGTCGCCTCTTCGATCAGCAGATGTTCAGGCTCAATCTGTTT
The DNA here is from genome assembly GCF_003990335.1 of Rheinheimera mangrovi. Classification (NCBI taxonomy): domain Bacteria; kingdom Pseudomonadati; phylum Pseudomonadota; class Gammaproteobacteria; order Chromatiales; family Chromatiaceae; genus Rheinheimera; species Rheinheimera mangrovi. The sequence goes on along the minus strand of NZ_CP034683.1, from coordinate 435,972 downwards.
GTCCGCCAAAATAAAGGCCCGCTCTACCGCATGCTTCAACTCACGCACATTACCTGGCCAGGCATGCTGTTTAATCACAGCTAAAGCTGCGTCAGACCATTGTTTTTGTTGTTGTTCACGCACATTACAATACGCCAGAAAATGTTGCGCTAAGCCAGCAATGTCACCTTCCCGCTCACGCAGTGGCGGCACTTTGACTGGAAACTGTGATAACCTGAAATACAAATCTTCCCGAAAAATGCCATCAGCCACAGCTTGAAGTGGGTCCCTGTTGGTTGCAGCTATAACTCTTACGTTGGCCATGCAGACTTTATTGCTGCCAACTGGCCTGTATTCACCACTTTCCAGCACCCGCAGCAACTTCACTTGTTGATCCAACGGCATTTCTGTCACTTCATCCAAAAATAACGTGCCTTGTTCAGCCTGAGCGAACACGCCCTGATGATCACGCAAAGCCCCGGTAAAGGAGCCTTTGACATGACCAAAGAGTTCGCTGTCGGTAAGCTCAGAACTTAAAGCACCACAATTAATGGCCACAAAAGGTTTGTCGGCTCTGTGACTGGCTAAATGCAGGGTATTCGCCACCAGCTCTTTACCAGCGCCACTTTCACCAATAATAAAAACGTTGGCTTCAGTCACGGCCACCTTGCGCACTGTTTTGTACAGTCTGAGCATAGCGGCAGAGGACCCGACCAATAAACCAAACTGATCCAAATCACTGCTTTGAACTCTGCGTTTTACCGCCACTGAAGATAACTGTTGATAAAAATCCTGTACCGCATCCAACACAGACGTCATATCCAGCGGATGACGGAAATGGTAGCCAGCACCAGAACGCATCAATTGATCCGTAGCCAGGTCTGGCAAGCCTTTACTGACCAGAATAAAGTCGATTCCAGCCAGCAGATTGCTTTGCTGTAACAAGTCGTACTGCGCAGGTTCAGTGCTGTCAATTTCAATAAAAGCCAAATCACAAGGCTGCCTGAGCAGTTGTTCTACCCAACATTCATCCGGCTGACTTTTACAAATAACAAAACGCCGGACAGTCTCTGACTGCAAAAGCTGGCTGGTTAATTCCGGGTCCTGCAGATGCAGGAACATAACGGGCTGGGTCATAAGTACCTTCCATAGTTAGAGCGTACTGACTGTAAATTTAACATGGGTCCTGAGTAAAACTTACCGATCGGCGCTCAGCTTCCCAGACAAGGAATTCAAAAATATCTATACATCATAAACTTACATCTTGGTACATGAATTGATAATGAATCTGCATAGTTTTATTTACTATGGAGTACCCATCTGATGACACCAAGCTTACCGAATCAAACCTCACAGGTCCGGGATATAGAACTGATCGCAGCTTTTAGTCTGTTGTTTAGCAGAGCCAGGCGTTTTTATCAGCAAAATGCAGAAACAGCAGGGTCAGGCAATCTGCGCCGGCACTTTGCAGCGCTGGCAGAGTTGCATCAACAAACTTTATATCTGTTACCTAAGCCAAGCCAAAGTCAGGTTGCGTCAGACGGGCTGGAGGCTTTGTATGAGCTTAGTCTTTGGTATGACAACAAACGAAGCCAAACGTCACTAGCCACTATACAGCAACAACTGGTGAAACAACTGCAATTGCAAAAAGCAGTGATCAGACACTTTGACTTACAGCAGTACCAGAAGACCTTGCTGCATTTTACCGCTAGTCTGCAAATAGCCGCAGATCAGCTGGCAAGTATCCAAACCAGTTGAACTGGCATGAAACTTTTACCGATCAGCCAGACAAAATTACAAACAAAAAATTAACATTAAATGAATGAAAAAATATATTCAAATTAAATCAACAACTTAAATTTTGGCATCAAACTGGCAATACCTCACTGTCTCACTAACAAAGGAGCGACACGATGAAACGCACAACATTAGCAGTGATGATTACTTTAACTTTGGCATCTGTATCTGCCATGGCCGCCAATGACTGGAAAGATGCAACCAAAGATGCCTGGATAGACGGTAAAGCCGAAACCACGCTGTTGCTCAATGGCAACCTGAATTCTTTTACCATAGACACCCATGTGAAAAACGGTGTGGTCACTTTAACAGGTGAAGTAGAAAGTGATGTGGATAAAGCCTTAGCCGCAGAACTGGTAGAAGGCCTGGAAGGCGTCAGCTCAGTCGAAAACAAACTGATGGTGAAAAAAGACAGCCAAACCCAAGCTGATCCAAAAGCCATCAGTGCCTTAAAAGATGCAAAAATTGCCACTGTGGTAAAAACCAGCTTGCTGTTTGAACCTGAAACCAGTGGCACCAGCATAGATGTAGACGTCAGCAACAGCGTCGTCACACTCAGCGGTACAGTAGACTCAGATGCGGAAAAAGATTTGGCCGTTGCCAAAGCTAAAAACACCAAGGACGTGGTGGATGTGGTAGATAAACTTACTGTATCAAAAGGCTGAGCCCTTAACACCAACGCCAAAGCCGGTCGTCAGTGGCCGGCTTTTTATCGCTCTGCGGCTACAACTCAGCGCCTTTCCCAGATCAGAACTTGATCAGTTTCACATCATGTAATAATGTAAGTTACATGAAAAGTGATAATAAACTCTCATCCATTTTGCATGTCATTCTGCATCTGGCTGAACATCATCAGGCCATGACGTCTGAGACGCTTGCCCTCTACCTGAAAACGAATCCTGTTGTGATCCGCCGCATGATGGCGGGCTTACGTCAGGCAGGATTAGTGGTTTCAGTCAAAGGCCATGGCGGGGGCTGGACTATAGCAAAGCCTCTTGAGGCCATCAGTTTGCGGGATGTGTATCAGGCTCTTGGTGCTCCCCGTCTCTTTGCTCAGGGGTACAGGCAGGAAGCGCCACAATGCCTTATCGAACAGGCGGTGAATGCGTCGCTGGACTCAGCTTTTGCGGCGGCAGAGCAACAACTGCTGCAAAAATTTGGCAGTGTTAATCTCTCTGATATAGCAGCTGATTTTGAACTCAGACGCCAGCAACATCTGGCGAATCTGCACAACCCACAACAACCCCCGAAAGAGTAAGCAGATATGGATCTTGATGTGATCATCCTGGGAGGCAGCTACGCTGGAATGGCCGCCGCTTTACAGTTAGTACGTGCCCGCCGCTCTGTCTTGGTGATAGACGCAGGCAGCAGACGCAATAGATTTGCTGACAGCTCGCACGGCTTTTTAACTCAGGACGGCAACAGCCCTGCCGCTATTGCTGCCACAGCCAAAGCTCAGTTGTTGGCCTATCCGACAGTGCAATGGCTGGATGCGTCTGCCCTCAGCGCTCACAAAATCGCATCCGGTTTTCAGGTCAATACAGAGCAACAAAGCTATCAGGCCAGACGTTTAATATTGGCTACAGGTGTGACCGATCAACTTCCTGACATTCCCGGTCTTGCAGAGCGTTGGGGCAAAAGTATTTTTCATTGCCCTTATTGCCATGGCTACGAGCTGGAGCAAGGCTCCATAGGTGTAGTCGCAGCCAGTCCACTCGCTTTGCACCATGCGCTGATGTTACCGGATTGGGGGCCAACCACTTTATTCACTAATGAATGTTTTGAGCCCGACGCAGAACAAAAAGCACAGCTGCTTGCCCGGGGTGTGGTGATTGAATCGGGTAAAGTGCTGCAGATTTCAGGCAAAGCGGATGTGCAGCTCACCACTGGTAAGACACTGCAGATGGCTGGCCTTTTTACCCAACCTGCCACCACAGTCAACAGCCCATTGGCAGAACAGTTAGGTTGCCAGTTTGAGCAAGGCCCAATGGGTGCTTTTATTCACACCAGCGCCAGCAAAGAAACCACTACAGCGGGCGTATTTGCCTGTGGTGATAATGCCCGTATGGCAGGTTCAGTGGCTATTGCCATAGGAGATGGTTCGCTGGCCGGAGCCATGGCGCATCAGTCTCTGCTGTTTAGCGCTATCAGCCACTAAACTCCTTAAACAAACTCCCTGTCGGATTTAATGAACACATTGAAAAACCGGACTCCAGCAAATGCTGAGTCTGGTTTTTAGTCCAATTCCCGATAAAACCCCAGAAATAACGCTGCTGCGATCAGGCTAAAACCAAGCCACTGACTTAAAACCGGAATATGCTGAAATAACAAAATACCTGACAACATAGTGACGGCAGGCGAAAAAGCCTGGAACAATACGGCCTTGCCAAGCCCGAGGTACTGCACAGCTTTGCTGAAGGCAAATAAAGCCAATACGCCGGATAAAACGCCCTGAAACAGCACTTGCTCAATCACATGATCAAAATCCAGCATCGAGATATGCAAAGGACCATGCAACACTAAATAAAGCGGGCAATAAATCAGCGACGACAATACAGCCACCACTACTGTGGCCGCTAACGCATCCACCTGCCAGTAGCGAACCAGCATTAAAAACAGCGCCCACATCAGTCCAGCCAGCGCAAAAAGTACATCCCCTCTCCAGAATGCGGCGCCGTCATGATCCGGAACTGCAAACGGCCGGGCCACTGCAGCCAGACCAACAAATAACACCAGCAAAGCCGCCAGATAACTGAACTTAAGTTTTTCCTTGTGACACAGCAGCACTATGGCCAGGCAAGATAAAATCAGCGCCAGAGCCTGGATCACAGTGCCATGAATAAGCGGAGCATAGGCAAAACCATGCAACGCCAAAATGGCAAACACAGGCCCGGCCAGCAGCGTCAACACCAAAGAACGCTGCCAGCCCACTCTCCGGAACATATTACTCAAAGCCAGCACAGGCAGCAGTAATAAGCCTGACGTCAGGTAACGTAAAAACGCTAGATCCTCAGCACTAAAACCATCAGCAATACCCTGACTGGATACGGCCATATAAGAACCCCAAATGCAGGAGCCAATTAGTCCGTACACCACACCGGTAAAATCGTTTTGCTCTGTGCTTTGCTGCATATTGTCGCTGTTGTTCATCTCAACACCCCACTGAAACGGCTGACCGGACGGATTAACTTTGACCGTATTTCAATTGCACAACCTGAGTGGTCTCACGCTGATTACTCAACGCAAAATCCAGAAAAGCCTCAGGAGCTAAAGGTTTGGCATAACAATACCCCTGCACTTCGTCACAGCCGCGGGCACGCAGCAGATCGGCAGTGGCCGTATCTTCCACCCCTTCAGCAATAGCTTTCAGATTAAAGCTGTGCGCCAGGGTGATAATGGATTGCACTATGGCTTCATCGTCCGGATTACGGGCTATGCCCTTGACAAAGGACTGGTCGATTTTCAGCTTGTCCACCGCAAAACGTTTCAGGTAGGCCATATTGGAGTAGCCTGTACCAAAGTCATCGATGGACAACTTCACCCCCAGAGCTTTTAACTGGGCAATAATCTGCATCACCCGCTCTGAATCCTGCAGCAGCATTGACTCTGTCAACTCCAGTTCCAGCCATTGGGCCGGTAAACCTGACTCTTCCAGCGCCTGCCGTACTTCAGCCACTAAATCGCCCTGACGGAACTGCACAGCTGAACAATTAACCGCCACCACAAAAGGCGCCATACCTTGCTTACGCCACAACATGGCTTGCTGACAAACTTCACGGATGAGCCAGTTACTGATCGGAATAATCATGCCGTTGGCTTCAGCCGCCGGAATAAACTCTGCCGGAGAAATCAGCCCTTCAACAGGATGTTTCCAGCGCAATAAAGCTTCAGCGCCAATAATGCGGCCTGTGTGTAAGTCCAGCTGAGGCTGATACTGGATAAACAGCTGTTTTTTGCTTAACGCCTGACGCAGATCGGTTTGCAGCATCAGGCGGCGCACGCCCTGCTCTCCCATAGTTCTGTGATAAAACCTGTAGGTGTTACGGCCATCTTCTTTGGCTTTATACAAGGCCATATCCGCCGCTTTCAGCAAAGCTTCAAAATCAGCGCCATGCAGCACATGAATAGCCACACCTATAGAAGGCGTCACTGAAACTTGCTGTGCTTCTAACTGCAGCGGTTGTTGAATTTGGGTAATAATGTCCTGCAATAACTGCTTCAGCTCTTCGTGCTGCTGCGCAATCCGTACCAGCAACAAGTATTCATCGCCACCCAGCCGGGCCACAGTGTCGATACGGCTTTTAAAAGACAACAAACGTTTAGCCACCGCATGCAATACGGCATCACCGGCGTAATGCCCCAGTGAGTCATTGATGTTTTTAAAGTTATCCAAATCCAGATACAGCAGAGCTATATGGCCATCCTGGCCATCAACACCAGCCTGCAACTGCTCAAATCTGTCTTTTAGTAACCAGCGGTTGGGCAGGCCTGTTAATGCATCGTGATAAGCCATATAACTGATGCGTTGTTCCTGATCTTTCCGCTCAGAAATATCCTGCAAAGTCACCACAGCCCCTATTAACTGCTGGTTTTTGATATTGGGATAAGCGCGGATCTCCACCTGAATTTGCTGCTGTTGCGCGTTAATAAAACTATGATCGTCGCAGTAAAACTCTTTGCCCTGACGGATTTGACTTAACAATCTGCCCATCAGATCCGTGCGTTCGCCGTTGTGATCAACAAAATGGATCTCAAGCGGTTTAGAGGATAAATCCGTGTCTTTGGCATAACCAAACAACTGCACACAACTCTGGTTACTGAAAGAACATTCGCCGCGTAAATTCAATCCAAAAATGGGGTGGCCCACTGAATGCAGCAATAATCGAATGTATTCCTCTTTGGCTTGCAATTCTTTGGCTGAGCGCTGCTCTTTGGCTCTGGTTTTTTGCAGGCGACGACTGAAAATAAAACTCAGCAGACAAATCAGCACAGATAACACAGTCGCCAGCGCTGAACTTAAATACCATTCCGCCAGATAATCTTTGCTGGCGTACCCTGTGACGACAACAAAAGGATAAGAGCCCAGTCTTTTAAAACCATACAAACGTTTCACCGCATCTACTCTGGAATGCATAAAAAGCACCCCTTCGTTTTGGCCTTCCGCCAGTTGCCGGTCTATTAAATCGGCTTCATAACGTGGCATTTTTTCAGTCCACTCGGGCTGACGTACTACTGTGGCAGGCGGGTCGATACGGCGCAGAGTTAACACACCTGCAGGCCCCAGTTCTACCTGGGCAAATAGCTTCTGAATGGCGTCCAATCGCACTGAAGTCGCCACCCAACCATTAAGTTCATGCCGGGTATTAAACAAAGGCACGGCCAGCGCCAGCCTGTTATCTGAAGTTTGTTCAAACAGCAGTGCAGGTAATTTAGGCGCATTGACCAGTGCCGGTATTTGCGAAAAATACAGCTGCGGATCTCCACCTTCAATGCTGAGTAGAGCCGAGCCATATTTACTCAGCACAATCAGCGGAGGCAATTCCGGGAAACGACTGGTCAGAGTCTGCAGGTGCTGGCGCAGCGTCTCCTGTTCCAGCTGACTTTTATCCAGCAAAGTGCTGTCCAGCATCTGCGCCACACTGCTGAGCTGAGTCTGTACCGGGTGCAATAAACCGGCGTTTAGTCTGGACTCCAGCGTCAGATTGATATTATGCAAATCAGCTTTGGCCTGACGTTCGGTTTGCAGATAAGAGATCAATAAAAAACCGCAGAGTAACAAGACAATACTCAGGTATAAAATCAGCCATAAACCGGTTTTGGCTACCACAACTGTGATCTGTGGCTTGCTGTTTGTGTCAGCAGCACCTGAAAAATGCTCTGATGCCACAGGAAAATGGATACTGTTCATAGTGTTATCCCACTGAACCTCTGCAGACCCCTGTGCTTTGACAAGGGTCTGCTTGTTCAGAGCTTGAAGTTAAAAGGCGAAACGGTCGACTAAACCTGCCAGATTTACTGCCAGTTTGGATAACTCCTGACTGGCTTGCGAAGTCTGGCTGGCACCGGCCGCAGTTTGAGTGGATAAATCACGGATTTTTAACAGACTTTGGTCAACTTCTCTGGCCACTAACGCCTGTTGTTCAGTCGCACCTGCTATCGCCAGATTACGTTCGTTAATCTGCGAAATGGCCAGCGTGATTTGACGTAAGGCCTGGTCTGCCGCTTTGGCTTGTTCCAGAGTAGCTTCAGCCTGCTGTGCGCTGAACTGCAGTGAATGCACTGTGTCATCGGTTTGGTGTTGCACAGTGTTGATCATATTTTCAATTTCCAGCGTTGACTGCTGGGTACGTTGCGCCAGCGAGCGCACCTCATCAGCCACGACCGCAAAACCACGACCACTTTCACCCGCTCTGGCGGCTTCGATGGCGGCATTTAATGCCAGCAGATTGGTTTGGTCAGCTATAGTGCGTATCACTTCCAGCACTTTGCTGATGCTTTGGGTGTGAGTCGCCAGAGTTTCAGCTTTATCAGAAACCGACATCACATTAGTGACCAAATCTTCAATCAGGCTGATGGACTGCGCCACCCGCTGATTGCCATCTTTGGCTTCACGATCAGACAACTGCGACAGTTCTGATGTAGAGACGGCATTGCCTGCCACTTCATTCACTGCAGAGGTCATTTGTGACATGGCTGTCGCGGTCAGTTCAATTTCATTACTTTGTTGCTGCAAATCGTTGGTACTGCTCCAAATCACTGTGTTCATTTCTTCTGTGGCTGAAGCCAGTTGCACAGCAGAATCGCGGATATTTTCGATCACATCTTTCAAATTTTTCCGCATCAGGTCCATAGCACGCAGCAAAAAGGCAGGTTCATCATTACCTTTGCACTCAATACTTTGACTTAAATCACCGCTGGCAATAGTTTCAGCAGCCAGTAAAGCTTTGCGCACAGGTAATACGATGCTACGGGTCAGCACTACAGCTAACACAACTGTCAGAACTACAGCCAGCAGTAAAGTTATACGTACCATCAAGGAAGACCGCTCGAAGTTTTGCTCATTACCAGCAGCAGCTTCAGCCGAACCTGCTTTGTTATAGGCAATCAGCTTTTCTAAGTTCAGACTGATACTGGCGCCACCTTCACTTAACTGACGGCTTAAAGATTCAGCTTCAGCATCGCTCAGGTTGTGCTGTTCAGCCAGACTGATCAGTTGGTTCAGATCATCAAAGTACAAGGTCAGGCTACGCTCCAGAGCCGTCATGGTGGCCAGCTCTGTTTCTGCTAAATCACGCAGTTTGTATTGCTCTTCCAGCTGCACTATCTCAGCACTGGCTTTATTGATCAGCGCTTTGCTTTTTGCCCGCACTGCATCATCTTTGCTGGCTCTGAATCTTTGCCCTTCCAGCCGCACAGTGCCAATTCTGTTATTCAGCTCCAGCAAGGTATTGATACCAGCTAACCAGTGCTGATCGATCTCTTTGGTGGCCTGATTCAGCCGCTGCATTTGTGACAAGCTGAAAAAGCCTAAAAACAACATAATTAACGTCAGTAACGCAAAACCACTGGCTGCTCTTTTTCCGATACTTATTTTTCTTAACAGCATGAGATGCTCCTTCCAACATAAACCTCAGGGTTCAGCCACAACACAGCAGAAGTGGCACATAGTGAGTCAACAGACTGAAACTTGTGACCTTGAGTAAATGCTAAGGCAAGGCTGAAGCTGAAACACTTCTACCTGGGGTAAGGGCAACTAAGGAAATGGTTTAGGCAATTAAAACCTTGGTATAAGCAGCGGTTAAAAAACAGCTGAACCCTGCTGTTTACAGCAGAGTTTCCAGCACCTTCAGCATTTCGGCCGAGCTGAAAGGCTTACTGAGAAAAGCGCTGGCACCAGCGGCCAATGCTTTTTGTTTTAAGCTCTCTTCAAAAAAAGCTGTGAGTAATACCACAGGAACAGGAGGGGTCATTTGTTGCAACAGCCCCAGCACTTCAAAACCACTCATGCCGGGCATTTGCACATCGGAAATCACGCAGGACACCAGAGTTAATTGGTCTGAGGCCAATAATTGACGGCCTGAAGCAAAGGTTTCTACCTTAAATCCCAGGCTACGCAGAAAGCTGCCTAAAGCAATACGGACAGAATCGTCGTCATCAAGCACATAAATCAAAGGCGGTTTCAACTGCATACTCCAGGTAGCCAACAAAACTTGTACAGCGTTTTGTTTTTAACAGGAACACAGCTTAACCGATAAAGAAAAAGCAGAACATTATACCGGGGTATTAACTTTTACTCAGTTCCAACTGTCCGGCCATACGAACCAGTTCAGCAAAATTTTTCGCCTGCATTTTTTTCATCATATTACCGCGATGAATTTTTACTGTGATCAGGCTTAAATTCAGCTGGTCTGCAATTTGTTTGTTCAGCAAACCTGCCACAGCCATCCGCATCACTTGCTGCTCCCTGTTGGTTAACGAGTTGAAGCTTTGACGCAATTCATCAGACACAGAATCCGCAGCCAGACGTTGCTGATCTTTTTGCAAGGCCGCCGCTATGGCATCCAGTAAATCCTGTTCACGGAAAGGTTTGGCCAGAAAATCCACAGCACCGGATTTCATTGCTTTGACCGTCATCGGAATATCACCGTGGCCTGTGATAAAAATCACCGGCAAGTCGATGCCTTTTTCCAGTAACTGACGATGAAAATCCAGACCATTAGCAAACTGCAGCCGCACATCGAGGATCAGACAACTGGGTACTGCAGCCAGGCTGACCTGCTGAAATTCGGCCACAGTAGCAAAGACTTCGGCTTTTAAGCCCACTGAGCGCAATAAACTGCTTAATGAATCCCGCACTGCCGGATCATCATCCAGCACATAGACTATGGGCGGTTTAGCCCCTGATGCAGTCTTAATCACAGAGGATCCGCTGCCAGTTGCGGCAGTTGCAGACAAAACACAGCTCCGGGAGGCTGCTTTTGTTCTGCCCATAACAAGCCATGATGTGCCTCAGCAATACTGCGGCAAATAGATAAGCCCATGCCCATACCTTCTGATTTTGTACTGTAAAATGCATCAAATAATAATGGATAATCCGCAGCTGTAATACCAGCTCCGGAATCAGCTACTGTTAACAGCCAGTTTTGCTGATCCGGCACTACTGTGACTGTCAAATAACGTTCAGACAGCGCAGTCTGCTCCATCGCCTGTTGGGCATTCACCAGCAAGTTAATCAATATTTGCTGTAACTGAATTTTATCTCCAGCCACCCAAAGCGGTCTGTCAGGCAACTGCTGACTGATTTGAATATGATGACGTTGCAGCTCCTTTTCAAGCAACAACACCGACTCAGAAATCACTTCACGTAAATCCAGCTGCAGCAAAGTCACAGTGCCTTTTTTCGACAAGGTGCGGATCCGTTTCACCACTTCAGCTGCTCTGTGTGCTTCTTTGACTATGGCACTGACACAGGAACTGATTTCAGGTAGATCGGGTTCTGGCCTGTTCATCCAGCGCAATGAGGCTTCGGCACTCATGCTGATGGACGCCAAAGGCTGATTAATTTCATGAGCTAATGATGCAGACATCTGACCTAAAGTGCTCAATCTGTTAGCCTGCTCCAGCGCTAATTGCTGCACCCGGAGTTTATCTTCAGCAAAGCGGCTTTCGGTCAAATCGTTGTTACTGATCAAAATAGACTGAGCTTTACCTTTGGCATCCAAAGCCACAGACCAGCGACTGGCCACTACCACTGGCTGTCCGGATTGATGCCGCTCTGTCAGTTCACCTTCATAATGACCAGTGGCGAGCAGTTGCTGCATCGCGTTTTCCGGTGTGTTGAGCAACTGACATAAGGTTTTGCCTATTGCCTGCTCCCTGCTCCAGCCATATAAGTTGCTCGCGCCCTTATTCCAGCTGGTGATCACTCCCTTCCTATCGCAGGTTAAAATGGCGTCATGAGTTTGCGACAATAAATACACTTGTTGTTGCAGCAAAGCTTTAGCGGTCTGGCTTTTCAGTGCCAGCACAGTGGTAATTGCAATAGCAGCAAGGCTTATCAGGCAACGGGCAAAAGCCGAGCTGTGTAAAGTCGCGCCATGCGACATAAAAAATGCAGTCAGGGTCAGCACTATGCACAAGGCGCCAACAGCAATAACGCCACGTTTTGAAAACATTTCGGCGGCCATCAGCACCACAATGACATAAAGCACAGCCACCGCAATTTGCAGTGAAGTGATGGTATCGGCAATAAAAATAGCTGCAGTGACAGCAGCACCAAATCCATACATCAAAGTGCTGACTGAGCTATGTGTAACCAGCATTCGTTTTTTAACTCTGTTATTAGCCTGAACAGATTGTCTACTATCTGCGAGACACCGGCAAAACACCAGTATACCAAGGTATAAAGACTGGACTGAGGCAAAACAAGGGAGTCATTAAAACTCCCTTCTCTATTCACTCAGCGTTGAATGAGTTAAGAACGTAAAAAAGCCAATAAATCCTGATTGATCTGGTCTTTATTGGTTGAAGGTAAACCGTGAGAACCGCCCGGATAAAGCTTTAATGTGGCATTTTTCAACAGTCTGGCTGCAGCTACCGCCGTAGTTTCAGCTGGCACTATCTGATCATCATCGCCGTGGATCACTAAAGCCGGCACATCGACCTTTTTCAGATCTTCAGTAAAATCTGATTCTGAAAACTGTTGAATGCAGTCGTACACATTTTTTAAGCCAGCTAACATGCCCTGATAACAAAACACATCCTGCAAGGCGGTGGAGACTTGAGCGTCCGGGCGGTTAAAACCAAAAAATGGTACCGTCAAATCACGGAAAAACTGATGACGATTGGCCAAAACACCAGCACGGATACCATCAAAAACCTCCATAGGTACACCATTCGGGTTATTTGCTGATCTGCCCATCTGAGGTGTCACAGCGCCAACTAATACCAGACCTTTGATCCGTGATGAACCATGACGACCTACATAACGGGTGACTTCGCCACCACCAGTAGAGTGCCCTACAAGCGTGACATCCTGTAAATCCAAAACCTCAATCAGGCTGGCTAAATCATCGGCATAGGTATCCATATCATTGCCTGCCCATGCCTGCTCCGAGCGGCCATGGCCACGGCGGTCATGGGCGATACAACGATATCCCTGTGATGCGAGGAAAAACATCTGATCTTCCCAGGCATCAGAGCTTAGTGGCCAGCCATGACTGAACACCACCACAGGACCTGAGCCCCAGTCTTTGTAGAAAATTTTCGTACCGTCTTTCGCGCTAATAGTTGTCATCCGATCATTCCTTATTCATCTGGTGATTGCAGATCCGGGGCTGTTCTGGCCTCTGCCAGCTCAGCAGCACTGATACTAGAGCACGCCTCCAAAGCCACCTATTATGCCTATGTATAGGTACATTTAATTGCCAGACTCAGTAGAGTGATACAGCAGAAATTCCTTAACACTGAGCTGATACGCGAAGGGTGGATTGAATGGGTAAAAACAGACTGGAAACCCTGTTTGACGGCGTACTCGCCATTATTATCACTATTATGGTGCTGGAAATGCACATACCCACAGGACATAACATCGAAGCTTTATGGCCTCTGGCTCCGGTAGTTTTTAGTTATGTGATGAGTTTTATCTACTTAGGTATTTACTGGAACAATCATCATCATATGCTCTATGTTTGTGACAAAGTGACAGGCTCTATCCTTTGGGCCAACCTGCATTTGTTATTCTGGTTATCTTTGATCCCCTTTACCACGGCCTGGATGGGAGAAAGTCAGTTTTCAGCCCAGCCTGTTGCGCTTTATGGTTTTGTGTTGCTGATGACATCTTTTGCGTATTGGATGTTGCAACACCGGATCATTGTGTCGCAAGGCGAGCAATCCAGGCTGAAATATGCAGTAGGGAAAGACTGGAAAGGCCGCTTATCCATGGTGTTTTATTTGGCAGGCACTTTGTTGTCTTTTGTCTCACAGTGGCTGGCTTTAGCTATTTACATCGCTATCGCCATACTCTGGCTGATCCCGGACCAGCGCATAGAGCGCAGTCTGGAACATGAGGCCAACTAGCCAGAGTAGTTAACGACCTCTGGCCTGAGTTATATGTAAGCGTTCTGTGATCCGCACCAGATCGGTTATAGATTTGGTGCGCATTTTGTTCATGATCTGCTTTTTGTGCACCTTAATGGTAATTTCGCTGACCGCTAATTCAGCCGCAATTTGTTTGATCAGCAAACCACCGATAATAAACTCCAGCACCTGCTGCTCACGGGGAGTCAGCAAATTGTAGCGGGCAGCCAGCTCACACTGTTCAATACGATGCTGCAGATTGGCCTGATCGGATGTTAAAGCTTCAGCCACAGCAGCCAGCAAGGCATCAGGGCAAACAGGTTTGGTTAAAAACTCACGGGCGCCCTTTTTCATCGCCTGCACACTCAGAGGAATAGAACCGTATCCTGTAATAAAAATCACCGGAATTCGGGCCTGTGTGCTGGCCAGTTGTTCAATAATGTCCATACCATTGGAGTCTGGCATTTGCATATCCAACAGCAAACAAGCCGGAGTGTCTGGCATAGTGCTGTTCAAAAAATCTGTACCAGATGCAAAATCACGCACTGTGTAACCAGCAGATTGCAATAAGCTTACCAGTGCCGACCTTACCTGATCTTCATCTTCCACTACTATCACCAAGCCGCTCATTGTTTTTCTCCGTTAACATTGTTCATTCAGGGTTTGACCAGTGGCAGAGAAAACGAAAAGACTGTACCAAGCGGAAGTCTGGCCTCTGCAGTCAATCGCCCGCCGTGGTTTTCGACGATAGACCGGCAAATAGTCAACCCCATGCCCATACCTTCTTTTTTCGTCGTATAAAAGGCGTCAAACAGCCGTGCTTTTGTCTCATCGTTAATGCCTGGGCCTGTATCTTCCACCCGGATAACAATAGTCTGATCATCTTCTGTAAAAGTAGAGATAGTTAATACTCTGGGCCTGTCTGTGACTTCGCTCATAGCTTCGATGGCATTCATTACCAGATTCAGCATCACTTGCTGTAACTGCACCATATCGCCGAGAATATCGGACAATTCGGCAGCCAGCTGCAACACCAATGCGACTTTACGCCTTGCCATCTCACTGCGGGCTATAGCCACAATATGATTCAACACATCATGTATATCCAGTACCGTCAGTTCTGCTTTGGTGTTTTTAGTTAAAGCCCGTAAACTCTGGACAATTTCGCCTGCTCTTTGCCCTTCTGTCGCTATTGCCTGCAAACTGGCGCTGACGTGCTGTAAGTCCGGCGTGTTGCGATGCAACCAGCGTAAGCCTGCTCCGGCGTTGGCAACAATAGACATCAAAGGCTGATTAATTTCATGAGCGATAGAAGAGGTTAACTGACCGACTGTACTAATACGCGAATATCTGGCGAGATCACTTTGGGCTAATCTGAGCGCATCTTCAGACACTTTACGTTCAGTGATATCAAGCACAAGTCCAATGAATCCAAAAAGTTTGCCCTCTACTAAAGTTGGTTTTCCAATCCCCAGAATGTGGGTAATGCTGTCATTCGGTTTCAGCAGCCGATACTCTGTATGAATAGGTTTTTGATGAGCAATTGATTGATATAAACTTTCCTTGACCGCCTCTATGTCGTCCGGATGCACCACAGAACAGAAAGTCTCAAAACTTATGACTTTACTACCTGGCTCAAGGCCGAATATACGACCGTACTGCTCTGAACAATGTATTACATTTTCAGTAAACTCCCATCGCCAGCACCCCATCTGCCCAATTTCCTCACTCAAAGCCTGAGAGGCAACGGAAACTTTAAGCGATTTTTCAGCGGCCTCTTTAGCGGCGACAGCCTCTTCAGCAATTTTTTGCAACCGGAGATTTTCCAGGCATCCGGACATTTGCGCTGCCAAAAAAATAAGAAGACTCGTCTGATCTTCAGCACGGCTGTCGTGCCGGCCTTTGTACTCAACATAGAGTATGCCAACAAGGTCACCACGACATACCACAGGAACACTAATTGCGGCGTCGAAAGGACAGACTTGCAGATAGGGATCCACATCATAAGGAGGCTGATGCAAATCCCGAACATGAAGCAGTTGTTTACTCTTAACAGTGCCGGCTAATATTGAAAATGGAAAATCCGCAGCATCAATATCCTGCTGTATATGATCAACCCGGATCTCTCCTTCAGATATGTCACCACGCATTAATAACAGAGGTACAGGGTTTTCTACACTCACTAAGGCACAGCGTTGGGCTTGGCCATGTTCCAGTGCTGCTTTTAACAAATCCCTGAGTAAATTTTCAGGATCCTTGTCGAATTGAATAGAATTTAAAACAGCGGAAAAACCTGTGTCAGAAGCGCAATGTTGTAAAGCTGGCGATGCAGGCTGAATGGTTGTCTGGTCGGTAGCCTCTGGTTGTAAATGAACATAACTTTCCCGTATCTGTTTGACTTTGCCTTTGGAGCCCCAATTGTTGTAGTAATGCAAGGCATAGTTCAGATGTGCTTTCGCACTGGTGAATTGATTGAATTCAAAGGCCAAACGTCCTGCAAGTTCATGTGCCAGCGCTTTGTATTGCAGGAAATCACCATCTTTGCTACTACTGATCACCTGCTCAAACAACGCCATTGCAGCAAAAAAATCCCCCTCAACTCTCTTTAACTCAGCATTCAGGATCAGCGCTTTATCAGAGAAAGTCTCTGGATTTAATGATGCCCAATGTCCTACCTTTTCGATGCAAGACAGCAATACGGATTTGGTTAGTGTGGAATGCTGATTTGATTGATGACACGCACTTAAAGCAAGCGCATGGTAAAACTCAAGTTCAAATAAATAAACATGCCCGGGCATTATCCAGGTTAAATCACTGGCCTTTTCAAAACTACTGCAGGCTTCTGAAAATTCTGTCGCTAAATAATGCAGAACACCTTTGTAAAACCAATAGTAAAAAGAAACTGCCGGATAGCCGGCATTATCAGCATAGGCGGTGACAGTTTTGTTGACAGCGATGGCTGCAAGAGCTTGTGTAAACTGCTCACCACAAAACCTTTCGCCCTTGAGGCTCTGAAGAACCTGTACAAAGTTTTGCTGCAAAATAATCACATCTGAAATTCCGGATGCTGATAATTTTTGTCCGCAAATGAGGCTTGGTTCAGAAGCTAATAACAATGTGCTCAGAGGCTGGCCTTGCACATGAAGGAGGCTAAAACGATGACAAGATAAGGATGTGCCGGATATCAAATCATTTTCTGCTTGTGCCTTATCGATCCCTCTACCAATACAATCCAATGAATAATAAAAGGAGTTGCTCCAGCAACTTTGCAGACTCAAAGCTAACCAAACTTTTGCATTATTCTGAGCAAATTGCTGATGTCCAAGCAAAGACTTCACGAGCAGACAATATTGTTTTCCCTGTTGATACTGTTGATATCTGTGGCCAATCAACACACTAAACCAACTCAGGGCAACTAAGGTAAAACTACTCATACGGTAAAGAAGGCTCAACTCAAGGAGATGGCAAACAAGTAAAAACCTGAGATTAGGAGAAACTACAACTGCAGGATGAAGCAGCAAAACCATCAGCTGGCATTGCACTTCAACTTGAGTTTCGCAGCAAGGGGCTGCGAGCAGAAAAGAGTCTTTATCCCGCTCACTCAGCCGCAGACTGACTGCACTAAACGCCGCGTCACACTGCTCATCGCTAACCTGCCTGCACAATGTGAGCCCATATAGTTCCAACTCTCCCAAACCAAAATCCAATGCAGCATGAATTTGGCCGCGACCAAGCAGTGCCTCTAACTTTATACAACTAGCCTGGCCCCTCTGTAGTATTGAATTAAAACACCCCTCTGAGCTATCTAACCATTGCTGACATGTGTTTAGCTCACCCCGCTGCAACGCATCTGCGGCAAGGTTTAATTTTATATCGTTGGCGACTATCCCGTAGGTTACAGGATAGTGTGTGAGCAGAGTGTGAGCCAGATTAAAACAATTCTGGCTGAATGTGAGAGCATGCGATGCCTTTGCTTTCATCGCCACATTAACGGCTGCGGTTATAATAAATTCAGGTTCTTTTTCCTGTATAACCAGCTCTGGTACCTGAATTAAATATTGCAGTGCCCGGATAATAAGTGTTTCATCATCAGAGATATAAGCCCTGGACAGCCAATGATTTCCAACCTGAAGTATTATATTTTTATGTTCAAGCCGTTCAATTGAAGCATGAATAATCAGACGAACCAAATTCAGTCGATATGTGTAATGCGAGTCAGATTCAGACAGCCAATCCAATGGCAGTGCAGGCAGTATCATACTTTCAAACTGCGAATGCTTGACGCCCAGGATTTCAAGTAGCATATCGCTGTTAACAGCATCATCGACCACTGACAGATATTTTAATAATTTCTGAGTAGGCTCTGGAAGATCATATAACTTATTAAACACATCTTTATAAAAAAGATCACTGTATTCAAAACCAGCAGCTCTTGCTTTATCAATAAGCAGTATCCCACTATGGAGATCACGAGTCACACTATTGTTTTGTGCGAGAGCGTTTAACAAAAATTTAATTTGTGCCGGGAAACCTTTTGTCTTTTTAAACACAATATGACTGAGTTGTGCAATATCAGGATGGTTGCAGTTTAATGTTTTTGACAATACGTGATGAACCTGACTCTCTGTAAAAGGAAGCAATTCTGCATCCAGATATTGCTCAGAGTACCAGAGTGAGTCACGTAATGAATTCTGCACTGCTTCACAAAGCACTGAGTCGGCCCGCACAGTACACACCAGAACAAAAGATAATTTTTGAGAAGTGTTCAGTAAGGTGTGGAGTAACACTTGACTGGATTCGTCCAAGTTCTGGATATCATCTAAGACGACAAGCAAAGGACGCCCCACTGTCGCAGTGGAAAAAGCCTTAATAAAAGCCAAAACAACATCCTGAAAACTGTATAAACGATTCTCTGATGAACTTTCATTTGCCTGGCAAAATCGGGCGAGTTCAGGGATCCATTCAAGGGCCTGCACACTATTCAGTTCAGGAAAGTGTTTAAACTGCCTCTGCCAATAACCTGTTTCCCCGTCAGGGGTGGACAGAAACTCTGTTATGCCATGTCGAAAAGCCTGTATCAGGCAGGCAAAGGGAACAGCACCTGAGGGGCGGCTGACTTTAGCAAAAGCAACAAAATTCTTTTTATGTTTAATGGAGGCTATAAAGTGGTGAAGCAACGTTGATTTGCCAACTTGAATCGCCACTAATTTCCTAGACACCTTTCAGTTAGATAAACTAACTCAAAGAGAGGTGCCTATGAGCAGTAAACGTTACCCCGAAGAATTCAGAATCGAAGCAGTTAAGCAGGTCGTTGATCGCGGCCATTCAGTTGCGGATGTTGCCAAACGGCTCGATATCACCACGCACAGCCTGTACGCCTGGATTAAAAAGTACGGTCCTGACAAACAACAGCATAATGATTTGGCTGACGCTCAGGCCGAGATTAAGCGACTGCAAAAAGAGCTGAAGCGAGCCACCGAAGAGCGCGACATTCTAAAAAAAGCCGCGGCGTACTTCGCAAAGCTGTCCGACTAAGATACGCCTTCATTAAAGAACACTGCGACAGCTGGCCGGTGCGCTGGCTTTGTAACATGTTGGATGTGCATCCCAGTGGATACTATGCGTGGAGTAAGGCATCGCTGTCGAAACGCGATAAAGCAAACCGGCGGCTGACAGGATTAATAAAACAGTTTTGGCTGGAGTCTGGTTGTGTGTATGGCTACCGTAAAATTCATTCTGATTTACGTGATTTCGGCGAGTCTTGCGGCATTAACCGGGTATACCGGTTGATGCAATCCGAAGGGCTTAAAGCACAGGTTGGATATCGCAAACCCAGATCACGTAAGGGGGACAGCCATATCATTACGCCGAACCGCTTGCAGCGGCAGTTTAATCCGTTAGTGCCTGACGAGGTATGGGTAACTGATATCACGTACATCCGCACGCATGAGGGGTGGCTGTATTTGGCTGTGGTTGTGGATTTGTTCTCGCGCAAGGTTGTTGGCTGGTCGATGCATTCCCAAATCAGCAAAGATATTGTGCTGAACGCATTGCTGATGGCCGTGTGGCGACGTCAGCCTAAAAAACAGGTGATGGTTCACTCCGACCAAGGGAGCCAATACACCAGCCATGACTGGCAGGCATTCCTGAAAACTCATGGCTTACAAGGCAGCATGAGCAGACGCGGAAACTGTCATGACAATGCAGTGGCAGAAAGCTTCTTCCAGTTGTTAAAGCGAGAGCGGATCAAGCGGAAAGTCTACACGACGCGTGATGAGGCCAGAAGTGATGTGTTTGATTACATTGAAATGTTTTACAACAGTAAACGGAAACATGGTTCCAATAATCTGCTGTCACCGGTAGAGTATGAAAACCGTTACCAAGAACGGCTGGGAAGTGTCTAGTTTATTGGTGGCGATTCAACTCCATTTTCCCCTTTGACCAGAGCAACGCCCGGGAAATGAGTAGTGCGTGTATTTTCAACGGCGAGATGCAGCTTGGACAATGCCTCATCTTTGAAATAAAGTTCTTCTGAAGAAGATAATTTATTTTGTAAATTAAGAGGGTCCAGGTCATACATTTTTGTATATCTTTGTAGCCAGTTATCCTTCATTTTTCATCTAATACCATACTGGTGCCATCTAAAGTCTGCATCTTTTTGCACTGCCTAACCAATTTGATTCCTGGCCCGCATTCTGGCAAGTCGGCGACTTATTACGTCATGCCTACGCTCATTTATAGGCACAAGAGATATTGCAATAATAGAAATAAGCGCCATCAGGCCTGGCAACCAGATCAGGGCTAATTCAAAGCCTACCGCTACATTTGGAGCCTGCTGTTCTGATACCGGGTTAAACCCGAACCATCCGACCAGGCCAACAGACAAGGCCGCACCAGCTGCATATCCAGCCTTATTGGCAATTCCAAAAAACGAAAAATAACTAGCGTTTCTTTCACTGCGGGACTTCAAGGTACCATAATCTGAGATATTTGTTACAAGCGATTGTGCAGTCACAGATCCTATCGCATTGGCAGCACCAACAAGTATATTCGCAATAAACATGATGGCTAAGGTGTAATGCCCATTAAATGCAAATGGAAGTAACGGAACTGTCAACAGGATACATAAACCACTTATACAAAAAGCAATTTTCCTGCCCAATCTGGCACTAAGAAACACCGCAACCGGAGAGAAAATAAAAGCTGAAAAGGTAAAAGCAAGCAATATGAAAACATAGTATTCTCCTATGCCTAAATAAGAATCCATAAGTATAAAACCTAATCCTGCATAACAACCCCAGGCTAGGCTAATCGAAATATGGGCTATCATAAAAATTAAAAAAGGCCGGTTTTTAATTATTCCCTTCAACACTTCCATGATACTTACAGGTGGTATATTTTTTTCATCTTGATTTATTTTTTTATTCCCGGCACCACCAAAAGTGTACAAAAATATAAAAAGAGCAGGCACTGACAAACCTATAGCCAGGACAGCTGAAAAATTCATAGTCTCGATGGTCACTGCTGTAGATGAAAACATTGGCAGTAACGGAATAAACAGAAAAGCAATAATGCCGCAATAGGTGCCTATGGACTTGTAACCATATAAAGACGTACGCTGGTGAGCATCTTTTGCCAGTTCGCCAGCCAGAGCGGCGTAAGGTATAGCGTATAAGGTTACGCCTAAGTAAAAAAGAACAGACCAGGTGGCGAAATAACTTACACTTACGCCTTCTTGAGGCGTGAATAAAAACCAGTAACTTAAACAGGTCAGCAGAATACCACTTGCAATAAAGGGTAACCGGCTACCTACTTTTGTATAGTTTCTGTCAGAAAGGTAGCCAACAATTAAATCCGTAACAATATCAGTCAGCCGGCCTATAACTATTACTAAAGAAATCATAGTGAGTGGAATTTGATATTGTTTTGCGTAAATACCAGGCAGCACGTTTTGAGAAAACATCATCAACCCTATGATAAAGGGCAACAATGAATAGGCCATATTGAACTTCATTGTGGATCTACCATTTTAATTATCCGGCTTCTGCATAGGCTCAATGCGGCTTCTCTCTCAGTCAGCAAAGTACGCCATCACCACCACATTCAGCACCAGTAGAATAACAGTTTTCCGAACCGTCAAAGCCCGCACTTTAATAAAAAAGTCCTGAAATAAAGAGCTGTATCGCAGAGCCGTTGCGGTTTTGCCGAATTATTTCCTTTATGGGTATTGTCAGCTGGTGGAGAAGGCGTTTTTCAGGATATAGAGAGGGGTATTACTACCCGTTACGACACACTGATCAGAAACTACGCCAGCAATAGAACCTTAACCTTTGTGATTATGCGGCTGCCAATGCATTACTGAATCAATGATATGCAAAGATGAACGGCCTCAGGGTAATGCACTGAAATTCAGGCCCCGACTATATCCTCTATAGTTTTCAGCAACAGTTCAACATCCACAGGCTTAGGTAAAAATAGCAAAGCGCCGGCGCGTGCTATATGCAACTGAGTCTCTAAATCCGCATGACCTGAAATAAAGACTGTAGGGATAGTTACCCCTCCGGTACGCAACTGTTCAAATAACTCAATACCGCTGACGCCTTTCAGCTTTACATCAAGCACCATAAAACGGATGCTGCCAAGCATATCACTTTGCAACACAGCTTCGGCAGATTCAAACAGTAAGGTTTCATAATTCACAGAGCGCAATAAGTTATTTAAAGCAGTACGAACAGACTGCTCATCATCGACAATTGCAACCAAAGTGCCTGTACCATCAACTTTCTGCATATGATTCCCGTACAACAATGAGAGTAACCTTCCTTTTGAGTCCACAGCCTAGAAAAGGTTGTTGCAATCATCCAGCAACGGCTGAATCAACACTTCAGGGTTCAGACATCGTCTTTTGTAGTAGTGACTTTTGCTGCTTCAGTTTTTGCGACTAAAGTCACAGGTGTACCAGTGATTTTAGGGACACATTCTGTTTTAAACCATAACATAGTCACAGGCTGGCCCGCGACCCATTGTTTCACTACAGGTACAATTTGCTCACCAATCAGCATGCCAAGCAAGCCTAACAAGGCAATAGCGGGAGGAGCTGGTGAACGCACCTGCATCAGCGCATAAATAATACCCACCAACAAACCGGCACCCAGCGACAACAGATATAATTTCATACAAAACTCCTTGGACTAAACAGCCTGAAGGGTTCGGGTTAGCTGGCTTTATCCACCAGTTAACCCGAACAGAGTGCTGTGTTTTATCAACTGTCCCTCAGACTTTGGTGCAGCAAAGAGCAAGGGGCAGTCCCACAGCAAACATTACTTAGCGGCGACCGGCGCCAGCGTTTCATGGGTGCTGACTGTGCGTTGTGGTGCTTTATGCACCATGGTATAGGCGTAATCCACCCCCATACCATAAGCACCTGAGTGCTCTTTCACCAGAGCAACTACAGCGTCGTACGTATCTTTGTGTGCCCAGTCGCGTTGCCATTCCAGCAAGACCTGTTGCCAGGTCATAGGCACTACACCAGCCTGAACCATACGTTGCATGGCGTAGTCATGAGCTTCTTTGGAAGTGCCGCCCGAAGCGTCAGCCACCATATAAATTTCGTAGTCGCCTTCGAGCATGGCGCACAAAGCAAAAGTGGTGTTACAAACTTCAGTCCATAAACCTGCAACTACCACTTTCTTTTTGCCGTTTTTAGCTAAAGCGTCACGAACTTTCTGGTCGTCCCATGAGTTCATTGAGGTGCGTTCCAGAATTGGTTTACCTGGAAATACATCCAATAATTCTGGATAGGTGTAGCCAGAAAAGCCCTGAGTTTCCACTGTAGTGATGGTGGTAGGAATGTTGAAAATTTTGGCCGCTTTTGCCAGGCCTACCGTATTGTTTTTCAGGGTTTGCCGGTCAATTGACTGCACACCGAAGGCCATTTGTGGCTGGTGATCGATAAAAATAAGCTGACTGTTTTGTGGAGTCAGTACTTCAAGTTTAGGGTTTGCCATTTCTATAATTCCTTCTATTGCCAATCACGGTGTAATTACTATCCGCGTACTGACCTGATTAATAAGCCAACTTCCGCAAAACACAGCTTCAGCAAAGAAAAACAACAGCACGCTATGCCCGCTTAGTGAGGAAGCGGCGCAAAAACGAAGCGACAATATCTGCTATCACTTGCTGGTTGCCACCGCCCTAGCCTGAATAAATCATCAGAGCTGAACAGATACTAGAAGTGGATCCGGTCTTTCACCATTATCTGTTTGTATAGCTAGACTGCCCGCCGAATCTTTCCCACACTCAAGCCACTGGAAAAGTTTTCACCTCCCCTAAAGCCCTGCCAGGATCGCAGTAGCTGGGTTGCAATTGACTAAGGAGCATGCCGATGGATAAGTCTTCACAACAGGATCTGATCCTGATCAACGGTCGTTTTCATACCATGGATAATGAACAACCTGTTGCCAGCGCCGTATTAATCCGCGACGGCAAGTTTGTTGAAGTGGGTGCTACAGCTGAAGTACTGCGTCATCAGACTGAACAAAGTCAGGTGATCGATCTGAAAAACCGCACTGTCATTCCTGGTTTAAATGACTCTCACCTGCACCTGATCCGCGGTGGTTTAAACTACAACCTGGAATTACGCTGGGAAGGGGTACCTTCTGTGGCAGATGCACTGGCGATGCTCAGAGTTCAGGCGGACCGAACCCCTCATCCTCAGTGGGTACGGGTCGTAGGTGGCTGGACAGAGTTTCAGTTTGCCGAAAAACGTATGCCAACTTTGGATGAAATTAATAAAGCAGCACCAGACACTCCGGTGTTTTTATTGCACTTGTACGACAGAGCTTTATTAAACCGCGCTGCTTTAAAAGCTGTGGGCTATACCAAAGACACACCCAATCCTCCTGGTGGTGAAATTCAGCGTGATGCCAAAGGCAACCCGACCGGCATGCTGATAGCACGGCCTAACGCCATGATTTTGTATGCCACTCTGGCAAAAGGCCCAACTTTGCCTTTATCGCATCAAATCAATTCCACCCGGCAATTTATGCGTGAACTCAATCGCCTGGGCGTTACCAGCGCTATTGATGCAGGTGGTGGTTTCCAGAATTACCCTGATGATTATCAGGTCATAGAACGCCTGGCTAAAGACGGTCAGCTGACAATACGTATCGCCTATAACCTTTTTACCCAGAATAAAGGCGCTGAACTGCAAGACTTCCAGAAATGGACACAAATGGTAACACCGGGGCAGGGTGATGATTTTTACCGCCACAATGGCGCAGGCGAAATGCTGGTGTTCTCCGCTGCCGACTTTGAAGATTTTGTCGAACCCAGACCTGATTTAGCCGACAACATGGAACAACAACTGGAGCAAGTGGTGCGGCATCTGGTAGAAAACCGCTGGCCTTTCCGCTTGCATGCCACCTACAACGAGTCCATCAGCCGTATGCTGGATGTGTTTGAAAAAGTAAATAAAGACACGCCATTTAACGGCTTGCGCTGGTTATTCGATCATGCCGAAACCATTACTGAAAAAAATATCGAACGGGTGCGGGCTTTAGGCGGCGGTATAGCTATTCAGCACCGGATGGCCTTTCAGGGCGAATACTTTGTCCGTCGTTATGGCCAGCAGGCGGCACAACAAACCCCTCCTGTAGCCCGGATGTTAGAAATGGGTGTACCTGTTGGCGGTGGTACAGATGCCACCCGGGTTGCCAGCCATAATCCATGGACAGCTTTGTATTGGTTAGTCTCAGGTAAAACAGTGGGCGGCACCCCTTTGTATCTGGATAAAGATTGTTTACCGCGCGATACAGCGCTGGAACTCTGGACAGCAGGTAGTGCCTGGTTTTCTGGTGACCTGGATAAAAAAGGCCGGATTAAAGCCGGGCAACTGGCGGATTTGGCGGTATTAAGTTCTGACTTTTTTACCGTCCCTGAAGAAGAAATCAAAGGCATTGAGTCTGTGATGACTATAGTGAATGGCAAAGTAGTGTATGCCGTCAGCGACTTCTCAAGTTATGGTCCTGCACCTATTCCTGTGGTCCCTGAATGGTCTCCTGTCACTTTAGTGCCGGGACATGCCCGGGTCCATCCGCTGATCAGTGCCTTACCGCACCAATGTGCCGGCTCTTGTGGTGTACATGGCCATTCCCATGATGTGGCGCGCCGCTCCGATATGCCAGTGTCAGACCATAACTCGTTTTGGGGTGTGTTAGGTTGCAGCTGTTTTGCTTTCTAAGGACAGGAGCTGAACAAATGAAACTAACCACCCCTGCTTTTTTACAACAGCCTGATTTGGGCCTGCTGTTTTTACGCCTCAGCGGCTCCTTACTGGTGCTGCTGATCCACGGTTGGCCCAAGCTGCTGCATTGGCAGACAGAATTGCAGCGGATTGACGACCCGCTGCATTTAGGCAAAGCCGTTACTTTAGCCTGTGCACTTTTTGCTGAAGTACTTTGCCCTCTGGCCATTATGGCCGGCATCTGGACCCGGCTGGCTTGCCTGCCCTTCTTGTTTTTATTACTGGTGTCTATGCTGCTGGTCCATGCTGACTGGACTCTGGAACAAGGCCAATTTGGCTGGTTGTTGATCATCCTCTTTAGCACTATAGCTTTGGCAGGCCCTGGTCGCTTTGTGATGTTTCCCGCGAAAAAAGGACGGCTTGTATGAGTATCGAATCTAAACATCGTTTTCAGGCCATCAGCCTGGGGTTTTTGGCCGGTTATGTAAACACCTTAGGTTTTGTCGCTTTGTTTGGTTTATTGACAGCCCTGATCACTGGTAACTTTGTTCTGATAGGTGCCAGTTTAGTCAGCGAATCCAATTCCGCTGTGCTGATGAAGTTTTTAGCTTTTCCGGCCTTTATTCTGGGGATTGCTGCTATCCGGATCCTGACGATTTGGCTGGACAATAAACAGCAGCAAAATTTGCAAATCCAACTGACTGTTTTACTGCAGTTAGTGCTGCTGGTAGCTTTTATGGTTGTAGGCTTAGTGGCCTCCCCTATTGGAAAAGAGCCCACCACATTGGCCATGATCTGCGGCATGCTGGGCGCAGCAGCTATGGGCGCACATAGCGCTTATACCCGCTTGCTGCTGCCCCATCTGGCCCCCACTTCAATGATGACAGGCAATGTGACACAAATCGTGCTGGATCTGATAGAGCTGATGTCAGGCAAAGGCGATGCTGCCACCAAAAGCAGAGTTTTTAAATCGTTCTGGCCTATAGCTGCCTTTGCGATCGGCGCTTTAGTGGCCGGCTTTTGTTATATGCAGGCTGGTTTCTGGGCTTTGTTAGTACCTATTGGCATTTTGCTGTGGCTGTTACGCAAAGAACATTATTGCGACCTTGAAGCAGAGCAGTCCTGATGCAAATAAAAGCTTTGACCTCTGTGGCACTGCTGAGCGCTGCAGGCTTTAGTTCAGGTCTAGTTGCAGTGGAACTGGAAGGTTTTATTAAACATCAGGATATTTACCAGCAGGAACTGACAGATGCGGATCATCATGCTCTGCTTAGTCGTTTTTTGATCCGGCATAGCTGGCAAACATCAGAAAACAGTAGTTTGCTGCTGGAAGGGATCAGTGCTTATGACTCCAGTTATGACAACCAGACCTATTCAGTGGAACATAATACGGCCGATATTCACCAGCTGATTTTTAAAACTGATATAGCCGATACCAGTATCAGCTTAGGCCGGCATGTCTGGTCTGTTGGTAACCAACGTCAGCTCGGCAAAAGAGAAGGCACCAACGTCAGGCGGCGTTTTGACGGAGTTTTGCTAAACCAGCAGCTCGACAGCTATACCACAGTGTCCTTTTATCATGGCTACAGCGTAAAAAGTAAAGCTAAGGCTTTGGATGACAACAGAGATCCGGATTTAACCGCAAGCGGCATCATTTTTCAAAAGCAGCAACTGCTGGTTCACGCGATCAATTACCGCGACAGCCGTGGCCAAAATCAGGATGATATTTATGCGATAGAAACCGAATATCAGCATAAGGTGGAAGCTTTTGAAGCGTTTTACCAGCTGATTTATCAGTTTGGTGATCGCGGCCCACAACAACTCTCAGCCTGGTTCAGCCAACTGGAATGGGCTTATACCCTGGCGCAGCACAGGCTGTCTTTTACTGCCAGTTATGCGTCAGGCGGCGCCTCACAAGATGCGGACAGCCACGAGTTTCAGCCCCTGTTTGCCAAAGCGCCTTATTACTCAGAAGCCGGTGTATTTGCCACTACCAATATTCAGCATATAGGCCTTGCTTGGCTTTATCCGCTGACAGAAAACTTCAGCCTGGGGCTGGATGCGAAAAAACTCTACCGCGTTCAACAAGATGGCGCTATTTACGGCCCTGGCCAAAGCCTGTTGCTGCCGGCCGATCAGCAATCGGGTAAAGCCTTGGCGAATAACTACAGCTTTCAATCCGAATATAAATTCAGCCCGCATATCAGCTTAGAGCTGGTAGCGAGCTTTATTGATATTCAAACTGGCAGCAATCAAAGCCCGGCCCTGCGCAACAGCAGCTTTTTTGAAACTATGCTGCATTACCGGTTTTAACTTGATTAAGGCTTAGTCTTTGCCGCTGGTTCCACAGGCACAGGTACACCTTTGCTATGCCATTTCATCACGACAAATTTCAATGGGGTTTTGCCCGTGTTGCGAATGCCATGCGAATCCCAGGGTGCTGCATATAAAATATCGCCCGCTTTAGCAGCAATATCTTTGTCTTTCAGCGACCAGACACCCTCGCCTTCAATCACCATCAGATACTCTTCTTCGGCATGAATATGAGGTGGATGAATTTCTTTGCCTGGCTCAATCACAGCCACACCAGTCAGCGCATCCTGGGTACCAAAAGTAGCTTTGGTAAAGTAACTGTAAAATACATAACCATCGCCTTTTTCAGCTTTAGCTTCTGCTTGTGTCACAATTTGCGATGGCTGATCCGGCTCTGCCGCTACCGTGCTCAGGCAGTTCAAAGCCAAACCTGCAGCTAACCCTAACTTTAATTTAAACATCCCTCGTCTCCTGCTGAATGATCTTACTCTTACACTGCCCTGAATTGCAGAGTAGGTCAAACAGCTATTGGTCTGATCTGTATAGTGAAACCCTGAATAAGCCGCGCTGGACTCATAAAAATAGCCTTTGCTGCTTATCCTTGTTAAGTTACCTGTTCAAACTACAAAAGTTCGTAAAAACCCTACCGCCACTGACAACGCATAAGAACTACAAAGAGCTTAAAAATGGCCGAAGCTGTTCGTTTGTTTTTACACCTTCAATCGACAAGGGGAAAATGATGATAGTTTTAACACCAAAAAGCCTACTGATGCTTGCCCTAAGCACGGCTTTTCTGCTCAGCGGCTGTAGTGACAACACTGCTGCCAAAGCCAGCAACAGTTCATCCGCCACTGTGCCGCTCGCCACCATTAAAAGCGGCCAATTACAGGGCATAGCAGAGCAAGGTATTGAGATTTATAAAGGTATTCCTTATGCCGCTGCGCCTGTTGGCCAAAACCGCTGGCGCGAGCCTCAAGCTGTCACTGCCTGGTCAGGTGTGCGTGAGGCGACCCGCTTTGGTAACGACTGTATGCAAAAACCTTTTGCCAGTGATGCAGCGCCTTTAGGTGAAACTCCAGCCGAAGATTGTCTTTACCTGAACGTCTGGACGCCGGCTGACAAAGCTAAACCAGCCCCTGTTTTAATCTGGATCCATGGTGGTGGTTACGTCAATGGCGGCGCTTCCCCTGCGGTCTACGACGGTGCTGAATTTGCCAAAGCAGGTGTAGTCTTTGTCAGCTTTAACTATCGTTTAGGGCGATTTGGATTTTTTGCTCACCCCGCTTTAACGGCGCCCAAAGAAGGCCCGCTGGGTAATTACGCTTTTATGGATCAGATCGCCGCCGTCAAATGGGTGAAAGACAACATAGCGGCCTTCCATGGTGACCCAGAGCAAATCACCATTATGGGTGAATCTGCCGGTGGTGGTTCTGTGCATACCCTAATGCAAGCGCCAGCCAGTAAAGACCTGTTTCAACGAGCCATTATTATGTCGGGCGGTGGACGCTCATTAATGGGTGAGCGCAGCTTAACCGAAGGCACAGAGCAAAATCCTTCCGCAGAACAGATAGGCCTGAATTTCGCTGAAAAACACGGTATAGCCAAAGACGACCCGGACCTTGTCGCTAAAATGCGCGCTTTATCGGCTGAAGCCGTTTTAGACGGGCTCAGCCTGATGGATTTCTTTAAGCCTGCAGAAGGCAAACCCACCTATGTCGGTGGCCCACTGGCGGATGGCAAGATAGTTTTAGGCAGCACTCAGCAGATGTTAGAGACTGGGCAAGTCGCCAAAATCCCAGTCATGGTAGGAACCACCAGTCAGGATATAGGTTTTACTATGTCGCCTGACAAAGACAGCCTGTTTGCATCTTTTGGTCCTTATGCTGACGAAGCACGCCAAACTTACGATGCAACAGCCGAACTGCCGCTGCAACTGCTTAACTTTATGGTTGGTCAGGACAGAGGCATGCAGGAACCTGCCCGCTATGTTGCGAAAAAGATGACTGCACTGGGCCAGCCAGTGTACCTCTATCGTTTTAGTTATGTGGCAGAAGCCATTCGTGACGGCCAGGGCGCGCAGCACGCTGCCGAAATCCCATTTTTCTTTCAAACCATAGACAAAAAATATGACGCTCTGACAGAGCAAGACAAAAAGGCCTCTGCCCTGCCCTTTAGTTATGTGGTGAACTTCACCAAAACCGGTAATCCCAATGGTGATGGCTTAGCAAACTGGCAGGCTTTTGACGCTGCACAGGGCAATATCATGGATTTCACTATGCAGGCCGAGGCAGTGCATGGCGTAGACCCATGGAAAGCTCGTATGGATCTGGTTGAAAAAGCAACAGAACTTAAACAATAGTGACTGCTGAGTTTGGCATCATCGGGCCTGATGCAGTGTGATCAGGCCTGGTTGTTTTACTCAGGGTTGGGTTCTTTTTGAGATGAGGCAAGCATTGGCGCCTGATTTGAGTAACAACTTAACCAGAGAAGATTAGCTGTGAGCAAAAGCAGACGTTGACGCCCCGCGCAAGCTTGTGAGCTTGGCAAGGCCCGCAGGCCCCGAATGACACTGATTGTTATATTTATCTCTACCAATGCGCTTTAAGCTTGTGAAGCTTAAAAAGATATGGAATTTGAAGGATGGGATCTAAACGAACCATCATACTGTCATTGAATATCACCTCAAAAAGCATGGTTCCCAAGGTTAAAGCCAACCCAATGTACCCAAATACAATGCAAGCACTTAGCCCCCAGTCTTTACCAAAAATTAATCCGTATGCGCACAATCCGTTTATTAGAATCACTGTTGATATTATCAAGGGCATTAATGCCTTGGCATTACTCTCGTATTCCAGTCCAAACATTGTGTATGAAGAACTGAAACCAAAAATGAGTGAACCGACATAAAGGAAAGGTACAAACGCCCCCATAACAATAAATAGCCACCCAAAAATCTTTATCCAAAGGGGTATTAGAGCTTTTCTAGCCTGCGACTTGTTATCACTCGTTTCTTGTGCGTTTGTTACAGTTTCCAACTTTTACTCCATAAAATATAACGTCGAGCTAAGAGGTAGTTTTTCAGTTGTGATTTTGTGGAAGTCCAGTCATTACACAACAACTAACAATACTGCCCCGCTACCCAACCCGATGCCCAGGCCCACTGGAAGTTGTAGCCTCCTAACCAACCTGTGACGTCTACCACTTCGCCGACAAAATACAGGCCTGGTTGTTTTTTTGCTTCCATGGTTTTGGACGAAAGTTCGTTGGTGTCGACTCCACCTAAAGTGACTTCGGCGGTGCGGTAGCCTTCGGTGCCGTTGGGTTTAAAGACATAGTGCGTCAGACTGTCGGCCAGGCGTTGAATGGCCTTGCCTTGCAGCGCTTTAATAGGCTGATTCTGAAACAGATTCAGCTCCAGCAGCTTTTCAACTAAACGTTTTGGCAGCAAACGCGACAATATAGTTTTAAGTTCCTGCTCAGGGTGTTTTTGCTGTTGCTCCAGCAGGAATGCGTTTAGATCCTGCTGCGGTGCTAAGTTAATAATCAGCTCGTCGCCCGGTTGCCAGTAGCTGGAGATTTGCAAAATAGCCGGGCCACTTAAGCCCCTGTGGGTGAACAGCATATCTTCCGGAAATACCACATCGTTGGCTTGCGCCGTCACAGGCAAAGACACACCACTGATTTCTTCAAACACAGCTTTATCGGCCGGTTGCCAGGTTAAAGGCACTAAGGCAGCGCGCACTGGCAATACATTTAAACCAAACTGTTCAGCCAGCTGAAAACCATAAGCAGTAGCGCCTAAATTTGGCAGGCTTAAACCACCACATGCCACCACTAAGCTCTGACAACTGCGGCTAAGTTGAGGTGTTGTGACTGTATAGACACCATCAGCAAAACTGACATTTTGAATATCCTGTTGCAGCGCAATAGACACGCCCGCCTTGTCGCACTCTTGTTGCAGCATGTCCACTATGTCTTTGGCGCTGTCGTCACAAAACAGCTGGCCCAGCGTTTTTTCGTGATAAGCAATGCCGTATTGTTGCACCAAAGCAATAAAATCCCATTGGGTGTAACGGCTTAAAGCCGACTTACAAAAATGCGGGTTTTGCGATAAATAATTAGCCGGGCTGGCATAGATATTAGTGAAGTTACAGCGGCCACCACCTGACATCAGAATTTTGCGGCCTATACGTTTGCCATTGTCCAGCACCAGGGTTTTGCGACCTCGTTTGGCAGCTTCAATAGCGCTGAATAAACCTGCGGCGCCTGCGCCTATAACGATCACGTCCCACTGCTGCATTAGTTTGTACTCTGTATGGTTTGGCTTATCTGTTGTGACTGGCCATGGCCCGCTTGCTGATAACCCAGCTCCAGCGCGGCAAATTGGTCGGGCTGCCAATGGAAGTTTGGCAACTGCTGTTTTTCTTTGTTTAGTGAGCGTAATAACCGCTGCAGATTCTGTGTTTTCCAGCTTTGATCAGCATAGTCTGCAGCTCTACGAATAGCGCATTTATCAAAGTCTATTAGCCAAAACTGGCCCTGATTATCCAGCAAAATATTGTGGCAATTTAAGTCGGAGTGATACACCTGATGCTGGTGGAAAGAGGCAATGACAGCACCAAGCTGTTGCCATTCGGCATGACTTAAAGGCCGTTGTTGCAGCAGATGAGCCAGGTCTGTGGTGCCTGGGATACGTTCAATCAGGATATCCGCGCTATAGCTAAAGCCGTGTTTTTGATACAAAGCAGCACAAGGCCGTGGCACTGGTAAACCCCATAAGCGCATTTGCCAGAGTAAACTAAATTCCGCCATAGCCCGGCTTTGTGCCGCAGGTTCTGGCCAGAACTTATCTTTGTTCAGTTTGCCGACCAAACCACCACGGTAATAATGCCGCAACACAGCCTCTTGGCCGTTTTGCTGGCGGATAAACCACACCGTATTACGGCCTTTGGACTGACCAATGACTAAGCCCTGCTGTTGCCAAAATTCCGCTTGAAAATAGGCCATGTCAAAGTTCGGATAAAAGTATGGATCAAACCAAGCTAAAGCATTGTCTGTATTTAATTTTTTAACTTCAGCCATTGGCAAAAAATGATTCACCTGAGCCATCATCCGCGCCACAGCACCCTGTTGCAGCTGATAGAGTTTTAAGCCCTTTGCACCTAGTGTAATGGCCAGTTCGGGTTGCTGCGTAAGTTGAGTCACAGTGCTGACCAGATCGGCCACAGTGCTGACCTGAACATAAGCCTGCTGCTGTTGCAGCAACTGGAATACCAGCTGGAAATTAAACACATGAGGGCCAGATAACACAGCTTTACCAAAGGCCATAGCTTCCAGCGGATTATGACCACCGCGCTCAATCAGACTGCCGCCGATAAAAACAAAATCGGCCAGTTGATACCAGCTTAATAATTCACCCATTGAATCGCCAAGCCACACTTGGGTACTGGCATCAGGCAAACCATTGACACTGCGACGGACAAACTTCAGCTGCTGCTGTTGTAATAGCTCTGCTACTGCATCAAAACGCTCGGGATGGCGCGGTACCAGCACCAGCAATAATTGTGGGAACTGCACTTTTAACTGCTGATAAGCCTGAATAAGCAGCTCATCTTCACCGGCATGAGTGCTGCCAGCTACCCAAACTATCCGGCCTTGCAGCAGAGGTTTTAAGCTGTGCGCCAACTGGGTGCTAGTTTTTGGCACATCCAGTTCAAATTTTAAATTACCTGCCACTTGCACTTCTTTTGCACCTAAAGCCAAAAAGCGGCGGGCGCTGTTTTTGTCCTGCGTCAGAATTTGGCTGATGCTCTGCAGCATAGGCTGAGTGAAAGCGCTAAAACGCCGGTAGCCTTTGGCGGAACGTGCTGACAAACGGGCGTTGACCACTAAAGTCGGAATAGAGAGCGCTTTGCAATTCGCTACCAGATTAGGCCAGAGCTCAGTTTCTAAAATCAGCAACAACTGCGGTTGCATCCATTTCAGCCACCGACGCATCAACACAGGGTAATCAAAAGGCAGGTAACAATGCACAAGGGTTCTGCCAAGTTCCCGCTGTTCCGCCTGTAATTTTTGGATAGCAGCAGAAGCCGTAGGCGTAGTACAGGTAATAGTTAAAACCAACTGCGGATACTGTTGTAACAACTGTTTAATCAAAGGTTTGGCCGCATTAAACTCCCCCACTGAAACTGTATGCAGCACTATGCCGTCTTTGGCTGATGTTGCTGGCAAACTAAAAGCAA
Source organism: Rheinheimera mangrovi (assembly GCF_003990335.1). Lineage (NCBI taxonomy): Bacteria > Pseudomonadati > Pseudomonadota > Gammaproteobacteria > Chromatiales > Chromatiaceae > Rheinheimera > Rheinheimera mangrovi. The sequence goes on along the minus strand of NZ_CP034683.1, from coordinate 401,319 downwards.
AACGTTCAGCAAAACGCTGGCGATAAGCCGGGTCTTTGCGCGAACGTAGCAGCAAATACAGCAGTAACAGCGGAGTCAGCGCCAGGATCAGGGCGCTGTACATCAGCCTGAACAGGAAAAAGCGGCTTTGCATTTAGCTTTTTGCTTTGGCTTTTGCATCAGCCACCATAGTGGCCAACGCGGCATATTTATGAAAAGCATACTGGCCCAGCACTATGGCCATCAGTAATCCACGCCAACCGTCGAGGAAACCCAAACGCAGCACGTACTGCTGAATAAAGTCGGTGAAAAAGCGCAGAATGGCAAAACCTAAGCTGGCCTTTTTGCCACGGGCGAATTTATCTTCAGCACCTAAACAGGCATATTTCACATGCTTTTCCTGACAATGCTGATAACTGCGCCAGCTGTGGTGAATAATGGCCGATTTTAATACCCGCACTTTTTCATAAGGCAATAACAGAGTTTCGTGCACCTGACGGTCTTTAAAACTGGCGCCTGTTTTTAAAAACAATTTGCCCTGCGGTGTGGAGTACCGGCCATGTTTCAGCAACTTGCCGAAAAAGTAGGTGTGCCATGGCATTTTGATAAAGTTGGCATCTAAATCTGGCTCCGCCAATACCTGATCAATTTCTACTTTCAGTTCAGGTGTAAGCACTTCGTCGGCGTCTATGCTCAAAACCCAGTCATGTTCGCACCAGGCTAAAGCGCGGTTACGCTGCGGGCCAAAGCCAGGCCAGTCAGTTTGATAGACTTTGTCGGCGTATTTTTCGGCGATTTCAACTGTTCTGTCTTTACTGCCCGAATCAACCACTATCAGTTGATCAACCCAGCCAGCCAGTGACTGCAAACAAGCTTCAATGCGGTCTTCTTCATTGCAGGAGATGACAAAACAGGAAATTTTACGGCTACGCATGCTTACACCTCGTCCTGTTTGGCTGGAGTAAACTGCACCTGCGACAGATCACCAGAGAGGTGGTTGTTGCGGATAGATTTCAGCTGGAACCGGTATTTCAGGTTACGCCAAAACGAAGTGCCACCTTTACGGGTGCCGCCGCTCATTTTGTCGATTTCGCTTTCAAAGCGGCTGGCTGACCATAAACGGTACGGCAACATGGAATATACAGTCAGGTTCAGCTCAGGGTAAAATTGCAGATCCACATCCACAGGGCGGAAAAACTTAGGCCGGCTCAGCAGCTTTTTAGCGCCTTGCAGCGTTAAGGCATAACCTGTGGTGCAGTTCGGTACTTTGGCAAAATTCACTAGTTGATAGCCATCACCCAGATCTTTTTTCTGCTCACCAGTGCCTGCTCTGTCATCGGCTAACTTAATCATATCCCAGTGTTTTAGTTGGGTGATTTTTTCCAGCACTGTCAGAAATTCAGGCTCTAAATCAATATCGTCTTCCAGAATAAAGGCCATGGCGATATTTTCATCGACCATGCGCTGCCATAAAGTGCGGTGACTTAAATAACAGCCAATTTCACCGGGTGACAAAGGACGGCGGAATTTTTGCTGGTTTAATGCTGGATCATAACAAGCCGCTACTTCAGCCTGGCTCAGGTTTTTGCCATAAATAGCACTGAAGCGTTCAGCGTCCAAACCCAGCTTGTGCAGCTGCTTTTTGGCTGATTCATAACGCTCGGGGTTGGAGTCCAGATTAATTAACCAGATTGGGTATCCTGCAAACTGTCCCATGTTTTTTTCCACTTTATTCTGCTTCTATGCAACGATTTTACCTGAACGCCTTCTAAAGACAGAGTTTTTTTTCCCGCTATGCCGCTGAAGACAAAGCCGATGGATAAAAAGTTCTTTTGCAATAAACAAGATCCGTTAAAATGCCTTCAATCACAGAGCTAAACAGAGCCTCCTATGTCAGATTTAAAACAAAGCTTTTTAGATAGTTTAAAACGTCACCGTGACGCCTTTGCCACAGTGGAAGCCTATCACGAGCAAGCCATGCAGCTGTTGGACGCAGTGCAAAACTGCTTAAAACAAGGCGGCAAAGTGGTCTGGATGGGTAATGGCGGCAGCGCAGCTGACAGCCAGCATTTAGCAGCTGAATTTATGGTGAGATACAAAGCAGAACGTGGCCCTCTGGCTTCTATTGCCTTAACTACCGATACTTCTATTCTGACAGCCCACGCCAATGACTACCATTTTGACAGCGTGTTTGAACGTCAGGTGTTAGGTTTAGTGCGGCCACAAGACGTGGTGATTGGCCTGACGACTTCAGGCAAAAGCCCGAATATCAATTTAGCTTTAAAAGCCGCCAATGACCTGGGCGCTTTCACAGTCGCCCTGACTGGCCGTGATGGTGGTTTAGTCAAAGACATCGCCAAACTGCCTATTATCGTTAAAAACGACGAAACAGCCCGTATTCAGGAAGTGCATATGTTTATTGGTCACTGGCTTTGTGAAGCGCTGGATTTAGCCATTACGGGAAACAACTAATGATTAACCTGAGCCTGCTGCAAAATTTGTCTTCTGCTTCTGTGCTGGTGGTGGGTGATGTCATGCTGGACCGCTATTTTAATGGCGACTCGCAGCGTATATCGCCTGAAGCCCCAGTGCCTGTGGTGAAAATCAGCAAAATTGAAGACAAAGCCGGTGGTGCTGCCAACGTGGCACGCAATATCGCCCATCTGGACGGTAAAGTAGGCTTATTAGGTATTATTGGTCACGACAGCGCCGGCGAATCCTTGCAGCAGTTGCTGGCCGGTGAACAAATTCATTCTGAACTGCTAAGTCAGGATCACAAACCTACCATTGCCAAAATGCGGGTGGTGTCGCGCCAGCAACAAATAGTGCGGCTGGATCAGGAAGAAATGTTCAGCAATGCTGACGCTGAACTCTTGGCAGAACGTTTCGCTGCTGTGTATCAGAACTACGATGTGATCCTGTTCAGTGATTACAACAAAGGCTCGTTGCAACAGATTTCCAAAATGATCAAACTGGCCAAAGCGGCAGGCAAAACTGTCTTGGTTGACCCCAAACAAGCTGACTTGTCGGTCTATGCCGGTGCTGATGTCATCACGCCAAATTTAGGTGAGTTTAAAACCGCTGGCGGCAAAACAGCTTCAGTGGAAGAAATGCTCAGTTCAGCCCGCGAGCTGATGCAAAAAGCCGGTTTAGCTTCGATTTTATTAACCCGCAGCGAACAGGGCATGAGCCTGATTACCGCCACTGAACATTTCCACTTCCCGGCCCAGGTGCTGGAAGTCAGCGATGTGACTGGTGCTGGCGATACCGTCATAGCCACTTTAGCTGTGATGTTAAGCGCAGGCATGTCCTTGCATGATGCCACTCAGCTGGCTAACTTAGCGGCTGGCATAGTGGTCGGCAAAGTGGGAGCTGCTACTGTATCGCCGGAAGAGCTGGCGGCTAAGCTGAACAAAGATTTATTCCGTCAGGGCGATTTTTATCAGACGCCTTTTGACAAAGTACTGCAGCATATTCAGTTTGCCCGTCAAAACGGCGAGCGTATTGTCTTCACCAATGGTTGCTTTGATATTTTACACGCTGGCCATGTACGTTATTTAGCTCAGGCTAAGGCGTTGGGTGACCGTTTAGTGGTGGGCCTGAATTCAGATGCTTCAGTGCGCCGCTTAAAAGGCGAACAGCGCCCTATCAACAGTCTGGAAGACCGAGCTACAGTGCTGGCAAGCCTCGCCAGTGTCGACTGGGTAGTGCCTTTTGGTGATGACCTTGCAGAAAACGACACACCGCTGAAATTAATCAGCACTATATTGCCTGACGTTTTAGTCAAAGGTGGCGACTACAGCATTGAAACCATAGTAGGTGCAGACGTCGTGATAGCTAACGGTGGTGAAGTGCAGGTACTGACTTTTGTTGATGGCCGCTCCACCAGCAAAGTAATACGAAAAATTCAGGACTTGCAGGGAAATAACTGAGTTGTCGCAGCCCATAACCTCTATTTGTATTCTGCGTTTATCCGCTATCGGTGATGTCTGCAATGCAGTGTCTGTGGTGCAGGCGATACAACGTCAGCACCCGCAGGCGCAAATCACCTGGATTATCGGCAAAGTGGAAGCGCGTTTGCTGGAAGGTTTGCCTGGTGTACGTTTTGTCGTCTTTGATAAAAAGCTGGGTAAAGCCGCCTACAGCCAGTTAAATCAGGATTTAAAAAACGACTATTTTGATGTGCTGCTGCATATGCAGGTGGCCTTTCGCGCTAATGTCGCTTCACTTTGCATCAAAGCCCGCAAAAAGATTGGTTTCGACTGGCACACTGCCAAAGAGCTACATGCGCTTTTTATGCGTCACCGCATAGAGCCAGCGCCACGCAGTCATGTGCTGGATGGTTTCCGCCAGTTTGCTAAAGCTATTGGCGTGACAGAACAACAGCTTGGTACAACGCCAACATGGCAACTGCCTATACCGGAAGCCGATGAGTTATGGGCTAAACAGCAACTTGCAGCTGTTGGCAATGCTCGTGTTTTGATTATCAGCCCGGCCGCTTCCAAAGCAGAACGTAACTGGTTACCGGAGCGTTATGCGGCTTTGGCCGATTATGCCAAGGCGAAAGGCTTTGCAGTGATTTTATGCGGTGGCCCAACTGAACTGGAACGCAATTTAAGTCAGGCCATTTTGGCATCAGCTCAGCAGCCCATCACAGATCTGACAGGTAAAACCAATTTAAAACAACTGCTGGCGTTGTTAAAACACGCAAGTTTAGTCTTGGCACCAGATACTGGACCTGCGCATATGGCGGTCGCTGTTGGTACGCCTGTGATAGGTTTGTATGGCCACAGCAATCCGGATCGTACCGGGCCTTATTTGTTCCGTCAGTATGTGGTCGAGGTCTATCACCAGTCGTTGCTGGAGCAACAAGGCAAAACCGCAGCAGAGCTGAAATGGGGCACCCGTGTCAAAGGCAGCAATATTATGCAAAAAATAGCTGTAGATGCAGTGACCGCTATGTTCGATAAAGTAGTGGCAGAGCAGCAGTTATGAAACAGATGCAAAAAGCCGCCTTTTTAGACCGTGACGGCGTAATTAATATCGATCATGGTTATGTCAGTAGCCCGGACCAGTTCGAGTTTATCGACGGAGTCTTCGACGCTTGTCGTCATTTGCAGCAACAAGGTTATTTACTGATAGTGGTCACTAACCAATCCGGTATAGGCCGCGGTTATTATAACGAGCAGCAGTTTTATGCCTTAACCGACTGGATGAAAGCTCAGTTTGAGTCGCACGGCGTGACGCTAACCGACGTGTTCTTTTGTCCTCATCATCCGGTGAATGCCAATCCACCTTATCAAATCGACTGCAATTGCCGTAAACCAGCTCCTGGTATGTTGCTGCAGGCCATTGAAAAGTATCATATAGATGTGAGTTCAAGCCTGATGCTAGGCGATAAAAAAGCCGATATGCAGGCCGCCAAAGCCGCTGGTGTGGGCCGTAAAGTACTGGTGTTATCCGGCCAGACACTAACAGCAGAAGACCAGGCCAGCGCAGATGAAATCTGGCCTTCGATTAAAGCGGCTTTGGGCTTGGTAACCAACTAAAGTTCTGGCCTGCACTTGTACAAGGAATGTAATGCAAAAACTTTTAGCTATGTCCTTAGTACTGCTGATATGTGGCGGCCTGGTTTTTATAGGCACGAATAATAGCAATACTCAGCCTCAGCAAATTTCTGATATTCAAGAACCCAACCCAACTCCTTTAGCCCTGGAGTTGGAAGTAGTCACAAAGCCCAATTCCAATCCTTCAGCACCAGATCCAGCTGAACAGATGGTCGTGATTGAACGAACAGACTGGAAACTGGATCAGCCTCTGCGTACTCAACTGACAAGACTGAAAAATCGGGCAGACCAGGGCGAACTGCAGGCTGCTTATGTGCTGGCAATGAACTTAAGGTTTTGTGCTTCAGCAGCGCTAAATGAAGCTGATTTAGAAGCTCGTTTGCAACAAGCCTATGACTATAAAGACGACGGCCTTGCCATAACGAACATCAAAGAACGCTACGAGTTTTGCGCCGGAATAAACCAACAGCAACGCAATGAGTTTTACGCTTATTTAGAAACTGCAGCTAAAGCCGGCTATGTGCCAGCTCAGGAGGAGATGGCCACAATCACGCCAGAGCAGTTCATGAAGTTGGCAGGTGAAACTGAGCTGGAACGAGAAGCCTATATCCAAAAGCGGGATGACTTTATTCGGCAGCAGCTGTTATTGCTGGAGTCCGCGTCACAACACGGCAGTATCCCAGCACTGATCACCCTGTCGAATATGCACCACTCACAAAACTATGGCGAACATGGCCGTGCTAAGTCCTACGCCTTTAACCTGCTGATCCTGGAACTGGCGGACGACAATGAATTGCAAAGCAGATACTCATGGTTTGTACAACGTCGTCAGTCAGAACTCACACCAGAGCAAATTGAACAAGCCCACACTTTGTCAGAGCAATGGCTGGCAAGGATCAAAGCCAATGGCACTCTGTATTTGCCCTGATGTATTTGCCCTGATGTATTTGCAATGAGGGTGCTGGGCTGTTGTTTTATCAATCAAAAAAGAGCTGGTTTACACCAGCTCTAACATCACTTCAGCTTTACTGACTTCAAACTGTTTAGGTTCATCGACATTCAGCGCTGTTACTACACAATCATCGACCACCATAGCGTAACGCTTTGAGCGCACACCACCAAAATCGCCGGTCTCAACGTCCAGACCCATAGCTTTGGCGAACTTGCCTGCACCGTCTGCTAAAAACACAATGTCAGTAGCGTTATGAGCTTTGCCCCAGGCATCCATCACATAAGCGTCATTGACCGAAGTACAGATAATACGGTCCACACCTTTGTCAAAAAACTGCTGAGCATGTTCGATAAAACCTGGTAAATGGGCCGCGCTGCAGGTAGGAGTAAAAGCACCTGGTACAGCAAATAACACCACTTTCTCGCCTTTAAATACTTCAGCTGTGGTCAGGTTGACAGGACCATTGTCGGTTAAACGTGCAAAAGTTACTTCGGGTAAGGTATCGCCAATTTTGATCATAAATTTATCCCTTTTTAATCCAGCTAATTCAGTTATTCCCGTTGATTTAGTTAATCCAGGGCTGCTTTGACATAGACATCAAATCTGTTCGCTTTGCCAGTAATTTGCATGCTGGGTTTTTGCCCTGCTAAAAACTCTGCATAACCAGGTCGCTTCACTACCACTCTTTTGCTGGCCAGTTGCCATGCCAGCGGAAACAAAGCGTCGGCATCGTCATCTGTGCCGACCACCTGATGAAAAGCCTGCATTTCTTTTTTTACCAAAGCCGACTTCTCGCGGGCCGGAAACATTGGGTCTAAATACACTACATCCGGGCTTGGCAATTGAGTTAACGCCTGTTGTGACGGCGCAAACACCAGTTGCATCCGTTCAGGCAGCCAATGTGCTAATTCGGGATCCAGACTGGCACGGCGTAAGCCATCGGCCAGTAAAGCTGCTACTGCAGGCTGACGCTCCACTAAGGTCACTTTCGCCCCCAGACTGGCCAGTACTAAGGCATCACGGCCTAAACCTGCCGTGGCGTCCACTACTGTTAAACCCGGTTTTTTAGTTAAGCCCACAGCTTTGGCTATGGCTTCACTTTTACCGCCACCAAATTTACGTCTGTAGGTCGCTGCACCACTGGCGAAGTCGACCAGTATATCGCCTTGTTTATTCAGTTCGGTGTTGCGCAACACCAAAGCATCTCCTGTCCAGCATAAATACCAGCCCGCAGGTGACTCTGTTGCATGCAAACCAAACTGCTGTTGCAGGCTTACCGCCAGTTCAGCGGGAAAATCAGGCTGGGTTAAATAACAAGTGGTGGACATAGCGTCACTTTAACTTTTCACATCAGGGAAAACTATGGCTAGTGTAACCGTCATAGCCCTGTTTGAAAAAGGGGTCAGATCACATTGTTAACTGCTAACAATGTGATCTGACCCCAATTTACGTTTATAACTTGCGGATATTATCTGCGCCGTCGCGGTCTATCAGGCGAACAAAAGGATCGACACCTACATACAGAGGTTTTTGATCCAGCACCAGCTCAATGCTGTTTTCTCCTGTCAGCAACTGATGTTTCTTCAGATAAATCACGCCACTTTCACCCGTGGTTTGATCCGGGTCGACACTGAACACTCCAATATCGATTTGCTCAGCCAGCGCTTGGGTGGTTTCAACCCCTTTGTCATCAGCCACTAACTTGTCGGCATGCAGAATCAAATTCAGCTGGAACTTGCCATCGGCCAATTCAGTCACTTTGGCGTCTTTCACCCGTAAATCATACAAGGTGATGTTATTAAACAAGTCGTCAATAAAAGCCTTTTCTTCCGCCGCTGTGTTCTGGCCTAAATAACTGACCAGATCCAAAGTGGTTGGGAAAGGGTCATTACGGTAACGATAACGTTCGTTAAAGGCCTTTAAGTTGGCATTTAAGCGCTCTTCACCTAAACGGTCTTTAATCGCCATCATCACCACTGAACCTTTTTGGTAATGAATATACCCCTGGCCTTCAGAACGTAATAAAGGTTGCTCTCCAAGGCGTTCAGTAGAACGGCCCTGTAAATAGCGGTCTAACTCAATTTTCAGGAATTTACGGATCTTGTCGGCACCGTATTTTTTCTCCATCACCATCAAAGCTGAATACTGCGACAAACTTTCCGAAATCACTGCACTACCCTGCACATCAGCAGCGCCCACTTGATGCCCCCACCATTGGTGCGCCACTTCATGAGCCGTAACGTAATACACAGGATCGATATTTTCCGGATCACGCAGGTCGGTAATAAAGCCGATTTGCTCAGAGTAAGGCACTGTATTGGCAAAACTCTGGGCAAAACTGCGGTAACCAGGGAACTCGATAATACGCAGCTGTTTGTGCTGGTAAGGACCAAAAGCAGCAGTGAAGTAGTCTATCGAATCTTGCACTGACTCCACCATACGCTCCACGTTCCACGGGTGGCCTTTATGGTAATAGACTTCAATAGCCACGCCATTGTGCTGCGCTTTTTTCACTTCATAACGGCCTGAACTGATGGAGTAGAAATTCACCATAGGCTGGTCCATTTTGTAACTGAAGTAATTACGGCCATCCTGTTGCCATTGTTTTTGCAGATATCCAGGGGTTAAAGCCACTTGATCTGCTTCAGTGGATACTGTTGCTTCAAACTGAATAAAATCACCATCAGCGCCAAAGAAGTTCTGCGTATAAAACTTAGAATCTTCCAGCTTATTGGCGCGCTCGTTTGGCTCTAAATCACGTTTTAAGCGCTCGTGTCTGTCTTGCAGCTCGAAACCGTCCTGATAACCAAAAGTTGGCAATAATTCTCTGTTGTTAATAAAGGTTCCGTTTTCAACCACCGACGAATCAAAACCTGTTTCGCGCAGCCCTCTGGATTCACGGGTCAGTTCAATGACACCTGCAACTGTAGCACCAGGAGCGACCGGAGTACTGAAGGTTAACCATGAAGTACGGAATTTAACGTCCCGCTCTCCCAGGCTGGCGCCTTCAATAGTCACTGTCATTTGCTGAGTATTCTCAGGCCAGTTCACCAGTAGCTTCTCAACAGGCTGTTGCGATTTGTTTTGCCACTGAATTTGCATCCTGGCTACGACTTTCTGCTCTGATGGATACAGGTCAATTTGCGCATTTACGTTGGTAGTGACTAACACAGGTAAAGTTGCATACTGAATAAAGGCTTTTTCATACTCAGCCTGTAAATCCGTGGTTTCTTCAGCGGTCACGTAGTTATTCAGCACTATGGTTTGCTGATAGATAAAAGCACCAGTAGCAACAGCAACCACAGCAGATACAGCAATAACAGCTTTGCCGGTTTTACCTAAGTGGTAACCCAGTTTGCTCCAGCGTACTTTCAGGCTTTGCAGCGGCCCTCTGTGGTATAAACCGTAACCCAGTACAAATAAAATGCTGCTTATAGCCCCCCAATACAACATATACACCGAATGGGTCGTTAAGCTGCTGGCGTACTGATTCAGGTCGGAAAAACCTATGGAGGGTGAAGAGCTGAAGTTATATAAGCTGTGACCTAAACCCCAGGATGCCATCACCATAGTGCTCAAGAAATAACCAACAAAAAGCCCCATACCGACAAATTTATTCGGGCTTAACACCTGCAGGAAAAACGCCAGCACAGCACTCATGATAAAAGGCAGCAGGAAGAAAAAGCCTAAACGGATCAGGTACTGCACCAGTTCAAAGTTTTCAATACCTTTAATCAGCTGGTAACTGATAGTGGTTAAAATACCGATCACAATCAAAGTTGCCATCACCAGCGCCATAGCCAGTAACTTGGCGGTCCAGAAAGTCAAATTCGGCACTGGCATAGTATCGATAATATCGCCCATACCACTATTGCGTTCACGCCACACCACTTCAGCACTGTAATAGACAATGACAATAATCATCAACAAGCTGACAGAACCAATCACATGACCCACCATGGTCTGAGTCAGAGGCCAATTTGAGGTGCCGTACCAGCCAAAGTCAGCAAAAAGCGGACCGATCAGCTGCGCTATCGTAATTAAACCAAGGATCACAAAAGGTGCAGTCAACAACACTTGCTTCACTTCAAACCTTAACCGAACCCAAAAGGCCGGTAGAAGTGCTGTTGCAGAGGATTTTCTTTGCAAGGTTTCCAGTGACAGTTCAGGCTGTTTCAGTTCAGCTTTTTTAGATTTTTTTCTGTCTTTTCTGTCCAGTGAAGGCAATTTAAATAAACCGGAAATAGCCAGTAAGACGACAGCGACCCCCAGCCATAACAAGCGGTTTTGCAGTAATACGCCTTCAAAACTAATCAGCAGCGTGTTTTTCTCCTGAATAGTCCAGTAACGGGTGACATCTAAAAAGGTACGTAAACCAAAAGGATCTAACAAAGCTGCCCAAACCCGGTATTCAGGTAAACGCGCCACTGAACCGGAGACTATATAAAGCACCAGCAATACTACAGCAATCAGATACAGCGCCATCATGGAGCGGAAACGTGCGGCTATGGCATAAAACAGAGCTGAGATGATAAAAAAGCTAGGAACAGACAACACCAGATAGTTATAGACATAAGCCCAGAGGTTGGTGGGACCAAAACGACTGGCGTCGACCCAAGGCATAAAGCTCGCCAGTAACATACCCAATGGCACAGCGATATAGACCAATAACACCACCAGATAGCTGCCAAAAAAACGGCCAAACTGGTAAGCAAAAGGCGACACAGGCTTGCTGTAGATCAGCTCTTCCATCTGATGTTGCTGATTGCGAACAGCGCTGCTACCCACAAAATTCACCACCAAAAACATGGCAAATAAACTTAAAGTCAGCAGCGTTTGGCCTATAGCAAAAGGGCCATTTTTAAATACCTCGCCACCACCGCCTATAGTGACATTGTCTGAGGCGACAGATAAAAAGCTGACTAAAAACAGCAATAAACTGACGACATAAAAAGAGGGCTGGCTCAGATAATAGCGCAGCTCAAAGCGGGTCATTAAACCAAACATAACCTCTCCTAAGCCGCAACTTGTGCTGAGCGATGATTGGATAAACAGGAGAAGTACACATCTTCCAGACTAGCAGCAGTAGGCGCAAAACCTTCAGGTGCTTGCTCTGCAAATACATGCAATACAGTGCGGCCTGCAAACAGGCGCTTGGAGATCACTGGCAAGACTTTTTCCAGTTCAGCCGCTTCCTGTTGTGACACTGTTTTAGTCCAGATCTGGCCGCCCACCTGTTGAATCAAATCCAGTGGGTTGCCTTGTAATAAAATCTGCCCACCGGCCAATACCGCCATAGCAGGGCACAGCTCTGCCACGTCATCGACTATGTGAGTGGATAAAATGATGACTTTTTCTTCACCCAAACTGACCAACAGGTTATGAAATCTGTTGCGCTCTTCCGGATCCAAACCTGCGGTGGGCTCATCAACAATCAATAAGTCCGGGTTACCCAACAAAGCCTGAGCTATACCAAAACGCTGGCGCATACCGCCGGAAAAACCGCTGACGGCTTTGTCTTTATGCTGAAATAAGTTGGTATGAGCCAATAAGCCTTCAACCAGCTCTTTACGCTCTTTTTTCTGGGTGAAACCTTTGAGTACAGCCAGATGATCCAGCAGTTCAAAAGCGCTGATACGTGGATAGACGCTAAAATCCTGTGGCAGATAACCCAGCGTTTTGCGAAGCGCCTGCGGGTCTTTTAATACATCAATGCCATTAAAAACAATGCTGCCACTGTCGGGCTGCTGCAAAGTAGCAATAGTGCGCATTAAGGAAGATTTACCAGCGCCATTAGGACCTAACAGGCCAAACATACCTTTGCTGATGGATAAATTGACGTTATTCAGCGCTTTAACGCCATTGTCGTACGTTTTGGTCAGACCGTGAATTTCCAGCATAGGGAGAACTCCATGTTGTAGTAATGATTACATCAAACTAACATGGAGCGTGCTGATTAGTAACTAATCAATGAGTTACAAATGAAGTGAAGTTGTAACAAGTTATTAAAATGTCAGAGCTTGCTCTGACCTTTTCATCTACATCTTGAGTCCTACATAGTTATCGCCACAACTAAAGGCGACAACTTTGCTGATTTCCTGCAAACTTAAACCAGACTCTTGCTGCCACACATTAAATTGCTGTTGAATAGCTTTCTGGTTTTTCTGGCTGCTCAGGCCGCCTTCGACCACACCAAAGTTACGCAGATAAGCTTCTAAATCCTGACTGAGAATAAAGGTATCTTTACCCAGCACACGTAAGGCATAAGCCCCTGTATTCCCCCCCAGACGAGCCCCATGTTTCTTTAAATAACCCCATAAGCCAATAATATCTTCGCCGGACCACTGGGCTAAAAAGGCACCAAAACTGCCATATTTGTCAGCCACCTGCTGGATCATCAAGGCATTGTCGCGTATGGCAAATACTTTGGTGGCATTGCGGATAATACGGGGATCTGTAGCTTTGGCCGCTAACATTTCATCACTCATCAGCAGCATTTTTTCCGGTTCAAAACCAAAAAACAGTTCTTCAAAACCAGGCCACTTGTTTTCCACCACAGACCAGACAAAACCTGACTGAAAAATCTTTTTGCTGAACTCACTTAAACATTCAGCATCCGTCAGCTGTTGTAACTGAGCTGCCGTGCGGGGTTTTGATAACAAAGCCTGCAATGCTGCTTTGCCACCTTTGCGCTCTGCGGCTCTGTGGTAAATCAGTTCAAACTTTTCAACAAAAGCCATCAAGGCCTCTCCATTAATTAGTGTCATGTAGGGGCGCGGGCTTGTCCCCGCCCGTACCTGTTCGGGCGAGGATCTCCATCAACTAAGCTGCTATACCCATATGTCGCAGCAAAGCAGCGTTAGACGGCTCACGACCCCGGAAGGCTTTAAACAGCTCCATAGGTTCTGCGCTACCACCTTTTTCTAAAATGCAGTGCAGGAAATCCTGACCCACAGCAGCATTAAAAATGCCTTCTTCTTCAAAACGGCCAAAAGCATCAGCAGACAATACTTCAGCCCATAAATAGCTGTAATAACCAGCGCCATAACCCCCAGCGAAGATATGACTAAAACCATGCTGGAAGCGGTTAAAACGTGGCGGCATGATCACAGAAACCTGCTGGCGTACATCATCCAGAATGTGCTGAACGCGACCACCCAAAGCCGGGTCGTATTCGGCATGTAAGCGGAAATCAAACAAGGCAAATTCCAGCTGACGCACTAAAAACAACGCCGATTGGAAGTTTTTCGCGGCCAGCATTTTATCCAGCATATCTTGTGGCAAGGCTTCGCCTGTCTGGTAATGCCCCGAAATTAACGCCAAAGCTTCTGGCTGCCAGCACCAGTTTTCTAAAAACTGGCTGGGTAATTCCACCGCATCCCAGGCAACACCACTAATTCCAGCCACTGCTGATGCATCGACCTGAGTCAGCATATGGTGTAAGCCATGACCAAACTCATGGAATAAAGTCACGACTTCGTCGTGAGTAAATAACGCAGGTTTGCCGCCTACTGGTTTATTAAAGTTACAGGTTAAATAAGCTACAGGGGTTTGCAGGCTGCCATCGGCTTTCCAGCGTCGGCCCTGACAATCATCCATCCAGGCACCACCACGTTTTTTCGCTCGGGCGTATAAGTCCAGATAAAAACTGCCGCGCAGCTCACCTTTGGCGTCAAAAATGTCGTAGAAACTGACGTCCGGATGCCAAACATCAACGCCTTCACGTTGTTGCACCTTAATGCCAAATAACTTGCCTAACACGCTGAATAAACCCGGCACTACTTTGCTTTCCGGGAAATAAGGCCGCAGCGCTTCGTCCGAAATGGAGTATTTAGCTTGTTTTAATTTTTCAGAATAATAAGTGACATCCCAGGCGCTTAACTCGTCGACACCAAATTCTGCTTTGACAAAAGCTTTTAATTCGGCCAGATCCTGCAAGGCCTGAGGTTTGGCACGACGGGCTAAATCGGCTAAAAACTCCAGCACCTGAGCCGGACTTTCGGCCATTTTAGTGGCCAGAGACTCTTCAGCAGCGTTTTTAAAATCCAGCAACTGCGCCAGCTCATGTCGCAAGGCCAAGGTTTCTTCAATAATAGCGCTGTTGTCAAACTGTCCTGCTGTTGGGCCTTGATCGGAAGCTCGGGTGCAATAAGCCTGATATAACTCAGCGCGTAATTCGCGATTGTCGGCATAGGTCATAATGGCGATATAACTTGGGAATTCCAGCGTAAACACCCAGCCTGATAATTCTTTTTGCGCCGCAGCTTCAGCCGCTGCCAATTTTGCATCTTCAGGCAAACCTGCCAGCAAGCTTTCATCTTCAATATGTTTAAACCAGGCCTGAGTTGCATCCAGCGTATTGTTTGAGAAATTCGAGGCCAAATCAGAAGATCGACTTTGAATTTCGCCATAACGCTGCTTTTTTTCATCTGATAAACCAATACCGGACAACTTAAAATCGCGTAAGGCGTTTTGAATTACTTTTTGCTGCGCTGTAGTTAAAGTGGCGTATTCAGCGCTTTGCGACAGCTTTAAATAGGCCTGATACAAACCTTCGTGCTGGCCAACATAGGTGCTGAAATCCGATAACAGCGGCAGGCAGCTTTCGTAAGCTTCACGTAATTCAGGACTATTTTTTACCGAATTTAAATGCGACACAGGCGACCAGAATTTTCCAAGCTCATCGCTGTTTTCTTCCAACGCCACAATCAGCGACTGCCAGCTTGGGTTCGGTTCTTGCACCACTGCTTCGATATCCGCAGTGCACGCAGCGATCAACTGCTCTACGCGGGCTTTGATTTGGCTTGGTTCAATTTGACTAAATACAGGTAAGGCTTGGGTCATGGATACTCTCTGATCTTTATCTCTGGATACTGCGAACTCTCTATAAAAGCAGTATTGGGGCTTTTACAGCATACTCAAGCAAAGGAGTGGTTTAAAGGAAGATTTTTCTGTGGCTACACTTATAGTGTATGAAAAAAAACAGAGCGCTAACGCGCTCTGTTTTAACCTTTGGCGCCCAATCTCTGAACACGCCAATTAAACGACCAATTTTTATTAGGCTACTTTGCGGCGAAATATTCGCCCCGCCATAGCCACCAACATAAATAGGCCCCAACCACCGAACGAACCGCCGGATGATTTAGGTTTCACTTCAGTCACAACCTGATTGTTTTGCACTGTTACACTTACCACAGCAGTGCTGCTCAGTGAACCATCAGATACTGTCACTTCAAAGCTGTAGCTGCCCGCTGCAACATTATTGAGTGTCAATTGAGCGCCGTTAGCCGAAGTGGTTAGCGTGCTGCCTGACTTCTGCACCCAGCTGTAACTCAACGTATCGCCGTCAATATCAGTACTGCCAGAAGCATCTAAAGTGATGTTGCTGCCCGCAGTGCCGGTTACGCTGCTGCTGGACACTTTGGCCACAGGTGCATCATTGGCAGGAGTCACTGTCAGTTTAAAGCTAGTGCTGGCTTTATCATCCGGCAGCTCCAAATCCGCTACTGTTACCGTCACAGTGGTGGTACCTGTAAAATCAGCATCAGGTTTCAGGCTGAAGGTGGCGCCCGACTGATGGCCATCCACAGTAGCAGTGACATGTTCACCACTCACAGTGATGCTATTGGCGCCGTTGTTTTCATCGGCGTAAAGCACCTGGATGCCTGTTAATTCGCCATCCTCAACCACTGTGGCATTGCGGATCACACCCAGAGTCAGATTACCGGGAACCTGAATCGTCTGACTTACCTGTGTATCCACCATCCCTTCGACCTGACTGGTAATATTCAGTGTCAGGTCTTTTGCGATAGCGGCATGCGTTACTTTAGCATTCAGCGTCACTTCAAACTGAGATGACTCTGGTCCCACATAGTTGTAACACAGCACTTTGCCGACACTTAGCATAGAATCCAGATCATTGTAGGCATATTTGGTACCTAAATATCCTTCGAGCGGACCATAGGAAGTTTTTGCACCTCTGTAGCCCTGAACGCCCACCGAGCCTCGGTTACTGCCAGCGAAGTCCAGTTGGTTATAGGCCATGATCATTTCGTATTCGCCTTTGCCAAAGCGGGTTTGGTTATTCAGCAGCAGCTCAAATTCAAAGCGATCGTCACCTTCGCCATACAGATAATTGCCTTTCGCGTCTCTGCCCAGATAAGGCATAGTGCGCATGCCATCCCATTCGACAATTGCCCAACCATCCGTTGAACTCGCCAGCGTCACGCCACTAGTCGCGCTCAGAGGTGTTGCTGCAGCATCTCTGGTATAAGGCACACCTCCGATACCTCGCCATAAAGCACCTATAGCCTGATAAGGAAAGCTGTTGTAAGGAAAGACGTAATGCATATTGAAGAAATAGGGTAAGCCTTCAAAAGTGATATTACCGTTACCACGAATATACATAGCCGCAGAGGCAGCCTCTGGATTGTTGTATAGCGAGAAAGCACCACCATCATTAAACAGCAGGCTATAAGGGATCATGGTCCCCAGGCGCGAATCTCTGGGTGTGTCACCAAAGCTTGGGCTATAACCAAAACTACTCAGGTTGACATATCGATCGTTTTTCTGGCCAAAGTCAGGCACCCGACACATGTCGTCTTCTTCGCTCGTACTAACCTGATAGGACGGTGTCTGCTTTTCCGTGTCCGGCTGGGTACCTTTAAGAGTTAACACACCATTTTCCAGAGCAATGTCCGATACGATACTGTTATCACTGACCAACACATTGTCGGCTGTAAGTTCTAGTCCGGCTGGAACAGCAGCTGTTAAGGTAAAGTCACGGTCGGCACCAGTTAAGTTCGGCAGTACTTTCAGTTTCATGCTTACAGACTGGCCTACTCTGGCTGCGGTTTTATCCGCACTGAGGCTGATATCGTCCACACCGCGGCTCAGTTTGAACGGAACAAAACCAACGTTACCCGCATTCAGAGCCGAAGTGCCAATGTCAAAGCCTGAGTAGTACAAATCGCCTTCAACCATATCTGGCAGGTCCCAGCGAACTTCTGCCGTTACTGGTGTTTGACCATCGTTTTGCGCCGGAATAGACACGCTCAGATCACTCGCTTCTGTATCGGAGACGACCGCATAAGTGTACTCATAACTATCAGTACCTGGCGTCATATAGTCATTGGCGTTATACAACACCACAAAATATTTGCCTGGGTCAGGGTCGTTCACGTTACAGAAGTTACTATAGGCCACATGCCAGGATACACAGAGCATCTCTGTATCAAGATCCATGTTGCCATCCTGGTTGAAGTCTTTGCCAAGATAGACAATCATATTGCCGAAATCGGCCGAATTTTCATTACTAGACTCGGTACGACGTAAGCTCTCGACTATTAATCGTTTGCTATTTGCCGGCACATCAATCCAGAAACTGTGAGTGGCTTCATCCAGTTTGTTTTTCGCGTCGTCCTGTTCTGCTAGTGGCCAAGGGAAAGTGAAGTCATCGTCTTTAGGCAGGGTAATGCTATGGCGCTCAGCTTTTACTGGTTCGTAAGTCCGGGTTACACCCTGCGTCATAACAGGCACAGGAATATCTTTCAGGCTGTAGCTACTCTGATTGCGATGCGCTGTAACACTGACACGCTCTGGCAAACCTGCGTTGTCGTATTTGAAGACCACAGGCAAACGCATGTTCGGTGCTTTACCGTTGTCTTCCTTGAACATCAGGTGTGAATGCAACTCCACTTCAGAATTACCTTCAACATCCTGTGTATTAGTAACAGAGGCACGAACCATCACAGTCTGGCTTTCACCAGCTTTGAGACTGAAGCTTTCCGGAGCTACTTCCAGTTTGACGCCTTGCTGGACATAACGCTGGTCATCATAAGGAGACCAGTTGGTCACTTCGTCGGTTGACAGGCTCCAACTACCGTCTTTAGTGGCGGTAAAAGTACGTATCCAGCTGCAGCTTGGTTTACAGCTGAAGTTCACCATTTCCGGTAAGTTCAGTTTATGCACCAAGCCACCATTGGCTGGATTAGCCGCCAGCATGTTGTCGTAACTCTCGTCCATAATCAGACCAGCATCAATAGCACTAGCAACATTGATTCGGCCTGTACCTGCACGGTATACCTCAGCTTTCGGGTTCTTTTCCCACGTCTGACCTTTCTGAATGGCATAGGTCACCACAGGTTCAGCCGTTAGCTGCAGTGCCGACTGCTTCTGCGCTACTGTCCAGTCAGGATGTGCCTGAGTCATCAAAGCCAGAGCACCCGCCACATGGGGTGCAGCCATAGATGTACCGCTGTAGACGGCAAAGTCTGAAGTCACAGGAGTTTGCCCTAAACCTGCAGCAAAAGGACTTTCATCGTTGGTGGCTGCATAAATGTCCACACCTGGCGCTGTGACTGATGGCACCAGATGTTCAGGATTGGCTCGGCCTGGTCCACGGGACGAGAAATCAGCCAACTTATCGGCTTCAGATTCATCAATGACCCGTTCAATTCGGGTTGCGGAAATCGTCAGTTGATGCCCTGTTGCACTAGTACTGTTCAGCCAGTTGTTCATGCTGTTTCGCCATTGAGCACTGGTAAGATGAATACCAGGCACAGCATATACATCTGTCTTCACCACAGTGCCTTCGTCGCCTGAATCAGTAGCGTTATACAGAATAAAGCCTTCAGCACCACCGGCCGCGACATTGGCTGATTTTTCTATCCGACCATTGGTGCCACGTTGACAGGCCACAATAATATTGGCCGGATTATTACTGCCATCTAGATAAGGGGCGCCATCTTTATTCGTCAAATGATCAAAAGTGCCCGCCGCAAAAGGCGCTGTGCATTGTGCGTTACCAAAATCAGCGGCCTTAACCACTATGCCTGTCAATGAATTCTGGTTAATACCGCCACCGGAGATAGAGGCTGCAGGCGTGTTAGTGCCGCCACTAAAATTCTGCAACTGCGTTTCTATTTCAATTGTTCGGCCTGTGCTTGATGCGGCCACGTTCAATAACCAAGGAGACACGTGATCAATATAAGAGCCCAGTTCCAGATATCCATCTGTACCGGCATTACCAGCTGACGCCGCCACAGCGATACCTGCCTGATGTGCTCCTAAAAATGCCAGTTCAATGGCATCTTCCCAAGGTGACGTCGTATTCGAAACATTACCAATAGAAAAGTTTATGGCATCGACACCGTCACTAACGGCGTCTTCAATAGCGGATATTAAAGCTTCGCCCGGACAGCCTTCTAAGGGGTAACAGACCTGGTAAGAAATAATATTGGCATGAGGAGCCACACCTGAAATTTCCGGGAATAAACCTGCTTTAATCACGCGGCCATCACCTGTTGCGCTGGCTTCAGGAGCTAAATAATCGACATTTTTCAGCACGTTACCTGCTGCTGTCGATGCCGTATGAGACCCATGACCTGACACATCCTCACCCACAGCAGGATAGACACCAGCATAGGTATCAGTGATCACTTTGTAGCTGCGCACGCCTATCAGCTTGTCATTACAACGGTTCTTAAATTCATCCAGTGCACAATCACCCAGATAATTACCTGAGCCGAGTGGATTCACATGGTCGTAGCCGTCATGGCCTATATCCGCAAAAGCTGGGTGGTCGGTATTGACCCCAGTGTCGATGATACCAACTATAGTGCCTTCACCTTTAAACGCTGTATTTTGGCTAGTCTGGCCGACCCAGACTTTATCGGCGCTAATACGTTTTGGCCCTACATCTGTATGCAACTGATACAACTTGGAACGCTGCACACTGACCACATCAGGCAAAGCAGCAATTTTCTCTGCTTCATCCTGCGTCATGGTCAGACTGAAACCATTGATTGTATTAACAAACTGCTGGCGTACAGGCCTGGATCCAACCACCTGACTAATTTGAGTCAGCACATTTTGCTGCTTTTGCAGCAAAAACTGCTGGTAATTCTCTACAGCAGCAGAAATGGGCTGACCATGTTCAAACAGTCGCTGTTCAGTAGAGGCTTTTTTGATTTGTGTCGCAGCCAGACCACTGATCCCGCCCTGGTATTGGCTGACCGGGCTATGCCGCAAACGGACTATGTAAACCTGTTCACCCGAAACATCGTCTTCTCGAACAAACTTCGACTGTTTCGGTTGTAACATGACATTCAGACCTTCGTCTGCCTGTAACCTGTTTTTTTCAGCACGGATATGTTGGCGTTTTTTAATCTGCTCTGCAGTTATGGAAACAGCTTTTAAAGTTTTAGCAGGCGACTGCATTCCAGCCGCGGAAGTCCCTTGGTCTGTTGCTGCATGAGCTATGGCAATACCACTAAGGGCACCGGCCACAGCATAAGCAATGGTTTTTAATTTCACTTGATTCTCCGAATTTTGAATTTTTATACTGAGCGCCGGTTATTTTTCCGGCGTCAAGTTATCTAAACATTCGTTGACTCAGAGCTGCGAAGCATTTCATGTATCAGTTTGTATCATGTAATTAAAAGTTGAGATTTCCAGAAAAAGTCTTGTTAAGCTGGCGCGGTAAATTTGCAGGCGAATCTCATGAAGTTTTTGGTTCAGATTATTCTACTTACCCTGTGCTGGTTGCCAGGCGTCCAAGGGGCGACTCAGCACATTGACAGCAATAAGTGGCAGTTTTCACTCTCGGCCGGGCAAGGCCTACTCACTACTCCACTAGCCGGCAGAGCTGATTTGAAAGGCAATCTTCTGCCAACAGTCAGCTACTATGGCGAGCGTTTTTATCTGGAAAACAGCTATGTCGGCTATAGTCTGCTGGAACAGGAAAACTGGTACATCGATCTGGTCGGGTCGTTAAACGAAGACGGCATGTTTTTCGAATTGGACGGTACTAATAAATTTGGCTGGTGGGATGCTCTGGGTTTTCACCGTACCAGTTTTATTGGCGACCAGCCCGGTTTAGAAGTGCAACCTTCCCGTGGCTCTTTCGGAACATTCCCCGCTAATGACGAACCAATAGCGAGCAACAGCTACCAGGATATTAAGCGGAATTTATCCTATATGGGAGGTATTAGCCTGAATTGGCTAACCAATTTCTTCGATATTCGGCTAAGCGCCTTGAAGGATGTCAGTGGCGTTCATCATGGTCAGGAACATCACCTGACAATCCGGAAAAACTACCAGTTCGAACAATGGTCCTGGCAATTTAGAGCTGGGTTGACCTACAAAGATCAAAAGCTCAACAACTATTACTACAATCTTCGCCCTGAAGAAGTCAATCAGATGCAGCCTCAGTTCAAGCTCAGTGGAACCTGGCATTACTTTTACGGCATAACTCTGAGTTATCAGCTGACACCTGAATGGGCACTACTGGCTTACTGGCAAAGAAACGTTTTAGACGATGCACTTTTACAGAGTCGCTTGCTTGCAAGAGACTCTTACTACGGCCGTTTTGTTGGTGTGAGGTACAGTTTTTAATGTGGTACCGTTCCGGTTTCTTGTTGCAGTTGTTGACTGTGACGTTGCTGCCTTGGGCAACGCAAGCGCAGAACGAATTGCAACTGGTGCTAACGCCTCAGCTCTGCGTGGTGACCGAGCACGAGCCGTTATGTCAAACTGAGGTTAGTCTGATGGTACAAGGGGGTACCGCGCAGGAAGTCTGCCTGTTTGAGCAAAATCAGAAACATAGCTGTAAATTACATCAACCGCCGGCAGTGACTAAGTTTAGTCTGAAGATCCAAAGCAAAACCAATAAGCCTTTCCAAATCAAAACCTCACAGGGGCAACTTCTGGCTGCAGCCCAATTGCAACTGGTGCAATTTCAGGGCGCGTTGAAACGCCACAATCGTGGCTATTTGTGGAACATGATGTAATGCACCAACACAGCCGTATTCTGTTGATAGAAGACGACCACGGTCTAGCTATTGGGATTTGCGAATATTTGCTTGAGCAAGGCGTGCGGATTAGCCACGTCCCCGATGCCAGATCTGCACTGCAATGCACAGAGCATTTCGATTTAATCCTTTGTGACATTATGTTGCCGGACGAGAATGGCGTTGCTTTGCTGCCACAACTGCATCAACGCTGGAGTTGCCCGATACTGTTTCTGACGGCACTATGTAGTGCACAGGATCAGATTGCCGGTCTGGAGGCTGGTGCTGCAGATTACCTTTGTAAACCAATAGACCCAAGCCTGTTACTGGCTAAGATACGTAGTTGCCTTAGAGCTAATCAGCGCTTGTTACAACCCAGCAGGCAGATCGAGCTTCATGATCTGGTAATAGATTTTGCTCTGAATCAGGCCAGGCTGGCGGGTAAACCCTTGCAATTGACCAGTCTGGAATTTGATATTTTGTGTTTTTTCATTACCCGACCAGGCCATATTGTGAGCAGGGAATTGCTATTTCAGCACTTAGTCGGCCGTGAATATGACGGATTATGTCGCGCTATAGACATACGCATCAGCCGATTACGTAAACATTTGGAACAACTCGAAGTGCAGGGATTGTCCATTATTACAGTCCGAGGCCAGGGCTACTTGTTTAACTATCTTCCAGCCGCCACCCCTGGCTAATCACCAGACCACAAGTTTTCTCAGGTGCCTATGAAACGCCAGTTTATCCGCTTTTATATGATGTTATTCCTGTCCTGCATTACATTACTCTGGGCCATCGGTAGCAGTTACCAATGGATCCGTCTGGATCCCTGGAATTATCAACTCGATGCATCTCCGCTTTTTGATTTACAGCAAAAACAAGGGCTGCTCATCCAACAGATACCGGAGACCTCACTGTTTTTTCCAGCAGAACTGCGTTCTGCACTGGAACGCGGTAAAGTAATAGCTGTTTCCATTTCAGAGCATGAATCCCTGTTTTACCGGCAAAGTCTGCAACAAGGTATGCTGGATCAACTGGGACCACTGCCGCAATCCACTAATCTGGATGACAACCTCGCGCTTTGGGTCAATGGCGCATTGGCCTTTCTATTGCTCGGATTGCTGTGGCCGGTGTTCCGGGATATCCGTCATTTAACTAAAGTCACCCATAAGTTTGCACAGAAACCTCAGCCCATTCAGAGTAAAATCCAATCTGGATCCAGTTTGTTTCCTCTGGCGAAAAGTCTGGAGCAAATGACTCGCCAAATCAGCCAATTAATCCAGATGAATCAAGACATGTCCCGCACCATAGCCCATGAAACAAGGACACCTTTGGCCCGGATGAAATTTACTTTGGATCTGGCCAGAACGCAGCTCGACACTAAGTACCAGCAACGTATGCTTGATGATATTGCAGAAATTGACGCGCTGGTCAGCAACTACCTTGATTTCTCCCAATTGGAGTATGCCCATACCAAACCGCTGTTACAGAAACAATCCATGGCGAGCGTGCTGGCTGAGCTAGAATCCCGTTTTGATATTTACCAACACAGTGTGGAGCTGAACTTTGCTCCTGCCGTTGCCAATGCTCATTTTCATGCTCCAGCCCTGCTGCTGGCAGGCCAGAATTTGTTGGCCAATGCGCTTCGTTATGCCAATAGCCGCATCCACATCAGTTTTGAACAACTAGGAGCGTATTATCAATTTCAGGTTTGTGACGACGGACCTGGCATGGAGGAGCATCCGGATGTAATGATGCGTTTATTCCGTCGGGGTGATAACAGTTCAGGCTTTGGATTAGGACTGTACATAGTCAGCAAAGTTGCTGAGTGGCATCAAGGCGAAGTCTGTATTCAAAGCACGGCTCAGGGAACTTGTGTCAGTCTACGCTGGCCTGTTCCGCAACACATTTCAGACGAAGTTTTAGATTGATCAGCCTTTCAGCTCCCTTTCTGCTTGAGATTGGCCTCTACAGGCCTTATAACTGCTCAACCAACACTGAGAGATCGACAGTAAATGACTGAACATTTTGACTATATCGCCATAGGTGGCGGCAGCGGCGGTATTGCCAGCGCCAACAGAGCAGCCAGTCATGGCCAGAAATGCGCCATTATCGAAGCTAAATTTTTAGGCGGCACCTGCGTCAATGTAGGTTGTGTGCCGAAAAAAGCCATGTGGTTTGCGGGACAAATTGCCGATGCCATGAAATACGCGCCGGATTACGGTTTAGATGTCCAAATGCCAGCTTTAAATTGGGCCAAATTAGTAGAAAGCCGCGAAGCTTATATCTCACGTATTCATGGCTCTTACGACAGAGTGCTGGCGAAAAACGGCGTCACAGTGATACGTGGCTTTGCCCGCTTTGTGAATAAAAACACTGTGGAAGTGGATGGCAAGCTGTATAGCGCTGACCATATCACCATAGCCACTGGTGGTCGTCCTGTGCGCCCTGATTTACCTGGCGCTGAACTGGGTATAGACAGCGATGGCTTTTTTGCCTTACAAAGCCAGCCCAAACGGGTTGTTGTGGTAGGTGCTGGTTACATCGCGGTAGAAATTGCCGGCGTGATGCAAGCCTTGGGCAGTGAAACCCATTTATTAGTGCGTAAAGACAAACCACTGCGTAGCTTCGACCCTATGTTATCCGACACCTTAGTCGAACTGATGGCCAAAGATGGTCCGACACTACACTCCCATACCGAAGTGAGTTCTGTCAGTAAAAACGCCGATGGTTCTTTAACTGTGCAACTGTCCACTGGCAGCAGCCTGACTGTGGATTGCCTGATTTGGGCTATAGGTCGAGAACCGGCCAATGACCAACTGCAGCTGGAAAAAGCTGGAGTGAAGTTGGATAGCGAAGGTTTTATTCCAACAGATGAGTATCAGAACACGAACGTCCCTGGCATTTATGCGGTGGGTGATAACACAGGTCGCCTGGCCTTAACTCCGGTGGCAGTTGCAGCCGGACGTCGTTTGTCCGAGCGGTTATTTAATAACAAGCCAGACAGCAAACTGGATTACAACACAGTGCCAACAGTGGTGTTTTCGCACCCTCCTATCGGCACTATAGGTTTAACCGAAGACGAAGCCCGTCAGCAATTTGGTGATGACCAGGTTAAAGTCTATCGCAGCGAATTTGCTGCTATGTACACGGCTTTAACCCAGCATCGTCAGCTCACCCGAATGAAACTGGTCTGCGCTGGCCCGTCCGAAAAAGTAGTAGGCTTGCATGTGATAGGTTTTGGCGCTGATGAAATGCTGCAGGGTTTTGGTGTGGCGATAAAAATGGGCGCAACCAAAGCCGACTTTGATAACTGTGTGGCTATACACCCGACGTCTTCAGAAGAGTTCGTTACACTTAGATAATTCAATATTCTGCAGTGAGTCCTGAAAGGGATCAGGCGCTACGCCTGATCCCAAATGCAGAATTATTTAGCGTCTACCCTGCCATAGCGGTCTGAAAACCGAACTATGTCGTCCTCCCCTAAGTAAGTACCGGACTGCACTTCAATCAACTCCAGCGGGATTTTCCCCGGATTTTCCAGTGCATGCACAGCTCCCAGTGGGATATATACAGACTGGTTTTCTGACAGCAAGGTATCTACGCCATCTATGCTGACTAAAGCAGTACCAGCGACAACTATCCAGTGTTCGGCTCTGTGATGATGCATTTGCACTGAGAGCTTTTGGCCCGGGTTTACCGTAATGCGTTTGACCTGATAACGTTGGCCCTGATCTATGGAATCGTATTTGCCCCAGGGCCTGTAGACTTCACGGTGAATTTTATGTTCGCTGCGCCCCAAATCCTTCACCTGCTGCACTATAGCTTTTACATCTTGCACCCTGTCTTTGGCTGCGACCAGCACTGCGTCTTTGGTTTGCACCACGACGATATTCTGCAGCCCGACTGTGGCCACTAAAGCTGTTTCGGCAAACACATAGTTGTCTGTGCTGTCACAACTCAGTACGTCACCTTTATGGACATTACCCTGACTGTTTTTTTCTGAAATATCCCACAACGAGGACCAACTACCGACATCACTCCAGCGTGCATCCAGAGGCACTACCACAGCAGAGTCAGTTTTTTCCATCACAGCATAGTCAATAGACTCGGACGGGCAAGCTAAAAAAGCCTGTTGATTGACGCGGATAAAATCCAGATCAGGGTCCACTTCAGCCATAGCTTGCTCACAGGCAGCATAAATATCAGGCCTGTGTTGTTTCAGTTCCGCCAGATAACGGCTGGCTTTAAACAAAAACATGCCACTGTTCCAGTAATAATCACCACTGCTTAAATACTCCAAAGCTGTTTCCAGTTTTGGTTTTTCGACAAAATCTGCCACTTGATAAGCATCTGCAGACTCTATCTTTTTGCATTGGCCTCTTTTGATATAACCATAACCAGTTTCAGCTGCGGTAGGTACTATGCCAAATGTAACCAATTGATCGGCCCCGGCAAATTCAGTTGCCGCTACCACGGCCTGCTGAAATGCGTCAACGTCAGCAATCACATGGTCTGCAGCCAACACCAACAATAAAGGATCCTGACCTTTTTTTATCGCAGTCAAAGCGGCGAGAGCTATGGCAGGAGCAGTGTTGCGACCCGCAGGCTCTAAAATAATATTGTTATTGAGCTGATTGATCTGCCTTAACTGCTCAGCTGCGACAAATCGGTGATCTTCATTACAAATGACTATGGCTGCTTCAGCATTCAGCCCCTGTAAACGCATCACCGTAGCTTGCAGCATGGTCAAGTCAGCATCGAGTTTTAAAAACTGTTTTGGCATTAAATCACGGGACAAAGGCCACAATCTGCTGCCCGAGCCGCCCGCCATTATCACAGGTAAAATCATTTTTAATCCTTGTCTGTTCAGCTGCCCGGCAGTTTTGTCTGCGTAAAAGTGACGACAGCATAGTCTGGGTAAAGCTGAAATTCTGAGAACTTATTTTCAGTTTTTTTATCCAAAGCGGACTCAACACGCTAGTGACGCAACATTATTCGTTTGATAGCCGCTCAATGTTACGTTTAAAATCTGACTACATATATTACACAAAGTTAAAGTAGTGTTCAGTGGCTTTTGATTGAAGCCAGCGCAAACCACCACCTGACAATCTATACCAGTCGGGGATTTGCTTTTCTGAGCTGCCATGTTAAGCGCCTGCGACTAATAGGTTTGCTAATTGTGATCAGCTTTTTCCCACAGGTTTAGAAAAACCTGATTAATTATGACAGGAGTTCTTTATGGCGATTAGTGCAGTTTTGCCATTAAAAGCAAGTGGTAGCTACGACGTCAACGATTTGAAGCGGGCTCATATCTTATTTACCTCATTACAGACTTTTGTAGCTGCCGGAACAATCTCCGAGATATTTGTGCTGGTTCCGGCTGCAGAAGTAGAGTTAGTCAAACAGGAATACGCTTGCTGGCAATCACTGAACATTAAAGTGATGGCCGAGGATGATTTATTACCTGAATTTAAAAAGTATCCAAAAATGCGGGGCTGGCGCAAACAACAGCTGTTGAAAATTGCCATAGCCAATTTAGTCGAAAATGAGTTTTATCTAACCCTTGATGCCGACGTGATTTGCCTGAAACCTTTGGATGAAAGCAAACTTATTATCAATGGCAAAGCCTTACTGCAATACGAACAAAGAGCACAGCACCCTAAATGGTGGAAATCCTCAGCCCGTATTTTGAACATGAACCCAAGTGTAGGGCCAAAAGAATTGGGGATGACGGTGACTCCGGCCTTGATGTCCAGAACCTTAAGCCAAAAGCTGATGCAGGAATTATCGCCCAACAAAGCAGGTGAAAACTGGGTGGATGCATTGTGTTCACTGCATGATCCGGCAAATCCTAAAAATTGGTGGATCGGCCGTTTCTTAAAACTGAAATGGACTGAGTATTCGCTGTATTACCTCTGTGCAATGAAACTGGGTTTGCTGGAGCAGTACCATATTATTGCAGGCACAGCTCAAACTCCGGCTTTGTTACTGATCCATGATTCACACCCTTATGAATCATGGAATATAGCGGGCAGCTTTGATTTGGCTAACCCCGGGCTGTTTTGTGTGGTAGGCAGCAAAACCCGGCTGCCACCAAAAGAAGTCTGGCTTAAAGTAGCGCCTTTTATTCAAGGTAGTGCTGCGCAGCCTCCTTTATAAATCCTACAAAAATTGTTCCCCGAATAAATCTGCTTGCTATAGTCAACACAGATCTGTCGGGGAGTTATCTATGCGCTTTTTATTGCTCTGCCTGTTTTGTTTTCAGTGCAGTACTTGTCTGGCCGCTGTACCACAAATTGAGGTAGGCGCGTCGAATAATTTGCCCCCTGATCACCCTAGCATTTTATTAATGGAAAAGGCCTATCAGCAATTAGGTTATCAGATGAAGCTGGTGGTTATGCCGCTGGAGCGCAGTGCTTACGAAAGCAATAAAGGCCAACTGCTGGATGCGGAACTAAGTCGCACAGAAGAAGCTGCTGCCATGCTACCCAATATGCTCAGAGTAAAAGTGCCTATTGGGCAGATCCGTATTACCGCGTTTTGTCGTACTAGGGCTATAAAAATCAATAACTGGCAGGATTTGTCTGCCTGGAGGGTCGATGTTTTGCGGGGTATTTATCTGGCAAAAACTAATATGCAGGGCCAGAGCTACACCGAAGTGAATCATATTCCGCAGGCCATACAACGGCTGCTATCTGGCAGAACTGACATTGCTGTGCTGTTGGGCGATGAAACAGAATGGTTGTTACAACAAGATCTGGCTCTGCCTATTTACAGCATTCAGCCAGATCTGGCTAAAACCGAAATTTTTCATTACGTTCATCAACGTCATGCGGCTTTAGTTCCACAATTAGAAGCAACATTACGTCAGTTAACTGCTCAGGCTCAGCGATAAGACTTGAAGCGTGCTGCATCCAGTATCGCGAACAAATGAGCGATAGCGCCAATAATGGCAGGAATGATTAGCCACCACAGCGCATAACCCACCACTGTGATTGCAAAAAACAAAATAGCGGCTATTAAACGGCCTTGTAACAATTGACCTAAACCCGGGATAAACAAACTACATAGTGCGGCCAATACATTGCCGCCTGATCCTTGTCCTGACATGAATTTTCACTCCGATTCGCTGTGGCCTCAGCTTAACAAAGCAGACTCAAAACTGGCAGACTTTTTTGTCACAAAAAATATCAAGGGCGGTAAAAACCGCCCTTGATATGCATATAACCAGAACTCAAAACTCGTAACGTAAGCTCACCAGCCAGCTATTTACATCATTAGGTTTAAGATTCAGCTGCTGATAACCTACACCCACTTTCCAGCCTGCCGCCAGTTGATAGTTCAACTGAACACCAAGGTAGATATCTGTGCCGTCAGTTTCAGATGTCAGCACAGCATCATCCATCCGGCTTTCTATTTCAGAATCCCAAAACAGCACACCTAATGGCACCTCTAAGTTCCATTGTTCGTTTTGCCACAAGCTAAAGCGCACCGCTGCAGTAAAACCATCCACCAATACCGGACTAACGGCTTTCACCACTTCGTGGTATTGCTGTGGGGTTAGGCTTTCTGCGCTGATCTGGCTGCTGGCTTCGCCCAAATCCAGATACCCGGCTTCCAGCGCAACATAAGGGTGTACTTGATAACCTAAAGTAAAACCATAGGAACTATCGCTGTCGTCAAAGCCAGTGATAGTTCCGTCTGGTAATTGTTCCACCAGACGGCTTTGCTTCTGATCGGCATTACTTTGTCCTGCCGAAGCTTGCAAATACCAGTCAGCGCTCTGACTAAAAGGGCTGAAAGACAACAGCACTGCTGCAGCTACCAGCATTGAACGGCGACGTAACACCACAGCTCCCGCTAATACAATCACCATCCACATGGTCATACTACCCCCACTTGATTTGTTATCCACAACAACAGGCTGATAAGCACGCACTGTCACGCTGACCTGTGCTGCTGCTTCACCACCAACTCCATCTGTTATTCTGTAGCTGATGGTATCCACCCCATCAAAACCTACCTTAGGCGTATAACGCAGACGTTGATCCGCCTCAATACTTACGGTTCCCTGCACTGCACTAGCGCTGCTTACCATCAGAGTATTGCCATCTTCGTCACTATCGTTGGCCAGTACCGCAATCAGCACTACGGTTTTATCATCAGTAGACGCCACATCATTAACTGCTACTGGCGAACTGTTTCCTGAAACGCTGATAACTAATTCACTGCTGGCCGTTCCCCCTTTGCCATCGGTAATGCTGTAAATCACTGTATCAGTACCGATAAAGTCTGGGTTTGGCAGGTAGCTCAATTGCTGGTCGGCCAGAATAGTAACAGTACCAAAACTACTTACAGCCTGGCTGACGGTTAAGCTATCGCCGTCCGGATCGGTGTCATTCGCCAGTACATTGACCACTACAGCTGTATCGGCTCTGGTCGAGCTTTGGTCTGCCACTGCTACAGGCAGATTGTTACCATTGAGTTCAACGGCCACACCACCAGGGTCAACAATGGCACTATTGGCAATGCCGTCCGCATCATTTGGACCACCATCTTCTACTGTGACCTGCACACACCAATGACCTTCAGTTAAACCTTCAGTCCATTCGGTTCCACCAGGTGGTGGACAGAAGCCCCGTTCGCCCTGAGTACTGGCCACTGAGTTACGCTCATTGCTGACAAAATCGACCCAGCCAGTAATGTCACTGTATTTGCGGTACACCGCATTAGCTGGCACAGGTAAACGTTGCGGTATCACCAGGCTATAGCTTTGGCCTTGTTCAGGTAAACCATAAGCAATAAAGTCAAAGATACCGCCGATATTGACTGCAACGTTATCTGTCTCCACCGCATCTTGCGCAATTTGCAAACCACCAGCATCAGTTTCAGCAGCAACTGTGCCTAAACGTAAACAGACTCCAGGATCACCTTCCACCAAAAACTCTGTCTGACCCAACAACTCAGTTGGCATTACGTTACATTCGTTGATCGCATCCTGATAATCCGGAATACCATCACCATCTGCATCGGTGAATCCCTCTTGATCATCAGGAATTAAGTCCCCGTCAGAGTCCTCGCTGTTCAGAGTTGGCAAGCTTGGACGCACGACAATAAAGACCGAAGTGCTGGACGATAAAACAGGTGAGCCATTATCTGTAGCTCTGTAGCTCACCTGATACAAACCAGGGCCTTGCTCTGCCGGGTCAAAACTCATCTGAGTTTGATCCGACGTTACATTGACCAGGCGACCAAAGTTCCACTCCCCAGTGAGCTGATCAGCAGGGTTAACGTCTGTCGCTGTAACAGTGACACGAATAACACCTTCATTCTCACTCACGGTTAATCGACTTTCTCCATTTTGCTGCACATCCAGAGAAACGACAGGAGCAATATTGGCTTCAGTGATCACAATACGGCTACTGCGCTGACTGCCACGATTCAGGCTCGCATCCAGACTAATGACCAGCTCTTCTGTGCCTTCGCTTTGGCCATCTTCCAACACAGTAAAGCGGATACTGGTGCTAAGTCCTGAGCTTATTTCAGCCACACCTGATACCAAGGTATGGTCATTGCCACCAGCGCTACCCGTGACAGTATAAGGGACCAACACAGGATAGACAGGTGACGGACCATTGAGGATCACCTCAACTACGACCTCAGCCCCTTCGGTCACCACTTGATCTTTGCTTAAAGAAATTAGCGGTTTCACACTGACTTTCTGTGCTTTGGTCGCGGTGTTGCCATCGGCATCAGTCGCTTGCCAGTAAACAATATGCTCACCAGGTGCGAAGAACAGGCTACCGTTAATCAAGGATACGCGCAAACGACGACCATTACGATCAACGGCTGTGGCAGTACCAAGAGGCACGCGGGTAAAGAGTGCAGTTGCATTCACTTCTATATCCGCAGGCACAGTAATGACCGGCAACTCTGACGCTGCGCCGCCTTCAATAATCAGGCTGACATTAGCGCTGGCGCGGCCGCCTTTGCCGTCAGTCACGGTGTAACGCAGACTGACTGGTCCAACATAACGATCCGGCGCAGTAAGGGTTAGACCCGCCGCGTTAAAGGTTACAGTACCCACCGTAGTAGAGGCGCCATCTATAATCAGAGTGTCTTCATCAACATCCGTATCATTGGCTAACACTGCCAGTTGATATTGATTATTGTCAGTGCGCGGCAGGCTGTAACTGTCGTCTGCCACCACTGGATTATCATTCACTGGCGTCACTGTGATGCTGATCGTCGCCTTATCTGAGCTTGAGTCCGCATCATTTGCAATAAAGCTGATACTGTCTGCGCCATTGAAGTCTTGCTCCGGTGTATAAAGCAGTACTGCCCCTTGCAACGTTACAGTTCCATGCTCTGGCTGACTCACAATCTCATAGGTCAGTGGGTCTTGATCCGGGTCCTGCGCAGTTAAGGTCAGACTCAGCGGCGTATCCTCCTGCGTAGTTGCAGCGCTGTCGGTCGCAACAGGAGCATCATTGGTGTTTGTCACGGTCAGCGTAAAGGCTGGCAATGCCGCACTTAACTCACCGTCCGAGACCGAAATCACTATACCAGCTGTAGCCCCTACATCTGCATTCGCCGGAGTACCAGTGAGCGTACCTGTCGCTGTATTGAAGCTCGCCCAGCTTGGTTTATTGGCAATGCTAAAGGTTAAGGTGGTACCTGTGTCTACATCTGCCGCTGTTGGGATGAAGCTATACGCAGCCCCCTGAGCGACAGTCACAGCCGGACTTCCTGTGATAGTCGGTGCATCGTTGACGTTCGTCACTGCCAGCGTAAAGGCTGGCAATGCTGCACTGAGTTCACCATCTGATACTGAAATCACAATACCCGCAGTAACCCCCACATCTGCATT
This sequence comes from Rheinheimera mangrovi, assembly GCF_003990335.1. Taxonomy (NCBI): domain Bacteria; kingdom Pseudomonadati; phylum Pseudomonadota; class Gammaproteobacteria; order Chromatiales; family Chromatiaceae; genus Rheinheimera; species Rheinheimera mangrovi. The sequence continues at coordinate 368,154 of NZ_CP034683.1, read as the reverse complement.
GGCCGGAGTGCCAGTGAGCGCACCTGTCGCTGTATTGAAGGTCGCCCAGCTTGGTTTATTGGCAATGCTAAAGGTTAAGGTAGTGCCCGTGTCTACATCTGCAGCTGTTGGGGCAAAGCTGTATGCCGCGCCCTGAGCCACTGTGGTTGCAGGAGAGCCTGTGATAGTCGGTGCATCGTTGACGTTCGTCACTGTCAGCGTAAAGGCTGGCAAGGCTGCACTGAGTTCACCATCTGATACAGAAATTACGATGCCCGCTGTAGCACCCACATCGGCATTAACCGGAGTACCGCTTAATACACCGCTAGCAGGATCGAAGCTGGCCCAGGTCGGTTTATTGGTAATGCTGAAAGTTAAAGTACTGCCTGTGTCTACATCAGTTGCTGTTGGGATGAAGCTATACGCAGCCCCCTGAGCGACAGTCACAGCCGGACTTCCTGTGATGCTTGGTGCATCGTTAATATTAGCCACAGTCACGTTAAAGTTCTGCTCTGCAAATAAACCTGCAGCATCAGTCACTCTTAAGGTCACGGCATGCACGCCTACGTCGCTATTGCCAGGAGTACCCGACAATACACCTGTGCCTGCATTAAAGTTGAGCCAAGCTGGTTTGGTCAACACTGAGCGGGTTAAGGTATCCCCCACATCCACATCAGTACCGACAAAACTATAGCTATAAGCTTCGCCTTGTGTGGCTACTGTTACCGCTGTTGAACTGACTACAGGAGCATCATTGGTATTGACTACTGTAATCGCAAACGCTGGCAAGGCAGATGTGGCTGTACCATCGCTGACACTAATCACTATACCTGAACTTGTGCCCACATCACCGTTGGCCGGAGTGCCAGTTAAAGCGCCGGTCGAGGTACTGAAAGCCGCCCATGTTGGTTTATTACTGATGCTGAAGGTCAGAGTAGTACCTGTATCTTCATCAGTCGCAACAGGGGTAAAGCTGTATGGGCTGTCTTCATTGACTGAAGTTGAAGCTGTGCCAGAAATCACTGGCGTTGCATTGTAGAGTTTCACCACTGTCGCTGTGGCTGCGGTTCCGGCATTTCCGACTGCATCGGTCAGGATCGCACTCAGTTGTAATGTCCCTTCCGCCAGACCTGTCACGTCAATAGCCCCGATCTGCTGATTGGCCGCCGTTATCACACCAGTGAAAGTGACTGAATTGGTACCGTCACTCACCACATAGTTATAAGTGGAGCCTACTTCTGCACCGGTAAACACAAAACTCATGGCGTTTTGGTTATTGGCATCAATGCGGCTTTGCTGGATCACTACGCTATAGCCAGCAGGAGGCAATAAGTCGACCGTCAGTTCATTGCCCGTTGTATCCGTATCACTATTGCCTTGTGTATCCGTGGCTGTGACAACAACATCATAAACGCCATGATCCAAAGCAGCGATCTGATTATCGGCCAAAGTCCAACTGCCATCACCGTTATTGGTTGGCGTATAGGTTTGACCATTCACCACCAGACTTAACGTGGCAGAGGTGTCATCCACGGTACCTGCCAATGCAGGAGTTGAGTCTGCTGTTGCCAACTCAGTTACAGTAACTACAGGAGCCACAGAATCCTGAGTAATAGTCACCACATCAGTCACCGCCGATATATTGCCAGCTTTGTCTTTCACCACAACAACAAAGTTATTTGCCAGGTTCTGGGTAAGAGGCGCTGTCAGAGACCATGAGCCTGAAGTGATAGACCCCACCACAGTGCTTGCCAGCACCGTACTGTTATCAGCCACGCCATCGTTATCCGCGTCAACAAATAATTCTACTGTAACGCCATCTTCTGAATGAGTACCGCTAATCACCTGCTCCACAGTATTAACAGCAAGAGCTACATCAGGACTGGTGATCACAGCAGCAAGCGGAGCTATAGAGTCTTCAGTAATAGTTGGAACATCAACTGCCGTCGAGATATTACCTGCCGCATCTTCTGCAATTACAACATAGTTGTGAGCAGTGTCTGCAGTTAACGGCTGGATCAGGCTCCAGTTACCGTCGGCATCAACCACAGCGCTGACTAAAACACCACCGTCTGCAGCACCATCATTGTCTGTGTCCGCATAGAGGTTAATGGTCAGGCCAATTTCGCCATGAGTACCTTTCAACTCGTAGCTTGCTGCATTTAAAAATATAGCTTCGGCTGGATTTGTAACTATGGTGACAGCAGGAGCCGAAGTATCCACTTTAGCTGCACTATTATTCGTGCCACTGAACGTTAAAGTTACATCGTTATTGCCTGAATCACTTATGGTATCGCCATTCAGCGTTATGCTGTTAGATAGCACAGAAACACCAGAACTGTCAGTATTCTGCCCTGCCAATACGGTGTAGCTATACGTCAGTACAGTGCCTGTTGCATTGACAAAAGCAGCTTGCTGAGTAGAGCCATCAATATCTATACCTAAGGTGGAATTAACACCAGACACTATGACTGAATCATCTAAGGTTACAGTGAAAGTGATTGTATCTCCGGCTTTATAGTTACCGTCCGCAATAGCGACCGAAACTACTGTAGGAACTACTGTATCCACTGTCATCGACAGCTGAGTTGCTGCTGTATTGCTGTTACCCGCCGCATCAGTAAAGACGCCGCTTGCTACATCCACAGTGGCAGCTGTGGTGCTGCCTGCTGTCGGTGTAAAGGTCGCGGTATAGCTAGCGCCTGAACCTGTCAGTCCTGACACAGTGCCACCTGCTGCTGTGATATCGCCCAGCTCAAAGTTAGTGCTGCTTTCACTTAAGGTGAAGGTCAGCGTCGCTGTCTCGCCTGCTTTCAGCGCGGATTTATCACTGCTGATAGCCACAGTCGGAACCAGGGTATCCACCGTCATCGACAGCTGAGTCGCCGCTGTATTGTTATTACCTGCCGCATCAGTAAAGACGCCGCTTGCTACATCCACAGTTGCAGCTGTGGTGCTGCCTGCTGTCGGTGTAAAGGTCGCGGTATAGCTGGTGCCTGAACCTGTCAGTCCTGACACAGTGCCACCTGCTGCTGTGATATCGCCCAGCACAAAGTTAGTGCTGCTTTCACTTAAGGTGAAGGTCAGCGTCGCTGTCTCGCCTGCTTTCAGAGCCGCTTTATCGCTGCTGATAGTCACTGTCGGAACTACTGTATCCACTGTCATCGACAGCTGAGTTGCTGCTGTATTGCTGTTACCCGCCGCATCAGTAAAGACGCCGCTTGCTACATCCACAGTTGCAGCTGTGGTGCTGCCTGCTGTCGGCGTAAAGGTCGCGGTATAGCTGGTGCCTGAACCTGTTAGTCCTGACACAGAGCCACCTTCTGCTGTGATATCGCCCAGCTCAAAGTTAGTGCTGCTTTCACTTAAGGTGAAGGTCAGCGTCGCTGTCTCGCCTGCTTTCAGAGCCGCTTTATTGCTACTGATAGTCACTGTCGGGACTACTGTATCCACTGTCATCGACAGCTGAGTCGCTGCTGTATTGCTGTTACCCGCCGCATCAGTAAAGACGCCGCTTGCTACATCCACAGTTGCAGCTGTGGTGCTGCCTGCTGTCGGCGTAAAGGTCGCGGTATAGCTGGTGCCTGAACCTGTTAGTCCTGACACAGAGCCACCTTCTGCTGTGATATCGCCCAGCTCAAAGTTAGTGCTGCTTTCACTTAAGGTGAAGGTCAGCGTCGCTGTCTCGCCTGCTTTCAGCGCGGATTTATCACTGCTGATAGCCACAGTCGGAACCAGGGTATCCACCGTCATCGACAGCTGAGTCGCTGCTGTATTGCTGTTACCCGCCGCATCAGTAAAGACGCCGCTTGCTACATCCACAGTTGCAGCTGTGGTGCTGCCTGAGGTAGGTGTAAAGGTCGCGGTATAGCTGGTGCCTGAACCTGTCAGTCCTGACACAGTGCCACCTTCTGCGGTGATATCGCCCAGCACAAAGTTAGTGCTGCTTTCACTTAAGGTGAAGGTCAGCGTCGCTGTCTCGCCTGCTTTCAGAGCCGCTTTATCGCTGCTGATAGTCACTGTCGGAACTACTGTATCCACTGTCATCGACAGCTGAGTTGCTGCTGTATTGCTGTTACCCGCCGCATCAGTAAAGACGCCGCTTGCTACATCCACAGTTGCAGCTGTGGTGCTGCCTGCTGTCGGCGTAAAGGTCGCGGTATAGCTGGTGCCTGAACCTGTTAGTCCTGACACAGAGCCACCTTCTGCTGTGATATCGCCCAGCTCAAAGTTAGTGCTGCTTTCACTTAAGGTGAAGGTCAGCGTCGCTGTCTCGCCTGCTTTCAGAGCCGCTTTATTGCTACTGATAGTCACTGTCGGGACTACTGTATCCACTGTCATCGACAGCTGAGTCGCTGCTGTATTGCTGTTGCCCGCCGCATCAGTAAAGACGCCGCTTGCTACATCCACAGTTGCAGCTGTGGTGCTGCCTGCTGTCGGCGTAAAGGTGGCGGTATAGCTGGTGCCTGAACCTGTCAGTCCTGACACAGAGCCACCTGCTGCTGTGATATCGCCCAGCACAAAGTTAGTGCTGCTTTCACTTAAGGTGAAAGTCAGGGTCGCTGTCTCGCCTGCTTTCAGAGCCGCTTTATCGCTGCTGATAGTCACTGTAGGAACCAGGGTATCCACCGTCATCGACAGCTGAATCGCTGCTGTATTGCTGTTGCCCGCCGCATCAGTAAAGACGCCGCTTGCTACATCCACAGTTGCAGCTGTGGTGCTGCCTGCTGTCGGCGTAAAGGTCGCGGTATAGCTGGTGCCTGAACCTGTTAGTCCTGACACAGAGCCACCTGCTGCTGTGATATCGCCCAGCACAAAGTTAGTGCTGCTTTCACTTAAGGTGAAAGTCAGTGTCGCGGTCTCCGCGGCTTTTAATGCTGCTTTGTCACTGAGGACACTGATCGTTGGTGCCTGATTGTCGACAGAGGTATTGTTGGTACCAGCTGTCGTTGTAGTATTGCCAGCATCGTCAGTGACTGTTGCGGCTACATTCAGATTGCTGCTGTTAATAGTGCCGGCGGCAATCACATAAGTTGCAGTCCAGACACCACCGCTCAGAGAAGCGCTTACGGCTGATCCGCCGCCGAAGGCTGAGAAATCAATAGTTACGGCGCTGATAGTATCGCTGTTTGCATCGCCGCCCGTATTAATCCAACTAACGGAGGCTGTATCTCCAGCTTTAAAGGTACCCGCAGTTCCAGTGGCACCGCCCACCTGAATATTACCCGAAGTGACTACGGGCCTATTATTGTCCAAAGTTGCGTTGGAGCTGTCAGCAGTAGTCGTGGTATTACCCGCGTTATCAGTCGCTGTAAAAGATATGTTTAGACCAGTGCTGTCTATGCTGCCGGCCGTAATTGTATAGGTTGCGCTCCATATTCCTGCATTGTTGGTGGCGACTACAGCTGCCCCCCCCCCAAATGCACTGAAATCAACGGTGGCACCACTAATCATATCGCTGTTGTTTTCGCCACTTACCAAATTGTCCCAGCTAGCGGTAATAGTATCGCCCACTTTGTAGGCTCCGGCTGTTCCACTGTGACCAGATATGCTGATACGAGCATCAGTCACTACTGGCGCTATATTATCTACTGTGGCATTTGACGTATCTGCTGTTGTAGAGCTTGCATCAGGATTCGTCGCTGTGATACTCACATTTCTGTTCGTTGTATCCACAACACCAGCTGCTACAACATAAGTTGCAGTCCAGACACCGCTACTTTGAGTTGCAGCTACAGCTGAGCCGCCACCAAATTGACTGAAGTCTGCAGTGACTGCAGTAATCTCTGGGTTATTGTCGCCGCTGGCACTGTTATTCCAGGTTACTGTGACTGTATCGCCGATTTTATAAGCACCCGCAGTGCCGGTGGCGCCTGAAATGCTGATTCGGTTATCTGAAACCGTGGGGGCAGGCCAAGGCACATTCACAGTGTGAACATCACCTGATGCATAAGCCACTGCATACCCATTTGTGTTGTTGCCATTCCCCACGCTGTCAATAATATCGGTCGACGCTTTCAAATCCAGCCGCAAAGTACCGCTACCCGAAATACTATTCACTGTCACATTGAAACTGCTGCCTGACGAAGCTGAAACGCTTGCGATGGTGCCAGACGCACTGCTACCAGTGGTGGTTAAAATGAAATCATCAGAGGACAGATTGCTGACGGCTCCATCGAACGCCACAATAAATGACACACTGGTCGCCGATGCCAGCGGAGAACCACTCAGAGTAATTGAATTTACGGCCGGTACTGCATTATCCAATGTATAAGACAGTTCTGAAGTGCCTGATGGTGTAGTGGCTGTTAGCGCATTACCCGCGCTGTCGGTAATGTTCTGACCACCGCCGAAACTTAAACTGGCAACACCATTGTATCCGGCTAAATCACCTGACGACGCCGTAATATCATATACAGAGCCGCTTACCTGACTGACACTCAGACCAGCTGAACTGCCGCTCAGACTAAAATCAGCAGCGTCAACACCAGTGACGGTTTCATCAAAGGTCACTCGCCAGGTCAGACTGTCGGCATTGGTCAGATCTACCGATGGAGTCTGCCGCATTATGCTCGTCACTGTAGGGGCTACATTGTCGTCGTCATTCAAAATAGTACCTGCCGCAGTACCACCAGAAAGAGTGGCATTGGTGGGGCTACTTAAGGCGACTGCAAAGGTCTCATCCGACTCAGGCGTGGTATCCCCTGCGACAGTAACAGTAAAGGTTTTACTGGTTTCACCAGGATTGAAGGTCAGAGCCCCTGAAACTGCAGTGAAATCTGTACCTGCTGTCGCAGAGCTATCCGACGTGGCATAGGCCACTGTCACTGTTTTCGCTGACGCCGCACTTAAAGTCACGGTAAAGGTCATAGTACTAGTGCCACTATTGCCCTCAGCCTGACTGACATCTGCAATGGATAACGTGGGTTCAGCATCATCATCCGTTATAGTCACAGTCACAGGTTGCGAGCTATTTGCAGTGGCTCCATCACCACCACTGACACTGGAGATATCCAAAATTACCGTTTCATCTGTTTCATCCAGCGTATCCTGCACCGCAGTGACTGTGACCGTCCCTGTGGTTTGGCCTGCAGTAATGGTAATGCTGTTACTGCTCAGGTTGTAATCTGTACCGCTGCCTGTGGCTGCGCCGCTGGCTTCTAAATTAACTGTAGTGCTGGTTGATGCTGCTGCGCTTAAGGTTGCAGTGACAGTAGCCACACCTGCAGCTTCATCAATGCTATCGGGACTGACACTCAGGCTGACAGTAGGGGTTGGCACAAGAGTTGTTACATCCAGTTGTACTGGCATACCCATTCTGTTCGGGATAGCTTCATCATCTTGTGCCACGACGTAAAGATCATAGGCAGTACCTGAGGCTAAGCCTGTCAGGTTAAACGTATGTGAGAAATCACCACTGCCAACAGCCTGACTTCCAGCAACTAAAGCTGCTGTGCCTCCGGCATTCTGACCTGCCACAACCTGCGCTGAAGAGGGCGCAGTTGCACCATCTGCCACCACTACGTAAAACAAAGTCCCTGCTTCGTCAATGCTGGCAGACAAATCAAAGCTTGAGGTCGTAATGTTCGACACGGCAGCGTTTACATCGAATACTGGCGCAGTAACATCTTGTGCTGCAGCATCTGCAATAACCAGAATATTGTCGATCAGGCCAGCCATCATACTGCCCCAGGTCGCTGTGGTTTCAGGTCCAAAAGTTAAGCGCACTTCGTCTACAGCATTAAAACCAGCAGGAAGAATGATTCTATTTTGTTGCCCACCAGAATTCATCCTAATAGTGCGCTGCACAACCTCAGCATTATCCTGATAACCTGTGACAGTTAAATCCGTTATGTCACCAAACCAGTCCATATCATCACTATAACTGAAGCCCTGGAAGTCAAAATCTGCGCCATTGCCGGATTTGATGATAAGTGATTGAGGAGAAGTGTAGTCACTCAGCACACGCAAAGATTGGCCGACAGAGTCGTATTCAATTCCATAGCTGTCAGCATCAAATGAACTGACAGAAATTTGTAAATTACCCAAAGCAGACTGAGTAATTTCAACAGTTTCCACCCTTTGTCCAGCTGTAGGATCCGTGTCAAACTCGCTGTAGGTTATTGTGCTATCAACCTCACCAACCGCGATGACCGTCTTGCCAGCCGGAGAGTTGTCCCAGCTAGGATTTCCATCACTGTCCGTCAACTGGAATTTAAACTCACGCTGCCCTGAACTGGAGGATGCATTAAAAGTAACGGAACGCAACACAGTCTGGTACTGCGCCGCAGTTGCAGTACCGCTTAAACTTAGTACACCTGTGCCTGAATCATAATTACCGGTAATACCATGAGCCGCAGTAAAACTCAGGGAGTCACCTGTTGTTTGGCCAGATGTAAAACGGACTGTTGCGCCGCTGATGTTAGCGGAATCAATATCCGTAACAGTTAACTGCGATGCTAACAGCTGAGTGCCACCAGCAACTATAGCTAGTATCCCTTCGGTATTGCTGACGACGGGCGCTAACTCAAAGCTCACCACTGTCAGCCCAGGTCTGAAAAATTCAATCACAGGGTCTGAAGTACTCAGCGCTGGAAAAGAAGAAACCGCCGTAATGGAGGTGCCATCATAACGATATAAAGAACCGCCGCCGGAATTTTCTGTGGTGGTAAAAAATAAGTCACCATCATAGGACTCTAAATCAACAATAGATGTAGTGCCATTGTTAAAGTTAGTCAGATTAGTTACGTTACCTGTGCTGTTATAACGATACAGATTGTAATAGTTGTTCGAGCCAATGCGCGCAGCAAAGTACAACACATCGTCGATCACCCAGGTCCCGCTGATTACACCATCGTTGCCTGTGGCAAACTCTGTCACTAGTGTGCCGACGGCTGTGACCGAAATCAGGTTTTTATCATTTAACGTGGCAATATCCTGCGCATCATTGGAATTGGTACCGGCAAAAAACACCTTACCATCGGCAACTATTAAGTGTTTTGGCATTTCCGTGTTATACGCATTTGTATAGAACTGCCGATTAGTAAGCTGGGTTACTGTATCTGTCACCGAATTGTATTTAAACACTTCAGAGTTATTGCGGCCCTCTCCCGCTGGCTCGTTAGCGCCAAAATACAGCTCATTTCCCATCACTACCATGGAGTTTGTAAACGCAGAGGAATTCGTTTCCGCAGACCACACCACAGTAACTGAAGAACCATCCCAGCGAGCCACTTTATAATCGGATTGGAAGAAATAAAGCTGACCGTTGTACCACTGAATACCAGTTTGCTGGTGGGTATCCCCCACCTTTATCAGCGTATTGTCACTGATATCATATTCAAACAGGCTGTAATTTGCGCCAACCTCGGCAGCCGTAAAATAAATCTTGTCATCATGAGCAACAACAGACCCTAAATCTTCAAACTTCTTGTTATTGAGATACTCAATCTGGCTGCCATCGTAACGCCCGAACTCGTAGCCTTTACCTGCATCTGGGTTTACAAACATGCCATACAGCTTGCCTTCATGCTGAATAAAGGCGTCCGTATCATTAAAGCGGGTTCCCAAACCATCCAAGCCAACAGGATTTGCGTCAATCACACTGACAGCACCACGATCTTGTGTCGCGTTGTAACCACCTAAGGTGCCTGTATTAAAGTAACTAATGTCCGTACCTACTTTAAACAACAAAGTGCCACCCGCTGGCTCGTCATCGTCGATAATAGTCACAGTCACCTGCTGCGAGTTACTTTCAGTGGCTCCATCACCACCACTGACGCTGGAGATATCCAAAATTACCGTTTCATCTGTTTCATCCAGCGTGTCCTGCACCGCAGTGACTGTAGCCGTGCCTGTGGTTTGGCCTGCAGTAATAGTAATGCTGCTACTGCTCAGGTTGTAATCTGTACCGCTGCCTGTGGCTGTGCCAGTGGCGCTTAAATTCACTGTGGTGTTTGTTCCTGCCGCTGCGCTTAAGGTTGCTGTGACTGTGGCCACACCTGCATCCTCAATAATGCTATCGGGACTGACACTCAGGCTGACGGTAGGGGTAGTCACTGCCGTATTATTAATTGGGCTCTCTACTGCAGTTCCAGTTGCTTTAGCATTTTTAGGTGTGACTTCAAAACTAATAAATTTCCCTACATCTGCAGCAACCAGCACATAGGTCTGACTGGTTGCACCGCTGATAACCACTTTACCACTGCCGCCACTAGTGTTACTGCGATACCATTTGAATGTAGTGCCTTCTTCTGTGTCGCTGTCTGCATCGGCATAGTTATAACTGCCTGTTAGCGTTTGACCAACCCGTAAGGTGCCGGTAAAGGATACAGAGTTGGCAGTTGGGGCAGTATCGCTGGCGCCTTGGCAGGCTGTGTTTGTTTCAAACCAGGTTTTGCATGCTGCGGGTATTTTAGCTGCTGTAATGGGGAGCTGAGCGGGATCATACTCATGCAACAAGGATGGTTTCTGATTCCAATTGCCGGGAGGAGTCCGGGTAAGTGCTATACAAGAAATATTGCCTGAGCTTGCAGTGTAGATAAAAGTCACTCCCAAATTCGCATTGTTTGGGCAAACTAACTGGTGGTATTGATGACCACTCCCTACATTTAGCGCAGCCGCAACATCATCCCAATTTACAGTAGTAGCAAACTCCTTGCGCGCCAATGACTGATTGCCCGATAACGCCGCAGGCTGAGCTTCACCCGGCGTTAACCAGCCTTGTTGCTGTAAAAAGTCCATAGCGGCAGCCTGCGGCTCTGGTCGTGCGCTACTTTGAAGCTGTGGTTTGGTTGTTGCAGAGGAAAAAGCTGAAAACAGCTGTTTTTTCACCACGGCGCTGGCAGGCGTAGCAGAGACTGGTTTTTGTTGCTGTGATTGCACAGATGGCATTAATCGGCGGCTGGAGCTGGCGCGGCTATGGCTGGCTGCGGCCAGCGGACTAAAGGCCAGCAGGGCTGGCCATAACATTTTCAGTAAACGGGCTGGCTTTTTATTGTCCGCTTCTGGTGCGGTAATATCCCTGGTGTTCTGTTCCATCTCTTTACTCCTTGCTGGCCTTAGCCGCAAAAACCAGGGGGAAGCCCTGGCCACTGTACCTGTTTAGTTTAAATTGCCCCGTTTACCATAGGTTGTAATTCGGGAAAACAAAAATGATTGCGTAATCTGGGGTGTTCCGGCTCGATAAACTCCGGATAACTGCAACCCGGCAATACGGCTACATCGTAAATTTGGTCGACATTGCCGCTAAATTTCAGCCAGCCCACTTCGGTATTGGTCTCAAGGTTCCACACCCAAATACCTGAATAGGTTTCGCTGTATTTTTCTGCAAGAGGGGCTTGTCGTGTGACATCACCTTGCCGCACTTTGGATAAACCGACAAACAATAGTGGGCCATAAAAGTCCATACCCCGGGTAAAACCCGGTAATTCAGCCACTACCTGCATCTGTTCTGTTTGTGGGTTATAGCAGCACAGCTGGCCTTCACCTGAATTACAAAAATACACCTTGCCCTGATAATAACGCGGCGAATGCGGCATCATCAGGCCCGGCACCACAATGCGGTTTTGCTGCACATCTATTAAAGTACCGGTATTTCGGTTTTCGTTATGCTCGCGCCAGCCTGCCATAGTATCGTATTGCGAAAAGGTGGTGACATACCCAGGCTCGCCGTCCTTTAATGTCATGCCATTTAAATGGCAGCGATCTTCGGGCTCAAGTGCGCTGATAAACCATGGCTTCCAGCGTGGTACAAAGCTGTAATCCGGCTCCAGTGTACATAAACACGAAAAACTGGAGTTTACGGCCCATAAGCCCTCATTGCCCCAGGCAATGTCGTGAATATTGATCATGCCGGTGTAATGCGCGCTGCGGCTGATAAAACAGGCATCGGTTTTGTCATCGACAGGGGCATATAACTCAGCAAAATAGGCTTTGCGCCTGGCTATTTCTTTATCGCGCCGGGCTTGTTGTTCTGGCGTTAGCTGGGGTGGGTCTTCATTTGCCTCAGGCTCTTGTGGACTACTCTGTGCATTAGCTGCTGGCTGAGCCTGCTCTTTGGGTTTGATACGGGGCGCGGTAACATCCTGCTCTATGGGTTGCAGTGGCTGCTTCATTTGTGCCAATAAGCCATCTTCTCGCTGAAACATCAGTACTTCGGTAAAAGTACCTAAGGTAAGGCTATGTTCTGTGGCGGCCAGGCCCATAGGACGGGGAAAGTTTTTAAAGTTCAGGTTCAGCTGTTCGCCGTCGCTGCGCACCAGCATTAAACGACCAGCCTGATAGGAGGTAAAAGCCAGCGAGATGTTTAGCTGTTTCAGCAAAGGCGGAATATTGGCCGAATTATCGCAGCTAAAATCGAGCTCGGCATACAATTGAGCAAGCGTCTGCTCTGAAGCTTGAGGTTCCGTGGCTTGTTCTGTGGCGGCTTTTGTTGTCATCCGTTACTGCGCTCTATTGGTTAATTCGGTTTTTAGCTGCCCGGTCAGCTGGGTTATCGGCAGGTCCGGCTGCAGACTGCGTTTTAATGCCAGCACCCCGGACACCACCGCAGCCGCCGCAGAGCTGCCGGAAATGCCTGTACCGTCAGGCAAATATAACGGCCCCTGTACCCAGATATCCACTTTTCCGCTGTTCGACAGAAGCTGCAACCTGCTATCGAGCAAGCCGACAGAAATCACCCCTGGCAAGGCAGCCAATGGGTTTGACTCTGCCACATCTTGTCGGTGATTGCCCGCGGCGGCCACCACGGCTATCCCATCTGGTTGCTTGGTCAGGTGGTCTATTTTTTGCGCTATTAAATCTGATAAAAACGGTAATGTCCAGCTGCAGTTGATCACATCTGCTCCGGCCAGTTCGGCTAAATGCAGTGCCAGTACTATATCCGAAGTCCAGCCCAGGCTTTGTTTTAGTATCACTGCAGTGGCTTTGGGGGCCAGACCAGAATGAGAAGTGACGCTATTTTCGGTGTAGGGCTGCGCGAACAATAAAGCGGCCATTTTATCGCCATGGCTCACCGCTGTAACGCTGCCAGCTTGCTGCGTGTTTTGTGGCGTAGTTTGTGGCTTAGTGTGCTGCGTAGTTTTTTGATCCACATCGTAGTACAACTGAACTTGCAGTTCAGCCAAAGCCTTGGCTGTTAAGTTCACTGCATCATCAATCAGTGCGATAACGGCCCCTTGTCCTGATGTTTGGTGTTGCAGCGCCTGCCAGTAAGCCTGAGTTAAAATAGCCTGTTGCTCGCTTGCTAGTTTGGCATCCGGCATAGCACTGCCCTGCAGTTTAGCTGCTTTTGCATGAAAATCTGGCTGATACGCCAGCAGCCAGGGAAATTGCTCTGCAGGCAGGGTATAGTTAAACCATAACTCTGCCTGAACAGGTTGCACCAGCCAAATCTGTTGCTCGCCTATTTGCGCCAGTAATTTGGCGTGTTCAACACCAAGTTGCTGCCACATCGCCGCTTTAACGGTCTGACTAGTCTGTACCAGCCAGTCTCCGGATAAATAAAGCTCGATACCGCTTTGAGCTTTATACAGGCCCAGTTCTGCATTGTTCTGATGGGGTTGATACTGCAACTGATGCAACTGGCCATTATTGTTCAGTTTTAACTGCAAAGGCCAGCTATGGGCATTAGCCCAGGGTGTAAACAGCAGGCACACCAGCAACCAAAGCCAGCCTGTAAGCTGGCCTTTTGTGCTGGGCTGGCCCTTAGTTATAGGACGGATAAATGCCATCTGTCGCTATACAAAAGTTCATGGCAAGCCAGGGCTGGCAGTTGTTATAGACAGCAGGTGTTGGCGTGCCTGTGGCACCCAGCGCATTGGCTGCCATAGGCACCAAATTATTTTCATTCACCAAAGACGCAGGGGCTGTGGTAACAATATTACGGCCACCTGTTGTTGCAGTATCATTGGCCAGATAAGCACCTGCCACAGGCAGGGCCTGATTACCAGGTGCCGCTTGAGCAACCAGATTATGACTATGCGCAGGCAAGTTGCTCAGTTGTGACATGCTGTTTCCGACAACAACACCAGATTGACGGGGGGTTAAGCCTGGTCCAGTGCCTGCCCCCATCACAGCTAAATTTTGCAGATTGGGAAGGTTAAAGGTCGTTGTGCCGTTTCCGCCATAGGTTGTTCCCAATATTGTATACAAAGCCGGGTTTTGTTGTATAGACATTTGCTGCCCCAGACAATAAGCCCAGCCCTCTGGCGCAAATTTGCAGGTAAATATTTTCACTTCGCCGAAAAATGGTTCTGACATAACGTGCTCCTTAGTTACGGCTTGGATAAATACCAGACAAGGCAATGATATAGTTCATGGCCGTAGCAGGCATAATGTTATCTTGCACCACTGTGCCTCCGGTTGAACCGATGGAGCTTGCCCCCAAACTCACCGGATTTGGCGTAGCAGGATTAGTCACATAGAGTGTGTCCACTCCAGTGCCGCCCGCAAAAGCGGCAGTCACCAGTTGAGTTGCATTAGTGGCAGTGCCTGTGCTTGCAACAGCCGTCAAACTGTGGCTATGTGGCGGCAGGTTTGCCGCTGTCACTGCCACTTGTTCCTGTCCTAAGGCTTGGGCAAAAGCGATGGGAGCAACAGTTTGCGAATCCGGGTTAGTTCCGAAATGTACCGGCACCCTGCCGCGTAAATCGGGTAAAGCAAAAGTGCTGACGCCGTCGCCACCAAAGTTGGTACTCAGCAGTGAAAACAAAACTTCATACTCAGAGATTTTCAACGAAGTACCGTCGCAAAAATGCCAGCCAACAGGGGCGCGACGGCCTGCGAATAAGCGGATTTCACCTACATAACAATCACTCATCACAAGTTTCCTTTAGTTACGTTGCGGGTATGCGCCCATAGTGGCAATACAAAAATTAAGCCCAAGCGAAGGCTGCATATTGTTGATTGGCTGAGCTGAGCCAGAAACGCTGATACTGTCAGTATTTAACGTGATGTTTTTACTGGTATCTGCAATTTCAATAGCCGCATAACTGGCCACAGCCGCACCATTAGGGCCTGGTAGTTTGGCAGCCGCCAGATAAGAACCCGCCACCATTTTAGTGCTGGCGTTTAGCTCGGTGGCATGCAACTGATGGGTATGGGCTGGCATATGAGCAGTGGTCAGCGTTATTGTGCTGCTTCCGCCGCTATCACCAGGGAGGATCTTAACACCATGAGTAAGCTCCTGAGCAACAGGGGTGCGCCCCCTTAAATCAGGCACTGCAAAAGTGGTGGTTCCATTACCGCCAAACTGAGTATGAATGAGCGAGTACAAGGCCTGGTTTTGAGCTATCGGCAATAAAGCCCCGTTACATGCAAGCCAACCTTTGGGTGCCCAGTTGTAACTGAACATTTTTATTTCACCTAAATATGGTTCCATTTTTATCTCCTGAACTGAGGCCTTTACAACCTCAACTTTTGGCTTTTACACTCGCTGTACCTTTTAGCTCAGCGTACTGATCACCATCAAATGACGATAGATATTCAACTTCACCCCTACACCTCAGAGGATTTACCTTTTCTGTACAGGCTTTATGCCTCAACCCGCCAACAGGAGATGCAATTTTTTCCGTTCGACGAAGCGCAAAAACAAGCCTTTTTGCACCAACAATTTCAAGCCCAACTGCAGCACTACACCCAGCATTACAACAAGGCGAAATTCTTTATTGTGCGCCGGAACAACATTGCTGTAGGCCGTCTTTTTTTGGACCAATGGCAACACGAGATCCGTATTGTTGACATCAGCCTGCTTCCAGAATTTCAACAGCAAGGTATAGGCTCCTGGCTGTTTCAATTTGTATTTGAGCGGGCTGCCGCCGCGCAGTTATCTGTATCTATTCATGTTGAACAACACAACCCGGTACGCAGCTGGTACGAAAAACTGGGTTTTAAGTACAAAAGCCAAACCAACGAAGTGTATTTGCTGATGGAATGGATCCCTGATGATAAGAGGTCTACCCTTGGTCTCTGAAGTGACCAGGATATGTCAGGCTCAGCCCAGACTTAGCTTTGGTCCAACCGCCTGTTCATAACCAGTTCGTATTCCACTTCGCTTTTTGGTGACAGAAACAGACTGGCCACCCCAAGTTCTGGGTGTTCGAGTTGATAGTTACCTTGTGGTATATGAAAACTGGGATCCCCTATCAGATACGCAGCAAAAGACTCCCAATGCTTCGGATCTAACTGGCCTTTAACGACCCGATCTAAAGTCAGATTTACCTTTGTTCCTGCATCATCCTGTAATTGAAGCTGCTGACCTACCAGTTGATTTAAACGCTCGAAGCTGTACAGCTGCATAAAAACTCCGTAAATACACTAACTTATAAACATTGTACAAATTTCAGAACCAAAATTAGGATAGAAATCAGGAAAACGCAAGTGAGTTCTAAACAAAAAAGGAACATAACAGGCTGAGAATGTTTCAGCCTCTTTGTAACAAGGCCTGATACTCTACCCCCAATTCATTATGAATTTGTTGCAACTCTTCCGTAGTAAAAATTTGTTGCGGACTTTGGCTGGCCTGAAAGATCAATTCGGGTTGTTTGGCGTCACGCAAACTAAAGGTATGCCAGCGTTGTTGTTCTGCCTCAGTGAGCTCCCGGGATAAAAAGCTGACCAATTGCTGCGGATTTTGCTGAAGTACCTGTTTCAGCTGGCGGTAGTCCAGAAATTCAGCCTTGCCTGTACCGAGCAGTTGTTCTGTATAACACATCAGTAAACGCAACACAGCAATGCGCCCCTGCAGTGGACTAAGGCTCAGATCATATGGATTTCCTGCTTGCCAGACGCCGTTCACCGCAACCATATGCAAGCCAGACATACGCTGATGGGAAGCCAGAATAGCTTCTGGTTGTCGCCCAAGGCACAGTATTCTGGCGTCAGGAAACTGTTGCAGCCAGAGCGGCCACTGCTGCAGATCCCAGGAATTTAGTTTCAGCACCAGCTGAGTTTCTCCGTGCCTGAAACGCCCCTGCAATAGCACAGCCAGCTTTAGCAGTTGGGGTTTGGCCTCCTCAGACCAGAAAGAGTCCAACAGCATGTCGCTGATGAGCATTGATTCCGACAACAGCTTTACTGCGCTAAGCTGACGATACAAGCCCCCCAACAAGGTGGAGCCACAACGCGACCAATGGAAGATGATCAGATCAGGACAAAGGTCAGCCAGATTGTTGCTTTGTGGTAGCAAGTCTTTAACTAAGGTCACAGGCCTGATAAATACGGCCAGCAGCTTGCCTTTTTGTATCAGCATATCCTCCTTATAAAAAGGTTGCTTCAGTGGATCTAAAGCAGGCACCCAGATCAGGGCCTGATCTTTTTTCCTATAATCCGCTGGTTGCCAAAACTGGCTGAACAGTTCGAGATCTGGCACCAGTACAGAGCTGTTCTGCTGTTGCAAGAAACTCTGCATCAGATCCAAATTCAAATCCGGCCAGTCGAGATACTGTGCCATTTGGCGCACAAAATCATCGACAGATCCGCTGTGCTGCAAAGCGATTAGTCGCTCCTTGTCGTGTAGCAATTGCCAATACAATCTCAATTTATGCTGCACTCAGGCTTCACTTTTTATCGGATAACAATTGATGTAATGCACCATGCGGGGTTGATGTGTTGTGTTGGCACTGGGGCCATGAGGCAACGCATGATGCCAGATGATCAAATCTCCGGCTTTGGCAGCTATGGCTTTCACTGGCCAGTCTGCCCAGCGCTGTTGCTGTAACTCAAATTCAGTTTTACCCTGGCTGGTGATCCAGTTTTCTGCTTTTAAATGAAAACCCGGAACACAACAAAAAGCCCCTTGCTGCTCTGTGGTATCTGTTAAATAAATTAAACCTTGAGTTGCAAACTCAACAGGGGAGCGCAACGGCATATCCCAATGTAAATCAGGGCCAGGAAAGGCCCAGTCTGACGTCTGCGGCGGGTTAAAACTCACTCTGTCTGTGCTCATCACCAGATCGGTTCTCTGCCATAGCTGCTCAAACACCTGCCGGATCAGCGGCACTTCCCGGTTGGCATCTAAAGCCGGATGACGAAACAACGGCAACATGATTTTTTCACACAAGCCCAACTGCCTGTACCAGCTTTGGGGTTGCTCTGGCGAGGCCTGCAGGTAGTGCCAGATAGCAGCCCGGCTTTGTTCACATTGTTCCGGCGTCAGTACAGCTGGCACCACCAGATAACCAAATTGATGCCAGAAAGCCAGTTGTTGTTCAGTCAGTACTGAAGGTATTGTCCTGCTCTGTTGTCCTGCAGTCAGTTCACGCAATTGCTGATTGATCTGCTGTTTTTGTGCTTCAGTCAGTGACAATTGCTGCACTTCCTGCTGCAACTCAGACAATCTTTCACATCGGTGCAGCAGTTGCAAACCAGAATACAAGCCTAAACCGGCCAGATCCAACACTGCTCTGTCGACCAACCATTCGTCTGCTGGCAACGCTGTGGGGAGTTTTAACTTTTTGATCTGCGTTTTTTGCCACAGTCTGTAGAAATGCAATAGCCCTTCGACACGCACATCATCAGTTGCCGCCAACGAAAAGGTCTGGCTTTGATACTCTAATTGCCACAAGGGCATTTGCCCGGACTGATAACTAAACTCAAGCACTGAGCCGGGTTGAAGCAGCAGTTGCTTACGGTATTTTGCCAGAGTTAACTGGCTTTGCTTCTCTACCAGCCAAAACTGCTGATAAACCTGAATTTCGGTGTTCAATTTAAGATCGACTGGGCCCGGTTCAAGTTCGGGCACTATCATCTGGCATCGTAGTAGTTCGGTTTTTCCTTGCGCTAACGCCTTCGCGCTGTCCATCTCCAAACAAAAGACAGGCCCTAAGCTATGACTTTGCGGCTGTTGTTTGTACTGCCATTCCAGTTCTGCCGACAACAGTACTTTTTGTGGGATAAGGCTGCCACTCTTTTTCAGATAACGCTGTAAATTGACAAAAATCTGGATTTGCGGCTCTTGTTCCAGAAACTGATTCATGGTTTCAGACAAGATCAGGTCATAGCTTTCGCCTGATTGCGGTTGCCATACAGTCGCATCAGCGCATATCCAGCCCGCTATTCTGTCCTCCAGTTTCAGCGTTTTGCATAACTGCCGGAAACTATCGAGGCAAAACTGATGGATATCCAACGCAGTCACCTGCAGCTGTTGTGCACTGAATACACTGAGTAAGGGCAAAATCAGCCAACCTAGAGGGCCAGTGCCCGCATAGAGCACAAACACTGGTCGCTCTGTTGTCAGACGGTCCTGCACCGCCCTATAAATAGCCTGTATAAAAACCCTGCTTCGCTCAATATCCTCGGCGCATTGAGCCGCTGTAGTGGGTGATACCGCTTTACCAAAAGGCGTCAGGGTAAAGTCTTTATCTTTGTATTGGTCTGGGTGCAAATCCAGATTCAGGTGCTGGCATAAAGTGGTCAGCAGCAAAACAATCAAAGGCCGCGCTTCAGCTGCGCCCTGACACTTGAGGATCTCAGTCGCAAACAGTGATAACACGTCTTCAGTTAACTCTGGATAACTCAGTGTTCCATCCGGCATAAACTTGCTCCTTTAATTCATCATTGACCACAACGTCCAACACCAGATTGATACGGGACTCTGAACCTTTGTTTTCTACCTGGTGTACTTGATCAGCATTGATGTACCACAGCTCGCCTGCTTGCATAGGCACCAGTTGATCGTTAACAAAAAATTTCAGTAATGGATTAGTTTGCAGTGGCAGGTGCAAACGAGCTTCGCCTTGCTCCAGACACAAGCCATGGTCACGGTGCGGTTTAATTTTAGCGCCGGGGTGTAAGCGCATAAGCCGCACTGATTTCACTGAGAATGGTAAAGCAGTCACAAAACGCAGTAGAGCAGGGCTTTGTTCTAATTGAGGTAAGTTGCTCCAGTGGTCGCTGGGGTATATCGCAAAACTTTGCAATATGCCATGGCCATTCAGATGCTCTGAGGCACAGCGCAGCGGTAATACGTCCCAGCCCCCCTGATAATCTCTTTTGTTCACATGTGCATACCATTCCAACTGCATCAGCTGTTCAAGTTCATGTTGTATTTGTGAAAAACCAGTCACCTTGCCCAACAAAGCAAAATTACAAATAGTCATAGCTAAGTCGTTATTTTTGTTTTATAAAAAACTAGGCTAGCAGAAAAAAGGAACATAGAAAGACCATGGCACAGAAAATATCAGAGCCTCTGCAACTGCTGCTAGCATTCTTCAGCGACATAGGTATTGGTTGGCGGATCCAAAGCGATATAGGGCAAAGCTTTTTACCTGGCGTCAGGATCCAGCATGGTGAGTTGTGTATCGATCCATTGATGCTGAATCAGCCCGGCGATCTGTTGCACGAAGCGGGTCATATTGCAGTGATGCCGGGTGCCTCGCGCCATTTGTTACAGGACAATGTCAATCTGTCTGCTGGCCAGGGCCCTGCCGAAGAGATGGCAGCTATTGCCTGGTCCTGGGCTGCTTTAATCTATTTAAACTTGCCACCAGAGTTTTTATTTCATGCTGACGGCTACAAAGGTGGTTCAAAAAGCTACATCACAGCATTCAGCTCTGAAGGAGGCTTTGGTTATCCCCTGCTCCACTGGTATGGCATGTGTGAGCAGCCCGGTGCAGAGGATGGCTACCCACAGATGAAGCAATGGTTAAGGCCTTAACACCAGGGCTATTGCTGCAAAATAAAATGCAGCTGATTACGCACCGCTTCCGGGTCTAAGTGAGTAAAAGGCAAAATTAAATCCATCTTGCCGTTCTGGTCTAAATCAGCTGTGGACGCCAGCATACCGTTCAGAGGTATCGCCTGTTTTAATCTGATGCTTTTGCTGCTGAATAGTTTTTCTTTGGCGCTTTGGTATACCTTCAGATGATCTTCATCCCCTATCAATAGCAAAGCCGGAGCCTGATCCGATACCAGCGCTTTCAGTACAGGTAAATTGACCTGTGCATTGCCAATACTGACCTGAGCTGTGGCGTCTTGCCGATACACAGGTTTATCCGGAAACTTGCCACTTTGCAGCTGTGGAAAAAACTGCAGTTCCATATTCGCAGTGCCTGCCAGTAAAGCCCGTACCAGAGTACCGATACCAAATTCTGCAGCCGGCGTGAAAAAGTCCAATCTTTTATCATTATTTAAGTCGGTAAATACAGGTTCAGACTGAATACCTTTGGTGTTGATCAGTGCATCAGGCTCTGCTTTAAATTGCAGGCCGCCAGGCCCTGTTTGGCCATAATGGATACGGTAGCTGTAGCTTTGCTCCACTGCGTCAGCAAATTGTTCCTGACGTACAATAAGGTCAGCGATAGTATCGTTATTGAGATCTTTCACCTCATATAACCTTTTAATAGACAAACCTTTGAAGCTGCGGCCATCACCACCCCGCACTTCAGCCAAGGCATCAGGTGTTAAGTCCAATCCCAGTTCGATCACTTCGGCCTTAGCCAAAAAACCTGTTTCAGTTTGCAGGTACAACAGCAGGCTATCGTCAATCGCAAAAGCTATATCAGTACGACCGTCCGCATTCCAATCCAGAAAACGGGCGTTACGGCTAATGTAATCCGGGTTTTCATCAAATAAACGGGATTTAGCATCCACTACCAAAGAGTGTTTACTAAAACTACCGTCCTGTTGCTGCAGATAAACATGATGAGCATTAAAGTCAGGCACAATAAAGTCAGATAAACCGTCATTATTGAAGTCATAGACAAAGTCCAGTTTCAGCAATCGTTTAGCATCCACTGTGCGATACAAAGATTCGGTATTAAGCAAACGCTGCCAGCTGTTATCCTCAGGCTTAAAATAACTGATCCCTTCCACGCCTAGTACGACAAGTTGCTCATTGGGCTGGCCTTTCACCTGAGCTTTATGAAAAAACTGTGCCTGTGTAGGGATAGGAACTTGCTTGGCGGTGCTTGTGGTTAAGTCGACCCAACTGAGCCAGCGACTGTTGGATGAATGACCCGACTGCAACACAGCTTTGGCGCCGGGAATGAATAAGGTATCGCCATTGGCGGGGTGCTCCAGTTGCACCTGAACTTGTTTAAATTCTGACGCCATTAATGGTTCAGCGCTCATAATTGCAGTGACAACTAAAACAGCAAGATACTTCAACTTCATCATTCCCTTTGACTCCGATTTGTACAATACGAGATTCTTCTACAGTAAAAGCTGCTAATCGGAGGTTTAAGC
This sequence comes from Rheinheimera mangrovi, assembly GCF_003990335.1. Taxonomy (NCBI): domain Bacteria; kingdom Pseudomonadati; phylum Pseudomonadota; class Gammaproteobacteria; order Chromatiales; family Chromatiaceae; genus Rheinheimera; species Rheinheimera mangrovi. Next base: position 345,990 of record NZ_CP034683.1, on the reverse strand, counting down.
CGGAAAAAAGTTCCTGCCCAACCTGATAACAGCGTAAAATATTGAATTGTTTTCTGTTCCAACCGCTAAGCGGCTAACCCAAGAGAGTTTTTATGTCGATAAACTGGTTCCCAGGCCATATGCACAAGGCCCGTAAAGAAATAGCCGAGGTTATGCCGCAGGTCGATATCATTATCGAAATGCTGGACGCCCGTATTCCTTTTTCCAGTGAAAACCCTTTGGTGCCAGAGCTACGTGGTGACACCCCGGTGATCAAGGTGCTGAACAAAGCTGACTTGGCAGATCCGGCTGTTACCGCTTTATGGGTGGAACGCTTCGAACAGGAAAAAGGTATAAAAGCCATCCCTATTAGTCAGCAAAACCCTGAACAAATCAAGGCTTTGTTACAGCTTTGCAACCAGATGCTGCCCGATCGGAATTTAGACATACGTGGTGCCCGCGCCATGATTATGGGGATTCCTAACGTTGGAAAATCCACCATCATCAATACATTGGCTGGTCGCACTATTGCTAAAACAGGCAATGAAGCTGGCGTTACCAAAGTACAGCAGCGGATTAAACTGGATAACAACGTGATCTTAACCGACACTCCAGGCTTTTTATGGCCCAAGCTAAGTCCAGCCAGTTGTGGTTATCGTTTGGCGGTGACAGGTGCCATTAAAGATACGGCTTTTGATTATGCTGATATCGCTATTTTTGCCGCCGATTATTTGCTTAAAGCTTATCCACAACAGGTGATGGCACGCTATCAGCTGACAGAGCAACCAGAAAACGATGTGGCTTTGCTTGATGCTTTGGGGGAACGCCGGGGTTGTATGCGTAAAGGCGGTGTGGTTGATTTACAAAAAGCCGGTTCAATTTTAATTACCGAACTTCGTGCAGGTCTGTTTGGCCCTGTCAGTCTGGAAACACCGGATATGGTGACAGAGGAATTGCACAATGCTAAGTTAGAGGAAGCCATCAGAGCTGCTGAAAAAGCTGAACGCGAAAAGATCCGTCAGCAAAAAGCCAAGAAGAAATACCGTTAACCCGGCTGGTCCGGTGACGGACCAACCAGGGAATTGTGTTATGCGTTTTTCTACTCTTTCAGTATTTAGTCTGTTATGTATCGCCAGCGGCTCTTTGTCAGCCGCCCCTGTAGTGCTGCACAATATTCAGGGTTATGGCTTTGACGATAAAGGCCAGATCACAGAATTCAGCCACTTTGTATTTGATAACCAGACCGGCAAAGTACTGGCTCGTGGCGATAAAGCCGCTGTTGCAGCCTACAACAAAGCAGAACAAATGGACGGCAAAGGCCAGACGTTATTACCTGGCCTGATAGACGGCCATGGTCATGTGCTGGGTTTAGGTCAGAATTTAAATCAGGTGGACTTACGTACCAGCAGCAGTGAAGCACAGGCCGTAGCTCAGGTTGCAGCCTTTGCCAAAGCGCATCCACAATCACAATGGATTTTAGGCGGAGGCTGGAATCAGGTGTTGTGGCCTACCCAGCAATTTCCCGGTAAAACTCTGCTGGATGAAAGCATGAAAGACAAACCCGTTTGGCTAACGCGCGTTGATAGCCATGCAGGTTGGGCTAACAGTAAAGCATTGCAATTGGCAGGCATCACCAAGGAAACCATAGATCCACCAGGTGGTGAAATTATTCGGGACGCTGAAGGCAATCCAACAGGCGTATTGATAGATAACGCCATGTTATTGCTGGAAAAACAAATTCCACAGCAATCCGAAACTGAACGTTTAGCTGCATTGGATGCTGCATTTGAGCATTTATTGGCTTTGGGTATTACCTCTACTCACGACGCGGGCGTTGATCAAGCCAACTTACAAAGTTATCAGCAATTACGTAAAGACAACAAACTACCGCTGCGTATTTACGCCATGTTATCGGCTACAGATCCGCATTTAGCCGACTGGTTAAAGGCTGGCCCTATCCTGGATAAAGACGACATATTTGTCGCCCGTTCAGTCAAAATATATGGTGACGGCGCTTTAGGTAGTCGTGGTGCAGCTTTGATAGAACCTTATTCTGATCAGCCCGGCCAAAAAGGTTTATTTGTTACCCAACCAGATAAGTTAACCGCTGTAATGAAGCTGACGCTGGATGCAGGTTTTCAAACCAATGTGCATGCTATAGGTGATTTAACCAATCGCCTGGTGCTGGACAGGTTCGAACAACTGGCAAGCAAAGAGCAGCTGGAACAAGGCCGCCACCGCATTGAGCATGCGCAGATTGTTTCACCTAAAGATATCCCACGTTTTGCCCAGTTGCATATTCTGCCGGCTATGCAACCGACCCACGCCACCTCAGATAAAAATATGGCAGCCGATCGTTTAGGCATAGCCCGTTTACGTGGCGCTTATGCCTGGAAAAGCTTTGTAGATCAGGGCAGCCGCATAGTGGCAGGCTCAGATTATCCGGTAGAACTGGCAAATCCTTTTTATGGTATTCATGCCGCGGTCACTCGTCAGGATCAGCAAAATCAGCCTGTAGGTGGCTGGTTGCCAGAACAGCGCCTGACGTTAACTCAGGCGTTAAAGTCTTTTACTCTGGATGCAGCATATGGCGCCTTTCAGGATCAAAGCATGGGCTCGTTAGCCCCTGGTATGTGGGCTGATTTTATTTTGGTCGACCGCGATATTTTCAAAGTAGCCCCGGAAACTTTATGGCAAACCAAAGTGCAACAAAGCTGGGTAGCAGGACAACAGAAATATCAGGCACAGCTGTAGGGGCGGGGCTTGTCCCCGCCCGTCTCGCCGACCACTCCATGTTCGAAAGAAAAAGCGCAGTTAACGCGGCTGCGGCTTCAAGTAAGAAGGTTGTAACCCAAATTAATTGGAATTGCAGCAAGACGATATACGTAGGGGCGGGGTTTATCCCCGCCCGCCTCGACAGCCAGTCTATGTTCGGAAGAAAAAGCGCAGTTAACGCGGCTGCGGCTTCAAGTAAGAAGGTTGTAACCCAAATTAATTGGAGTTGCAGCAAGGCGATGTACGTAGGGGCGGGGTTTATCCCCGCCCGTCTCGCCGACCAATCTGTGTTCGGAAGAAATAGCGCAGTTAACGCGGCTGCGGCTTCAAGTAAGAAGGGTTTATGATTAGTCAGAAATGGTCGAAGCTGATTCGGTCCTTACAGCAAAAAAAATACCGCAAAGCAGAGCAGCTCTTTTTTGTCGAAGGCGAAAAATCAGTGCTGGAATTGCTGCACAGCTCTTGGAAAGTAAGGGCCGTGTTTGGCACTGAACAGTTTTTGCAGCAATACCATGCTCTTTGCGCTAAAGCCGATTTAGTACAGCAATGCACTGAACATGAGTTAGTGCAAGTTGGCACCTTCAGCAGCAATAACGCGGCTCTGGCCGTAGCTGAAATACCAGTAGCCCAACCATTTAAAGAGCAGCCAGGTGATTGGGTACTGGTGCTGGACCAAATCAACGACCCTGGTAATTTAGGTACTATTATCCGCGTTGCCGACTGGTATGGTATTCGCAATATCCTTTGCTCGGCTGACACAGTGGATTTATATAATCCCAAAGTGATAGCGGCGGCTAAAGGCTCGTTTTTGCGGGTGCAAATGTATTACCAGGAGTTATTACCTGTCTTAGAGCAAAGCTCCATGCCGGTATATGGTGCTTATCTCGAAGGGGAGTCAGTGCATCAGTTAAAGCTCAGTAATGCAGGTGGTTATCTGGTGATGGGTAATGAAGCCAATGGTATAAGCCCTGCATTAAAGCCTGTGATCAGCCACCCTGTGACTATCCCAAGTTTCAGCGACACAGAATCACTGAATGTAGGCATAGCCACAGCCATTTTATGTGACAACTTTAAACGTCTGTCGAGACTATAAAGCTTCTGAGTTATAGCGGATCCGTCTGTGAGTAAAGAGTCGGATCCGCTACACTAAGCGCTATTTCTTTTGCCCCGCAGAGGTTTTATGTTCCCTACCCTCGAAGACTATGTTGGCCAGACACCTTTAGTACGGCTACAACGTATGGCTAACCATACCAAAAGCACCGTATTGCTGAAACTGGAAGGTAATAATCCAGCAGGTTCAGTTAAAGACAGACCAGCGCTTTATATGCTGCAACAGGCCGAAGTACGGGGCGAGATCAAACCGGGAGATTGCCTGATTGAAGCCACCAGTGGTAATACAGGCATAGCACTGGCGATGGCAGCCGCCATCAAAGGCTATAAAATGAAGCTGATTATGCCGGACAATATGACCGACGAACGTAAAGCGTCGATGCGGGCTTATGGCGCCGAGCTGATTTTGGTCAGTAAAGAACAAGGCATGGAATACGCCCGTGATTTAGCCAAACAAATGCAGGCTGAAGGTGTGGGTTTAGTGCTGGACCAATTTAATAACACCGACAATCCGGCTGCGCATTATGCCTCTACTGGCCCTGAAATCTGGCAACAAAGTTTCGGTAAAGTAACGCATTTCGTCTCCAGCATGGGCACCACAGGTACCATTGTGGGGGTGTCACGTTACCTGAAACAACAAAACCCTGAGATTCAAATTATAGGCCTGCAACCAGCTGAAGGCAGTAGTATTCCTGGTATTCGGCGTTGGCCAGAAGCTTATTTACCAGGCTTTTATGAAAAACAGCGGGTTGATAAAATCATAGATATTACTGCGGATCATGCTCTAGCCACCATGAGGCAACTGGCACAGCAGGAAGGGATCTTTTGCGGTGTTAGTTCGGGCGGTGCTGTGTATGCGGCATTGCGTCTGGCGGAGCAACTTGAAAACGCCGTCATAGTCGCCATCGTCTGCGATCGGGGTGATCGTTATTTATCCTCAGGAATTTATTAGTGCCTTTTGAATACTTAGCTTTATTAGCTGCAGTCTGCTGGGCGGTCGGCAGTTTGTTATCAGCTACTGCCTCCAGTCATTTAGGCGCTTTTGCTTTTACCCGCTGGCGTCTGGCATGCGCTGCCAGCATGTTATGGCTCTGTGCTTTTTTCAGTGGCGGCTTTAGCACTTTGGCTTTACCTCAATTACCACTTTTGGCTATTTCGGCGCTTATTGGTATTTTAATTGGAGATACCTCCTTATTTGCTTCTATGAACAGATTAGGACCACGCCGTGCCGGTGTGTTATTTGCCACTCATGCGATGTTTTCGGTGCTGCTGGCTTATCTGTTTTTAGGCGAATCAATTTGGGGTTGGACCTTGGTTGGCTGCGGTTTGTTAAGTTCAGGGGTAATGACAGCCATAGTGCTCGGCCGCAGAGCAGAAGAACAACACCACTGGGAATCAAATCAATCCCAGCTGCGTTCTGGTATAGCTTTAGGTTTAACTTCAGCCCTGTGCCAGGCGGCTTCCACTTTAATGCTAAAGCCTTTAATGGAAACCACCATAGACGCAGTCAGCGCCTCTGCAGTACGGATGACAGTCGCTTTATTTGCTCACCTGCTGTTGTTCTGGCTGGGCTTTAAGGTGGCTCGTGTTTATTTACCTATGACGAAAAAGGTATTCGCCATGGTATTTGTTAATGCAGGATTGTCAATGGTGATAGGCATGACGCTGATTTTGCAGGCTTTAAAAACGGGTGATGCAGGTTTAATAGGTATGCTATCGTCAGTCAGTCCTGTGTTGGTCGTGCCTTTATTATGGCTGGTTTATAAAAGGCGACCTGCTCTCGGAGCCTGGATAGGTGCCAGCCTGACAGTAGCTGGCACAGTGTTGATTTTGTGGCACTAGACTTATCAAATAGCTTCCGGGATTTGGTTTCTGTGGTAATCAATCAGACTCAAGATTTCCGCCAAAGCACCGGCATGGCTTGGCGTTAAAATACCATTGTGACCTAATATAATATCGTCTGAAACAGCCAGTACCCAGACCGCCTGCATATTGGCGTCATCACAACTCTGAATAGTGCGACGTGCCTGTACCCTGGCACGGATACGCCAGCCAGATCGGTTGAGCTGCATCATACAGCCTGGTATCGCGTCATGCTGAGCCAAACTACTGTGTAAATGCAGAGGGATTTCACAGTTCCCTCTGGGGCATTTATCTATATCGTGGGTGATAGCCCAGGAATTCCCCACTGCCTGCTCACCATCTTTTAAGAAGTTAAAAGCTTCCTTTACTGCAAAATCACCTTTGGACTGCAATACCACCATACTGGGTTTTTGTCGGTCGATGCTGAGTAAGGTATCAAGCGGTTTGTACTCTTTAGCTGTTACCGCAGGGTTTAATAACAAATACAAATTCGGGTTGTCTTTGCCACTATCTATGGCTTTTTTGACCCGTTCCTTACTGGCATGCAGGGCGACTGAACCGCCTAAGCTATGGCCGATAAAGATGTAGCGTCTTAACTGACCTTGCGCAACCACAGTATCCAGCTTGTCCAAGAGTTGACTAACACCCTGTTCACCTACCAGCCGTGACACTCTTTTACGTTGAAAAATGGTCGGGAAATCCAGCGGCTCCATCCAACCTTCAGCTTTATAAGATTCGTCCAGCCAAAGTGGATCATATTTGTCGCCGCGCCATCCCAGATACAGCCCAATCAGGTTCCGTTGTGGAGCTGCTTGTTGTAATTCTTTGATATAGGTTTGAAAAGCGACAAAGTTTGAATCTGTAGGGGCCGCATTCTGATGCCAGCCGTGTACAAAAATGACCAACTCTGCTGTGGCAGAGTCCGGTTTTTTAATACGTTCAAACAAAGCCTGCTGTTGTTTTAAGTCGTGAGGCTGACCTTCATCATTAAATTCAACCACATGAAAGTTACTGTTTGCGGTATTTTCATCCGGGAAATGATACTGCTGATCAGGAATAGGGGTGATAAAAGTAGAGAGCAACACCAGGCTGATGAGCATCAGTGGGATCAACTTCAGCCATGAACGCCAGCTAAGCCGGATCATTCTGAACCAAAGGTACTGGACTGCACGGACTAGGATCAAACTACACCCAAAACTGCTGTAAAAACGGGCTGCATTATAGCCAAATGAGGGGGTAAAAGGTAGGTGGAAGTGGTGAGTGTCTGAACGGAATCGCCTGTAGGGGCGTCCGTTTGGAATATTAAGAGCGGTAAGGTGTTGAATTCGGGTGCGGTGAACTACTTTATTCCGGGCGATGAGGCGGCAGCAGGGCGTCTTGTCCGGCCATTGCTCGACCCATCCTGGGCCTCGTCGCTTCGCGACCCGCTGAAGCGGTCCCAAACTGCTCCCGGCAGTTTGGTCGCAGAGCTCAATGCGTGAAACAGGCGTGACGCAAAGCAGTTTGCGTCCCATTTTTCCTTGTTTCACCCTGGCGGTGAACTACGCTGCTCACCCCGTCCGTGGGGTTCGTCCCTGCGGGACCCGCCGTTGGCGGTCCAAAAACGTTCCGGACGTTTTTGTCGCATGGGGAATGCCCTGCTCGAATGGCTCACAGCTAAATTCGCATAAAGCAAAAAGGCCCAGTCGTTAGACTGGGCCTTCTGGCTTAATTGGGCGCCTGGCGGTGAACTACTCTCGCATGGCATCTGCCACACTACCATCGTCGCGGCTGCGTTTCACTTCTGAGTTCGGAATGGAGTCAGGTGGTTCCACAGCGCTATTGCCACCAGGCAAAAAACGTGTCTGGAACACGTTTTAACGCACTTTAGTGCGGCCCGTAAGGGTAAAATCCACGGATGGATTTTATAAAAACGTATTCCTTTAATTGAGCAAACCGATAGAATTCTTTATCACACCAACAAACACCTTGGGCGTTGTATGGTTAAGCCTCTCGGGCAATTAGTATGAGTTAGCTTAACACATCACTGCGCTTCCACACCTCACCTATCAACGTTGTGGTCTCCAACGACCCTTATGTGTACTCAAGGTACAAGGGATGACTCATCTTTTGGCCGGCTTCCCGCTTAGATGCTTTCAGCGGTTATCCGTTCCGAACATAGCTACCGGGCAGTGCCATTGGCATGACAACCCGAACACCAGCGGTTCGTTCATTCCGGTCCTCTCGTACTAGGAACAACTCCAATCAATCATCCAACGCCCACGGCAGATAGGGACCGAACTGTCTCACGACGTTCTAAACCCAGCTCGCGTACCACTTTAAATGGCGAACAGCCATACCCTTGGGACCGACTTCAGCCCCAGGATGTGATGAGCCGACATCGAGGTGCCAAACACCGCCGTCGATATGAACTCTTGGGCGGTATCAGCCTGTTATCCCCGGAGTACCTTTTATCCGTTGAGCGATGGCCCTTCCATACAGAACCACCGGATCACTAAGACCTACTTTCGTACCTGCTCGACGTGTCTGTCTCGCAGTTAAGCTGGCTTCTGCCTTTGCACTAACCGTACGATGTCCGACCGTACTTAGCCAACCTTCGTGCTCCTCCGTTACTCTTTAGGAGGAGACCGCCCCAGTCAAACTACCCACCAGACACTGTCCGCAATCCCGATCAGGGACCCACGTTAGAACATCAAACATACAAGGGTGGTATTTCAAGGACGGCTCCATCAGAACTGGCGTTCCAACTTCAAAGCCTCCCACCTATCCTACACATGTAGGGTCAATGTTCAGTGCCAAGCTATAGTAAAGGTTCACGGGTCTTTCCGTCTAGCCGCGGGTATACGGCATCTTCACCGCAATTTCAATTTCACTGAGTCTCTGGTGGAGACAGCCTGGCCATCATTACACCATTCGTGCAGGTCGGAACTTACCCGACAAGGAATTTCGCTACCTTAGGACCGTTATAGTTACGGCCGCCGTTTACCGGGGCTTCGATCAAGAGCTTCGCTTGCGCTAACCCCATCAATTAACCTTCCGGCACCGGGCAGGTGTCACACCCTATACGTCCTCTTACGAGTTTGCAGAGTGCTGTGTTTTTAATAAACAGTTGCAGCCAGCTGGTCACTGCGACTCTCATATGCTTACGGAGCAAGTCCTTCACACACAAGAGCGTACCTTCTCCCGAAGTTACGGTACTATTTTGCCTAGTTCCTTCACCAGAGTTCTCTCAAGCGCCTTGGTATGCTCTACCTGACCACCTGTGTCGGTTTCGAGTACGGTCGACAATACCTGAAGCTTAGAGGCTTTTCCTGGAAGCGTAGCGTCAACAGCTTCACCACCTTAGTGGCTCGTCTCGTGTCTCAGAATATAGGGAACCGGATTTGCCTAATCCCCCTTCCTACGCACTTTCACATGGACTACCAACGCCATGCCTGCCTAGCTTTCTCCGTCCCCCATCGCAGTATTGTCGGTACGGGAATATTAACCCGTTTCCCATCGACTACGGCTTTCGCCCTCGCCTTAGGGGCCGACTTACCCTACCCTGATTAGCATGGGATAGGAACCCTTGGTCTTCCGGCGGGGAAGTTTTTCACTCCCCTTATCGTTACTTATGTCAGCATTCGCACTTCTGATACCTCCAGCAACCCTCACGAGTCACCTTCAACGGCTTACAGAACGCTCCTCTACCACTTGCACATAGTGCAAGTCCACAGCTTCGGTGCATGGTTTAGCCCCGTTACATCTTCCGCGCAGACCGACTCGACTAGTGAGCTATTACGCTTTCTTTAAAGGGTGGCTGCTTCTAAGCCAACCTCCTAGCTGTCTATGCCTTTCCACATCGTTTTCCACTTAACCATGACTTTGGGACCTTAGCTGGTGGTCTGGGTTGTTTCCCTTTTCACGGCGGACGTTAGCACCCGTCGTGTGTCTCCCGAGTAGTACTCATTGGTATTCGGAGTTTGCAAAGGGTTGGTAAGTCGGGATGACCCCCTAGCCTTAACAGTGCTCTACCCCCAATGGTATTCGCTCGAGGCGCTACCTAAATAGCTTTCGAGGAGAACCAGATATCTCCGAGCTTGATTAGCCTTTCACTCCGATCCACAAGTCATCCCCAAATTTTTCAACATTTGTGGGTTCGGTCCTCCAGTTAGTGTTACCCAACCTTCAACCTGCTCATGGATAGATCGCCCGGTTTCGGGTCTACACCCTGCAACTATTCGCCCAGTTAAGACTCGGTTTCCCTACGGCTCCCCTATTCGGTTAACCTCGCTACAGAATGTAAGTCGCTGACCCATTATACAAAAGGTACGCAGTCACCCAACAAGTGGGCTCCCACTGCTTGTACGTACACGGTTTCAGGTTCTATTTCACTCCCCTAACAGGGGTTCTTTTCGCCTTTCCCTCACGGTACTGGTTCACTATCGGTCAGTCAGGAGTATTTAGCCTTGGAGGATGGTCCCCCCATGTTCAAACAGGATACCACGTGTCCCGTCCTACTCGTTTTCATTGATAAAGCCTTTTCGTGTACGGGGCTATCACCCTGTATCGCCGCACTTTCCAGAGCCTTCCACTAACGCTTTACCAACTTAAGGGCTAGCCCCCGTTCGCTCGCCGCTACTAAGGGGATCTCGGTTGATTTCTTTTCCTCGGGGTACTTAGATGTTTCAGTTCTCCCGGTTCGCCTCGTATGACTATGTATTCATCATACGATACCTGATAAATCAGGTGGGTTTCCCCATTCGGACATCTGTGAGTCTAACGTCTCTTACCGACTTCTCACAGCTTTTCGCAGGTTAGCACGTCCTTCATCGCCTCTGACTGCCAAGGCATCCACCGTGTACGCTTAGTCACTTAACCATACAACCCCAAAATGTCTGAAGTTATAGGTGTGATAAGGTTCACAAATAAATTGTTTTACCTTGTTTCTTTCTATCAGCTTGCCAATTTGTTAAAGAGCACTTCGAGCATAAAGCTCAAAAAGAACAATTCTTTCAAAGAATGGTTGTTTTTAAGTTTTCAAACAGTATTTACTTTCAGAATCTTCTTAAGTAATGGTGGAGTTAAGCGGGATCGAACCGCTGACCTCCTGCGTGCAAGGCAGGCGCTCTCCCAGCTGAGCTATAACCCCAATCTACATTGGTTCATTCGTTGTCAAGCTGACTTGCAGCGAATTGGTTGGTCTGAGTAGACTCGAACTACCGACCTCACCCTTATCAGGGGTGCGCTCTAACCACCTGAGCTACAGACCAGCTCTAACTTGTCTGTTTGTCTTATCGCTTCGTTGCAACCATCGCTCACTCAGTCATGTACTTTTCGTACACTCCTTCATTCGCTCAGGCTACGCTTTGCGCTAAACCAAACATCCTGCGTTATCCTCGCGGATACCGCTTTTACTGTTTGCTCTACGTATCAATCAATCATCTGTGTGGACACTACACGAACTAGTCTGCTTTAGGTAAGGAGGTGATCCAACCCCAGGTTCCCCTAGGGTTACCTTGTTACGACTTCACCCCAGTCATGAATCACAAAGTGGTAAGCGCCCTCCCGAAGGTTAAGCTACCTACTTCTTTTGCAACCCACTCCCATGGTGTGACGGGCGGTGTGTACAAGGCCCGGGAACGTATTCACCGCAACATTCTGATTTGCGATTACTAGCGATTCCGACTTCACGCAGTCGAGTTGCAGACTGCGATCCGGACTACGATACGCTTTAAGAGATCCGCTCACTGTCGCCAGCTTGCCTCCCTCTGTACGTACCATTGTAGCACGTGTGTAGCCCTACTCGTAAGGGCCATGATGACTTGACGTCGTCCCCACCTTCCTCCGGTTTATCACCGGCAGTCTCCCTAGAGTTCCCGACCGAATCGCTGGCAACTAAGGATAGGGGTTGCGCTCGTTGCGGGACTTAACCCAACATTTCACAACACGAGCTGACGACAGCCATGCAGCACCTGTCTTACGGTTCCCGAAGGCACAACCGCATCTCTGCAGTCTTCCGTAGATGTCAAGAGTAGGTAAGGTTCTTCGCGTTGCGTCGAATTAAACCACATGCTCCACCGCTTGTGCGGGCCCCCGTCAATTCATTTGAGTTTTAATCTTGCGACCGTACTCCCCAGGCGGTCTACTTAGTGCGTTAGCTGCGCTACTCACAGTACAAGACCACGAACAGCTAGTAGACATCGTTTACGGCGTGGACTACCAGGGTATCTAATCCTGTTTGCTCCCCACGCTTTCGCACCTCAGCGTCAGTATTGTGCCAGGGGGCCGCCTTCGCCACTGGTATTCCTCCAAATCTCTACGCATTTCACCGCTACACTTGGAATTCTACCCCCTCTCACATACTCTAGTTAGCCAGTTTTGAATGCAATTCCCAGGTTGAGCCCGGGGCTTTCACATCCAACTTAACTAACCGCCTACGTGCGCTTTACGCCCAGTAATTCCGATTAACGCTTGCACCCTCTGTATTACCGCGGCTGCTGGCACAGAGTTAGCCGGTGCTTCTTCTGCGAGTAACGTCAAAAAGCTGCGCTATTAACACAACTCCCTTCCTCCTCGCTGAAAGTGCTTTACAACCCGAAGGCCTTCTTCACACACGCGGCATGGCTGGATCAGGCTTGCGCCCATTGTCCAATATTCCCCACTGCTGCCTCCCGTAGGAGTCTGGACCGTGTCTCAGTTCCAGTGTGGCTGATCATCCTCTCAAACCAGCTAGAGATCGTCGCCTTGGTGAGCCGTTACCTCACCAACTAGCTAATCCCACGTAGGCGCATCCGATAGCATGTGGCCCGAAGGTCCCACACTTTGGTCCGTAGACATTATGCGGTATTAACAGTCGTTTCCAACTGGTATCCCCCTCTATCGGGCAGCTTCCTACGCATTACTCACCCGTCCGCCGCTAAATCAGGGAGCAAGCTCCCCTCATCCGCTCGACTTGCATGTGTTAGGCCTGCCGCCAGCGTTCAATCTGAGCCATGATCAAACTCTTCAATTAAAGTTTAATTGCTACCTAAGTAGCTGCTCAGTATCACTGACTTAAAACATATTTCTATGTAAGTCACTTCACTGATATATATTCTTTGTGCGATTGCTCGCTGCAGAATCTAAACCGTGAGTGCCCACACAGATGATTGATTGCTTATTGTTAAAGAGCAGTGCTTCACTTATGAAGCGAAAGTCGTTTATAATCAACGTCTTTCAGAATCTTTCGCTACAAACTATTTCGCTTTGGAAACCGTCTTCGCTGTCGATGGAGCGCATTATAGAGATCTCTGATTAAGCCGCAAGATCTTTTTTAAGAAAAGCTGATCGACCGCTCACTTATTAAACGAATCAGGCGTTTTTGCTTAAATTGCATACAAAAATAGCCCTTGTATCGCTCTTCGTTGTGGATCAAAGTAGGATCCTAAGCGATCTCTCCCCTCTTTCTTTATACAGCTCTGTAATAACTCCCCCCCTGTTGTAACTTTATCCACCCCTCCAACTGCCCGGATCGGAGATGAACTCTTTTCTCCTCTTCTATATAGGAAGCGAAAACATATCGAAAACATAATGACGATCCCTTCAGTAGATTTGGATCAGAGATTCGCTCAGACAGACAAATAGGAGAAATAGGCAGAAATATAAGTAGAGGGAGGCAGATCGACATCGTAAAGCAAACGACAAGTTCGTAGAACTCTTCATAGCAGTAAAAGACAAAGCGGCATGTATGGCATACAGAGATTTAACTATAAAAAAGAAAGCATGCAACGTCTTAAAAGGGAGGCTTTATCCGCAGGCCTTCTTCTATCACACGACCAACAGTCTAATCTGGTAGGTTTTACCAGGTCTTCGCCAAAAAGATAGCGAGCTAATACCTTTGGTAAGGTTGCAAAGAAACATAAGATCTTAATGCAATGCTGGAGGACTATTAACTAACTGCTGAAGGGGGTTATTTAGGACAGACCACAAAAAAATAAAGCCGGCATTAAGCCGGCTTTATTAACTAACGAATTACTTACTCAGCTGCTGTTTCTTCAACTGGTAATGCAGCGCCGGCCACTTCTGGACGGTCTACTAACTCGATGTAAGCCATTGGTGCGTTGTCGCCAGCACGGAAGCCACACTTCAGAATACGAGTGTAACCACCTGGACGGGCGTTATAACGTGGACCTAACACGTTAAATAACAAACCAACTACTTCTTTATCACGTGTACGAGCAAAAGCTAAACGGCGGTTTGCAACGCTATCATTTTTCGCCAGTGTAATCAGAGGTTCGATTACACGACGTAACTCTTTTGCCTTTGGCAGAGTCGTTTTGATGATTTCGTGCTTCACCAACGAGCTAGCCATGTTGCGGAACATTGCAGTACGGTGACTGCTGTTCCGGTTTAACTGACGACCACTCTTGCGATGGCGCATGATCTATTCCTTCTTACTAAACCAGGAACTGGAATCTGGTTAGTCTTTATTTACCAAACTTGCTGGCGGCCAGTTTTCCAGGCGCATGCCTAAAGATAAACCGCGTGAAGCCAACACGTCTTTGATTTCGGTAAGCGACTTTTTACCCAGGTTTGGCGTTTTCAGCAACTCAACCTCGGTACGTTGTACCAGATCACCGATGTACTGTATCTGCTCTGCTTTTAAGCAGTTAGCAGAACGAACTGTTAACTCTAAATCATCGACTGGACGTAACAGAATCGGATCGAATTCCGGTTTCTCTTCACGTTTTTCTGGCTCGCTCTTGTCGCGTAATTCTACGAAGAATTCCAGCTGTTCAGCTAAAATAGTCGCAGCACGACGAATCGCTTCCTCTGGCTCTACTGTGCCATTGGTTTCCATATCGATAACCAGCTTGTCCAGGTCAGTACGCTGTTCTACACGAGCAGCTTCAACTGAGTAGGCAATACGCTCTACCGGGCTGAAAGATGCGTCCAGTAACAGACGACCAATTGGACGTTCGTCATCCTCTGAGGATACGCGGGCAGAAGCAGGAACATAACCACGACCACGTTGAACTTTCAGGCGCATACTGAATTCAGTTTCGCCAGTCAGGTTGCAAATTACGTGCTCTGGGTTAACGATCACTACACCGTCACCACGCTGGATATCACCAGCAGTTACAGGGCCAGCACCTTTCTTAGTTAAAGTCAGAGTGACTTCGTCTTTGTCTTCCAAGCGGACGGCTAAACCTTTCAGGTTCAGTAAAATATCAATGATATCTTCCTGAACACCTTCTTTGGCGCTGTACTCATGAAGAACGCCGTCGATCTCCACTTCGGTCACTGCACAACCTGGCATTGACGAAAGTAAAATACGACGCAACGCGTTGCCCAAGGTATGCCCGAAACCGCGCTCAAGTGGTTCCAAAGTAACTTTGGCACGAGTTGGGTTGATTTTTTCGATACCAACTAATCTCGGCTTAAGGAATTCGGTGACAGAACCCTGCATTTTATCCTCTCTTAAGAAAACGCCTTACTACTTAGAGTAAAGCTCGACGATTAACTGTTCGTTGATGTCTGCAGACAAGTCTGAACGCTCTGGAACGCGTTTGAAAACGCCTTCCATCTTCTTGGTATCCATTTCGATCCAAGTTGGTTTTTCGCGTTGTTCAGAAATCTCTAAAGCAGCAACGATACGCGCTTGCTTCTTCGCTTTCTCACGAACAGCGATGACTTGATCAGGTGACACAGCGTAAGATGGGATGTTTACCACAGCGCCATTAATCATAATAGCTTTGTGGCTAACTAACTGACGTGCTTCTGCACGCGTGCTAGCCAGACCCATGCGATAAACCACGTTGTCTAAACGGCCTTCAAGTAACTGAAGTAAGTTTTCGCCAGTGTTACCTTTCAAACGAGCAGCTTCTTTGTAATAGTTACGGAACTGCTTCTCTAATACGCCATAAATACGACGTACTTTTTGTTTTTCGCGTAATTGTAAACCGTAGTCTGATAAACGACCGCGACGAGCGCCGTGCTGACCAGGAGCAGTAGTTAAATTACACTTTGAATCAATTGCTCTAACGCCGCTTTTCAGGAACAAATCTGTTCCTTCGCGACGACTTAACTTGAGCTTAGGACCCAAATATCTTGCCATCTTCTTTCTCCAATAATCCTAGAAGCGCTTGTTACACGCGACGTTTTTTCGGTGGACGGCAACCATTGTGTGGAATTGGCGTCACGTCGGTGATATTTGTAATGCGGTAGCCAGCTGCGTTCAGAGCACGAATCGCTGATTCGCGGCCTGGACCTGGACCGTTTACAAACACTTCAAGATTCTTCAGACCATATTCTAACGCGGCAGTACCAGCACGCTCAGCAGCAACCTGTGCAGCAAACGGCGTAGACTTACGCGAACCACGGAAACCAGAACCACCAGCAGTTGCCCAGCAAAGAGCGTTACCCTGGCGATCAGTGATCGTGACTATGGTGTTGTTGAAAGAGGCATGGATATGAGCCATACCGTCAGAAACTTGCTTTTTTACTCTTTTACGAGTACGAACTGGTGCTTTAGCCATGTTTTACCCCGTCCTATTTCTTAATAGCTTTGCGTGGGCCCTTGCGGGTACGCGCATTAGTTTTAGTGCGCTGACCACGAACAGGCAGACTACGACGGTGGCGTAAACCACGGTAACAACCCAGGTCCATTAAACGCTTGATGTTTAATGTAATCTCACGACGTAAGTCACCTTCAACAGTGTACTTACCTACTTCGTCACGAAGAGAGTCAAGCTCTGCGTCAGACAAAGAAGAGATTTTGCGAGTTTCTTCAATACCCACTGCAGCTAAGATAGCTTTTGAGCGGGTTTTACCGATACCAAAAACATACGTCAAAGAGATGACAGCATGTTTATTATCGGGGATGTTAATGCCAGCGATACGGGCCACTAACGTTCTCCTATAAAAGATTAAAAGGGTGCCGATTTGAAAAGCCCGTAAGGATACTCAAACGGCGGCCATATTGCAACAATAAGTCGGGGCTAGACTAAAAAGCCTAGCCCTGACCTATAATTTTTTCTGCTGTTAGCCTTGACGTTGCTTGTGCTTAGGCTCTACACAAATTACACGCACAACATTGTTGCGCTTGATAACTTTGCAGTTACGGCAGATCTTCTTAACGGAAGCTCGTACTTTCATGACTTAACTCCGCAAAATTACCTTAACGGCCGTAGCCCTTAAGATTTGCCTTTTTAAGTACAGACTCATACTGATGAGACATCAGATGGGTTTGTACCTGTGCCATAAAGTCCATAATAACCACTACGATAATCAATAAAGATGTACCGCCGAAGTAGAATTGCACGTTCCATGCAACCATCATGAACTCAGGAACCAAACAGATAAAGGTGATATACGCCGCGCCAGCTAAGGTTAAACGTGTCATTACTTTATCAATGTATTTAGATGTCTGCTCACCAGGACGAATACCAGGGATGAAGGCACCAGACTTTTTCAGGTTATCCGCTGTATCACGTGGGTTAAATACCAACGCAGTATAGAAGAAACAGAAAAAGATGATCGCTGCAGCATATAAAACCATATACAGCGGCTGACCCGGAGATAGGGTTAAGGCTAATTCCTGCAGGAAGTTCGCAACCATACCTTCGCCAGACCCAAACCAACTGGCAATTGTACCAGGGAACAGGATTATGCTTGAAGCAAAGATTGGTGGTATTACACCAGCCATGTTGACCTTCAGAGGTAAGTGACTGCTTTGAGCAGCAAATACCTGACGGCCTTGTTGGCGTTTGGCGTAATTAACCACAATGCGACGTTGACCACGTTCGAAGAAAACTACGAACCAGGTAACCGCTACAACAATGGCTCCAATCGCTAATAAAAGCAAAAAGTGCAAATCGCCTTGACGTGCCTGCTCAATCGTCTGACCAATGGCAGACGGGAAGCCAGCAACAATACCGGTGAAAATCAGCAACGAAATACCATTACCAATACCACGCTCAGTAATTTGTTCACCTAACCACATTAAAAACATGGTACCGGTCACCAAACTGATCACAGCAGTGATTGTAAAACCTAAGCCTGGGTCTGATACTAGACCAGGCATCAGATTTGGCAAACCGGTAGAAATACCGATTGCCTGGACTATTGCCAATCCTAAGGTACCGTAACGTGTATACTGATTTATTTTGCGCTTGCCTGACTCACCTTCTTTCTTTAGTTCGGCCAGCGTGGGATGAACCACGGTTAACAGCTGAACAATAATAGAAGCAGAAATGTAAGGCATAATACCAAGTGCAAATACAGATGCACGCTCAAGGGCGCCACCGCTGAACATGTTAAACATTTCAACGATGGTGCCTTTTTGTTGCTCGAATAATTGAGCTAGCACGGTGGCGTCAATTCCAGGAATTGGCACAAATGACCCTAACCGAAACACGATTATGGCCAAAAGCACGAACAACAGACGGGATTTCAGCTCGCTGAAGCCGCCTTTTGCACTTTTTGTATCCGAACCTGGTTTTGCCATCGCGTACTATCCTTATTATTCTTCGACTTTGCCGCCAGCGGCTTCAATCGCAGCACGCGCACCTTTAGTCACGCTTAAGCCTTTAACAGTTATCGGACGAGTGATCTCGCCAGATAACACGACTTTTGCGAACTTAACGATACGAGAGATGATATTAGCTTCCATCAGGCTTGCTAAATCAGCTACATCACCAGCTACGGCAGTCAGCTCGTGTAAACGAACTTCAGCAGATACTAAGCCTTTACGTGATGTAAAACCGAACTTAGGCAGACGTTGTTTCAGAGGCATTTGACCGCCTTCGAAACCTGGACGTACTTTACCGCCTGAGCGAGATTTCAAACCTTTGTGACCACGGCCACCAGTCTTGCCTAAGCCAGAACCGATACCACGACCTAAACGGCGTTTCTCTTTTTTAGCACCTGGTGCAGGAGATAACGTATTTAAAAACATTTATTACTCCTCCACTTTAACCATGTAATACACAGTGTTGATCATACCGCGCACTGAAGGTGTATCTTCCAGTGTGACAGTGTGACCAATACGGCGTAAGCCTAAACCTACTAAAGTCGCTTTGTGCTTCGGTAAACGACCGATGCTTGACTTAGTTTGGGTTACTGTAACAGTCTTTTTAGACATGGCAAATTACCCCAGAATGTCGTCAACGCGTAAGCCACGCTTCGCAGCAACCTGAGCTGGCGATTTGATCGCTGACAGGGCGTTGATAGTAGCGCGAACTACGTTGATTGGGTTGGTTGAGCCGTAACATTTAGACAGAACGTTCTGTACACCTGCTACTTCTAACACTGCGCGCATTGCACCACCGGCGATGATACCAGTACCTTCAGACGCCGGTTGCATATACACGTTGGAACCAGCGTGCACACCTTTAACCGGGTGGTGAAGAGTGTTACCGTTTAACTCAACTTGAGTCATGTTACGACGAGCTTTTTCCATTGCTTTTTGAATAGCAGCTGGTACTTCACGCGCTTTACCGTAACCGAAACCGATACGACCATTACCGTCACCCACTACTGTTAAAGCGGTGAAGGAGAAAATCCGGCCACCTTTAACAACTTTGGAAACACGGTTAACAGCAACCAGCTTCTCTTGTAAATCAGATTGTTGTTTAGCTTCTACGTTAGCCATGATCTACTCCTAGAATTGAAGACCGGCTTCACGCGCCGCATCAGCTAATGCCTGCACACGACCGTGATACTGGAAACCGCTACGGTCAAAAGCACATTTACTGATGCCTTTAGCCACTGCACGTTCAGCAATCGCTTTACCTACAGCTTTAGCAGCGTCGATATTACCGGTGTACTTCAATGATTCACGGATTGATGCTTCAACTGTAGAAGCAGCAACAATCACTTCAGCATTTGGTGCGATAAGCTGGGCGTAAATGTGACGTGGTGTACGATGTACAACCAGGCGGTTCGCACCTTGTTCGATAATTGTTCTGCGAACGCGTTTAGCGCGGCGCAGACGAGCAAGTTTCTTATCCATCGTCCTACCCTACTTTTTCTTCGCTTCTTTACGACGCACGTTTTCGTTAGCGTAGCGAACACCTTTACCTTTGTAAGGCTCTGGTTTACGGTACGCGCGGATGTTTGCAGCAACTTGACCAACTAATTGCTTGTCAGAACCTTTCACCAACACTTCTGTCTGAGAAGGAGTTTCGATCGTGATACCGGCAGGTACTTCGAACGCAACAGGGTGAGAAAAGCCCAGGCTCAGGTTTAATACTTTGCCTTCTGCTTTTGCACGGTAACCAACACCAACCAATTCCAGTTTTTGAGTGTAACCTTCAGTCACACCAATCACTAAATTGTTGATCAACGCGCGAGCGGTACCCGCTTGTGCGTCAGCGTTTGCGATGCCGTCGCGAGGATTCGTACGCAGTACATTACCTTCCACAACAACTTCGACTGCAGGGTTAACGTTCAACGTTAACTCGCCATTTTTACCCTTTACTGTCAGGTTTTGGCCATTCAGTGTAATTGTTACACCTGCAGGAACCGTGACGGGGGCCTTAGCAACACGAGACATAGTTACCCTCCGTTACGCTACATAGCCGATGATTTCACCACCGATACCGACCTTGCGCGCAGCACGGTCAGTCATTAGCCCTTTAGATGTAGACACGATAGCCACACCTAAACCACCCATTACCTTTGGTAACTCGCCACGTTTCTTATAGATACGCAGACCTGGACGGCTAACACGATCGATAGTTTCAATTACTGATTTGCCCTGGAAATACTTTAATGTAACTTCCAGCTCTGCCTTAACATCAGCAGATACAACGAAATCTTCGATGTAACCTTCGTCTTTTAATACTTTCGCGATGGCAACCTTCAACTTTGAAGATGGCATCTTAACCGCAAACTTTTTGGCAGCTTGGCCGTTGCGGATGCGAGTAAACATATCCGCTACTGGATCTTGCATGCTCATAGCTGTTACTCCCGTGATTCTTACCAGCTAGCCTTACGAAGGCCAGGAATTTCACCGCGCATCGCTGCTTCACGTACCTTGATCCGGCTCATGCCGAATTTACGAAGATAACCGTGAGGACGACCTGTTACACGACAACGATTACGTTGACGCGAAGGGCTTGAATCACGCGGTAACGACTGCAGCTTCAGAACTGCTGCCCAACGGTCTTCGTCAGAAGTCGTCGGATTTGCAATCAGATCTCTCAGTGCATGACGTTGCTCAGCGTATTTGGCTACCAGTACCGCACGCTTTGCTTCGCGCGCTTTCATTGATTGTTTTGCCATGACCCTACACCTTATTTCTTGAATGGGAAGTTAAACGCGGCAAGTAATGCACGCCCTTCATCATCAGTACGAGCTGTAGTAGTGATAGTGATATCTAAACCACGTACCGCATCTACTTTATCGTAATCGATTTCAGGGAATATGATTTGCTCACGAACGCCCATGCTGTAGTTACCACGGCCGTCAAACGACTTAGGATTCACACCGCGGAAATCGCGGATACGAGGAATAGCAATAGATACTAAACGCTCGAAGAAATCCCACATACGTTCGCCACGCAGGGTCACTTTTGCACCAATAGGGTAGCCTTCACGGATTTTGAAACCAGCTACTGATTTACGAGCCTTGGTCACCAATGGCTTTTGGCCAGAGATAGCAGTTAAATCTGCTACTGCGTTCTCAAGGATCTTCTTATCAGCTACTGCTTCACCCACACCCATGTTCAGTGTGATTTTAACAATCCGAGGGACTTGCATGACGCTCGTGTAGCCGAACTGTTTGAACAGCTCTGGAACTACGGTGTCTTTATAAATTTCATGCAGTTTCGCCATCGTATTACTCCAATAGCAATTAAATTACTTCGTTATTCGATTTGAAGAAGCGAACTTTTTTGCCATCTTCAAAACGGAAACCTACACGATCAGCCTTTCCAGTTTTTGGATTGAAGATCGCTACATTTGAAACGTGAATTGAGGCTTCTTTCTCAACGATGCCACCTGGGGTGTTCAACGCTGGGATTGGCTTCTGGTGTTTCTTAACGAAATTAACGCCAGAAACATAAACACGGCCTTCAGCTACTAAAACTTTCAGAACCTTGCCAGTTTTGCCTTTGTCCTTACCAGTAAGAACAATAACCTCATCATCACGACGGATTTTATTAGCCATTGTGACTCCTTACAGTACTTCTGGGGCCAGAGAAACGATCTTCATGAACTTTTCGCCACGAAGTTCGCGCGTTACCGGTCCAAAAATACGTGTACCGATCGGTTCCAGCTTGGCGTTTAATAACACCGCTGCATTGCGATCAAAACGGATTAATGACCCGTCCTGACGACGTACGCCTTTGCGTGTACGCACCACCACAGCATTCAGAACGTCACCTTTTTTGACCTTACCGCGAGGAATTGCTTCCTTAACGGTGATCTTGATAACGTCACCAATTGCTGCATAACGGCGATGCGAACCACCTAAGACCTTAATACACATTACGCTGCGCGCGCCGCTGTTGTCTGCGACTTCCAGCATAGATTGCATCTGGATCATCTTAGTGCTCCGCTATTCCACTACTATAACCCTCTCGGGTTACGCTGCTTTCGACTATAAACTACCCCCAACAAAAGGGCGCGTGATTATAACAGCACTTTTGTACAAATGGTAGCCTTTAGTCGAACAAGAAAAAAACGGCCCCGAAGGGCCGTTTTCGCTTACATCTTAATCATTAAGATGCAGATTCGACAACGGAAACCAGAGTCCATGACTTAGTCTTGGACAGAGGACGACATTCGCGAATAGTCACGATGTCACCTTCTTTACACTGGTTTGCTTCGTCATGTACGTGCAGTTTGGTAGTACGTGTGATGAATTTCCCATAGATTGGGTGCTTCACGTGACGTTCGATAGCAACAGTAATAGACTTGTCCATTTTGTTGCTGATCACTTTACCTTGCAGGGTACGGGTGTTTTTTTCGCTCATTAGGCACCTGCCTTCTCGGTTAAGATAGTCTTAACACGCGCGATATCGCGACGCACTTGCTTTAACAAATGAGTCTGAGCCAGCTGACCTGTAGCTGCTTGCATGCGCAGGTTGAACTGCTCACGTAATAAGCCCAGTAATTCAGCGTTTAACTCTTCAACGCTTTTTACTTTCAGTTCGCTTGCTTTCATTACAATACCGTCCGCGTTACAAAGGTTGTCTTAAATGGAAGTTTGGCTGAAGCCAATGCAAACGCATGACGAGCCAGTTCTTCCGACACACCGTCCATTTCATACAGGACTTTGCCAGGTTTAATCTGGCAAACCCAATATTCCACGCTACCTTTACCACTACCCATACGAACTTCGAGTGGTTTTTCCGTCATTGGCTTGTCCGGGAACACGCGGATCCAGATTTTACCAACACGTTTAACGGCACGAGTCATGGCACGACGTGCAGATTCGATTTGACGTGAAGTCATTTGACCACGTTCAACTGCTTTAAGTGCATAAGTACCGAAGCTGACTTTATCGCCTACCAGCGCTAAGCCACGGTTACGTCCTTTGTGCACTTTACGAAATTTAGTACGTTTTGGTTGCAACATCGCTCAATACTCCTACTTAGCCTTGCGAGGAGCCGGTTTTTTCGGCGCCTTAGGCTGTTTGTCGTTGTTGGCGTTCGCGTTGTTGTTCAATGGCATAGCTCCTAAGATCTCGCCTTTGAAAATCCAAACTTTCACACCAATGATACCGTAAGTAGTTAAAGCTTCTGATGTTGAGTAATCGATATCAGCACGCAGAGTGTGCAGTGGCACACGGCCTTCACGATACCATTCATCACGAGCAATCTCAGCACCGCCTAAACGGCCGCTGACCTGAACCTTGATACCTTTAGCGCCTAAACGCATGGCGTTCTGTACCGCACGCTTCATTGCGCGACGGAACATTACACGGCGTTCCAGCTGGCTGCTGATCGAGTCAGCAACTAATTTAGCATCTAATTCTGGCTTACGGATTTCAGAAATATTGATCTGAGCAGGCACACCAGCGATAGTCGCTACGGCTTTGCGCAGTTTCTCTACGTCTTCACCTTTTTTACCGATGATCACGCCTGGACGAGCAGTGTGAATAGTCACACGGATGCTTTTCGCAGGACGTTCGATATCGATCCGGCTTACTGAAGCGGCTTTCAGTTCTTTTGTCAGATACTGACGAACTTTAAAGTCACCAACCAGGAAGTCCGGGAAGTCTTTTGTATTCGCGTACCAGGTTGAGCTCCAAGGCTTAGTGATACCTAGGCGAATACCATTAGGATGTACTTTCTGTCCCATTTCTCACTCCTAGTTATCAGCTACAACCACAGTAATGTGGCTGGTACGCTTGACGATACGGTCAGCACGGCCTTTGGCACGTGGCTTAATCCGCTTCATTGACGGACCTTCGTCAACAAACACAGTTTTCACTTTTAAAGTGTCGATATCGGCACCTTCGTTGTGTTCTGCGTTCGCAATGGCTGATAAAAGAACCTTTTTAACTAACTCAGCCGCTTTTTTCGGGCTGTAAGTTAAAACATTCAACGCCTTATCAACTGACAGACCGCGGATTTGGTCAGCGACCAAACGGGCTTTCTGTGCAGAAGAACGGGCAAATTTGTGTTTAGCTAATGCTTCCATTTATTTACCCCTTAGCGCTTCTTGGCCTTTTTGTCGGCTGCGTGACCACGGTAAGTACGAGTAGGTGAGAACTCACCTAACTTGTGACCAACCATCTCTTCTGAGACAAGTACTGGTACATGCTGACGACCATTATGGACAGCGATGGTCAAACCGATCATTTGTGGAATGATCATTGAACGACGGCTCCAAGTCTTAATAGGCTTCTTGTCACCGCTTTCCAACGCTTTCTCTACCTTCTTCAACAAGTGAAGGTCGATAAATGGACCTTTCTTGAGAGAACGTGGCATGGCAATTCCTCACATTAAATTATTTGTCACGACGACGGACAATGAACTTGTCAGTACGCTTGTTCGAACGGGTTTTGTAACCTTTGGTTGGTACACCCCATGGTGTAACCGGGTGACGGCCACCAGAAGTTTTACCTTCACCACCACCGTGAGGGTGGTCTACCGGGTTCATTACCACACCACGCACTGTTGGGCGGATACCGCGCCAACGCATCGCACCGGCTTTACCGTATTGACGCAGCATGTGTTCGGCGTTGCCGATTTCGCCGATAGTTGCACGGCAGTCAGCCAGAACTTTGCGCATTTCACCGCTGCGTAAACGCAGAGTAACGTACGCGCCGTCACGCGCCAGGATCTGGGCGAATGCACCAGCTGAACGCATTAATTGGCCGCCTTTACCAGGCTTCAGTTCGACGTTGTGGACGATTTGACCCACTGGGATGTTGCGCAGTGGCATAGTATTACCAGATTTAATTGGTGAATCTAAGCCTGACTGTACTGTATCACCGGCTTTTAAGCCTTTTGGTGCCAGGATGTAACGACGCTCACCGTCTGCATACAACACCAGAGCGATGTTAGCAGTACGGTTCGGATCGTATTCCAGACGCTCAACTTTAGCTGGGATACCATCTTTATTACGTTTGAAATCAACCAGACGGTAGTGTTGCTTATGACCACCACCGATATGGCGAGTAGTAATACGACCGTGGTTGTTACGACCACCAGTTTTAGTATTCTTCTCTAACAAAGGTGCGTATGGCTTGCCTTTGTACAGGTCTGGGTTCACGACTTTTAAGACGTGACGACGACCAGGTGACGTAGGTTTACACTTAACAAGTGCCATTTCCTAACTCCTCTAATTACTCAGCGCCGCCAACAAAATCAAGTTCGCTGCCTTCTTTAAGAGTCACGTAAGCTTTTTTCCAATCGCTACGCTGACCAGTACGCATACCAGTGCGCTTAGTCTTGCCCTTAACATTAACAGTGCGAACACCAACAACTTCTACTTCAAATAATTTTTGAACAGCAGCTTTGATGTCAGCTTTAGTAGCAGTAGTAGCTACTTTGAACACGATAGTGTTGTTGGTTTCTGCCGCAATTGTGCTCTTTTCAGACACGTGCGGAGCCAGAATCACTTTCAGTAAACGTTCTTCACGGATCATGCTAACATCTCCTCGATTTGCTTAACTGCAGCAGCAGTCATGACAACTTTGTCGAAGGCGATTAAGCTGACTGGGTCGATACCGTGAACATCACGTACGTCAACCTTGTACAGGTTGCGTGCTGATAAGAACAGGTTTTCGTCAACTTCGTCAGTCACGATTAAAACGTCTTTCAGTTCCATCGCTTTTAACTTAGCTGTTAGTTCTTTCGTTTTCGGAGTTTCAACAACAAAGTTTTCAACCACGATTAAACGTTCTTGACGAACTAATTCAGACAAAATGCTCATGATCGCGCCACGATACATCTTTCTGTTTACTTTCTGGCTGTGATCTTGTGGCTTAGCCGCAAACGTCACACCACCGCCACGCCATATTGGGCTACGGATTGTACCAGCACGGGCACGACCTGTACCCTTCTGGCGCCATGGCTTCTTACCGCCACCGCGTACTTCTGAACGTGTCAGTTGAGCACGTGTACCTTGACGAGCACCAGCTGCATAAGCAACTACTACCTGGTGTACCAATGCTTCGTTGAACTCACGTCCAAAGGTAGCTTCGGAAACTTCAAGAACGCCTTTAGCGTCTCTTAATGCTAATTCCATCACTCATCTCCTCCAGACGTTAGCCTTTGACCGCAGGTTTAACAATCACATCACCACCGATAGCACCAGGGACAGCGCCCTTCACTAACAGGATGTTGCGTGCTGCGTCTACACGTACAACTTCCAGAGACTGGACTGTTACACGCTCGGCACCCATGTGTCCGGCCATTTTTTTACCTTTGAATACTTTACCTGGTGATTGGTTTTGACCAATAGAACCTGGTACACGGTGAGATAAAGAGTTACCGTGCGTAGCATCCTGAGTACGGAAATTCCAGCGCTTAACAGTACCGGCAAAACCTTTACCTTTTGATGTGCCAACGACATCAACTTTTTTCGTCTCTGCGAAAACTTCAACAGTAATCTCGCTACCAACAGCGATGTCAGCACCTTCGTTGTCCTGCAGGCGGAATTCCCACAGACCACGACCAGCTTCGACACCAGCTTTTGCAAACTGACCAGCTTCTGGCTTGTTCAGGCGAGAAGCCTTAACAGTGCCAGCAGTCACTTGCAGTGCGCTATAGCCATGAACGTCTTGCGTTTTAATGGCAGTAACGCGGTTTGGTGTTGCTTCGATTACGGTTACTGGAATTGATACGCCATCTTCAGTGAAGATGCGGGTCATTCCCACTTTACGACCGATTAGACCGATAGCCATATCCTAAACCTCTCTAAAAACCTGTCTGATTAGCCCAGGCTGATTTGAACGTCAACGCCAGCAGGCAGATCTAAACGCATCAGAGCATCAACAGTCTTTTCTGTTGGTTCAACGATGTCGATTAAACGCTTGTGGGTACGGATTTCGTACTGGTCACGTGCATCTTTATTCACGTGAGGAGAAATCAATACAGTGAAACGTTCCTGGCGAGTCGGAAGTGGGATAGGACCACGAACCTGCGCGCCCGTACGCTTAGCTGTGTCAACGATTTCCATAGTTGACTGATCGATCAAACGGTGATCGAACGCTTTCAGACGGATGCGAATCCTTTGATTACTCATAAACCAAAGCCTCAAAGAGCAAAAAGAGCAAAATAAAACAGAAGCTTTCTGACCCATCGCTAGATGGAAGAATGCCCCTGCACCAATGTAACGTTTGCTCCCCAATCGGGAGCACTGTTGTCGTTAACCAATTCAATTGCTGGTTAACCGCCTGCCAAAGTTATGGCTGGCCGCGCATTATACTCAACTGATGGAGAAAGACAACCCCTGCTGATTAATTAAACAGCAGGGGTTTGTTTTATGATCAAAAGCTCGAGTCAAAACAGTCGTGGCTCTGCTGATGACAACTCAGCTGGGAACTGTTCGATAAGACTGAATAGACTCTCAACACGAGGTAACACTCTGGAGTAATAAAACTTAGCTTTTAATTGTTTCGACCGGATAAAGTCTTCGCCATGTTTACCGCTATCTAATGACGCTTCCATTTTGTCCCACATCAGGGCGTAAAGCAGATAACCTGTCAAATCCAGATAATCATTTGCCACCCAGGACAGGAGGTCGGCTTGCTGCTTAGATCGCTCTAACAGAACTGTAGTCGTGGACTTAAAACGCTCTGCGACTGGGACGATTTGGGCTGCCGCCGAGCCTGACAGCCCCTTGGTTAAGTCATCAATCAAATCGAATAATACTGCAGCTTGATCCGAAGCGACTTTACGCAACATAAAGTCTGCAGCTTGTATACCGTTGGTGCCTTCATATATCTGCGCAATACGTACGTCCCGGACTAACTGCTCCATGCCCCACTCACGGATATAACCATGGCCGCCAAATACTTGTTGCGCTGTGATACAGGCATCCAGCCCCCTATCCGTCATAAAGGCTTTAGTCACTGGCGTCAGCAAATTAGCTCGCGCCTGAGCCTTGGCATCCGCACCAAACTTGGCTTGATCCAATAAATGCCCAACATAAACACTGAAGGCCCTGCCCGCTTCATTAATACTGCTGATATTCATCAACATACGTTTAACATCAGGATGGCCAATAATAGGATCGGCCTTATTACCGTCTTTAGTTGTTGTTCGGCCTTGGAGGCGATCATTGGCGTAGGCGAGTGCATTCTGGTAGGCCCGCTCTGCCGCACCTAAACCCTGACTACCCATGGCCAGACGTTCGTAGTTCATCATGGTGAACATACAAGCCAGACCTTTATGTGGCTCACCAATCAGATAACCCTCGGCACCATCAAAGTTCATCACACAAGTGGCAGAACCGTGGATACCCATTTTGTGCTCAACTGAACTGCAGATCAGGCTATTGCGTTCTCCCAACTTACCATCTGCATCCACTTTGAACTTAGGCACTAAAAATAACGATATACCGCGGCTGCCCGCTGGCGCGTCTGGTAACTTAGCCAGTACCAAATGAATGATGTTGTCCGTCAAGTCATGCTCACCCGCCGTGATAAAGATTTTTTCACCACTGATACGGTAACTACCATCGCTAGTAGTTTCGGCTTTGCTACGCATAATACCTAAGTCAGAGCCAGCATGAGATTCTGTCAGGCACATGGTTCCGGACCATTCGCCGCTGTATAACTTTGGCAGATACAAAGCTTTGGTTGCTTCATCGGCATGTTGCAATAAGGCCACGCATGCACCCGATGTCAAACCTGGGTATAAAGAAAAGGCAATATCAGCACTACACATCATTTCGTCATACAAACCAGACAAACTTTTTGGCATACCCATGCCACCGTATTCAGGATCTCCTGACAAACCAGTCCAGCCGCCTTCACACAACAACTGATAGCATTCTTTATAATGAGATGGAGTCATTACTTCACCTGCAACACAAGATACGCCTTGCTCGTCTGCATCAGCGGCCAAAGGTGCGATTTTTTCCGCGGTGATTTTTGCAGCCTCTTCCAGAATGGCAGCTGCAGTATCGGCATCAATCAGTTCAGCTAACTCAGTTTGTTGTTGCCAGAACTGGTGAACTTTCCAGACATCAAATAGTTGAAAGGACATATCGGCCAGCGGCGCCTGGTAGTGACTCACAATAACTCTCCTTGAAAACCCCTAATGGTCAGATGAGTTAGTTCTAGCATGTTCAATCTGCAAATTCAAACAAACGTTTGAATTTATTGTTATAAAGCAAAGCAGTGGTTAAAGTAATTTTATTAAGGCAATAAAAAAGGCCCCGAAGGGCCTTTTTTCAAGTTCTGATGATTAAACCAGTACTTTAGATACTACACCAGCACCTACTGTGCGACCACCTTCACGGATCGCGAAGCGTAAACCTTCGTCCATCGCGATTGGGTTGATCAGTTCAACAACAAACTTCAGGTTGTCGCCTGGCATTACCATCTCTACGCCTTCTGGCAGTTCTACTGAACCAGTTACGTCTGTTGTACGGAAGTAGAACTGTGGACGGTAACCTTTGAAGAATGGAGTATGACGACCACCTTCTTCTTTTGATAATACGTACACTTCACCTTCGAACTTCGTGTGTGGCTTGATTGAACCTGGCTTCGCTAATACTTGACCACGTTCTACGTCTTCACGCTTAGTACCACGTAACAGTGCGCCGATGTTCTCGCCTGCACGACCTTCGTCTAACAGTTTACGGAACATTTCTACACCAGTACAAGTTGTTGTCACAGTGTCTTTCAGACCTACGATTTCTACTGCTTCACCAACTTTGATGATACCTTGCTCTACACGACCAGTTACTACTGTTCCGCGACCTGCAATTGAGAATACGTCTTCGATTGGCATGATGAATGGTTTGTCAATCGCACGTTGTGGTTCTGGGATGTAAGAATCTAAAGCTGCTGCCAGCTCAAGGATTTTTGGCTCCCACGTTGCATCGCCTTCCAGACCTTTTAAAGCTGAACCACGGATTACCGGCAGGTCATCACCTGGGAAATCGTAGTCTGACAGAAGTTCACGAACTTCCATCTCCACCAGCTCTAACAGCTCTTCGTCGTCTACCATGTCACATTTGTTCATGAATACTACGATGAAAGGTACGCCTACCTGACGAGATAACAGGATGTGCTCGCGTGTCTGTGGCATTGGGCCGTCAGTTGCAGCCACTACCAGGATTGCGCCGTCCATCTGTGCAGCACCAGTGATCATGTTTTTAACATAGTCAGCGTGGCCTGGGCAGTCTACGTGGGCGTAGTGGCGTGTTGGTGTATCGTATTCAACGTGAGAAGTGTTGATCGTGATACCACGAGCTTTCTCTTCTGGCGCTTTGTCGATTTGATCGAAAGCGAATGCCTGACCACCGTAGTGCTTAGCCAGTACGTTAGTGATAGCAGCAGTTAAAGTAGTTTTGCCGTGGTCAACGTGACCGATGGTGCCTACGTTAACGTGCGGTTTATTACGTTCGAATTTAGCCTTAGCCATTTTAATTACCTTCTGTTAAATAGATCCAACTTAAAGTGGACCAAATTAAGTGATTAATCGTTACTACCAGTACTGCTACGAGCTGCAATAATTGCTTCAGTCACGTTGTTTGGTGCTTCCATGTACTTCAATGGTTCCATTGAATAAGAAGCACGGCCCTGAGTCAATGAACGCATGCTGGTTGCATAACCAAACATCTCGGACAAAGGAACCTGAGCATCAACGATCTTGATACCACCAGGAGCATCTTCCATACCGTTGATGATACCGCGACGACGGTTTAAGTCACCTACGATGTCACCCATGAAGTCTTCCGGTGTTACCACTTCAACTTTCATGACGGGTTCAAGGATCACTGGCTTAGCTTGCAGTGCGCCTTTTCTGAAGCCCATAGAGGCGGCAATTTTGAACGCCATTTCGTTTGAGTCCACATCGTGGTATGAACCATCGAATACGGTAACCTTCACGTCAATGACCGGGTACCCAGCAAGGATACCGTTTTTCATCTGTTCGATAATGCCTTTGTCTATGGCAGGAATGTATTCTTTTGGAATCACACCGCCGACAACAGCGTTAACGAACTCATAGCCTTTGCCTTCTTCCTGAGGTTCGATTTTCAGCCAGCAATGACCGAATTGACCGCGACCACCAGATTGACGAACAAATTTACCTTCAACTTCAGTGCTGGCGCGAATAGTTTCGCGATAAGCGACCTGAGGTTTACCTACGTTTGCGTCCACTTTGAATTCGCGTTTCATACGATCCACGATAATTTCCAAGTGCAACTCACCCATACCAGAAATAATAGTCTGGCTGGTTTCTTCGTCGGTATGAACACGGAAAGATGGATCCTCTGCAGCAAGTTTGCTCAGAGCGATACCCATT
The DNA here is from genome assembly GCF_003990335.1 of Rheinheimera mangrovi. NCBI lineage: Bacteria > Pseudomonadati > Pseudomonadota > Gammaproteobacteria > Chromatiales > Chromatiaceae > Rheinheimera > Rheinheimera mangrovi. Next base: position 314,357 of record NZ_CP034683.1, on the reverse strand, counting down.
TTCTCCTGGTCAGCTTTGGTTTTTGGTTCCACTGCAACAGAAATCACCGGCTCCGGGAATTCCATACGTTCCAGCGTAATGATGTGGTCAGGGTCACATAAAGTGTCACCTGTGGTCACATCTTTAAAACCTATACCGGCAGCAATATCACCAGCACGAACTTCTTTGATTTCCTGACGGTCATTGGCGTGCATCTGAACGATACGGCCAATACGCTCTTTCTTCTGCTTCACAGGGTTATACACACTGTCACCAGAGTTAATCACGCCAGAGTAACAACGGAAGAAAGTTAATGTGCCAACAAATGGGTCAGTTGCAATTTTAAACGCAAGTGCCGCAAATGGTGCATCATCATCAGCGTGGCGTACGCCTTCTGATTCATCTTCGTTAATACCTTTGATCGCTTTGACTTCTGTTGGTGATGGCAAGTATTCAATCACAGCGTCAAGCATAGCCTGAACACCTTTGTTTTTGAATGCAGAACCACAAAGCACAAGAACCACTTCGTTAGCAAGAGTACGTTGACGCAAGGCTGAACGAATTTCGTCTTCAGTCAGCTCTTCGCCTTCCAAATAACGCTCCATCAGCTCTTCATTGGCTTCAGCTGCTGCCTCTACCATGTTTGCACGCCACTCTTCACACTCAGCGAGCATATCCGCAGGAATGTCTTCGTACGTGAAGGTCATACCCTGGTCAGCTTCGTTCCAGTTGATTGCTTTCATTTTTAACAAGTCAACCACACCGCGAAAGTTCTCTTCAGAACCAATAGGTAACTGAATAGGCACTATGGTGTGATTCAGACGGTCACGGGCTTGTTTAACTACACGAATGAAGTTAGCGCCGGTACGGTCCATCTTGTTAACAAAGATCAGACGTGGAACTTCGTATTTATTTGCCTGACGCCATACTGTTTCGGTTTGAGGCTGCACGCCTGAAGAACCGCACAGTACAACAACAGCACCATCTAAGACACGCAGGGAACGTTCAACTTCAATAGTGAAGTCAACGTGCCCCGGTGTATCGATGATGTTTACACGATGCTGAGGGAACTGGCCCTGCATGCCACGCCAAAAGGTCGTGGTCGCAGCGGACGTGATAGTGATACCACGTTCCTGCTCCTGTTCCATCCAATCCATCGTGGCGGCGCCGTCATGAACTTCACCGATCTTGTGAGACAAGCCGGTATAGAACAAAACTCGTTCAGTTGTCGTGGTTTTACCCGCGTCAACGTGAGCACAAATACCGATATTTCGGTAAAGCTCAATTGGAGTTGTACGTGCCACAATCGAATCCTCTTAAAAAGGTCTGTCTTACCAGCGGAAATGCGCGAACGCTTTGTTCGCTTCAGCCATACGGTGAACGTCTTCACGTTTCTTAACAGCAGAACCTTTATTCTCAACGGCATCCAGCATTTCACCAGCTAAACGCTGTGCCATTGATTTCTCGCCACGTTTACGGGCAGCTTCAACCAACCAACGCATAGCTAAAGCGTTACGACGAACCTGACGAACTTCACATGGAACCTGGTAAGTAGAACCACCCACACGGCGTGATTTAACTTCTACAGTAGGACGAATGTTGTCTAATGCAACTTCGAACAGATCCAGTTCAGCTTTTTTAGATTTTGTCGCAGCGATGTCTAATGCGCCGTATACAATTGATTCAGCTGTAGATTTTTTACCGTCGATCATTACGACGTTTACGAACTTGGCAAGTAATTCACTTCCGAACTTAGGATCTGGAAGGATTTTACGTTGACCTATGACGCGTCTTCTTGGCATTCGAAACTCCGATTGCTTCAGGGGATTCCAAAACTTTTAATGAAAAAAGTTACTTAGTTTGGCCTTACTTAACGGAGTTAAGTTATTTATTCTTCGGCCGTTTAGCGCCGTATTTAGAACGGCCTTGCTTACGATCTTTAACGCCCGCACAGTCTAAAGTGCCGCGTACGGTGTGATAACGCACACCTGGAAGGTCTTTTACCCGGCCGCCACGGATCAGAACAACGCTGTGTTCCTGTAAGTTGTGGCCTTCACCGCCGATGTAAGAAGTAACTTCGAATCCGTTAGTTAAACGAACACGGCATACTTTACGTAATGCAGAGTTTGGCTTCTTAGGTGTGGTGGTGTATACGCGGGTACAAACACCACGCTTCTGTGGGCAAGCTTCAAGCGCCGGAACGGTGCTCTTAGCGACCACCAGGCTGCGCGGCTTACGCACTAGCTGGTTGATTGTTGCCATTAAATACTCCTGGTTAATAACTACCTATAAACGTGAAAATTCCGCACCCAAATTTGGGGCTGCGGAATTCTACTGGTCAACCTTTGACCTGTCAAGGAACAAAAAGGGGCGGTCATTTGCTGGCGACCACCCCAATCTGCGGCTTCGACTTAATCGTCGTTGCCAGACAAGTCCATATTCAGAGCGTCAGTCAGAGCCTGTTCAGCACTTTCTGCACTCATCGCCGGTTCAGCGACTTCGCCATTGGCGATACGTTGACGCTGACGGATACGGTTTTGGTGATACGCAAAACCAGTACCTGCCGGGATCAAACGACCGACAATAACGTTTTCTTTCAGGCCACGCAGCTCGTCGAACTTTCCGCCAACCGCAGCTTCTGTTAATACGCGCGTTGTTTCCTGGAACGACGCAGCAGAAATGAAAGAGTCCGTTGACAGTGATGCTTTGGTAATACCTAACAACGACCGTTCGTACTTCGCAGGGATCTTACCTGCAGCTTCCAGTTCAGCGTTTGCAATATTAACGCGTGACACTTCCGCCATTTCACCTTCTAAGAACTCACTGTCACCTGGGTGAATGATTAAACATTTACGCAGCATTTGACGAATGATGGTCTCGATGTGCTTGTCGTTAATTTTAACGCCTTGCAGACGGTATACATCCTGTACTTCGTTCACGATGTAACTGGCTACATGGTGGATACCACGTAAACGCAGGATATCGTGTGGTGACTCTGGACCTTCGGAGATCACTTCACCTTTTTCAATACGTTCACCTTCGAACACGTTCACCTGACGCCATTTCGGGATCATCTCTTCATGAGAATCACCTTGCTCTGGAGTGATGATCAAACGACGTTTGCCTTTGGTTTCTTTACCGAAGCTGATCACACCAGAGATTTCGGCCAGGATGGCTGGATCTTTTGGCTTACGGGCTTCGAACAAGTCAGCAACGCGTGGCAGACCACCCGTGATGTCGCGTGTTTTCGAGCTTTCTTGTGGAATACGGGCTAATACAGCACCTGCTTTTACATTCGAGCCATCAGCCACTTCAATAGTGGTGAAACTCGGTAAGCGGATTTCCTGTAAAGCACCATCGTCCATTTCTAAAATTAACTTAGGTTCTTTCGCATTGGCCTTGGACAGGTCTTTTACCACAGTACGGGTTAAACCAGTCAGGTCGTCCTGCTGAACTTCAGTGTTGGTATCATCTACATCGCTGTGAGATACCTTGGCACCACGTTCCACGATAATTGGGTGTGAGTGCGGATCCCAGCTTGCAACGATTTGGCCTGATGTGACCTTGGCGTTGTCATCTGTGGCTAACACAGAACCGTATGGCAGCTTGTAACGCTCTTTCTCACGACCTTGCTCGTCGAACACTGTGACTTCAGCTGAACGTGAAGTGATAACAATTTTGTTGTCACTGTTACGTACGAACTTGGCGTTGTGTAACTTCAGGATACCTGAGTTTTTCACTTGTACGCTGTTCTCAGCAGAAGACCGTGACGCAGCACCACCGATGTGGAATGTACGCATCGTTAACTGTGTACCTGGTTCACCGATGGACTGCGCAGCGATAACACCGACAGCTTCACCAGCGTTGATGATGTGGCCACGAGCCAAATCACGACCATAACACTTGGCACAAACACCAAAGTTAGTCTGACAGGTAATTACAGAACGAACATAAACTTCGTCTATTGAGTGTTTTTCAATCGCATCACACAGCTTCTCATCTAACATAGTGCCGTCTTCAACCAGCACTTCGCCAGTTGCAGGAACCACTACGTCACCGATCACTACACGACCTAATACGCGCTCACGCAGACCTTCTACAACGTCACCACCTTCGATCAATGGTTTCATCATGATGCCTTCTGTGGAACCACAGTCAGCTTCAGTCACCACTAAGTCTTGTGCAACGTCTACCAGACGACGAGTCAGGTAACCAGAGTTTGCTGTTTTTAACGCTGTATCCGCCAAACCTTTACGAGCACCGTGAGTAGAGATGAAGTACTGAAGTACGCTCAGACCTTCACGGAAGTTCGCAGTAATTGGCGTTTCGATGATTGAACCATCTGGTTTAGCCATCAGACCACGCATACCGGCTAACTGACGGATCTGAGCTGGAGAGCCCCGTGCGCCAGAGTCGGCCATCATATAAACAGAGTTAAATGACGGTTGAGTGACAGTATTGCCTTCGCGATCGACCACTGACTCTTTCGATAAGTTGTCCATCATCGCCTTAGATAAGGCTTCGTTGGCTGTTGACCAAATGTCGATGACTTTGTTGTACTTTTCACCGGCCGTTACTAAACCTTGTTGGAACTGGTCCTGGATCTCTGCCACTTCAGCTTCTGCAGCAGAAATGATATCAACCTTGGCTGCCGGGATGACCATATCGTCAATACCAACAGACACACCTGACAACATGGCGTAATGGAAACCTGTGTACATGATCTGATCCGCTAAAATAACGGTATTTTTCAGACCAATACGACGGTAAGAGCCGTTCAGTAAACGTGAAATCTGTTTCTTACCCATAGCCTGGTTGATTGAATCAAAGGCTAAGCCTTCCGGCATGATGGAGTAAAGAATGGCACGGCCTACTGTAGTGTCACGTACTGCAGTCACAGAAGTACGGCTGCCATCTTCGGCAATAGTTACTTCAGTGATACGTACTTTGACACGGGCGTGTAAGCTGGCAACACCGGCACGGAATGCTTTTTCGGCTTCCTTGGCATGTTTAAAGATCATGCCTTCGCCTTTGGCGTTGATCGCTTCACGCGTCATGTAATACAGACCCAATACAACGTCCTGAGAAGGAACTATGATTGGTTCACCGTTAGCTGGCGACAGAACGTTGTTCGTCGACATCATCAGCGCACGGGCTTCTAACTGAGCTTCAATGGTCAGAGGCACGTGAACAGCCATCTGGTCACCGTCGAAGTCGGCGTTATACGCAGCACACACCAATGGGTGTAACTGGATAGCCTTACCTTCGATCAGCACAGGTTCGAATGCCTGGATACCTAAACGGTGCAGTGTAGGTGCACGGTTTAACAGCACCGGATGTTCACGGATTACTTCGTCCAGAACGTCCCATACAGCACCTTCTTCACGTTCAACCATCTTTTTAGCCGCTTTAATAGTAGTGGCTAAACCGCGGGCTTCTAACTTACCGTAGATGAAAGGCTTGAATAACTCTAAAGCCATTTTCTTTGGTAAACCGCACTGATGCAGACGTAAAGTAGGACCTACTGTGATTACAGAACGGCCTGAGTAGTCAACACGCTTACCTAACAAGTTCTGACGGAAACGACCTTGTTTACCTTTGATCATGTCGGCCAGAGATTTCAGAGGACGCTTGTTCGAACCCGTGATAGCGCGACCGCGACGACCGTTGTCTAACAACGCATCCACAGCTTCCTGCAACATACGCTTTTCGTTACGTACGATGATATCAGGAGCTGACAGGTCCAGAAGACGCTTCAGACGGTTGTTACGGTTGATCACACGGCGGTATAAATCGTTCAGATCAGAGGTAGCAAAACGGCCACCGTCCAACGGAACTAAAGGACGCAGATCTGGCGGCAGTACTGGCAGTACTGTCATGATCATCCATTCTGGTTTGTTACCAGACGTGTGGAATGCTTCCATCAGTTTCAGACGTTTGCTGATTTTCTTACGCTTTGTCTCTGAGTTGATGGTTGGCAACTCTTCACGCATTTGCTTGATTTCTGTTGCCAGTTCAATGCCACGTAAAATGTCCAGAATTGCTTCTGCACCCATTTTGGCTTCGAACTCGTCACCGTGCTCTTCCAGCACGTCCAGGTATTCCTCTTCAGTCAGCATCTGACGACGCTCTAAAGAAGTCATGCCTGGTTCGGTCACAACATAAGATTCAAAATACAGTACACGTTCGATATCACGTAATGTCATATCTAACAGCAAACCGATACGGCTTGGCAGTGATTTCAGGAACCAGATGTGGGCTGTTGGGCTAGCCAGTTCAATGTGACCCATACGCTCACGACGTACTTTAGTCAGCGTGACTTCAACACCACATTTTTCACAGATCACACCACGGTGCTTTAAGCGTTTGTATTTACCACACAGACACTCGTAGTCTTTGACCGGGCCAAAAATCCGGGCACAAAACAAACCATCGCGCTCTGGCTTGAAGGTACGGTAGTTGATGGTTTCAGGCTTTTTCACTTCACCAAAAGACCATGAACGGATCATGTCTGGTGAAGAAAGGCCGATACGGATCACATCGAACTCTTCAGTTTTAGTTTGTTGTTTCAGAAACTTTAATAAGTCTTTCACCTTTGCTCTCCTGTAAGAGGTTAACCAGCAAGGGGCGGCGTACCGCCCCGGACAATTCGATTAGTTTTGCTAACCGGGGTTATTCCTCTTCCAATTCGATGTTGATACCGAGTGAACGGATCTCTTTCATCAATACGTTGAAAGATTCTGGCATGCCTGGTTCCATGCGGTGGTCGCCATCCACGATGTTTTTATACATCTTGGTACGGCCATTCACGTCATCAGACTTGACTGTTAACATCTCTTGCAGCGTGTATGCTGCGCCGTATGCTTCCAGAGCCCACACTTCCATCTCACCGAAACGCTGACCACCAAACTGAGCTTTACCGCCCAATGGTTGTTGAGTAACCAGACTGTACGAACCAGTAGAACGGGCGTGCATCTTGTCGTCTACCAAGTGGTTCAGTTTCAGCATGTACATGTAGCCCACAGTAACCTTACGTTCGAAGGTATTACCGGTACGACCATCGTACAATGTGATCTGACCGCTGGTCGGTAAGTCACCTAAAGTCAACAGCTCTTTGATTTCGCTTTCTTTAGCGCCATCAAACACCGGAGTAGCTACAGGTAGACCTTTACGCAGGTTTTCTGCTAAACGACGTACTTCATCATCTGTGAAGCTGGCGATATCGACGTCTTGACGTGACTCACCCAGTGCATAGACCTTTTTCAGGAATTCACGGATTTCCGCAACTTCTTTCTGGTCTTTGATCATGCCGTCAATCTTGTCACCTATACCACGAGCCGCTAAGCCCAAGTGAGTTTCAAGGATCTGACCTATGTTCATACGAGACGGTACACCCAGCGGGTTCAGTACGATATCAACCGGCTGACCTTTTTCGTCATACGGCATGTCTTCAACTGGAACAATGGTAGAAACCACACCCTTGTTACCGTGACGACCGGCCATCTTGTCACCAGGCTGGATACGACGTTTCACAGCTAAGTACACTTTAACGATCTTCAGAACGCCTGGAGCTAAATCATCACCCTGAACAATCTTGCGACGTTTGGCTTCGAATTTCTTATCGTATTCAACACGGATTTCTTCGTATTGAGCCGCTAATTGTTCCAGATCGTTTTGTTTATCTTCATCAGCCAGACTGTAGCCTAACAGAGCATCACCACGTAAGCCGTTCAGCTTAGCGCGGTCAACACCTGTGCTTTCAACCAGGTTGCGGGCACGTGAGAAGATACCTTCTTCAAGGATACGGAATTCTTCATTCAGGTCTTTCTTCGCCTGCTTGACTTCCATTTCTTCGATTTCACGAGCACGTTTGTCTTTTTCAACGCCATCACGAGTGAAGACCTGAACGTCGATCACTGTACCAGTGACAGAGTTAGGCACGCGTAATGAGCTGTCTTTTACGTCAGAAGCTTTTTCACCGAAGATAGCGCGTAACAGTTTTTCTTCCGGAGTCAGTTGGCTTTCACCTTTAGGCGTCACCTTACCTACCAGAATGTCGCCGCCTTTCACTTCAGCACCGATGTAAACGATACCGGCTTCGTCCAGCTTAGATAAAGCAGACTCACCTACGTTTGGAATATCGGCAGTGATTTCTTCAGGTCCTAACTTGGTATCACGAGCGATACAGCTCAGTTCCTGAATGTGAATAGTGGTTAAGCGATCTTCCTGCACTAAACGCTCGGATAACAAAATCGAGTCTTCGAAGTTGTAACCGTTCCACGGCATGAACGCCACGCGTAAGTTTTGACCTAAAGCCAGTTCACCTAAGTCCGTAGACGGACCATCGGCCAGTACATCACCACGTTCAATCGGCTCACCATGGTTTACACATGGACGCTGGTTGATACAGGTGTTCTGGTTCGAACGGGTGTATTTCGTCAGGTTGTAGATGTCGATACCGGCTTCACCGGCCACCATTTCTTCTTCGTGTACTTTAATTACGATACGGCTGGCGTCGACATAGTCAACAGTACCACCACGTTTCGCAACAACTGTTACACCAGAGTCTTTGGCAACAACACGTTCTACACCAGTACCTACTAACGGCTTATCAGCACGTAATGTAGGAACAGCCTGACGTTGCATGTTTGAACCCATTAATGCACGGTTGGCGTCATCGTGTTCCAGGAACGGGATCAGAGCAGCAGCAACAGATACGATCTGCTGTGGTGCAACGTCCATATACTGAACCTTGTCGGCCGGCATTAAGGTGAATTCGTTTTTGTAACGGCACGGTACTAAGTCTTCAACAAGACGGTTTTCTGCGCTTAACTCGGCGTTCGCCTGAGCGATAACAAAGTTACCTTCTTCAATCGCAGATAAGAAATCGACTTCATCAGTCACAATACCATCTTCAATACGACGGTAAGGTGTCTCAAGGAAACCGTATTCGTTAGTCTGGGCAAACATAGACAACGAGTTGATCAAACCGATGTTTGGACCTTCAGGCGTCTCGATTGGACATACACGACCGTAGTGCGTTGGGTGAACGTCACGTACTTCGAAACCAGCACGTTCACGGGTCAGACCGCCAGGGCCTAAGGCAGAGATACGACGTTTGTGCGTTACTTCTGACAATGGGTTGTTCTGGTCCATAAACTGAGACAGTTGGCTTGAACCGAAGAATTCTTTCACCGCAGCAGAAATAGGCTTGGCATTGATCAGATCCTGTGGCATCACAGCGTCCAGATCACCTAAAGACAGGCGCTCTTTCACTGCACGTTCCACACGGACTAAACCCACACGGAATTGGTTTTCAGCCATTTCACCGACAGAACGGATACGTCTGTTACCTAAGTGGTCGATATCGTCCACTTCGCCTTTACCGTTACGAATGTCGATTAAGACTTTCATCACGGCCAGAATGTCTTCTTTAGACAGCACGCCTACGCCAGTGCCTTCTTCGAAATCAACGCGACGGTTGAATTTCATACGGCCTACAGTGGACAGGTCATAACGGTCTTCAGAGAAGAACAGATTTTCAAATAATGTTTCAGCAGCTTCACGCGTTGGTGGCTCGCCTGGACGCATCATGCGGTAGATTTCTACCAATGCTTCCATACGGTTGCTGCTTGGATCGATCCGGATGGTTTCAGAAATATAAGAACCCTGGTCCAAATCGTTAATGTAAAGAGTTTCGAAAGTTTCGTAGCCCGCTTTTGCTAGTTTTGCTAACAGCTCCAGTGTGAGCTCTGCGTTCGCCTCGGCAATAATCTCTCCGGTTGAACGGTCAGCGTAATTTTTTGATAAAACGCGGCCTACTACATATTCATGAGGTACTTCCATCAGTGTCATGCCAGTTTTTTCTAACTGACGCACATGACGGGCAGTAATACGACGACCAGCTTCTACGATCACTTCGCCATCGTTGTCTTTGATATCAAAAGCAGCTGTTTCACCACGTAAGCGGTTTGCGACCACTTCCATCAACAGTTTGCCGTCTTTAATTTCAAAACGGGTGCTTTCGAAGAAAGTACTTAAAATATCTTCAGTACTTAAGTTCAGCGCACGTAACAAAATAGTGGCTGGCAATTTGCGGCGGCGATCGATACGCACGAACAGGTTATCTTTGGCATCAAACTCAAAGTCTAACCATGAACCACGGTAAGGGATCACGCGAGCATTATATAAAACCTTGCCTGAGGAGTGCGTCTTACCACGGTCGTGGTCAAAGAATACACCCGGGCTACGGTGCAGCTGAGAAACGATAACACGTTCAGTACCGTTGATCACAAAGGTACCGTTTTCAGTCATCAAAGGGATTTCGCCCATGTAGACTTCTTGTTCACGGATATCTTTGATTGTACCTGGTACTTCTTTATCAAATAAAACCATGCGCAGTTTGACACGCAGCGGAGCTGAGTAAGTCACACCACGAATTTGGCACTCTTTGACGTCAAAAACCGGCTCGCCAATGCGGTAGCTGACGTATTGCAGCTCTGCACTACCTGAGTAGCTTTTAATTGGGAACACAGAACGGAATGCAGCTTCTAAGCCGTATCCACCTTCTGGATCTGGTTCGATAAATTTGCTGAACGACTCAATTTGAATCGACAACAGATATGGCACATCCAACACTAATGGACGTTTGCCGAAGTCCTTACGGATACGTTTCTTTTCAGAATAAGAGTAAGTCATGGGGTTCCTCAGCTAGCTGATTTTTTACCCTACCTACCCTCTAGGGGCGGCTTGAATGTCGCCGACATGGCAACATTAGGGTGGGGAAAATCAATGTCCCACAGCGCAAAAAGGCCGGTGGTTATTTCACCACCAGCCTAGCCTGAAATCAGGCGTATAATCTAGAAAAATCTAGATTATTTAACTTCAACAGTAGCACCAGCTTCTTCTAACTCTTTCTTCAGAGCGTCAGCTTCGGCTTTAGAAACGCCTTCTTTAATTGCAGCTGGAGCAGCTTCAACTAAATCTTTAGCTTCTTTCAGACCTAAACCAGTCGCGCCGCGAACAGCTTTGATTACTGATACTTTGTTAGCGCCTGCAGCTGCCAGAATTACGTTGAATTCTGTTTGTTCTTCAACAACAGCAGCTGGACCAGCAGCAACTGCAACAGCAGCAGCAGCTGAAACGCCGAATTTTTCTTCCATAGCGCTAACTAATTCTACAACTTCCATTACAGACATTGCAGCGATAGCATCTAAGATTTGATCTTTAGTAACTGACATTGCTCAGATTCCTAAATTAAGGGGACGTATCCCGTATTAAACTTTAATTCCAAACAAAACGTAAAATTACGTTGTTTAGGCTTGTTTTTGGTCGCGAACTGCGGCGATGGTACGTACCAATTTGCCGGCTGCTGCTTCTTTCATAGTGCTCATTAAACGTGCGATAGCTTCGTTGTATGTTGGCAACGATGCTAAAACGTCAATGCTTACTGTGGCGCCATTGAAGGCTGCGCCTTTCAGCTCAAACTTAGCATTTTCTTTGGCGAAATCTTTGAAGATACGCGCTGCAGCACCTGGGTGCTCTTTAGAGAATGCGATCAGTGTTGGGCCAACGAACGCGTCGCTTAAACACTCGAATTCAGTGCCAGATACTGCACGGCGAACTAACGTGTTACGGACAACTTTCATCCATACGCCAGCATCACGAGCCTGCTTACGCAGTTCAGTGATTTTGCCTACAGTGACACCACGAGCGTCTGCAACTACCGCAGATAAAGCACCTATGGCAGCTTCCTGAACTTCAGCAACGATCGCTTTTTTGTCATCAAGCTTAATAGCCATTGGCTCTTAACTCCTGGTTCATCCAGACGGTATTGTCTGGTTGCCTACACAACGCTAATCAGTAAAATTTACTGGTTAACGCGCGATTTACGGTGAGAGCCAGATTGATAGGAATCTTTCTGGGGCTAACACCGTCTGCGTAGGTTGTTGATTTTAAGCCACGCTTTTTATAAAAAAGTTGTGGCACCTACGGTCTTGGACGGAAGCCGAATACTTTGTAAACAAAGTCCGGCTTCTACCCGAATTTTTGAGCGCGAGATTATAAAATAACCACGCACTCCTGTAAAGCAGCTATTTCAGAGGACTGAATTAGATCTTGGCGTCTAAAGAAGCCTGATCTAAAACGATACCTGCGCCGTGCGTAGTAGAAATGGTCACTTTCTTGATGAAAACGCCTTTTGCTACAGATGGCTTAGCACGCTTTAATGCAACTAACAGAGCCTCAACGTTCTCTTTCAGTTTGTCAGCGTCGAAGTTAACCTTACCAACTGTTGAATGGATGATACCATTCTTGTCGTTACGGTAACGAACCTGACCGGCTTTAGCGTTTTTCACTGCTTCAGCAACGTTTGGAGTTACTGTACCAGTTTTTGGGTTAGGCATTAAACCACGTGGGCCTAAGATCTGACCTAACATACCAACAACACGCATTGCGTCTGGAGAAGCGATAACAACGTCAAAGTTCATCTCGCCTTTTTTAACTTGTTCAGCTAAGTCTTCCATACCCACGATGTCAGCGCCTGCAGCTTTAGCAGCTTCAGCGTTTGCACCCTGAGTGAACACAGCAACACGTACAGTGCGGCCAGTACCGTGTGGTAACACAGTAGCACCACGAACGTTTTGATCTGACTTACGAGCGTCGATACCCAGGTTGATGGCAACATCAACTGATTCAACGAACTTGCCAGCTGTTAATTCTTTTAATAACGCAACTGCGTCATTGATCGCGTATTCACGAGTAGAATCTACTTTTGAACGGATTAATTTAGCGCGTTTTGATAATTTAGCCATTGATTAACCCTCTACCACTAAGCCCATAGAACGAGCAGTACCAGCAATAGTGCTGATGGCCGCTTCGTCGCTACCTGCAGTCAAATCAGCACGTTTGATCTTTACGATCTCTTCCAGCTGAGCCTGAGTCACTTTACCCACTTTCTGAGTATTAGGACGGCCTGAACCACCTTTTAAACCAGCAGCTTTCAATAATAAGAAAGAAGCAGGTGGAGTGCGGGTTTCAAATGTAAATGAGCGGTCGCTGTATACAGTGATCACTACTGGAATAGGCATGCCTTTTTCCAGTGACTCTGTACGGGCGTTGAAGCCTTTACAGAATTCCATGATGTTCACACCGTGTTGACCCAATGCTGGACCAACTGGTGGCGACGGGTTTGCCATACCAGCTTTAACTTGTAATTTTACAAGTGCCGTGACTTTCTTTGCCATGTTTCACCTCAATTTAGGGTCTCAGCCTCGTAAGTGCGAGGACACTTACTCAAACGGCTCCCCTGACGTTAAAAAAGGCCGCGATTATATTTTAATCAGCGGCCCGTTACAAACTATTTCTACTTAAGCTTTTTCTACCTGGCCAAATTCCAGTTCGACTGGAGTTGAACGACCGAAAATCAACACGGACACCTTCACGCGGCTTTTCTCGTAATCCACTTCTTCGACAACGCCGTTAAAGTCAGCAAATGGACCTTCAGTCACACGTACCACTTCACCCGCTTCGAACAGAGTCTTAGGTTTCGGCTTATCAGCGTTATCCTGCAGACGGTTCAGGATAGTATCAGCTTCTTTCTGGCTGATAGGTGCAGGGCGGTCTGAAGTACCACCGATAAAACCTAATACACGTGGCACGCTTTTGACTAAGTGCCATGCTTCTTCACACATTTCCATCTGCACTAATACGTAGCCAGGGAAAAATTTGCGTTCAGACTTACGTTTCTGGCCAGCGCGCATTTCAACAACTTCTTCAGTTGGAACCAGCACTTCGCCAAACTTGTCTTCCATTTGTTGGATCTTGATATGCTCACGCAATGAAGTCGCTACGCGCTGTTCAAAACCTGAAAAAGCCTGAACTACATACCAACGCATTTTTCCTGACATAACTTAGATCCTCAAACCTGTGGTAAATGATACAAGGCTTAATAATATTGAATCTAAGCCCCAAAGTGCTAATGCAACAATCAAGGTCGCAACCATTACAATGATAGTGGTTTGCATCGTTTCCTGACGGGTTGGCCATACGACTTTGCGAACTTCAGTTCTGGCTTCTTTAGCAAACTCAATAAATGCAGCGCCTTTGCTGGTCTTGGCTGCAATAAAAGCTGCCAGGCCGACTAAAACCACTATGCTTGCAGCTTTTTCAACTGCAGAAAACTCATATATATAGTTCGCTGCGACCATCAGGGTCAGCAGAACTAAGACGCCCAGCCATTTAACTAAATCTAAGCCGCCTTTTGGGGTTTCACTCGTTGCATTCATGCTTTAACTCACTTTCCCATGGCTTGTTGTTACAAGCTACTACTTCGACTAACGTGCAAAACACCTTAGCGCCTAAATAAGTGGCAGGGGCGGAGGGATTCGAACCCCCAACCATCGGTTTTGGAGACCGCTGTTCTACCAATTGGAACTACGCCCCTACAGAAAATTGTGCAGACCAACTAAGCAGTCCCACAAAAATAGCCGCTCATTATACTGTCTTAGACGACTAAAACAAGACAAGGATCCGACTTGAAACTATTAAATCAGGTTTAACTGTGTGGAACTCAAGCCTGTTGTTCTGAATTTTCCGGCTTAAGCGAACAAAGCTATATAAAAAAGGGCTCCTGTGGAGCCCTTTTCAAGTTCTGATGATTAAACCAGTACTTTAGATACTACACCAGCACCTACTGTGCGACCACCTTCACGGATCGCGAAGCGTAAACCTTCGTCCATCGCGATTGGGTTGATCAGTTCAACAACAAACTTCAGGTTGTCGCCTGGCATTACCATCTCTACGCCTTCTGGCAGTTCTACTGAACCAGTTACGTCTGTTGTACGGAAGTAGAACTGTGGACGGTAACCTTTGAAGAATGGAGTATGACGACCACCTTCTTCTTTTGATAATACGTACACTTCACCTTCGAACTTCGTGTGTGGCTTGATTGAACCTGGCTTCGCTAATACTTGACCACGTTCTACGTCTTCACGCTTAGTACCACGTAACAGTGCGCCGATGTTCTCGCCTGCACGACCTTCGTCTAACAGTTTACGGAACATTTCTACACCAGTACAAGTTGTTGCCACAGTGTCTTTCAGACCTACGATTTCTACTGCTTCACCAACTTTGATGATACCTTGCTCTACACGACCAGTTACTACTGTTCCGCGACCTGCAATTGAGAATACGTCTTCGATTGGCATGATGAATGGTTTGTCAATCGCACGTTGTGGTTCTGGGATGTAAGAATCTAAAGCTGCTGCCAGCTCAAGGATTTTTGGCTCCCACGTTGCATCGCCTTCCAGACCTTTTAAAGCTGAACCACGGATTACCGGCAGGTCATCACCTGGGAAATCGTAGTCTGACAGAAGTTCACGAACTTCCATCTCCACCAGCTCTAACAGCTCTTCGTCGTCTACCATGTCACATTTGTTCATGAATACTACGATGAAAGGTACGCCTACCTGACGAGATAACAGGATGTGCTCGCGTGTCTGTGGCATTGGGCCGTCAGTTGCAGCTACTACCAGGATTGCGCCGTCCATCTGTGCAGCACCAGTGATCATGTTTTTAACATAGTCAGCGTGGCCTGGGCAGTCTACGTGGGCGTAGTGGCGTGTTGGTGTATCGTATTCAACGTGAGAAGTGTTGATCGTGATACCACGAGCTTTCTCTTCTGGCGCTTTGTCGATTTGATCGAAAGCGAATGCCTGACCACCGTAGTGCTTAGCCAGTACGTTAGTGATAGCAGCAGTTAAAGTAGTTTTGCCGTGGTCAACGTGACCGATGGTGCCTACGTTAACGTGCGGTTTATTACGTTCGAATTTAGCCTTAGCCATAAATAGACCCTTTTTAGCAAACGGTGGTTGAATGAAATAAGTATTTTTTGATTGTAAAGCAAGAGAGGCTTTTAAGATGGTGCTGATACCCAGAATCGAACTGGGGACCTCATCCTTACCAAGGATGCGCTCTACCGCCTGAGCTATATCAGCAACTTGATCTGTTTGGAGCGGGCAGCGGGAATCGAACCCGCATCATCAGCTTGGAAGGCTGAGGTAATAGCCATTATACGATGCCCGCGGCCTACTCGTAGCTATTGTACTGAAAATGGTGGAGGGGGAAGGATTCGAACCTTCGAAGGCAGTGCCGGCAGATTTACAGTCTGATCCCTTTGGCCACTCGGGAACCCCTCCACTATACTAATGGTGCCGCTTATCCGAGTCGAACGGATGACCTACTGATTACAAGTCAGTTGCTCTACCAACTGAGCTAAAGCGGCACTACGTCAGTGGGTGCGAATTCTAGTGGAATGCCCCACCCCACGCAACAGGAAATAAAAAAAAACTTATAAATTCTGGCCTGAATGCTCAATAAGTACACAAAATGGTCAATTCGGCTGAATATAACGGGCTAATCCCTGAAAGATCAATTGAGGTTCGAGCCGAACAGGCAGATCGGTCAGGTATTTTTGCAGAAGCAGCGCATCACCACCCGTTAAAATAATCAGTTGGGTTGGCTTAATTGCCCATGCTTGACGAATAGCACCGACTAAAGCAGCAATAGCGCCTTGATATAAAGCTGTGGCGGTATCAGTTGCAGGTGATAACTGCTCTGTTTCCAGCTCTGCTGAAAATACTTTGGCTGTTTTGCTTAACACCGCTTCTTGCTGCAGTTTTTGCCCAGCCAAAATCCATCCGCCCTGATGCACACCCGCAGCGCTTAACCAATCAATGGTTAAGGCTGTACCTGCGTCAGCTATTAGCAGATCTGCATTCGTGCACAACTCTGCTGCCGCCACTAAAGCCAGCCAACGGTCGACGCCCAATAAATCTGGCTGCTGATAACTGTTGGTCACCCCAAATGCCTCAGCTTCACTGCGGATTTGGATAAAAGGAATTGCAGGCGGGATTTGATCACGTATTGCCAGTACCCGGCTGTCTGCTGCAACACTGGCGCAATACACAGCAGTGATTGACGACCACTGCTCTGCACTGATGTTTTCCAGCTGAATTTCCGTAAGCAAACCAACATCATGTAAACGGGCTTTGCTTCGGCTATTGCCTATATCCAGTAATAATTCCATCAAAGCGCCTTTCTTAAGCTAAGTTCACCGCCATAAAAGCTTTGCTTCTGGCCATTGATATCCAGCACCAGCCCCCCCTGTGCATCCACACCAACGCAAAAACCAGTGATGGTTTGACTGCCACTGGATAAAGTCACTTGCTCACCGGCAAATTGATCCAACAGATTAAATTCCTGCACATAGGGCGCAAAACCCTGCTGGCTAAACTGTTGTAATTCCAGCACCAACTGATGTTGCAACAAAGCCACCAATAAATTACGGTCTATCGGCTTCCCCAAAGCCGAAGTTAAATCAGCCCAGGGCTGGTCTACGGCTTTATCGGTGTGATCCGGCATCCGGATATTTAAGCCTAGCCCGATAACGACATCACACTGGGCATGAGTTTGCCCGGCCAGCTCCACTAAAATACCACCGAGTTTTTTATGCTCTATGTACAAGTCATTCGGCCACTTTAAGCGCACCGGCAGTTGCCACTGCTGTTGCAGCACTTTTGCGACGGCAAGGCCTACCACCAAACTTAAACCCATAGCGGCCTGAATACCTTGCTCCAGTTGCCAGTACATTGAAAAATACAAATTACAGCCAAAAGGCGAAAACCACTGTTTACCACGTCGGCCACGGCCAGCGGTCTGAGCTTCAGCCACCAGCACAGCGCCTTTTTCTGGTAGTACACCGTCTTTGAGTTTTTGCATCAACTGGCTGTTGGTGGAATCAGTAACGGACTGCACCCACACCGGAGCCTGCTGCTGTTGTAATTCTTTAATCAATGCCGCATCCAACAATTGCACAGGTTGCGCCAGCCGATAACCTTTGCCTTTAATTTTGTATAAATCCAGACCGTACTGCTGCAATTGTTCCAGATGTTTGGCGACAGCAGTGCGGCTTATACCTAACTGCTCCCCCAGCCACTGGCCAGAACATAAAGCGCCATCAGCCAGATAATGCACCAGTTGGCGTTGAACTATCAGGCTATGGGGTAGAGTTTTACGTAGTTCACTGGCCAATTAAACGCACCTCAGGTTCGAGCTGAACAGCAAACTGTGCTGCAACTTTTTGCTGTATCAGCGCAATCAGTTGCTGTAACTCTGCCGCAGTACCCTTGCCAAAATTCACCAGTACCAGCGCTTGTTTTTCGTAGCAGCCTACATCACCAATACGCTGACCTTTTAACCCCGTTTGTTCTATTAGCCAGCCAGCGGCGAGTTTGACCAAACCATCAGCTTGTGGATAAAACGGCATCGCGGGATAAGCCTTATAAATAGTTTCAAACACAGACTTGCTGACCACAGGGTTTTTAAAAAAGCTGCCACAGTTTGGCAATATTGCAGGATCTGGTAATTTGGATTGACGCACTGCAATCACGGCTTGTGCTACTTCAGCCACAGAGCTGTGTTGATTTAAATGCTCCAGCCCTTTGTAGCCTAATTTTGGCTGGCTAAGTTTTTTTAGCGTCAAGCCCACAGCCACTATCACACCCAAACCTGCAAGAGCCGTTTTAAAAATACTGTCACGGTAGCCAAAACCACAATCGCTTTTGCTTAACCGCTGAACGTCCCGGCTTTGCCAGTGAAAAAAATCGACATAATCACAGCAGTCGGCCAATTCAGCACCATAAGCACCGATATTTTGCACAGGAGCAGCTCCTACACTGCCTGGAATAAGGGATAAATTTTCTAATCCCCACCAGCCCTGAGCCACAGTCCAGCTAACCAATTGGTGCCAGTTATCTCCTGCTTCTACATGCAGTTGCACTTGATGCTCGTTTTCTGCCAACACAGTCCGGCTTTTGGCTAAATAACGTAAAACGGTCTGAGTTTGATTGCTCAGAAAAATACTGTTGCTGCCCTCACCCAACAATAAAGGAGTGACTGCGGGCTGATAAGCCATTAATTCAGCCAAAGAGTCCAGCTCAACCAGTTCGGCAAGTTGTGTAGCCAATGCAAAAGTGGAATAGGATTTAGCAGAGAGCTGCTGTAACAGACGCATAAAAGCACCAAATAACCAAAGTGCTCTTATTCTACTGGTTCCACAGCGGCAGGCCAAAAAAATCTCAGTCTGGTGCAGGAAAAACCTCATTAACCCCAGGCTAAAATTATGGCATTATGTCACCAAACAGGTCCAACCAGAGATTTTTATGCTACATCACACTTTTATCAAAGTCCGGGGTTATCACCTGGATGGCTACCAGCACGTTAATAACGCCCGTTATTTAGAATTTCTGGAGGAAGCCCGTTGGGGTTATCTGGAACAGCATGGTGATATAGAACATTTCGAACAGCTGGGTCTGGCCTGGGTGATCGTAAATATCAATATCAACTACAGAGCTCAGGCCACCATGGGCCAGCAGTTGCGTATTGATACCGAATTCAGCGCTATTAATACCAAAAGCTCCATCATTCATCAGAAAATCTGGCTGGAAGGTACGGATACCTTAGTGGCTGACGCCAATATCACTTTTGTCTGCCTGGATAAAAAAACCGGTCGCGCTGTGGTGATTGAAGGAGATTTAAAAGACCGCCTGCAACCCCGACTGGCGAACAACAACGCAGAGGAGTAAAGGATGGACTTTATCAACTGGGAACAATTTGATTTGGTTGAACTGCGGGTAGGCACCATTGTTGAAGTGGCTGATTTTCCTGAAGCCCGCAAACCTGCATACAAACTCAAAGTAGATTTCGGCGCTGACATCGGGCTGAAACAATCCAGTGCTCAAATCACGAACTTGTACAGCAAAGAGCAATTGTTAGGTAAGCAGGTTATTGGTGTAGTGAACTTCCCGACTAAACAAATAGGACCTTTTCGCTCTGAATGTCTGATCACAGGATTTTACCGACCAGATGGCGCTGTGGTTCTGGCAGTACCGGAGCAAACAGTGGCCAATGGCAGCAAAATGGCGTAACAAAATATTTACCTAATACCTGTTTACAGATAACATTCTGCAAGCTCGGATGGGATCATTAGGAACAACGGATGTTAAAACAACTTTTAGTCAGTTCAGCTTTGCTGACTTCATTTTTTACTCAGGCAGATGTTTACCTGGCTGGACACTACTACCACCAGGAAAATTATCAACAGGCTAAAGCAGAATTTGAACGCTTGCTCCCTTTAGGCAATGAGCTGGCGGCTTTTAACCTTGCCGTGATGGCAATGAAAGGCCAGGGTATGGAGCAGGATCTGCCGCTGGCTTACCGCTATTTTCTGATTGCAGCTGGCTTGGGTCACTCCGGTGCAGCCACAGGTTTAAATACGTTGGACGCACACCTTACGGCAGCGCAAAAACAACAGATTCAACAACAACTGGCCTTGCAGGAAAAGCAGTGGGTGCCCTCCTATGCCACTATGCTGGAGCAACGTAAATCGGCCTCAGTATTGGTTGATCACAGCACACTACCTGAAGTAATTGAAAGAGTTGAACCCAAATACCCAGTCACTGCTGCCCGCAAAGGTACTCAGGGTTTTGCATCTGTGCGCTTTCTAATCGATGAACAAGGTGAAGTGGTTTACGCCCAAACCCAGCATAGTTTTCCTGCCGGAGTTTTTGATGAAGTATCGGAGCAGGCAATACGACAATGGCGCTATCAACCTTCTCCTGACAAATCTATACGCAGAATAACTCTGGATTTTAAGCTGGCTGTCGGTGGGCAAGCACAATGGCGTAAGATACTCATGCACTCGCTGGTCAACGATTCATGGCCCGCAGCAAAAGCCGGAGTTGCCCATTCCCAATACAGTAATGCTATTTTGCTGAATTATTTGGATCAGGCAGCTATTGGCTCTGTAGACCTGACGCAGAGCACAGAAGAATTACCAAAGCTTTCAGATTTCAAATCAGAAAAAGCCAAAGCAGTTAAGATGCCAGCCTTTAACGGCAGCGCCATGCTCACTGTGGCCCCAGATAAAAAGCTTAAAAAACTGGCCATACTTTCCGGTGAGGTTCCTTTTGCAGAAGGCGATACCCTGAGTTTTATCAATAAGGCTGGTGATTACAAAATTGCCCCTTGGGATCTGAACTACAACACAGGAAAAGCCCCCCTGTATGCCAAAGATAAAATGTATCTCAGACAGATCCATCAGCGACCTAAAGAATGGACAGACGAATATTGGTTGGATCAGGCCGCTCGCAATGGCTTGCTTGAAGCCCAGCGTGCGCGGGCTCAGTTTGATCAAGGCTGGGCTCATTATCTGCAGAGACAAAACGATCCTGTGGCTTTAGGCTGGCAGGCTATTCAGTTGCTGACGGAAGATAAGACTGACGAAGCAAAAGCTGTTTTTAGCCAGGCAAAAACAGCTGGATTTGAAGCTACAGCAGAACTAGAAATCTTATTCCAGTAAGGCTTTTGCCCATAATGCCAGCTTCAGCTCTTTGCTTTGGCTGGCATGAGCCGGGCTACTGGAAGGCAGCTGAATATACTGAATATCATTGCGGTGTTTCACCTGTGGTAGCAAATGACGTTTAAACTCTTCTGCGGCTTTGGCGCCGTTAAAACAAATCTTTAGAATTTGTGGTTGCGCTTCAAGCAATTGCGGTATCGCATTACAAATCACAGTGCTTTTTTTAATGGCGCTATCCAGACTGCCAGCTCGCTCACAGTGTGCTATCACATCCCACAGCGCTACGCCTTGTTCGGTTAGCAACTGACAACGCTGCTGATACCCAAGCTCAACCGGAATAGCAAACAACTGCTGCATAAAAGGCCAGAATAAATTGCGTGGATGGGCGTAATAACGTTGCTCAAGCAGAGAGGCTGCGCCTGGCATACTACCTAGCAACAGAAGATGAGGCCTGACACCAATAACTGGAGCCAGGCCCGTTAATAACTCAGACGACATAAATTAAGTTTTTAAGCCCGGCTGATACTGCAAAGCTTTTTGCCAGGCCATTTCGGCCTGCATAGGCTCGCCGTCTTGCTCAGCACAATAGGCAAGAGTCGCATACAGTACTGCATCTTCTTTGTGATCACGTAACCAGTGCTGCAGCTGTTTACGCAGCAATACCACATGGCGCTTTAACGGAATTTGTTTCAGCACTGGCCATGCCAAAGGCAAGTCACTGTAAGCTAAGTGATCAACCAGCAGCTTTTCAGCCTGCTCTACCTGACCAGCTTTAACTTTGGCCCAAACCCGACCCAATACAGCAGCCATCGACTTACGTTCTTTCGACGGCAACGCCAGCCAATAATCACTGCTTTCGTCAAATACCCCCTGGGCCGCCAGATTACGGATAGCCTGCGGATACATCTGATAACGCTGTGCTTGCCACTGCGCTTTGGTAAACCACTTTTGCTCTATGGCTTTAAGCACAGTATGAAAGACTTCAATATTATGGCCGGCTGCTAAAAGCGCCTGAAAATACAGAGGAGCTAACAAAGGCGCATCTGCTGGTATCAGCATGTGAGGTTGTAATAACTCCAACGCTGCTTTGGCCTGATTCTGGCGCAGCAATAAATCTGCTTTGACATAACAACTCTGAGCTTGTGTTGCATCCAGCTGTTCGGCCAATTGCATAGCTTTAGTCGCATGCCCAGCCTGTAAAGCGGCGTAGCAGGCCATACTTTGGCGTAGCATAGTAAATTCAGGCATAGCGTCAGAGCGGTCAAAATACTGTTCGGCATCCTGAAAACGCCCTGCAGCCAAGGCCAAAGCCGCTTGTTCAAATGCTAAACGGGCTTTGCGCTGCTGACGGCCACGAAACGGATTGAGGGTCCAGTTACGAAACCCCAAAAACGGCCGTAAAATTCGTAACGTCAGCCATAACAAACTCAGGCTTAACAACAGAATGATGGCAAAACCCACCAACGTCATTTCGATTGTCCATGGACCCAGCACCAGCATCAAATAACCCGGATTCTGCGTCAGCCATGGCCCCAGCCACATGGCAGCTGCCAGCAGCAAAACCACTATCAGCAAACGGATCATGGCTTGCTCTCCACCATACTCTCTACCATGTTTTGTCGCATGACCTGATCAAGCACAGCGCTGGACTGCAAAGCTGCAGGCGCAGGAAAAGCCACAGGCAAAGCAGCCAGTTGGACTAATTGCTCTGATGCGGCTTTGACTTTTGGATCAACAGCAGCAAAATAACGCTGCAAAGTATCCATCGCCTGCTGTAATGCGGCCTGATACAACTCGCTCTGATACTTCATTGCCGCCAGTTCAGCCAGCAACAGCTGTTGCTGTAACGTATTGCGCAAACTCAGTTGCTCACCTGCAGATAACACAGCCAAGTCTTCCGGCTGAGTTGGACGCACATGCACCAACGAACTCCAGAATGAATCCCAGTGCTGAAGTAAAGTAGTTTGCCAGTCAGAACTGGTCGCAGCTACAGGCACAGCATCATCCAGCTCACGCTCGCTTTGACGCAGCGGTAATTCAGACACAGCTTTACGCAGGCTGGTTAAACCTAGTTGAATTTTGGCGACATCAGGCAAGGTGTTTTTTTGCAGTTCAGCTAAATCAGTCTGAATTGCCTGACGTAACGGCTGCATGCTGCTGTCCTGCAATACCGCCAGCTGCTGTTCAGCGCCTTGCAATAAACGTAAGGCGGCAGGCATATCCTGCTCTAACCAGATTTTTTGTCCGGCCAGTTGCAATAGCTGCTGAATTTGCCATAACTGCCAGGTCCGGCCATGACTCAACTGTTTTTTACTTTCCAGCTGCAGCTGCAGCAGAGCTTGTTGTTGCTGTTGATCCAAAGCGCCTTGTTGTTTTTGCTGATCAACAACTAATGCTAGTTGCTGCTGCAATTGATCGGTCAGTTGCTGATGCAGCTGTTTGCCTTGTTCAGTTTGTTGCTTTTGCTCGTGTTGCAATACCTGCTGTTGCTGCTGCAACGCAGTCCACTGCGGCCATAACCACCAAATCGCTGCGGCAATAGCAGCGACCAAAATCAGATTCAATACTAAAGAAAACCAGGCAACAGCACGGCCTGTTTTAGCTGATGGTAACGGAGTATTTTTAATCGGGTCTTTTTTAACAGGATCAGTTTTAGCCGAACCTTGGGAGAGTGGAGATTCAGAGGCGGTAACAGCCACCGGCGTATCAGTCATGACAAGTTCCTCTTAACTGGCAAATAGCCTCCAGTAACGCCTGATCATTGGCACTGGCTGACAAATAAATACGGGATCCGTCGATCCCAAGTTCTATAGCGGCTTCTTTCATCCGCGGGCTAACCATTATCCATAACTGTTGCTGTAACCAGCTATGTTGCTCTTTGGGCAATAATTCAAAAATAAGCTGCAAAATTTCGTTGCTGGTGACCACAATACATTGAATATGTTGCTGATGCCACTGGTCTGACAAGATTTGACCATCTAAGGGTAAAGGTACCCTACGATAACTTTGCACATAATGAATATGAGCGCCCCGCTGTAGTAAGCCTTTTTTAATCAGCTCGCGGCCCGCGTTCCCCCGCACTATCACAATATGTTTGCCTGCTACATCCTGCAGCTGCGGTAAAGCCAACAAGCCTTCACTGCGTTGATCCGCTGGCACCAGCACTTCGCGTCCACTGCATTTTTCCAGCACAGTGGCTGTCGTAGTTCCGACGGCCACTAAAGGCGCAGTGATGTTTTTGCAATCGTATTGCTGCTGCAGGCAGCTAACCGCACTAACGCTGACAAAAATAACCTGATCGGCCTGTTCCAGCATAGTGGCGGCTTTGGCTTTTAACGGCACCAATTGAGTGGTGATCAAAGGCTGATACAAATAGGGAATAGCCAGTTCATCTAAACTGGCCAGCAACTGATCAGCCTTACCCGCTGGTCTGGTGATCAGTACCGGGTTTAGTGGATCCAGCAGTGGAGTCGTCACGCCAATCAGGCCTGACTGTAGACCGCATCTAAAATGCGATCCGCGCCTAACGCCAGTAGTTGTTCAGCCAATTGAGTCCCTAACTGCTCAGCTTGAGTCGCTTCCCCTTTGATTTCTGAACGTAAAATTTCAGAACCATCCAGCTGTCCGACCAAACCTCGCAGCCAAAGTTCATTCTGCTGAAGTATGGCAAAAGCACCAATAGGCACCTGACAACCACCTTGCAGCTTGCGGTTCATCGCCCGTTCGGCCAGTACGCAAATGCGGGTTTCTTTATGTTCCAGCGGAGCTAATAGCTGTTGCACCACCAAATCATCACTACGGCATTCAATACCTACAGCGCCCTGACCATTGGCCGGTAAACTGGTGCCAACGTCTAAAAAGCTGGCAATGCGGGCTTCAAAACCCAAACGTATTAAACCAGCAGAAGCCAGAATAATGGCGTCAAACTCACCCGCGTCCAGCTTAGCAAGACGGGTGTTAACATTGCCACGTAAGTCTTTGATCTGTAAATCTGGTCGCATGGCTTTAATTTGACATTGGCGACGTAAACTGGAGGTTCCCACCACAGCCCCCTGCGGCAGATCGGCTAGTTGTTGGTAAGTGTTGGAAACAAAAGCATCCCGCGGATCTTCACGCTTGCAGATGGTATGCAGCATCAGGCCTTCGGGAAAATCGACAGGTACGTCTTTCATACTGTGCACTGCTATATCAGCACGGCCTTCCAGCATGGCGGTTTCCAGCTCTTTGACAAACAAACCTTTACCACCAATTTTGGCTAAAGGAGTATCCAGAATTTTATCGCCCTGAGTCGACATAGGCACCAGCTCCACCTGTAAACCCGGGTGGGAAGCTTCCAGTTCAGCTTTAACAAAATTGGCTTGCCATAAAGCTAAAGCACTTTTACGGGTGGCAATGCGGACAAGGTTCATAGGTACTCCTTAAAACAGCGAAAAACAGCAGCAGCGACATAATGAGAAAGGCTAGGCTGCCTGAAAATGCCGCTTAGTATATACCCAAAGTAAGCAAAGTGGCAGGCGAAGCCGCAGCAAGTAATCAGGGTATATACCCAAAGTAATTGGAGTTGTAGCGCGACGACAAGTGATTAAGACCCCAGGAGCATAGTTGTCCTATGTGTCTATGGATTGAGGCGGATGCACGCCAGAGAGCAAAGTTAATCCATCGAAATATATGACTGGGGCGCACGCAGGCAACTAAGCCGCAGCTTCAAGTACGAAGGGGATGCTATTGGTAATGAAAGTGATGGCTAAACAACAAATTTTGTTGTGGATCAAGGATTTCTACCCGCCATTCACCTATTTGACCCGCATCGAATTCTTTTCTGCTGTAGGTACGCCAGTAATCCAGTTTGACCGGCAGTTTAATCCGGGTCATCAGTTTGCCTTCGTAATACCACAGATGTTCTATGCTCTGACCATTTAAA
This sequence comes from Rheinheimera mangrovi, assembly GCF_003990335.1. Lineage (NCBI taxonomy): Bacteria > Pseudomonadati > Pseudomonadota > Gammaproteobacteria > Chromatiales > Chromatiaceae > Rheinheimera > Rheinheimera mangrovi. The sequence continues at coordinate 288,039 of NZ_CP034683.1, read as the reverse complement.
CCTTGAACCTCAGAATACAACGCCAACTGTGGAACTGCAGCTGCATCAATCTGTTCACCTAAGCTGCGGGCTTTGGCTGAAGGCGTTTCGTTGGTCAATAAGGCCAGTCTTAATACGCCAGTCTCTGCACTAAATAATGGTGCTCCTGTATCTGCCACAATTAAATCCGGTTCTGTCGTCAGAACAGGCGGCTCTGAAGCTGAATTTGCTGCAGCTGCAGGTTGCGCTGTTTCTTCTGTAGCTGCAGCAATTTCAGCCTGAGCAGGAGAAGGCTCTGGTTCAGAGTTTTGCGGCACAACTTCCAGCACCAGCTCAGGTGTGGTGCTTTCAATAGATTCAGTGGTGCTTACCACCGGAGCTGTTTCAGCCGCAGGGTTAAGTTCAGCGTCAGGCGACTCTATATGTAACCAGCCATACAACAGCAGGGCAGCAGCACAAAGCGTGAACACTGCACCGGCAATTCGACGCCAATGCCAGTGTTGCTCTGTTATAGGCGCAGGCAAGTCGCCGGAAGCTGCCGCAGCAGCGCCCAGACTGACCCGAACCACCAGTTTTTCCTGTGCTGTTGTCACTTTCACTGTTCCATTTTTAAAGGGCTGGTAATTGCTGCTGAATAAAACGACTGATATCGGCAATTTGTTGTGGGCACACGCTATGGCCCATACGGTACTCGGCCCAATTTACCGTAAAACCGGCAAATTTCAGTGCATTAAAAGCTGCCTGACCTGCGCTATAGGGCACCACTTCATCATGAGTGCCATGATTCACCAGCACAGCTGTGCTTTTGTTAACGCCTGTCATTTCTTCTTTCAACTTACCTGGCACAGCCATATAAGTAGAAAGCGCCATCACACCAGCCAGTTTATAAGGCAAACGAGGCAGCAAATGTAAGGCAATCACGCCACCCTGACTAAAACCAGCCAACAGAATACGATTGGCTGGGATACCCTGCTCAATCAGTTTATCCAATAAGGCGGTAATAGCAGTGGCTGATTCACGGACACCGGTTTCGTCCGCTCTGTCGTTTAAATCCCAGGTTTTAATATCGTACCAACCGCGCATCTGCATACCACCGTTGATAGTGATAGGACGCACAGGCGCATGAGGGAATAAAAACCGGATACCAGAACTTTTTGGTAAACGTAATTCTGGCACTATAGGGGCAAAACCATCACCCGAATCACCTAAACCATGTAACCAGACGACAGCGGCATCGGCCTGACCTGAGGGTTTTACATCGACAAAAGGAAGTAACGCCATTGTTTCTCTCTATTCCTTTATTCTGCCCGCTATCTCAATCAAGAGTTATCGGCAAGCTTTACGTTTTGACCAGACTGTTTGCTAAAGGCATCGGAAATTAATGCCCAAAACTCAGCACCTGTTCTGTTATCAATCCAGACACCGTCTTTTAATTCAAAATGGTGACCATTAAATTTAGTGGCGACCCACAGCTGATGCAGTGGAGGTTGCTTATTAATAATCACCTTACTGCCTTCAGGAAAACTAATACTTAACAAGCCACCGTGTGACTCATAATCTAAATCCAGGTCCAATGCTTCTATCGCATCTTCCACCGCAAGCAGTACCTGATCGGTCAGTTCGTCATATTCTACGTCATTCATCGGTTTCACCTGTTTGCTTTTGCTGTTAAGGATGCGATTATAGAGCGCAAAATAATTAATGAAATAAAAACCATGAATACAAAGCGACAAAGACTGGTGTGCATCCTGTTGCTCAGCCAATGGTTACTGGCCTGTGGCCAAAAAGGTCCTTTGACATTGCCTCAAACCCCACAACCTAATAAAGCGCCGGCAGAACAACCTGCGCCAGCCGATCAGCCAGTAGTTTCAAAGGAACAGTAGTGGATTACTTTAATTATCAGAATCAGAACTTATTTGCCGAAGGCGTTGCTCTTGCAGATATAGCTGCAGAATTTGGCACGCCAACTTATGTCTATTCCCGCGCGACCATAGAGCGCCATTACAAGGCTTTTGCTGAAGCTGCGCCCAGCCGTGACTTACTCGTTTGTTACGCCGTCAAAGCCAATAGCAATATAGCCCTGTTAAACCTTTTAGCCCGCCTTGGCAGTGGTTTTGACATAGTGTCTGAAGGTGAGTTACGCCGAGTTTTGCAAGCCGGTGGCGACGCTAAAAAAGTAGTTTTTTCTGGTGTAGGTAAGTCGGTCACTGAAATTGAGTTTGCGCTGCAAACCGGCATTAAGTGTTTTAATGTCGAATCTATTCCCGAGCTGGAACGTATTCAGCAAGTGGCCAGCCGCCTGAATATCATTGCGCCTATTTCTATTCGGGTAAACCCGGACATAGACGCCAAAACCCATCCTTATATTTCTACCGGCTTAAAAGCCAATAAGTTTGGTATCGACATTAACGACGCGCTCGCCATGTATCAGCAAGCTGATGCCGCTTCGCATTTAAAAGTCTGTGGTGTGGACTGTCACATTGGCTCACAACTGACCGAAACCCAGCCGTTTTTAGATGCTTTGGATAAGTTACTGGCATTGATCGATAAATTAGCTGCAGTGGGTATCCACTTAAGCCATATCGATATAGGCGGTGGATTAGGTGTGCCTTACGATGGCGAAACTCCGCCCCATCCTGCTGAATACGCCGCTAAAGTGGTAGAAAAACTGGCGGCATATCCACAGCTGTCACTGATTTTTGAACCGGGCCGCGCCATTATGGCCAACGCCGGTGTACTGCTGACCAAAGTGGAATATTTAAAGCCGGGTCAGGAAAAGCATTTCGCTATTGTTGATGCGGCTATGAATGACTTAATTCGCCCGGCACTTTACAGTGCATGGCAATCTATTATTGCTGTGCAGCAAAAACCTGAAATTCCAGCTGTGACTTACGATGTAGTAGGTCCGGTCTGTGAAACCGGTGATTTCCTTGGTAAAGACCGCGCTTTAGCAGTAGAACCAGGTGATTTACTGGTGGTGCGCTCAGCAGGCGCTTATGGTTTTACCATGAGTTCCAACTACAACAGCAGACCCAGAGCCGCAGAAGTGCTGGTAGACGGTAACCGCAGCTATTTAGTCCGCCAGCGTGAACAATGGCAGGACCTGTGGCGCGGTGAACAGTTGGTACCCTGAATGATCCCAGACAATAAATTTAAAGATCGGAACAACCAAAGCTTAGTGCATTTCTCAAAAATGCACGGTTTGGGCAATGACTTTATGGTGATAGACGCCGTCAGCCAGAATGTGTTCTTAACCAAAGAACAAATTAAAAAGCTGGCCGACCGCAACTTTGGTGTGGGTTTTGACCAGTTGCTGATGGTGGAACCCCCTTACGATCCGGATTTGGATTTTCACTACCGTATCTTTAATGCCGACGGTTCTGAAGTAGAACAATGCGGCAATGGTGCACGCTGTTTTGCTAAGTTTGTCCGGCATAAAGGTCTTACCAATAAATACAAAATTTCGGTTAGCACCAAGTCTGGCAAAATCACTTTATATATAGAGCAAGATGGTCAGGTTACGGTCAATATGGGCGTGCCGCAGTTTGATCCGGCTAAAGTGCCTTTTAAAGCACAGAAGCAAGAGCTGAACTATATTTTGCACAGTGAAGACGCCACTACTTTATGTGGTGTGGTGTCTATGGGTAATCCGCATGCAGTGATACTGGTCGATGATATTCAGACGGCTCCAGTGCATCAGTGGGGGCCTGTGTTTGAAAATCACGAACGTTTCCCTGAACGCGCCAATATAGGTTTTATGCAGGTGCTGTCGCCTTCTCATGTCAAATTAAGAGTATGGGAACGGGGCGCAGGTGAAACTCTGGCTTGCGGCACAGGTGCTTGTGCTGCTGCAGTGATTGGTCAGATGCAGAAAAAATTACAAACCCAGGTAAGGGTAGATTTACCAGGCGGCTCTTTACAGATCCGCTGGCAAGGGCCTGGCCAACCCGTCAAAATGACAGGGCCAGCCGAACATGTTTTTGATGGACAATTATTCTTATGAGCGACCTTCCTCTCGATACAGCACTGGTAAACCCTGAACTGGCTGAAGCCAGCCTGATTGTGGATTATCTCTATGATCATCCTGAATTTTTTCTTGAACATCCGGAGCTGGTAAGCCGCTTGCGTTTACCACACCAACAGCGCGGTGTGGTGTCTTTAGTAGAACGTCAGCTGGAATTACAGCGCGAAAAAATCCGCTCTTTAGAAGACGATATCACACGCCTGATGGGCATAGCCCGCCAGAATGAACAGATTTTTTATGCACTGAACGATCTGCACTTAAAGTTATTAAAAGCTGCCAATCAGACTGCGTTGTTAGAAGCACTTCAGGCTTTTACCGCCCAAATGCCACATGTGCAAAGTTGTGTCTTGGTCGATTTGCAGCAGAAAACTGATCAGGTCGCACAGTTACAGCTGATCTTGCAGCGCCGTTTAAGTGGCAAAACTTACTATTTTGGCCGGATGAACCGCGACGAAATGTCAGCGCTGTTTGAACCTCATATTCACTCCGTCTCCTTGCAGCTGTTAAAGCTATCGGAAGACCAACAGTTCCTGCTGGCCTTTGGCAGTGACTCAGACGAGCATTTCCAGCCAGGCATGGATACCTTATTTCTGGACCATCTGGCGAAGCTGGTATTGGCCGTTTTACCAGCCGCTATTTAAATGGCATTACCTGCTGAACTGGATCATTGGCAAGCCGACTTGTCGGCTTTCCTGGCTTACTTAAAGCATGAACGGGGTTACAGCGACAAAACGCTTAGCAGCTACCAATTGCAGCTTTCTGCTATGGCTAGTCAGCTGGCAGAACAAGCAAATCATTGGGTCGAGCTGACAGAAACCCAGCTGCAATTGCATATCTCGTCGTGCCGCAAAAGCTTAAAAGCCCGCAGCTTAGCGCTTCGGGTAGCTTCGTTACGCAGCTTTTACCGTTATCTGGTGCAACAAGGCAAACTCAAAGAAAACCCTGCCGCCTATTTACAGGTGCCCAAGTTTGACAAGCCTTTGCCCAAAAACCTCGATGTCGACCAGGTCAATCACCTGCTGGATTTTGACACCAGCGAAGATGCCCTCGCCTGTCGCGACAAAGCTATTCTGGAGTTGTTTTACTCCTCAGGTTTACGGCTGGACGAACTGGTCAGCGCCAATCTGCAGGATATTGATTGGTCCGAAGCTTTAATACGGGTGCGCGGCAAAGGTAATAAACAACGGATTCTGCCGATAGGCCGTATGGCTGTCGCAGCCATTAAAGACTGGCTGAAAGTACGAAGTGCTTACGTCGGCTCGGAGCCAGAGGCCCTGTTCTTAAGCAAACAAAAAAACCGCATCAGCAACAGGCAAGTACAACAACGCGTCAAACTCTGGTCTGAACGTCAGGGTTTAGCGCAGCATTTACACCCGCATATGCTACGCCACTCTTTCGCCACTCATATGCTCGAATCCAGCTCAGACCTGCGCGCTGTACAGGAACTATTGGGCCACGCCAACCTCAATACTACTCAGGTTTACACCCACCTGGATTTCCAGCAGCTCGCTAAAGTCTATGACAGTGCGCATCCAAGGGCCAAGAAGAAGGGGTGATGACCCCTTGATAAGGCAAAAATCAGTTAGCCTGTTGTCGGGCCATCCTTTCTTTACTTTGTTTTTCCGACAGTTGCTTAAGTTTCGGCATTAACAGCATGGACTGCTCCTGCATCACGGCCATGCTGGCTTGCATCAGCTCAGGCTGACGTTTTATCATCTTCTGACCAGCGTCTGACTGGTAAAAGGCGATAATTCCCTGCAATTCCTCTTCGGTAAAGACACTGGAATAGATAGCGATCATGGGCTGCTCTAACTGTTGCCAGGATAGTTCAGTTCGGATCAATTGATTTAATTCCTGCAGGTGCTTGCGAACTAAAGGATCGTCTTTTGCAGCATCTCCCTGAGAGCGGACCATTTGCTCGCTCATCTGATCCAACTGCGCATGAGCATAATCCAGTGTGGCTGCGGCATCCGTGACTTTCAGAAATAGTGCTACGGTTTCGGGCTTGGCTGGTTCAGCCAGACTGACAAAACTACATAACAATACACTGGCGCAGCTTAATAACTTTAAGTTCATCGATGATCTCCTTGATTGATGAATTACAGATAGTGCACCACTAATTATCTTTTTTGCAACAACAATTACGCAGTGTCACGATGCTTAAATTAGCTAAATAACAAAAGCACCAGCTCTTTGCAGCAACTAAATCCAGTTCCTCTGGTGAAGATATAAATAAAAAACACATAAAATCATAACCTTAATTAAATTCTCGAAAATAATTAAAAATTAAACTTGCGAAATAACAGTTATCGCAATAATATAATCACAAGTCGGGTCGAACAGCTGGTTCAACAGCAATAAAACGACCGGATACAGAACCTAGTAAAGAATGTAGAAAAGAGCGTAGAAGAGTTTTAAAAGAGTACAGATTAGGTCCCTAAGGACTGGCAGTAACAGCAGTAAAATCGGGTGAGTTCACCCATTTTTTTAAATCACACAGTTATCGCGATAACACATATCGCAAACAAACAAACTTAACAGAGGAATACATCATGCAAGTACTTTACAAAGCAACAGCCACTTCAACTTCAGGTCGTGACGGTCGTTCAGTCTCTTCAGACGGCGTATTGGATGTGAAATTAAGCACACCTAAAGAATTAGGTGGCGCTGGTGGTGCAGCCACTAACCCTGAGCAGTTATTTGCCGCTGGTTACTCAGCTTGTTTCTTAGGTGCCATTAAATATGTCGCATCACAGCAAAAAGTGCTGATTGGTAACGATGCAAAAATTACAGCTGAAGTGGGTATTGGTCAAATCCCAGGTGGTTTTGGTCTGGATATCGAACTGCAAATCAGTCTGCCAGGTGTAAGCTTGGAAGTAGCACAGGACTTAGTGACTAAAGCTCACCAGGTATGTCCTTACTCCAACGCAACACGCGGCAATATTGATGTGCGTTTAGTGATTGTTAGCTAACAGCACAACACTCACCCCAAGAAACTGAATTTTTTTAATCATAAAAGTATCGCGATAACAGTTAGATGGATAAGCATCCTGTTATCGCCTCCCAATAACCGCTGCGGCGAGGAGATTAACATGAACACATTTCGTAAAATTGTAGGTTTAACAGTCATTGCTTTAGGTATCAATAGTGCATTTGCCGCTGGTGGTCCTGCTCTTGATTTACAGGTAGAACAACAAACTCAGGGCTTTTTAAATGCGCTGGCTCAGGGCGGTGGTAAACCTTTAGAACAATTGTCGCCTAAAGATGCCCGCGCTGTATTAACTGGTGCTCAGGCCGGTGCCAAATTACCAGCCGCTGATGTCAGTGAAAAAACCATTACGATTGATGGCAAACCATTAAAACTGGTGGTGGTTCGTCCTGCAGGCAGCAAAGGTGTATTACCCGCCTTTATGTTCTTCCACGGTGGTGGCTGGGTCTTGGGTGATTTCCCAACCCACGAGCGTTTAATCCGTGACTTAGTCAGCCGCTCTGGTGCCGCTGCTGTGTATGTGGATTACACACCATCACCGGAAGCCAAATACCCAACAGCTATTAACCAGGCTTATGCCGCCACCAAATGGGTAGCAGAGCATGGTAAAGAGCTGAATATTGACAGTTCACGTTTAGCGGTAGCTGGCAACAGTGTCGGCGGCAATATGGCAGCAGTAGTGGCGTTAAAAGCCAAAGAAGCAGGCACACCAGCACTTAAATTCCAGTTGCTATTATGGCCTGTGACAGATGCAAACTTTGAAAATACCTCGTACAACCAGTTTGCCGATGGCTACTTCCTGACCAAAAACATGATGCAGTGGTTCTGGGATAATTACACCACTAACCCATCAGAGCGTAACGAGATTTATGCCTCACCACTGCGTGCCAGCATAGAGCAGTTAAAAGGTTTACCACCAGCACTGATTCAAACCGCCGCATTAGATGTACTGCGTGACGAAGGTGAAGCTTATGCCAACAAACTGGATGCGGCTGGTGTGACTGTGACTTCAGTACGCTACAACGGCATGATCCACGACTTTGGTTTGCTGAATGTGCTCTCCGATGTACCAGGCACACAAGCCGCGATGGACCAGGCTGGTCAGGCACTGAAAAAGCACCTGAACTGATAGCCAGCTGAAATAGACCCAAAGCCTCCTGCAGGAGGCTTTTTTTATCAAGACAAAACCCGGTTCCACAAGGAAGTACAGGTAGTTTTCTTTTAAACCGAACAGACTTTCATGCGGAGTGTTTTATGACTTTTTTATCCAACAACAAAGAGCGAATCCCCGAAGAGGCTTTATTGCATCTGGATCAACAACTTTGTTTTGCCCTTTATTCCACTTCGTTGGCGATGACCAAAGTCTATAAGCCGTTGCTGGAACAATTGGGCCTGACTTACCCTCAGTATTTAGTCATGCTGATTTTGTGGCAAAGCGACGCGCTGGAATTGCAGCAAATTGGCGAACAACTGCAAATCGCATCCGGAGCTCTCACTCCGGTGCTGAAACGTATGGAAAAAATGGGTTTGCTGCAACGCAGTCGTCATCCGCAAAACGAGCGTGCGCTGCAAATACGTTTAACTCAGTCTGGCTGGGCTATGCGTGCCACAGCGGCCGAAAAAGTCCAAGTAAACCGCCATATCAGTTTAAAGTCCGGTATGGCAGACACTGAAATTCAGGCGCTCAAACAAGAGTTGGTTCAGCTACGACAGCAACTGAACTCAGCTCTTTAATGCCGATACCTTCAGGCTTGGTGATTAGAACAGCCCTTCGACCTTTTCGCTCAGCAACAACTGGTCGATCAAGGCATGTTGTTCCTCTGGGCTTGCCAGTTTTAACTGACGAACAAAATCCATTGAGCTGGCCGGAGTGTTCGGGTAACTATGTTTCAGCCAGAGCTGACGTAAAGCAGCTGTGATGCGCTTATCTCCCAGTTCAGACCTGAGCCTGGCAAACACTAAAGTGGCGCGGGAATATTGATCAAAAGACTCTTCAGCGTCAATCAGACTGTCTTGTTCAGCCCTGCTGCCTGCTCTTGCCCGGCGGTAGCGCTGCTGCTCGAACTCAAGCAATGCCTGCATAGCGTCGACACCAAAGTGCTGTTCAAGCAACACCAGTTCGGCATATTTGGCCAAAGATTCCACCAGAAAAGCGCCGTCGCCTGGCACACCATTCCCAATACCATGACCAAACCACTGATGTGCCACTTCGTGCACAGCACGCCTGTACACCTGACTAAAACCAGCGTCGGGTGCAGCAAATGCCCGCAGGCCAACCCGATGATTAATCAGTACCAGTTGTGGTAACGCGTAGCCGGTTGGACCAATATCCGGCATTATCACCAGTCGTAGCGCATCACCGGGATATGCCCCTATCTGCGTGCTGAACCATTGCAACGTTTGTTGCATCGCCTGCATGGTGAGATCAGTGGCAGCGTTGTAGTGTGGACTGTAAATTTCCAGACTGATATCGTTCTGCAGACCCAGCTGTGGTTGCCATGGAACCGCTATCACAGCAGGTAAATTGCGCACAGCTTCTGTGGTTTGATAGTGAAAATAATGGCGATCTCGTTCTTGCCACTGCCGTTGCAATTTGCCAGCTGCAATGCCCTGGTAACCTTGCGGCACCGAAATGATGGTTTCAAGCTGCACCCAATCATAGCGAGCGTTGGCTGGGGTGGCTTCGGCTGCCAGTACTGACGGCTGAACTTGTGTTGCAGGCAATGGCTCTAAGCCAAATTCAGCCCTTACTGTAGTGTTGCGCAGCCGCAACTCAGGTACAAAACCAGGCTGGGGTAGCAAGTGTAATAACCGAACATAACTGAATTCCGACCGTAACATTTGATGCATAGGTGCAGGGGCTATTGCATGCTGACTCAGCTGCAATCGCACTTTGAGCTGGACTGTCGCGCCTGGCGCCAGCGCTTGGTCGAACTGATACACTGGTTGGCTATGAACGACATCCTGTGCAACTAATTGTGCACCATCGAGGTGAATGTCACTCAGCGCTTGCTGATCGGCCAGACTATCGGGCAGCGTTAATAACAGTTGCTTGATGGGAGTTGGGTGCGGATTGGTCAGTGTTAATTTGGCTTGGATCTGTGCCTGCTGCTGCAGCGGATGGAGGTCGACCTGCAACAGCACTTTGCTGACCACCGGCTGTGGTTGCGGCTGCCAGTGCTGATACTGCTGCTCATAAGCTGCGCGTTTTGCCTGACGTTGTTGTGTCGTTTCCAGCGCGCCTGCCTGCTGTAAGTGTTGGTGAATATGCAGCCCCTGAGCCAGCCATAATAGTACCAGCCCAAGCGCAGCCAAAACGTTTGGCTGGCTCAGCCGTAGCTTTAAAACGCTGTGGCCGGTGCCACGATGATATCTCTGTAATGCCAGCAACCATAGCGTTAGCGCAAGTAAAGCCCAGAAGGTCAGATAAGGCCAGAAACCACCGTCGCTAAAATTGCCGCTGGCAGTGGCACCACCGACAGATCCCTGATACCCCCACAGCGCATCCGGCATATCCAGTCGTGTTTGGCCGACCCGCCACAGCGGATGTGATAATTCGAGCAGATCCGGCAATGGTGATAAACCAAACAGCAGTAGGATAACCACCACAGCATTCGCGCGCAGCGGTGATTGCATTAGCGCATGGCAAGCTAACAGCAGCATGCCCCAGCTCAGCAATGGCATTAGCCTAAACCAAGCCTGTTGCAGGTGTTCGTCAGGCTGTAATGGGATTTGCGCCAGCACTTGTGCCAGAGCCACTGCGCTAAAACTCAGTGCAACCAGCAGCAATGTCAGTAACCACAGGACCGCCAGTTGGCTGCAAAGCTGCACCATGCCCGAGACTGGCGTAGCAGCAATCAGACTGTCACAGTGCAGCCGCCGGTTCAGCCAGCTCAGTTGACTGGCCCATAAAGCGACCATCAGCAGGCCAAATCTCGGCAATACATCCCAATTGATCCTGTTCAGCGCATCGCGACTGTCCGGCAGAAAACGGCTCAGAGTTTCGGCATACCCCAAGCCAGTAAACACTTCACTGAAAACCAAACTGGTCAATAATAACAGCGCCAGCACTGTACTACGCTGTCGCAGCAACTGGATCCACTGTAGCCGAAGCAGGCTGACAAACACAGGCCAGATGACGAATGTTGCCGGGGAGCTTGAGCTAAACAAGTCGGCATTCGTGGCTGATGTCCTGATTTGTGATTGATGTGAATTAAAGTGACAGGCCGGAATTGAGGTTGGTAAATAAGCGGCGGTCTTAAATTGCGGTTGCCGGGGTTCGGTCGCCAGCGCCCGCCAAAACAACAAGACGCTCAGGCTCAAAATGATCAGCCGGTTCAGCAGCACCATAGGAGCCGGTTGCAGCAACTCATCGCTTTGCAGCTGCGCCAGCCATGGTGTCAGCGCATAAGGGTCCAAATACAACATCAGCTGCGACAATAAGGGTGATAGGTGCTGGTTGTTGGCCATCACAGGTGATCCTGTGGCCGCGGCCAGCAAAGGGTAACTTAGCCAACAGACGGCAGTTAATAAGTACAGCAGCGCAATTTGTTGCGTCTTGCGGCTACACCAGAGTTGCAACGCAACCAATAACAGCAATGCTGGCAGTTGTTGCAGCAAAAACAGCTGCATCGAAATCCAGCCCAGACTGCCAACAGTGACGGTAACGGCTTGTCGATCGATACCAAACCAAACAGCAGTTGCGGCCAGGAGCAGCAGTAGAACCTGTACCGCCAGAACCAACAGCAGCAACCCACCTGCCCTGCTGACACACCATTGGCGATGATTCAACGGCGTCACGTCAGTCAGTTCCTGCATGCCAAATTGGCGGTCCCGTAAAAAAGCCAGTGGCGCCAAAGCGCCAATCAGCAAGGGTTGCAACATCATCAGTAATTTGGTGTGGGTAAATAGCAACTCTTTATGGGGCTGTGCAGTTTGCAGACCGTTGCCAACAGTCGCCAAAACGGCAAAGGCGACAGAGAGCAACAGCGCCAGCCAAAATAGCGGCTGTACCCGGTAAAACCGCCATTCGTTTGCCAGCAGCGACAGTTGCCACCGCGTAAATAACGAGCTGTTTAATGCAGAGTTATTGAGTAAGGGAGTTACAGAAGATGAGCGTTTTAACATGAGCTCAGCTCCTGCGGTTTATTTGCAGCAAGGACCGCCGGCAATTGTCCTGCAAAACTGGCCAGTGTCAGGAAATAACAATCCTGCAGCGATGCGGTCGCTGCGTAAAAGCCATCACCCGGACACTCAGCAGCATACAGCCGCAGTTGCGGCACGCCGCGCAAGTAGCTGCGTTGCAATAGTTGTACTTTCGGTGGCAGCGGCGGCAGTTCGCCGCTATAGAGCCAAATGTGACCTTGTAGCGGGGTGATCAATGCGCTGGTGTCACCCTGCACTACAAAGCGCCCCTGCAGCATGATCGCCACTTGCTGGCACAACTGCTCAATATCGTCGACAATATGGCTCGACAACAGCACCAGCCGATCGCGGCTGATTTCGGCCAGCAAATTATGTAATTGCTGCCGCTCCAGCGGATCCAGTCCGGCACTTGGTTCGTCCAGGATTAACAGCTTAGGATCGCCAAGCAGCGCCTGGGCAATACCAAACCGTTGCCGCATGCCACCGGAAAAATGCGCCACAGCTTTATGTGCAACTTCAGTTAAGTTGGTTTGTGCCAGCAGCAACTCAATTTGCTGTTGCCGGCTGCGCCGATCGGTCAGCCCTTTGAGTACGGCGATATGTTCCAGCAAAGCATGGCAGGACAAATGCGGATAGACCCCAAACTCCTGCGGCAAATATCCCAGTTGGCAGCGTAACTGTTGTGGCTGTTGTAAAACATCTACCCCATTAAAACTGATCTGACCGCTGTCCGGCTGTTGTAAGGTGGCAATGGTCCGCAGCAAACTGGATTTACCAGCTCCATTGGGCCCAAGTAAACCAAAAATGCCACAACTGGCGCTAAGATCCAGTCCGCGCAGCGCGGCAGTACCGTCTGGATAAGTTTTATTGAGTTGGTGGATTTGCAGCATAGGGGTCCTTGCCTGTGGCATTTTGTTGAAGTCAGCAATAACGACCAAAGTAAGCGGCGGCTGCACTGTGCTTCAAGCAGCAAATGACCAAACTGCCAGTCAGCATGACCAAAGTTGGTGTTACTGGTAATTTGCCTTGTTAAAGCCTTATTACCGAGCATTGCTGCGCTGAAATCGTCGCTCACAGCAAAACCCGCAGCAGCTGTTGCAGTTTCATCAGCTCAAACTTAGGTTTTGTCCGCAGACAGATGACAATCCGCCGGAACACAGGCAGCATAAGCACATTGTTATTCCAGAGCATTCCAACTTGGCCATGAAGTTGCCCGCAGCGTTTACATTTAAAGCCGCGTTGACACTAAAAGCTGCGCTTAAACCAGAAATTGTGTTTGCGCTCATGCCGGTGTTACTGGTGTGGTTGTGGGCTTCGTTGCAGCCTCAGATGAAGTTGTATGATGCCAACTGGTCGTTATTCTGGCCGCAGGCCGGTTTGCTGTTGCTGCAATGCATGCCGTTATTGTTGGCGCAGGCACTGCTTAGCTGGTTACATAATCAGGTGACGCCATCCAGGCTTACGAACAGTTTTGTGTTGTTGTTTTGGGGCGTTGGCATGCTGGTATATCCGGCTGTTGCCCTGCTGGCGGGTAATGCGAAACCGCAAGGCCTGAGTCACTTGTTGCTCGCGCCGGGGCTGAGCCTGTTGTACTGGCTGCACTTTTGGTATCAACGCAGGCTGCAACAGGGTAGCCACTCGCGCTGGCAATGGTTGTTTTCGTTGGATGCGGTGTTGTTAATGCTGTTGTTGGCCTGGACCATAGGCTGGGCTTTTTTGCTGGTATCGCACCAGCCCGGCTTTGCACAGCAACCGGTCCCAATCCGGTTCGACTGGCAAAGACTGCTACAAAATCCTGGATTATTCCTGAGTTATTTATGCCAATTTAGTGTGTTAGCAGCAACAATGTGGGCGAGCTATTGGCTGAATCGCTATTGGCTTATTCGTTGTATCCTGGCGCAGTATGGTTTATTGCCTTTTGTGTTGATTAGCCTGACGCTGATATTACTGTGTTATCCGCTATTGGCAATGTTGCTTTTACAGTTGCCAATGAATGCAGTGGAGGTGCCGGCAGTTCCAGCGGGTGGACCCAACCCTTTTGACTGGTACAACTTTTTCTTCATGTTTATGCAGTGGTTATTAACCACACCTTTGATCCTGGCCTTTGACCGGCAACAGCAGGAAAAAAATCTGGCGCAAGTTCAGCACAGACAAGTGCAGACTGAGCTCTTATTGTTGCAACAACAGATTAATCCGCATTTTCTATTTAATACCTTAAACAACCTGTATGCGCTTTGCCTGGTGCAGTCTGAACAAGCTCCTACGCTGATACTGCGGCTGGCCAATTTATTAAGATACGTGGTGTATCAGGGCAGCCAGCCATTGGTGACCTTGCAGCAAGAGATTAACTATCTGCAGGATTATCTGGCCTTACAACAATTGCGGGTCAGCAATAAAACAGGACTTAGTCTCAGCCTGCCAGAGCATGCCGCCCACTATTTACTGCCGCCTTTGCTGTTGATTATGCTGGTAGAAAACGCCTATAAACATGGCGTGGAAAGCACAGCAGAATCCAGCAAAGTGAAAATCCAACTGCAACTCCAAGGCAACAGACTGATATTTATCTGCGAAAATACAGTGCCATCGCAGCAGAATGCTGGACCAGCAGGTATTGGTCTGGAAAATCTGCGCCGTCGTTTGCAGCTATGTTATGGCAATAATTACACTTTAAGCAGTGCCGCCACAGCTTTTGGCTGGTGTGCTGAGCTGACCATAAAGCTGGAACAGAATCCATGTTGAAACTCTTAGTTGTAGATGACGAACCACTGGCTCATCAGGTGATCAGTTATCACTGCAAGGCTTACGCAGATATCACCATTATCGGCTCTTGTTATAGTGCGGCCGAAGCATTGGCGGTATTGGCTAGACAACAAGTGGATCTGCTGATACTGGATATTCAGATGCCGGTATTAACCGGCTTGGATATGCTGAAAGTGATGCAAAACAAACCACAAGTGATTATCAGCAGTGCCTACCCCCAGTATGCGTTGGATGGCTTTGAACTGGATGTGGCCGATTACCTGCTCAAGCCCATCAGTGCAGAACGTTTTGCTACAGCACTACAGAAAGTCAGACGCCGGCTGATTTTGGAGCCGGAAAAACCTGCGTCAATCCTACTGAAAGTGGAGCGTGAGCTGCGCAAATTTAAGCTAGCAGAAGTGTGCTGTTTTGAGGCATATGGCAATTATGTCAAAGTCTGGCAAGGTCAGCAGATGGTGTTAGTAAACGCCACTTTAAAACAAATTTATCAGCAAGTGGCATCGGCCGATTTTACTCAGGTGCAGAAGTCTTTTCTGGTGAATAAACAGCATGTAATTGGCCTCGACAGTACATCAATCCGCTTGAGTAATCAGATGCAGATTAAAATTGGCCCGGCTTTTAAAGATCAGCTGAACAACATTCTTTGAGGTCAAACAACAAATCCTTTTTTGCTACTCCCCGGCGTAAAAGCAGTACACTGCAACTTATAGCGGACAAAACGAACTCAATTATGCGTGTTTATAAAGCCCTTTTGCCTTTTAAAGCTATCTCTTTTGACTTGGACGATACGTTGTATAACAACGGCCCTGTGATTGAACAGGCTGAATTGGCTATGCAGCAAAAATTACTTCTATTGGCACCGAAGCTTGGGCTGATTGACCCTGAATTCTGGTGGCAAAAACGCAAAGAACTAGCACAGCTTGACCCGGAAGTTCGCCACGATGTCAGCCGCTGGCGCTTGTTGTCTGTTGAGCAAGGGTTAACAGAGCTTGGAGTTGGTCGCTGTGAAGCAGGTGAAATTGCAGAACTGGCTTTTGGTGCTTTTTATACCGCCCGCAGTAACTTAATAGTGCCGGACTCCAGCCACCAGTTGCTCAAAGCCTTAGCAGAACGTTATCCGCTGGTGGCTATTACCAATGGCAACGCCGATTTAACACTGCTGCGCATTAGTCAGTATTTTCAACAGGCTTATCACGCTGGCCCCAGCGGTAAAATGAAGCCCTACCCCGATATGTTTCATAAAGCCTGCCAGCAACTGGCTATTGAGCCCCATGAACTGCTGCATATAGGCGATAACAGCAAAGCCGATGTACGGGGTGCACTGAATGCAGGCTGTCAGGCGGTGTGGCTCAAGCATGAGGCTCATTTTCACACTGCCGTATTACCTCATCTGGAAATTGATTCGTTAGAGCAGCTGCAAGTTTTGCTTTAGGCCGCAATGCACTCTTCAAAGCTGGGGTGACAAGGCAGAAGGGTATATAATGGCGCAAATTTTGTGAAAGGTACTTACTGCTAATGGATGTCTCTTCTTTACTGGATGGCTTAAACGATAAACAACGTGATGCGGTAGCCGCTCCTCCTCAGCATATGCTGGTGTTAGCCGGTGCCGGCTCGGGCAAAACCCGGGTACTGGTGCATCGCTTAGCCTGGCTAATGCAGGTGGAACGGGTTGCGCCCTATAGTTTATTGGCTGTGACTTTTACCAATAAAGCCTCACAGGAAATGCGTAACCGTATCGAACAGACCATAGGTGTCAGTTTAAATAATCTGTGGATGGGTACCTTCCACGGCTTGTCGCACCGCATGTTGCGTGCTCACTATCTGGAAGCGGGTTTACCTCAGGGTTTTCAGATCATCGACTCAGACGATCAATACCGTTTAGTGCGCCGGGTACTAAAAGCGCTGAATTTAGACGAAAAGCACTGGCCACCTAAACAAATTCAGTGGTTTATCAACGCCCGCAAAGATGAAGGTCAGCGCCCTGGCACTATGGACGCACATGGCGATTTCAGCCTGCAAACCATGATCAAAATTTACGCCGCCTATCAGGAAATGTGCGATCGCTCGGGTTTAGTAGACTTTGCCGAAATTTTACTGCGCAGCTTCGAGCTGATTAAACAGCAACCACAAATTCGCGGCCATTATCAGCAACGTTTCCGTCATATTCTGGTCGACGAGTTTCAGGATACCAACTCTATCCAGTATGAATGGCTGCGATTACTGGCAGGTACCGAAAGTAAAGTGATGATAGTAGGTGACGATGACCAGTCCATCTATGGCTGGCGCGGCGCTAAAGTGGAAAACATTCAGCAGTTTTTAAAAGACTATCCTGAACCTGTCACTATCCGCCTTGAGCAAAACTATCGTTCCACCGGCACTATTTTAAAAGCCGCCAACTGTGTGATTTCGCATAACAGCGACCGTTTGGGTAAAGACCTGTGGACGGACGGTGAACAAGGCGAAGCTATTTCGCTCTACACAGCGTTTAACGAGCTGGACGAAGCCCGTTTTATTGTCGGCCGTATTCGGGAGTGGAAACGTGAAGGCGGCAAGCTAATTGAAGCTGCAGTACTGTATCGCAACAACGCCCAATCGCGGGTGTTGGAAGAAGCTTTAATTCAGGATGGCATTAACTACCGTATTTACGGCGGTTTACGATTCTACGAGCGTCAGGAAATTAAAGATGCGCTGGCTTATCTGCGTCTGATTAATAACAGACAAGATGACGCCGCGCTGGAACGAATCATCAATACCCCAGTGCGTGGTATTGGCGATACCACTATGGATAAAGTGCGGGAAAATGCCCGTTCTTTGCAAATTACCTTGTGGCAAAGCCTGCAACAGATGCTTGCCAATAAACAACTGACTGGCCGTGCAGCCAATGCCATCAGCACCTTTGTGCAGATGATTGATCAGCTCGAAGCCGACAGCAAAGATTTAAGTCTGGATGAGCAAGCCGATCATGTGATTCAAATGTCGGGTCTGATGGCAATGTACAAAGCCGAAAAAGGTGAAAAAGCTCAGACCAGGGTGGAAAACTTAAACGAATTGGTCAACGCCTGCGCCAACGCCACTTATGTCAACACAGAAGATATGACGCCACTGTCCGCCTTTTTATCTCAGGCGGCTTTGGAGGCTGGTGAATATCAGGCTGAAGAACATTCAGACGCAGTGCAACTGATGACCTTACACAGCGCCAAAGGTTTAGAATTCCCGCTGGTGTTTATCTGTGGTCTGGAAGAAGGCATGTTCCCCAGCCAACAAAGTGGTGACGACAGCGAACGTTTAGAAGAAGAACGACGGTTATGTTATGTCGGTATGACGCGGGCTATGCAGAAGTTGTATTTAACTCATGCAGAAAGCCGCCGTTTATATGGTCAGGAACAGTACAACAGACCATCCCGCTTTATCCGTGAAATTCCGGCCGACTGTTTAGAAGAAATCCGCCTGACCACTAATGTCAGCAAGCCGACTCAAATGAACCGTTTTGGTAGCGCCGCCAGCCACAGCGCCTTTGAAAATACCGGTTTTAAACTGGGCCAACGGGTATTACACGATAAGTTCGGTGAAGGTACAGTGCTCAATTATGAAGGCACAGGGCCACAGTCGCGTATTCAGGTGAGCTTTGACGAGCTGGGCAGTAAATGGCTGGTGACAGCTTATGCCAGATTAGAACCTGTTTAAGCCATGACACACCTGCTGCAGATCATCCATCAGCAACGACATGCTTATCAAAAGCTTCGCTGGCGTTTACCGATCTGGTTAGCAGGTTCAGAGCTTTATACACAGCAGCAACTTAGTGCTTTAGAGCCGGAAGCTGTTAGTTATTGGTTAGGCCAGCAAGCCCCTGCTGGTTTTACGCTGTTGTCAGCAAAACAAAAGCAGCAATGGCTGGGCACCGAATGTGATGTGCTGGTGGTGGATGCTCGCTATGCAGTCGACTGGGATTTGGTAGCGGCCAGCAGTGGTTGTTTAAAAGCGGGTGGACTTTGGTTATTTGTTACCAACGAACCGGATCTATGGCGACAACAGCCTAACCCCGCCGCCAAAAGAGTATTACCTTATCCGTTGGATTCGACAGCTTATACAGGGTTATTTAAAGATTTCTGGTTAGAGCAATTGTCAGAACAGCGCTGGGTGAAGCTGATCGAAGGCAACTCTGCTGTAATTCCTTTCTTACCCGAAGTGATGGCCTCACCACAAGCACAACTGCCTTATCGCACAGCGGAACAAGAGCAAGCAGTGGCCGCTATTCATAAAGTAATAACAGGTCACAGACGTCGCCCTTTGGTACTGACGGCTCACCGTGGTCGTGGCAAATCCAGTGCTTTGGGGTTAGCTGCAGCTCAATTAGCGCAACAAGGAAAAACCGATATTTTGCTGACAGGCCCTTCGCCTGTTGCTGTGCAAACCGCATTTTATATCGCTGCTGATCTTTTAAGTTTGTCGTATCAGCCAGGCCAAAATCAGCTGCTAAACGGTACCATTCGTTTTGTACCTGTTGATGCCTTACTGGCGGAAAAGCAGCAGAACACCGTGATTCTGGTCGATGAAGCTGCCGCTGTTCCAACCCCTCAATTACAGCAACTGACTGATCTGTATAGCCGTTTAGTTTTCGCTACTACAGAACATGGCTACGAAGGTACAGGCCGTGGTTTTCAGTTACGCTTTCAAAGTTATTTACAGCAACATTGCCCTGGTTTTCAGAAACTTCATTTGCATCAGCCCATACGCTATCAGGCGAATGATCCGCTTGAACAGCTGATTTTTAAAGGTTTTTTACTGGAGCAAACAGACGCTGTAATTACACCACCGCTGCAACCAAAGGCTTTTAGCTATCCGCTCAAAGATTTACTGCTACAACCTCAAAAACTACAACAAATCTTTAGTTTACTCAGCCTGGCACATTATCAAACCGATGTGATGGACCTCTGGGCTTTGTTGGATAACCCGACACTGAAGTTGTATACACTGGAGCAAGATCAGCAGGTGATCGGCTGTGCTTTAATCAGTTTTGAAGGTGAGCTGAATGCAGAACTTGCTAGTGCAGTAGCGCATGGCAAACGCAGAGTACAAGGGCATTTATTAGCTCAAAGCCTAGCTTTTCATTGCCTGCAGCCGCAGCTGGCAGAGCAAAAAATGGCCAGAATTCAGCGTATTGTGGTGCATCCGTTAGTGCAAAGTCAGGGAATCGGCAGTCAGTTATTAAGCTTTGTATTGCAGGATTTACTGGAACAGCAGTATCTGATTGGCACTAGTTTTGGCGCTACTTTAGCTTTAGCCAAGTTCTGGCAAAAGGCTGGTTTTAGCCCGGTAAAGCTCAGTCATCAAAATGAACAGGCCAGCAATGAAGCCTCAGTGTTGATGCTGTATGGCAAGCAGTTCAGGGCTTTACAGCGCCAGTTTTCCAAACAGTTGTATTGGCAGCTCGCTGATAAACAACGCACCCTGGATCCGGCTTTGGCTTTATTGTGGGCAGAGCCTCCTTCTGTAGAACTCACACCACAGCAAGTCACTGAACTGCAGTTATTCCAGGCAGAATTGCGTCCTTTTGAGCTGATAGAAACCCATCTGTTGTGTTGGTTTAATTTGCATTATGCCAAAGTGGACTATCAAACAGCACTGTTGTTAGTACAACGGCTTTGGCAAAAGCATAACTGGCAACAGATTCCCGTGCCTACAGCGAAACAAAAGCTGCCAGAGCTTTGTAAACTGCTGCATTTATGAGCCAGAACAAGGTTTCCTTCGACATTTTCTACTAAACTCACAGCGACTAAAGCTGTAAGAGTACTAATTTATGCCACGACTAAGCTTGTCATCTATACGATCAATGCTGCTGTTAGTCTGCGCTTCTACCGCATCTGCACAAGCTGAAACTATTCAATTAGGAATGTCGGTGCCGCTAACTGGAAATGCCAGCGGTATAGGCCAAAGCTATAAAAACGGCGTTGAGCTGGCGATTAAGCAGTTTAATAAAGAAGGAGGTGTTCAGGGTGCCAAAGTGCAGCTACTTGTGAAAGACGACCAGTATGAGCCTGAACTAACAGTGCTGAATACCAGACAATTTATAATAGAAAACAATGTACTGGCCTTATTTGCTTACGTTGGTACTCCAACATCCTCCGCCATCTTACCTTTGCTGAAGCATTACCAAATTCCGTATCTCACCCCATTTACCGGCGCCTCTTTATTTCGTCAGCCAGAATACAGTTTTATCTATCATTTACGATCTGGTTATGACGAAGAGACTCAAAGTCAGGTGGAATACCTGCTGCAAAAACCTGACACCAGAGTAGGCTTGTTACTGCAAGCTGACGAATTTGGCGCCTCTGTGGAAGAAGGATACTTAAAAGCGTTGCAGTTAAAAGGGATATCGCCTGTAGTCACTGCGCGTTTTCAACGTAATAGTACAGAAATTGAAGCTGGAGTATCGGAATTGATAAAAGCCGATGTTGAGTTGGTGTTGATGGTCGGCACCTATAAACCTTTGGCCGAAGCCATTAATTTTGGTCGCAGCAAAGGTTACAAACCTCAATATGCCACAGTATCTTTCGCTGGTTTACAGCAGCTCAGTGCCTTGTTGGATAAAGATGACAAGGTCATGGCCACTATGGTGGTACCGAAACCTACTGACACAAAGTGGCTTTTAGTGCGGGAATATCAAAGATTGATGATTCAGCAGGGAACAGATCCTTTGTCTGACGTCGGATTAGAGGGTTTTACAGCAGCTACTTTAGTGGGTCAGGCACTGAAATTATGCCCTTTACCTGTTCAGCGTCTGTGTTTGTTGGAAAAGTTGCGGCAACAAACATCGGTTTATGATTTTCCTTTGCAGTTTGATCTGAATAAACAGCAGGCTTCACAGCGAGTATTCAGGGTAAAAGTGACAGACCGTGGGGTTGAGGATGTTAGGTAGGGGTGCAATTACCAAAGGTATTGCAGAATATTTGAGCTAGATTGGTTCTGGATTTGAGCGGTGAGGCGACAGCGGGGCCTCTTGTCCGGCCATTGCTCGACCCATCCAGGGCCTCGTCGCTTCGCGACCCGCTGAAGCGGTCCCAAACTGCTCCCGGCAGTTTGGTCGCAGAGCTCAATGCGTGAAACAGGCGTGACGCAAAGCAGTTTGCGTCCCATTTTTCCCTGTTTCACCCTGGCGGTGAACTACGCTGCTCACCCCGTCCGTGGGGTTCGTCCCTGCGGGACCCGCCGTTGGCGGTCCAAAAACGTTCCGGACGTTTTTGTCGCATGGGGAATGCCCTGCTCGAATGGCCCACCACCGATTTCGAAGTAAATAAAAAAACCCCTCGCTTTCGCGAAGGGCTTTTCCATTTATTGGGAGCCTGGCGGTGAACTACTCTCGCATGGCATCTGCCACACTACCATCGTCGCGGCTGCGTTTCACTTCTGAGTTCGGAATGGAGTCAGGTGGTTCCACAGCGCTATTGCCACCAGGCAAAAACTGTTTTTATGTCTTTAACAAGCAAACCGATAGAATTCTTTATCACACCAACAAACACCTTGGGCGTTGTATGGTTAAGCCTCTCGGGCAATTAGTATGAGTTAGCTTAACACATCACTGCGCTTCCACACCTCACCTATCAACGTTGTGGTCTCCAACGACCCTTATGTGTACTCAAGGTACAAGGGATGACTCATCTTTTGGCCGGCTTCCCGCTTAGATGCTTTCAGCGGTTATCCGTTCCGAACATAGCTACCGGGCAGTGCCATTGGCATGACAACCCGAACACCAGCGGTTCGTTCATTCCGGTCCTCTCGTACTAGGAACAACTCCAATCAATCATCCAACGCCCACGGCAGATAGGGACCGAACTGTCTCACGACGTTCTAAACCCAGCTCGCGTACCACTTTAAATGGCGAACAGCCATACCCTTGGGACCGACTTCAGCCCCAGGATGTGATGAGCCGACATCGAGGTGCCAAACACCGCCGTCGATATGAACTCTTGGGCGGTATCAGCCTGTTATCCCCGGAGTACCTTTTATCCGTTGAGCGATGGCCCTTCCATACAGAACCACCGGATCACTAAGACCTACTTTCGTACCTGCTCGACGTGTCTGTCTCGCAGTTAAGCTGGCTTCTGCCTTTGCACTAACCGTACGATGTCCGACCGTACTTAGCCAACCTTCGTGCTCCTCCGTTACTCTTTAGGAGGAGACCGCCCCAGTCAAACTACCCACCAGACACTGTCCGCAATCCCGATCAGGGACCCACGTTAGAACATCAAACATACAAGGGTGGTATTTCAAGGACGGCTCCATCAGAACTGGCGTTCCAACTTCAAAGCCTCCCACCTATCCTACACATGTAGGGTCAATGTTCAGTGCCAAGCTATAGTAAAGGTTCACGGGGTCTTTCCGTCTAGCCGCGGGTATACGGCATCTTCACCGCAATTTCAATTTCACTGAGTCTCTGGTGGAGACAGCCTGGCCATCATTACACCATTCGTGCAGGTCGGAACTTACCCGACAAGGAATTTCGCTACCTTAGGACCGTTATAGTTACGGCCGCCGTTTACCGGGGCTTCGATCAAGAGCTTCGCTTGCGCTAACCCCATCAATTAACCTTCCGGCACCGGGCAGGTGTCACACCCTATACGTCCTCTTACGAGTTTGCAGAGTGCTGTGTTTTTAATAAACAGTTGCAGCCAGCTGGTCACTGCGACTCTCATATGCTTACGGAGCAAGTCCTTCACACACAAGAGCGTACCTTCTCCCGAAGTTACGGTACTATTTTGCCTAGTTCCTTCACCAGAGTTCTCTCAAGCGCCTTGGTATGCTCTACCTGACCACCTGTGTCGGTTTCGAGTACGGTCGACAATACCTGAAGCTTAGAGGCTTTTCCTGGAAGCGTAGCGTCAACAGCTTCACCACCTTAGTGGCTCGTCTCGTGTCTCAGAATATAGGGAACCGGATTTGCCTAATCCCCCTTCCTACGCACTTTCACATGGACTACCAACGCCATGCCTGCCTAGCTTTCTCCGTCCCCCCATCGCAGTATTGTCGGTACGGGAATATTAACCCGTTTCCCATCGACTACGGCTTTCGCCCTCGCCTTAGGGGCCGACTTACCCTACCCTGATTAGCATGGGATAGGAACCCTTGGTCTTCCGGCGGGGAAGTTTTTCACTCCCCTTATCGTTACTTATGTCAGCATTCGCACTTCTGATACCTCCAGCAACCCTCACGAGTCACCTTCAACGGCTTACAGAACGCTCCTCTACCACTTGCACATAGTGCAAGTCCACAGCTTCGGTGCATGGTTTAGCCCCGTTACATCTTCCGCGCAGACCGACTCGACTAGTGAGCTATTACGCTTTCTTTAAAGGGTGGCTGCTTCTAAGCCAACCTCCTAGCTGTCTATGCCTTTCCACATCGTTTTCCACTTAACCATGACTTTGGGACCTTAGCTGGTGGTCTGGGTTGTTTCCCTTTTCACGGCGGACGTTAGCACCCGTCGTGTGTCTCCCGAGTAGTACTCATTGGTATTCGGAGTTTGCAAAGGGTTGGTAAGTCGGGATGACCCCCTAGCCTTAACAGTGCTCTACCCCAATGGTATTCGCTCGAGGCGCTACCTAAATAGCTTTCGAGGAGAACCAGATATCTCCGAGCTTGATTAGCCTTTCACTCCGATCCACAAGTCATCCCCAAATTTTTCAACATTTGTGGGTTCGGTCCTCCAGTTAGTGTTACCCAACCTTCAACCTGCTCATGGATAGATCGCCCGGTTTCGGGTCTACACCCTGCAACTATTCGCCCAGTTAAGACTCGGTTTCCCTACGGCTCCCCTATTCGGTTAACCTCGCTACAGAATGTAAGTCGCTGACCCATTATACAAAAGGTACGCAGTCACCCAACAAGTGGGCTCCCACTGCTTGTACGTACACGGTTTCAGGTTCTATTTCACTCCCCTAACAGGGGTTCTTTTCGCCTTTCCCTCACGGTACTGGTTCACTATCGGTCAGTCAGGAGTATTTAGCCTTGGAGGATGGTCCCCCCATGTTCAAACAGGATACCACGTGTCCCGTCCTACTCGTTTTCATTGATAAAGCCTTTTCGTGTACGGGGCTATCACCCTGTATCGCCGCACTTTCCAGAGCCTTCCACTAACGCTTTACCAACTTAAGGGCTAGCCCCCGTTCGCTCGCCGCTACTAAGGGGATCTCGGTTGATTTCTTTTCCTCGGGGTACTTAGATGTTTCAGTTCTCCCGGTTCGCCTCGTATGACTATGTATTCATCATACGATACCTGATAAATCAGGTGGGTTTCCCCATTCGGACATCTGTGAGTCTAACGTCTCTTACCGACTTCTCACAGCTTTTCGCAGGTTAGCACGTCCTTCATCGCCTCTGACTGCCAAGGCATCCACCGTGTACGCTTAGTCACTTAACCATACAACCCCAAAATGTCTGAAGTTATAGGTGTGATAAGGTTCACAAATAAATTGTTTTACCTTGTTTCTTTCTATCAGCTTGCCAATTTGTTAAAGAGCACTTCGAGCATAAAGCTCAAAAAGAACAATTCTTTCAAAGAATGGTTGTTTTTAAGTTTTCAAACAGTATTTACTTTCAGAATCTTCTTAAGTAATGGTGGAGTTAAGCGGGATCGAACCGCTGACCTCCT